>NZ_BCZS01000014.1 GCF_001598855.1 Pluralibacter gergoviae ATCC 33028 = NBRC 105706 | reverse complement strand
GATTTCTTCATACAGCTCGAGCCTGTACATAACTTTGTGTAATTGCCTGATTTTGATATGTTCAATTCAACATCACAGGCAAGTTACTTTATGTGTGTGATGTCATAGACATCGTTTCAATTTTCTTAGTTCATGTTCAAGCTTATAATTCTGTTCCTGCGTATGTTCTTCACTGGGCCGATAGTGTGCGTGAACGGCATCAGCGTATGGAGTTTTCTCCGCAAGTTCGAAGTAGCGCTCCATCGGGGTTTTACCATTGTGGGCGTCATGGGAACGTTCCCAGTTATAATAATTCTGCCATTCTGCCAGCAGATCCTTCAGGTCATCAGTTGAGAGGTCGACGGTAGCGTAAAACTCAGCTTTATCTGTCTTTTGGGAACGTTCAACTTTGCCATTAAGATGAGACGACGCTGGTTTGTTTAGGTGAAATTTGATGTAGTATTCTTTCTATTTTTTTGCACCTTAACGGCAAAAAATTCTCTTCCCCAGTCTGTCTGAAAGCGTTGTATTGGGAAAGGTATTTCTTCAATAATACAATCAATAAAATTCAGTGTGTTTGCCGCTGTACGACGAGAATAGAGCCTCAGGACTCTGTAGCGGGTGCAATCATCAACAGATGTGTACTGATATAAGCCGGAGCCAATTTTACAGGTATCCATCTGAACCCGATCACCGGGGACAGGGCGTTCGTAACGAATGAAATCAGCTTTACGCCTGAATCTAACAACAGGTTTAACCTGATTCTGGCAAAGGACTTTGTGGGTTGTTGCTATTGCCAGTGAGATTGAATGAAGTCGTTTTAACTCGCTTTGAATCCGTCTTGCCCCCCAGATCTCGAAGGGAACGTAACTCCAGAATCAGAGCGACTTCGCCAGCGCCGGTTTTCGTTGACGGTGAGCGCTTTGGGCGGCGGCTATGGCTTTCCAGACCAGCGACACCCTGAGCCAGATATTTGCGCCACCATTTGCGTAACGTGGGCCGGGAAATACCACAGAGCCAGCATACGAACCTCACATCACCCGACGTTTCATAGAGCTTTACCCACTGTAGTCGCTGCTGAATTTCCCTGTTCATAGGGTGGTATTATAGTGAAACGATGTCTATGAATCACACACCTCATCCAAAAGGTATGCAGGAACAATTTGCTTATTGACTCTGATCGGGCGACGTGGTCTTACTGCGCTGCTAATCGTCTTCTTAAACCCCGCTCATCTGCAATATCCATCAATCGTGCCTCAGCTGCTGCCTGAGTCCGCTTCTCCGAAAGCGTGGGTTTAAAGCTGTGAGCATTTCCCTGAATATTTAAAGGTAGGGGAATGGATGCGATCAATTTGTCTTCAACTTCCCACGGTGCTTCAACAGGTATCCAGTGAACCCTGGTATTTTGCTCCATCCAAAGGTCAAGCCACTGCTCACCTGGATGAGTGAATGTCATTCTGGAGCCGGAACCTACCCGGCGAAGGGGGAAGCAACTTACTCCACTCAGCAGCACGCCGAGTGTACGTCGAAGAGTTGAGCCTGCGGCATTGCCGCTGTAATGTGTTTTGAGGCGCTTTCGTAAATTCGATCGACTATTGGGTTTCCCGCGTTTATCGGGTGAAATGCCGACATAGAGAAGCGTGTAACCTTCTGCTGTGATACACCCTTCTGTTGGCACTCCTGGCGGAATCTCTTTGAACCACCAAAAATAAACCCCGTTCACTGCAGGGACAGGTGATGGCCTACTCATGACTTCGGCTCTGCTGTAAGTCTTCTCTGGGTAAAAGTCGAACATGCGCTTTCCTTGCTGATTTTTTATCGATTGTATTCATTTGTCGTTTGGATGCGATGACTCTGAAGGGGAGAGCAGGGGGAAAAATCAGAGGTAAGTCTGCTGGGCTACGGCTTCAAGTTTTTTCGCTGACGCCATTTTATCGCCATCTGGCGTAAAGGTGGCTCATAATTGGCTGATTAGAAAGGCACCGAGTTCCAGCCAACAAAAAACCCATCAACCTTGAACCGAATCGGCGGGGTTGATGGGCTCCACAAAATGGGGACATCAAAGAAAAGCAGTGGCATTACTTATGACTGCCTGCCGGAGCGAAAGTTCTGCCTATCTCACATTTTTTTCTGCTTTTCTCGATCTTAGGATTTATCCGAGTCCCGGCCAGATAATGACGATCAGCGTACCTGCCAGGGTTAACAGCACGTTAGCGATAGCGTAGGTGCCGGCATAGCCCAGCGCCGGGATATTGCTGCGCGCCGCATCGCTGATAATTTCCATCGCCGGGGCGCAGGTGCGGGCGCCCATCATCGCGCCGAACAGCATCGCGCGGTTCATGCGCAGCACGTAGGCGCCGAACAGGAAGCAGATCACCACCGGCACCAGGCTGACGATAAGGCCGGAGATCAGCATCTGGCCGCCGATGGCGCCGACGCTGCCGATGCCGCTGCCGGCGCTGAGGCCGACGCCCGCCATAAACACCATCAGGCCGAACTCCTTCACCATATTCAGCGCCCCCTGCGGGATGTAGCCGAAGGTCGGATGGTTGGCGCGCAGGAAGCCGAGCATGATGCCGGCGAACAGCAGGCCGGCGGCGTTGCCGATGGCGAAGCTGAAGCTGCTGAACTGGAAGGTGATCATGCCGATCATCAGGCCGACGATAAAGAAGGCGCAGAAAGCGAGCAGGTCGGTGACCTGGCTGTGGATCGAGATAAAGCCGATGCGGTCAGCGATGCTCTTCACCCGGCGGGCGTCGCCGCTCACCTGCAGCACGTCGCCTTTGTTGAGCACGATGTTGTCGTCGATAGGCATCTCAATCTGGCTGCGGATGACGCGGTTGAGGAAGCAGCCGTGGTCGGTGAGCTTGACCTGCGCCAGGCGGCGGCCGACCACGTTGTGGTTTTTAACCACGATCTCTTCGGTGACGATACGCATATCGAGCAGATCGCGGTCGAATACCTCTTTGCCGTTGCGAAAGCTGGGGTCGAGGCGGGCGTGGGCGTCCGGATAGCCGACGAGGGCGATGTCGTCGCCCATCTGCAGCACCGCGTCGCCGTCGGGGCTGGCGAGGATGCCGTTGCGGCGGATGCGTTCGATATAGCAGCCGGTCTGGCGGTAGATGCCCAGCTCGCGCAGGTTTTTACCGTCGGCCCAGGCCACCAGCTCGGGGCCGACGCGGTAGGCGCGGATCACCGGCAGATAGACTTTACGCTTCGAGTCGGTGTCCAGACCGCGCTCGCGGGCGATCTGCTGGGCGCTGGTCTGCAGGTCGGTGTGCTGCAGTTTCGGCATGTAGCGCGCGCCGACGATCAGGCTGACGAGGCCGACCAGGTAGGTGAGGGCGTAGCCGAGGCTGAGGTGATCCTGGGTGATAGCCAGCGCGCCGCCCGCCATGCCGGAGTGGCGCAGGGTATCGCCCGCGCCCACCAGCACCGGCGTTGAGGTCATTGCCCCCGCCAGCATCCCGGCGGTCAGGCCAATGTCCCAGCCGAACAGCTTGCCGAGCCCCAGCGCCATCATCAGCGCCGAGCCCACCATCACCAGCGCCAGCATTAAATAGTTCTTACCGTCGCGGAAGAAAATGGAAAAAAAGTTAGGTCCGGCTTCCACGCCCACGCAGAAAATAAACAGCATAAAGCCGAGGTTTAATGCATCAGTGTTAATACTGAAATGCTGCTGGCCTAATAACAGAGAGACCACTAAAACTCCAATGGAATTACCCAGTTGGACAGAACCTAAGCGCAATTTCCCCAGGCACAGGCCCAGCGCCAGTACCACAAATAATAACAGGATGTAATTCCCGCTTAACAAGTCTGCGACGTTTATATTCACGAAAGCTAACTTCTTGTTTACTAGTAAGTTGTTGAAAAGTGTAATTATTTGGGCTAATGTTTTTCCTGAAGTCGCAAGAAAAGAGCCCATCAGGGCGGCCTGATAATCACAATAAATAGCGCCGTTAGTCTAATCGTTCCTGATTAATACGGCCAGCAACATTCTGTTTTTGCGCATGTATGAACTCGTATGGCAGGGAGTGCCAGTATCTTTATCTGACTGTAGGTTGTGGTTGTTTGATAGAGGAAACGTCAGGAGGCATCTTGAAATCGGAACAGTGTTGGCCGGGCATAATCTGCTGCTTTATGCTGTTTATTGCCGTGTGTGGTTTTCTGTTGCTCAATAAGGACGTCGCCATCGTCCGCTCGCCGGGGCACCGGGAGCTGGGGCTGCTGCTGTTTATCGTACCGGGGCTGTGCTCTGCGCTGATGATTAGCGGGCAGACCGTATTGCGTACGGTGATTGGCGCCCTGCTGGCGGTGCCAGTTTGTTTGCTGATGATCCGTCACGTCATCGAGATCCCGCGTTCGCTGTGGCAGGAGCTGGCGTGGCTGTCGAGCGCCGTCTTCTGGTCTGCGCTGGGCACGCTGTGCTTTCAGGTCGTGCGTATCGCGCTGATAAAGCGCGGGCGCGGCTAGCGCCCGCGCGGCGGCTCAGGCATACAGGCCGAGGTTGGCTTTCGCCCAGGCTTCAAAATCGGTGAAGCCGCCGATGTGCTGCTGATCGACGAAAATCTGCGGCACCGTCTCTACCGGCTTGCCGACGGTCTTCTGCAGGTCGGCTTTGCTGATGCCTTCCGCGTGGATATCCACGTAGCGGTAGTTAAAGTCGTCGCGCTCGCGGGTGAGCTTCTCGGCAAGTTCTTTTGCGCGGACGCAGTACGGGCAGCCCGGACGACCAAAAATAACCGTAAACATATATACTCTCCCACTATTTTCACTGAGCCTGACGGCGAATAGCGGGCATTGTGCCGCCATCGGCGGCGCAGTAAAAGAAGGTTCTGCCTCTTACTACGATGGTTTAGGGCTATGTTTTGCCAATTACGCAATCCCATACCCCCGCTATACTTTCCCGCAAATTCCCTCATTTATCAGGAAGAGATATGACGCCAACCATTGATTTGCTGCGCAGCCACCGCTCCATCCGCCACTTTACCGACCGGCCCATTACGGACGCGCAGCGCGAGGCGATTATTGCCGGCGCGCAGTCTGCCTCCACCTCCAGCTTTCTGCAGTGCACCTCGATTATTCGCGTGACCGACCCGGCCCTGCGGGAAAAGCTGGTCACGCTCAGCGGCGGCCAGCAGCACGTGGCGAAAGCCGCCGAGTTCTGGGTATTCTGCGCCGATTTTAATCGCCACCTGCAGATCTGCCCCGACGCGCAGCTGGGCAGGGCGGAGCAGCTGCTGCTGGGGGCAGTGGACACCGCTATCATGGCGCAGAATGCGCTGATTGCAGCCGAGTCTCTGGGCCTGGGCGGCGTCTATATTGGCGGTATTCGCAACCACATTGAAGAGGTCGGCGAACTGCTCGGGGTGCCGAAACACGTGCTGCCGCTGTTTGGCCTCTGCCTCGGCTGGCCTGCCGATAATCCGGACGTCAAGCCGCGCCTGCCCGCCGCGATCCTGGTGCATGAAAACCGCTACCAGAATGTCGATCCGCAGGCGCTCTCCGACTATGACGAAGAGGTGGCCGCCTATTATCTTTCCCGCGACAGCAACACCCGCCGCGACACCTGGAGCGACCACATTCGCCGTACCATCATCAAAGAGACGCGGCCTTTCATTCTCGACTATCTTCACAAGCAGGGTTGGGCTATCCGATAAAAGCGGCGCAGAGTATGATACGCAGGACTTTTTCGGACCATCATAACGAGGTCAAGGGTGAAGATTGCCATTTTGTCCAGGGACGGTACGCTCTGGTCCTGTAAGCGCCTGAAGGAGGCCGCGGTGAAGCGCGGCCATTTGGTCGAGATCCTCGATCCGCTCTCCTGCTACATGAACGTCAGCCCGGCGGCGTCGTCCGTCCACTACAAGGGCCGCCAGCTGCCGCACTTCGATGCGGTGATCCCGCGCATCGGCTCGGCGATAACCTTCTACGGCACTGCCGCCCTGCGCCAGTTTGAGCTGCTCGGCAGCTATCCGCTCAACGAATCCGTGGCCATCACCCGCGCCCGCGACAAGCTGCGCTCTCTGCAGCTGCTGGCCCGCCAGGGCATCGATCTGCCGAAGACCGGCATCGCCCACTCCCCGGACGATACCCGCGATCTGATTGATATGGTCGGCGGCGCGCCGCTGGTGGTGAAGCTGGTGGAGGGCACCCAGGGCATCGGCGTGGTGCTGGCGGAAACGCGCCAGGCGGCAGAGAGCGTTATCGACGCCTTTCGCGGCCTCAACGCCCACATCCTGGTCCAGGAGTATATCGCCGAGGCTAAGGGGCGCGATATCCGCTGCCTGGTGGTGGGCAACGAGGTGGTGGCCGCCATCGAGCGGCGGGCGAAGGAGGGCGATTTTCGCTCCAACCTGCACCGGGGCGGCGTGGCGACCATCGCCACCATTACGCCGCAGGAGCGGGCGATTGCCATTAAGGCCGCCCAGACCCTCGGCCTTGAGGTCGCCGGCGTCGATATTCTGCGCTCAAACCGCGGTCCGCTGGTGATGGAGGTGAATGCCTCGCCGGGGCTGGAGGGGATAGAAAAAACCACCGGCCTGGATATTGCCGCCAGGATGATCCAGTGGATTGAGCAGCAGGCGCGGCCGGGCTTCTGTCTCAAAATTGGCGGATAGCGCCTCACGCATAGCGCTGCGGGCTGTTTTTGCGTAAGCTATGCCGGTTTTATGTTTACTTACCCAGCAAAAGGTGGCCGCTACTATGGATTCACTCGTCGTCCCCGACCTGAATACGCTACGTCATTGGCTCGACGATATGGGCATCAGCTTCTTTGAATGCGATTCCTGCCAGGCGCTGCACCTGCCGCATATGCAGAATTTTGAGGGCATTTTCGACGCCAAAATCGATCTGCTGGACAACGTGGTGCTGTTCTCCGCGCTCGCCGAGGTTAAACCGTCGGCGCTGCTGCCGCTGGCCGCCGACCTCTCGGCGATCAACGCCAGCTCGCTGACGGTGAAGGCGTTCCTTGACGTGCAGGACGATAACCTGCCGAAGCTGGTGGTGTGCCAGTCCCTGTCGGTTAACGTCGGCGTCAGCCGCGAGCAGTTCGAATGGTTCTTCCGCCAGAGCGAAGAGCAGGTGTCAATGGTTATCCTCGAAGCCGGCGCCCACCAGCTGCTCTTTAAAGGCGAAGACGAAGAGCCGGTGAAAGAAGAGCCGCTGGTCCACTTCCTTCACTGAAAAATGCCCCCGCTTAAGCAGCCGCCGCCCGCGCGGCTGCCAAAAACCGTCATAACTCCTCACTTAACCTTTTATTAAAGAATTATTCACTATTCCTGCGCCCGGAGTACGGCAGGCAATAAAGTGATCTTGCATAAAAAATTGATAAAAGACGCTTTTATCCGCGGGCTATAGCCTCGTACCCCGGCTACAGTTATTCTGGCGAAGCCTGATGACCCGGCGTGATAATAACTGCGATTTAACAATGCAGTAACGCCGGTTTCAGCATACGCACGCGCTGCCTGCCGGGAGAGTACCGCTCTCCTTTTCTTTGCAGACTGACAAAACATGCATGGTTTTTGCATGCACAGAAACGGGTCTATTTTGGTCCGCCTGTAACGGACGTGGAGAAGGAAAGAGCTATGACCGCTTTTAATAAAAAATGGTTAACGGGTATGGTTACGGCCGCGCTGATGGCGGTGTCTGCCGGGAGCCTGGCCGCAGAACAGAAAACGCTGCATATTTACAACTGGTCCGACTATATCGCGCCGGACACCATCGCCAATTTTGAAAAAGAGAGCGGCATCAAGGTGGTGTACGACGTTTTTGACTCCAACGAAGTGCTGGAGGGCAAACTGATGGCCGGCAGCACCGGCTACGATCTGGTCGTGCCGTCCTCGCAGTTCCTTGAGCGCCAGGCGCAGGCGGGCATCTTCGCGCCGCTGGACAAGAGCAAGCTGCCGAATTACAAAAATCTCGACCCGGATATGCTCAAGCTGGTGGCCCATAACGACCACGACAACAAATACGGCATTCCCTACATGATGGTCACCACCGGCATCGGCTATAACGTCGATAAGGTGAAGGCGGCCCTTGGCAAAGATGCGCCGGTGGACAGCTGGGATCTGATCCTCAAGCCGGAAAATCTTGCGAAGCTCAAGAGCTGCGGCGTCACCTTCCTCGACGCGCCGAGCGAAGTTTACGCCACCGTGCTGCACTATCTCGGCAAAGATCCCAACAGTACCGATGCGAAAGACTACACCGGCGCCGCCAACGATCTGCTGATGAAGCTGCGCCCGAATATCCGCTACTTCCACTCTTCCCAGTACATTAACGACCTGGCGAACGGCGATATCTGCGTGGCGATCGGCTGGTCCGGCGACGTGCTGCAGGCCGCAAACCGCGCTAAAGAGGCGAAGAACGGCGTCAACATTGCCTACTCGATCCCCAAAGAGGGGGCGCTGACCTACTTCGACATGTTTGCCATCCCGGCGGATGCCAAAAACAAAGATGAGGCCTACCAGTTCCTCAACTACCTGATGAAGCCGGACGTAGTGGCCAACATCAGCAACCACGTTTATTACGCCAACGCCAACAAAGCGGCGACGCCGCTGCTGAGTGACGAAGTGCGCAACAACCCGGGCATCTATCCGCCGGAGGCGATCCGCGCCAAGCTCTTTACTCAGAACGTGCTGCCGCCAAAAGTGGACCGCATCATCACCCGCGCCTGGACCAAGGTGAAAACCGGCAAATAGCGCGGCGGGGCATTGCACCGGGCGGCTGCACCAGAGTTGTGCAGCTGCCCCGGCCTGGCGCAGGCACCCGGCCTGCGCGCAGGCAAACAGTACGGCAACCGGGCCGTACCGACTTCTTGTATTTCGCCGGAGAGCACCATAATTGAACGACGCCATTGCACGTCCGCAGTCCAGGGCCAGCAAGCTCCTCACCCCGCTGCTGGAGATCCGCAACCTGACCAAATCCTTCGACGACCAGCGCGCCGTCGACGATGTCAGCCTGACGATTTATAAAGGTGAAATTTTTGCCCTACTCGGCGCCTCCGGCTGCGGCAAGTCCACGCTGCTGCGTATGCTGGCGGGCTTCGAGCAGCCAACCGCCGGGCAGATTGTGCTGGACGGGGTCGACCTCTCCCAGGTGCCGCCCTACCAGCGCCCGGTCAATATGATGTTCCAGTCCTACGCCCTGTTTCCGCACATGACCGTGGAGCAGAACATTGCCTTCGGCCTCAAGCAGGACAAGCTGCCGAAGGCGGAGATCGCCGCCCGGGTGGCCGAGATGCTGAGCCTGGTGCACATGCAGGAGTTTGCCAAACGCAAGCCGCACCAGCTCTCCGGCGGCCAGCGCCAGCGCGTGGCCCTGGCCCGCAGCCTCGCCAAGCGGCCGAAGCTGCTGCTGCTCGACGAGCCGATGGGCGCGCTGGATAAAAAGCTGCGCGATCGGATGCAGCTTGAGGTGGTCGATATTCTTGAGCGCGTCGGCGTCACCTGCGTGATGGTGACCCACGACCAGGAAGAGGCGATGACCATGGCCGGGCGCATTGCCATCATGAACCGCGGCAAGTTTGTGCAGATCGGTGAGCCGGAGGAGATCTACGAGCACCCGACCACCCGCTACAGCGCGGAGTTTATCGGCTCGGTCAACGTCTTCGAAGGCATGCTGAAGACCCGCGAAGAGGACGGCCTGGTGATTGACGCGCCGGGGCTGGTGCACCCGCTGAAGGTCGATGCCGACGCCTCGGTGGTGGACAACGTGCCGGTGTACGTCGCCCTGCGCCCGGAGAAGATAGTGCTGTGCGACGAACCGCCGGCCAGCGGCTACAACTTCGCGGTGGGCGAGGTGACGCACATTGCCTATCTGGGCGATCTCTCTATCTATCACGTGCGGCTCAACAGCGGGCAGGTGATCAGCGCCCAGCTGCAGAACGAACACCGCTATCGCAAAGGTCTGCCGACCTGGGGCGATGAGGTGCGGTTATGCTGGGACGCCGACAGCTGCGTGGTGTTGACGGTTTAGGGGAGGGGATGCCATGAGTACATTACCACCGCCGGCCGCCGGCGGCACCTGGCTTGCGCGCCTGCAGATGAAGCACGGGCGCAAGCTGGTTATCGCGCTGCCCTATCTCTGGCTGTGCCTGCTGTTTCTGCTGCCGTTTCTGATCGTCTTTAAGATAAGCCTCGCCGACATGGCGCGGGCCATCCCGCCCTACACCGAGCTGCTGGAGTGGGCGGACGATCAGCTGACCCTGACGCTTAATATCGGCAATTTCCTGCAGCTGACCGACGATCCGCTGTACGCCGAGGCCTATCTGCAGTCGCTGCAGATGGCGGGCGTGTCGACGATCTGCTGTCTGCTGCTGGGCTACCCGCTGGCGTGGGCCATCGCCCACAGTAAGCCCTCCACCCGCAACATTCTGCTGCTGCTGGTGATCCTGCCGTCGTGGACTTCGTTCCTGATCCGCGTCTACGCCTGGATGGGCATTCTGAAAAGCAACGGTATTCTCAACAACTTCCTGATCTGGCTTGGGGTTATCGATCAGCCGCTGGCGATCCTGCACACTAACCTCGCGGTCTATATTGGCATCGTCTATGCCTATCTGCCGTTTATGGTGCTGCCTATCTACACCGCCCTGACGCGCATCGACTATTCGCTGGTGGAGGCGTCGCTCGATCTCGGCGCCCGGCCGTTGAAGACCTTCTTCAGCGTCATCGTGCCGCTGACCAAAGGCGGGATTATTGCCGGCGCGATGCTGGTGTTTATTCCGGCGGTGGGCGAGTTCGTTATTCCCGAGCTACTCGGCGGCCCGGACACCATCATGATTGGCCGGGTACTGTGGCAGGAGTTCTTCAATAACCGCGACTGGCCGGTGGCCTCGGCGGTGGCGGTGGTTATGCTGCTGCTGCTGATCGTGCCGATTATGTGGTTCCACAAGCACCAGCAGAAGCAGATGGGAGAGAACGGATGAACAACTTACCGGTAGTCCGCTCGCCGTGGCGCATTCTGATCCTCGTGCTCGGCTTTACCTTTCTCTATGCGCCGATGCTGATGCTGGTCATCTACTCCTTCAACAGCTCGAAGCTGGTGACGGTGTGGGCAGGCTGGTCCACGCGCTGGTACGGCGAGCTGTTCCGCGACGATGCGATGATGAGCGCCGTGGGCCTGAGTCTGACGGTGGCCGCCTGCGCGGCAACCATGGCCAGCATCCTCGGTACTATTGCCGCCGTGGTGATGGTGCGCTTTGGCCGCTTTCGCGGTTCAAACGGTTTCGCCTTTATGATAACCGCCCCGCTGGTGATGCCGGATGTGATCACCGGCCTGTCGCTGCTGCTGCTGTTCGTCGCCCTCGGCCACGCCATCGGCTGGCCGTCGGATCGGGGGATGCTGACCATCTGGCTGGCCCACGTCACCTTCTGCACCGCCTACGTGGCGGTGGTGATCTCTTCGCGCCTGCGCGAGCTGGACCGCTCGATTGAAGAGGCGGCGATGGATCTGGGGGCCGCGCCGCTGAAGGTGTTCTTCATCATTACCCTGCCGATGATTATGCCGGCGGTGATCTCCGGCTGGCTGCTGGCCTTTACCCTGTCGCTCGATGACCTGGTGATCGCCAGCTTCGTCTCCGGGCCGGGAGCGACGACGCTGCCGATGCTGGTCTTCTCCAGCGTGCGGATGGGCGTTAACCCGGAGATCAATGCCCTGGCGACGCTTATCCTCGGCGTGGTCGGGATCGTTGGTTTTATCGCCTGGTATCTGATGGCCCGCACGGAAAAGCAGCGAATGCGCGATATGCAGCGTGCAAGACGCGGCTAAATTGCCTAAAATTCCATAAGTTGTGTTTCGCCCCTTCCCACCGGAGGGGGCGTTTTCATGGAAGGCCACACTTGCGACTGTTTGCCAAATCACGACACTCTCACGCCCGGCTGAATGTGCCTACCCTGGTGCAGATAGCGGCGTTCGCCATTATTCTCATCCGCGGGCTCGACCTGCTGATGATCCTCAATCTGCTGGGCCTGCGCGGCCTGGAGTCCTTCGTGCTGCGCAGCGTGCAGACCTGGTCGCTGACGCTGGTTTTTCTGGCGAGCCTCGTGCTGGTATTTGTGGAGATCTGGTGCGCATTTTCGCTGATTAAGGGGCGTAACCCGGCGCGCTGGATCTACCTCGCGACCCAGATTATCGCCACCGGCTATCTGTGGTCGGCGTCGCTCGGCTACGGCTATCCCGAACTGTTCAGCATTGCCGGGGAGTCGAAGCGGGAGATTTTCCGCTCGCTGGTGATGCAAAAGCTGCCCGACCTGCTGGTGCTGATGCTGCTATTCCTGCCTTCTGCCAGCCGCCGCTTTTTCCGCCTGCAATAACGGTGGTACAATCCCCGCCCCCGAATGTGTAAGGTTTCTCTATGCAGTGCGCTCTCTATGATGCCGGCCGCTGCCGCTCCTGCCAGTGGCTTGAGTGGCCCGTGCCGCAACAGCTCTCGGCCAAGCTTCTCGACCTGCGGCAACTGCTGGCCGACAGGCCCGTCAGCGAGTGGCGCCCGCCCGCCGAAGGCCCGGAGCAGGGCTTTCGCAATAAAGCCAAAATGGTGGTCAGCGGCAGCGTCGAGAAGCCGCTGCTCGGCATCCTGAACCGGGACGGCACGGCGGAGGATCTCACCGGCTGCCCGCTCTATCCGGCGCGCTTCGCGCCGGTCTTTGACGTCCTCAAACCGTTTATCGCCCGCGCCGGGCTGACGCCCTATAACGTCGCCCGCCGCCGCGGGGAGCTTAAGTACCTGCTGCTGACCGAAAGCCGCCTGGACGGCGGGATGATGCTGCGCTTTGTCCTGCGTTCGCAGGCCAAAGTTGATCCGCTGCGCGCGGCGCTGCCCTGGCTCAGGGCGCAACTGCCGCAGCTGAAGGTCATTACCGCCAATATTCAGCCGGTGCATATGGCGATCATGGAGGGCGAGGAGGAGATCTTCTTTACCGAACAGCAGGCGCTGGCCGAGCGCTTCAACGGCGTGCCACTGTGGATCCGCCCGCAGAGTTTCTTCCAGACCAACCCGGCGGTGGCCTCCCAGCTTTACGCCGCCGCCCGCGACTGGGTGCGCGCCCTGCCGGTTAATCACATGTGGGATCTGTTCTGCGGCGTCGGCGGCTTTGGCCTGCACTGCGCCACGCCCGACATGCGCCTGACCGGCATCGAAATTGCCCCGGAGGCCATCGCCTGCGCCCGCCAGTCCGCCGCCGAACTGGGGCTGCACAATCTTCATTTCCAGGCGCTGGACTCCACGCAGTTTGCCACCGGCCAGCAGGCGGCGCCGGATCTGGTGCTGGTAAATCCGCCGCGCCGGGGCATCGGCAGGGCGCTGTGCGACTACCTGAGCCGCATGGCGCCGCCGTATATCATCTACTCCAGCTGCAATGCGCAGAGCATGGCAAATGACATTGCCTGCCTGCCGGACTACCGCCTTGAGCGGGTGCAGCTGTTCGATATGTTCCCCCACACCGCCCACTACGAAGTGCTGACCCTGCTGGTGCGCGACGTCAGGCCCTGACCGCCGCCGGCGGGCGCAGGGCAAACAGCCGCTCTCCCGGGCCCTGATTGAGCAGCTTCCACAGGCCCAGCGCGGCGGCGGCGCAGAGCAGGGTCATCAGCGGCGGGTAGCCGATGGCCCAGAAAAGGGAAAACGCGGGCGAGTCGAATCCGCCGTGGCGCCCGGCGTACTGAATCGTCGCCGCGGCGAACAGCTCGATGAAGATGCGGTGCATCACGTAGACGGGCAGGGTGATATACCCCAGCCGGTTCAGGTACGCCGTGGGAAGACAGGCGTTCAGCAGCCGGCAGCCGGCGATGGCCAGCGGGATGGCAATAAAGGATTCGGCCAGATTACTGCTTATCCCTGCCGCCCTCATGCCGGCGGCAGCGCCCAGCAGCAGCAGCCAGACCGGGAGACTCCTCGCCCGCCAGCGGCTGAGGGTGATGACCGGTTCGGAAAAAAAGGCGCCGATCAGGAAAAACAGCGCATAGCGGCACAGGCTCTGCGGCCCCCAGCCGGGAACCAGCTTCAGCACGGCGGCAAGATAGAGCAGCAGACCGAAGGTCAGGCAGAGCAGGGGCCACTTTCTGCCGGCTTTCGCCAGGATGATATAGCCAAACAGGGCGTAGAGATACCATGCGCTGCTCATCCCTTTTAGCGTAAGGACGACAAGCTCTCGCGGCGATGCGGCATAGATGGCGTTGGTATTGGGCGAGATCCGCTGGCCGGTTATCTGATGAACGATGAACTGCACCGCCAGCCACTGCAGCAGGCACCAGAGGAGATAGAGATAGAGCAGATTTGCCAGCCGCCCGCCCGCCAGTTCGCGCCACCCGCGGGCGTGGATGCTGCGGCGGGCCAGTAGCCCGGAAACGAAAAAAAAGACCGGCATCCGCAGCGGAGAGAGGTGGGCGTTAAAGGCCGCCCACCCCCCGGCTATCTGCCTGCCGGCGGAGAGCGAAGCGAGGGTATTCACAAAGCCGGGATCGGTGACGTGAAACAGCACAACCAGCAGAATACAGGCCGACTTCAGCGTACTGATCCAGCGAAGATCGTCATCCGGCGATCGCGGGGTTGCCATCATGATTAAATCTTCTGCGGCAGCTGCCACTGCTTGCCCATCAGCAAATCCAGATCTTCGCCAAAGCCGGTCACGTAGCCCGCCGCCGGGGTGAGGGTTATCTCACTGAAGTACAGGCCCTGGTCGTGCACCAGCCAGTCGATACGCGCGTACTCCAGGTTGTAGGCGAGCCGGATGCTGTTATTCAGCGCCTCTTCGGCAATGGCTCTCTCCTGCAGGCCGAGCGCGTAGCTGCCTTTATAGGCGGTGGCAAAATTGTTGATGTAGGTGGTAAAGACCGGTTTCTGCTGCTGCTGGCGTTCGATCACCTGCAGCACAAAGAAGGTCTCGCCGCGCTGCCGGAAAATGTGGAACTTATAGTCGATCGGTGGATTATCGAGGGTGCCGATCATCCTCTCCACCAGAATCTTGCGGCTTATCTTGCGATAGTGGTATTCACAGCTGATGCGCGAAAAATCAAGGTTCATCCACTTTTTTACCTGCTTTAAGATGTGTCGGCACTGGTCGTGGGTCGGATAGTCCTCAATAAACAGCAGCATTCCCGAGCCGTGGTTGGGCTTGATGACGGCGTTATTGACGTTGAGAATATCCTGCTTCAGGCTGTCGGCATCGCTGTACACCTCCAGCAGCGGCA
Source organism: Pluralibacter gergoviae ATCC 33028 = NBRC 105706 (assembly GCF_001598855.1). Classification (GTDB taxonomy): domain Bacteria; phylum Pseudomonadota; class Gammaproteobacteria; order Enterobacterales; family Enterobacteriaceae; genus Pluralibacter; species Pluralibacter gergoviae. The sequence continues at coordinate 135,822 of NZ_BCZS01000014.1, read as the reverse complement.
CCAGATAGTCGGCGCCAATCACGGCGCACACGTAGTTTCGCACCTTATATTTATCGGCAAGGTTACTGTAGGCGTGCTCGTCGAAGCACTGGGTGCGCTTGCGCTTGATGATTTTTTCGCTGAATTTTTTCGGATTTGCCAGATCGGGAAAATGACCAAAGGCCCGGCGATACAGGATCATATCTCTGAAATACCACGGAACCGTTCTGAACAATGAATGCACGACCATATTCATCTTATCTTCCTCGGATGCTAAACAGATGCAGCTTTAATACCGCATGGTTTTTGAAAAAATAGTTGAGCAGGGTCAGCGACAGCAGCTCAACAATAACCGTGGCCCATGCCGCGCCAATAATGCCGTAGTGCTTAACCAGCCCGCCGGTTATCATTACGCTGATCACCAGCGTAAACAGCGTCTTTATTGATAAATAATAAAACCCGCTATAGTGCATAATGTAGCGGTAGGTCACCGTGCCCATAAATGAGAGCATTGCGGCCAGTGACAGAATAATTAGCGGTTCCCTGGCGAGGGCATATTCGGCACCGTAAAGTCTGTCAATAATAAAACCGCCGAGGGCGACTGTTGCGATACTGGCAAGCAGCGCGGCGGCCGCCACCCAGCGTAACAATACGCCGGCTTTTTCCTTTGCACGCTGTGGATCTGGCTCTGCATAAATCGATACATAACAGGATGTTATCAGCGCATTAATAAAGGCCCCGGCGCCAGCGGTGAACGTGACCGCTACCGTATAAATACCCAGCTGCGCGCTGCCCGCATAGTGGTAAATAAAAAAGTTCTGGCACTGGGTATACAGGGAAACCGCCAGCGCGGAGAACACCAGGTGCTTGCCGCTGTGAAAAAAATATTTCTGATAGTGCCGGCTGTTCTCTTTTTTCAGCACCACGGCATCGCTGCGCCGGTATTTAATGTACCTGAGCAGTAGCGGCAGGCCGCTATTAACCATGATTGGCAGCACCAGCCACGCCGGCTTTAAAACCATAAACACGGCGATCGCGCGCAGTGTCAGGCTGCATATCAGTCCGCAGCAGTTAATAACCGTATTGTATTGTGAGCGCAGCCGCGCATTATAATAAACGGCATAAACATCCAGACTGCTAAACAGGGCGCTGAGCGCTACTGCGGCCGAAAAAATAAAAAACAGCGTACTTTGGCTAACATAAAAGTAAATTTCCAGCGGTATCGTCAGGCCCAGTAGGCAGGTCAGGCGAAAGCGCAGAGAAGCCTGTAAGCAGCGGCTACCCGACTGCGGTTTTTTACTGACCCGACGAAAAATTACGCTTTCGCTTCCCCATTTGGCGATGACCTGGACAATCTGATAAACGGCGACCAGATAGGCCAGTTGACCCACCATGGCGGGGCCCAGATACCTGGCGACTAATGCGCTTACCAGAAAGTAACCGACTATTAAGACTATTTTTTCCAGCACCATCCACAGCGTATTTATTATTGCAGCTTTATTCATTTGCCCGTCCTGGCCTGACATCGACAACGGCTGTTCGCGGATATAAATATCGGGCGAGCGCTGATGTCTGGTTTTATCTGACGGTGCCGGTTACCGATTGCGATAATAGACGGTGCGCGTTGAGAAAGTAAATGGACTAAAAGTCACTATTTTTTTAACAATCTGTTAACGTTTCGGGTGATGCATTGCAGTGTCCGCCTGTAGAGCAGGACGGAAATACCGCTAACGTGGAACAGAATGAACAGCTCCTCTCTGCTGTCGATCAGCAGTCGGTCCTGAATATGCTTAATGCGGTTTTTGGAGGTCCCGGTCGAGATATTGAGTATTCTGGCGATCAGGCTGTGGCTGGCGCCGAGGCAGTAGAGGCTGAGATTGCTCTTATGGCTCTCCTTAAGCTCCTCGACCAGCTTCTGCAGGCGGTCGATAGCCGCCGTCAGGCCCGGTTCAAATTTATTATTTGCAGCAACTTTCCGGTAAATTCTTGAAAATTGCCAGATGGTCATAGCAATACCATCGATGGTTAACTTGGTAATAATAAAATCCCATTGTTTACCGCGAAGATTTATATTTTCCTCCATTATCACTCCGCATTCCAGAGCGTAAGCTTCGAGCTCCAGGGCGCTAAGTTTATACGAGGTTTCAAAATCAAGTGTTGATAACCATTCGGCCAATTTTAAATTACCTAATAGCTTTTCGGTAAATGAATGATTGCAGATCAAAAATTCACCGCTGTTTTCCCTTAAGCAAATAGGATCGACGGAGAGGTTAATAAATTGCTGCAGAAAGCTATAACAGGTTTTATGTGTTTGACTGATGATATCGTTCATAAATAACTGCCCTTGCTTTAAGTTTCTATTATCATCTTCTGCCTTAGATAAGGAGTCAGGTGCTGGGGTGGTAATATACAGGCGAACAGAATACTCCCGGGATTTACCGGTTATTGATTATCAATAAGATACCGTGCACGCATGGCAGCCATGCGGATGTCTGTCTGAATCGTAGCGTTAGTCTTGTTCGGGCATTTGAATATTAGATATTAAGAACGTCCGAATACCTTTCCCTGTAAATAGCAGGATCGCCGTTAGCGCAATGGCGGCGCCGCGTACTGCGGCTTTCTGCGGGCAAAATGGCTTCTGCCCGGCCGTTATTATCTTGCCGGAGCAGCAGATCTGAGGGCCTTATTGAGGCGCTCAGATTGAGTGCCAATGAAGTTCGCCATAATATGCCTGCGGGCATGTTGATCACGATAATAATTAACATAATGATGTCGCCGGTTTTCCACTGGTTGTATAAAAGAATACGTCTTCTTCTTCTTATGAGTCATAAGCACCTCGCGTAAGGATATATTAAATGACTGGCTATTAAGTTCCAATGCATTAATTATTTGGTGTTAATATCTATATAATGCTTTTTTTGTGGTGTTATATTCTTTTAATTAAGTTATTATTGTGCTTTTATTTTTTATATTGTGGTTTTTTTGGTGTTATTGCTTGTTGGTGTTTTGGGTGTTTATAAATATCAAGAATGAAATCTGAATAATCTTAACGGGACATTGAATTGGCAATTTGTTGGCGCCGGCTTTATATGTGTCTTTTGCTATTAATGTGTTATATCCTCTAGTTAAATCAGTAGGTTGTCGCCGTTGAGGTGAGCGCTATAATACGTTGCTGACACCAGGTGTAAGCATTTAAATGAATATTTCCCGATAATTATCATTCAGGCTTTCATTATTTTACCCCAGGAAAGAGATTATCCTTGCCGCTGAAATTTCCTGGTCAATCTGGCGCAAATGACGCTTTTTGCCGAAATAAATTTCGTCAGGACTGGCTTTCAGCCCGGGCAGCCCCCGGGAAGGTTAAACAAAATGTGATAACTCCGCGGGCGGGAGTACGCTAAGCTTGTGCAAAACGGCCAACCGTACGACACGATGAGCACCTTAAAGAAGATATTACTGGTCGAAGACGACGACGACATCGCCGCGCTGCTGCGGCTTAACCTGCAGGATGAAGGGTACCAGATTGTTCACGAAACCGATGGCGGCAGGGCGCTGCAGCGGCTGGAGAGCGAAGTCTGGGATGCGGCCATTCTCGATATTATGCTGCCGGGCGTGGACGGACTCACGCTGTGCCGCCGCATTCGCCAGATGAGCCGCTATCTGCCGGTCATCATCATCAGCGCCCGCACCAGCGAGGCGCAGCGCGTCCTGGGGCTGGAGACCGGCGCCGATGACTACCTGGCCAAGCCCTTTTCGGTGCTGGAGCTGGTGGCGCGGGTGAAGGCGCTGTTTCGCCGCCAGCAGGCGATGGGGCAGGATATCCGCAGCGACAGCAGCGCCATTACGCTGCACGGTCTGCACATCGATCCGCTCATGCGCAGCGTCCGGCTGCGCAACGCGCCGCTGGATCTGACCCCGCGCGAGTTTGACCTGCTTTACTGGTTTGCCCGCCATCCGGGCGAGGTCTTTTCGCGCCTGGCGCTGCTGGAGCACGTCTGGGGCTACCAGCACGAGGGCTATGAGCATACCGTGAACACCCACATTAACCGCCTGCGCATCAAGATAGAGCGCGACCCCGCCGAGCCGGAGATCATCCTCACCGTGTGGGGAAAAGGCTATAAATTCGCCGCCGGGAAGGCCACATGATCCGCCGCCTGAGCCTCAGCCAGCGCCTGACGCTGGTGTTTACCGCTATCCTGATGCTCTGCGCGGTCGCCGCCTGCGCCGTTCAGCTCTACAGCAGCAGCCGGTACGGCAGCGCGATGGTGCAGCGCCTCTCCGCCGACCTGGCGCCGCAGATTGTCGCCAGTGAGGCGCTGTTCGATCCACAGGGGCGCGTTAACCGCCCGGCGCTGAAGACGCTGTTTGACCGGCTGATGACCCTTAACCCGGCCGTGGAGCTTTATCTGGTTTCGCCCGAGGGCGATCTGCTGGCCGACGCCGCGCCGCCGGGGCATATTCAGCGCCGGCGCGTCAGCGTCGCCGATATCACCCGCTTCCTCGCCGCCGACGGCTGGCCGGTATACGGCGACGATCCGCGCAGCAGCGCTAAAAAGGTTTTCAGCGCCGCGCCGGTGCGTCAGCAGGGCGAACTGCGCGGCTACCTCTATATCATCCTGCAGGGCGAGCGTTTTAACACCCTGGCCCACAGCGCCTGGCAGGATACCCTGAGCATTACCGTGCTGTGGACGCTGCTGCTGGTGGCGGCCTGCGGCGCGCTGGCGGGTCTGCTGGTGTGGTACTGGGTCACGCGGCCGGTCCGGCGGCTGACGGCGAAGGTGCAGGGGCTGGATCAGGATAGCCTGGCCGCCATCAAGCGCCTGGCCCTGGAGACGCCGGAGCCGAATCCGGGCAATGAGGTGGCGCTGCTGCGCAACCGCTTTATTGAGCTGGCGCGCCAGATAGCGGGCCAGTGGGAGAGCCTTGCCGACAGCGACCGCCAGCGGCGGGAGTTTATCGCCAATATTTCGCACGACCTGCGCACGCCGCTGACCTCGCTGCTGGGCTATCTGGAAACGCTCTCCCTGAAGGCGGAGACCCTCTCCGTGGAGGATAACCGCCACTATCTGGCGATAGCCCTGCGCCAGGGCCACAAGGTGCGGCATCTCTCCCAGCAGCTGTTTGAGCTGGCGCGCCTGGAGCACGGCAGCATTAAGCCGCAGCTTGAGCCTTTCGCGCTCGCCGAGCTGATTCAGGATGTCACTCAGAAGTTTGACCTGGCGATCGAAACCCGCCGCCTGACCCTCGCGGTCGACGCGCCGCGCGGCCTGCCGCTGCTGAACGCCGACGTCTCGATGATTGAGCGGGTGGTCACCAATCTGCTGGATAACGCCGTGCGCCATACGCCGCCGGGCGGCACCATTCGCCTGCGGCTGTGGCAGGAGCGCGGGGTGATTCAGGTGGAGGTTGCCGACAGCGGGCCGGGTATTGAACCGGAGAGGCGGGAGCAGCTGTTTGAGCGGCCGTCGGCCCTGGGAGCGCGTGCCGCAGGTGAAGATCGCGGCGGGCTGGGGCTGCTGATCGTCCGGCGGATGCTGGAGCTGCACGGCGGCGGTATCAGGCTGGTGGAAGGCGCAGGCGGGGCCTGTTTTCGCTTTTTTGTGCCGATTTGAGGGCGCGAATGACGGGTGAAGCTGTAGGCCGGTGCAAGCGAAGCGCCGCCCGGCAGAGGGCGGCGCAGAGGCTAAGTAAGGCGCTGAGTCGTTACTGCGGGAACCACTGATCGCTGATTTTCTGATAAGTGCCGTCGGCTTTGATGGCCTTCAGCGCGCCGTTGAGCTTATCCAGCAGGGCGGTATTGCCCGGGCGCACCGCGATGCCCAGCCCGGTGCCGAAGTACTGCGGGTCGGTTACCTTCGGCGTGGCCGGGCCGAGCTGCGGATTGGTCTTCAGCCACTCGTTCACCACGGCGGTATCGCCGAACACGCCGTCGATGCGGCCGTTTTTCAGGTCGATAATCGCGTTCTGATAGCTGTCGTAGGCCACGGTCTTCACTTCCGGGTGCTTATCCTGCAGGTACTTCTGGTGGGTGGTGCCGTTCTCCATGCCGATGCGTTTACCCTTCAGTTCGTCGAAGTTGTGATAAGCGCCTTTTTTGGCGATCACCAGCGCCGAGTTGGCGTAGTACGGCGCGGTAAAGGTCACCTGTTTGCTGCGCTCCGGGGTGATGTCCATTCCGGAAATCACCGCATCGTATTTTTTAAACTTCAGCGACGGGATCAGGCTGTCGAAGGCGTGGTTGGTAAAGGTGCACTCCGCCTGCATCTGTTTGCACAGCGCTTTGGCAAGATCGATATCAAAGCCGACAATCTGATTGCTGGCGTCGAGGGACTCAAACGGCGGATAGGTGGCGGAGACGCCGAAGCTGATTTTGTCGGCGGCGGCAGCGCCGGCGGCGAAGGTGGCCAGCAGCGCGGCCAGCATCAGTTTTTTCATGGTAGAACTCCCGTCGGTCAATATTGTGTGTTGTTAACGAGAGTTACCATGCCATTAAGTGAATTTATATTCAATAATATCGATTAATTATTTTTCTGACTGCGAAAAAAATGCGGGCAGCGCTTCACTTACCCGCATTACGCTTTAGCGTGTATTCACCTTAGCTGCGGCGCTCGAACGCCAGCGCCCGGCGCTCGATCAGGCGCATCAGCAGCGTCAGCAGGCCGTTGACCACCAGGTAGACCACGCCGGCCGCGCCAAACACCATTACGTCATAGGTGCGGCCGTAGAGCAGCTGGCCGTGGCCCATCACCTCCATCAGGGTGATGGTATAGGCAAGCGACGTGCTCTTGAACACCAGCACCACTTCGTTGGAGTAGGAGGAGAGCGCCCGCTTAAAGGCGTAGGGCAGCAGGATCGCCAGCGTATCCTTTTTATTCATCCCCAGCGCCCCGCAGGACTGCCACTGGCCTTCCGGGATAGCGCGGATCGCGCCGTAGAACAGCTGCGTGGTATAGGCGGCGCTGTTGAGCGACAGGGCAATCAGCGCGCACAGCCACGGCTCCGACAGCAGGTGCCAGATGGCTGGGTAGTTCTGCAGCTGCGGAAACTGGCCGGGTCCGTAGTAGATAAGGAAGATCTGCACCAGCAGCGGGGTACCGGTAAACAGCGTGATATAGCCGCGCACCAGCCACACCAGCACCGGCGTCTTCAGCGTCAGGACGATGGTGAACAGCAGGGCGAGGATCAGGGCGACGACGATGGAGGCGGCGGTCAGCGTCAGGCTGGTGTGCAGCCCCTTCATCAGTTCGGGCATGTACTCAAGCATCAGCCAGGCCTCCGTTCAAAGCGGGTCGCGCGCAGATCGATGCGCTTGAGCACGTACTGGCTTATCAGGGTGATCGCCAGATAGATCGCCGCCGCCACGATATACCAGGTAAACGGCTCCTGGGTGCGGGTGGCGATGCTTTTGGTCTGCAGCATCAGGTCGTTGACGCTGATAAGCGACACCAGCGCGGTATCCTTCAGCAGCACCAGCCACTGGTTGCCCAGCCCCGGCAGCGCGTGGCGCCACATCTGCGGCATCACCAGGCGAAAGAAGATGGCGCTTTTGCTCAGCCCCAGCGCCTGACCCGACTCCCACTGCCCCTGCGGAACCGCTTTCAGCGCGCCGCGCAGGGTCTGCGAGGCGTAGGCGGCGTAGAGCAGGGAAAGGGCGATGGCGCCGCACAGGAACGGGCTGACGTCGAAGTTATCTATCTGCACCTGCACCGGGATCTGCACAACGCCGAGGTTGATGCTGAAGCCGTCGGAGAGCATCAGCAGCAGCTGCGAGGAGCCGAAATAGATAAAAAGGACCACCAGGATTTCAGGCAGCCCGCGCAGCACGGTGACCAGCGCAGTGCCAATCCACGCCAGCGGGCGCCAGCGGGCCGACTCCCACACCGCGAAGATCATCGCCAGCGCCAGGCCGATGACCAGCGCTGTGAGCGCAAGGCCGACGGTCATCCCGGCGGCGCTTGCTAACGGAAACATTTCGTTCATCAGGACTTACTTCTGGAACCATTTGTTGTAGATGTTCTGGTAAGTGCCGTCCTGCTTCACTTTATCCAGCGCAGCGTTGAATTTCTGCTGCAGTTCGGTATTGCCCTGGCGCACCGCGATGCCGAGGCCGGTGCCGAAGTAATCTTTATCGGTCACTTTATCGCCGACGGCCGCCAGCTTGTCGTTGGCCTTCAGCCACTCGGTTACCACCGCGGTATCGCCGAAGACGGCGTCAATGCGGCCGTTTTGCAGATCCAGCTTCGCATTCTGATAGCTGTCGTACGGTACGGTGGTAATTTCCGGGTGCTTATCGGTAATAAATTTCTGGTGGGTGGTGCCGTTCTGCACGCCGACTTTTTTGCCCTTCAGGGCGTCAATGGTGGCGTACTTGCCTTTCTGGCCGATGAACAGCGCGGAGTTATCGTAGTAAGGTTTGGTGAACAGTACCTGCTTCTCGCGCTCCGGGGTGATATCCATACCGGCCATCACCGCGTCAACGCGGCGGAACTTCAGGCTCGGGATCAGGCTATCGAACGCCTGGTTGTTGAAGGTGCAGGTGGCGTCAATCTCTTTACACAGGGCGTTAGCCAGATCGACGTCGAAGCCGACAATCTTGTTGCTGGCGTCCATCGACTCAAACGGAGGATAGGACGCTTCGGTGGCGAAGCGAATAGTCTGGGCAGCGGTGGCAGAGAGGCTTACGCTTGCGAGCAGCGCGGCAATCACGAGTTTTTTCATTGTCATTGTTCCTGAAGCTTCAGTGTGAAAGATAGTTTTTAAACGCCTCGGTCTGCGGAGCGGTGAAGCAGTCCGCACTACCTTGTTCAACGATATGACCGTTCTCCATATAGATAACGCGGCTCGCGGTTTTGCGGGCCACCTCAACTTCATGGGTGACGATCACCTGGGTAATTTGGGTCTGCGCCAGTTCGCGGATGATGCTGACGATCTGGGCGGTGATTTCCGGGTCAAGGGCGGCGGTCGGCTCATCAAACAGCAGGACCTGCGGCTCCATCATCAGCGCCCGGGCGATGGCCACGCGCTGCTGCTGGCCGCCGGAGAGATGCAGCGGATAGCGGTCGCTGAAGGGCTTGAGCTGCAGACGGTCGAGCAGTTTTTCCGCCCGCGCCATCGCCTGCGCTTTTGCAAGCCCGAGCACCCGGCAGGGCGCTTCAATCAGGTTCTGCACCACGGTGAGGTGCGGCCAGAGATTATACTGCTGGAAAACCATGCCGACGTTCTGACGCAGCTCGCGGATCGCCTTGTCCGACGGCACTTTGCTGAAGTTAAACTGGTTTCCGGCGATAGAGAGCGTGCCGGAGCGCGGCATCTCCAGCAGGTTGAGCACGCGCAACAGCGAGCTTTTCCCCGCGCCGCTGGGGCCGAGCAGCACCAGCGTTTCACCCTGCGGGCAGTCCAGGGTTATATCAAACAGCGCCTGGTGGGCGCCGTAGAAGCAGTTAATGCCCTCTAGTTTTATACTCATCCAGCACATCTGACCAATAGCAATTGAGGCCGCAAATAGTAACGTTCACAGAATAGTTATGCAATATTTATGCGTTAAAACTTAAAAATAAACCATGTTTATGAGTAAACTTAGCACAAAATTGTGAGCGGGGTAGTGCGGGGATATAAACGTCGGCATCCGTTGCCGAATGCCAGACATTTCACCTGATGGAGTGTAGGGGGATCAGCGCAGCTCCATGCTCTGGCGCAGGGTGCCGGTCAGAGCGTGGCTGTTGCCGCTGAGATAGCGAATATCGTCCACCGCCCAGCACTGGCCTTCGCGGATCATCAGCACCTCATCCTGCCAGCTCTGGCTGCCCTGATGCAGTTTGACCCGCAGCGGAATATTGCGCGCATCGGTGTTCGGGATCGTTGATGCGCTGGCGACCTCGGCGCTGTCAGGGATAGTTGTCGTCCCGGTGAAAGGATCTTTATGCAGCAGCGCGCGCTTTTGCGGATCGCGATCGGCTTTTGTCAGTACGTCATTCAGGTCGTCACTCAGATAAGGGCGCAGCGCCGCAAGGGTCGTTTCACGATGCTGAATACGGTAATCATAGAAGGCCTGAGCGACGGTGTCCGGGCCGCCTTCGATGCAGGGGCCGGAGCGGCTGCCGATATCCTTAAACGCGGGCGTCACGGTAGTGCAGGCGCTGAGCAGGAGCGCGCAGGGAATAACAAGAGCAGTAATTGAGTAGCGCATAACTGATTTCCTTATAAAATGTCTACGGTACTGAGTTTTTTAAAAGCATAGCGCATTGCTATAGGAATGTATTTGGCTAACTGCGCTAAGGTATTGACGAAGGAGGACGGAGGAGCAATGCAATACTCAACAACCCCTACCCTGGAAGGTCAGACAATCGAGGAATACTGCGGCGTGGTGACCGGTGAGGCCATTCTCGGTGCCAACATTTTCCGCGACTTTTTTGCCGGCATCCGCGATATCGTCGGCGGCCGCTCCGGGGCCTATGAGAAAGAGCTGCGCAAAGCGCGCGAAATTGCCTTTAAGGAGCTGGGCGAGCAGGCGAAGGCGCTCGGCGCAAACGCCGTAGTCGGTATCGATATTGATTATGAGACCGTCGGCAAAGATAGCAGCATGCTGATGGTCAGCGTCAGCGGCACCGCAGTGAAAACCCGGCGATGAAGCGACTCCTGCTGCTGTTATCTCTGGCGCTGCTGCTGGCGGGCTGCGCCTCGGAAGAGAAGGAAAAAGCGCAGGGCGTCGTCAATAAGCCCGGCTATCAGCTGGATACGCTGCATCCGGCGCGCAACGCCTATCCGCGCATCAAAATCCTCGTCCTGCACTATACCGCCGGTGATTTTGACGTCTCCCTCGCCACCCTGACCGGATCGCAGGTCAGCGCCCACTACCTGGTGCCGGCGGTTCCGCCGATGCAGAAGGGCAAGCCGCGCATCTACCAACTGGTGCAGGAGCGCGATCTCGCCTGGCACGCGGGGTCGAGCTTCTGGCGCGGCGCAACCCGCATCAACGACACCTCGATTGGCATCGAGCTTGAGAACGCCGGCTGGACCAAAAGCGGCGGCGAGAAGAGCTTTGCGCCCTTCGCGCAGGGGCAGATAAACGCCCTGATCCCGCTGGTGAAAGATATCATCGCCCGCTACCACATTGAGCCGGAGAATATTGTGGCCCACGCGGATATCGCCCCGCAGCGTAAAGACGATCCCGGCCCGATGTTCCCGTGGCTGCAGCTCTCCCAGCAGGGCATCGGCGCGTGGCCTGACAATAGTCGGGTGGCTTACTACCTGCACGGGCAGGCGCCGGGCACGCCGACGTCGCGGCTGGTGCTGCTCGACCTGCTGGCGCGCTACGGTTATGAGGTGACGCCGGGGATGACCGCCCAGCAGCAGCGGCGGGTGATTATGGCGTTTCAGATGCACTTCCGCCCGGCGCGCTGGGATGGGCAGGCCGATGCTGAAACTCAGGCCATCGCCGAAGCGCTGCTGGAGAAGTACGGCCAGGCGTCGTAGGTCAGAGGTGCAGCTTGCCGTGGTCCCGGAGCCAGGCCGCCGTCTGCACGATCCCCTCATCGAGGGAGACGATAGGCCGGTAGCCCAGCTCCTGCTCCGCCCGGCTGATATCCAGCGTGAAATCGAAGTTGAGCTTGGAGACGCCGTAGTGGGTGAAGGTGGGCTCTTTGGCTGACTTGCGGCCAAAGCGCTCCATGCTGCGGGCCACCATATCGAGCATCGGGTAGGGCACCGAGCGGATCCGGCAGCGGATGTCGAGTTCATCGATAAGCCGCTGCACGATGCTCTTCAGGCTGCGGGACTCGCCGTTGGTGATGTTATACGCCCGGCCCGAGGGCAGCGCATCGCATTCCGGCTGGCTCGCCAGCCACATGGCGTGGACGGCGTTTTCGTAGTAGGTCATATCCACCATCGCCGCGCCGCCGCGCGGCAGCAGCACGCTGCCGTAGTGGTGCATCATCTGCGCCAGGCGCGGAATAAACACCTTATCGTGCGGGCCAAACAGGCTCTGCGGACGCAGCACCGTAAAGCGGGTGTTGGGGTTGGCCTGCGCCAGCAGCTTCACCACCTCTTCGCCGGCGGCCTTGCTGCGGGCAAACTCGTTGGCGAAGCGGTGCGGGCGAAAGTCTTCCGTAATCTCGCGGTGGTGGCGATAGTCGAAGTAGAGCGACGGTGAGGAAATATGGATAAAGTTGCGCACGCCCCAGGCCACCGCCCACTCGCCGAGGCGGCGGGTGGCGCGGACGTTGGCGAGGTCAAACGCCTCCTGGGTGCCCCAGGGAGAGGTAAAGCTGGAGCAGTGCCACAGCGTATCAATACCGGCCAGCATCACTTTCGCCTGGGAGGAGACCAGCTGGGTGAGATCGGCGTGCACAAACTCCGCGCCCATTTTCGTCAGCAGCCTGCCCATCGCCTCATTGCGACCGGTGGCTTTCACGCTCACGCCCCTGCGACGCAAATACTCCACCGCATTTCGGCCCAAGCCGCTGGTGGCGCCGGTGACCAGTACCTTCATATTAATCCGCTGTTCCTGAAAAGAATTTCGCGGGCATTCTTTCGTGAATCACGCCCGGTTGCAATGAGAAACTGGTAACAAATGCGTTCATTATGGCTCTCTGCGCGTGATTTGTTCGGCAAGGGCCGCAATGCGCTTCGCCATCCCGCGAAAAATGAACAGATGCGCCGGGATCATCAGCAGCCAGTAGCATAATCCTGGCATACCGTGCGGATGCCACCAGGCGCGAACGTCAATTTCGCGATGGTCGCCGCGCTCTTTGATGGTAAAGGTCAGCCGTCCCAGCCCCGGCGCCTTCATACCAAACAGCAGCGACAGCTGCCGCTGCGGTTCGACGATAATCACCCGCCAGCTGTCCACCCGGTCGCCAACCTCAAGCCAGGGCCGCGCCGGGCGCCCCTTCGCCAGCCGGTGGCCGATAAGCAGGTCCATGCCGGCGCGGATGCGCCACAGCACGTTGCCGAAGAAGTAGCCCTCGCGGCCGCCGAGCTGATTGACTATCTGCCACAGCGCCTCGCGGCTGGCGCGGGTGGCGATCGTACAGCCCGCCTGCTTAGGATAGTAGCCGTACTCCGGCCGCCAGCGGGCGTAGGCGTGGGCGTCATAGCCCCAGTCGCTGGAGTGCACCAGCTGCGCCTCCTCCTCAAGCGTGCGCGCCACCGCCTCGTCAAAGGTGATAAGCGTCTGCGGGATCAGCGCGCGCAGCGCCCGGTCGTCCGCCAGCATGTCGTGCTTAAGCCCCTGAATCAGCGCCCTGGCGATACTGGCAGGCACCGAGGTGATGGTCTGCAGAAACCAGACCGAGATCCAGCGGGTAGGAAAAGGAATGGGGACGAGCGGCCTGCGGCGGCCGCTGATGCGCATAAAGCGCTCAAACTGCTGCTGGTAGCTCAGCACCTCTGGTCCGGCGGCTTCGAAAATCCGGTTCTCATCGGCGGGAAAGTCCAGCAGCCCCAGCAGATAGGTGAGCAGATTCTCCAGCGCAATGGGCGAGGTGCGGGAGCGCACCCAGCGCGGCGGGGTCAGCACCGGCAGATTGTAGACCATGTCGCGCATCACCTCGAAGGCCGCCGATCCGGCGCCGACGATAATCCCCGCGCGCAGTTCGCTGACCGGAATGCCGGTATCGCGCAGGATATTGCCGGTGATTTGCCGGGCGCGGAGGTGGTCGGACTGTTCGGCCTCCGGCACCTGCAGCGAGCTGAGAAAAATAATCTGCCGCACCGGCTGCTCCCACAGCGCGTCGCGCACGTTGAGCGCCACGTGCCGCTCGCGGGCGATAAAGTTGCGGCCTTCGCCCATGCCGTGCACCAGGTAATAAAGGGTATCCACGCCCCTGAGCAGCGCCGGCAAGTTATCCGGCCAGTTGAGATCCACGTCGTGGCAGCTGACGCCGGGCAGCGCCAGCTTCTGCAGACGCTCGGTATTGCGGGCGGCGGCCACTACCCGGTGCCCGCGCTGGCTGAGTCCGGTCACCAGGTGCTGACCGATATAGCCGCTGGCGCCGAGCACCAGAATGGTTTGCGGCACGTTAGCTCCTTAACGCTGGCTGAAGGTCTTCCACAGGTCGGCCACGTCCGCCAGCTGTTCGCGGCTGACGTCCAGATGGGTGACCAGCCGCACCACCGGCGAGGCGTTGATCAGCACCCCGCGGCTGCGCAGAAAGTCGCCCAGCGCCGCGTGCCGCTCGCCGACGCGCACGAACAGCATGTTAGTGTCGTGGCGCATCACGTCGGCGCCGATCTCGCGCAGACGCGCCGCCATCCACGCGGCATTATCGTGGTCTTCCTTAAGACGCTGAACATTATTTTGCAGCGCATACAGCCCGGCGGCCGCCAGAATGCCCGCCTGGCGCATACCGCCGCCAGTCATTTTGCGCCAGCGGGTGGCGCGCTTGATATAGTCCCGGCTGCCGAGCAGCAGGGAGCCGACCGGCGTGCCCAGCCCTTTTGACAGACAGATAGTGAACGAGTCGCAGTACTGCGCCACGTCGCGCAGCTCGCAGCCGTAGTCCACCACGGCGTTAAAGATGCGCGCCCCGTCGACGTGCAGGCCGAGGCCGCGCTCGCGGGTAAATTCCCACGCCTGGCGCAGGTAGTCGCGCGGCAGCACTTTGCCGTTGTGGGTATTTTCAAGGCTGAGCAGTTTGGTGCGGGCGAAGTGGACGTCGTCGGCTTTGATCTTGGCCGCCACTTTATCGAGCGGCAGGGTGCCGTCGGCGGCGGCGTCGATAGGCTGGGGCTGAATACTGCCCAGCACCGCCGCGCCTCCGGCTTCATACAGGTAGTTGTGGGCGCCCTGGCCGACGATATACTCCTCGCCGCGCTCGCAGTGGCTGAGCAGACCGACCAGGTTCGCCTGGGTGCCGGAAGGTAAAAACAGGGCGGCCTCTTTGCCGCCCAGCTCAGCAGCGTAGCGCTGCAGTTCGTTAACGGTCGGGTCATCCCCGTACACGTCGTCGCCAACCGGCGCGGCCATCATAGCGTCGAGCATGGCGCGCCCCGGGCGGGTCACGGTATCACTGCGTAAATCGATCACGGCATATCCTTTTTGGATTCAGGGGTATGCCTCTCTTTTACCTCAGCCAGTTGGTTTTCGCCAGTTCAATCACCTCATCGCCGCGGCCGCTGATCACCGCCCGCAGCATATAGAGGCTAAAGCCCTTGGCCTGCTCGAACTTGATCTGCGGCGGCATTGCCAGTTCGTCCTTAGCGACCACCACGTCCACCAGCACCGGACCGTCAATGCTGAAGGCCTGCTGCAGGGCATCGTCGATATCCGCCGACTTCTCGACCCGGATACCGGTAATGCCGCAGGCTTCGGCAATGCGCGCGAAGTTGGTGGCGTGCAGATCGGTGCCGTCGGTCATGTAGCCCCCGGCCTTCATCTCCATCGCCACGAAGCCGAGCACGCTGTTGTTAAAGACGATGATTTTCACCGGCAGCTTCATCTGCGCCACCGACAGAAAATCGCCCATCAGCATGCTGAAGCCGCCGTCGCCGCACATGGCGACTACCTGACGATCCGGCATCGTCGCCTTAGCCCCCAGCGCCTGCGGCATGGCGTTGGCCATCGAGCCGTGGTTAAAGGAGCCGAGCAGGCGGCGCCTGCCGTTCATCTTCAGATAGCGGGCCGCCCACACGGTGGGCGTGCCGACGTCGCAGGTAAAGATAGCGTCGTCATCGGCAAAATGGCTGATCTGCTGGGCCAGGTACTGCGGGTGGATCGCTTTGTCGCTGGGCTTCGCCAGATCGTCCAGCCCTTTACGGGCGTCCTGATAGTGCGACAGCGCCTTGTCGAGGAACTTGCGGTCGGTTTTCTCTTCCAGCAGGGGGATAAGCGTCGCCAGCGTGGCCTTAATATCGCCCACCAGCGCCATGTCCACTTTGCTGTGGGCGCCGATGCTGGCCGGGTTGATGTCTATCTGAATAATCTTGGCGTCGGTCGGGTAAAACGCGCGGTACGGGAACTGGGTGCCGAGCAGCACCAGCGTATCGGCGTTCATCATGGTGTGGAAGCCGGAGGAGAAGCCGATAAGACCGGTCATGCCGACGTCATAAGGGTTATCATACTCGACGTGCTCTTTGCCGCGCATGGCGTGCACGATGGGCGCTTTTAATTTTCCGGCGAACTCCACCAGCTCCTTGTGCGCCCCGGCGCAGCCGCTGCCGCACATCAGGGCGATATTATTCGAGTAGCGCAGCAGCTGGGCCAGCTTGCGCAGCTCTTCCATCTCCGGCACCACCACCGGCAGCGGGGCATGATACCAGTGGCTGCTGGCGCTCTCCGGGGCAGGCTTCAACGCCACGTCGCCCGGCAGGACCACTACCGAGACGCCGCGGTTGAGTACCGCTTTGCGCATGGCGATGGCCAGCACCTGCGGGATCTGATCGGGGCTGGAGACCAGCTCACAGTAGTGGCTGCACTCGCGGAACAGCTCCTGAGGATGGGTTTCCTGAAAGTAGCCGCTGCCGATTTCGCTCGACGGAATGTGGGCGGCGATGGCCAGCACCGGCACGTGGTTGCGGTGGCAGTCAAAAAGGCCGTTGATCAGGTGCAGGTTGCCCGGCCCGCAGGAGCCGGCGCAGACCGCCAGTTCGCCGGTGAGCTGCGCTTCCGCGCCGGCGGCAAAGGCGGCCACCTCTTCGTGGCGGGTGGACATCCAGTCGATGGTGCCCATTTTATTCAGGCTGTCGCTCAGCCCGTTGAGGGAGTCACCGGTGACGCCCCAGATTCTTTTTACCCCGGCTTGTTCAAGCGTTTTCGCAATATAGGCAGCTACGGTCTGCTTCATGGTTGTCCATCTCCTTAAATGTTATTACCGCAGATAAGCGTAGATCACAGGAGAGGGATTTGCCTGATAGGGGCACTATCAGGCAAAGGCAGGATCAGGCGAGTACCAGATCGCCCTGCGGGTGGCAGGAGCAGGCCAGCACGTAGCCGTCGGCAATCTCCTGTTCGCTGAGGGTCAGCGTGCTGGTGACGCTGTATTCGCCCGAGAGCACGCGGGTTTTACAGCAGCCGCAGACGCCCGCGCGGCAGGCGGCGTTGACGGCAATTTTATTGCTTTCCAGCGCCTCCAGCAGCGTGGTGCCTACCGGCGCATAAAACTCGGCGGCGGGCTGCAGCTTGCTGAACTTCAGGCCGCCGGTTGCCGCCGGGGCCGCGGGGGTAAAGAACTTCTCTTTATAGAAGCGCGTGACGCCGAGCGCCTTGACGTTCTCTTCGACCCATTCCATGTACGGCGCCGGGCCGCAGGTCATTACGGTGCGCGCCGCGAGATCCGGCACGCTCTGCAGCAGGGCGCTGCTCAGGCGGCCCGGCACGAAGCCGTGGGCGGCGTTATTCTCCGCCACGAAGGTCACCGGGTAGTCGCGCCACTCGTCGGCAAAAATCACGTCCTCAGGGGAGCGGACGCTGAAAATCACCTGCACGTCGGCGTCGGGGCGATATTTCGCCAGCCAGCGGCGCATCGACATAATCGGCGTCACGCCGCAGCCCGCCGCCAGCAGCAGGAGCTTATCGGTGGCCTTGTTATCGCAGGTAAACTCGCCCTGCGCGTCAGAGAGCCAGAGATAGTCGCCGCGCTTGACGCTGCCGGTGAGCCATTCCGATCCTTTGCCGCCGTCGATGCGGCGCACGGTCAGGGTAATGTATTCGCTGACGCCCGGCGTTGAGGAGAGTGTATAGGCGCGCAGATCCTCCGCGCTGCCGTTAATGCTTACCAGCGCGTACTGCCCGGCGCGGTAAGGATAGTAGTCGTGGCACAGCAGCGACAGGGTCCAGACATCCGCCGTCTCCTGGCGGATGTGGTGCACCTGCATCCGCCACGGGCACTGGGGGGTGGGTATACTCATGGTTAGCTCCTCAGGCGTTCAGCATCATCTGCAGATCGTGCTCAACGTCAGTAATGGCGCGCAGGCCAAACTTCTCGTTGAGGATAGCCAGCAGATCCGGCGTCAGGAAGGCGGGCGCCGTCGGGCCGGTGGTGATGTTTTTCACGCCCAGCGACAGCAGGGTCAGCAGGATGACGATCGCCTTCTGCTCAAACCACGAGAGCACCAGCGACAGCGGCAGATCGTTGACGGTGCAGCCCAGCTTCTCCGCCAGGGTGACGGCGAGAATAATCGCCGAGTAGGCGTCGTTGCACTGCCCGGCGTCGATCAGGCGCGGCAGGCCCTCGATGTCGCCAAAGTCGAGCTTGTTGAAGCGGTACTTACCGCAGGCCAGGGTCAGCACCAGGCAGTCGTCCGGCACGCGGGTGGCGAAGTCGGTGAAGTAGCTGCGTTCGGTGCGCTCGCCGTCGCAGCCGCCCACCAGGAAGATGTGGCGCAGCTTTTCACGGCTGACGAGGTCTATCAGTGAATCCGCCGCGCCGAGCAGGGTTTCGCGGCCAAAGCCGACGGTGATCAGGTGCTCAATTTCGCTGTACGGGAAGCCCGCCATGCTCTGCGCCTGCTGGATCACCGGCATAAAGTCATCGCCTTCAAGGTGGCTGACGCCCGGCCAGCCGACGATGCTGCGGGTCCAGATGCGGTCGTCGTACTGGCCGACGGTCGGATCGATAATACAGTTGGAGGTCATCACCACCGGGCCGGGGAAGCGGGCGAATTCAACCTGCTGATTCTGCCAGCCGCTGCCGTAGTTGCCGACCAGGTGCTTGAATTTGCGCAGTTCGGGATAGCCGTGGGCGGGCAGCATCTCGCCGTGGGTGTAGACGTTAACGCCGGTGCCTTCGGTCTGTTTGAGCAGATTATAGAGGTCCTTCAGGTCGTGGCCGGAGATCAGAATTGCCTTGCCGGCAACCGCCTTAACGTTAACCTGGGTCGGCGTCGGATGGCCGTAGGCGCCGGTTTCACCGGCATCAAGAATGCGCATGACCTTAAAGTTCATCTGGCCAATCTGCATCGCGCATTCCAGTAGGGCGTTCATGTCGGCAGGCCAGGTACCGAGCCAGGCCATGATCTGATGATATTCGGCATAAATGGCCTCATCGTGCTGGCCGAGCACGTGGGCGTGCTCCATATAGGCGGCGGCGCCCTTCAGGCCGTACAGGCACAGCAGGCGCAGACCGAGGATGTTGTCGCCGATAGTAGCCTTATCTTTGTTCGGCACGAAGGCGGCGGCCTGGCGCTGCAGGTCCCCGAGGTCGTCGCTGACCAGCTGGATACCGGCCATCGGGTTATCGACGGCGGCGGCAGGATCGCGTGCCTGGCACTGCTGCTTCAGCGCCGTGCGCAGGGCAATGGCCTCGCGGGCGTAGCCGATAATGCGCGGCGAATCGAAGTTGACGTTGGTCAGGGTGGAGAAAAAGGCGCGCGGCGCGAAGCTGTCAACCTCGTGGCTGACGATACCGTACTCGCGGGCCTTCACTGCCCAGGCGGAGAGCCCCTG
This sequence comes from Pluralibacter gergoviae ATCC 33028 = NBRC 105706, assembly GCF_001598855.1. GTDB lineage: Bacteria > Pseudomonadota > Gammaproteobacteria > Enterobacterales > Enterobacteriaceae > Pluralibacter > Pluralibacter gergoviae. The sequence continues at coordinate 116,462 of NZ_BCZS01000014.1, read as the reverse complement.
CAGCGTGGCGATCAGCAGGTCCTGCAGGTCAGAGGTTTGCGCCGTTTTGCCGCACATCCCCTGCGCATAGGCGCAGCCGTTGCCTACCGGGGTCCGCATCGTTTGTTCACATTGCACACAAAACATGATCACACCTTTCTTAAAGTTATATTTTAGATACATGTTTAAGAGTAAGCCTCAGGGATGAGGCTGAAAAGGAAATTGTGTGGCAACCTGAGGGGAGATTGATTTAACGCAATTTTGGCGGCAGGAGCCTACCGCCATGGGAGTATTACGCGCCGAAGAAGGCCAGCAGCACCGGCACCAGCAGGCTGAGGATAAAGCCGTGGACGATAGCCGCCGGGACGATTTCGACGCCGCCGGAGCGCTGGAGCACCGGCAGGGTAAAGTCCATCGACGTGGCGCCGCACAGGCCGAGCGCCGCCGAGCGGCTGCGGCGGATAAGCCCCGGAATGACCATGATCGCAATCAGCTCGCGGGCCAGGTCGTTAAAGAAGGTCGCACTGCCGATCACCGGGCCGAAGGATTCGGTCGTCAGAATGCCGGACAGTGAATACCAGCCGAAGCCGGAAGCCATCGCCAGCCCGGCCTTCAGCGGCAGGCCCAGCAGCAGTGAATTAATGGCGCCGCCCGCCAGCGAGCTTGCCACCACCACCGTCGCGACAATCATGCCCCGGCGGTTGAGGACGATCTGCTTGAGGCTCATGCCGTTATTGCGCAGCTGGATGCCGATCAGGAACAGCAGAAAAATCAGCGTATATTCGCTGGCGTCGGTGGCGTGCTGCAGGAAAGGCAGCCCGGTCAGACCGATTAAGAACCCGACCAGCACCACGCCGCACAGCTGGAGTGATTCGAGCGCCATCGCCAGGCGCGAGGGCAGCTTCTCCTGCTGATGCTGGCTGCGCCACGGCAGCGATCGCTCAAGCCACAGCAGGGCCGCGGTATTGCAGGCCAGAATAACCACGATGCTGACGGCGGAATAATGGAAAATGGCAAACAGATTGCTGGCAAGATTATCGAGAAAAGCGAGGCTGACGCCCATAAAAAAAAGAATAACGTAAACGATCCAGCTCAGCAGGCGATTAATTATCTGCAGCGCGCGGCGGTGGCGCAGCGGGATCAGATAGCCAATCACCAGCGGCACTAAAATAATCAGCAATCCGGATAACATGGGTGGGCGGGTCCTTTAGAGAGAAAAAAACGCCCATGACACTACCGAATTCGCGCGGCGCAGTAAACAGAAAACAGCGCCGCCCGGGAAAAGGGCGGCGCCGGCGGGGAGCGTGATTTAATCGCGTTTTTCCAGCAGCGTGCGGTACAGCAGGCCGCCGAGGATACCGCCGATAATCGGCATCACCCAGAACAGCCACAGCTGCTCCAGCGCCCAGCCGCCCTGGAAGAGGGCCACGGCGGTGCTGCGGGCCGGGTTAACGGAAGTATTGGTCACCGGAATGCTGATCAGGTGGATCAGGGTCAGCGCCAGGCCAATGGCAATCGGCGCAAAGCCCGCCGGGGCGCGCTTATCGGTGGCGCCGTGGATAACCAGCAGGAAACCGCAGGTCAGCACGATTTCAATCACGATGGCCGCCAGCCTGGAGTAGCCGCCCGGCGAATGTTCGCCGTAGCCGTTAGAGGCGAAGCCGCTGGCGGCGGCGTCGAATCCGGCTTTACCGCTGGCAATAACATAAAGAACCGCGGCTGCAATAATGCCGCCGATCACCTGGGCAATAATATAGCCAATGACCTCTTTCGTCGGAAAGCGGCCGCCGGCCCACAGGCCGAGGGTCACCGCCGGGTTAAAATGGCCGCCGGAGATATGGCCCACGGCGTAGGCCATGGTTAATACGGTTAAACCAAAGGCCAGCGCGACCCCCGCGAAGCCAATTCCCAGCCCGGGAAACGCTGCTGCCAGTACCGCGCTGCCGCAGCCGCCAAACACAAGCCAGAACGTGCCAAAGCACTCTGCGGCCAGTTTTCTGAACATATACCACCTCGAAATAACGGCGATGCGGTTGTATTTTTTTCCGCATAATAAATCGCCATAATCAACTGAATATCGTCTTAAAAGGGACGACACAAATTAGCGCCGCCATTTTATGGACGAATCTTCCATATTAACCAGCGAAATATATTGGTGATAATTGATGTGAGGCAATGTCAGGTTATTTCCTGGGCGAATCCGGCGATGTTATTTTTATATTTTTATGAGCGGAAAATAATAATTACCGGTTCTTGTTATTTCATGCGCTCTCAATTGTGGATGCCTTTGGCCGTCGCCTGTGGCTATACTGCCGTAACTTAAGGGAAGTCGGTTCGGGGGAGATATGCTTCTTGAGCGTGTGGAAATCGTCGGGTTTCGCGGTATCAACCGCCTGTCGCTGGCGCTGGAAGAGAACAATGTGTTAATCGGCGAGAACGCCTGGGGTAAGTCCAGCCTGCTCGACGCGCTGACGCTGCTGCTGTCGCCGGAATCCGGCCTCTACCACTTTGTCCGTGAGGATTTCTGGTTTCCGCCCGGCGACGTCACCGGACGGGAGCACCACCTGCATATTATCCTCACCTTTCGCGAGCTGGAGCCCGGGCGGCGCAACGCCCGCCACTACCGGCCGCTGGCCGCCTGCTGGACGGCCGGTGAGGACAGCTTTCAGCGTATTCATTACCGGCTGGAGGGCGAGCTGGACGACGAGGGCTGCGTGATGACCCTGCGCAGTTTTCTCGACGGCGGCGGCCAGCCGCTGGCCATTCCCGACATCGATGCCCTGGCGGGGCACCTGGTGCGGTTGATGCCGGTGCTACGCCTGCGCGATGCGCGCTTTATGCGCCGCATCCGCAGCGGCGCGGTGCCCGACGTTCCGGACGTTGAGCTCACCGCCCGCCAGCTCGATTTTCTCTCCCGCGAGCTGGTCAACAGCCCGCAGAACCTCACCGACGGCCAGATCCGCCAGGGCCTGTCGGCGATGGTACAGCTGCTGGAGCACTACTTTTCCGAGCAGGGAACGGCGGAGTCCCGCCACCGCCTGATGCGCCGCCGCTCCCACGACGAGCAGCGCAGCTGGCGCTATCTCGACATTATCAACCGGATGATCGATAAGCCCGGCGGCCGCAGCCACCGGATGATCCTGCTGGGGCTGTTCGCCACGCTGCTGCAGGCGAAAGGCTCGGTGCGGCTGGATAAAGACGCCAGGCCGCTGCTGCTGATCGAAGATCCCGAAACCCGCCTGCACCCGATCATGCTGTCGGTGGCGTGGAATCTGCTTAACCTGCTGCCGCTGCAGCGGGTCACCACCACCAATTCCGGTGAACTGCTGTCGATGACGCCGGTGGAGCACATCTGCCGCCTGGTGCGCGACTCGTCCAGGGTGGCCGCCTGGCGCCTGGGGCCGGACGGGCTGAATGCCGAAGACGGCAGGCGCATCGCCTTTCATATCCGCTTCAACCGCGCCTCGTCGCTGTTTGCCCGCTGCTGGCTGCTGGTGGAGGGCGAAACCGAGACCTGGGTGATTAACGAACTGGCCCGCCAGTGCGGCCACCACTTCGACGCCGAGGGCATTAAGGTGATTGAGTTCGCCCAGTCGGGACTGCGGCCGCTGATTAAGTTTGCCCGCCGGATGGGCATTGAGTGGCACGTGCTGGTGGACGGCGACGAGGCGGGAAAGAAATACGCGGCGACGGTGCGCGGGCTGGTTAACAATGACCGGGAGCTTGAGCGCCAGCACCTGACGGAGCTGCCGGCGCTGGATATGGAGCACTTTATGTACCGCCAGGGGTTTGATGACGTTTACCACCGGGTCGCGCAACTGCCCGACGGCGTGCCGATGAATATGCGCCGGGTCATCACTAAGGCCATTCACCGCTCGTCGAAGCCCGATCTGGCGATCGAGGTGGCAATGGAAGCAGGGCGGCGCGGCGTTGAGTCGGTGCCGTCCCTGCTGAGAAAGATGTTCTCCCGGGTGCTGTGGCTGGCGCGGGGGCGGGCAGACTAGCCGCCGAAGCGTCCGCTCATCTGCGCCGCAACCGCATCCAGCAGCTGATAGCGGCGGCGATACTCCGCCCGCTTTTTGCTGGCGATGTCGGCCTCGCTTTTGCGGGCGATGCTGTCGGGAATGTGGAAGTAGCCCTCATCGTCCAGCTCGCCGCCGACCGAGGTCCAGAAGGCATCGTAGTCGGCAAATATTTTGTTCTCTTTATCCCGGTAGCGCAGGCTGCGGTAGATGTGGGTGGCGTTGCTGACCGCGAGGATCTGCTCTACCTCCATCCGCCGGGCAAAGTCGCAGACGGCTTCCATCACCAGCCGCTTCGGAAACAGGCCGCTGCAGGACTTGGTGGCCTTCTGGATAGCCTCGTGGGGCAGCTCGCGCTTGCCGCCCTGCAGGCCGCCGATAAACAGCGTGCGCTTGTTGCCGTAGTGGCACAGCGTGAAGGTCATTTCCGCCAGCGTGTCGCCGTCGCCGTTGCGCATCAGGATGGTGCTGTCTCCCTCTTTGTCCAGCGATATCACCATCGTCAGCTCCAGGGTATAGACCTCATCCTCTTTCCCTTCGAGCGTGGCCAGCAGCAGCCGGTCGGCGCTGAAGTAGGTGCTCAGCTCGGCCGGCGAGAAGCGCGCGTGCAGCAGGGCGTAGTGATCGTGCAGGGCATCGAGCCGCTGGCGGGGCGTCAGCGGCGCGGCAATATAGGGGCGATGCAGGCGCACCGGCAGGCGCGGCTGGCGCCTGAGCAGAATATCCAGCTCGGGCCACTGGGCAAGCTCGGTGAGCCACTCCCGGCTCAAAGAGGGCATCAGCAGCGAACGCAGCATAAACTTGCGCCGGAAGCTGCGCTGGTGCCAGAATTTACCCGGCCGCAGTTTGCCAAAGGTGAGGCTCAGAAAGAGTCCGAGCGGACTTGGGGAACGAGCGGGGATAAAACTGTTTTGGGTGATCTGCGTCATCAGGGGCGGTCCGGTTACCAGTCATAGCGCAGATTTAAGCAGCAGAATAGTAAACCCGGCCTTAATAACTCTGATAACATTTAGCCTATCGAAAAGCTGTTTACGTAAGGTTGATATTCGCCGCGTCGCCGGGCGGGTAAGCATAAGGATCCTATGAGCATCAGGGACAAAATAAAGAAGCGCTACCTGCTGGCGCTGCTGCTGCTGGCGATCGCCGGCGTCAGCGTCTGGCGCACGCTCAACGCGCCGCTGCCGCACTATCAGACGCTGATTGTGCGCAAAGGCGAGCTGCAAAAAAACGTGATGGCGACCGGCAAGCTCGATGCGGTGCGCAAGGTTGACGTCGGGGCGCAGGTCAGCGGTCAACTGAAAACGCTGTCGGTCAGCATTGGCGACAAAGTGAAGAAAGATCAGCTGCTCGGGGTTATCGACCCCGAGCAGGCGGAGAACCAGATAAAAGAGGTCGAGGCGACGCTGATGGAGCTGCGCGCCCAGCGCCTGCAGGCCATTGCCGAGCAGAGGCTTGCGCAGCTGACGCTGTCGCGCAACCGGCAGCTGGTCGGTAAACATCTCGTCTCGCAGCAGGAGCTGGACACCGCGGCCACCGATCTGGCGGTGAAGGAGGCGCAGCTCGGCACCATCGATGCGCAGATCAAGCGCAACCAGGCCTCGCTGGATACGGCGAAAACCAACCTCGACTATACCCGCATCGTCGCGCCGATGAGCGGCGAGGTGACGCAGATAACCACCCTGCAGGGACAGACGGTGATCGCCGCCCAGCAGGCGCCGAATATTCTGACCCTGGCGGATCTCAGCACCATGCTGGTCAAGGCCCAGGTGTCAGAGGCCGACGTTATCCATCTTAAGCCCGGCCAGCACGCCTGGTTTACGGTGCTCGGCGATCCGCTGACCCGCTACGAAGGGATGCTGAAGGATATTCTGCCGACGCCGGAAAAGGTCAATGACGCCATCTTTTACTACGCCCGCTTTGAGGTTCCTAACCCGCAGGGCGTGCTGCGCCTGGACATGACCGCCCAGGTGCATATTCAGCTCGACGGCGTGAAAAACGCGCTGACCATTCCGCTTGCCGCCCTCGGCGAGGCCACCGGCGATAACCGCTACAGCGTGCGCCTGCTGCGCAACGGCGAGGTGAAAACCCGCGAAGTGACGCTCGGCGCGCGCAATGATACCGAGGTTGTGGTGGCCAAAGGCCTGGAGGAGGGCGACGAGGTCATCACCGGTGAAAGTCATCCCGGAGCGAAGCCGTGACCGCGCTGCTTGAGCTGAGCGATATTCGCCGCAGCTATCCGTCCGGCGACGGCAGCGTGGAGGTCCTCAAGGGCATCTCGCTGCGGATCAACGCCGGCGAAATGGTGGCGATCGTCGGCGCGTCCGGCTCGGGAAAATCGACGCTGATGAATATCATCGGCTGTCTGGATAAGGCGAGCAGCGGCACCTACCGGGTAGCGGGCACTGATGTGGCCACCCTGGACGCCGACGCGCTGGCGCGCCTGCGCCGGGAGCACTTCGGCTTTATCTTTCAGCGCTACCACCTGCTGTCGCACCTGAGCGCCACGCAGAATGTCGAAATCCCCGCCGTGTATGCGGGCACCGAGCGCAGGCGGCGCCTTGAGCGCGCGCGGGCCCTGCTGGCGCAGCTCGGCCTTGAAGCGCGGCGGGACTACCGCCCTTCGCAGCTCTCCGGCGGCCAGCAGCAGCGGGTCAGTATCGCCCGCGCTCTGATGAACGGCGGCCAGGTCATTCTGGCGGATGAGCCGACCGGCGCGCTCGACAGCCGCTCGGGCGAAGAGGTGATGGCCATCCTGCATGAGCTCAGGGCGCAGGGGCACACGGTGATTATCGTCACCCACGATCCGGCGGTGGCCGCCCAGGCGGAGCGGATCGTCGAGATCCGCGACGGTGAGATCGTCAGCAACCCGCCGCCAAAGGCCGCGGGCGCCGGCGCCCGGAGTACGCCTGCGGGCACCGCCGGCGCGTGGCAGCAGTTTACCGGCGGCTTTCGCGAGGCGCTGGCGATGGCCTGGCGGGCGCTGGCGGCCAACAAGATGCGCACCCTGCTGACCATGCTGGGGATTATCATCGGCATCGCCTCGGTGGTCTCTATCGTGGTGGTCGGCGATGCGGCCAAGCAGCTGGTGCTGGCCGATATTCGCGCCATCGGCACCAACACCATCGACGTCTATCCGGGGAAAGATTTCGGCGACGACGAGCCGCAGTATCAGCAGGCGCTGAAGTATGACGATTTGCTGGCTATCCAGCAGCAGCCGTGGGTGAGCTCCGCTACCCCCGCGGTCTCCAAAAGCCTGCGGCTGCGCTACAACAATATCGACGTCTCCGCCAGCGCGGAGGGCATCGGCACCCAGTACTTCAGCGTCTACGGCATGAGCTTCAGCGAGGGCAATACCTTCAACGCCGTGCAGCAGGCGGACCGCGCGCAGGTGGTGGTCATTGACGGCAATACCCGTCGCCAGCTGTTTCCCGATAAGGCGAGCGCGGTGGGCGAGGTGATCCTGGTCGGCAATATTCCGGTGACGGTCATCGGCGTGGCCGCCGAAAAGCAGAGCATGTTTGGCAGCAGTAAAAACCTGCGGGTCTGGCTGCCCTATACCACGATGGCGGGCCGGGTGATGGGCCAGTCGTGGCTCAACTCCATTACCGTGCGCATCAATGAAGGCTACGACAGCGCGCTGGCGGAACAGCAGCTGACCCGTCTGCTGACCCTGCGTCACGGGAAAAAAGATGTCTTCACCATGAATATGGACAGCATCCTGAAAACGGCGGAGCGCACCACCCACACGCTGCAGCTCTTCTTAACCCTGGTGGCGGTGATTTCGCTGCTGGTCGGCGGCATCGGCGTGATGAACATCATGCTGGTGTCGGTCACCGAACGCACCCGAGAAATCGGCATCCGCATGGCGGTCGGGGCCCGGGCGGCCGATGTGCTGCTGCAGTTTTTAATTGAAGCGGTACTGGTGTGCCTGGTGGGCGGCGCGCTGGGCGTCGGCCTGTCGCTGATGATTGCCCTGGTCCTGCAGCTGTTCCTGCCCGACTGGAGCATCGGCTTCTCGCCGCTGGCGCTGCTGATGGCGTTTATCTGCTCAACGCTCACCGGCGTGCTGTTCGGCTGGCTGCCGGCGCGCAGCGCCGCGCGTCTCGATCCGGTGGAGGCGCTGGCCCGCGAGTAGCGGCCATAAAAATGCCAGCCGCAGGGGCTGGCATTTTACCGATGGGATAGTCACAATGAAGCTACTGCTATGCGGCAGTTTCAGCTTCCAGTACGGGCACAATCACGCTGGCGTGATTGCCTTTCGGCCCCTGGTGAATATCGAACCGGACGGCCTGCCCGGCTTTTAGCGTTCTGTAACCATCCATCTGGATAGTTGAATAATGGGCGAAAATATCTTCGCCGCCGCCTTCAGGGCATATAAAGCCAAACCCTTTGGCATTGTTAAACCACTTAACTGTACCCATTTCCATACTTAGACATCCTTCGTAAAACTTGTAATCAGATGGAATGAATCGGTGGTGGAGCAGGGTGTTGTATAAAACCTCGCCAATGCTCGCCTGTCCAATTTAGATAATTCAGGCAGTGGGTCAAGAGTGAACGGGCGAGTTATGGTGAAAAAATCACCAAAATTTGAACCAGTTAACGCTATTGCGTAGAGTGTGATCTGTATCGCTGTTGGCGGCAGCCGTCGCAAATAGCAGTAATAGAGGATAGTTATCTACACTTACTGTAGATTGGATATTAGGACTGGCTCTGGTCAGTGGCGTGAGGTCTCCCGCCAGGGCTGCAACTGAAGATGACAACTGACAATGGGTAAGACGCGGGATTGGCTGGATTTCGACCAGCTGGCGGAGGATAAAGTACGCGATGCGCTACAGCCGCCGTCGATGTATAAGGTGATATTGCTCAATGATGACTACACTCCGATGGAGTTTGTTATTGACGTGTTACAAAAATTCTTTTCTTATGATGTAGAGCGTGCAACGCAGCTGATGCTTACGGTTCACTATCAGGGCAAGGCCATTTGCGGCGTCTTTACCGCCGAAGTGGCAGAGACCAAAGTCGCCCTGGTGAACAAGTATGCCAAGGAGAATGAGCATCCGCTGTTGTGTACGCTGGAACAGGCCTGAAAGCAGGCAATAAAATTGGGGGAGGTGCCTATGCTCAATCAAGAACTGGAACTCAGTTTAAACATGGCTTTCGCCAGAGCGCGCGAGCACCGTCATGAGTTTATGACCGTCGAGCATCTGCTGCTGGCGCTGCTCAGCAACCCATCCGCCCGCGAAGCGCTGGAAGCCTGCTCCGTGGACCTGGTGGCGCTGCGTCAGGAACTCGAAGCCTTCATCGAACAGACCACGCCCGTCCTGCCGGCGAGCGAAGAGGAGCGCGACACCCAGCCGACGCTCAGCTTCCAGCGCGTTCTGCAGCGCGCGGTCTTTCACGTCCAGTCATCCGGGCGCAGCGAAGTCACCGGCGCCAACGTGCTGGTGGCCATTTTCAGCGAACAGGAGTCGCAGGCGGCCTACCTGCTGCGCAAACATGAAGTGAGCCGCCTCGACGTGGTCAACTTTATCTCCCACGGCACCCGTAAAGACGAGCCGAGCCAGTCTTCCGATGCCGGAAGCCAACCGAATACTGAAGAGCAAGCAGGCGGGGAGGAACGTATGGAAAACTTCACCACCAATCTTAACCAGCTTGCTCGCGTCGGCGGGATCGACCCGCTGATTGGCCGCGACAAAGAGCTTGAGCGCGCCATTCAGGTGCTGTGCCGCCGCCGTAAAAACAACCCGCTGCTGGTGGGGGAGTCCGGCGTCGGTAAAACCGCCATCGCCGAAGGGCTCGCCTGGCGCATCGTGCAGGGCGACGTCCCGGAAGTGATGGCCGACTGCACCATCTACTCGCTGGATATCGGCTCGCTGCTGGCGGGCACCAAGTACCGCGGCGATTTTGAGAAGCGCTTCAAGGCGCTGCTGAAGCAGCTGGAGCAGGATACCAACAGCATTCTATTCATCGATGAGATCCACACCATCATCGGCGCCGGCGCCGCGTCCGGCGGACAGGTGGATGCCGCCAACCTGATTAAACCGCTGCTCTCGGGCGGTAAAATCCGCGTGATTGGCTCCACCACTTATCAGGAGTTCAGCAACATTTTCGAAAAGGACCGCGCCCTGGCGCGCCGCTTCCAGAAAATCGACATTACTGAACCCTCCGTGGATGAGACGGTGCAGATCATCAACGGCCTGAAGCCGAAGTACGAAGCGCATCACGACGTGCGCTACACCGCGAAAGCGGTGCGTGCGGCGGTGGAGCTGGCGGTGAAGTACATCAACGACCGCCACCTGCCGGATAAGGCGATTGACGTGATCGATGAGGCGGGCGCCCGCGCCCGTCTGATGCCGGTCAGCAAGCGTAAGAAGACGGTCAACGTGGCGGACATCGAGTCCGTGGTGGCCCGCATTGCGCGCATTCCTGAGAAAAGCGTTTCCAGGAGCGACCGCGATACGCTCAAGAGCCTCGGCGAGCGCCTGAAGATGCTGGTGTTTGGTCAGGGCAAGGCTATCGAAGCCTTAACCGAAGCCATCAAGATGAGCCGCGCGGGCCTCGGCCAGGATCACAAGCCGGTCGGCTCCTTCCTGTTCGCCGGACCGACCGGGGTCGGGAAAACCGAGGTCACCGTCCAGCTGTCGAAGGCGCTGGGCATCGAGCTGCTGCGCTTTGATATGTCCGAGTATATGGAGCGCCACACCGTCAGCCGGCTTATCGGCGCGCCTCCGGGCTACGTTGGCTTTGACCAGGGCGGCCTGCTTACCGATGCGGTAATTAAGCATCCGCACGCGGTGCTGCTGCTCGACGAAATCGAGAAGGCGCATCCGGACGTCTTTAACCTGCTGCTGCAGGTGATGGACAACGGTACGCTCACCGACAACAACGGCCGCAAGGCGGACTTCCGCAACGTGGTGCTGGTGATGACCACCAACGCCGGGGTGCGTGAGACCGAGCGTAAATCCATTGGCCTTATCCATCAGGACAACAGCACCGATGCGATGGAGGAGATCAAGAAGATCTTCACGCCGGAGTTCCGCAACCGCCTCGACAACATTATCTGGTTCGATCACCTCTCTACCGAGGTTATCCATCAGGTTGTCGACAAGTTCATCGTCGAACTGCAGGTGCAGCTGGACCAGAAGGGCGTTTCCCTGGAAGTCAGTCAGGAAGCGCGCGACTGGCTGGCGGAGAAGGGCTACGACCGTGCGATGGGCGCCCGTCCGATGGCCCGCGTTATTCAGGACAACCTGAAGAAGCCGCTGGCCAACGAGCTGCTGTTCGGCAAGCTCGTAGACGGCGGCCAGGTGACGGTCGACCTCGATGCCAGCAGCAATACGCTGACCTACGACTTCCAGGCGGCGCAGAAGCGCAAGGCGGAAGCGGCGCACTGAGTGGCGGAAGCGTGACGACAAACCGGGCGAAAGCCCGGTTTTTTTATGTCTGTGGCCCGATCCGGCCCGGCGGTGAAAATGAATATAAAGTTGTTATGCCGTTATCTGGTTTTATGAGCGAATGGCGCTGCCAGAATCTATTTTCTGTTTTATAACAGTGCGATTAGGGTGTCTGGTGGTCAGTTCATTGCCGTACAGGAAGTTTAGAAAGCATACAGCGGCGTGCCGTCCGTGCAGCCCCAAACACCAGACATAAAAAAGCCGAGAATAAACCCGGCTTAACTTTTCGACTACCCCACGGGCATCAAATCAATTAGCGACTACGGAAGACAATGCGGCCTTTGCTCAGGTCGTACGGGGTCAGCTCAACAGTCACTTTGTCGCCCGTCAGAATGCGGATATAGTTTTTACGCATTTTACCGGAGATATGCGCGGTAACTACGTGACCGTTTTCCAGCTCTACGCGGAACATCGTGTTAGGTAACGTTTCGAGAACGGTACCCTGCATTTCAATATTGTCTTCTTTGGCCATCTAGTCCTCGGGGGTATCACTACCATAGTTTTGAACCGGCAAGATAATGCCGAAATTCATCAATTAAGTAAAGATTTACCGGTCATCTTTCCGCATACGCGGCGACCGAAACCTTGAGATCGTTTTTGCGCATTGCCCGAACGTCGCACAGATACCGTGTGACGAGCGCAAACCAAAGGGGAGATTCCTGAAACGTCGGCAGGGCAACAGGCAGAAACGACTTGCGGGCGCGATTATATCACCCTGACAAAAAATGTGCCGAAAACATTTAGGCTGACGGCGAAAAGAGCACGCGGGGCACCCAGAAGCGATCAGCAAGCGGCACGGCGCGCAACTCGCTCAGGTGTTCCAGATAGGTTTTACGCGCAATTTCGACCGCACCAAGCGAAGCGGTATGGTTATTGAGTACCTGACAGTCGAGCAGTCTGCCGCCGCTGTCGATAAACGCCTGACAGAACACCAGCAGCGCCGTTTTAGACGCATTCTCCGCCCGGCTGAACATCGACTCGCCGCAGAACAGCGCGCCCTGGGCAACGCCGTACATGCCGCCTACCAGCTCATCGCCGCGCCACACCTCAATCGAGTGGGCGTGGCCCAGCTCATGCAGCTGCTGATAGGCCAGAATAATGCTTTCTGTTATCCAGGTGCCCTCATCGCGATCGTCGGCGCAGCTGCGGATCACCCGGTCGAAGGCGTGATTGAGCGTGATGCGATAGGGCGAGCTTTTGTGAAAGCGCTTCATGCTGCGGCTCAGGTGGAACTGCTCCGGCCACAGTACGGCGCGCGGGTCCGGGGACCACCACAGAATAGGATCGCCGGGCGAGAACCACGGGAATATGCCCTGCTGATAGGCCATCAGCAGCCGGGCAGGGCTCAGATCGCCGCCCAGGGCCAGCAGGCCGTTAGGCTCGCGCAGCGCGGCCTCCGGCGACGGAAAGGCGATAGAATGACGTGACAGCTGAACCAGACGCATGTTCTACAACTCCGGGCCTGATAATGAAAGAAAGCGTAGCCTAAACTCGCTGTCTGAACTGGTATTACGCCCGCGTCTGCTCAGCAATTCGGCGTGTTTACCATGCGCAAAAATTTGTCCGTTGTCCATCAGAATTGTTTGTTGACGTGGGCGTATTTTCGGAATGTGCCGGCGCGCGAGTCTGCTCGGTGGGCATGCCTCACGCAGCGAAGGGCGCGGGTTTTCGCCGGTAAGTAAAGCGAGTCCGCGCCGGGGCTGCTTTGCCGGGGATAGCCCACAGCGTAAAAGGAAACGTCCTGCTAACTTATCAGATTGACATGTTGCGCCCGGAGCGCCTGTGAAGAACAATAACCCTCCCTCCGAGGCGTTAACTGGCGATGAAGGGCCCGCGCGTGGGTCCCTGATCTTCTCCCTGAAAAACGCACCTGCGCGAAACTACGTAGGCGGTGACGCTGGCTTCGTAAATAAGGTGATGAAGATCGTCTCTGGCGGCAGATGGCCGGGTCCTTCCATTTCACCAGTGGTACCGTTTTTGGCATATTAAAGGGGGAAACGGAGTTAACCCTTGATAACGATTTAGTACAGTTGAGGTTGGCGTCTGCGTGGCGGAGGTTAAGTGAAACGGCAATGTCGATGATAGAAATTGCCTGTCTATACGGCTTTGCTAACAGCAACCATTTCATCGCAGGGTATAAAAGGGTGTTTGGATTACGTCGTGTGAAGTGTGGCGTCAGAAAGGATAAGAGATGAGTAAATCAGACAATCAGGCAGAGCGCGAGGCGGGGTATCGCCGCGTTCGTCTGGAAGATATCGCGACCCGATGTCGCACCTCGCTCAGTACAGTGTCTCGGGCGCTGTCGGGTGAAAAAGGGGTCAGCCAGGAACTGCGTACGCGTATTCAGGAAGTGGCGCGGGCGATGCGCTATACGCCTGCTCAGGAGCTGGGCGGTGCGCGAATTGTTCTGGCCATTTCACAGGTGGCGATGCTGGATTATAACCGCTATCAGTTCAGCTGGTACGTGCTGCAAGGACTGAAAGAGCGGGCAAAGGTTCTGGGGATTGATCTCACGATCCATCGGCTTAACGATAATGATAACGGTTCTCTGCAGGCTCTGCTGGAAGAGCCGGATGTCGGGGGAGTGCTGGCGCTGACGGTCGATGACAGCGACTTTCTGAATACGGTGGTGAATCTGAAAAAACCGACGGTGCTGGCGAACACTGAAGATCCGCTGATGCGCTTATCCAGCGTGCTGCCCTGTAACCGTTCGGCCACGCGCATGGCCTGTGAATATCTGCTGGAGCGGGGCCATCGCGACATTCTGTTTTTAACTCACCCCGGCAGGCGGACGATCGAACAGCGAGAGGACGGCTGGCGTGAAGCAATGCGCTGTCGTCAACTGGCGTGCGATGAGTCGCGTATCCTGACGGTAACCGACTGGCTACCGGAACTGGCTGAGCAGGCGGTGATCGCGCGTTTTCGTGACAATCCGCGCGAGTGCTCAGCGATACTGTGCGCCAATGATTCGCTGGCGCTCGGTGCGATCAGTGGCGTGCTGGCTTTGGGAATGCGTGTGCCGGAGGATATTTCGGTGATGGGTATGAATAATCTGCCCCAGGCAGAGTTTGCAACGCCACCGTTGACTACCGTCCACCTTCCGGTGCAGGAAATTGGTACGCTGACACTGGAGTTACTGCAGGATATGATTGCGGGGAGTGTGGAAATTCCAAGGCGTGTTGAGCTGGCGTGTACCATCGTGGAGCGTCAATCGGTGGCCCGTGTTGCGTAATACGGGCCACCGGGAAAGGGCACGGGTTAATCGAATTTAGCCCGCTCCATTTTTGGTACCAGCAGAAGATACATCACTGCCCATGCTAGCAGGTAAGCGACAGAGCTGATAGCAAACAGCGCCCAGTAGTTACCTGAGGACTCAAGCACGGCACCAATCACCGTAGAAAAGATAACGCTACCGATCATCCCAAAAGTGCTGCCAATCCCCACGACTGAACCTACGGCGGCGCTCGGGAACAGGTCAGATACAGAGGTCAGAATATTGGCAGACCATCCCTGGTGTGCCGCTGCAGCCAGCCCTACCAGCGCGACTGCGGCCCACAGATTCTCGACCTGGGTAGCGGCGAAAATCGGCAGTACCAGGCAGGCGCAGATCAGCATCGTGATTTTACGCGCGCTGGCGGTGCTAAAGCCTTTACTCATCAGCTTACCGGGTAACCAGCCTGCGCCCAGGCTGCCGACGATGGCGAAGAGATAAATGACGATCAGCGGTAAACCGAGACTTTCCATATTGATACCGCAAGATTCGTTGAGCCATTTCGGCAGCCAGAAGAGGAAGAACCACCAGATTGGGTCAGTCAATATTTTGCCTATTGCCACCGCCCATAGTTGGCGATAGCCCAGCAAACGCGTCCATTTAATGGCAGAAATACTGACGGTTTCCTCTCTATCCTGGGCAATCCACGTCTGCTCTTCTGCGCTGGCTTTCGCCTTCACCGGACCAAAGGCGATGAACCAAGGGATCAGCCACAGAAAGCCAATGGCACCGAGGATCAAGAACGCCCCGTGCCAGCCGTAATGTACCGCTATCAGCGGGATCAGCGCCGGAGAGATGACTACGCCGATATTGACCGCGACCCCAAGAATGCCGGTGGCCAGCGTGCGCTCCTTTTTAGGATGCCACTCGGCAATAACCTTCATGGCGGCCGGGAAGTTAGCCGATTCCCCCAGACCAAGCAGGACGCGCACCAGCGCAAACCCCGCGACAGAGCCGACCACCGCATGGGCTATCGCCGCGGCGCTCCAGACCACCATCGCCACTGCATAGCTAATTTTGGTCCCCAGCTTGTCGATTATGCGCCCGCATACCAGCGTGCCGACACCGTAAGCGATGGTAAACGCATTGACCAGCCAGCTGTACTGCATCTGCGTCCAGCCGATATCTTTTTGCAGCATCGGCGCCAGCAGGCCGAGAATTTGACGGTCCATATAGTTAACCGTCGTGGCAAATACCAGCATGGAGCATAC
This sequence comes from Pluralibacter gergoviae ATCC 33028 = NBRC 105706, assembly GCF_001598855.1. Lineage (GTDB taxonomy): Bacteria > Pseudomonadota > Gammaproteobacteria > Enterobacterales > Enterobacteriaceae > Pluralibacter > Pluralibacter gergoviae. The sequence continues at coordinate 100,525 of NZ_BCZS01000014.1, read as the reverse complement.
AAACCAGCGATAGTTACTTTTCGGTTTAGCCACCTCGCGCGCGGGATTGTGCAGCGTGTTCTGGTTAACATCAACGGCATTCTGCCTGGAAGGCGCAGACGGTTTGTCGATTTGCGTATCCATTATTATTTCCTTGTCCGGCCTTAGCCGGACGTTGATTACAGATGTAGTTCGCGGCTACTGCCCGCGACGTGCCACTGCTGTGGGTCAAGCGTGCGGTTTTCGGCGCTAACGCGTCCATCGGCCAGGAAGCGCACCGTTCCGTACAGCGGATCGTCCACTTCGATACAGCCATCGTCGTGCTGCGTTAGGAGCAGGTTGCTAAAGCGCGCGATGAAGGCGTCCAGGGAGCTATCGGGCCGATCGTTGATGCGAACCAACCAGCAGGTTTGTTGCCCGTTAAGGCGAATTTCACAGCCGCGCGTTGGGCCCGTACTCACCGTTTCGAACGCCTGATTACCTATCAGCAGCGCCATACCGTCACCGCCGCGTACGGCAGCACGCTGGCCGTTGATAGCGACTTCATCGAACAAACTTTGTGGTAGCCAGGCGTGCGTAAAGGTTGGCTGATCGCTATGCACACTGAACGTCAGCACGGCCAGTCCGCGATATTGCTGAACGCGAGGCAGCGTACCGCATCCGCCCCAGTAAGAGGGGCGACCGAAACCACCGTGGAGGGTCTCGCCAGGATGGTTGATCCAGATCTGCGCTTCGGGTTGGTTGCCAAGACGTAAATGAAAGGGCGTCTCCTGATAACCCCATTCTCCCCAGCGATAGCCCGCGATTGACCCCATTGCCGCATGGCGGTTTTTGTAGTGATAGAGCCTGGCAATCCGGTCAGCGCCCTGAGCGAAGCACCACTCAATGGCGCTTTCCTTTTGCCAGACGGCCACTTCCGCCAGTTCTGCCGGAAGGGTGAGCAGCCCCTCCTGCAGCAGCAGAGCTAATTGCGGCAGCGCATGGAAACGACAGCCGTAGTTGCCTTTGCCCCATAGCAAACGTGAAATCGCCGCCAGCTCCAGGGAGCGCCCGGCACGTAGGGTATGTTCATAAGAACGCCCCTGTGAGGCGGTTAGAAAACCCTGGTGGGCGGAGCGGGCAATCTGCGTCAGTAAACGCATTATTGCCGCAATGGCCCGCTGGCTTATCTGAGCATCGCCCGATAGTGCTGCCAGCGCGGTAAGCCCTTTCAGATCGATAGGAAAGTAGGGGGCTGAGTTCCATTCGGCCATTTCGCACTGTTCAAAGTGGTCCAGCCAACTGAGAACGCGCGCCTTACCCGTCGCTGCCTGCTCGCGCCCGCTACGCCCGGAGCGGGTGAACGTCGCATTCGGGAAGAGGTTACCTGCCAGTAGTGCTGCAGTGTGGAACAGCAGGGCGTGGTTCTCAGAAAAGTACCACTGTACATCGTTGCCTGGTTCGTCCATCCAGTAACGGAAACGCAGAATGGCGTCATCGATGCGCCCGCGAACCTCTGGATCGATCTTGTCGCCCCACACTGTGCGGCACCACAGTAGCGGAACCAGCGTAAAGTCCGCGCAGTCATGGCAGTCGATTACTGACGGCAGAACGCCATTCAGCATCTGTTGGGTTTGCTCATCGTTAAGACCGCACGCAAGCCGCGCCAGCGCTTTGACGCTGCTATATTCGCCTTCATGCGCAACGACGTTGAGCGCTTCAGCAATCCGCGCCTCTTGAGTTTGCGGGATTACCGTTTGACGGTCGGCGTGGCAGATTTCGACGCCAAGCGAGCGGCTTATCCCGAAGCCTTCACGCTGAAGCGTAATCCGGAAGTTACGGAAATCAGCCGGGATATCTTCACTTTCCGCGATTGTGGCCCGCGATTCGCCGGCGACCAACTGACTATGCAGCGTGACCGGTTCGTCGAGCGAGATAAAATCGCCCTGGACAGTGATGTGCAGATCATAGTTCGTCGACGCGGGTTGGGGAAATAGCAGCCGAATGGTGCCGCGGTTGTATACCGGATGTTCAAAGGAAACGCCGTCAAGTAGCTGTTCCATCTCCTTGACCTGCGCATCGGCTAATGGCGTTTCCAGCGCAATGCGTAGCGGTTCGTCGCTGAGGTAGTCGAGTTGGAAGAAGAAGCGAATATCGCGCTCGGCTAAATCATCAATCCACAGCTCCAGCACGTTTTTTCCTGCCTGCAGCGATAGGCTGAATTCTCTCTGGCTTTCCAGATTGCGCTGATAATCGGCCATCCAGAGTATGTCTTCGCCGTTCAGTTTCAACAATGCGCCGCCGCAGGTTGCCAGGCGAAAACGATATTCTCCCGCCTGGGGACAATCGAGCAGCGTTCTCGCCCAGGCACCAACGCGGGTTGGCCGAAACCAAAAGCCGGACAGGTCCACTCTGTCGGAGGCAAACGGAAACCACCAGCGAGAGTAACTCGCGGGGGCGAACGGCTGCGGTTTCAGCCCGGCAAAGTGTTGGCGAAAATCGTCACGGCACGGGTAGGTGTGGGGAATGAAATTTTTATGCTTGCTTAAAAAGAAGAATGGATCCATTTCGCCTGCCATCGGCGAATCCGCCGTGTCATACCGCAAGCTTGTAATCTCGGATAGCTGCCAGTAGCGTACGGCATTACCCGCAGTTAAATTAAAATTACTACATTCGATAGCCATGATATTTCTCCAAAAGAGAATGTTATTATTTTATTTATTATCCATCAGGTGCAAACCTTCACTCAGGCATAATATGGCCAGCGCCTGCCCATAACCGGTAGGTTGTAATGGAATGTCTTTATAAAATTGCAGTGTGCGCCCCATTCGCGTACCATAAGAAACATTGTGTACTGTCCCTTCTGCGTCAATATTATCCTGAACAATCGCCAGCGCTTTCACTCCCGCCTGTAGCCACCGTTCATCGCCAATTCCCAGACGCGCGCCTTTTAATAATCCATAGCCAAAACCTGCGGTGGCAGAAATTTCGATGTAAGAATCAGGATGGTCAAGTAGGGTGTGCCAGGCTCCGTTATCGGCCTGTAAATCAATCAGTGTATTAACCTGCTTTTTCAGACACTCGATCAGATATGCGCGAACACCAGCGCCCACATCGGCAAGCTCCAGCAATTCGAGTATGCCTACGGTTATCCATGCATTACCGCGCGCCCAGCGGGCATTGGCAAAGTTGCTGTTCTCGACAAAGCTCCAGCCGTGGTACCACAAACCAGTTTGCGGATCGTTAAGATAGCGCGCGTGCAGCAGGAACTGACGGACCGCCTCATCAACCAGCTCCTGGCGTCCGGATACCGTACCGTAGTGTGCCAGGAACAGCACGACCATAAACAGGGTATCGTCCCAGATCTCCATTTCATTAATACCGTCAGAAACCACATGCTGAAAACCCTGTTCCGGGGTACGCGGAAGTTCAGTCATTACGCGGTTAGCCCAGTTATCCAGTACCTGCTGGTAATGCGGTTGTCGGTGATGGGCCCAGAAAAGTGACAGGGGAAGCATCGGCGCGGTGGTATTTACGTTCAGGTTCGGCAGCCCTTTTTCGATATTTTCCTGAAACCACTTGTCGATAATTTGATATAGTGCATCAGACTTTGTGTTTTCCCATAAACGTATCAATCCAAATAATCCAACGCCCTGCGGCCATTCCCAGCTTGAGAACGAAATATAATCTCCGGCGCTACCGTCAAGATTGGGTTCATTAAATCTCCCGTTATCTTTTAACTCAGTAAAACCGCGCAGCAGTAAATTAATGTTTTTATTCAGCGAACTCTTTTCCATTTTTTATTCTCAGTCTTCGTATAAAGAATGTTTGACAATAAGGATTAAATCACAGCATATTTTACATACGCAATGCGAAAAATTTTTGCGTTCATATTCTGTGAGCCTTGTCGATATTTTATTGAACTGCGTGGGTTCATTTTAAGGCAGCAGAAATGATGGAACTATTAATAAAATAAAGAGTTATTGGAATAATGTTTCATTTTTTGGAGGAGAACCACGCAAATTATTTGCGCCGTCATCGAATACACCCTATTGCCCGCAAATACTTTCCTCGATGGTGACGAAGAAGCATGATGCCGCGTATTGTGCTTATCATCGACGAAATACCACCAATCTGCGGCCTGAGTCCGTACATCGGCGATGTATCCCCCACCACCATGATACGGAAGATGTTGTCACGCTCACTCCTTCCCCTGGACATGTACATTGAGTTCCAGACTTTCTTCCGACTTCAATTGAATGTCAGACGCGTGACGTCAGGGTATTGCCGGGCCGTACAGGGAACAGCGCTCAGAGCACTCAGCCACTTCAGGTGGGGTTGCGTTGTCAGAATATCGGAGGCGATGATTTTCCGCTCTCCACCAATGAGGGAGAGTGCCAGAGAGAGCAGGAGCGAACGGTCAGCGAGCGATTATGTAGTAATGCTATTTTGCGAAGGCGGGGCTCGACCGTCTGCGGAAAAAATAAAGCCGGGGTGCAGTAAGCCTCCCGGCCGGTGAAACGAGAGATACCCTATCCAGGCAGCACTATAGCCGCTGCCTGAACTGATAATAATGTGAGTGCCGGGTCAGCAGTTCTGTGTGATTACCCTGTTCAATGATTGCGCCACTATCCATAACCACGATGTTCGCAAAGCGTTCCAGTCCGCGCAGGCGGTGGGTCACCATCAGCACGGTCTTATCCCGCATAGCCTCCTGCATCAGCGCGAGGATCTGGCTTTCCGTTTCTGCATCCAGCCCTTCAGTAGGCTCGTCGAGCAGCATCAGCGGCGCGTCGTGCAGCAGGGCGCGGGCGATGGCGAGGCGGCGCAGCTCGCCGCCGGAGAGCTGGCGTCCGCCTTCGCCCAGCCAGTCGTTGAGGCCGCCGTCGTCGAGCAGCTTTTCAAGGCCGACGCGCCGGAGCATGTCGCCGAGCGCCTCGTCGGAGGCGGCGGGAGAGGCGAGCAGCAGGTTGTCGCGCAGGGTGGCGCTGAAGAGGTGCACCCGCTGCGGCACGACGCTGACGGCGCGGCGCAGCGCGGACTCATCGAAATCGGCGATGGGGCGGTCGTTGAGCAACAGCGCGCCCTGCTGCGGGTCCCAGGCGCGGGTGAGCAGCTGCAGCAGAGTGGATTTGCCGCAGCCGGTACGGCCAAGGATCGCCACGTGCTGGCCGGCCGCCACCCGCAGGCTAAGGTCGTTAAGCGCGGGCTGCGCCTGCTGCGGATAGCTGAAGCAGATGTTTTCCAGCGTTAAAGCCACGCGGGCGGGCGATTCGCCGGCCTCCGCCGGGAAGGTGACCTCCGGCCGCTGATCGATGATCTGCGTGATGCGCAGCGCCGAGGCCATGACCTGGCCCATATGCTGGAACGCGCCGGTGACCGGGGCCAGCGCCTCAAACGCGGCCAGGGCGCAGAAGACGAACAGGGCGATAAGCGCTCCGGGCTGGCTGTTGCCCCCGACGCCGCCGGAGGCCATCCACAGCATCGCCAGTACCGCCGCGCCGCCGATCAGCAGCATCGCCACCTGCGATAGCGCGGTCAGCCCGGCCTGGCGGCGCTGGGCATCGTGCCAGGCCTGTTCGGTGTCGGTCAGCGCGTCGCGGTAGCGTCCGCTGGCGCCAAATATGCTCAGCTCCGCCTGCCCCTGCAGCCAGTCGGTGAGCTGCTGGCGATACTGACCGCGAAGCCGGGTCAGGCTCTCGCCGACGGGCTTGCCGGCGCGATAGAACAGCGGCGGCAGCAGTAGCAATGTCAGCAGCATAATGCCGCCGAGGGTCAGCGCCAGGCCAGCGTCGAGAAAGCTGAGGCCGAAGGTGACCACGACGATCACCACCAGGGCGCCGACCAGCGGCGAGATCACCCGCAGATAGAGATGATCGAGAGTATCGACATCGGCCACTACCCGGTTGAGCAGATCGCCCTGGCGAAAGCGCGCCAGTCCGGCGGGGGAGAGCGGCAGCAGCCTGCTGAAGGTAAAGACCCGCAGGTGCTCCAGCACGCGGAAGGTGGCGTCGTGGCTCACCAGCCGCTCGAAGTAGCGCCCGGCGGTACGGATGATCGCTGCCCCGCGTACTCCGGCGGCAGGGAGCATATAGTTAAAGCTGTAAAGCCCGCTGGCGCCGACCACCGCCGATGCCGACAGGAACCAGCCGGAGAGGGTCAGCAGGCCGATGCTTGCCAGCAGGGTGATGATGGCCAGCACGATGCCGAGCAGCAGCAGCCACTTGTGCCGCTTGTAGAGTGCCAGATAGGGAGCCAGTATGCGCATTTAAATCTCCTCCTGACGGTGGGCGAGCAGGCCGGCGAAGCGGCCCCCTCCGGCAGCCAGCGCGGCGAAGGTGCCGCGTTCAACGATCTGCCCCTCATGCATAACCCACACGCTGTCCCAGTCGGCCAGGTTCTCCAGCTGATGGGTTACCATTAATGTGGTCTGGTGAGCGGCGGCCTCTGTCAGCGCCTGCATGACGCGCCGCTCGCTGTGGGCGTCGAGACTGGCCGCCGGTTCGTCCAGCAGCAGCAGCCGGCAGGGCGTGAGCAGGGCGCGGGCGACCGCCACGCGCTGGGCCTGGCCCACCGACAGCCCGGCGGCGCCGTCGCCGAGTTGGGTATCAATGCCGTCAGGTAACTGGGGAATAAACTCGCTCACCCACGCGCGGTCGAGCGCGCGCTGCAGCTGCGCTTCGCTTGCCTGCGGGTCCGACAGCAGCACGTTTTCGCGCAGGGTATCGGCGGGCAGCTGCGGATTCTGGCCGACCCAGCTCAGCAGTCGCCGCCAGGCAGCGCTGTCCAGGTCGCTCAGCTGCTGGCCGTTGACCCGCAGGCTGCCGTCATAGGGCAGAAAGCCGAGCAGGGCGTTAATCAGCGAGCTTTTGCCGGATCCGCTCTGGCCCACCAGCACCGCGCGCTCTCCGGCCGCGAGATCGAAGTCGAGCGGCCCGGCCAGCGCCTTGCCGTCCGGAGAGCGGATAATCAGCCCCCGGGCTTCAATGCTGACCAGCCGCGACTCGTCCGGGCGAAGTTCGCCCTGCTGCGGCTGCGCCAGCGGCGCTTCGAGAAAGGTTTTCAGGCTGTCGGCGGCGCCTACCGCCTGGGCCTTGGCGTGATAGAAGGTGCCGAGATCGCGCAGCGGCTGGAAAAATTCCGGGGCGAGGATCAGCGCCAGAAAGCCGGACATCAGGGTGACGCCGGTACCGTAGTGGCCGAAATTAAGTTCGCCGAGGTAGCTAAAGCCGAAGTAGACCGCCACCAGAGCGATGGAGAGCGAGGTAAAAAACTCCAGCACGCCGGAGGAGAGGAAGGCGAGGCGCAGCACTTCCATCGTGCGCTGGCGAAAGCTTTCTGACGCCTGGCGAATGTTTTCCGTTTCCGCCGCGCCGCGCCCGAACACCCGCAGGGTTTCCATGCCGCGCAGGCGATCAAGAAAGTGGCCGCTCAGGCGCGCCAGCGCCTTGAAGTTGCGGCGGTTGGCATCGGCGGCGCCCATGCCCACCAGCGCCATAAACAGCGGGATCAGCGGCGCGGTACCGAGCAGGATCAGCGCCGCCGCCCAGTTAGAGGGAAAAATGGTCAGGACAATCAGCAGCGGCACGCAGGCCGCCAGCGCCATCTGCGGCAGATAGCGGGCGTAGTAGTCGTGCATATCGTCAATCTGCTCAAGGATAAGCGTCGCCCAGCTGCCCGCCGGCTTGCCCTGGATCCACGCCGGGCCCGCCTGCTGCAGCCGGTCCAGCACCACTTTGCGGATCTGCTGGCGGATATGCACCCCGGCCTGGAAGCCTACGCGCTCGCGCAGCCAGACAACCCAGGCGCGCAGAATAAAGACCAGCACCAGCATCACGAAGGGCAGCAGCAGCGCCTCGCGCGGAATGTTCTCCATGATCATGTGGTGCAGGATATAGGCCAGCAGCCACGCCTGGGCGACGATCAGCACGCCGCTGGCGGCGCCGAGAATGCGCGATAGCGTCAGCCAGCGGCGGGAGAGAACACTTTGTTGCTTTAACCAGCGGGTCAGCTCTTGTTGGCGGGTTTTATTCATTGCGTGCTTAGCAGGTGTCTGTGTCAGTTTAATTGGGCACGGCAATGTTACATCGTGGGAAAAAGAAAGGCGACTTATCGTCGCCTTTCTTTATCTTTGTTACTGACTTGTAAAGGCTATTTGCACGCCGCGGCTAATCCGTCGAGGTAGCGTTCGGCGTCCAGGGCCGCCATACAGCCGGTACCGGCCGAGGTGATCGCCTGGCGGTAGATGTGGTCCATTACGTCGCCGGCGGCGAAAACGCCGGGCACGCTGGTCTGGGTCGCATTGCCGTGAATGCCGGACTGCACTTTGATATAGCCGTTTTCGAGTTCGAGCTGGCCCTCAAAAATGCCGGTATTCGGGCTGTGGCCGATGGCGACAAACAGGCCGGCCACCTCCAGCGACTCTTCGTTATCCGCATTCAGCGTATCGCGCAGGCGCAGGCCGGTAACGCCCATCTGATCGCCGGTTACCTCTTCCAGCGTGCGGTGGGTGTGCAGCACGATGTTGCCGCTTTCAACTTTGTCCATCAGGCGGTCGATGAGGATTTTTTCCGCGCGGAAGGTATCCCGGCGGTGGATCAGGTGCACTTCCGAAGCGATATTCGCCAGGTAGAGCGCCTCTTCGACCGCCGTGTTGCCGCCGCCGATCACCGCCACCTTCTGGTTGCGGTAAAAGAAGCCGTCGCAGGTGGCGCAGGCGGAGACGCCGCGGCCTTTGAATGCCTCTTCTGACGGCAGGCCCAGATAGCGGGCCGACGCGCCGGTGGCGATAATCAGCGCGTCGCAGGTGTACTCCCCGCTGTCGCCGGTCAGGCGGAACGGACGGTTCTGCAGGTCGACGCTGTGGATGTGATCGAAAATGATTTCGGTATTAAACCTGGCGGCATGCTCGTGCATGCGCTCCATCAGCAGGGGGCCGGTCAGATCGTTCGGGTCGCCCGGCCAGTTCTCTACTTCTGTCGTGGTGGTCAGCTGACCGCCTTTTTCCAGACCGGTGATCAGCACCGGCTGCAGGTTAGCGCGCGCAGCATAGACGGCAGCGGTGTAGCCGGCAGGCCCTGAACCAAGAATAAGCAGTTTACTGTGTTTGGCTGTGCCCATGAGATCCCCATAAATATTCGCAGACAGTGGCCTGGATTGTAGGGAATTTACGGAGGTAATTAAAGAGTGCAGAAATTTTGTTAACGATATGTGTAATAGAGTTTATCGATGAATTGGCGATTTAAACAGCGGTACGCATAACTCATTCTACTGTTATCGGTCCCATTATAAGGAGATAACATGATGAACCAGCCTCCGGCGTCAGGAATATTCGGCATCTTGTACTAAAAAACGATGTTTTGCTTTGACAATCCCCTGTGCTTTTGCGAAAACATTCCATGAGGATAAAGCAGTATTTAGCGTGTGGTGAATTAACAAGCATGCAAAGTTCTTGTGATACCGGGTCAGTGCGATCGCGCATGGCGTGGACAGACGCCATCCGAGATAGCGGTGACTGCCGTCAGGCAACGGCTCCTCAATACGTATCCCCGGTTTACGCATGTCAGCTTTCAGATTGACAGCGTGGGCCGTGGGCAAAGACTCTGAACAGTGACGTGCACAGGGTCCAGACGGGAGTAGGGAAGGAATACAGAGAGACAATAATAATGGTAGATAGTAAAAAGCGCCCAGGCAAAGATCTCGACCGCATCGATCGCAATATTTTGAACGAACTGCAAAAGGATGGGCGAATTTCCAACGTTGAGCTTTCTAAGCGGGTAGGACTTTCCCCGACGCCTTGCCTTGAGCGCGTGCGTCGTCTGGAAAGACAGGGGTTTATTCAGGGCTATACGGCGCTGCTGAACCCGCATTATCTGGATGCATCACTGCTGGTGTTCGTTGAGATTACTCTGAATCGCGGTGCGCCGGATGTGTTTGAACAGTTCAATTCTGCGGTTCAGAAGCTGGAAGAGATTCAGGAGTGCCATCTGGTGTCCGGTGATTTCGACTACCTGCTGAAGACCCGCGTGCCGGATATGTCCGCGTACCGCAAGCTGCTGGGCGAAACGCTGCTGCGCCTTCCGGGCGTAAATGACACCCGTACCTACGTGGTCATGGAAGAGGTCAAACAGAGTAATCGTCTGGTTATTAAGACCCGTTAAAACGGAACAGGTGCAAAATCGGCGCAAGTTGATTACACTCCTGGTAATCCATACAGCAACAGTGCCGGGGCGACCCGGCACTGTTGTCCGTTTTAGCATCAGGCAGGATCCCGCCTGGAACCTGGAGAGCCTTTCTTGAGCCAGGAATACACTGAAGACAAAGAAGTCACCGTAAAACCGATGGGCAGCGGCCGCCGCTTATTTGAAGCGCTGCTGATCCTCTGTTCCCTTTTTGCCGTCTGGCTGATGGCCGCGCTGCTCAGCTTTAATCCCTCTGACCCCAGTTGGTCGCAGACCGCGTGGCATGAGCCTATCCATAATCTTGGCGGCGTGCCCGGCGCGTGGCTTGCCGATACGCTGTTTTTCATCTTTGGCGTGATGGCCTACCCGCTGCCGGTGTTTATCATCGGCGGCTGCTGGTTTGCGTACCGCCACCGTGCCACGGAAGACTATGTCGACTACTTTGCAGTCTCCCTGCGCCTGATTGGCGTGCTGGCGCTGATCCTGACCTCCTGCGGGCTGGCGTCCATCAACGCCGATGATATCTGGTACTTCGCCTCCGGCGGCGTCATCGGCAGCCTGCTCAGCACCGCTCTGCAGCCGCTGCTGCACAGCAGCGGCGGTACGCTGGCGCTGCTCTGCGTCTGGGCGGCGGGCCTGACGCTGTTCACCGGCTGGTCGTGGGTCAGCATTGCCGAAAAGCTCGGCCACTGGATCCTTAATATCCTCACCTTCGCCAGCAACCGCACCCGCCGCGACGATACCTGGGTTGACGATGAAGAGTACGAGGATGACGAATACGAATACGAAGATGAAGAGGACGAACGCGCAGAGGTGAAAGAGGGGCGTCGCGCCCGCATTCTGCGCGGGGCGCTGGCCCGCCGCAAGCGTATTGCCGATAAGTTCAGCAATCCGATGGGCCGCAAAACCGACGCCGCGCTCTTCTCCGGCCGGCGAATGGACGATGATGAAGAGCCCGTCCAGTACAGCGCCCGCGGCCAGGCCGCCGATCCGGATGATGTGCTTTTTTCAGGCAACAGCGCCGCCCGCCAGGCGGACGCCGATGACGTCCTGTTTTCCGGCAATAGCGCTGCCCGCGCCGATTGGGACGAGCAGGATCCGCTGCTGAGCGGCCAGTCTGCCGCTGCGCCGATTGCCGCCGCTGCGGCCGCCACGACGGCGACCCAGAGCTGGGCGGCTCCGGCCGGCCCCGCCACCCAGACGCCGCCGCTGCCGGGCGCCGAAGCGACGCTGGCGCATAACGGCGTTGAGTGGCAGCCTGCGCCGACGCCGCACGCTGAAGAGCCTGCCGTTGCGCCGTCTCCGGACGGCTGGCCGCCGCAGGCGCCTGTGGCGAAGCCGGAATATATTGAGCCGGAAGCCTTCCGCCAGCAGCCTTCCATTGAAGCCATGTGGCAGGAGCCTGTTCAGGCCGTCCCGCCGCAGCCGCACTATGTGCCGCAGCCTGAACCTGCCCCACAACCTGCCGCCGCGCCGTACGATGCCCCCGCGGCGCAGGAAGAGGTTAAACAGCAGCGTCCGCCGCTCTACTACTTTGAGGAAGTGGAAGAGAAGCGCGCCCGCGAGCGCGAGCAGCTGGCGGCCTGGTATCAGCCGGTGCCGGAACCCGCGGCCCCGGTGACCTCTTCTGCGCCGGTTGCCGAGCCGCCGCCGCAGGTCGCGCCGGCGGCAGCGGCCGTTCATCAGGCAACATCAGCAGCACCCGCCGTCGCCGCTGCGGCAGCGTCCGCGCCGCTGTTTAGCCCGGCAGAGGGGCCGCGCCCGCAGGTGAAAGAGGGCATCGGCCCGCAGCTGCCGCGGCCGAACCGCGTTCGCGTACCGACGCGCCGCGAGCTGGCCTCCGCCTCCTTCGGGATCAAAATTCCGTCCCACCGCGCGCCGGAGGATGACGCGCGCGAGCCGTATGCCGACGATGACGACGACGCGCAGCATCAGAACGAGCTGGCCCGCCAGTTCGCCGCCCAGCAGGAGCAGCGCTACGGTGAGCCGATGGACAGCGATGCGGACGACGACGATGCCGCCGCAGAAGCCGAGCTGGCCCGTCAGTTCGCCGCTCAGCAGCATCAGCGCTACGCCAGTGCGCAGCCGGCAGCGTCCAGCCCCTTCTCGCTGGCCGATTTTGACGTTTCGCCGATGAAGGCGCTGGTCGACGACGCGCCGCGTGAACCGCTGTTTATGCCTGAAGCCGCGCCTGAGCAGCCTGCCGTACAGCCGCAGACGCACTCTCAGGCGCCGCAGCCGCCGCAATACCAACCGCAGCAGCAGCCCCACTATCAGCAGCCGCCGCAGGTGCAGCCTACGCAGCAGCATCAGCAGGTACCGCCCGCCCAGCCGCAGGCATACCAGCAGCCGCAGCAGCCCGCGCCGCAGCCTCAGGAGAGCCTGATCCATCCGCTGCTGATGCGCAACGGCGATTCTCGCCCGCTGCAGAAGCCGACCACGCCGCTGCCGTCGCTGGATCTGCTGACCCAGCCGCCGACGGAAGTGGAGCCGATAGACACCTTCGCCCTTGAGCAGATGGCGCGCCTGGTGGAGGCCCGCCTGGCGGACTTCCGCATCAAGGCGGACGTAGTCAATTACTCGCCGGGCCCGGTGATCACCCGCTTTGAGCTGAACCTCGCCCCGGGCGTTAAGGCCGCGCGTATCTCGAACCTCTCCCGCGACCTGGCGCGCTCGCTCTCTACCGTCGCCGTGCGCGTGGTGGAGGTCATTCCGGGCAAGCCTTACGTTGGCCTGGAGCTGCCGAACAAGAAGCGCCAGACCGTCTACCTGCGCGAAGTGCTGGACTGCGCCAAGTTTCGCGAAAGCCCGTCGCCGCTCACTGTGGTGCTGGGTAAAGATATTGCCGGCGATCCGGTGATCGCCGACCTGGCGAAGATGCCGCACCTGCTGGTGGCCGGTACGACCGGCTCCGGTAAGTCCGTCGGCGTTAACGCCATGATCCTCAGCATGCTCTATAAGGCGACGCCGGAAGAGGTGCGCTTCATTATGATCGACCCGAAAATGCTCGAGCTGTCGGTCTATGAAGGCATTCCGCATCTGCTGACCGAAGTCGTTACCGACATGAAGGACGCCGCCAACGCCCTGCGCTGGAGCGTCAACGAGATGGAGCGGCGCTACAAGCTGATGTCGGCTCTCGGGGTGCGCAACCTGGCGGGCTACAACGAGAAAATCGCCCAGGCCGATCAGATGGGCCGTCCAATTCCCGATCCGTACTGGAAGCCGGGCGACAGCATGGACGCCGAGCATCCGACGCTGGAAAAACTGCCGTATATCGTGGTGATGGTGGACGAATTCGCCGACCTGATGATGACCGTCGGCAAGAAGGTGGAAGAGCTGATCGCCCGCCTGGCGCAGAAGGCGCGCGCCGCCGGTATTCACCTGGTGCTGGCGACCCAGCGTCCGTCGGTTGACGTGATAACCGGCCTGATTAAGGCCAACATCCCGACCCGTATCGCCTTTACCGTGTCGAGCAAAATTGACTCCCGTACCATCCTCGATCAGGGCGGGGCCGAGTCGCTGCTCGGCATGGGCGATATGCTCTACGCCGGGCCGAACTCCAGCGCCGCGCCGACCCGCGTCCACGGCGCCTTCGTGCGCGACCAGGAAGTTCACGCCGTAGTGCAGGACTGGAAGGCGCGCGGTCGGCCGCAGTACATTGAGGGCATCACTTCCGACAGCCAGGCCGAAGGCGGCGGCGGCGGTGCCGACGGCGGCGGCGAAGAGCTGGATCCGCTGTTCGATCAGGCGGTCAGCTTCGTTATCGACAAGCGCAAAGCCTCCATTTCCGGCGTGCAGCGCCAGTTCCGCATCGGCTACAACCGCGCGGCGCGCATTATTGAGCAGATGGAAGCCCAGGGCATCGTCAGCGAAGCGGGGCACAACGGTAACCGCGAGGTGCTGGCGCCGCCGCCGTTTGAGTAAGGCCCCTTTGCAAAGTTGGGTAAATAGCCAATAATTAAGCTTTTTCTCCTGTTCCCCGTGTAGCGCTCAGGCCTACAGTGGGGACATGAGGCTCCCGCGTCGGGAGTGACGCACTTAAGGATTAAGGAATTACGATGAAAAAATTTGCCATCACCTGTGCCTTACTGACCAGCGTTGCCGCCAGCTCAGTCTGGGCGGACGCCGCGGGCGATTTGAAAAGCCGCCTCGATAAAGTCAGCAGCTTCCACGCCAGCTTTACCCAAAAAGTGACCGACGGCAGCGGCAACGACGTGCAGGACGGGCAGGGCGACCTGTGGGTTAAGCGCCCGAACCTGTTCAACTGGCACATGACCCAGCCGGATGAAAGCGTGCTGGTCTCCGACGGTAAAACCCTGTGGTTCTACAATCCGTTCGTTGAGCAGGCGACCGCCACCTGGCTTAAGGATGCCACCAGCAATACGCCGTTTATGCTGATTGCCCGCAACCAGGCGAGCGACTGGCAGCAGTACAACATCAAGCAGAGCGGCGATGACTTTCAGCTGACGCCGAAGGGCAGCAACGGCAACCTGAAGCAGTTCACCATTAACGTCGGCCGCGACGGCACCATCCACCAGTTCAGCGCCATTGAGCAGGACGATCAGCGCAGCAGCTACCAGCTGAAGTCCCAGCAGAACGGCGCTGTCGACGCGTCTAAGTTTACCTTTACGCCGCCGAAGGGCGTGACGGTGGACGACCAGCGCAAGTAAGAGGCTACAGTGAGCAACCTGTCGCTCGATTTTTCCGACAACGCGTTTCAACCGCTGGCCGCCCGCATGCGGCCAGAAAACCTCGCCCAGTATATCGGCCAGCAGCACCTGCTGGCCCCGGGCAAACCGCTGCCGCGGGCGATTGAGGCCGGGCATCTGCACTCGATGATCCTCTGGGGCCCGCCGGGCACCGGTAAAACCACCCTCGCCGAAGTGATCGCCCGCTACGCCGACGCCGACGTCGAGCGCATCTCCGCCGTCACCTCCGGCGTGAAGGAGATCCGCGAGGCCATCGAGCGCGCGCGCCAGAGCCGCAACGCCGGGCGGCGCACCATTCTGTTCGTCGATGAGGTCCACCGCTTCAATAAGAGCCAGCAGGATGCCTTTCTGCCGCACATCGAAGACGGCACCATTACCTTTATCGGCGCCACCACCGAAAATCCGTCCTTTGAGCTTAACTCGGCGCTGCTCTCCCGCGCCCGCGTCTATCTCCTGAAATCGCTAACCACCGAAGATATTGAGCAGGTGCTGAATCAGGCGATGACCGATAGCGCGCGCGGCTACGGCGGGCAAAACATTATCCTGCCGGACGACACCCGGCTGGCCATCGCCCAGCTGGTAAACGGCGACGCGCGCCGGGCGCTCAATACGCTGGAAATGATGGCCGATATGGCCGAAGTGGACGATGCCGGACAGCGGGTGCTTAAGCCCGAACTGCTGACCGAGATCGCCGGCGAGCGCAGCGCGCGCTTTGATAATAAAGGCGACCGCTTCTACGACCTGATCTCCGCTTTCCACAAGTCGGTGCGCGGCAGCGCCCCGGATGCCGCGCTCTACTGGTACGCGCGCATCATTACCGCCGGGGGCGACCCGCTGTACGTCGCCCGCCGCTGCCTGGCCATCGCCTCGGAAGATGTCGGCAACGCCGATCCGCGCGCCATGCAGGTGGCGATTTCCGCCTGGGACTGCTTTACCCGCGTCGGTCCGGCGGAGGGTGAAAGGGCCATCGCCCAGGCGATCGTCTACCTCGCCTGCGCGCCGAAAAGCAACGCCGTCTACACCGCCTTTAAGGCTGCGATGAGGGATGCCCGCGAGAATCCGGACTACGACGTGCCGGTCCACCTGCGCAACGCGCCGACCAAACTGATGAAGGAGATGGGCTACGGCCAGCAGTACCGCTACGCCCACGATGAGCCCAACGCCTACGCCGCCGGCGAGGAGTATTTCCCGCAGGAAATGGCGCAAACCCGCTATTATCAGCCCACTTCACGCGGTCTTGAAGGCAAAATTGGCGAAAAGCTCGCCTGGCTTGCTGAGCAGGATCAGAAAAGCCCCACAAAACGCTACCGCTAAAGCAGGCGTTGCGGTAAGGTTAGCAAGACTTTCAACGCGGCCGCAGCCTGCGGCCGCGCTTCCTTTTTAATTCAATTCGATAAGCACAGGATAAGCATGCTCGATCCCAATCTGCTGCGTACCGAGCCAGACGCAGTCGCAGAAAAACTGGCACGCCGGGGCTTTAAGCTGGATGTAGAAACGCTGGTCGCTCTTGAAGAGCGTCGTAAAGTTCTGCAGGTTCAAACGGAAAATCTGCAGGCTGAACGTAACTCGCGATCGAAATCCATCGGCCAGGCGAAAGCGCGCGGGGAAGATATCGAGCCACTGCGTCTGCAGGTGAACCAGCTGGGCGAAGAGTTGGACGCGGCGAAAAGCGAGCTGGATGCGCTGCTGGCGCAGATCCGCGATATTGCCCTGACCCTGCCGAACATTCCCGACGACTGCGTGCCGCCGGGTAAAGACGACAGCGATAACGTCGAAGTGAGCCGCTGGGGCACCCCGCGCGAGTTCGACTTCGAGGTGCGCGACCACGTGACGCTGGGCGAAATGGCCAAAGGCCTGGATTTTGCCGCCGCCGTTAAGCTGACCGGCTCCCGCTTCGTGGTAATGCAGGGGCAAATCGCCCGCATGCACCGCGCCCTCAGCCAGTTCATGCTCGACCTGCACACCGAGCAGCACGGCTACAGCGAAAACTACGTCCCGTACCTGGTTAACCAGGATACGCTGTACGGCACCGGCCAGCTGCCGAAGTTCGGCGAAGACCTGTTCCACACCCGTCCGCTGGAAGAAGAGGCCGATACCAGCAGCTACTCGCTGATCCCGACCGCCGAAGTACCGCTGACCAACCTGGTGCGCGATGAGATCATCGATGAAGAGTGCCTGCCGATCAAAATGACCGCCCACACGCCGTGCTTCCGCTCAGAAGCGGGATCCTACGGCCGCGATACCCGCGGGCTGATCCGCATGCACCAGTTCGACAAAGTGGAGCTGGTGCAGATCGTCCGTCCGGAGGACTCCATGGACGCGCTGGAAGAGCTGACCGGCCACGCCGAGAAAGTGCTGCAGTTGCTGAACCTGCCGTACCGCAAAGTGCTGCTGTGCAGCGGCGACATCGGCTTTGGCTCCCGCAAGACCTACGACCTGGAAGTGTGGCTGCCCGCGCAGAACACCTACCGCGAAATCTCCTCCTGCTCCAACATGTGGGATTTCCAGGCGCGCCGCATGCAGGCCCGCTGCCGCAGCAAGTCTGACAAGAAGACCCGTCTGGTGCACACCCTTAACGGCTCCGGCCTGGCGGTTGGCCGCACCCTGGTGGCGGTGCTGGAAAACTACCAGCAGGCGGACGGCCGCATCGAAGTGCCGGAAGTGCTGCGCCCGTACATGAACGGTCTGGAATATATCGGCTAAGGCAGGCTATATTCATTCCGCCAAAAAAGCGCCCTCGGGCGCTTTTTTCGTTACTGGCCCGATTTCAGCATCGCCGCCACGGCCCTCAGCGCCAGAGAGTAGCCCTCCGCGCCGCAGCCGGCGATCACGCCCCTTGCCACCGTGGAGGTCATGGAGTGCCGGTGGTACTCATCCCGGGCGTGAATATTAGAGAGGTGGACCTCCACCAGCGGCCGGGTAATGAGCTTCAGGGCATCGAGCAGCGGCACCGAGTGAAAGGAGAGGCCGGCCGGATTGACGATCACGGCGGCCTCGCTTTCAAAGGCCTCCTGCACCCAGTCCACCATCACGCCTTCGTGGTTGGTCTGGCGAAAGTCGCACGCCAGCCCCAGCTCATCCGCCAGCTTTTCGCTCTGCAGGCGGATGCTGGCAAGGGTCGTGGTGCCGTAAATCTCCGGTTCGCGGCGCCCCAGCATGTTGAGGTTGGGACCGTTGAGCATAAATACGCGGGTATTCATCTTCACTCCTTGATTATCGGGAAGCGTGGTGGGCAGACGCCGGCAGCGGTCCGGCACTCTCCGCCCGGTGGTTGAGATCGACGCCGCGGGTTTCCGGGCCAATCAGGATCATTGCCAGCGAGATCAGGTTTATCGCCGCGCAGATGGTGACCAGCAGCCACGGCGAATTGCCGCTCTGGCTCATCAGCCAGACCGCCAGCACGGGCATCGGCCCGCCGATCAGCAGGTTTGCGCCGGTGTAGGCGAGGGAGGAGCCGCTGTAGCGCACCTCGGTCGGAAAGGCTTCCGCAAAGGCCACCGGCTGAATGCCGCTCTGAAACTGGGTGAAGCCGAGAAACAGGCCCATGGCGGCCATGATGAGCGCCGGCTCCCGGGTATTAAGCATCGGGAAATAGATAAGCAGGATGCCGAGCGTCATGCACGAGCCGAGGATCAGCGCCTTCTTACGCCCCCAGCGGTCGCCCAGATAGCCTCCGGCGAGCGCCCCGGCAATGGCGCAGATATTGGCAACCATCAGCGACATAAAGCCCATCGAGGCGGGCATCTCCAGCTGCTTGACCAGATAGCTCAGCGTGAAGATAACGATCAGATAGAACAGCGCCGCCGGCGAGCAGAAAAAGAGCATCAGGCGCACAATCGTCGCCGAGTGCTCCCGCAGCACCTCCCTGAGCGGGCTGGCCTTCGCGGGCTGCTCGCGCTTTTTCAGGGCGAGGAACGCCGGCGTTTCCGTTACCCGCAGGCGAATAAATATGGCCACCGCCACCAGAGCCAGGCTCATCAGAAACGGTATTCGCCAGCCCCAGGAGAGAAACTGCGCTTCGGTAAGGAAGCCGGCCAGGGCCAGCAGCACGCCGTTGGCGATAATCTGGCTCAGGGGGGAGCATATGCCCAGCAGGCCGGAGTAGCGGCCCCGGCGGTCGGGCAGCGCGTGCTCGAGCGCCATCAGCTGCGCGCCGGTGGATTCTCCGCCGAGGGCGAAGCCCTGAATAATGCGCAGGATCACCAGCATGATCGGCGCGAGGATGCCGACCTGCGCGTAGGTCGGCAGCAGGCCCATCAGCACCGACGCCGCGCCCATCAGCGTGACGGTGGCGAGCATCAGATTGCGGCGCCCGAGCTTATCGCCGAGATAGCCGCAGGTGATGGCCCCGACCGGGCGGGCCGCAAGGCCGACGCCGAAGGTGGCCAGGGAGGCCAGCAGCCCGGAGGTGGGCTCCATCGCCGGGAAGAACAGTTTCGGCAGCACCGTCGCGGAAACGGCACCGTAGAGGGTAAAGTCAAACCACTCCAGGGCCGTGCCCAGGGTGGCGGCCGTCACGGCTTTGCGCGACATGCGGCTTGCGGGTACTGAAGCATCTGTTGTTTTCATGATTGTCTCAGTTTTATTGTTGTAGGCAGAGGGTGACGGCGCACGCAGGTAAGCGCCGTACACCATGACTTTAGAAGCAAAACCCAGCAAAATAATTATCAATATCCGCTTATTTTAATAAGCCTGCCTTATAACAGGACCGCCTATGGAATTACGTCATCTGCGCGCGTTTATCGCTGCGGCCCGGCTGGAGCACTTCAGTAAAGCGGCGGAGGCGCTTGAGATAGCCCAGCCGGCGCTGAGCCAGCTGATGAAAACCCTGGAGGCAGAGCTGGGCGTGGCGCTGTTCAGACGCAAGAATCGCGGCGTGCAGCTGACGCCTGCCGGAGAGGCATTTCTTCCTCACGCGGAGGATGCGGTCCGCGCCAGCGGGCTGGCGGCGGATGCCGCGCGGCGGGCGCGGCGGGGGGAGGTTGGCGCCATCAATATCGGCTACCACTCGGCGCTGTTCGAGCATCATCTGCCGCAGCTGATACGCCATTACTTCACCACCTGGCCGGACGTCGGCGTCAGCCTGATGGACGTCCGCATTCAGGCCCAGTTTGCGTGGCTGCTGGAGGGGAAGATTGATATTGGCTTTGCCAGGGTGTCGAATCACCATCTGCCGGAAGGCCTGCGCACCCGCTGCTTCAGCCTTTCCCGGCTGGTACTGCTGATGCCGGATAACCATCCTCTGGCCGCGGAGTTTAGCGGCGATCTCAGCGCCCTGCGCCAGGAGACGTTTATCTTTCTTGAGGATCCGCTCGGCGTTGGCCTGACGTCGCACACCCTGCAGCTGTGCCGCCGCTACCATCTTCATCCCACGACCATCATGCCGGTGCCTTCTTTGATGAGTATTCCGGGCCTGATTGCGGCGGGTATCGGCATCAGCATCCTACCGGAGGCGCTGGTACAGCTCAGCATGCCGGGGCTTAAAACTCACGCCCTCAGCCAGCCCGACATGGTGAGCGAACTGTCGCTGATTACCCGCGAGAACGAGCGCTCGCGGGCGGTGATGCATTTTGTCGACGAAGCGGTGAAGTGGTCGCAGTAAGCGGCGGCCAGCGTGCGGCTTCACAAAATGGTGCCCGTCACGCCTTTTCCCCGCCGGGATTGATACCGAACAATAACCCTTCAGATGAAACCATAGATACTCCTTTCGAATTAAAGCCAGCATAAAACACGATAAATGGCTTATTTCGCTATATTATATTCTATATAGCGCTTTGTAATTTCTGAGCAATGAGCGAGTATCTATGAAAATCAAAGCCCCCGACGCGCTGCTGAACGCTGAGGTGAGCCGCCGCGGCCTGGTGAAAACCACGGCCATTGGCGGACTGGCGGCAGCCAGCAGCGCTTTCACGCTGCCCTTTAGCCGCATTGCCGCCGCCGCAGAGAACGCCGCGCCCCCCGCGGCGGAAAAAGTGGTCTGGAGCGCCTGTACCGTGAACTGCGGCAGCCGCTGCCCGCTGCGGATGCACGTTGCCGACGGCGAAATAAAATACGTTGAAACCGACAATACTGGCGATGACGACTACGAAGGACTGCACCAGGTGCGCGCCTGCCTGCGCGGGCGCTCCATGCGCCGCCGGGTCTATAATCCGGACCGCCTGAAATATCCGATGAAGCGCGTCGGCAAGCGCGGCGAAGGCAAATTCGAGCGCATCAGCTGGGAAGAAGCCTACGACACCATCGCCGATAACATGAAGCGGCTGATTAAAGACTACGGCAACGAGTCCATCTACCTGAACTACGGCACCGGCACGCTGGGCGGCACCATGACCCGCTCCTGGCCGCCGGGCAATACGCTGATCGCCCGCCTGATGAACTGCTGCGGCGGCTACCTTAACCACTACGGCGACTACTCTACGGCGCAGATCGCCATGGGGCTCAACTACACCTACGGCGGCTGGGCCGACGGCAACAGCCCGTCGGACATCGAAAACAGCGAGCTGGTGGTGCTGTTCGGCAACAATCCCGGCGAGACCCGGATGAGCGGCGGCGGCGTCACCTACTACGTCGAGCAGGCGCGGCAGAAATCTAACGCCCGGATGATCATTATCGATCCGCGCTATACCGATACCGGCGCCGGACGCGAGGACGAGTGGATCCCGATCCGCCCCGGCACCGATGCGGCGCTGGTCTCCGCGCTGGCGTGGGTGATGATCGATGAGAACCTGGTTGACCAGCCATTCCTCGATAAATACTGCGTCGGTTACGATGAGAAAACCCTGCCGGAGGGCGCGCCCGCCAACGGCCACTATAAGGCCTATATCCTCGGCCAGGGCAGCGACGGCGTGGCCAAAACGCCCGCGTGGGCCTCGGCCATTACCGGCATTCCGGCCCCGCGTATCGTCCAGCTGGCCCGCGAAATCGCCGGCGCCAAACCGGCCTTTATCAGCCAGGGCTGGGGGCCGCAGCGCCACGCCAACGGCGAGCTGGTCTCGCGGGCGATTGCCATGCTGGCGATCCTTACCGGCAACGTCGGCGTCAGCGGCGGCAACACCGGCGCCCGGGAGGGATCTTACGATCTGCCTTTTGTGCGGATGCCTACGCTGGAAAATCCCGTAAAAACCAGCATCTCGATGTTTATGTGGACCGACGCTATCGAGCGCGGCCCGCAGATGACCGCCCTGCGCGACGGCGTGCAGGGAAAAGAGAAGCTGGACGTGCCGATCAAGATGATCTGGAACTACGCCGGCAACTGCCTGATCAACCAGCACTCGCAGATCAACCGCACCCACGAAATTCTGCAGGACGATAAGAAGTGCGAGCTTATCGTGGTGGTCGACTGCCACATGACCTCGTCGGCGAAATATGCCGATATTCTGCTGCCGGACTGTACCGCCTCCGAGCAGATGGACTTCGCCCTCGATGCCTCCTGCGGCAACATGTCCTACGTGATCTTTGCCGACCAGGCCATTAAGCCGCGCTTTGAGTGTAAAACCATCTATGAGATGACCACCGCACTGGCGAAGCGCATGGGCGTCGAGCAGGCGTTCACCGAAGGGCGCAGCCAGGAAGGGTGGCTGCGCCATCTCTACGCCCAGTCGCAGGACGCTATTCCGGCGCTGCCGTCGTTCGAGGCGTTTCGCGAACAGGGCATGTTCAAACAGCGCGATCCCGAAGGGCACCACGTGGCCTATAAGGCATTCCGCGACGATCCGGCGGCCAATCCGCTCACCACGCCGTCGGGCAAAATCGAAATCTACTCCGCCGCGCTGGCGAAGATCGCCGCCACCTGGGAGCTGGAGCAGGGGGACGTTATCGATCCGCTGCCCATCTACGATCCCGGCTTTGAGGGCGTAAACGATCCGCTGACTAAAAACTATCCGCTGCAGCTGACGGGCTTTCATTACAAGGCCCGGGCCCACTCTACCTATGGCAACGTTGACGTGCTGAAGGCCGCCTGTCGCCAGGAGATGTGGATCAACCCGCTGGACGCACGTTCGCGCGGGATTAGCAACGGAGACCGGGTAAAGGTCTTTAACGGCCGCGGCGAGCTGCATATTGAAGCGAAGGTCACGCCGCGCATGATGCCGGGCGTCGTTGCCCTTGGCGAAGGCGCCTGGTATGCGCCGGACGCGAACGGCATTGATCAGGCCGGCTGTATCAACGTGCTGACCACCCAGCGGCCGTCGCCGCTGGCCAAAGGCAATCCGTCACATACCAATCTCGTCCAGGTCGAAAAAGCGTAAGGAGTAACCGATGACCACTCAATATGGATTTTTTATTGACTCCAGTCGCTGCACCGGGTGCAAGACCTGCGAACTGGCCTGTAAGGACTATAAAGACCTGACGCCCGACGTCAGCTTTCGCCGCATTTACGAATACGCGGGCGGCGACTGGCAGGAGGATAACGGCAGCTGGCACCAGAACGTGTTTGCCTACTATCTCTCGATTGCCTGCAACCACTGCGAAGATCCGGCCTGCACCAAGGTCTGCCCGAGCGGGGCAATGCACAAGCGCGACGACGGCTTTGTGGTGGTTAACGAAGACGTCTGCATCGGCTGCCGCTACTGCCATATGGCGTGCCCGTACGGCGCGCCGCAGTACAACGCGGCGAAAGGCCACATGACCAAGTGCGACGGCTGCCATTCGCGCGTCGCCGACGGTAAAAAGCCGATCTGCGTGGAGTCCTGTCCGCTGCGGGCGCTCGACTTTGGTCCCATTGAGGAGCTTCGCAAGACGCACGGCAAGCTGGCCGCCGTAGCGCCGCTGCCGTCGGCGCACTTCACCAAACCGAGCATTGTTATCAAACCTAACGCCAACAGCCGCCCGACGGGAGATACCACCGGCTACCTGGCAAACCCGGAGGAGGTTTAAGATGGGAAATGGATGGCACGAATGGCCGCTGATGATCTTCACGGTTTTTGGCCAGTGCGTGGCGGGCGGCTTCATCGTCCTGGCGCTGGCGCTGCTCAGGGGCAGGCTCTCCCGCGAGCAGGAGAAGCGCGTGGTGCTGAGCATGTTCGGCCTGTGGGCGCTGATGGGCATTGCTTTTATTGCTTCAACGCTGCACCTGGGCTCACCGCTGCGGGCGTTTAATTCGCTCAACCGCGTCGGGGCCTCTTCGCTGAGCAACGAAATTGCCAGCGGCGCCATTTTCTTTGCCGTCGGCGGGATCGGCTGGCTGCTGGCGGTGTTCAATAAGCTGCCCGCAGCGCTGCGCGGCCTCTGGCTGGTGCTGACCGCCGTACTGGGCGTGGTCTTCGTGTGGATGATGGTGCGGGTGTATAACACCATCGACACCGTTCCGACCTGGCACAGCGTCTGGACGCCGCTGAGCTTCTTCCTGACGATGCTTATCGGCGGCCCGCTGCTGGGCTATCTGCTGCTGCGCGCGGCGGGCGTTGCCGGATGCGGCATGCGTCTGCTGCCGGTGGTGTCCCTGCTGGCGCTGCTGGCAATCGCGGTGGTTGCGGTGATGCAGGGCAGCGAGCTGGCGACGATCCACAGCGCCGTGCAGCAGGCATCGGCCCTGGTGCCCGACTACGGCTCGCTGATGGCCTGGCGCCTGGCGGCGCTTGCCCTCGCGCTGGCGTGCTGGGTGGTTCCGATGCTGACAGGAAAACAGCCTGCGGTATCCCTGCTGGGCCTGGCATTTGTGCTGGTCATCGCCGGGGAGCTGATTGGCCGCGGCGTGTTCTACGGCCTGCACATGACCGTCGGGATGGCGGTCGCCGGCTAAACGCAGATCGTGCCGGATGGTCCGCCTCCGGCACGATAAAAAAGTGCGGCCGATCCATGAAATTTTTCAACTGAATTATCCCGCCGATTAATTACCTTCCTTAATAAAAACAACGGCATAATTTTTCTGCGTATTTTATTCCCGCTTCGCTGGATTAAAAACGTCGATGGATGCTCTGAAAAGCCCGTCAGCCGGGGGCTGAGGCCGATTGACTTTGCCAGCGGTAGTGGCATGATGCGCGCGAAATCTGAACTTCCTCACGGTTTTTAATCCATGTCCACCTATACCCGCCCGGTGCTGTTTCTGCTCTGTGGCCTTTTGCTGTTGACGCTGGCGATCGCGGTGCTGAACACCCTCGTCCCGCTGTGGCTCGCCCATGATAATCTGCCGACCTGGCAGGTCGGGATGGTGGGCTCATCCTATTTTACCGGCAACCTGGTCGGTACGCTGCTGGCGGGACGCACCATTAAGCGTCTCGGCTTTAACCGCAGCTACTATCTGGCGTCGGTTATCTTCGCCGCGGCCTGCATCGGGCTCGGCGTGACGCTGGGCTTCTGGAGCTGGCTCGGCTGGCGCTTCCTCGCCGGTATCGGCTGCGCCATGATCTGGGTGGTGGTTGAAAGCGCCCTGATGTGCAGCGGCACCGCGCGCAACCGCGGCCGTCTGCTGGCGGCTTATATGATGGTTTACTATGTCGGTACGGTGCTGGGCCAGCTGATGGTCAGCAAGCTGTCGACCGAGCTGATGAGCGTGCTGCCGTGGGTGACAGGCCTGACGCTGGCCGCGATCCTGCCGCTGCTGTTTACCCGCATCGTTAACCAGCACAGCGAAAGCCAGGAGCCTACCCAGATCTGGCCGATGCTGCGTCTGCGTCAGGCGCGGCTGGGCGTCCACGGCGTGATTATCTCCGGGATCGTACTCGGTTCGCTGTACGGCCTGATGCCGCTGTGGCTCAACCACCAAGGCGTCAGCGACGCCGGGATCGGCTTCTGGATGGCGGTGATGGTCAGCGCCGGCATCGTCGGCCAGTGGCCGATTGGCCGGCTGGCGGATAAATTTGGCCGCCTGCTGGTGCTGCGGGTGCAGGTCTTCGTGGTGATTATGGGCAGCCTGGCGATGCTCAGCCATGCGGCGATGGCGCCGACGCTGTTTATCCTCGGCGCGGCGGGCTTCACCCTCTATCCGGTAGCGATGGCCTGGGCCTGTGAAAAAGTGGCCCACCACCAGCTGGTGGCGATGAACCAGGCGCTGCTCCTGAGCTACACCGTCGGCAGCCTGATTGGCCCCACCTTCACCTCTATGCTGATGCAGAGCTATTCCGACAACCTGCTGTTTATCATGATAGCCAGCGTATCGTTTATCTATCTGCTGATGCTGCTGCGCAAGGCGGGCCATCACCCGACGCCGGTGGCGCACGCCTGATTGCTCAGGCCCGTCCTCCGCGACGGGCTTTTCTCTTCTGTCGCGCTCCGCTATGGTAATAGCCCTTTCCATGTCAGGGAGATCCCATGGAGCCGCTGCATTTTACCCTTGCCCAGATTGAAGCCTTCACCTGCGTGTGCGAAAGCGGCACGCTGACCCAGGCCGCCCGCAGGCTGAAAAAAGACCGTACCACGGTCAGCGAGCTGGTGGACTACCTTGAGGTCGACCTTGGCTACCCGCTGTTTGAACGCAGGACGCGCCCGCTGACGCTGACGCCGCAGGGGCAGCTGCTCTACCGCCAGGCGCGGCTGTTTCTGCACGAAGCAGAGGCGTTTTCGCGCATTGCCGGGCAGATCCCCGCCCGGGTGGATACCCACCTGACCCTCTGCTACGACCTGTTTACCCCGCGCCGGGCGCTGCTGCTATTGACCCAGCAGCTGGCGCAGCAGCATATCCACCTGGATCTGATTGCCTGCGAGCGCGCGGAGGCCGAGAAGGGCCTTAACGACGGCAGCGTGGATATCGCCGTTTTTCAGGCGCTGAACCGCACGGTCAACGATAGCCTGCACTGGCGCGCGGTGGGGAGCGTCTCGCTCGCCGTTTACGCCCGCGAGGGATTCTTTGAGCAGAGCCCCGTTTCTCTGCTGCACCTGGCGTCAAAAACGCAGCTGATGCCGTTTCGCGACCTGCCTCCGGCGCTGGCGGCCCGCCTGCAGATTGCCGACCGGATCGCGCGGGTCAATGAGATGTCGCTGCTGGAGAGTCTTTTGCAGTCGGGATGCGGCTGGGCGTTTTTACCGGACCACTTTAACTTTGAGCGCCTGGAGGGCGTCGGTCGCGTGGAGACGGAGATGGGTGAGAAGGGGCTTACGCATCCGCTGGTGGCGCTGTGGAAGCCGGGGAGGGTCAACGCCGCCGTGCTGGCGGCGCTGGAGCGCTGCATATAGCAACGGCCTCTGCGAGGCCGTTAATCTTAGTACATTACCTTGTGTCCGTACTGCTCAAGGATGCCCTTGACGCGCTCCATGGTCTCTTTCTTCGGCGGATGAACGCCGTCAAGCTTGTACTCTTCGCCCATAGCGACCCACTTATGCTTGCCCAGCTCGTGATAGGGCAGCAGCTCGATTTTTTCCACGTTGCCCATATCGCGGGTGAACTCGCCGAGGCGGTGCGCGGAGTCGTCATCGTCGGACCAGCCGGGAACCACCACGTAGCGGATCCAGGTTTTAATGCCTTTCGCGGCGATATATTTCGCAAACTCCAGGGTGCGGTGGTTAGAGACGCCCACCAGGTTCTGGTGGATCTCGTCGTTCATCTGCTTAAGGTCGAGCATCACCAGGTCGGTGACCTCCAGCAGTTCGTCAATCACCGGATCGTAGCGGCGCACGAAGCCGTTGGTGTCGAGACAGGTGTGGATGCCCTCTTTTTTGCAGGCCCGGAACCAGTCGCGGACGAACTCGGCCTGCAGGATAGCCTCGCCGCCCGAGGCGGTAACGCCGCCGCCGGAGGCGTTCATAAAGTGGCGATAGGTCACCACCTCTTTCATCAGGCTGTCAACGGTGACCTCGTTACCGCCGTGGGTGTCCCACGTATCGCGGTTGTGGCAGTAGAGGCAGCGCATCAGGCAGCCCTGGAAGAAGGTGATAAAGCGGATACCCGGACCGTCGACGGTACCACAGGATTCAAAGGAGTGAATGCGACCAATCGTTGACATTGCAGTGATATCTCCAGCTGTGGCCCATCCCGGGCCTGTGTAGATGCACAGCTCTTGGCTGTGTCGAGTCTGTTTTGGCAGTTATCCATCTGAGGATAGATAGCCGACAAAAGAGGCTGTGCGGGGGCAGGGTGTTAAAAAGGCCCCACCGATGTGGAGCCTTTATTGTACGCCTGTTACCGCATTTTTTCAGTCAAAACCAATTACATGGTCTGAGTGAAAGTACGGGTAATAACGTCCTGCTGCTGTTCTTTGGTCAGGGAGTTAAAACGTACTGCGTAGCCAGAAACGCGGATGGTCAGCTGCGGATATTTTTCCGGATGTTCCATCGCATCCAGCAGCATTTCGCGGTTCATGACGTTGACGTTCAGGTGCTGACCGCCTTCGATGGACGCTTCGTGATGGAAGTAGCCATCCATCAGACCGGCCAGGTTGGTTTTACGCACTTCGTCGTCTTTACCCAGCGCGTTCGGTACGATGGAGAAGGTATAGGAGATACCATCTTTCGCGTAGGCGAACGGCAGTTTAGCCACGGAGGTCAGAGAGGCGACAGCACCTTTCTGGTCACGACCGTGCATCGGGTTAGCACCAGGTCCGAACGGTGCGCCAGCGCGACGACCGTCTGGGGTGTTACCGGTTTTCTTACCATACACAACGTTAGAGGTGATGGTCAGAACAGACTGGGTCGGGATAGCGTTGCGGTAGGTGTGCAGTTTCTGAATTTTCTTCATGAAACGTTCAACCAGGTCAACGGCCATGTCATCGACGCGGGCGTCGTTGTTACCAAACTGCGGGTATTCGCCTTCGATTTCGAAGTCGATAGCCAGACCGTCTTCGTCACGAATCGGTTTAACTTTCGCATATTTGATTGCAGACAGGGAGTCAGCCGCAACGGACAGACCGGCGATACCGCAAGCCATGGTGCGGATAACGTCGCGGTCGTGCAGCGCCATCAGAGAGGCTTCGTAACTGTACTTGTCGTGCATGTAGTGGATAACGTTCAGGGCGGTGACGTACTGCTTAGCCAGCCAGTCCATGAAGTGGTCCATACGGTCCATGACTTCGTTAAAGTCCAGAACGTCGCCTTTGATCGGCTCAGATTTCGGACCAACCTGCATTTTCAGTTTTTCATCAACGCCGCCGTTGATCGCGTACAGCATGGTTTTCGCGAGGTTAGCGCGGGCACCGAAGAACTGCATCTGCTTACCAACGATCATCGGGCTTACGCAGCATGCGATAGCGTAGTCGTCGTTGTTGAAGTCAGGGCGCATCAGATCATCGTTCTCATACTGCAGAGAAGAGGTGTCGATGGAAACTTTCGCAGCGTATTTTTTGAAGCTCAGCGGCAGTTTTTCAGACCACAGGATGGTGATGTTCGGTTCCGGAGACGGACCCATGGTGTACAGGGTGTTCAGGAAGCGGAAGCTGTTTTTGGTAACCAGGGTACGGCCGTCAACGCCCATACCACCGACGGATTCAGTTGCCCAAATCGGGTCGCCGGAGAACAGTTCATCATACTCAGG
Source organism: Pluralibacter gergoviae ATCC 33028 = NBRC 105706 (assembly GCF_001598855.1). Taxonomy (GTDB): domain Bacteria; phylum Pseudomonadota; class Gammaproteobacteria; order Enterobacterales; family Enterobacteriaceae; genus Pluralibacter; species Pluralibacter gergoviae. The sequence goes on along the minus strand of NZ_BCZS01000014.1, from coordinate 71,279 downwards.
GGTACGCAGGAAGCGAACCATACGCAGTTTCATGACCAGGTGGTCAATCATTTCCTGAGCGTCTTGCTCGGTGATTTTGCCTGCTTTCAGGTCACGTTCGATGTAGATATCCAGGAAGCTGGAAGTACGACCGAAGGACATTGCCGCGCCGTTCTGAGATTTAACGGCGGCCAGGTAGCCGAAGTAGGTCCACTGGATAGCTTCCTGAGCGTTGGTCGCCGGGTTAGAGATATCGCAGCCGTATTTAGCCGCCATCTCTTTGATCTGGCCCAGCGCGCGATGCTGTTCAGCAATCTCTTCACGCAGACGGATAGTCGCTTCCAGATCTTCGCCGCTTTCCAGTTTCGCCTGCAGAGAGGTGAACTGGGCGAATTTATCTTTCATCAGGTAGTCGATACCGTACACGGCGATACGACGGTAGTCACCAATGATACGGCCACGGCCATATGCATCCGGCAGACCGGTCAGGACGCCAGATTTACGGCAGCGCAGGATGTCCGGGGTGTAAACGTCGAACACGCCCTGGTTGTGAGTCTTACGGTATTCGGTGAAGATTTTTTTGATCTGAGGATCCATGACGCGATCGTACGCTTTGCAGGAGTTCTCGATCATTTTGATGCCGCCGAACGGGATCAGGGCACGCTTCAGCGGAGCTTCGGTCTGCAGACCAACGATTTTCTCCAGCGACTTGTTGATGTAGCCCGCGTCGTGAGAAGTGATGGTAGAAGCAACGGCAGTGTCAAAGTCTACAGGCGCGTGGGTGCGGTTTTCCTGTTTAACACCTTCCATAACGCTGTCCCACAGAGTCGTGGTTGCGTCAGTGGCACCGGCCAGGAAGGATTCGTCACCCTCATACGGAGTGTAGTTTTTCTGAATAAAGTCACGTACGTTGACTTCGTTCTGCCAGTCACCTTTGGCAAAACCTTCCCAGGCTGTGGCTAACTTTTCATTAAGCTCGGACATGTAACACCTACCTTCTTAAGTGGATTTTTTATTTACCGCCTGAAGCAACCCTTAGTGCTGGTCGCCGCCACGCAGGTAAATTACCCAGTATGTCAACCCGACTAAAAGACCACCGCCAATAATGTTACCGATAGTCACCGGTATCAGGTTATCAGTGATGAAATTCATCACGGTCAGGTGAGAGAAACTTTCCGCGGAAGTGTGGACGGAGGTCCAGAATTCCGGGGTAGCGAAATTACGGATCACGATACCCATTGGGATCATGAACATGTTTGCGATACTGTGCTCAAAACCGCTGGCAACGAACATCGCCACCGGAAGCACCATAATCATGGCTTTATCCATCAGGCTACGGCCGGAGTAGCTCATCCAGACAGCCAGACAGACCATCAGGTTTGCCAGGATCCCGAGGCTCACGGCCTCGATAAACGTGTGATGCATCTTATGGTCGGCCGTCTGCAGGACGTTAAGTCCCCAGCCGCCGCTGGCCACCATATACTCGCCGGAAAGCCACATCAGCAGGACGAAAAGCAGAGCACCAATCAGGTTACCAACATAGACATTAAGCCAGTTTTTCGCCAGTTGGCCCCAGCTGATACGGCCACTTGCTTTCGCCACCACGATAAGCACCGTGGAGGTGAACAGGTCGGCGCCGCAAATAACGCAAAGAATAAGGCCCAGTGAAAAACAGATACCACCAATCAGTTTAGCAATCCCGAACGGCATAGCGGCTGTTCCGGTAGTGACGGTGATATAGAAAACAAAAGCGATGGAGATAAATGCACCCGCAGTAATCGCCAAAAAGAAGGTTTTGAGCGGATGTTTCGTTGCTTTATAGACACCCGCTTCCTCGGCAACTTTCGCCATTGCAGCAGGGAGTAAAAGGTCAAAAGGGTTGTCAGCTTTCACACTAACTCTCTCTTTATTTAGTCGGCGAGGAGATACTAACAAAGCATTATAGATGAGAATTTGATATAGATCATATCTCGCCTGGCTTATAGGCCCACAAAGCGCGTGGTTTTTAAGCGATTGTGGTGTAATTTATTGATTTTATTTATAAAAATAAATTTTAAAAATTGCATCATCAGTTGATTATTTTTGCTTTCCTCCCCCGTAAAGCGCTTTTTTTTCGCCTGATTAAGCGTTTTAATTAACATCGAAGATCTCTCGGCAAGAATATATTTTACCGATATTTAACTTAATAATTACAATTTACCTGGCGACACCGTAAAAATAAAAACGGGGCCAAATTTTGGCCCCGTAATATAACTCAGACGAATTATTTCGCCATCTCTTTTTATTTTATTACTGCGGCTGCTGGCCCCAGAATTTCGCTTTTGCGCGCTGCAGTTTTTCATAGGCCTTCAGCAGTGCCTGGTGCGCCGGGAACGCCTGCAGATCGCCGTCGACCGGCTGCAGGCCGTAGAACGGCGCCTCGCCGCTGAGCGCGGCGCTGGCGGCTTCGACGGCGTCAGCGCCGTACATTTTGACGAAAGCGTTGAGATACTGCAGCGGCTGGCGCTCCTCTTCCTGCGAGAGCAGCAGCAGGGTCTGCAGGCAGCGGTAATAATTGGCGCGCTCCGGGCTGAAGACGGAGGCATTAAATTCCATCGTCCACTCGGTCCAGATCAGCGCCTGCTCCAGGTCGCCGCCCGCCAGGGCCAGCATCGCCTTCAGCTCGCCGACGCGCAGCGTGTACCAGCCGTTGTCTTTGCCGGTCGCCATGCCCAGCAGCTCGCGCACGCGGGTGAAGTCGTCCAGGCCTTCGTCATCCATCTGCTCAATCAGCGCCAGGTAGTCCTCTTTCTCCCACCGGCACTCCGGCAGAGAGAGGATGGTCGGCCGCAGGTGGCTGCCCATATTATTGTTCGCCAGCCACAGATCCTCCGCCGGATAGATATCGGACATACCGGGCACCAGAATGCGGCAGGCGTAGACGCCCAGATGATCGTAATCGGCGATATAGACCTCTTTATCTTCGGCCTGGAATATCGCCATCAGGGTGGCGAACTCCTCTTCGGTGGTGCCGGAGAAGTTCCAGTCGACGAACGGATAGTCGGCGTCCTGCTTGAACATATCCCAGGAGATAAGGCCGCTGGAGTCGATGAAGTGGGTTTCAAGGTTAGCGTGCTCGGCGACCTCTTCATCGTCGAAGGTCGGCGGCGTGAACACGTCCAGATCTTTCAGGCCGCGGCCCTGCAGCAGCTCGGTGACGGTGCGCTCCAGCGCCACGCCGAAATCCGGGTGCGCGCCAAAGGAGGCAAAGCAGGTGCCGTTGGCCGGGTTAAACAGCACCACGCAGATAACCGGGTATTTACCGCCCAGCGAGCCGTCGTAGGCGAAAATCGGGAAGCCTTCCGCTTCCAGCGTGGCAATGGACTCCACGACGCCCGGATAGCGGGCCATCACCTCGGCCGGGATCTCCGGCAGAGAGATGCTTTCGGCGATGATGCGGTTCTTGATGTGGCGCTCAAACACCTCTGACAGCCCCTGAACGCGGGCCTCGTTAGCGGTGTTGCCCGCCGACATGCCGTTGGAGACGTACAGGTTGCCGACGATATTCATCGGAATATAGATAGTTTCGCCGTCGGACTGGCGGGTAAACGGCAGGCCGCAGACGCCGCGCTCGTCGTTGCCGGACTGCAGGTCAACCAGTCCGCTGGCGGTCAGCTGATCGTCGGGATCGTAGAAGGCGCGCAGGCGGGCATCGAGCAGCCCGTCCGGCACGTTGTCGTCGTCCGGCAGCGGGAACCACTTCTCGTTCGGATAGTGAACAAACGGGGCGTTAGCGATGGTATTGCCCAGCCAGAAGTCGGCGAAGAAATAGTTGGTCGACAGGCGCTCAAAGTACTCTCCCAGCGCGGAGGCCAGCGCCGCTTTTTTGGTGGCGCCTTTGCCGTTGGTGAAGCACAGGGCGCACTCTTTGTCGCGAATATGCACTGACCAGACGTTCGGGACCGGGTTCAGCCAGGAGGCCTCTTCGATGTGGAAGCCAAGGTCCAGCAGCTTTTGCTGAAAACGGGCGATGGAGTCTTCCAGCGCGGCGTCTTTGCCAGGAATAAAGGTTTGAGTCATGTCGGTCACTTTTTTATCGTACGGAAAGCGCGCAATGATACGGGTTTTAGCTTACAGGCGCTATCGTCGGGAGGGCCGGGGAGAAAATAAAAGCCTCGTCTACGCTTAGACAATCATCATCCGGAAATAACATCATGAAAGCATTCGACCTGCACCGCATGGCCCTGGACAAAGCGCCTCCGGCTTTTCTCTGGGAAGTCGCGCTGCGCTGCCTTTACACCTTTGTGCTGGTATTCCTGTTTCTCAAAATTACCGGACGGCGCGGCGTGCGGCAGATGTCGCTGTTTGAAGTGCTGATCATTCTGACCCTGGGATCGGCGGCGGGCGACGTGGCGTTTTACGATAACGTCCCCATGCTGCCGGTGCTGGTGGTCTTTATTACCCTGGCACTGCTATACCGGCTGGTTATCCTGCCAGCTGAGTGCGTGGAGACATTTACCCTTGCGCCCCGGGCGTGCGATGCCGCCTGCGTGAAGTGCAGCGCCGTTGTGCATTTCCTGGCCGGTGAGAGAAAGTCCTGTCCGCGCTGCGCAAATGGCGTCTGGAGCCATGCCAGCCGCGAAAAACGTATCGCCTGATAGCGGAAGTCTCCGCCGAATGCGGTTGCGCTGGTAAATTGTTTTGTGTGAAGCGGGTCGCATTCTTCCGCTCGCCGGTAATAGCGATTGCGAGCCGGGTCACTGAATGGTAAAACCGATAGCCACAGGAATAACTTATGCCTGCGGGCAAGATAACGTGACTAGCGTGGTGAGGGTAAATGGCTCAGGTCTTCAATTTTAGTTCGGGTCCGGCAATGCTGCCGGCGGATGTGCTTAAACTGGCTCAGCAGGAGCTGTGCGACTGGCACGGCCTCGGCACTTCGGTAATGGAAATAAGCCACCGCGGCAAAGAGTTTATCCAGGTCGCTGAAGAAGCGGAAAAAGACCTCCGCGATCTGATGAATATTCCATCCAACTACAGAGTGCTGTTCTGCCACGGCGGCGGCCGCGGCCAGTTTGCCGGCATCCCGCTGAACCTGCTCGGCGACAAAACGTCCGCTGATTATGTTGATGCGGGCTACTGGGCCGCCAGCGCCGTCAAAGAAGCGCATAAATACTGCGCGCCGAACGTGATTGATGCGAAGGTGTCCGTTGACGGCCTGCGCGGGGTGAAGCCGATGCGCGACTGGCAGCTTTCCGACGGTGCCGCCTATCTGCACTACTGCCCGAATGAAACCATTGACGGTATCGCGATCCACGAAACGCCGGACTTCGGTCAGGACGTGGTGGTCGCCGCGGACTTCTCCTCGACCATCCTCTCTTCGCCGCTCGACGTCAGCCGCTTTGGCGTCATCTATGCCGGCGCGCAGAAGAACATCGGCCCGGCGGGGCTGACGCTGGTGATTGTGCGCGACGATCTGCTCGGCAAAGCCCACAAGTCCTGCCCGTCAATCCTCGACTACACCGTGCTTAACGACAATGACTCGATGTTCAATACGCCGCCGACCTTTGCCTGGTATCTGGCGGGCCTGGTCTTTAAGTGGCTGAAAGAGCAGGGCGGCGTGGCGGCAATGGACAAGATCAATCAGCAGAAGGCGGACCTTCTGTACGGCGCTATCGACGCCAGCGACTTCTACCGCAACGACGTGGCGAAGGGCAATCGCTCGCGCATGAACGTGCCGTTCCAGCTGGCGGACAGCGCTCTGGACAAGCTGTTCCTCGAAGAGTCCTTCGCAGCCGGCCTGCACGCGCTGAAAGGCCACCGCGTGGTGGGCGGTATGCGCGCCTCTATCTATAACGCCATGCCGCTGGCCGGCGTACAGGCGCTGACCGACTTTATGCAAGATTTCGAGCGCCGCCGCGGCTAAGCGCGCTGCCTGATTCTCCCCCGCAGCGGGCCTGCGGGGTTTTTTATTTTTTGCTTTCCGAGAGTTTATTTACATGGAATCCCTGACGTTACAACCCATCGCCCGGGTCGACGGCACCGTCAATTTGCCGGGGTCGAAGAGTGTCTCCAACCGCGCCCTGCTGCTGGCGGCGCTCGCGCGCGGCACTACCGTGCTGACCAACCTGCTGGACAGCGATGACGTACGCCACATGCTCAACGCCCTGACGGCGCTCGGCGTCAACTACACCCTCTCCTCAGATCGCACCCGCTGTGAGGTGACCGGCTGCGGCGGCCCGCTGCGCGCCGATAGCGCGCTGGAGCTGTTCCTCGGCAATGCCGGCACCGCCATGCGTCCGCTGGCGGCGGCCCTGTGTCTGGGCAGTAACGAGATTATTCTGACCGGCGAGCCGCGCATGAAGGAGCGCCCGATCGGCCACCTGGTGGACGCGCTGCGCCAGGGCGGGGCTGAGATTGAATATCTTGAGCAGGAGAACTATCCGCCGCTGCGCCTGCTGGGCGGCTTTCGCGGCGGCGACGTGGCGGTTGACGGCAGCGTCTCCAGCCAGTTCCTCACTGCGCTGCTGATGACCGCACCGCTGGCGGCGAACGATACGATCATTACCATCAAAGGCGAGCTGGTATCGAAGCCCTACATTGATATCACCCTCAACATGATGGCGCGCTTCGGCGTCGCGGTGGATAACCGCGACTATCAGCGCTTCGTGGTCAAGGGCGGGCAGCACTATCAGGCGCCGGGCGAATACCTGGTTGAGGGCGACGCCTCCTCGGCCTCGTACTTCCTGGCGGCGGGCGCGATTAAGGGCGGCACCGTGAAGGTCACCGGCATCGGGCGCGACAGTATGCAGGGCGACATCCGCTTTGCCGACGTGCTGGAAAAAATGGGCGCCACCGTCACCTGGGGCGATGACTTTATCGCCTGCACCCGCGGCGAGCTGAACGGCATTGATATGGACATGAACCACATCCCCGATGCGGCGATGACCATCGCCACGACGGCGCTGTTTGCCAAAGGCACCACCACGCTGCGCAATATCTACAACTGGCGGGTGAAAGAGACCGACCGCCTGTTCGCGATGGCCACCGAACTGCGCAAAGTGGGCGCCGAGGTGGAGGAGGGCGAAGACTACATTCGCATCACGCCGCCCGCAACGCTGACTGCCGCGGAGATCGGCACCTATAACGATCACCGCATGGCGATGTGCTTTTCGCTGGTGGCGCTGTCGGACACGCCGGTCACCATTCTCGATCCGAAATGCACGGCGAAAACCTTCCCGGACTATTTCGAACAGCTGGCGCGCATCAGTACGCCGGCGTAACCTGGCCGACGCCGGCGTAAATCCGGCGTCGCTTTCCCGCTTTTCTTCTACACTCACCTTCTGTTACAGCCTTTTTGCACGCAATGTTATCGCTTGCCGGTGATGATGCGTATAATGCCCCGCGTTTGTCCGACTGACGCCAGCATAAAGGAGAAAGAGATGATGGTAACTGCCCCGGTAATCACCATTGATGGGCCAAGCGGTGCGGGTAAGGGTACGCTGTGCAAGGCGATGGCGGAGGCGCTGCAGTGGCATCTGCTGGACTCCGGCGCTATCTATCGCGTCCTTGCCCTCGCGGCGCTGCATCATCACGTCGATCTCACCTCAGAAGATGCGCTGGTGCCGCTGGCGACCCATCTTGATGTCCGCTTCGTCTCTACTGACGGCAATCTGGAAGTTATTCTCGAAGGTGAAGACGTAAGTGGGGAAATCCGCACCCAGGAAGTGGCTAACGCCGCCTCGCAGGTCGCGCCTTTCCCGCGCGTGCGCGAAGCGCTGCTGCGCCGCCAGCGCGCTTTTCGTGAAGCCCCGGGCCTTATCGCCGACGGCCGCGATATGGGCACCGTCGTTTTCCCCGACGCGCCGGTGAAAATTTTCCTCGACGCCTCCTCGGAAGAGCGCGCCCAGCGCCGCATGCTGCAGTTGCAGGAGAAGGGCTTTAGTGTTAACTTTGAGCGCCTTTTGGCCGAGATCAAGGAACGTGACGATCGCGACCGCAACCGCGCGGTGGCACCGTTAGTTCCTGCTGCCGATGCTTTAGTGCTGGATTCCACACGATTAAGCATTGAGCAAGTGATTGAAAAAGCGTTACAATACGCCCGCCAAAAACTGGCTGCTGCCTGAATCTTCGGCGCACGGCCTCCGAATTTAGCAGTACCCCCGCTGCAAGGGAGTGTGAGCGGGTATGTAAAACAACCCCATCCGGCATGAGGCCAGGTGGACGTTAATCTAACTTTTGAAGATTAAACATGACTGAATCTTTTGCTCAACTGTTTGAAGAATCCCTGAAAGAAATCGAAACCCGTCCGGGTTCCATCGTTCGCGGCGTTGTTGTTGCTATCGACAAAGACGTTGTTCTGGTTGACGCGGGCCTGAAATCTGAATCTGCAATCCCTGCAGAGCAGTTCAAAAACGCAGCCGGTGAACTGGAAATCCAGGTGGGCGACGAAGTTGACGTTGCTCTGGATGCAGTAGAAGACGGCTTCGGTGAAACCCTGCTGTCCCGTGAGAAAGCTAAGCGTCACGAAGCCTGGATCACGCTGGAAAAAGCTTACGAAGATGCTGAAACTGTTACCGGTGTTATCAACGGCAAAGTCAAAGGTGGCTTCACTGTTGAGCTGAACGGTATTCGTGCGTTCCTGCCGGGTTCCCTGGTAGACGTGCGTCCGGTTCGCGACACCCTGCACCTTGAAGGCAAAGAACTCGAGTTCAAAGTCATCAAGCTGGACCAGAAGCGTAACAACGTGGTTGTTTCCCGTCGTGCCGTTATCGAATCCGAGAACAGCGCAGAGCGCGATCAGCTGCTGGAAAACCTGCAGGAAGGCATGGAAGTTAAAGGTATCGTTAAGAACCTCACTGACTACGGTGCATTCGTTGATCTGGGCGGCGTTGACGGCCTGCTGCACATCACTGACATGGCCTGGAAGCGCGTTAAGCATCCGAGCGAAATCGTCAATGTTGGCGACGAAATCAACGTTAAAGTCCTGAAATTCGACCGCGAGCGTACTCGTGTTTCCCTCGGCCTGAAACAGCTGGGCGAAGATCCGTGGGTAGCTATCGCTAAGCGTTATCCGGAAGGTACCAAACTGACCGGTCGCGTGACCAACCTGACCGACTACGGCTGCTTCGTTGAAATCGAAGAAGGCGTTGAAGGCCTGGTTCACGTTTCCGAAATGGACTGGACCAACAAAAACATCCACCCGTCCAAAGTTGTTAACGTTGGCGACGTTGTGGAAGTCATGGTTCTGGATATCGACGAAGAGCGTCGTCGTATCTCCCTGGGTCTGAAGCAGTGCAAATCTAACCCGTGGCAGCAGTTCGCAGAAACCCACAACAAGGGCGACCGCGTTGAAGGTAAAATCAAGTCTATCACTGACTTCGGTATCTTCATCGGCCTGGACGGCGGTATCGACGGCCTGGTTCACCTGTCTGACATCTCCTGGAACGTTGCAGGCGAAGAAGCAGTACGTGAATACAAAAAAGGCGACGAAATCGCAGCCGTTGTTCTGCAGGTTGACGCAGAGCGCGAGCGTATCTCCCTGGGCGTTAAGCAGCTGGCTGAAGATCCGTTCAACAACTGGGTTGCACTGAACAAGAAAGGCGCCATCGTTAACGGTAAAGTGACTGCAGTTGACGCTAAAGGCGCAACCGTAGAACTGGCCGACGGCGTTGAAGGTTACCTGCGTGCTTCTGAAGCATCCCGTGACCGCGTTGAAGATGCCACTCTGGTTCTGAGCGTAGGCGACGACGTTGAAGCTAAATTCACCGGCGTTGACCGTAAAAACCGCGCTATCAGCCTGTCCGTTCGTGCTAAAGACGAAGCTGACGAGAAAGATGCCATCGCTTCTGTTAACAACAAACAGGAAGACGGTAACTTCTCCAACGCTATGGCTGAAGCATTCAAAGCGGCTAAAGGCGAGTAAGTTCAGGTCTGCGTTATCCCTTCCGGGATAGCGAATAGACTTGACAGATTGCAGGATCCGTCCTGTAATCAATCACAAAGGGCGGCTACGGCCGCCCTTGTTCAAGCTGAAGCTTATCTTTTCTGAAAGGAAACCGGAGGAATCATGACCAAGTCAGAGCTCATTGAAAGACTTGCCAGTCAGCAATCACACATCCCGGCGAAAGCGGTTGAGGATGCGGTGAAGGAGATGCTGGAGCATATGGCCTCTACGCTTGCTGAAGGTGAGCGCATTGAGATCCGCGGTTTCGGTAGTTTTTCTCTGCATTACCGCGCACCACGCGTTGGGCGCAACCCGAAAACGGGCGATAAAGTGGAGCTGGAAGGTAAATACGTTCCGCACTTTAAGCCGGGCAAAGAGCTGCGCGATCGCGCCAATATTTACGGTGGCTGAGTGATTGGCGGCTTCGCCAGACTGAGCTAACGAGAAAGCACCTGCGGGTGCTTTTTTCATTTCTGATTTACGCGTCGCTTCTCTACGCAGATCGCAACGTCCGCTACAAATCCTGTAACTGCGTCTTTTCCTCTGAAACCGCCGCGCAATCGCGCGCTTTACGCCGGGCTTTTCGCCGCGCTCTGGCGATACTGTCGGTTCACGGAGGAGCCTATGCGATTACCTGTCTTCGCACTCTGCGTGATTACCGGCACCGCGCCGCTGCTCTGGCTGCCCGCGCTGCCGTCGATCGCGTTCACCGGGACCGTTATCCTGCTGTCGGCGGCGGTCTGCCTGCGCCTGCCGCCGCTGCGGCCTGCGGCGCTGACCGCGCTTTTTTTCTGCTGGGGCGTGCTGGCGGCCTGGCAGGAGGTGCTCCCGGCAACCGCGCTGCCGGGGAAGGTACTCCGGGCCGAAGTGCTGCTGACCGCAAGCGACGGCGCGGAGCGGCATGCAGGTCGCCTTCTGAGCATCGACGGTAAGCGGCAGTTTCCGCCGCCCGGCATTGCCTTCTACGGCCAGCCGCTGCCGCACAAGGCCTGCGCCGGGCAGCGCTGGCGGATGAGCCTCAAGGCGCGCGCAGTCCACGGCCAGCTTAATGAGGGGCTGTTCGACCGCCAGCGTTATGCCCTCGCGTCACATCTTCCGCTGACCGGGCGCTTCGTGCAGGCCGAGGTCGTCGATGCCGGCTGCGGCCTGCGGGCCGCGTTTATCAGCCGGCTTGCGCAAAGCCTGGCGGGCAGGCCCTGGCAGGCGGTCATGCTGGCCCTCGCGGCGGGAGAGCGCGTCGCCGTACCTGCGGAGATCGGCAGACTGCTGCAGCAGACCGGCACCGCGCACCTGATGGCGATCTCCGGCCTGCACATCGCGCTGCTGGGGATGCTCGGCTGGGGCGCGGCGCGCGGGCTTCAGCTCATGCTGCCGGGGCGCTATATCAGCTGGCGGCTGCCGCTGCTGAGCGCCCTGGCGGCGATGATTCTCTACGGCTGGCTGAGCGGCTTCCAGCCGCCGGCGCAGCGGACGGTCATTGCCGCAGTCTGCTGGACGCTGCTGCGCCTGAGCGGCCGGCGCTGGAGCAGCCTCGATGTCTGGCTGTGCTGCATCGCCGCCATCCTGCTTATCGATCCGCTCGCCGTCCTGTCAGAAAGCCTGTGGCTGTCGGCGTTCGCCGTCGGGGCGCTTATCTTCTGGTATCGCTGGGTGCCGCTGGGTAAATGGCCGCGCGGCGGCCCGCTGCGTGCGGGTCTGGGTCTGCTGCACCTGCAGCTTGGCCTGCTGTTTCTGCTGCTGCCGCTGCAGATTGCGGTATTTAACGGTTTTTCATGGACTTCGCTGCTGGCTAATCTGATCGCCGTTCCGCTGGTCACCCTGGTGGAGATCCCGCTGCTGATCGCCGGGATGCTGCTCAATCTGAGCGGACCGCAGGCGCTGGAGCAGGGCGTCTGGCATCTGGCAGACCGGGCGCTGGCCGCGCTGTTCTGGTTTCTTGGCGCGCTGCCCGACGGCTGGATTGGCGTGAGCCGCCGGTGGCAGGGCGCGGTAATGCTGCCGTGGCTGGCGGTGATCCTCTGGCGGCTCAGGAGCTGGCGGCGGATGTTTGCCTGCTGGCTGACGCTCGGGGTTCTCGCGCTGTATCCGCTGTGGAAACGTGCGGATCCGCAGCGCTGGTCGGTCACCATGCTTGACGTCGGGCAGGGGCTGGCGGTGGTCATCGCCCGCAATGGCAGGGCCATTCTCTATGACACCGGCCCGGCATGGCCCGGCGGCGACAGCGGTCAGCAGGTGATAATTCCGTGGCTGCGCTGGCAGAATTTACATCCTGAAGGGATTATCCTCAGCCACGAACATCTTGATCATCGGGGCGGGTTGAACAGCCTGCAGGCCGCGTGGCCCGCGCTGTGGGTGCGCAGTCCGCTGCGCGAGAAGGGCCATCTGGCCTGCTTTCGCGGCACCCGCTGGCGCTGGCAGGGGCTGACGTTTCGCGTCCTCTGGCCGCCGCCCGATACCCGCCTGACGGGCAATAATCGCTCCTGCGTGGTGAGGGTCGATAACGGCAGGCACAGCGTATTGCTGACCGGAGACATTGAAAGCGCGGGTGAAAAAATGATGCTCAGCCGCTACTGGCAGCATCTCTCCTCTACGCTTATCCAGGTGCCGCACCACGGGAGCAACACCTCTTCATCGCCGCTGCTGCTGCGGCGCGTCGAGGGGGCCATCGCGCTGGCCTCGGCATCGCGCTATAACGCCTGGCGGATGCCGGCAGAGAGAGTCCGGGTTCGCTACCGGCACTACGGCTACCGCTGGTTTGATACTCCCAGGCAGGGGCAGATAACGGTGGAGTTTGACGCCGAAGGCTGGCAAATCCACAGCTTACGCGATCAAATTTTGCGACGCTGGTACCATCCGTGGTTTGGCGATAGTGGCCAGAACGGGTAGAATGACCGGCTATTTCAACATGAGCTGATTTCCTGAATGCAGAACGACAAAGATCTTTCCACCTGGCAGACCTTCCGACGACTGTGGCCGATTATTGCGCCCTTCAAGGCCGGCCTTATTGTGGCCGCGGTCGCGTTAATTCTTAACGCCGCAAGCGACACCTTTATGCTGTCGCTCCTTAAACCGTTACTGGACGACGGTTTTGGCAAAACGGACCGTTCAGTGCTGCTGTGGATGCCGCTGGTGGTAATTGGCCTGATGATCCTGCGCGGGATCACCAGCTATATCTCAAGTTACTGTATCTCTTGGGTTTCTGGTAAAGTGGTGATGACCATGCGCCGCCGCCTGTTCGGGCACATGATGGGCATGCCGGTGGCCTTCTTCGATAAGCAGTCCACCGGGACGCTGCTGTCGCGCATTACCTATGACTCCGAGCAGGTGGCTTCCTCCTCCTCCAGCGCCCTGATTACCGTGGTGCGCGAAGGCGCATCCATTATCGGCCTGTTTACCATGATGTTCTGGTACAGCTGGCAGCTGTCGGTGATCCTCATTGTGCTGGCGCCGATCGTCTCTTTTGCGATCCGCATCGTTTCCAAACGCTTTCGCAGCATCAGTAAGAACATGCAGAACACCATGGGCCAGGTTACCACCAGCGCCGAGCAGATGCTGAAGGGGCATAAAGAGGTGCTGATGTTCGGCGGTCAGCAGGTAGAGACTAAGCGCTTTGAGAAAGTGAGCAACAAGATGCGCCTGCAGGGCATGAAAATGGTCTCTGCTTCCTCAATTTCAGACCCGATTATCCAGCTTATCGCCTCCCTGGCGCTGGCCTTCGTCCTGTACGCCGCCAGCTTCCCGAGCGTGATGGAAACCCTCACCGCCGGTACCATTACCGTGGTCTTCTCGTCAATGATTGCCCTGATGCGCCCGCTGAAGTCGCTGACTAACGTCAACGCCCAATTCCAGCGCGGCATGGCCGCCTGCCAGACGCTGTTCAGCATTCTCGACTCCGAGCAGGAGAGCGATGAAGGTACCCGGGTTATCGAGCGGGCGAAGGGCGATGTCGAATTCCGCGACGTGACCTTTACCTATCCGGGGCGGGAAATACCGGCGCTGCGCGATATTAATCTGCGCATCCCGGAAGGGAAAACCGTGGCGCTGGTGGGCCGTTCCGGCTCCGGTAAGTCGACTATGGCGAGCCTGATCACCCGCTTTTACGATATCGATAAGGGCAGCATTCTGCTCGACGGTCACGACCTGCGGGAGTACACCCTGACTTCGCTGCGCGACCAGGTGGCGCTGGTATCGCAAAACGTCCACCTGTTTAACGACACCATTGCCAACAACATTGCCTATGCCCGCAATGAAGTCTACAGCCGGGAGGATATCGAGAAAGCCGCCCGCATGGCCTACGCCATGGACTTTATCAGCAAAATGGAGAACGGCCTCGATACGGTGATCGGCGAGAACGGCGTGCTGCTTTCCGGCGGCCAGCGCCAGCGTATCGCGATTGCCCGCGCGCTGCTGCGCGACAGCCCGATCCTGATCCTCGATGAGGCCACCTCGGCGCTGGATACCGAGTCCGAGCGCGCCATTCAGGCCGCGCTGGACGAGCTGCAGAAAAACCGCACCTCGCTGGTTATCGCCCACCGCCTGTCGACCATTGAGAAGGCCGACGAAATCGTGGTGATTGAGGATGGCCGCATCGTTGAGCGCGGCAACCACCAGGACCTGCTGGCTCATAGCGGCGTGTACGCCCAGCTGCATAAGATGCAGTTTGGTCAATGATAGCCCGCATCTGGTCAGGCGAATCGCCGCTCTGGCTGCTGCTGCTGCCGTTCTCCTGGCTGTATGGCCTGGTGAGCGGCGCCGTTCGCCTCAGCTACCGGCTGGGCATTCAAAAAGCCTGGCGCGCACCGGTGCCGGTAGTGGTGGTGGGCAACCTTACCGCCGGCGGCAACGGCAAAACGCCGGTGGCTATCTGGCTGGTGGAGCAGCTCAAACAGCGGGGCATCCGCGCCGGCGTGGTCTCCCGCGGCTACGGGGGCAAAGCCGCCCGCTATCCGCTGCTCCTTAGCACGGAAACCGCGCCCGCGGAGGCGGGCGACGAGCCGGTCCTTATCTTTCAGCGCACCGGTGCGCCGGTGGCGGTTTCGCCGGTGCGCAGCGATGCGGTTAAGGCGCTGCTGGCCGCCCATCCCGACCTGCAAATCATCATCACCGACGACGGCCTCCAGCACTATAAGCTGGCCCGCGATAAAGAGATCGTGGTGGTCGACGGCGTCAGGCGCTTCGGCAACGGCTGGTGGCTGCCGGCGGGTCCGATGCGCGAGCGCGCCTCGCGGCTTAAGTCGGTGGACGCGGTGATCGTCAACGGCGGCGTGCCGCGCGAGGGTGAAATCCCGATGCGGCTGCATCCCGGCCTGGGGGTCAACCTGAAAACCGGCGCAACGCGCCCGGTCGGGGAGCTGGAGCACGTGGTCGCGATGGCCGGCATCGGCCACCCGCCGCGCTTTTTTGCCACGCTGGAAAACTGCGGGGCGGTGCCGGAGAAGTGCGTCGCCCTGGGCGATCACCAGGCCCTGACGCGCGACGCCGTCCGCCGCCTCGCGGACAGCGGTCAGACGCTGGTCATGACCGAGAAAGACGCCGTGAAGTGCCGCGCGTTCGCCGACGACCGCTGGTGGTACCTGCCGGTGGAGGCGCGGCTGGACGATCCCAGGGCACAGTCCCTTATTCAACAGTTAGTGGACCTGGCGCGGCGTTAGGGAGAGCGGCGGCGCAAGGCACAGATGAGGACCCGCAATGCCCGTACCTGAACTGACGCTCGCCGCCGCCCGCCATCTGCATCTTGCCGCCCAGGGGCTGCTGAAAAAGCCGCGCCGCCGGGCGCGGCCTGACGATATTCTCTCCGCCATCCGGCGCATGTCCCTGCTGCAGATAGACACCATCAACGTCGTGGCGCGCAGCCCCTATCTGGTGCTGTTCAGCCGCCTCGGCGACTACTCCCCCGGCTGGCTGGACGAGGCGCTGAATCGTGGCGAATTGATGGAGTACTGGGCCCACGAGGCCTGCTTCCTGCCGCGCAGCGACTTCGCGCTGGTGCGCCACCGGATGCTGGCCCCGGAGAACATGGGCTGGAAATACAGTCCCGAATGGATGGCGGCGCACCGCGAGGAGATTGCGGCGCTGCTGGCCCACATTGCCGAGCGCGGTCCGGTGCGATCGGCCGATTTTGAGCATCCCCGCAATGGCCCCGGCGGCTGGTGGGCGTGGAAACCGCACAAGCGCCATCTGGAGGGGCTGTTTACCGCCGGCCAGCTGATGGTGACCGGGCGCCACAACTTCCAGCGCATTTACGATCTGACCGCCCGCGTGATGCCCCACTGGGACGACGCGCGGGATCTGCTCACACAGGACGAGGCCGAAGCGCAGATGCTGCGCAACAGCGCCCGCAGCCTCGGGATCTTTCGCCCGCAGTGGCTGGCGGACTACTACCGCCTGCGCCGCGTCGATCTTCCCGCTCTGCTGGCGCAGTGGCGCGAAGAGGGCAGCATCACCGCCGTGGACGTCGCTACCCTCGGCCCGATGTGGCTGCACAACGATCTGCTGCCGCTGCTTGAGGACGCCCGGCGCGGCAGGCTGACCGCCACCCATAGTGCGGTACTGTCCCCCTTCGATCCGGTTGTCTGGGACCGCCGCCGGGCGCAAGAGCTGTTTGATTTCCGCTACCGGCTGGAGTGCTACACTCCGGCGGCGAAGCGCGAGTATGGCTACTTCGTCCTGCCGCTGCTGCACCGCGGCAGGCTGGTCGGACGGATAGACAGCAAGCTGCACCGCAAAACCGGCGTGCTGGAGATTTTCGCCCTCTATCTGGAAGAGGGCGTGCGGATCAGCGCGGCGCTGGAGCAGAGGCTGCGCCAGGCGCTGGACGACTTTGCCCGCTGGCAGGGGGCAGTACGCATTCAACTCAACCGGCGGCCGGACGCGCTTTTTCGCGCATCAGCCGGCGGTTGGGAAATTGACGCGCCGTAGCCCGGCTCTGTGCTATGCTGCTGCGTAATTTTTTCGGTCCCTCTGGAGGCGCTATGGATCACCGTTTACTTGAAATCATTGCCTGCCCGGTCTGCAACGGCAAACTCTACTACAGCCAGGACAAGCAGGAGCTTATCTGCAAGGCTGACAATCTGGCCTTCCCGCTGCGCGACGGTATCCCCGTCCTGCTGGAAACCGAGGCCCGCCCGCTGGGCGCGGAAGAGAGCCGCCCATGAGTTTTGTGGTCATTATTCCCGCCCGCTACGCCTCCACGCGTCTGCCGGGCAAGCCGCTGCAGGACATTAACGGCAAACCGATGATCGTGCACGTGCTCGAGCGCGCGCGCGAGTCCGGCGCCGGGCGCATCATCGTGGCAACCGATCATCCGGACGTGGCCCGGGCGGTCGAGGCCGCGGGCGGTGAGGTCTGCATGACCCGCGCCGACCACCAGTCCGGCACCGAGCGGCTGGCGGAAGTGGTGGAGAAGTGCGGCTTTGGCGACGATACGCTTATCGTTAACGTACAGGGCGACGAGCCGATGATCCCGCCGGTCATTATCCGCCAGGTGGCCGAGAATCTCGCCGCCAGCCGCTCCGGCATGGCGACGCTGGCGGTCCCTATCCGCGATGCCGAAGAGGCGTTTAATCCGAACGCGGTCAAAGTGGTGATGGACGCCGAGGGCTATGCGCTCTATTTCTCCCGCGCCACCATTCCGTGGGACCGGGATCGCTTTACCCTCAGCCGCGAGGCTATCGGCGACACGCTGCTGCGCCATATCGGCATTTACGGCTACCGCGCCGGGTTTATCCGCCGCTACGTCAGCTGGGCCCCGAGCCCGCTGGAGCAGATAGAGATGCTCGAACAGCTGCGGGTGCTGTGGTACGGCGAGAAGATCCACGTCGCCGTGGCGAAAGAGGTGCCGGGCACCGGCGTCGATACGCAGGAAGACCTTGAGCGCGTGCGCCGCGAGCTGCGTTAATCCCGCAGGATGCCCCCCTGGAGCGGGCATCCTGTTCCCCTCCTGCCATTATTCGCCCCTGCTTTGATCTTCTTCGGGTGACATCCCCGCCGTCGGCGCTCATTATGAAACCGGTTTATCTTGATAAGGAAGCCGGATATGGAACAGCTACGTGCAGAACTGAGTCACCTGCTTGGCGAGAGGCTGAGCCGGGTAGAGTGCGTTAACGAGAGACCGGACTCCGCGCTGTGGTCGCTGTACGATGCGCAGGGCAATGCCATGCCGCTGCTGGCGAAGACCTTTGCAATCCACGGCCTGGCGCAGCAGTTGGCGTGGAAGATCCCGACCCTGTCGCGCAGCGGTACGGTGCGGATGCCGGTGGTGTACGGCGTCATGACCCACGATGACAGCGCTGCGCCTGATGTACTGCTGCTGGAGCGCCTCTCCGGCGTCTCCGTCGAAGCGCCGGCGCGCACCCCCGCGCGCTGGGAGCAGCTCAAGGATCAGATTGTCGAGGCGCTGCTGGCCTGGCACCGGCAGGACAGCGGCGGCTGCGTCGGCACGGTGGACAGCACCCAGGACAATGTGTGGCCGCAGTGGTATCGCCAGCGCGTCGAGGTGCTGTGGAGCACCCTCGGACAGTACCGCGACAGCGGCCTGACCATGCAGGATAAGCGGGTCCTGTTTCGCAGCCGGGAGTGCCTGCCCGCGCTGTTTGAAAACTTCAACGACAACTGCGTGCTGATCCACGGCAATCTCACCCTGCGCAGCATGCTCAAGGACCCCCGCAGCGATCAGCTGCTGGCGATGGTGGCTCCCGGCGTGATGCTGTGGGCGCCGCGCGAGTATGAGCTGTTTCGCCTCGCCGGCTGCGAGCAGTCGGAGAGCCTGCTGTGGCACTACCTGCGCCGCGCGCCGGTGGCCGAGGCCTTCGTTGGCCGCCGCTGGCTCTATCTGCTGTGGGACGAAGTGGCGAGGCTGGTCAACACCGGACGCTTTAACCGCGCCCGCTTTGACCTGGCGGCAACCTCACTGCTGCCCTGGCTCAGCTGAGCTCCCCTTCAGCCACTGCCAGAGGCGGCCCAGGGTTTCGTAGCCAACGCGGTCGCTGTGCATCAGCCAGAACGGCGAAGGCAGCGCCTTCTCCCACGGATTGAGCGGCGATTCAATCGCCAGCTGGTTGGCCGGGGCGGGCAGCGGATTAAGCCCGGCGCGCTGAAAGAAGATCATCGCCCGCGGCAGGTGCGAGGCGGAGGTCACCAGCAGGAACGGCGCGTCGCCGATGCGGGCCTTGACGGCGGCGGCCTCCTCTTCAGTATCCTTCGGGCGATCGAGGACAACGATCTGCTCGCGCGGAACCCCGAGGCTTTCGGCCACCCTGGCGCCCGCCTCGGCGGTGCTGACTGGATTGGTCTTCGCCGCCGCGCCGGTGAATATCAGCGTCGCGCCGGGATTCTCCCGCCACAGGCGAATGCCCTCCGTCAGCCTCGGCAGGCTGTTATTGATCAGGTTCGAGCTCGGCGCCCACGCCGGATTCCAGGTATAGCCGCCGCCCAGAACCACCACGTACTCAACGCGCTGGCTGCCGTGCCAGGTGGGATAGCGCTGCTCAATGGGCTTCAGCAGGTGGTCGGCCACCGGCTGCAGGCTCAGCAGCGCAAGCATCAGCCAGCTGATGCTCACCAGCAGCTTGCCGCTTTTCTGAAAACGGCTGCACCACAGCAGAGCAATGCCTGCGGCCATCATTAGCAGCAGCAGCGGCAGGGGCAGCATCAGGCCGCCAATCACTTTTTTCAGCGTAAAAAGCATCCTCGCTGGTTCCTTTTTTAACCATCTGATAGTTGAATATCCGGGATATTACATCAGATGCTTCCCTCTCGCCGTGGGTATGACAAAATAGCCGCTTTATTGCCTGAGCCAAGCGGAGCCGTTGTGCAGGATCGCAATTTTGATGACATCGCGGAAAAGTTTTCGCGCAATATCTATGGCACCACGAAGGGCCAGCTGCGCCAGGCGATCCTCTGGCAGGATCTTGACCGCCTGCTGCCGGCGTGCGGCGCCGGGCCGTTGCGCATTCTCGATGCCGGCGGCGGGGCGGGGCAGACCGCAATTCAGATGGCAGAGCGCGGGCATCATGTTACCCTATGCGATCTGTCATCTGAGATGATTGCGCTGGCGAAACGCGCCGCAGACGAAAAAGGTGTGAGCCATCGCATGCATTTCGTACAGTGCGCAATTCAGGATGTGGCGCAACATTTGGAAAGCCCGGTCGATCTGATATTGTTTCACGCGGTGCTGGAGTGGGTGGCCGAGCCGCGGACGGTGCTGGACACGCTGTGGTCGACGCTGCGCCCCGGCGGCGCGCTGTCGCTGATGTTCTACAATGCCAACGGGCTGCTGCTGCACAACATGGTCGCCACCAATTTCGACTATGTGCAGGCGGGTATGCCGAAAAAGAAAAAGCGCACTCTGTCGCCGGACTATCCGCGCGATCCGCAGCAGGTCTACGGCTGGCTGCAGGAAGCCGGCTGGCAGATAACCGGAAAAACCGGCGTGCGCGTGTTCCACGATTATCTGCGTGAAAAAGAGAAGCAGCGCGACAGCTATGCGCAGCTGCTTGAGCTGGAAACGCGCTACTGTCGCCAGGAGCCGTGGATAAGCCTTGGACGCTACATTCACGTCACCGCGCGTAAACCGCAGGTAGATACAAGGACTAACGATGAGTGATTTTTCCCAGACAGTCCCCGAACTGGTTGCCTGGGCCAGAAAAAATGATTTTTCTATCGCGCTGCCGGTAGACAGGCTGTCGTTCCTGTTGGCCGTGGCAACGCTCAACGGCGAACGCCTTGAGGGCGAGCTGACCGAAGGTGAGCTGATAGATGCGTTTCGCTACGTCAGTGATGCGTTTGAGCAAACCAGCGAAACCATCGGCGTGCGCGCCAACAACGCGATCAACGACATGGTACGTCAACGTCTGCTGAACCGCTTTACCAGCGAAATCACCGAAGGCAACGCCATCTATCGCCTGACGCCGCTCGGCATCGGCATCACCGACTACTACATTCGCCAGCGCGAGTTTTCGACGCTGCGCCTGTCGATGCAGCTCTCGATCGTCGGCGGCGAGCTCAAGCGCGCCGCCGACGCGGCGGAAGAGGGCGGCGACGAATTTCACTGGCACCGCAACGTCTATGCGCCGCTGAAGTATTCGGTGGCGGAGATCTTCGACAGCATCGATCTCACCCAGCGCACCATGGACGAGCAGCAGCAGTCGGTGAAAGATGATATCGCCCAGCTGCTGAACAAAGACTGGCGGGCGGCGATTTCCAGCTGCGAAATGCTGCTGTCGGAAACCTCCGGCACTTTGCGCGAACTGCAGGACACCCTCGAGGCCGCGGGCGACAAGCTGCAGGCCAACCTGCTGCGCATCCAGGAGTACACTCTGACCCACGATGGCCTGGACTTTGTCGACCGGCTGGTGTTTGACCTGCAGAGCAAGCTTGACCGCATCGTCAGCTGGGGCCAGCAGGCTATCGACCTGTGGATCGGCTACGACCGCCACGTACATAAATTTATCCGTACCGCCATTGATATGGATAAAAACCGCGTCTTTGCCCAGCGTCTGCGCCAGTCGCTGCAGACCTACTTTGACGCGCCCTGGGCGCTCACCTACGCCAGCGCCGACCGTCTGTACGACATGCGCGACGAAGAGATGGCGCTGCGTGATGAAGAGGTTACCGGCGAACTGCCGCCGGACCTTGAGTACGAAGAGTTTAACGAGATCCGCGAACAGCTGGCGGCGATGATTGAGCAGCAGCTGGTGGTTTACAAAGAGAAGCAGCTGCCGCTGGATCTGGGACTGGTGGTGCGCGACTACCTTGCGCAGTATCCGCGCGCCCGCCACTTCGACGTGGCGCGCATCGTGGTTGACCAGGCGGTGCGCCTGGGCGTCGCGCAGGGCGATTTCACCGGACTGCCGCCGAAGTGGCAGCCGATTAATGATTACGGAGCCAAGGTACAGGCACATGTCATCGACAAATATTGAACAGGTGATGCCAGTTAAGCTGGCTCAGGCTCTGGCCAACCCACTTTTTCCGGCGCTGGACAGCGCCCTGCGCGCCGGGCGCCATATCGGCCTCGACGAGCTGGATAATCACGTCTTTCTGATGGACTTCCAGGAGTATCTGGAAGAGTTTTATGCCCGCTATAACGTGGAGCTTATCCGCGCGCCGGAGGGTTTCTTCTACCTGCGCCCGCGCTCCACCACGCTTATCCCGCGCTCGGTGCTCTCCGAGCTGGATATGATGGTCGGCAAAATTCTTTGCTATCTCTACCTCAGCCCGGAGCGGCTGGCGAACGAAGGGATCTTCACCCAGCAGGAGCTTTACGACGAGCTGCTGGCGCTGGCGGATGAATCTAAACTGCTGAAGCTGGTCAATAACCGCTCCACCGGTTCAGATCTCGACCGCCAGAAGCTACAGGAGAAAGTGCGCTCGTCGCTCAACCGCCTGCGCCGCCTCGGCATGGTGTGGTTTATGGGCCACGACAGCAGCAAGTTCCGCATCACCGAATCGGTCTTCCGCTTCGGCGCCGACGTGCGCTCCGGCGATGACGCCCGCGAAGCGCAGCTGCGGATGATCCGCGACGGCGAGGCGATGGCGATTGAAAGCAGCCTGCAGCTCCACGACGACACAGACGACGCCCGACCGGATACGGACAGCGGGGAGGAAGAGTAATGCTTGAACGCGGAAAATTTCGTTCACTGACCCTGATTAACTGGAACGGCTTCTTTGCCCGCACCTTTGACCTCGACGAGCTGGTCACCACGCTGTCGGGCGGCAACGGCGCCGGTAAATCGACCACCATGGCGGCCTTCGTCACGGCGCTGATCCCCGATTTGACGCTGCTGCACTTCCGTAACACCACCGAAGCCGGGGCCACCAGCGGCTCCCGCGATAAGGGCCTGCACGGCAAGCTGAAGGCGGGCGTCTGCTACTCGATGCTCGACGTGCTCAACTCCCGCCACCAGCGGGTGCTGGTCGGCGTGCGCCTGCAGCAGGTCGCCGGTCGCGATCGTAAAGTGGACATCAAGCCGTTCGCTATCCAGGGGCTGCCGATGTCGGTGCAGCCGACCCAGCTGGTGACGGAGAACGTCAGCGATCGCCAGGCTCGCGTCCTCACGCTGCAGGAGCTGAAGGACAAGCTGGAAGAGATGGAGGGCGTGCAGTTCAAGCAGTTCAACTCCATCACCGAATACCACTCCCTGATGTTCGATCTCGGCATCGTGGCGCGCCGCCTGCGCTCCGCCTCGGATCGCAGCAAATATTACCGCCTGATCGAAGCGTCGCTGTACGGCGGCATCTCCAGCGCCATTACCCGCTCCCTGCGCGACTACCTGCTGCCGGAAAACGGCGGCGTGCGCAAGGCGTTCCAGGATATGGAAGCGGCGCTGCGCGAGAACCGCATGACGCTGGAAGCGATCCGCGTCACCCAGTCGGATCGCGACCTGTTTAAGCATCTGATTTCCGAAGCCACCGACTACGTGGCGGCAGACTATATGCGCCACGCCAACGAGCGGCGCATTCACCTCGACAAAGCGCTGGAGTTCCGGCGGGAGCTGCTCGGCTCGCGCCAGCAGCTGGCGGCGGAGCAGTACAAGCACGTCGATATGGCCCGCGAACTGCAGGAGCACGCCGGAGCGGAAGGGGACCTGGAGGCCGACTATCAGGCCGCCAGCGACCACCTGAACCTGGTGCAGACCGCATTGCGCCAGCAGGAAAAAATTGAGCGCTACGAGGCCGATCTCGACGAGCTGCAGATCCGCCTCGAAGAGCAGAACGAAGTGGTGGCCGAAGCCGCCGAACAGCAGGAAGAGAACGAAGCCCGCGCCGAGGCCGCCGAACTGGAAGTGGATGAGCTGAAAAGCCAGCTTGCCGACTATCAGCAGGCGCTCGACGTACAGCAGACCCGCGCCATTCAGTACACCCAGGCGCTGCAGGCGCTGGAGCGCGCCCGGGAACTTTGCCATCTGCCGGATTTGACGGCGGAAAGCGCCGATACGTGGCTGGAGACTTTCCAGGCTAAAGAGCAGGAAGCCACCGAGAAGCTGCTGGCGCTGGATCAGAAAATGAGCGTGGCCCGGACGGCGCACAGCCAGTTTGAGCAGGCCTACCAGCTGGTAGTGGCCATCAACGGCCCGGTGGCCCGCAGCGACGCCTGGAGCGCGGCGCGCGAGCTGCTGCGCGAAGGCGTGGACCAGCGCCACCTGGCGGAGCAGGCCAGCGCCCTGCGCGGCCGCCTGCACGAGCTTGAGCAGCGCCTGCGCGAGCAGCAGGACGCCGAGCGCCTGCTGGCGGATTTCTGCAAGCGCCAGGGCAAGCAGTACGACTTCGACGAACTTGAAGCCCTGCATCAGGAGCTGGAGGAGCGCATTGCTTCCCTCTCCGAGATCGTTTCCTCCGCCGGCGAGCAGCGCATGACCCTGCGCCAGGAGCTGGAGCAGCTGCAGGGCAAAATAAAAACCCTGCAGCAGCGCGCCCCGATCTGGCTGGCGGCGCAGAGCAGCCTCAGCCAGCTGTGCGAGCAGACCGGCCAGGAATTTGAGTCCGGTCAGGACTTCACCGAATACCTCCAGCAGCTGCTGGAGCGCGAGCGCGAGGCCATCGTCGAGCGCGATGAAGTCGGCGCCCGCAAGCGCGCGGTGGATGACGAAATTGAGCGCCTGAGCCAGCCGGGCGGCTCGGAAGATCAGCGTCTGAACAACCTTGCCGAACGCTTCGGCGGCGTGCTGCTGTCCGAGATCTACGATGACGTCAGCCTGGAAGATGCGCCTTACTTCTCCGCGCTCTACGGCCCGTCGCGCCACGCTATCGTGGTGCCGGACCTGTCGCAGATTGCCGAATACCTTGAAGGGCTGGAAGATTGCCCGGAAGATCTCTATCTGATCGAGGGCGATCCGCAGTCCTTCGACGACAGCGTGTTCAGCGTCGACGAGCTGGAAAAAGCGGTGGTGGTCAAGATTGCCGATCGCCAGTGGCGCTACTCGCGCTTCCCGTCGGTGCCGCTGTTCGGCCGCGCGGCGCGCGAGAGCCGCATCGAGGCGCTGCACGCCGAGCGTGAAACCCTCTCCGAGCGCTTCGCCACGCTCTCCTTTGACGTACAAAAAACCCAGCGCCTGCACCAGTCCTTCAGCCGCTTTATCGGCAGCCACCTGGCGGTGGCCTTCGAGGACGATCCGGAAGCGGAGATCCGCAGGCTAAATACCCGCCGGGGCGAGCTTGAGCGCGCCCTCAGCACCCACGAAAGCGACAATCAGCAGAGCCGGGCGCAGTTCGACCAGGCGAAAGAGGGCGTCAGCGCCCTCAACCGCCTGCTGCCGCGCCTCAACCTGCTGGCGGACGAAACGCTGGCCGATCGCGTGGACGAGATCCGCGAGCGGCTGGACGAAGCCCAGGAGGCGGCGCGCTTTATTCAGCAGCACGGCAACCAGCTGGCGAAGCTGGAGCCGGTGGTGTCCGTACTGCAAAGCGACCCGGAACAGTTTGAGCAGCTCAAAGAAGACTACGCCTACTCCCAGCAGATGCAGCGCGACGCCCGCCAGCAGGCCTTTGCCCTGACGGAAGTGGTGCAGCGCCGGGCGCACTTTGGCTACAGCGATTCGGCGGAGATGCTCAGCGGCAACAGCGATCTCAACGAGAAGCTGCGCCAGCGCCTGGAGCAGGCGGAGAGCGAGCGCGCCCGCGCCCGCGATGCGCTGCGTACCCACGCCGCCCAGCTCAGCCAGTACAGCCAGGTGCTGGCTTCGCTGAAAAGCTCCTTTGATACCAAGAAAGAGCTGCTCACCGACCTGCACCGCGAGCTGCAGGACATCGGCGTGCGCGCTGACAGCGGGGCGGAAGAGCGCGCCCGCAGCCGCCGCGACGAGCTGCACACTCAGCTCTCCAACAACCGCAGCCGCCGCAACCAGCTGGAGAAGGCCCTGACCTTCTGCGAAGCGGAGATGGACAACCTGACCCGCCGGCTGCGGGCCCTCGAGCGCAACTACCTCGAAATGCGTGAGCAGGTGGTGAGCGCCAAGGCGGGCTGGTGCGCGGTGATGCGGCTGGTGAAAGACAACAACGTCGAGCGCCGCCTGCACCGCCGCGAGCTGGCCTATCTCTCCGCCGACGACCTGCGCTCGATGTCGGATAAGGCGCTCGGCGCCCTGCGCCTGGCGGTGGCGGACAACGAACACCTGCGCGAC
Source organism: Pluralibacter gergoviae ATCC 33028 = NBRC 105706 (assembly GCF_001598855.1). Classification (GTDB taxonomy): domain Bacteria; phylum Pseudomonadota; class Gammaproteobacteria; order Enterobacterales; family Enterobacteriaceae; genus Pluralibacter; species Pluralibacter gergoviae. Next base: position 45,260 of record NZ_BCZS01000014.1, on the reverse strand, counting down.
GTGCTGCGTATGTCGGAAGATCCCAAGCGCCCCGAGCGCAAGATCCAGTTCTTTGTGGCGGTGTATCAGCACCTGCGCGAGCGCATCCGTCAGGACATTATCCGCACCGACGATCCGGTTGAGGCCATCGAACAGATGGAGATCGAGCTGGGCCGCTTGACCGAGGAGCTGACCGCCCGCGAGCAGAAGCTGGCCATCAGCACCCGCAGCGTGGCGAACATCATCCGCAAGACCATCCAGCGCGAGCAGAACCGCATCCGGATGCTCAACCAGGGCCTGCAGAGCGTTTCGTTCGGCCAGGTCAACAGCGTGCGTCTCAACGTCAACGTCCGCGAGACCCACTCCACGCTGCTGGCGGTGCTGGCGGATCAGCACGATCAGCATCAGGATCTGTTCAACAGCAACCGCCTGACCTTCTCCGAGGCGCTGGCGAAGCTCTATCAGCGCCTCAATCCGCAGATTGATATGGGTCAGCGCACGCCGCAGACCATCGGCGAGGAGCTGCTGGACTACCGCAACTATCTTGAGATGGAAGTTGAGGTTAACCGCGGCTCCGACGGCTGGCTGCGCGCCGAGTCCGGGGCGCTCTCGACCGGGGAAGCGATCGGCACCGGGATGTCGATTCTGGTGATGGTGGTACAGAGCTGGGAAGAGGAGTCCCGCCGCCTGCGCGGGAAAGATATCTCGCCGTGCCGCCTGCTGTTCCTCGACGAGGCGGCGCGTCTGGACGCCAAATCCATCGCCACGCTCTTTGAATTGTGCGAGCGGCTGGAGATGCAGCTGATTATCGCCGCGCCAGAGAACATCAGTCCGGAGAAAGGAACCACCTACAAGCTGGTGCGTAAGGTGTTTAACAACACCGAACACGTCCACGTGGTGGGGCTGCGCGGCTTCGCCCCGCAGCCGCCGGAATCGCTGCCGGGGACCGCGGACGCATCCTGATTTGTCTGAATAAAAACCACACAAGGGCGACAGCAATGTCGCCCTTTTTGTTATCCTCATACAAATGAAATACGTGTAAGATCTTTAATCTTCTTTACAGTTGGTCGGGCAAAACTGGTTTTGTGTTTATATACTGAGAACAAGTCCCGCCTGATGCGGGCTGCAATGTGAAACAGGGGGCAAAGGATGTTGCTTAATAAATCGAAAGGTCTTCGGCTGTCGGCGCTGAGTTTCGCCCTGACGCTGATATTTGCTCCACTGTACGATGCGCAGGCAGAAGAACCTGCTCTGGTGCCGGCCGACGGCTCCGCCACGCCTGGCGATACCGCGCCGGTAATGACCCAATCTGAGGGGCTGACACCCGCCGTGGCGATGATGGTGGGGATTCAGCCTCTGCCCGCCGGCGCGGCGGCGAAAGCCCGCGCCGATATCCAGTCTCAGCTGCCGCAGGGCTACACGCCCGCCTACATGAATGCGCTTGCCGGGCTGTACGCCGCCCGCGATATGAAGCCGATGTGGGAAAACCGCGATGCGGTGCAGGCCTTCCAGCAGCAGCTGGCCGAGGTCGCCATTGCCGGCTTCCAGCCGCAGTTTATCCGCTGGGTTGAACTGCTGACCGATCCGTCGATTACCGGCAGCGCCCGCGACGTGGTGCTATCGGACGCCATGCTTGGCTATCTGCAGTTTGTTAGCAGTATTCCGGTGCAGGGCAACCGCTGGCTGTACAGCAGTAAGCCTTACGCGCTGGCGATGCCGGCGCTGTCGGTGATCAACCGCTGGCAGCTGGCGCTTAATGATGGCTCCCTGCCGCAGTTCATTGCCGGCCTGGCGCCGCAGCATCCGCAGTATGCCGCCATGCACCGGGCGTTGCTGGCTCAGCTCACCGATACCCGACCGTGGCCGCAGATGCAGAGCAGCGCTAAGCTCAGCCCCGGCCAGTGGAGTAAAGACGTTCCGGCGCTGCGCGAGATCCTGGCGCGCAGCGGTATGCTCGATACCGCGCCGGATATCGCTCTGCCGGGCGATGATGGCGCCGTGAGTCCGTCCGCGCCGCCGCCAAAGCGTAAGAAAAAGAAATCCGCTGCGCCGTCCGTCTACGGCGGCGAACTGGTGGAGGCGGTTAAGCGCTTTCAGAGCGCGCAGGGACTCGCCGCTGACGGCGTTATCGGTCAGAGCACCCGCGACTGGCTCAACGTCGGCCCGGCGCAGCGTGCGGGCGTTCTGGCGCTCAATATTCAGCGTCTGCGCCTGCTGCCCGGCAAGCTTTCCACCGGCATCATGGTCAATATTCCTGCCTACTCGCTGGTCTACTACCTCGACGGTAATCAGGTGCTGGCTTCCCGCGTCATCGTCGGCCGTCCGGACCGTAAAACGCCGATGATGAGCAGCGCGCTCAATAACGTGGTGGTGAATCCGCCGTGGAACGTGCCGCCGACGCTGGCGCGCAACGATATCCTGCCGAAAGTGCGTAACGACCCCGGCTATCTCGAGCGCCACGGCTACACGCTGATGCGCGGCTGGAACAGCAAAGAGGCGATCAATCCTTATCAGGTCGACTGGTCGACGATCACGCCGTCCAATCTGCCGTTCCGCTTCCAGCAGGCGCCGGGCGAGCGCAACTCGCTGGGCCGCTATAAGTTCAACATGCCGAGTTCGGACGCCATCTATCTGCACGATACGCCGAACCACGCGCTGTTTGCTAAAGAGACGCGGGCGCTCAGCTCCGGCTGCGTGCGGGTGAATAAAGCTTCCGAGCTGGCGAACATGCTGCTGCAGGATGCCGGCTGGAACGATACGCGCATTTCCGACGCCCTGAAGGCCGGAAACACGCGTTATGTTAATATCCGCCACAACATTCCGGTTAATCTTTACTACCTGACGGCATTCGTCGGTGCGGATGGTCGTCCGCAGTATCGTACAGATATTTACAATTACGATCTCATCGCGCGATCTGGCGCACAAATTTTGCCTAAAGCGGAACAATTAATCAGGTAAATGAAACAGTTCAGGTAATTCAGTGTCGTAGAAATTAGTGCATTTTGGGGCTATCAGGCTACAGGCCCCGGATTCACTGGGGTTGGGCCTTCTTGACGTCAGCGCTGTTGATGGTTAAGGTGCCCATTCGTGCGCCAGAAGTGCATACATAACGACCATTTACTGACTTGTAGACCTGATTATCATGGACAAATTTGACGCTAACCGCCGCAGACTGCTGGCGTTAGGTGGCGCTGCCCTCGGTGCGGCCGCCATTCTACCGACGCCAGCATTTGCCACTCTCTCGACACCACGTCCGCGTATTTTGACGCTCAACAACCTGAACACCGGTGAGTCAATCAAGGCGGAGTTCTTCGATGGCAGAGGCTACATTCAGGATGAATTAGCAAAATTAAATCATTTCTTCCGTGATTATCGCGCGAACAAAATGACAACCATCGATCCCCGGCTCTTCGATCATCTCTATCGCCTTCAGGGACTGCTCGGCACCAACAGACCGGTACAGCTGATTTCCGGCTATCGCTCGTTGGCGACCAACGACGATCTGCGCCACCACAGCCGCGGCGTGGCTAAGCACAGCTACCACACCAAAGGGCAGGCGATGGATTTCCATATTGAAGGCGTTTCGTTAAGCAATGTTCGCAAAGCCGCGTTGTCTATGCGCGCGGGTGGTGTAGGATACTATCCACGTAGTAACTTTGTGCATATTGATACCGGTCCGGTAAGGAACTGGTAACGAAACAGGAGCAACATGAACTATCGTATTATTCCGGTCACCGCTTTCGCGCAGAACTGCTCGCTTATCTGGTGTGAGCAAACGAAGCTCGCCGCGCTGGTCGATCCCGGCGGCGATGCCGGGCGTATTAAAGAAGAGGTGACCGCCGCGGGCGTGACGCTGATGCAGATCCTGCTGACCCACGGTCATCTCGACCACGTGGGCGCGGCGGCGGAGCTGGCGGAACACTACGGCGTGCCGATTATCGGCCCGGAAAAAGAGGATCAGTTCTGGCTGGAGGGGCTGCCCGCCCAGAGCCGGATGTTCGGCCTTGAGGACTGCCCGCCGCTGACGCCGGATCGCTGGCTGAATGAGGGCGATACGGTCAGCGTCGGTAACGTTAGCCTTCAGGTGCTCCACTGTCCGGGCCATACGCCGGGGCATATCGTCTTTTTTGACGACGCCTCGCGGCTGCTGATTTCCGGCGACGTCATTTTTAAGGGCGGCGTCGGGCGCAGCGATTTCCCGCGCGGCAACCACAATCAGCTGATCGCCGCCATTAAGGACAAGCTGCTGCCGCTGGGCGACGACGTGACCTTTATTCCGGGCCACGGTCCGATGTCGACGCTCGGCGAAGAGCGGCTGCATAACCCCTTCCTGCAGGATGAACTTCCCGTCTGGTAAACATAAAAAAGGCCGCGAAAGCGGCCTTTTTTATTTCGCAGCGCTTAGAGAACCGCGACAATCGCCTCGCACAGCGGCGCCATGTTGTCCGGGGTCATGCCGGCGACGTTGATGCGCCCGGACGCGACTGCGTAGATCCCGAACTCTTCGCGCAGGCGCAGCACCTGCTCTTTGGTCAGGCCGCTGAAGGAGAACATGCCGTTCTGCTTCGCGATAAAGCTGAAATCGCGATCGGCGCCTTTTTCGGCGAGGGTGTTCACAAACAGCAGGCGCATGCGCTGAATGCGCTGGCGCATATCGGTCAGCTCCTGTTCCCAGATGGCGCGCAGCGCGTCATTGCTGAGGATCGTGGCAACGACAGAGGCGCCGTGGGCCGGCGGGTTGGAGTAGTTGGCGCGGATCACCGCCTTCATCTGGCTGAACGCGCGGTCAACGCCTTCGGCATCGGCGGCAACCAGCGTGCAGGCGCCGACGCGCTCGTTGTAGAGGCCAAAGTTTTTAGAGTAGGAGCTGGCGACCAGCAGCTCTTTGTGTACCGCGGCGAAGGCGCGCAGGCCCTCAGCGTCTTCTTCCAGGCCGCGGGCAAAGCCCTGATAGGCGAAATCAAACAGCGGCAGCCAGCCCTTCTCAACGGAGAGCGCGGCCAGCTGCTGCCACTGCTCAAGCGTTGGATCGATCCCGGTGGGGTTATGGCAGCAGCCGTGGAACAGCACGACGTCGCCGGCCTGTGCGGCGCTGAGGCTTGCCAGCATACCGTCAAAGTTGAGCGCGTGGCCGCTGGCATCGTAATAGTCGTACTCTTTTACTTCCAGCCCGGCGGAGTTGAAGACGCTCTTGTGGTTCGGCCAGCTTGGATTGCTGACCCAGACGCGCTTCACGTCGGTGTTTTTAGCGAGAAAATCGGCCGCTACGCGCAGCGCGCCGGTGCCGCCCGGCGTCTGCGCCGTGCGGGCGCGCTTATCGTTAACGATAGCGCTGCCTTTGCCAAACAGCAGCTCCTGGGTGCAGCGTCCAAACTCCGGAATACCGTCGATGCCGAGATAATTTTTGGTGGTTTCGTTTTCCAGCAGAAACTGCTCTGCTTTTTTAACGCTGGTTAATACCGGTGTCTTACCGGTTTCGTCCTTATAAACACCAATCCCGAGGTTGATTTTGCTCGGGCGATCGTCGGCGCGAAAAAGGTCGGCCAGGCCCAGAATGGGGTCTGCGGGGGCGGCTGTGATGTTCTCAAACATGACGAGGTTCCATAGTGATTACGGGTAGAAGTCCGGCCTTCAGGTTAACGGCAGATCTACAAAAAGCCAACCGTTTGCAACGAAATACGACGGACTTTTCGCAAGTTGTTATTTTCAACTGGCAGACGAAAAAAAACAGGGCCGAAGCCCTGTTTTTCAAGCATATAACAAAGTGGCGTACTGCAAATCAGAACTGGTAAACAATACCCAGCGCAACGGTATTGTCGTCGTTCACGCCCAGCTTGTTGTCACCGTCGATCTGGTTGATCAGGTAGTCAACATAGGTGGACATGTTTTTGTTGAAGTAGTAAGACGCGCCCACTTCGATGTAGTTGATGTAGTCTTCGCTGCCCACGCCTTCCACTTTCTTCGCTTTAGATTTGTAGTAAGCGATGGACGGACGCAGACCAAAGTCGAACTGGTACTGTGCAACAACGGAGAAGTCCTGAGTTTTGTTAGCGAAGCCTTTAATGTCATCACCGCCAGCAACTGGGTTCGGACGGCTGATGCGGGTTGCGTTATGGGTTTCGCCGTAGATGGCTGCCAGGTAGATGTTGTTGGCATCATATTTCAGACCAGCAGTCCACTGCTCTGCCTTATCACCATGGCCGAGAGCGGCTTTGGTCTGAGCATCAGTACGGTCAGCGGCGCCGTAAGCACCCACTACACCGAAGCCTTCATACTCGTAGGCCAGAGAGGTTGCCCAGCCGTCACCGTTGGAGCGCTGGAAGTCATTACGCTCATTTTTGCCCAGATACTGCACGCCGAAGTGCAGACCTTCAACCAGGCCGAAGAAGTTCTGGTTACGGTAGGTAGCTACACCGCCCTGACGACCGGCGAAGAAGTTGTCCGCAGCGCCGTTGTCGCCGCCAAACTCCGGCAGCATATCGGTGATGCCGATGGCATCGTAGACCAGACCGTAGTTACGACCGTAGTCGAATGAGCCGTAGTCGCCGAAGTTCAGACCTGCGAAGCCCAGACGGGTTTTATCGCTACCGTTGGAACCGCTGCCTTCAGCATTGTTCGCCTGGAACTGGTATTCCCACTGACCATAGCCGGTCAGGTAATCGTTAACTTTTGTTTCGCCCTTGAAGCCAAGACGCGCATAGCTCTGGTCGCCGTCGTTGCCGTCGTTATCAGAGAAGTAGTGCAGACCTACCATTTTACCGTACAGGTCCAGCTTGTTGCTGTCTTTGTTGAACACTTCCGCTGCGTTCGCGGTACCGGCTACCAGCAGGGCAGGGATAACCACTGCCAGGAGATTGCGCTTCATCATTATTTATTACCCTCATAGGTTTTTTTATGGACACCTGCCACTGCTCCCAATGCCTTCCGTCAATAAAGATTTACAGAACCATTGATGAGAGTTTGGTGTCTTTCTGTGTCTGAGAGGCATATTTCCATTCATGACAACGTTTCGCTAGCCGGAAAGTGCTACAAATACGCTAAAGGAGTTACAAAAAGAAATTATGTGTAAGAGTTTGTGAATTAAAAGGAACTTTGTGAACCAGTTCATACTTCCAGAGTAACCGGTTACTAAGTAAACGCCTTTATATCTATCTATATGATTGGCTTATTATATTTTTCAATAACCCACTTTCCTATGCAAGAATGATTCTCACCACACTTTTTCTTATGGCGATTTTGCTTGACCGTTTGTGCTTTGTGAAAGGTTGCTATTTATGCTAAGCAGAAAATGAAATGTGAACTAAACAAGGGAAGGATGAAATTTTTGTGCAAATTTATTGCGCGAAACGATGTGTAACATTTTACAGAAAAGTCGCTATTGCCCTTTAAACTTGGTGAAGTTTCCTAACAAAAGCTGAACATCAAAAAAAACCAGCCCGCAGGCTGGTTTCGGAATGTGCGCAAAAATCAGAAGCTGGCGTTGCGCGGAGTGCGCGGGAACGGAATTACGTCGCGCACGTTCTGCACGCCGGTGACGTAGGCGATAAGGCGCTCGAAGCCGAGACCAAAGCCGGAGTGCGGCACGGTGCCGTAGCGGCGCAGATCGCGATACCAGCCGTAATCTTCCTTATTGAGCCCCATTTCTGCCAGGCGCGCGTCCAGCACATCCAGACGCTCTTCACGCTGGGAGCCGCCGATGATCTCGCCGATGCCCGGCGCCAGCACGTCCATCGCAGCCACGGTCTTACCGTCGTCATTAAGGCGCATATAGAAGGCCTTGATGTCTTTCGGATAGTTTTTTACCACCACCGGCGCTTTGAAGTGCTGCTCTGCCAGATAGCGCTCGTGCTCGGAGGAGAGATCCACGCCCCAGAAAACCGGATTCTCGAACTTATGGCCGCAGTTTTCCAGAATGGTGATGGCATCCGTATAGTCAACCTGGGCGAAGTCGGCATCCACGAAGCGCTCCAGGCGGGCGATAGCGTCTTTATCGACGCGCTCGGCGAAGAACTTCATGTCATCCGCGCGCTCTGTCAGCACCGCCCTGAAGACGTACTTGAGCATCGCTTCCGCCAGCGCGGCGTTATCTTCCAGATCGGCAAAAGCGATTTCCGGCTCCAGCATCCAGAACTCCGCCAGGTGGCGGCTGGTGTTGGAGTTTTCGGCACGGAAGGTCGGGCCGAAGGTATACACCTTCGACAGCGCGCAGGCGTAGGTCTCGGCGTTAAGCTGGCCGGAGACGGTCAGGAAGGCTTCGCGGCCGAAGAAATCTTTGTCGAAGTCCACCTTGCCCTGGTCGTTGCGCGGCAGATTTTCCAGATCCAGCGTGGAGACGCGGAACATCTCGCCGGCGCCTTCGGTATCGGAGGCGGTGATAAGCGGCGTGGAGACCCAGAAGAAGCCCTGCTCGTCGAAGAAGCGGTGCAGCGCCTGGGCCAGCGTGTGGCGCACGCGCGCGACGGCGCCGATCAGGTTAGTGCGCGGGCGCAGGTGGGCCACTTCGCGCAGGTACTCGATGCTGTGGCGCTTGGCCGCCATCGGGTAGGTATCAGGATCTTCAACCCAGCCGGTCACTTCCACGCTGCTGGCCTGAATTTCAAAGCTCTGGCCCTGGCCCTGGGAGGCGACCACTTTACCGGTGACGATGACCGAACAGCCGGTGGTCAGGCGCAGCACTTCCTGATTGTAATTGGGCAGAGAATTATTAATGACGGCCTGTACAGGATCAAAGCAGGAACCGTCATAGACGGCGAGGAAGGAAAAGCCAGCTTTTGAATCTCGGCGGGTACGCACCCATCCGCGCACGGTGACTTCGCTGTCAGCGGCTACGCGGCCCTGGAGTACGTCGGCTACAGGCACAACGCTCATAGTGTTCTCTCTGTTAGTTGTCAGGAATAAGGTTTAGCTTTCCACCTTCTGACTGAAGGGGGATACCTATGTTACCTGTCATCTTTTATCAGACAAGAACATTTCGCAGCGATGGCGGGGATTTGCGTAAATAATAGAAAGAAGGGAGCCGGAAAGGCTCCCTTTTGTCAGTTAGCTGGCTTTTTTGACCTTGGGAATGTCGAAAGCCTCGCGCAGGGCGCGGACAAACGCCTGATCGTGGCAAATGGTTTTGCCCGGGCTGTCCGAGAGTTTGGCTACCGGTCTGCCGTTGCACTCGACAAGCTTAATCACAATATTCAGCGGCTTAACCTGCGGAATGTCGCAGGTCAGGCGAGTGCCGATGCCGAAGCTCAGCTTCACCCGGGAAGAGAAGTGGCGATAAAGTCCGACGGCCTTATTCATATCCAGATTGTCGGAGAAGACCAGCACTTTGCTCAGCGGATCGATACCCAGCTTCTGATAGTGAGCGATGGCTTTCTCGCCCCACTCGACCGGATCGCCGGAGTCGTGGCGCAGCCCCTGATAACGGCCGGCGAACTCCGGACCAAAATCGCGCAGGAAGGCATCCATGGTGATGCAGTCGGTCAGCGCAATCCCCAGCTGATCCGGATACTCCTTGAGCCAGGCGGCGAGGGCCACCTGCTGGCTGGCGGCGAGGCTTGGACTGAGCTGCTGATGCGCCTGGAACCACTCATGGGCCTGGGTGCCCATCGGCGTGAGATGAAGACGGCGGGCCAGGTCGTAGTTGCTGGTGCCGACAAACCACGGCTCCTGCTGCAGGCGCTCAACGATAGCCTGCTGAACCTCGCGGGAGAAGCGGCGGCGGGTGCCGAAATCCATCAGCCGGAAGCCGGACATATCGATGTCGGCGGTAAGCCGGCGGAAATCGGTGAGCTTATGCTCCAGATGCGCAAGCGCCTGGCCGACGCCGGCCTGAGGGGTGCGCAGGCTGTGCACCAACTCGCTGATGACTGCCAGCAGCGGTACTTCCCACATGATGACTTCCCGCCACGGTCCGGCGAGGCGAATATTGAGTTTGCCGTTCTCATTGCTGACGGTGACCTGGCGCGGGTCGTAGCGGAAATCGCGCAGCCAGTCGAGGTAGTCCTGCTTAAAGAAGGGCAGGCCGGAGAGCCACTGAAACTCATCGTCCCGCAGCGACAGGGACTGCATCGCGTCCACCTGGTCGCGGATGGCGTCAGCATAAATGCCCAGTAAATCGTCGCCGCGGCAGCGGAATTCAGCAGCGACGTGGACATCATAGTACTGATGGAACACGGCCTGCTGCATGTGCAGCTTGTAGGCATCTGTATCGAGCAACGTCTGCAGTACAGGGGTAGCGGATAGTGTCATGGTGCGCAATTGCATCCTCATTAAAGGAGCGTTTAGTACAGTAAACAACAGCCAGTTTCGCTGGAGTATACCTTGTTTATTGATTTATTGAACCCCGATCACACCACAAGGCGGCGGCAGGATCGAGGGCATTTCGTGCCGATAGTTATCAAAATGTTGCATTTCGCGCCTTTGCCCATGAAAAGATGAACATTCTGCGTAGCGAACCGCAAGCAACAAGAATAGACTGGACTGACACTTTATACAGATGCTAAAGGTTTTTTATGACACAACAGCCCCAAGCCAAGTACCGCCACGACTACCGTGCGCCGGACTATACGATAGGCGATATCGAACTGACCTTTGACCTGGATGCCGCGAAAACCGTTGTTACCGCCGTGAGTACGCTCACCCGCCACGGTGCATCTGACGCTCCGCTGCGCCTTGACGGCGAAGATTTGACTCTGCTTTCGGTGCATGTCAACGACCAGGCCTGGAGCGACTATAAAGAAGAAGACAATCAGCTGGTGATAAACGGGCTGCCGGAGCATTTTACGCTGTGCATCGTCAATGAAATCAGCCCGGCGGCGAATACCGCGCTGGAAGGGCTTTACCAGTCTGGTGAAGCCTTGTGTACCCAGTGCGAGGCCGAAGGCTTTCGCCACATCACCTGGTATCTGGACCGCCCGGACGTGCTGGCGCGGTTTACCACCAAAATTATCGCCGATAAAAGCAAATATCCGTTCCTGCTGTCCAACGGCAACCGCGTTGCGCAGGGCGAGCTGAGCGACGGCCGCCACTGGGTGCAGTGGCAGGATCCGTTCCCGAAACCGTGCTATCTGTTTGCGCTGGTGGCCGGCGACTTTGATGTGCTGAGCGACACCTTCATTACCCGCTCCGGACGCAGCGTCGCCCTCGAGCTGTACGTCGATCGCGGCAACCTCGACCGCGCGCCCTGGGCGATGACCTCCCTGAAAAATTCGATGAAGTGGGATGAAGAGCGCTTCGGCCTTGAGTACGATCTCGACATCTATATGATTGTCGCCGTCGACTTCTTTAATATGGGCGCGATGGAGAATAAAGGCCTCAATATCTTTAACTCTAAGTACGTGCTGGCCCGCAGCGACACCGCCACCGATAAAGACTATCTCGACATTGAGCGGGTGATCGGCCACGAATATTTCCACAACTGGACCGGCAACCGCGTCACCTGCCGCGACTGGTTCCAGCTGAGTCTGAAAGAGGGCCTGACCGTGTTCCGCGATCAGGAGTTCAGCTCCGATCTCGGCTCCCGCGCGGTCAATCGCATCAGCAACGTGCGCACCATGCGCGGCCTGCAGTTTGCCGAAGACGCCAGCCCGATGTCGCATCCGATCCGCCCCGAGATGGTCATCGAGATGAACAACTTCTACACCCTGACGGTGTATGAAAAGGGCGCCGAAGTGATCCGCATGCTGCACACGCTGCTCGGCGAAGAGAATTTCCAGAAGGGGATGCAGCTCTATTTTGAGCGCCACGACGGCAGCGCCGCTACCTGCGACGACTTTGTGCAGGCGATGGAGGATGCCTCTAACGTCGATCTCTCGCACTTCCGCCGCTGGTACAGCCAGTCGGGTACGCCGGTAGTGACCGTGCACGATGACTACAATCCGGAAACCGAACAGTACACGCTGACCATCAGGCAGCACACGCCGCCGAGCGCCGATCAGCCCGAGAAGCTGCCGCTGCATATTCCGTTCGATATTGAGCTTTACGACGGCGAAGGGAAAGTGATCCCGCTGCAGAAGGGCGGCCATCCGGTACACAACGTCCTTAACGTCACTCAGGCAGAACAGACCTTTATTTTCGATAATGTCTATTTCCAGCCGGTGCCGTCGCTGCTGCGCGAATTTTCCGCGCCGGTGAAGCTTGACTATAAGTGGAGCGATCAGCAGCTGACGTTCCTGATGCGCCACGCCCGCAACGACTTCTCCCGCTGGGACGCGGCCCAGAGCCTGCTGGCGACCTATATTAAGCTTAACGTCGCCCGCCAGCAGCAGGGCCAGCCGCTGTCGCTCCCGGTCCACGTTGCCGATGCCTTCCGCGCGATCCTGCTCGACGAGAAGATCGATCCGGCCCTTGCGGCGCAGATCCTCACTCTTCCGTCGGTCAACGAGATAGCCGAACTGTTTGAAACGATCGATCCGATCGCCATCGCCACGGTGCACGAGGCGCTGACCCGCACGCTGGCCGTTGAGCTGGCGGACGAATGCCTGGCGGTGTATAACGCCAACGCCCTCGACGCCTACCGCGTTGAGCATGCCGATATCGGTAAGCGTTCGCTGCGCAACGTCTGCCTGCGCTATCTGGCCTTTGGCGACGCAGAGTTGGCCGATAAACTGGTCAGCCATCAGTATCAAACGGCCGATAACATGACCGACGCCCTGGCCGCCCTGGCCGCCGCGGTGGCCGCTGAACTGCCGTGCCGCGATGCGCTGATGCAGGCGTACGACGACAAGTGGCATGAGGACGGCCTGGTGATGGACAAGTGGTTTAACCTGCAGGCCACCAGCCCGGCGGCAAACGTGCTGGAGACGGTGCGCGGGCTGCTTAACCACCGCTCGTTTACGATGAGCAACCCGAACCGCATCCGCGCGCTGATTGGCGCCTTCGTCAGCCTCAACCCGGCGGCCTTCCACGCCGGGGACGGCAGCGGCTATCAGTTCCTGGTCGAGATGCTCACCGATCTGAACACCCGCAACCCGCAGGTGGCGTCGCGTATGATTGAGCCGCTGATCCGCCTCAAGCGCTACGACGCGGCGCGGCAGCAGAAGATGCGCAGCGCGCTGGAGCAGCTGAAGGGGCTGGAGAATCTCTCCGGAGATCTGTACGAGAAGATTGTGAAGGCGCTGGCGTAAGCCCTGATGCAGTCATAACGCCGGTCGGGCGGGGATTTTTCCCCGCCCGATTTGTTTCACCCGTGCCGCCGGCTGCGCGGCTCGGAGTGGCCGCGGCGCATCACCCGGTTGAGCACCTCCGCCTCCAGCTCGGCCAGCCGCGCCGAACCTTTGCGTCTGGGCCTGGGAAGGTCTACCGTCAGGTCGAGGCCGATTTTTCCCTCTTCAATTAATAACACCCTGTCCGCCATCGCCACCGCCTCGCTGACGTCGTGGGTGACCAGCAGTACCGTAAAGCCGTGTTCCTGCCACAGGGACGCAATCAGATCCTGCATCTCCAGCCGGGTCAGGGCGTCCAGCGCGCCGAGCGGCTCGTCGAGCAGCAGCAGGCCGGGGCGGTGGATCAGCGCCCTGGCCAGGGCCACGCGCTGCTTCTGCCCGCCGGAGAGCGCGGCGGGCCACTCGCCGGCGCGGTTTTCGAGACCGACGGCGGCCAGCGCCTCCAGCGCCCGGTCGCGCCATTTGCCCTGCAGACCGAGGCCGACGTTATCAATCACGCTTTTCCACGGCAGCAGCCGGGCGTCCTGAAACATCAGCCGCGTCTCCTGCTGGCTGGCGGTCAGCGGGCCGTTGCCCGCCAGCAGCTCGCCGGCGTTGGGTTTTTCCAGCCCGGCCAGCAGCCGCAGCAGGGTGCTTTTACCGCCGCCGCTGCGCCCGACCACCGCCACAAACTGCCCGGCGGGGATGTGCAGATCCAGATCGTTGAGCACCACGTTGTCGCCGTAGCGCTTGCCGACGGCGTTGAGCAGTAGCGGAATGCCGGGATTCAGACGCGCGGTATTCATACGCTTGCCTCCTTCAGATGATAGGCCGGGTTCCAGCGCAGCCAGACGCGCTCAAGCAGCTGCGCCGCCGTGTCGGCCAGTTTTCCCAGCAGGGCATAAAGAATGATGGCCACCACCACCACATCGGTTTGCAGGAATTCGCGGGCATTCATCGCCAGATAGCCGATGCCGGCGTTGGCGGAGATGGTTTCGGCAACAATCAGCGTCAGCCACATCAGGCCGAGCGCAAAGCGCACGCCGACCATGATGGAGGGCAGGGCACCGGGCAGGATCACGTGCCAGAACAGCGCCGGACCCGAGAGGCCGTAGCTGCGGGCCATCTCCACCAGTCCTCTGTCGATATTGCGGATCCCGTGCCAGGTATTGATGTAAATCGGGAACAGCGTCCCGAGCGCCACGAGGAAAATCTTGGCGGTTTCGTCAATACCGAACCACAGGATCACCAGCGGGATCAGCGCCAGGTGCGGCACGTTGCGCAGCATCTGGATGGAGGTATCCAGCAGCCGCTCTCCCCAGCGGGAGAGGCCGCTTATCAGCCCCAGGGCCAGGCCGATAGAGCCGCCGATGGCGAAGCCCACCAGCGCCCGCCAACTGCTGATTGCCAGATGGTGCCACAGCTCGCCGCTGGCGGAGAGACTCCAGAAGGCCTCCACGACGCCCTCCGGCGAGGGCAGGATGCGGGTGGAGAGCCAGCCGACGGAGGAGGCTATCTGCCAGAAGATCACGATGCCGACCGGCAGCAGCCACGGCGCCGCGCGCTGCAGCCAGAAATCTACAGGTTTTGCCATGTACCGATCCTCAGCTCTGGGCGGCTTTGCGCGGTATAAACAGATTGGCGACCACTTCACCCTGCTGCTGTAGCGCGGCAGGGCGGGGGACTTCCGGCACCGCCACATCGAGGTGCGGGAACAGCAGTTCGCCGACTCTCCACGCCTCTTCGAGATGCGGATAGCCGGAGAGAACAAAGCTGTCGATACCCAGCGCCGCGTATTCGTTGATGCGCGCCGCGACCGTCGGCCCATCGCCGACCAGCGCCGTCCCGGCGCCGCCGCGCACCAGGCCCACGCCCGCCCACAGGTTGGGGCTTATCTCCAGCTTATCGCGGCGCCCGCCGTGCAGGGCGGCCATCCGCTGCTGGCCGACGGAATCGGTGCGGGCAAACGCCTCCTGGGCGCGGGCGATGGTGGCATCGTCGAGGTGCGAGATCAGCCGGTCGGCGGCCTGCCAGGCCTCTTCATTACTTTCGCGCACAATGACGTGCAGGCGGATCCCGAAGCGGATCCTGCGGCCCAGCTTCGCCGCCCTGGCCCGGACCTGCTCTATCTTCTCTTTTACCTGCGCCGGCGGTTCGCCCCAGGTGAGATAGAGGTCAACCTGCTCGGCGGCCAGATCCTGCGCCACGTCAGACGACCCGCCGAAGTAGAGCGGCGGGCGCGGCTGCTGCACCGGCGGGAACAGCAGTTTCGCCTCGCGGACCTTCTGATATTTGCCGTTAAAGGTGACGGTTTCGCCCTCCAGCAGGCGGCGCCAGATATGAGTAAATTCGGCTGACGCTTCGTAGCGGGCGGTGTGATCGAGGAACACGCCGTCGCCCGCCAGCTCCTGCGGATCGCTGCCGGTCACCAGATTAAACAGCGCCCGGCCGTTGGAGAGGCGGTCAAGCGTCGCGGCCTGGCGCGCGGCGACGGTCGGTGAAATCACGCTCGGACGCAGCGCCACCAGGAACTTCAGGCGCTGGGTGACCGGAATGAGCGAGGCCGCCACCAGCCACGCGTCTTCGCAGGAGCGGCCCGTCGGGATCAGCACCCCGGTGTAGCCAAAGCGATCGGCGGTCTGGGCTATCTGCTGCAGATAGCCGTGGTCTACCGGTCGGGCATTCTCTTCGCTGCCCAGATAGTGACCATCGCCGTGGGTGGGTAAAAACCAGAACATATTCAGGCTCATGACTTAGCTCCTTGTTGGGCGGCCGGCTGCCAGATGCGGTCTTTAATGTCGACCTTTTTCGGCACCAGGTGATTTTGATAAAAGAGATCGGCGGTCTGCTGCTGGCGGCGCGCCGTTTCGGCGCTGACCGGCGTAATGGCGCTGGTGGGGCGGTGGCTGAGGTAGCTTGCGATCACCGCTTCCGGCAGGCCCATGCTTTTTGCCAGCAGCGCCGTGCTCTGCTGGCGCTGGCTGACGGTCAGGGCGTCGGCCTCGGTAAAGGCTGCCAGCACCCCTTCAATAAAGGCGCCGTTTTTCTCCGCGTAGGGGCGGGAGGCGAGATAGAAAGAGCCGGTTTGATTCAGCTTACTGCCATCGGTCAGCACCCGGACGCCGCCCTGCAGCAGCGCGGCAGAGTAATAGGGATCCCAGATAGCCCAGGCATCGACGCTATGCTGCGCAAAGGCGGCCCGCGCGTCGGCGGGGGGCAGGTAGGCGGATTGAATATCGGTAAACTTAAGCCCCGCCTGCTGCAGGGCGCGCAGCAGCAGATTGTGCGAACTGGAGCCTTTCTGAAAAGCGACCTTATGCCCCTTCAGATCGGCAACCGTTTTAATCGGGCTGTTTTCCGCTACGAGGATCACTTCCGCTTTCGGTTTCGGCGGCTCGGCGCCGACGTACACCAGATCCGCCCCGGCGGCCTGGGCGAAAATCGGCGGAATATCGCCGGTGCTGCCGAGATCGATGCTGCCGACGTTGAGCGCCTCCAGCATCTGCGGCCCGGCCGGGAACTCGATCCATGAGATTTTGGTATCAGGGTAGCGCTGCTCCAGCAGATGGTGGCTTTTGGCCAGTACCATGCTGACGCTGCCTTTCTGGTAGCCGATGCGCAGCGCGTCAGGCGCCTTTTCGGCGGCGTGGCTCCACGCCGGAAGCGTTATCAGCGCCGCGATGGCCAGCAGGGCGGCGCGGGAACGGTTAAGCATGGGCAACCCCCGGGGCGGTATGGAACGCCGGAGCGGCGGTATCGCGGCGGTGCAGCGCCTGCCAGAAGGTTTCGAGCGCGTCATCAAGGCGCTTTTGCAGATTGGCGCTGAACTGCGGCCGGTGCTGGTAGTCCTGGACCTGGCTGTCGTCGGCAAATACGCCGTGGAGGATCTCCCGGGCCTTCAGGGCGTTGAGCACCGGCTTAAGGGCATAATCGACGGCGAGCATGTGGGCAACGGTGCCGCCGGTCGCCAGCGGCAGCACGATTTTCCCCTCCAGCGCCCGCTCGGGCAGCAGGTCGAGCAGGGTTTTCAGCGCCCCGGAAAAAGAGGCTTTATAAATGGGGGTGGCGATAATCAGGCCATCGGCATCGGCCAGCTGCTCGTTCAGGGTCTGCAGCGCCGGGCTATCAAAGCGGGCATAGAGAAGATCTTCAGGCGCGAAGTTCTGCAGATGCCAGTGGCGAACGTCGACGTTAACCTGGGTAAGTCTCTCCCTCGCGTACTCCAGCAGGGCGCTGGAGCGGGAAGGGAACCGCGGGCTGCCCGCAAGCGTAATGACGCGCATAACCACTCCTTATAACTAAAAGTTAGGTTCTATCAGGAATTGATAACTGTAAGAGGAGTGTCGCAGAGGGCCGGACGTTCACTAAATGATTTATCCGCAAGTCGATAGCCGGAAAATGCAAATAAGGGAAACGGTTGCGCTTTCCGCTCTCTTTTTTGCCGCAGGTCAATTCCCTTTCGCCGCCCGATCGAACATAATACGGCCCCGGTTTGCCACCGGGAATCAGGAGAGTTCATGTACTACCCCTTCGTTCGTAAAGCCCTTTTTCAGCTCGATCCAGAGCGCGCTCATGAGTTAACTTTTCAGCTATTGCACCGGGTTACCGGCACGCCTCTTGAGGCGCTGATCCGTCAGAAAGTGCCGGCGAAGCCGGTTTCCTGCATGGGCCTGACGTTTAAAAATCCGCTCGGGCTGGCCGCCGGCCTCGATAAGAACGGCGAGTGTATCGATGCCCTGGGTGCCCTCGGCTTCGGATCGCTTGAGATTGGTACCGTGACGCCGCGTCCGCAGCCCGGTAACGACAAGCCGAGGCTCTTCCGTCTGGTCGATTCCGAGGGTCTGATCAACCGCATGGGCTTCAATAATCTCGGCGTCGATAACCTGGTTGAGAATGTAAAAAAGGCCCATTTTGACGGCGTTCTCGGCATTAATATTGGTAAAAATAAAGACACGCCGGTTGAGAACGGTAAAGATGACTATCTGATTTGTATGGAAAAAATCTATCCCTACGCCGGATATATTGCCATTAATATCTCCTCACCAAATACACCTGGACTGCGTACGCTACAATATGGTGAGGCGCTGGACGATCTGCTTTCCGGCATTAAAAATAAGCAGAATGAACTGCAGGGGATCCACCATAAATATGTTCCGGTGGCCGTGAAGATCGCCCCGGATCTTTCCCCTGAAGAATTGATCCAGGTGGCTGATAGTTTAGTCCGGCATAATATTGATGGCGTCATTGCGACCAATACTACGCTTGACCGCAGCCTGGTTCAGGGAATGAAGCATTGTGACGAAACGGGGGGACTGAGCGGTCGTCCGGTACAGTTAAAAAGCACTGAGATTATTCGCGCCCTGTCCGCAGAGTTGAATGGCCGTCTGCCAATTATCGGCGTCGGCGGTATTGACTCGGTGGTTGCCGCTCGCGAGAAAATAGCCGCAGGTGCCACGCTTGTCCAAATCTATTCCGGGTTTATTTTTAAAGGCCCGCCGCTGATTAAAGAAATCGTTACCCATATCTAATCTTTACTGCGCAATTTTCAACCAGGGCTTTATTTCCGGCCCTGGTTGCTTTATATTTTCCGGGTGTTGCTAATTTAGCCTTTTAAATCTTTGTTCATTTTGGCTGATAAACCGGTGGGATATTTCAGGCAGCGGGATGCTTTTTTATACAGGGGGACGGAGATGCGAATTAAACCTGACGATAATTGGCGCTGGTATTATGACGGTGAACATGACCGCATGATGCTCGATCTGGCCAACGGCATGCTGTTTCGCTCGCGCTACTCTCGCCGTATGCTGACGCCGGATGCCTTTGATCCTTCAGGATTTTGTGTCGATGATGCCGCACTCTACTTCTCACTTGAGGAGAAGTGCCGCGATCTTAATCTGGCAAAAGAGCACCGCGCCGAGTTGGTGCTTAACGCGCTGGTTGCCATCCGCTTTCTCAAGCCGCAGATGCCCAAAAGCTGGCACTTTATCTCCCATGCCGATTACTGGCAGCCGGCAACCGGCGATGCCGCCGCCGTCTGGCTCAGCGACTGCGGCGAGCAGGTGAATCTGCTGGTGGTCGAACCGGGGGAAAATGCGGCGCTCTGCCTGCTTGCGCAGCCGGGGGTGACGATTGCCGGACGCACAATGCAGCTCGGGGATGCCATTAAGATAATGAACGACCGGCTCCAGCCGCAGCCCGCCGCGAACAGCGTCAGCTACGGCCAGGCGGTTTAAAGGGCCAGACGCAGCGACGTTTCAGGAATACAGCTGCAGCACAGTATCGTCCCGTCGTCGGCGACTGCGCCGCGCTTCATGGGACTGACTCTCCCATCGATCAGCGTTATTCTGCAGCTTCCGCACAGGCCCGCCCGGCACGAGTAGGGAACGCGGATCCCCCGCTGCTCAAGCTGCTCCAGCAGTACCTGCTGGTTGTTGCCGCGAAAAACCTCTCCCTGCCACTCAATATCCAGCGCCGCCTCCTGCCGGCTTTCGACGTCCAGCGCTTCGGCGACGTTGCCGCTGCCGTAGGCTTTTGCCGGACCGGTGGCGAGGATCTCAACCTCATCGCCGACGCGCACTACGCCGCTGCTGCGGGCGATCAGGTTCTGACCAAAATCGACGTCGCCGTTATCGCGCGCCGTGCGAAAAGACTGGAGCGTGGTGAGCGGCTCCCCGGCGGGGTGCTTCTGCCCGCGCTCCGGGCTGACGGTGGTGAATACGCAGCGGCTGCAGGGCTTCACCACGTCGAAGATGACCCCGCCGATGCGCACGACCTTCCAGGTATCCTCCTCCCAGGCCCCGGTGCCTGCCACCACCAGGTTCGGACGAAACTGCTCCATTTTCACCCCGGCGGGGCAGCGATTTTGCAGATCGCGCAGGGAGGCTTCGCTGGTCAGCAGATAGGGAAAGCCGTCGGCGAAGGAGAGGGGAACGGCGTCGTAGCGCTTAACGCGGCGGGTAGGCTCAGGGCCGACCCAGCGCAGCTGCACGTCACGGTTGAAGAAAGCGGAAAGCCAGGCGTTGACGCCCTCCGGGGCTATCAGCGCCGTGAAGTGGTTACCCCAGACTTCGGTAGGCGCCGCCTCGGCGGCGAAATCGGCGAAGCGCACCGCCGCGCTGCTGCCGTCCGGGGCGGTCAGGTGAATACCGTCAAACATCGGCACCGGCGTAAAGCGCACCATCTGCGGATACTGGCGGGCGGTAATAAAGGTGCCGTCCGGCTCGGTCAGCATAAATATCCGATCCTGCGCCATGCCGCTGATATCGGCCAGCGCCTGCGTCACGCCGATACCGCGCATAGATTTAACCGGATGTATGAAAAGCCGCGATAGCGTTGCCATGCCTCTGTCCTTCGGATAAAAAAAGTCGGCCTCAACTTTATGATATGCAGCTCACATTGGCTATAATGCGCAGCAATTTTCTATGAGTAATAAGTGACGATATGAATTCTCTGTTTGCCAGTACGGCCCGCGGGCTGGAAGAGCTGTTAAAAACTGAACTGGAAGGCCTCGGCGCGCTGGAGTGCCAGGTGGTTCAGGGTGGTGTCCTGTTTGCGGGGGACACGCGGCTGCTTTACCAGAGCCTGATGTGGAGCCGGCTGGCGTCGCGCATCATGAAGCCGCTGGGACAGTGCAAAGTCTACAGCGACCTGGATCTCTATCTGGGCGTGCAGGCGATCCCGTGGACGGAGATGTTCAACCCCGGCGCCACCTTTGCCGTCAGCTTCAGCGGCGTGAATGACGAGATCCGCAACAGCCAGTACGGCGCGCTGAAGGTCAAAGATGCCATCGTCGATGCCTTCACCCGCAAAAACCTGCCGCGCCCGAACGTCGATAAAGAGAGCCCGGACGTGCGCATTAACGTGCGCCTCAATAAAGAGGTGGCCAATATTTCGCTCGATCTCAGCGGCGACGGCCTGCACCTGCGCGGCTACCGCGACCGCACCGGCATTGCGCCGATCAAAGAGAACCTCGCCGCCGCTATCGTGATGCGCTCCGGCTGGCAGCCGGGCACACCGCTGCTCGATCCGATGTGCGGCTCCGGCACGCTGCTGATTGAGGCGGCAATGTGGGCGACCGACCGCGCGCCGGGCCTGCACCGCGGCCAGTGGGGCTTTAGCGGCTGGGCGCAGCACGATGAAGCCGTCTGGCAGGAGGTCAAAGCCGAGGCGCAGACCCGCGCCCGCGCGGGCCTCGCCGCCTATGAGTCGCACTTTTACGGCTCCGACATTGATGGCCGGGTTATCGAGCGCGCGCGCAGCAACGCCCGCCGCGCCGGTATCGGCGAGCTGATCACCTTTGACGTTAAGGACGTGGCTAAACTCAGCAACCCGCTGCCGAAGGGGCCGTACGGCACCATCATCAGCAACCCGCCCTACGGCGAGCGTCTGGACAGCGAGCCGGCGCTGATTGCCCTGCACAACCTGCTGGGACGGATCGTGAAAACGCAGTTTGGCGGCTGGAACCTGTCGCTGTTCAGCGCCTCGCCGGATCTGCTGAGCAGCCTGCAGCTGCGCGCCGAGCGCCAGTTCAAGGCCAAAAACGGCCCGCTGGACTGCGTGCAGAAAAACTATCACGTCGCGGAAAACGACGGCAGCGCGCCGGTGATGCTGGCGGACGACTACGCCAACCGCCTGCGCAAGAATCTTAAGAAGCTCGACAAGTGGGCGCGCCAGGAGGGCGTGGAGTGCTATCGCCTGTACGATGCCGACCTGCCGGAGTATAACGTGGCGGTAGACCGCTACGGCGACTGGGTGGTGATTCAGGAGTACGCTCCGCCGAAATCGGTGGATGCCACCAAGGCGCGCCACCGCCTGTTCGACGTTATCGCCGCTACGATCCAGGTGCTGGATATCGCCCCGAACCGGCTGGTGCTGAAGACCCGCGAGCGGCAGAAGGGCAAAAATCAGTACGAGAAGCTGAGCACGAAGGGCGAGTTTATGGAAGTGGGCGAGTACAATGCCCGCCTGTGGGTCAACCTCACCGACTATCTCGACACCGGCCTGTTCCTCGATCACCGCATCGCCCGCCGCATGCTCGGTCAGATGAGCAAGGGGAAAGACTTCCTCAACCTCTTCTCCTATACCGGCAGCGCCAGCGTTCACGCAGGCCTCGGCGGCGCGCGCAGCACCACCACGGTAGATATGTCGCGCACCTACCTGGAGTGGGCGGAGCGCAACCTGCGCCTCAACGGTCTGACCGGCCGAGCCCATCGCCTGCTGCAGGCGGACGTGCTGGGCTGGCTGCGCGAGGCCGACGAGCAGTTCGACCTGATCTTTATCGATCCGCCGACTTTCTCCAACTCCAAGCGCATGGAAGACACCTTCGACGTGCAGCGCGATCATCTGAAGCTGATGAGCGATCTGAAGCGCCTGCTGCGCAAGGGCGGAACGATCATGTTCTCTAACAACAAGCGCGGCTTCAAACTCGATCATGACGGACTGGCAGCCTTGGGTCTGAAAGCACAGGAAATCACACAAAAAACGCTTTCCCCGGACTTTGCCCGCAACCGTCAGATCCACAACTGCTGGCTGATTAGCGCAGCCTGAAGGAAATAACCGATGTCATTAATTAGCATGCACGGGGCGTGGCTATCGTTCAGCGACGCGCCGCTCCTCGATAACGCCGAACTGCATATCGAAGATAACGAACGCGTCTGCCTGGTGGGGCGCAACGGCGCCGGCAAGTCGACGCTGATGAAGATCCTCAACCGCGAGCAGGGGCTCGACGACGGGCGGATCATTTACGAGCAGGATCTGGTCGTCGCCCGTCTGCAGCAGGATCCGCCGCGCAATGTCGAGGGTACGGTCTACGACTTCGTGGCCGAAGGCATTGCCGAACAGGCCGTCTATCTCAAGCGCTATCACGATATCTCGCAGAAGGTGATGACCGACCCGAGCGATAAAAACCTTAATGAGATGGCGAAGATCCAGGAGCAGCTCGACCACCACGGACTCTGGCAGCTGGAAAACCGCATCAATGAAGTGCTGGCCCAGCTGGCGCTCGATCCCAACGCGGCGCTGGCGTCGCTCTCCGGCGGCTGGCTGCGCAAGGCGGCCCTGGGCCGGGCGCTGGTGTCGGCCCCGCGCGTGCTGCTGCTGGATGAGCCGACTAACCACCTCGATATTGAAACCATCGACTGGCTGGAAGCGTTCCTGAAGACCTTTAAAGGCACCATCATCTTTATCTCCCACGACCGCTCCTTTATCCGCAATATGGCGACCCGCATTGTCGACCTCGATCGCGGCAAGCTGGTGACCTATCCGGGCAGCTACGATCAGTATCTGCTGGAAAAAGAGGAGGCGCTGCGGGTTGAAGAGATGCAGAACGCCGAGTTCGACCGCAAACTGGCCCAGGAAGAGGTGTGGATCCGCCAGGGCATCAAGGCCCGCCGCACCCGCAACGAAGGGCGCGTGCGCGCCCTGAAGGCGATGCGCCGCGAACGCAGCGAGCGCCGGGAGGTGATGGGCAGCGCCCGCATGAACGTCGAGGAGGCGAGCCGCTCCGGCAAAATCGTCTTCGAGATGGAGGACGTGAACTACCAGGTTGACGGCAAAGTGCTGGTGAAGGACTTTTCCGCTCAGGTACAGCGCGGGGACAAAATTGCCCTTATCGGCCCCAACGGCTGCGGGAAAACCACGCTGCTGAAGCTGATGCTCGGCCAGCTGCAGGCCGACAGCGGGCGCATTCACGTCGGCACTAAGCTGGAAGTGGCCTACTTCGATCAGCACCGCGCCGAGCTGGACCCGGAGAGAACGGTGATGGATAACCTCGCCGAGGGCAAGCAGGAGGTGATGGTTAACGGCAAGCCGCGCCACGTGCTGGGCTATCTGCAGGACTTCCTGTTCCATCCGAAACGTGCGATGACGCCGGTGCGCGCGCTCTCCGGCGGGGAGCGTAACCGCCTGCTGCTGGCCCGACTGTTCCTCAAGCCCAGCAACCTGCTGATCCTCGATGAACCGACCAACGATCTCGACGTCGAGACGCTGGAGCTCCTTGAGGAGCTTATCGACGGCTACCAGGGGACCGTCATGCTGGTGAGCCACGACAGGCAGTTTGTCGATAATACGGTGACCGAATGCTGGATCTTTGAAGGCGGCGGCCGGATCGGACAATATGTCGGCGGCTATCACGATGCGCGCGGGCAGCAGAGCCAGTCCCTGGCGGCAAAAGCGTCATTTGAGAGCAAAAGTAGCAAACCGGCTGAGCCGAAAGCAGAAACTGTCAAACGAAGCAGTAACAAACTAAGCTATAAACTGCAGCGCGAGCTGGAGCAACTGCCGGAACAACTTGAAGTTCTGGAAGCTGAGCTGGAAAAACTGCAGTCGCAAGTCGCAGATCCCTCTTTCTTTAGCCAGTCGCATGAGCAGACCCAACAGGTGCTGGATGCGCTAGCGCAAGCTGAAAAAACGCTGGAAGAGGCGTTTGAACGCTGGGAGTATCTTGAGGCGTTAAAAAATGGCAGTTAATTATCAGAGGAAAGTGCATGTGCGATCATCATCATGCCGGGCAACGCGTTTTGTGCCCGCAATGCGATATGCTGGTGGAGTTACCGCACCTCGATCACGGTCATAAGGCATCGTGCCCGCGCTGCGGCACGACGCTAACCACCCAATGGGACGAGCCCCGGCAGCGTCCCACTGCCTATGCGCTGGCAGCGCTGTTTATGCTGCTGTTGGCGAATCTCTTTCCTTTCGTCAATATGAATGTGGCGGGATTGAGTAGCGAAATTGAGCTGATGCAGATCCCCACGATACTGCTTAGCGAAGACTATGCCAGTCTTGGCACCTTTTTCCTGCTGTTTGTTCAGCTGGTACCGGCTTTTTGCCTGGTCGCCATTCTTCTGCTGGTTAACCGCGTGCCGCTGCCGCACGCGGTGCAGAAATTTCTGGCCCGCTGGCTGTTCCAGCTGAAAGCCTGGGGTATGACCGAGATCTTTATGGCCGGCGTGCTGGTGAGCTTCGTTAAGCTGATGGCCTACGGCGATATCGGCGTCGGAAGCAGCTTTATTCCGCTCTGTCTGTTTTGCCTGTTGCAGCTGCGGGCATTTCAGTGCGTTGACCGCCGCTGGCTGTGGAATGATATTGAACCGATGCCAGTACCCGCCCAGCCGCTGAAGGTTGGCGTCACCGGCATCCGCCAGGGGCTGCGCGCCTGTAACTGCTGTACGGCGATTCTGCCCGCCGACCAGCGGATCTGTCCGCGCTGCGGGGCCACAGGACACGTGCGCAAGAAAAATAGCCTGCAGTGGACGCTGGCGCTGCTGATCACCTCTGTGCTTTTTTACTTTCCTGCCAATATTCTGCCGGTGATGGTCACCGATCTGCTGGGGACCAAAATGCCGTCAACCATTCTTGCCGGCGTGGTTCTGCTGTGGAGCGAAGGCTCCTATCCGGTCGCGGGCGTCATTTTTATCGCCAGTATTATGGTCCCGACGCTGAAAATGATCGCTATCGGCTGGCTTTGCTTCAGCGCCAGCGGCCGGGGGCGGCGCGACAGCGAAAAAATGCATCTCATTTATGAAATCGTTGAGTTTGTTGGCCGCTGGTCAATGATCGACGTTTTCGTTATTGCCGTTTTGTCTGCGCTGGTGCGCATGGGAGGATTAATGAATATCTATCCGGCCATGGGCGCAGTCATGTTCGCGCTGGTGGTAGTGATAACCATGTTCTCTGCCATAATTTTCGATCCGCGCTTGCTGTGGGATCGTGAGCCAGATTCAAGCCATGAGGAAAAGTAGCAGCATGGAAAACAACAATGGAGAGGCCAAAGTGCAGAAGGTCAGGAACTGGTCGCCGGTGTGGATTTTCCCCATCGTCACCGTTCTGATCGGTGCCTGGATCCTCTATTACCACTATAGCCATCAGGGCCCGGAAGTGACCCTTATCACCACCAATGCTGAAGGCATCGAGGGGGGGAAAACCCGCATCAAGAGCCGCAGCGTTGACGTAGGCGTGATCGAGACCGCAACACTGACCGATGATTTAAACCATGTTGAGATCAAGGCACGCCTTAATTCCGGCATGGAGAAACTCCTGCACGGCGATACTGTTTTCTGGGTGGTCAAGCCGCAGATCGGGCGCGAGGGCGTGAGCGGACTGGGTACGCTGCTATCTGGCGCCTACGTTGAGTTGCAGCCGGGAAGCAAGGGTGAAGAGCCGAAGCGCTATCAGCTGCTTGACTCCCCGCCGCTGGCACCGCCTGATGCCAAAGGCATTCGCGTACAGCTGGAAAGTGACAAAGCCGGGCAGCTCTCGCCTGGCGATCCGGTACTGTTCCGCGGCTATCGCGTGGGCTCTGTTGAAGCCAGCACTTTTAACCCGGAAAAACGCAATATCACCTATCAGCTGTTTATCAATGCGCCCAACGATCGTCTGGTCACCACTAACGTGCGCTTCTGGAAAGACAGCGGTATTGCCGTCGATCTCTCTTCTTCCGGGATGCGCGTAGAGATGGGTTCTCTGTCGACGCTGTTCGGCGGCGGCGTCAGCTTTGATGTGCCGGAAGGGCTCGATCTCGGTCAGCCGGTGGCAAATCAGACGGAATATCATCTGTTCGACGATCAGAAGAGCATCCAGGACTCTGTCTTTACCGAGCACGTTGATTACGTGATGTTCTTTAAAGATTCGGTGCGCGGCCTGCAGCCGGGGGCGCCGGTAGAATTCCGCGGCATCCGACTTGGTACGGTTGCGAAAGTGCCGTTCTATATTCCTGGCCTGTATCAGACGCTGAATGATGACTACCGTATTCCGGTGCTCATCCGTATTGAACCGCAGCGCCTGGTAAGCCAGCTCAGAGAGCACGCGGACATTCGTAAGCATTTCAGTGAACTCATCGATCGCGGTATGCGCGGCTCGCTGAAGACCGGTAACCTGGTCACCGGCGCGCTGTATATCGACCTCGACTTCTATCCGAAGGCCGATAAGCCGAAGTACAGCGAATTCGGCGGCTATCCGCTGATCCCAACCGTAAGCGGCGGCCTGGCGCAAATTCAGCAGCGGCTGATGGATGCGCTGGATAAGATTAATAATCTGCCGATCAATCCGATGATGCAGCAGGCCACCAGCACGCTGGCGGAAAGCCAGACCACGCTGAAGCATCTGCAGACAACGCTGGATAATCTGAACAAGATAACCGGTAGCCAGTCGATGCAGGACCTGCCTGCAGACATGCAGAAAACGCTGCGCGAGCTGAATAGCAGCATGAAGGGCTTCCAGCCCGGCTCAGCCGCCTATAACAAGATGGTGGCGGATATGCAGCGTCTGGATCAGGTGCTGCGCGAGCTGCAGCCGGTACTGAAAACGCTCAATAATAAGAGCAACGCGCTGGTGTTCGAAGCTAAGGACAACAAAGACCCACAGCCGAAGAGGGCGAAATAATGAAAAAGTGGCTACCGCTCGTTGTAGCGTGCCTGCTGTCCGCGTGCAGCAGCGGTGAAAATAAAACCTACTACCAGCTGCCGGTGGCGCAATCCGCACCGGCCACGCACGGCGCCTTCACCCAGGGACAGGGAAGCCGCTTGCTGTGGGTAGAGCAGGTTTCTATCCCTGATTACCTCGCCGGCAACGGCGTGGTGTACCAGACCAGCGACGTGCAGTACGTGATCGCCAGCAATAATCTTTGGGCCAGTCCGCTCGATCAGCAGCTGCGCACGACGCTGGTGGCAAACCTGAGCAGCCAGATGCCGGGCTGGGTAGTGTCTTCCCAGCCGCTGGGTAACGATCAGGATGTCCTCAACGTCAGCGTCAACGGCTTCCACGGGCGCTACGACGGACGAGTCATCGTCAGCGGAGAGTGGCTGCTTAATCACAATGGACGCCTCATCAAGCGGCCGTTCAATATTGAGATGAAGCAGCAGCAGGACGGTTATGATGCGATGGTGAAAGTGCTGGCCCAGGCGTGGGCGCAGGAGGCGAGCACGATGGCGCAGGAAATTAGCCGCCAGCCATAAGTAAAATTCATGATGCTCAACGCCGCCGCGCCAGCAATAGCGCAGCGGCTTTTTTTTGGTTTGCCGACAGCGGCTTGACGTTATATATCCGATTCAGCGCGCGTTGATAGCTCACAAATATGACACTGGCGTGAATTTTGCGCATTGACGATCGGCGTAATTCGCGTTATTGGTTATATGTGGTTGCGCAATAAGTAACCACTGTTTTCTTTTCCACCAGATAAAAGAATGAGGGAAACGAGGCATGAAGAGACAAAAACGTGATCGCCTGGAACGGGCACATCAACGTGGGTACCAGGCCGGCATCGCTGGCAAGTCGAAAGAAATCTGTCCCTATCAGACCATCAATCAGAGGTCGCACTGGCTGGGAGGCTGGCGGGAGGCCATGGAGGACAGGGCAGTAATCGCCTGATGCTGTCTCTTTAGAAACAAGAAGCCTCCGTACCGGAGGCTTCGCCGTATTCAACCACTGATACGTTCAGTGTGCAAAATCAGAAGGCCGAGGTGTCCTGGAACAAGCCCACTTTAAGGTCGTTTGCCGTGTAGATCAGGCGGTCGTCAACCAGCACTTCGCCATCTGCCAGGCCCATAATCAGCCGGCGGTTAACAATGCGTTTGAAGTGGATCCGGTAGGTGACTTTTTTCGCCGTAGGGCGTACCTGGCCGGTAAATTTAACTTCGCCCACGCCCAGCGCGCGGCCTTTGCCTTCGCCGCCCAGCCAGCCGAGATAGAATCCTACCAGCTGCCACATGGCATCCAGTCCCAGACAGCCTGGCATCACCGGATCGCCGATGAAATGGCAGCCGAAGAACCACAGGTCCGGATTGATATCCAGCTCGGCTTCCACGTAGCCCTTATCGAAATTGCCGCCGTTTTCCGTCATTTTGACGACGCGGTCCATCATCAGCATATTGGGTGCCGGTAACTGCGGGCCCTTGGCGCCAAACAGTTCGCCGCGGCCGGAAGCAAGAAGGTCTTCTTTTGTATAGGATTCGCGTTTATCTACCATGTTTTCAGTAAGCCTTATTTTGAGTTCGCGTCGCAGGATAGCTAACACGTGTACGCTGAACAAGTCCGATCAGTTTGCACCAAACAAGTTCAGCCAGCGCAGCGCCCACGGGCGATGACGGTCTTCCTGCTGATTCGCCTGAGCGATTCGTTCCTGAATAGTCTGCAGCAGGGTAGTTTGACCTTCGCCATCCCAGGCGAGACCGGTCAGTAACTGTAATGCATCGGCAACATCATCAATGGCCCAGAGGCTGAATTCACCGGCCTCCACGGCCTGCTGAACCTCCTGAGAGAGGCTGAGGTGGCGTACGTTAGCCGCCGGAATGATCACGCCCTGTTTGCCCGTCAGGCCGCGCTGCTGGCAAATGGCAAAGAAGCCCTCAATTTTTTCATTCAGCCCGCCGACCGGCTGCGTGCGGCCAAACTGATCGACGGAGCCGGTGATTGCCAGGCTCTGGTTGATCGGGACCTGCGCCAGCGCGCTGACCAGCACGCACAGCTCAGCCATGGAGGCGCTATCGCCGTCCACTTCGCTGTAGGACTGCTCGAAGGTGAGCGAGGCGGAGAAGGGGAGCTGCTGGTCGAGGCCAAGCTCCGCCATCAGGAACGCCTGCATGATCATCATTCCCTTGGCGTGGATATTGCCGCCGAGTTCGGCCTTGCGCTCAATGTCCATGAACTCCCCGTCGCCGAAATGGACCACGCAGCTGATGCGCGACGGTTCGCCAAAGGCGCGCGGATGGCCGGGAAATTCGATCACCGACAGGGCGTTAATCTGGCCGATCTGTTCACCGTCGGTTTCAATCAGGATCTGATCGAGCAGGATCTCATCCTGCATACGTTCAGCCAGGTAGCCTTCGCGCCACTGGCGCTGGGCAAGCATCGTTAACAGCTGCTCCGCGCTGAAGCGCTCGCCTTCACAAAAGGCGGCGGCTTCGCGAAGCTGGCGGCCCAGCCAAAGCGGAGAGAGGGGGAGCGTCTGCTGGTCGCCGGTATAGCGCGCGGCTTCCTGAATGAGGGGCAGCCAGGCGTCGGCATCAGGCCCCGGAAGCGAAAGCGCGCGCGCGGCCTGCCACACCCACTGGCACCAGCGCTTCAGGTCATCTTCATCAACAACCTGCAGATTGTCTTCATATTCACTGTATAGCGCACCTTCGGCCAGCTCCGGCTCCATTTCCTGGAAATCGGCCAGCGCGTCGCGATCGCCCAGCAGGATAAGCTTAAAGGAGAGCGGCATGGACGGTACGGAGACCGGCAGCGGGCGCGATTCGTCCCAGGAGAGCCAGTCAAAGCGGCCGCGGGTAAGGATACTCTTCAGCCGCATCAGCATCAGCGGCTGCGCCAGCAGGGCGCGCAGGGAGAGGATCAGTACGCCGCCGTTGGCCTTGTGTACCAGACCCGCTTCAAGGGTTATCTTGTCGTTAAACTGGCGCAGGCAGCCAAAGAGCTGTTCTGGCTCAACCCAGTCGGCCTGAACGACGGGGCCGCTGCTGGCAAAATTGTCGCTGGGCTGCTGCGCGGGCCGCATTTCGATGCGTTCGCCGTCCGTGAGATAGCTGACGCCAGAGAGGCTGGCGCCCGATTGACGCAGTTTATCCACGTACCCTGACAGCAAATTAAGGTAGTCCGGCTCTTCCGGGGCTTTTATCAGAAGAAGATCGGCGATACTCTGCGGATAGAATAATTGTTCAAGGGCATAGTGCAGGCGCGGCTGCAGGTCGCCCGCGAGGGAATCGGATTCGGCGGCCAAATCAGGCTGGGTAAACAGCGCCTGAAACGCCCCGGTGTCAGGAGCAATATCGCGCCGTAAAAGTTTAGTCGTGGTCAAAGTCGCTGTTTTTTGTCAGATGTAAAACCCGCGATTATACCTTAACCTGCCATTGAGCACACGTTGATTAGCGGGCATGTTACTGGCATCGGCACGGGCAGATTTCTTATCAGCAGATTAAGGAAAACCTGTTATCCTGAATGGGGTTACACGGTCACATCGGGATCGCAATGAAATATCAACAACTGGAAAACCTTGAAAGCGGCTGGAAATGGAAGTATCTGGTGAAAAAGCATCGCGAAGGCGAGCTGATTACCCGCTACATTGAAACCAGCGCTGCCCGTGAGGCGGTAGACGCGTTGCTGACTCTTGAAAATAAGCCGGTACAGGTCAATGACTGGATCGCTGAGCATATGAACCCGGCCCTGCTTAACCGCATGAAGCAGACAATCCGCGCCCGTCGTAAACGCCATTTTAATGCCGAGCACCAGCATACGCGTAAGAAGTCCATTGACCTGGAATTTATGGTCTGGCAACGCCTGGCGGGCCTGGCGCAGCGCCGGGGAATAACGCTTTCAGAAACTATCGTCAAGCTGATTGAAGATGCGGAAAATAAAGAGAAGTACGCCAGCAAGATGAGCACGCTCAAGCAGGATTTGCAGGCGATGCTGGGCAAAAAATAGCTGTTTCAGGCAATAAAAAACCCCGCAGAGCGGGGTTTTTTTATATCTGAAGAGATGAACTTAAGCCTGCGGCTGAGTTACAACGTCTTTCAGACCTTTAACTTCGATTTCTACGCGACGATCCGGTGCCAGGCAGTCGATCAGCGCAGCGCGCGCTTTCACGTTGTCACAGGTGTTACCGGTGGTCGGGTTGGATTCACCCATACCGCGTGCAGAGATCTTGTTAGACGGGATACCTTTAGATACCAGGTAGTCAACAACAGACTGAGCACGTTTCTCGGACAGACCCTGGTTGTAAGCGTCGGAACCGATACGGTCAGTGAAGCCCAGAACGACGACGGAGCCATCTTTCGGGTCGATGTTGCTCAGCTGGGTGTACAGCTGATCCAGTGCCTGCTGGCCTTCCGGCTTCAGGGTAGATTTGTTGAAGTTGAACAGAACATCAGACTTCAGAGTGAAGTGCTTGGTCTGTACTTCCGGAGCCGGTGCCGGAGCCGGGATCGGAGCCGGAGCTTCGTCCTGACCGAAACGGTAGGAAACACCTACGCTCAGCATGCCGTTGTCCGGGCGAGTACCGATTTCGCTATGGTCACCGATGTTGTTGGTCCACTGGTATTCCAGACGGGTAGCGATCTGCGGGGTGATTGCATATTCAACACCACCAGCGAAGACCGGTGCTACACCAGTGTCGTGGTCTTTATGACGACCTGTTGCGCTGTTGGAAGTGGTGTCAGCACGGTATACCATGCCGCCCAGACGGGTGTAGATGTCCAGATCGTCCATAACCGGGTAGCTAAGTTTAGTGGTCAGCTGAACGCCCTGAGCTTTATAAGCACCGTTCTGGCCGCCGTTAGCGTAGTTACCTTTGTATTCCATACGGCCCAGCCAGTCGTAGCCCAGTTCAAAACCAACGTACGGGTTTACCTGGTAACCACCGTAGGCACCTGCACCCAGCTGATTTTCGTGGGTCGGACCGTTGTTGTTGATGAATCCAGTATCGTGATACTGAGACCAGCCCAGTTTACCACCAGCATACCAGGTGTTATCTTTCGGAGCGGCCTGCGCTACGGTAGCGAAGCCAGCCAGTGCCACTGCAATCGCGATAGCTGTCTTTTTCATTTTTTGCGCCTCGTTATCATCCAAAAATCGCCATGAAAGTCCATCTAGGAGTTCACGGTTAAATCCTTCACCCGGGGCGTGACCTAATATAGATTGGTACGCCGACATTTCGGCTTAAGCCGATCACCCCTGGCGATGTAAAGTCTACAACGTACTTAGAAACTTACAAGTGTGAACTCTGTCAGGCATATGAAAAAAAAGGGGTTGTATACACATTATTTAACATTTATGTTGAATTTTTGTTCGGCACATTATGCTGGAAGCCGCGCGGCACAAGCCTTCTCAGAAAAAAGGCATCACAGAATAAAGGGTTGTGATGGCCGCAAAAAAAAGTCCAGGAAAACTCCTAAATTAACTCAATGAAACAAATTTGTGTGAATTTTTTGGCCAAATTGCTGTCTGGCGGAAAGTGGGGCTGTCGCAATTGGACGCATTATGAAACCTACGGCGCTGCCTTCTTCCGCGGCACTGGCCAGCCGAAGATGCTCCTCTTCCGTTAAGGAGTCTGATACCCAGGCAATCACGACGCTGTAATTACCTGTACGCAGCGCGCGTATCATCGAGTCCAGTGTATTTTCCGAAGCCATTTGACTCACCTGCATTACCTTTGACAGGGGGAGGCCGGAAGCTTCTACCCACTGGCGGCTCAGCTTCTGCTGTGGGGTGAGCCACAGCTGCCAGCGAGATTGCTGACCCAGCTGCTGCAATAAAGGTAGCAGAAGAAGTTGAGTCATCATTGGCCGATCCGCACGATAAAGCACTTCACTGATAAGCCCGGTAGCGTGGTCCTGTGCCCCGTGAGCCGCTACGGCTGGTGGCATAGCGATGCGATTTGCCTGACCTGAAGTGTACATAATGTGTCCCGCCTTGTGTGTTACTGTATGTATGTACAGTATACCCAGGCAGACTAAAGATCAACCTCATTTTCTGAAAGCGACTCGCAAATTTGCGGCTTACCGCTGCCGCAGCGCAACTTACACTTGCCCCATCAGGGGAAGTTACTTATTTTCCTCGTGAGGGGTTCCTCTATAGCGTTTTACTTCTATGTACATGATTAAAGGGAATAATCATGAAAAGTATATCTTACGGCAGGATCAATAAGTCTGTGGAATGTTTGTCATCGCTGGGTGATGTGCAGCACCGCGCGCTGTTCGGTGGATATAGCCTCTCTATCGACGATACGGTATTTGCAATGGTGATGGAGGGCAAGCTCTACCTGCGGGCCTGTGAGCAGAGCGCGGCCTATCACGTCTCGCGGCCAGATAAACTGTTAACCTTTAACCGGCGGGGGAGAGCCGTGTCGCTGAATTACTATCTGGTGGATGATGAATTATGGCGTAACAGGCCGCTGCTGCTGAGCCTCTCTGCGCTGGCGCTGGAGAAAGCGCAAAAAGACAAGTCTAAGCGGCACGTGCGGCGAGGACTGCGAAGTCTGCCGAATATTACCTGGTCGCTTGAGGTGCTGCTGCTTGAAGCCGGGATTGTGGACGAAAAGATGCTGCAAGCGCTGGGCGCGGCGGCAGCGTGGTATCGCCTGCGCCGGATCCGAAAAAACCTCAGCGCCAGCGTACTGCTGGCGCTGGAGGGGGCGATTACCGGCATGCACTCGGCGCGGATCCCCGAGGCAAGGCGCCAGCATCTCCTCGACTGGGCGAAGATGCTGGCAGAGGGGCGGCCATTTATTCAGCCGCGGGAAGCACCTGCTGCTGAAGACGGCAAATCTCCGGCAGAAGGCTGAGCATCAGCCCCAACTGCTGAAGCACCAGCGGCGCTTTTGACTCTGAGCCCGGCTCAATGGTGCGAATACGAACCAGTAATTCCGCCAGCGCGGACTGTACGCGCGTTTCGCTATCGCGTGGATGATGAAATGCATCATCCACGTAGCAGACCGCATCGTCGAGGAGGTTCAATATTGTGGTATCGCTTAACTTCTCCCTGTGCGCCCCCAGCGCCGAAATATAGCTGGTAAAGGTGTGGTTCAGGCACAGCAGCCGGAAGGCGACTTCCCGCATCTCGCCCGTAGCGTGCGGCTCCGTGGACAGATTCGATACTACAGACGCCAGTTCCGCATCGCGGTTGTAAGCGTCGCGTCGGGCAATGCGGTATGCCAGTCGGTTATCCCGCCCCTGGTGATACTGTTCGAGGATCGCATCCAGGTAGCGGCAGTTAGCGTCGATCGCCCGGTTCAGCACGATGGGAAGATTGCGGAACTTCCAGTCGGGCCAGATAAAGCTCACCGCGGCCCAGGCGATAAGGCAGCCTATCAGCGTGTCGAAAATACGCGGCAGGGCCACCTCAAAGCCTTCACCCAGCAGGTTAAAGCAGAGCAGCACCAGTAAAGTAATAAACATCGTGGCGTGCGCGTACTGAATGTTGCGAAAGGCAAAGAACAGCACGCCGGTGAGCACGATCAGCAGCAGTTGGCCCTCGACGGAGGGCACCAGCAGCAGTACCGGGAGCCCGACCGCGACGCCAATCAGCGTGCCGATGACTCGCAGCGCCAGCCGGTGGCGCGTAGCGTTGTAGTTAGGCTGACAGACAAACAGGCTGGTCAGCAAAATCCAGTAGCCGTGCTGCAGGCCGGTGAACTGAATAAAGGTGTAGCCCGCGCAGAGCACCAGCGACATCCGCACCGCGTGGCGAAACAGCGCCGACTCTGGCGTAATATTCCGGCTGAGCCGCAGCCAGATGTCGCTGAAGCCCAGCAGGCGATCGTCGGCAAGCTGGGTCTCGCTGACGCTTTGCGGCAGAGCTAGCTGCTGCTCGGACTCAATAGTCGCCAGTTGGGCATCAATGGCGCGCAAATTATTAAGTAAAAATCCCAGCGCCTTGCGCTGCTCGCCGTCCGCCCCGGCGGCGGCAATCCGCTCGAGCGCGGCCTCAAGGTGGGAGAATGCCCGCTCAAAGTGAGCATCGTGCTGATAGGGCGTTCTGAGCAAAATAGCGCGCGACAGCTGCTGACAGGCCTGCGCCTGCATCGACAGCAGCCGCTGGAAGCGGAACATGATATCGCTGTAGCGAAACGCGTCGCGCAGCGGCTGATACTGAACGTGCGAGGAGCTGGCGCGCTCGTGGATATCCTGCGCCACAAAGTAGTAGTGCAGGGTGCGGCGGGTATTGCGCTGGCCGCGATCGCCCCGCAGGCGCGTAAGCAGCGAGGCTTTTGTCTGATTGAGCGTCGCTACCAGCTGGCCGTTGGCGATAGCAAGCTCGTAGAGCGGCGCCTGACCGTCCTCTTCAATATCCGGATCGAAAAGCCGCGACTTCAGCTCCAGATAGCGCGCCAGCTGGTCGTAGCTGCGGGCGAGATTATCCTGCAGGGGGCGGATCGGAAAGATCAGATGTCCGATAAGGGTCAGCAGGTTGTACCACACCGCTCCGGCAATCAGCAGAACGGGCTGCTGGTACCAGTGTGCGTAAAGCGACACGCCGAGCATGGTATAGATGGCGATGAGCAGGGCACCAAACGCGATGGTCGCGTAGCGCTGGCCGAGGCCGCCGAGCAGAATAAACCCGCTGGTTGAGAGGGTGAGGCCCAGCGCAAAGGCCCAGGGCCAGGGAAACAGCAGCTCAACAGAGGCTGAGGCGATAAAAAAACAGACCAGCGTGATGATCAGGTTGCGCAACCGCCCGCTCAGCCTGTCGTCCAGGTCGGTGAGCGCGGCGGCCACGACCCCAAGCGTCAGCGGTATGGTCAGCTTAACGTCGCCCAGCCACCAGGGCAGGGCGGTCGTACCGCATAACGCCATAAAGATTCTGGCATTATAAAGCCAGGTACTGTTACAGGTGTAGCGTCTTAACAGGGGGCTTAGCATGCTTAGCGACGATCCCGATTACTGAAAGCGGCCGCGGGCATTTGCTTCGCGCGCCGCCCTGGCGACTTCGACGGGAACGACCCGGCGCCCCACCGGCCACAGGGCAATGCCGGCAATTTTAAAGTTAGCGATGCCCACCGGGATACCGATGATGGTCACGCACTGCGCAATGCCGGCGAAGATATGGGTCAGGCAAAGCCACCAGCCGAACAGCACCAGCCACAGGATATTGAGGAACGTGCCGCCGGCGTTCATCACGCTATTTCTTTCCGCCGGATTCAGCTCGTCAACGTGGATAGCTTCGTTGCCGAAGGGGACAAAAGAGAGCTTGGTGATTTCCCAGCAGGAGCGGGTCAGCGGCCAGGTGACGATAAGCACAACGCTGACGGCGGTTGCCAGCAGCCAGCCGAGCGTCGTGGCGAAGCCACCGAGAACAAAATTCAAAATATTCAGAACGGTACGCATGTGACCTCAATTCAGTCCGGTTAAACAGAAGGCCTGCCAATTGTATCGGATTTTTAGGCTGGAGCACCTGATATCTGGCAGTTACACTGTCAGCATTCAGCGTCACTCCGGGATTTAGCAAAACATGGAACTAAGAGCAACCGCGCTTGGCAAGCGCATGGCCCAGCATCCCTACGACCGCGTAGAGCTTCTCAATGCGGGAGTCAAAGTCTCTGGCGATCGCCACGAGTACCTGATCCCCTTCAATCAGCTGACGGCGATCCACTGCCGGCGCGGCCTGGTATGGGGCGAGCTGGAGTTTGTTCTGCCCGACGATAAAGTGGTGCGCCTGCACGGCACGGAGTGGACCGACACCCAGCGCTTTCATCATCTTCTGCAGAGCCGCTGGCAGCAGTGGAGCGAAGAGATGAGCGCGATAGCCGCCGACGTGCTCAATCAGCAGCTGGCCGAAATCGCCAGCGTCAGCGCGCGCGGAAAATGGCTGACTCGCCGGGCGGTGGCCGATATCCGGCAAAAAATCCTCCACGCGCTGCAGGCGCTTCCCGTTCCCGTTAGCCGGCTCGATACGTTTGAAAACTGCCGCGAGCCGTGGCACGAGTGCCGGGCCTGGCTGGAAGACGTTGAGTCCAGCCGCCTCAGGCATAACCAGGCGTTTACTGACGCTATGCTGTCGCAGTATGCCGACTTTTTTAAAACCGTGGAGTCCTCGCCGCTCAATGATGCCCAGGCCCGGGCGGTGGTGAACGGCGAGCGCTCGCTGCTGGTGCTGGCCGGCGCCGGCAGCGGTAAAACGTCGGTGCTGGTGGCGCGGGCCGGCTGGCTGCTTGCCCGCGGCGAGGCGGCGGCGGAACAGATCCTGCTGCTGGCTTTCGGACGCAGGGCGGCTCAGGAGATGGACGACCGCATCCGCGAGCGCCTGCATACCGATGAGATCGGCGCGAAAACCTTTCACGCCCTGGCGCTGCACATTATCCAGCAGGGGAGCAAAAAGGTGCCGGCGATAAGCCGGCTGGAAAATGACGCTGCGGCCAGGCAGGCGCTGCTCGTTGGCTGCTGGCAGCAGCAGTGCAGCGAGAAAAAGGCCCAGGCGAAAGGCTGGCGGCAGTGGCTTGACGAAGAGATGGAATGGGACGTGCCGGAGGGCGACTACTGGCAGGACCCAAAGATAGTCCGCCGGATGGGCAGCCGTCTTGACCGCTGGGTATCGCTGATGCGTATGCACGGCGGCTCCCAGGCCGGGGCGATTGCCGATGCCCCGGAAGAGATCCGCGACCTGTTCAGCAAGCGGGTCAAACTGCTGGCTCCGCTGCTGAAGGCGTGGAAAACGGCGCTGAAAGAAGAGGGCGCCGTCGATTTCTCCGGGCTGATACATCAGGCCATCAGCATCCTGGAGAAGGGGCGCTTTATCAGTCCGTGGAAACATATTCTGGTGGATGAGTTTCAGGACATCTCTCCGCAGCGGGCGGCGCTGCTGGCGGCTCTGCGCAAGCAGAATACCCAGACTACGCTGTTTGCCGTCGGCGACGACTGGCAGGCAATCTATCGCTTCAGCGGCGCCCAGCTGTCGCTGACCACGGCGTTTAACCACTATTTTGGCGAGGGCGACTGCTGCGCTCTCGATACCACCTATCGCTTTAACGGGCGCATCGGCGAAATCGCCAACGGCTTCATTCAGCAGAATCCTCACCAGCTTGCCAAGCCGTTAAACAGCCTGCAGGCGGGTGATAAGAAGGCGGTAACGCTGCTGCCGGACGACAAGCTGGATGCGCTGCTGGATAAGCTCAGCGGTTACGCAAAGCCCGAGCAGCGGATCCTTATCCTCGCACGCTATCATCACCTCAGACCACAGGCGCTGGAGAAAGCCGCAACCCGCTGGCCGAAGCTCAGCATCGATTTTATGACCATCCATGCCAGCAAGGGCCAGCAGGCCGACTACGTTATCATTGTGGGGTTGCAGGCTGGGCAGGATGCTTTTCCGGCACCCGCGCGCGAGTCCGTCATGGAGGCGGCGCTGCTGCCCCAGCCGGAGGATTATCCGGATGCCGAGGAGCGACGCCTGCTCTACGTGGCTCTGACCCGGGCGCGCCACCGCGTGTGGCTGCTGTACAGCAAAGAGCAGCCATCGGCCTTTGTCGGGATCCTGAGCGATCTCGGCGTGCCGATGGCGCGCAAGCCCTGAGAGCGCTTATTTGAGGCGGGCTGCGAGGTAGCGCTCGTAGTCCGGGATCTGCACGTCCATTTCGACGCTGAATTTCGGGGACTGAATCAGCAAATCGGCGGTGGCGACGTTAGTGGCGACCGGGATATTCCAGAGCGTCGCCAGACGCAGCAGCGCCTTAACGTCCGGATCGTGCGGCACGGCGTTTAGCGGATCCCAGAAGAAGATCATAACGTCGATTTTTCCTTCCGCGATCATGGCGCCAACCTGCTGATCGCCGCCCATCGGGCCGCTGAGCATGGCGTTGACCTCAAGCCCGGTTGCCAGCGATACCAGGTTACCGGTGGTGCCGGTGCCAAAAAGAATATGCTGAGAGAGCAGAGACTGATGGCGCTCAACCCAGCCTTTCAGCATCTGTTTGCAGTGATCGTGCGCGACCAGGGCAATGTGCTTGCGGCCAGGGAGCGTGCGGGTAGTGAATTCCATAGTATATTCCCGAATGTAAGATGCAGACAGATTACTGAATACGGCCGGTGCTGCAAGGCGTTCGGTTAAAAATATCCTGCGTCAGGTCATGGTATTGGCGTTGCGGGCGCGTCGGATGGCCGGTTTGTCATACACTTTGCGAAACAGCAGGAGGAAAAGATGAATCAACACGATATTGCTGAAATTTTGAATGAGACCCGCACTATCGCCCTGGTGGGCGCCAGCGATAAGACGGATCGCCCCAGCTACCGGGTCATGAAGTATCTTCTCGATCAGGGATACCGCGTTATTCCGGTCTCGCCGAAGGTCGCCGGCACCACGCTGCTCGGTCAGAAGGGGTATGCAACGCTTGCGGATATCCCGGAGAAAGTCGATATGGTGGACGTTTTCCGCAATTCCGACGTCGCGTGGGGCGTTGCGCAGGAGGCAATCGCCATCGGCGCGAAGACGCTGTGGATGCAGCTTGGGGTCATTAATGAACAGGCCGCCGTGCTGGCCAGCGATGCGGGACTCAAGGTGGTCATGGATAAGTGTCCGGCCATTGAAATACCGCGCCTGGGGCTGGCCCGGTAAGCGGAGCTGGCTGCGGATTAAAGCGCCACGAATGGCGCTTTATTAATTACGCAACCGCGGCGCCTGCAGCTGCCGGCGGATGGTTTGCGCCAGTTCGTCCATAGAAGGCTGTTCGGGATGCTCGTCGTGCGCTTCGCCCCGCAGCTGGGCTTCGGCCAGGTAGGTGTGAACCGGCTGGCCGTCGTCGTCTTCCATCACAACGTGATACCAGGGGGCCGCCCGCAGCGCGTCGTTACCCGCGATCTCGTCTGCGTCGGGCGCCCCCAGCGAGTACTCCGGGTCGATGTCTACAATAACGCCCAGATACCCCAGCAGCGAGTGGCGCACCTGCTGGCCAATACCAAATTTGCTGGCAATCATCATAGTCACCTCCTGAAAAAAGATTGCTTACGTTCAATATGCAGGCGATCTTCTGTTTTTCAAGTCACATAACCCGGCAGGCAAAGCCTTTCAGATAGAGTCCTTCCGGGTAGGTAGCGATCACCGGATGGTCGGCGGCCTGGCGGAACTGCTCTATAAATTGTACATCACGCCCGGCGTCGACAGCGGCATCGGCGATGATTTTCTGAAATAAATCCGTGGTCATCAGGCCGGAGCAGGAGAAGGTCAGCAGCACGCCGCCAGGATTCAGCAACTGAATGGCGAGCATGTTGATATCCTTGTAGCCGCGGCAGGCGCCCTGCAGCTGGTTTTTATTTTCCACGAACTTGGGCGGATCCATCACGATGACATCGAACTTCTCGCCCTGGTCGCGGTACTTGCGCAGCAGCTTAAAGACGTCGTCGCGAACGAACTCAGCCTTGCTGAGATCCAGCTGGTTCAGCTCGACGTTTTTACGGGCCACGTCCAGCGCCTCCTGAGAGGTATCGACGCTGATCACCTGGCGGCAGCCGCCGATCAGGGCCGATACGGCAAAACCGCCGGTGTAGGAGAAGCAGTTCAGCACCCGCTTATCGGCGACGTAGCGCCGCGTCGCCAGCCGGCTGTCGCGCTGATCGAGGTAGTACCCGGTTTTGTGGCCGCCCTGAATATCCACCAGCAGCTTCATGCCGTGCTCTTCGATGGGCAGCAGGGCAGGCGGCAGCTCGCCGGTTACCGGACCCTGCGTCAGCGCCATACCCTCTTTCTTGCGCACGGCCACGTCGCTGCGGTCGTAGATGGCGCACTGCGGATAGAGCGACTGCAGGGCGCTGACGAGCGCCGCGCGCTGATATTCTGCTCCCGCGCTGAGCAACTGCAGCACCAGAAAATGACCGAAGCGGTCGATGGTGACCCCCGGCAGGCCGTCGGATTCACCGGCGATCAGGCGATAGCTGTCGAGCCCGTCTTTTTCCGCCAGCCAGTCGCGCCATGCCTGCGCCCGGCGCAGGCGACGCTCAAAAAAGGCAATATCAACGGCTTCATCGCTATCAAAGGTCCAGACCCTGGCGCGGATCTGCGAAGAGGGCGAGAAGGCGCCGCGGGCCAGCCATTTTCCCTGACTATCTACAATATCGACGGTTTCACCGAGAGAAGCTTTGCCTTCCATACGCGCCACGGCGCCGGAGAAAACCCAGGGATGGCGGCGAAG
Source organism: Pluralibacter gergoviae ATCC 33028 = NBRC 105706 (assembly GCF_001598855.1). Taxonomy (GTDB): domain Bacteria; phylum Pseudomonadota; class Gammaproteobacteria; order Enterobacterales; family Enterobacteriaceae; genus Pluralibacter; species Pluralibacter gergoviae. The sequence continues at coordinate 3,551 of NZ_BCZS01000014.1, read as the reverse complement.
AAGGGATTTTTCGCGGCCTTTGGCCAACACTAAACGTACGCTCATAATTTGCTATTCTGACAATTCAATGAAAATGGGCGCCATTTTCCCACGTCAGGCGGGAAATGCAACGCGAAGCGGCAGGACGGGAGCATAATGATGGCACAGAGCAGTACGATGGCATGGGTTTACGGCAGGGTTCAGGGCGTTGGCTTTCGCTACAGCACTCGCCAGGAGGCCCTGAGGCTGGGGCTGACAGGCTACGCGCGCAATCTCGATGACGGCAGCGTCGAGGTGCTGGCCTGCGGCGGGGCCGAAGAGGTCGAAAAGCTTCTTAGCTGGCTAAAGGCGGGCGGGCCGCGCAGCGCCAGGGTTGATAAAGTTGTGACCGAGCCGCGCCAGGCCGGGGATATCCCGACCGGCTTCGATATTCGCTACTAGATACACTTTGCCGGCTTGGGCAGGCCGGCAATTTTGGTCGCCTGTTTGGCCGGCCCTTTCGGGAACAGGCGGTAGAGGTAGCGGCTGTTGCCTTTCTCTTCGCCAAACTTGTTGGCCATGGCCTTTACCAGCATGCGAATCGCGGGGGAGGTGTTGAACTCCAGATAAAAGTCGCGCACGAAGCGCACCACTTCCCAGTGTTCAGCGGAGAGCGTAATTGCCTCTTTTTCGGCAATCACCACCGCCAGCGCTTCGCTCCACTGACCGCTCTCTTTCAGATAACCTTCGTTATCTGTCTCTATCTCTTTACCTTCAAAACTCAGCATTTTTCTTCACGGTATCTGTCAAAAACGCCGCATTGTAGCAAAAAAGAAGGCCCCGCATAAGCGGAGCCTGGGGGTTTAGCGCGGGCGCGAATTAATCGCGGCTGGCAAAGCCGAGAATGCTCAGCAGGCTGACAAAGATGTTGTACAGCGACACGTAGAGGCTGACGGTGGCGCGGATGTAGTTGGTTTCGCCGCCGTGAATGATGTTGCTGGTCTCAAACAGAATCGCCCCGGACGAAATCAGGATAAACACCGCGCTGATCGCCAGATGGAGGGCAGGGAGCTGCAGGAAGATGTTCGCCACCATGCCAATCAGCACCACAACGATCCCGGCCATCAGCATCCCGCCGAGGAAGGACATGTCTTTGCGGGTGGTCAGCACGTAGGCCGAGCAGCAGAAGAAGACCAGCGCAGTACCGCCCAGCGCCAGGGCAATGACATCGCCCATGCCCGCCGACAGATAGGCATTGAGGATAGGGCCGAGGATATAACCCAGAAAGCCGGTGAAGGCGAAGGCGGCCAGGATCCCAGAAGGTTTGTTCGCCAGCTTATAGGTCAGGAACATCAGGCCGTACATCCCGACCAGCGTCAGGATCAGGCCCGGCGAGGGCAGCATCAGCACGGTGCTGGCCGTGGCGGTGATCGCAGAAAACGCCAGCGTCAGGCTGAGCAGGAAGTAGGTATTGCGCAAAACTTTGTGCGTGCTCAGCAGCGATGACCGGTCACGCGACGATGTAATAATACGATCCATGAGTCACTCTCTTATGATGACAGGTGTAATAACCGCTGAGAATAATGAAAGTTTTCAGACAGTACGAGGGGTTTTACCCATCTTTACCGATACCTCTGCGGGTTTAATAGATGATTATCCTGCAAATAATTTGCTTTTAAGGATGTTTGTCAATTTTACGGGCCTGAATCAGATCGCCGTCTTATAGGTGGTTGAAAATCATTGCCTTCTGTTGCCTGCGCCGCTAAGAGTGGTGGCGGTGTCCAGTATAAATAAAGTAATAAGGCATAGGATATGAAATCACTGCATCACAATCGCATTACGCTCACCTTGCTGGCAGCGGGACTGCTCGCCTCCACCTCTCTGCTGGCCGCAGAGGTTCCGCCGGGAACCGAACTTGCCGGTAAACAGGAGCTGGTCAGGAACAACGGCAGTGAGCCCGCCACGCTTGATCCGCATAAAGTTGAAAGCGACGTTGAGGGCAACATCATCCGCGATATCTTCGAGGGTCTGGTGGCCGTTCGCCCGGATGGCACCATAGAGCCGAGACTCGCAGAAACGTGGGAGCAGAAGGATAACACCGTCTGGACCTTCCATTTGCGACCCGGCATCACCTGGTCAGACGGCACGGCTATTACCGCCAACGATATCGTCTGGAGCTGGCAGCGGCTGGTGGATCCCAAAACCGTATCCCCCTACGCCAGCTACCCTGCCAATATGCACATTGTCCACGCCGCTGAAATCAGTCAGGGCAAAATGGCGCCTGACAGCCTCGGCGTAAAGGCGCTGGATGACCAGACCCTGCAGATAACGCTGACGCAGCCCAACGCCTCGCTGCTGCAGATGCTCGATCACTATGTGATGGTGCCCATCGATCCGGTCGTCGTGAAGCGCTTCGGCGATAAGTGGACTCAGCCTTCGCATATCGTGACCAGCGGCGCCTATAAGCCCACCCAATGGGTCGTCAACGAGCGTATCGTTGCCGAGCGCAATCTGCGCTACTGGGACAATGCGCATACGGTGATTAATAAGGTCACCTATCTGCCAATAGCGTCCGAAACGGCGGACGTAAACCGCTATAAGGCCGGAGAAATCGATATCGTTTATACGGTGCCTATCAACCAGTTTGCCCAACTGAAGAAAACGATGGGGAGTGAACTTAAAGTCTTTCCGCAGCTGGCAACCTACTACTACGAATTCAATACGACCAAAGCCCCGTTTAACGATCCCCGCGTGCGCATGGCGCTTAACCTGGCTCTGGACAAGGACATTATTGCCGATAAAGTGCTTGGCCAGGGGCAGCGCGCGGCGTGGCTTATCAGCCAGCCTGTCATCGGCGGCGTTACGCTTAAAAACCCGGACTACGCCAGCTGGCCGAAGGAAAAGCGCATTGAGGAGGCCAAAAAGCTGCTGGCCGCAGCCGGTTTTGGTCCGGACCATCCGCTTACATTTAATCTGCTGTACAACACCTCTGAGTCTCACCAGCGCATCGCCATTGCCGCAAGTTCAATGTGGAAGAAGAATCTCGGCGTCAACGCGAAGCTGCAGAATCAGGAGTGGAAAACGATGCTCGATACCATGCATACCGGTAACTTCGATGTGGTTCGCTATGCGTGGATTGCCGACTACGACGACGCGGCCTCCTTCCTCAATAATTTCCGCACCGGCGACAGCGAGAACACCAGCAAGTACACGAATCCGGCCTATGACGACGCGCTGAAAAACGCGGCTAAGACCGCCGATCTCGCTAAGCGTGGGGAATATTACCAGCAGGCGGAAGATCTGCTGGCGCGGGACGTTCCGGCCATTCCTGTCTATCACTACGTGCGCACCCACCTGGTGAAACCGTGGGTAGGGGGCTTTAGTTCCGACAAGTTGGGGTTCTACTACACCAAGGATATGTACATTCTTAAGCACTGATTATGCTGATAATCTGAACGTTACGTCGATATTTCAGGCAATTGAATGCCATTTGGCTGTTTTTCACGCAAACGAACATCTTCAGGCTTTACACAACGCCCGGGGATGTTTATAGTTCGCAGCACTTAGGAAGTGTGGCCGAGCGGTTGAAGGCA
>NZ_BCZS01000013.1 GCF_001598855.1 Pluralibacter gergoviae ATCC 33028 = NBRC 105706 | reverse complement strand
GTACCCGCGCCCGGAGGTGCACGGCACCCTGCCCGCGCGGGTGGAGAGCCGGGAGAAGGGCGACATTTACGCCTGGCTGGACGAATACGGCCGCTACCGGGTGCGGCTGGACTTTGACCGCAGCATCGGGGAGCAGGGCTACGCCTACCTGTGGCTGCGGATGGCGAAGCCGTACAGCGGCGACACCTACGGCTGGCACACCCCGCTCATCGACGGCGCCGAGGTGGCGGTTGCCTTCAGCAGCGGCGACATCGACCTGCCCTATATCTCCCACGCCATGCACGACTCAGAGCACCCGGACCCGGTCAGCCGGGACAACCACACCCGCAACGTGCTGCGCACGCCGTCGAACAACAAGCTGCGGATGGAGGACAGGCGCGGGGAAGAGCACGTCAAGCTCGCCACGGAGTACGGCAGGACCCAGCTTAACGCCGGCCACCTGGTGGATAACCGGGAGGAACAGCGGGGCGCGGGCGCCGAGCTGCGCACCGACGAGTACGGGGTCCTCCGCGCCGGAAAGGGGCTGTTCATCAGCGCCGACGGCCAGCCGAAGGCGCAGGGCGAGGTGCTGGATATGGAGGCCGCCCTGAAGGAGATTGAGCAGCTTCAGGAACGGATGGCGCAGCTGGAGATGGCCGCAGAGCAGGCCAGGGCCCTGAAGGCCGATATTGACAGCCAGCGGGCGATGTTTGCGGAACGGCTGAAGCCGCTCAACCAGGCGCTGCTGCTCTCGGCACCGGAGGGGATGGCGCTGGCCAGCGGGGAGCACATGCAGCTGGCGGCCGCGCGGAACGTGGCGATTAACGCCGGTGGCGACATCAGCGTCGGGGTGATGGGCAGCATGACGGGGCTGGCGGGCGAAAAGCTGGGGCTGTTTGCCCGCACGGGGCAGCTGAGCCTGAAGTCGGGTGAAGGCCCGGTGGAGATGCAGGCGCAGAACGGAAAAATGCAGCTGTTTGCGCAGAAGAAGCTGACGGTGACCTCGACGGAGGACGTGCTGTTCGCGGGGAAAAAGCGGGTGACGCTGATTGGCGGCGGAAGCTACCTGCGGCTGGAGGCGGGGAAAATAGAGTACGGGACGGTGGGAAGCTATATCCGGCGGGTGCCGCGGACGTTTTTTTCGAAGCGCAATGAAATGTCCTTCCCGGCAGTGGCGGGTGGAGGAATATGCCTCAGCTGTTTAATGAAAGCTGTGATGAATGGAACCGCTTTTATTGTAAGGGAAAAGTAGTGGGGGAAAAGTAGTGGATAACAGTTCATATAACTTTGTTATGAGAAATTTAATCTCTTATCCTTTCAGTTCATTGTTTGCTCTTGTTGATGGGTTGCAATATGAGCGTCATTATGGTGAAGAGTTGAAATTTGAAAGAAACGTCGCAATGCCTTTTTTTAATACCTGGCCTGATTCACGTATTGCATTTGCGGGGCCATGGTTATTGCGGCTCAATACATCAGTGTTTCTCAGGGAGAGGATAAATGAGTTGTCATCAGCTTTGCCGTCAGTCTCATGGATTGTTTCATCTTTATCGTCAGGAAAGCTTGTAAAGCATATAAGTGAATTTTTAAATCTTCAACTTCCAGATGGACGGAATTCTTTTTTTAGGATTTACGATCCAAGAGTTCTGGCAGATATAAAAATTATTCTCGAAGAGGCTGATTATGATCGGCTTATCTCATGTTGCCATGAATGGGCTTCCTGCTCGAATGGAGTTTTAACTCTGCATAGAGCAAGTACATACAGAGAAGTTAACTGACATTTGGACAAGGAGTGAAGAATGTTGAGATTTACTGAAAAACAGCTTGCGATTTTATCTGAAAAAGAAACGGTAAATTATATAGATAACATATGCAGTATAATACGGAAAAATGCCCCCTCTCTTTCTGATAATGAGCAATTACCGATAATTTTGAAAGATGCAGATGAATTTGTTACTTTTCATGAATTTAAAGATAAGGGTGTTAGAAATGATTTTCTAATCCTAAGTGCTTTTGAGCCTTATTTTTACAAAACGGAAGAGATGCAGAGCTGGTTATTACATGGAAAGGAGAGTGTTGAAAGGGAATATATTAAGTATCGACAAATTAGTGATAATGTATTTAACAGACTAACGAGAGGCACTCATGAGTGATACAGGGGTAATATATCCTACGCCTTCAGGAAGGATAGGCATTTTCCCGCGAACTGGAAGAGGGCGTCTTGGTGGGATTATAAGCATTATCCAAGATATGGAAGTAAGGCGTGCTGCATATTTGAGCGAAATGGAGAAAGTGGAAGCTGAATCAAAATCCTTGATCAAGGAATTAAGTGAAGAAGGATGTGAGCAGTGTGTTTATACAAAGGGCGAAGTAACGTTACAGAATATTATTGGATGGTCAGAAGTAAGCATTGCTTATCAATATTATATCTGTCATTTTCCGATATATTTTCAGATTATGAAAGTAATGGAATGGACTTATGGTGTTGCATTTGATGGGTTTAGTCCAAAAGAATGTGTATTAAAAGAAACAAAAGCTAATTATGATCAGTTTTTCGATGAATATGGGGAAATGAAGTTTTTTATGAATTTGAAATATGGAAAGGAAGGTCCGTTTTTGAAGCAGGCAAAAGCACAAAATGCTGTTGCATTAGAAGGGATGCCGCCAGGAAGATTAGAATGGTACTTTATGCAGCCTATAAGCTATGCTCATGCCAAAAAGATTTTTTTGATGAATGGATTTAAAATTGATGTTTTCCATAAATCAATGCCTTCTAACTTTATAACGGAAATATTTCCTGAGTTTAAATGAGGTGCAGTGTTTATGTTTTATAAAATGCAATTTATTTTCTATAGGAAAAATGAGGCAAGTGCTATAGAAATATTTGATGAAGTATCTAAGTTCATCAATTTAATACCAAATTGGCCAGAAAAGCCCGCGGAATGGTTAATCGCACATCCGATGAATGAAATGATAGCTATTAAAAGTGAAAGAGTCACAGCAGAAGCTTTGAAGTATGTAGACACTCTTATGAATGAAGATGATGTATTTAATTTTGTGTTGGCCGATAAAAACAAAGATGACAGCGTGTTAACTATATGGGTGATGAATACGCCAGCGGTCTCAACTAAAAGATATTATTTGACGCTTACAATGAAATCATTATCGGGAACTCATGACAAAAATACATTTATTAATTTCATAATGCGCATTTTAACAATAAATGCTTGGGAGTTTAAGTTTGTATTGCTAGATACTGAACAATATGATCTAAGAATGAGATCTGTATTTGATGATAGATTATCAGTGGGGTGGATGTTATACTTACCAAAAATAATTAATAGAGATTGTTTGTTAAACGCATCAGAGGTTATTTATTGTAATAACAATCCCGGGACTCTTATTATTTCTAAAGATAATTTCAATGGAAATTTAACTGATGACATTAACATAGCAAATAATATTGAGATAGAACTCTCGTCGCATGGTGAACTACCTAAAATTAGTGAACTCTAACAGGCTCCCTGAGCGAATAATTCCGCTGAAGGATTGAGTTCACCACCGCCAGGGACAGTATATCCGGAAACGGGGGCCTTTTACGCCCGCATCCGCCACGAGCGGACGCTTAACGGCGCTGCCCGCATACACCTCTTCAGCAACGCCTCGCGCCTCGCGGGACTCCCGGCTGCACGTCTCCCTGTGGGGAATGCCCTACGCTGAAAACTACTGCTACCGTCCGGTGGCGTACCCGCGCCCGGAGGTGCACGGCACCCTGCCCGCGCGGGTGGAGAGCCGGGAGAAGGGCGACACCTGTGCCTGGCTGGACGAGCACGGCCGCTACCGGGTGCGGCTGGACTTTGACCGCAGCACCGGGGAGCAGGGCTACGCCTACCTGTGGCTGCGGATGGCAAAGCCGTACGGCGGCGACACCTACGGCTGGCACACCCCGCTCATCGACGGCGCCGAGGTGGCGGTTGCCTTCAGCAGCGGCGACATCGACCTGCCCTATATCTCCCACGCCATGCACGACTCAGAGCACCCGGACCCGGTCAGCCGGGACAACCACACCCGCAACGTGCTGCGCACGCCGGCGAACAACAAGCTGCGGATGGAGGACAGAAGGCAGGAAGAGCACGTCAAGCTCGCCACGGAGTACGGCAAAACCCAGCTTAACGCCGGCCACCTGGTGGATAACCGGGAGGAACAGCGGGGCGCGGGCGCCGAGCTGCGCACCGACGAGTACGGGGTCCTCCGCGCCGGAAAGGGGCTGTTCATCAGCGCCGACGGCCAGCCGAAGGCGCAGGGCGAGGTGCTGGATATGGACGCCGCCCTGAAGGAGATTGAGCAGCTTCAGGAACGGATGGCGCAGCTGGAGATGGCCGCAGAGCAGGCCAGGGCCCTGAAGGCCGATATTGACAGCCAGCGGGCGATGTTCGCGGAGCGGCTGAAGCCGCTCAACCAGGCGCTGCTGCTCTCGGCGCCGGAGGGGATGGCGCTGGCCAGCGGGGAGCACGTGCAGCTTACCGCCGCGAAGAACGTGGCGATTAACGCCGGGGGCGACGTCAGCGTCGGCGCGATGGGCAGCATGACGGCGCTGGCGGGCGAAAAGCTGGGGCTGTTTGCCCGCACGGGGCAGCTGAGCCTGAAGTCGGGCGAAGGCCCGGTGGAGATGCAGGCGCAGAACGGGAAGCTGCAGCTGTTTGCGCAGAAGAAGCTGACGGTAAGCTCCACGGAAGACGTGCTGTTTGCCGGGAAAAAGCGGGTGACGCTGATAGGGGGCGGAAGCTACCTGCGGCTGGAGGCGGGAAGGATAGAGTACGGGACGGTGGCGAGCTATATCCGGCGGGCGCCGAGGACGCTTTTTGCGAAGCGCAATGAGCTGCCGTTCCCCGCCGTAGCAGGCGGCGGGATATGCCTCAGCTGTCTGATGAAGGCCGCGATGAACGGCGACACGTTCGTTGTCAGGGGGCGGGAATGACCGGTCTCAGCGTCGGGTATGCCGTCCGGCAGCTTATCCATGCGACGAATATCTCACTCTATGCCCTGGTGGATGGCCTCCAGTATGAGCGCTGCTTTGGCGAGCCGCTCTTTTTTCAGCAACATATCACTGCCCCCCTGTTTGACCAACCGCCGGATTCCCGGATTGCCTTTGCCGGTCCCTGGCTCATCCGGATTGGTGATATGACCGGTTCTCAGGAAAAGCTCGCAGTCCTTGAGGCCGCGTTGCCCTCGGTATCGTGGCTGGCGACAGCAACAGCCGCGCAGACGCTGGTTATTCATCTGCAGCAAAACATGAATATCGTTCTGCCCGACGGGCAGGCCGCCCTGCTGCGCCTGCAGGACCCGCGCGTTCTGCTCAGGCTCGCCGGCACGCTCGACAGTCAGCAGCATCACAGGCTGACCGCCCCCGTTCAGGAGTGGACAACCACGGTGGACGGGAAGCCCTGGTCATTTAAACAAAGGACGTTTTTATGCTGAACCTGTCGCAGGCCCAGTGCGCGGGCATGGAAAAAATGGCGGATGAGGATTTTGTCCACGATACCGCCCGGCGGCTGAGAAAGAAATTTCCGGTGATGGATGAGGACGACAATACCTTTCACGCCCGCCTGAACGCAGCGCTCGCATATGCGAATACGTTACCGCTGAAGGAAAAAAATGTGCGGCGCGATTTTCTGATGCTGGAGGCGATTTATCCGGGTTTTTACCTGAAGCCGGAAGTGGACAGGTGGCTGAAAACGCCCAACGGTAACTCTCCGGACCAGCGTCTGGAGGATTTTAAGCATGTGGTGATAAACAGGGAAAGGAGAGGACGCTGATGGCATGGATTTTTGGTACGGGAGGCAGCGCCGCAGGCAGCGTCGGAGCCGCAGGTGGCGCGGTGGGCGCTCCCCGCTATCCGGGAGCAAAAAGCGACAGTGGGTGGGACGACGACGACATGTCTGACCCGTCATTCAGCGGTGCACGCGCCGGAGGAAGCGGAGGATTCACTTATCAGGGAAAACCTTACGACCCGGCCCTGAACGAGCCGATGGTGGTCAGCGCGGAAACCCACGGTGATTTCTGGGAAGACGATATGGATCATACCGAGGCCGTAAGTTATGAGGGGATTGAAATCAAAACCGGCGCACGGTCTGAAACAAATGAAGCGCGCTGCCAGATGTGTCCGCCGGAGGGTAAAGTCATGCCGATGGTCAGGCGCTGCGCGCGCTGGAGCAGGGTAACGATAAGCTACCAGACGCGCATCTGCGGCACGTTTTATAATCCTGAGACGCGGCAGATACAGGAGTTTAAATACTGCGGCGTATCGTTTGACGGCTGGAAGGATAAGCTGTGCCAGTTCTGGGAGGCAAAGGCGCGGTATGATCAGTTTTTTAATGTTGATGGGACCAAGAAGCGTTGGTGGACTGGTAATGTTAGCGCAATAAATCAAGCTTCTAGACATCAAGCCGTTGCAACAGTAAATCAGCCCTTAAAGGTCATCTGGATATTTATGCAGCCTTTAAGCGAAAAGTATTTTTCAGCACTATTTACTCCCTTTAAAGACATTACAACTAGGTGGATGCCATGAATACTTTATACAATACGGAAATAAATGTTTACTTCGAAAACGATGATGATATTCAAGTTAACGGATGTCTTAATGGCATGTTTGAAATTTCACAAGAAATGGAAAAGCTTCTAGAGAAAAGGAAAACATGGTTTTTCTCTGGCCACTCGAAAAAAGACGCCTTAGAAAATATAGCCTTTGATGATAACGGGCCAACTAAAAATGCAATTACCATAGTCAGCAAGCATTATAAAAAAAACAAACCACTAATTAATGAGAGTCTTTGGGATGGCGAGCAATATGGCGAATCTTGCTCTATTTCTCATTATATGATGTTCATTCTTAACCCTAAAAAAGGAATGTTTGTTATTGGCATGGATGAAAAGATGGAAAACACTGAAAAAATGATTTCCATGGTGATGTTTTTGGCGCGCACAAGAAACAAAGCATATGTGGCGGTAGACTCAAAGGGTTATAAACTCAATAAGTATAACGTATTTCCAGACAGAATTTATGTAGGGTGGATGCTGTATATTCCACACGTTGTTTTACCAAACTTGGTGCCACAAGCAGCTAAAGTTATTCCTGTTATGGATGGTGATAAACAGAAAGGTACTATAGTTATATCAACCGAAGATATTTTTGATGGCTCAAATAAAGAGCATATTGCCAAGGCAAATGATCTTGAAATTAGACTTTTGGATCTTGGTTTGTTACCGCTTATGACCGAACTGTGATAAAACATAAAATAAAATATCAAAATGTTATATAGAAAAATTAAGGTCACCAAAGCGTACCAGCCAGCAGCGTCACAGGCTGACCGCCCCCGTTCAGGAGTGGACAACCACGGTGGACGGGAAGCCCTGGTCGTTTAAACAAAGGACGTTTTTATGCTGAACCTGTCGCAGGCCCAGTGCGCGGGCATGGAAAAAATGGCGGATGAGGATTTTGTCCACGATACCGCCCGGCGGCTGAGAAAGAAATTTCCGGTGATGGATGAGGACGACAATACCTTTCACGCCCGCCTGAACGCAGCGCTCGCATATGCGAATACGTTACCGCTGAAGGAAAAAAATGTGCGGCGCGATTTTCTGATGCTGGAGGCGATTTATCCGGGTTTTTACCTGAAGCCGGAAGTGGACAGGTGGCTGAAAACGCCCAACGGTAACTCTCCGGACCAGCGTCTGGAGGATTTTAAGCATGTGGTGATAAACAGGGAAAGGAGAGGACGCTGATGGCATGGATTTTTGGTACGGGAGGCAGTGCCGCAGGCAGCGTCGGAGCCGCAGGTGGCGCGGTGGGCGCTCCCCGCTATCCGGGAGCAAAAAGTGACGGTGGTTGGGACGACGACGACATGCCTGATCCGTCATTCAGCGGTGCACGCGCCGGAGGAAGCGGAGGATTCACTTATCAGGGAAAACCTTACGACCCGGCCCTGAACGAGCCGATGGTGGTCAGCGCGGAAACCCACGGTGATTTCTGGGAAGACGATATGGATCATACCGAGGCCGTAAGCTATGAGGGGATTGAAATCAACGCCGGCGCGCGGTCTGAAACGAATGAAGCGCGCTGCCAGATGTGTCCGCCGGAGGGTAAAGTCATGCCGATGGTCAGGCGCTGCGCGCGCTGGAGCAGGGTAACGATAAGCTACCAGACGCGCATCTGCGGCACGTTTTATAATCCTGAGACGCGGCAGATACAGGAGTTTAAATACTGCGGCGTATCGTTTGACGGCTGGAAGGATAAGCTGTGCCAGTTCCGGGAGGCAAAGGCGCGGTATGATCAGTTTTTTAGGGCGGATGGCTCGAGGAAACCTTGGTGGACTGGTAACCAAAGTGCAATAAATCAAGCTTCCCGCCATCAGGCTGTTGCAACAGTAAATCAGCCATTAAAAGTTCTCTGGATATTTATGCAACCTGTAAGCTATGAATATTTCAAAAAAATATTCAAAGACTACAAGGATATTATTACGAGGTGGCAACCATGATTGAATTTTTTAACACGTCAATAAATATGCATGCAGTGAAAGAATGCAACATAACAATAGATGATTGTTTGAATGAACTATACAGAGGCACATTAGTAGTTAGAAAGTTAACACGATATGACGAAAAATGGTACTTAACGGGCCACTCAAGAAAAGATGCTTCAAAGCATGTCGTATTTAATGAAGGCAAGTCTAACCAAAATATCTTAGATGTTTTTGAGCGGCATTATAAAAAGAATCATCCTTTAGTTAATGAATCCATATGGAACGGTCAACCAGATGGACTATCTTGCTCGATATCTCATTTTATGAAGTTTATAGACAATCCTAAAAAATTAAATTTTATTATAGATATTGATCAGAGGGTTGCAAGTGCGGCAGACATGATTGATTCATTGGTGCTATTAGCTAGCGGAAAAAACAAAGCATGGATAAAGGTTGATTCAAAAGGCTATTGGCGTCATGATCGCAATGTTTTTCCTGACAGGATATATATAGGATGGATGTTATACATACCCCATATAGTCCGGTCTGAATTAATCCCCGAAGCAGCAAAAATCATACCGATTTTCGATGATAATAAGCAAAAAGGAACAATTATAGTTTCAACAGAAGAAATATTCGATGGAAGCAATAAAAATCACATCGAAAAAGCTAATGATATAGAAATAAGACTTCTGGATCTTGGGCTTTTACCACTAATGACGGAACTTTAGTTTCATACGCCGTATGAAATTATCGCCCAGTGCGGGAAACGGACTTGAAGATCATCCGGTGCGTTCAGTCTAACCTACAGTGATGGCTGACCGCCCCCGTTCATGAGTGGACTACCACAGTGGACGGGAAGCCCTGGTCATTTAAACAAAGGACGTTTTTATGCTGAACCTGTCGCAGGCCCAGTGCGCGGGCATGGAAAAAATGGCGGATGAGGATTTCGTCCACGATACCGCCCGGCGGCTGAGAAAGAAATTTCCGGTGATGGATGAGGACGACAATACCTTTCACGCCCGCCTGAGCGCAGCGCTCGCCTGGGCGAACACGCTGCCGTTGAAGGAAAAAAATGTGCGGCGCGATTTTCTGATGCTGGAGGCGATTTATCCGGGTTTTTACCTGAAGCCGGAAGTGGACAGGTGGCTGAAAACGCCCAACGGTAACTCTCCGGACCAGCGTCTGGAGGATTTTAAGCATGTGGTGATAAACAGGGAAAGGAGAGGACGCTGATGGCATGGATTTTTGGTACGGGAAGCAGTGCTGCAGGCAGCGTCGGAACCGCAGGTGGCGCGGTGGGCGCTCCCCGCTATCCGGGAGCAAAAAGTGACGGTGGTTGGGACAACGACATGCCTGATCCGTCATTCAGCGGTGCACGCGCCGGAGGAAGCGGAGGATTCACTTATCAGGGAAAACCTTACGACCCGGCCCTGGACGACCCAATGGAGGTCAGCGCGGAAACCCACGGTGATTTCTGGGAAGACGATATGGATCATACCGAGGCCGTAAGTTATGAGGGGATTGAAATCAAAACCGGCGCACGGTCTGAAACAAATGAAGCACGCTGCCAGATGTGTCCGCCGGAGGGTAAAGTCATGCCGATGGTCAGGCGCTGCGCGCGCTGGAGCAGGGTAACGATAAGCTACCAGACGCGCATCTGCGGCACGTTTTATAATCCTGAGACGCGGCAGATACAGGAGTTTAAATACTGCGGCGTATCGTTTGACGGCTGGAAGGATAAGCTGTGCCAGTTCCGGGAGGCCAAGGCGCGGTATGATCAGTTTTTTGATGTTTTTGGTGATCCCAAGGGCTGGTGGAAAGGTTATCGAAGTGGCCTAAATCAAGGTTCTCGCCATCAAGCTGTTGCGACGGTTAATCCACCTTTAAAGGTTGTATGGTTTTTTATGCAACCTGTAAGTTATCGATATTTTTCGAAAATGTTTAAAGACTTTAAAGATATAATAACAAGGTATAAGCCATGATGAGAATATCAGTGAGTGTTTACTATGAAGATACTCGATCTCCAGATGTTACACTATGTCTCGATGAGTTGTTTTATGTTTCTGAGTTAATAGATACATTATTAGAAAAAAAGAAAAAATGGTATGAGAAAGGATACTCAAGAAAAAAAGCACTTGAACATGTGGTCTTTAACCATATCAAGGCTGGCCCAGAGGTAGTTGAAAGATGGCGTAAACAATTAAAAAAAGACTACCCACTAATAATTGAGGGAATATGGGATGGTGAAACTGATGATAAACTATGCTCAATAAATTATATAAAAAAACACATTGAAGATATAAAAAAAACCAGTTTGGATATTATTATCACCTGTAATCAAAGTGAGATAATTACAAGTAAAGTGATTAAATTCTTATATTCTTTAGTTCATAATAAAAAAAATGCTTATGCATCAATAAATACAAATGGTTACTGGAATAAAATGAATAATGTTTTTCCTGACCGAATTTGTGTGGGGTGGATGTTGTATATTCCTCACGTTATTTTATCAAACCTAGCGCCACAAGCAGATAAAGTTATTCCTGTTATGGATGGTGATAAACAGAAAGGTACCATAGTTTTATCAACTGAAGGTATTTTTGATGGATCAAATAAAGAACATATTTCCAAATCTAATGATCTTGAAATTAGACTTTTGGATCTTGGTTTGTTACCGCTTATGACTGAACTGTGATAAAGCATAAAATAAAATATCAAAATGTTATATAGAAAAATTAAGGTCACCAAAGCGTACCAGCCAGCAGCGTCACAGGCTGACCGCCCCCGTTCAGGAGTGGACAACCACGGTGGACGGGAAGCCCTGGTCATTTAAACAAAGGACGTTTTTATGCTGAATCTGTCGCAGGCCCAGTGCGCGGGCATGGAAAAAATGGCGGATGAGGATTTCGTCCACGATACCGCCCGGCGGCTGAGAAAGAAATTTCCGGTGATGGATGAGGACGACAATACCTTTCACGCCCGCCTGAGCGCAGCGCTCGCCTGGGCGAACACGCTGCCGTTGAAGGAAAAAAATGTGCGGCGCGATTTTCTGATGCTGGAGGCGATTTATCCGGGTTTTTACCTGAAGCCGGAAGTGGACAGGTGGCTGAAAACGCCCAACGGTAACTCTCCGGACCAGCGTCTGGAGGATTTTAAGCATGTGGTGATAAACAGGGAAAGGAGAGGACGCTGATGGCATGGATTTTTGGTACGGGAAGCAGTGCTGCAGGCAGCGTCGGAACCGCAGGTGGCGCGGTGGGCGCTCCCCGCTATCCGGGAGCAAAAAGTGACGGTGGTTGGGACAACGACATGCCTGATCCGTCATTCAGCGGTGCACGCGCCGGAGGAAGCGGAGGATTCACTTATCAGGGAAAACCTTACGACCCGGCCCTGGACGACCCAATGGAGGTCAGCGCGGAAACCCACGGTGATTTCTGGGAAGACGATATGGATCATACCGAGGCCGTAAGTTATGAGGGGATTGAAATCAAAACCGGCGCACGGTCTGAAACGAATGAAGCACGCTGCCAGATGTGTCCGCCGGAGGGTAAAGTCATGCCGATGGTCAGGCGCTGCGCGCGCTGGAGCAGGGTAACGATAAGCTACCAGACGCGCATCTGCGGCACGTTTTATAATCCTGAAACGCGGCAGATACAGGAGTTTAAATACTGCGGCGTATCGTTTGACGGCTGGAAGGATAAGCAGTGCCAGTTCCGGGAGGCCAAGGCGCGGTATGATCAGTTTTTTCGGGCGGATGGTACAAAGAAAGATTGGTGGCGAGGGGATAACAGTGCAATTAATCAAGCCGGGCGTCATCAAGCTGTTGCGACAGTTAATCATCCATTAAAAATCGTCTGGATTTTTATGCAGCCGATGAGTTGCTACTATTTTTCAAAAATCTTCATAAGATTTAAATATATTATTGTTAGATGGGAGCCTTGATTATGGGCACACGTTTTGTAGTAAATTTTGATTTTCGTATCAAAGATGATGACATTAAGCTTTCACAAATAATTGAACACTTTATTTTTATCATAGCACAAATTAATAATTTGTCTCAGATGGAAAAGGATTGGTATGAAACGGGTTTCTCCAGAAAACAAGCTCTCAATCAGGTGGCATTTCAGAATGGAAGTATAACAGATAACACTCGTTTGAAATGGGAACGCCGATATAAAAAAATATGCCAATGTTTGTTGATGGCGTATGGGATGCCAATGATGATGAAAATAGCTGTGGTATCTCTTATAGAAAAATGTTTTATGATGAAAAAAATAGAGTTTCAGTGGAATTAAGTTTAGTTGTAAGTAATGAAGAGAACCTATTGTGTCGATTTATATCCTTCGTATCACATCTCGCTTTATTTTTTGATTGTTCCTATATGAGCATCGATTCAAATGGATACAATCTGTTGCGGCGGAATGTGTTCCCTGACAGACTGGCTGTAGGTTGGATTTTATACATTCCATACATAATCTTGACTGGGTTAATTCCAGAAGCAGTCCGAGTTGTGCCGGTAATGGAGGGCGAGAAACAGAAAGGTACTATCTTTGTATCTACTGAGAATATATTCGATGGTAACAATAAAGAACACATCGGCAAATCTAACGATATTGAAATCAAGCTTCTGGATCTTGGCTTGTTACCACTGATGACAGAGCTTTAATTCTGACAGGCACTGAATGGGCATTTACTGGCGCACGAAGATTGACGATACCCGTACCCGTCTCATCCTCATTGAACCTGAAGCTACGTCAGGAAATAGGCTCCTGTATATGCTGGGCCAGATCATTCACGGCAGCTTCATCGTACTGAGCTCCCATAACGCCGATAGCAACATAACAGAGCGAAACCTGCCATCCAGGTTTCGCTCATCTGTTAATAACCTACAGCGCCAAATCCACCACAATCCGCCCCTCAATCTTGCCGGCGTGCATGCGGGCGAAGATATCGTTGATATTGCTCAGCGGCTCGACGGCGATATTGGCCTTCACCTTGTGGCGGCCGGCGAAGTCCAGCGCCTCCTGCAGATCTTTGCGGGTACCGACGATAGAGCCGCGCACGGTGATGCCGTCCAGCACCATATCAAAGATAGAGAGATCGAATTTGCCCGGCGGCAGGCCATTGAGGACCATCGTGCCGCCCCGGCGCATGGTGCCGATGGCCTGCTCGAACGCCTTCGGCGAGACGGCGGTGACCAGCACGCCGTGGGCGCCGCCGAACTCCTCCTGGAATACCTTCGCCGGATCGACGTTTTTGGCGTTCGCCACCACGCTTGCGCCGAGGCGTTTGGCAAATTCCAGCTTAGCGTCGTCGATATCGACGGCGGCCACGTTGAGACCCATCGCCACCGCGTACTGAATCGCCATGTGGCCGAGACCGCCGATGCCGGAGATCACTACCCAGTCGCCGGGTTTGGTATCCGTCATTTTCAGCCCTTTGTAGACCGTGACGCCCGCGCAGAGGATCGGCGCAACTTCGTTGAACTCCAGGTTATCGGGAATGATGCCGACGTAGTTGGCGTCCGCCAGGCAATACTCGGCAAAGCTGCCGTTAACGGAATAACCGGCGTTCTGCTGAGAGAGACAGAGCGTCTCCCAGCTGTCGAGGCAGTGCTCGCAGTGGCCGCAGGCGGAGTAGAGCCACGGAATGCCGACCCTGTCGCCAAGCTTCAGGTGTTTGACGCCGTCGCCGACGGCGACCACATTGCCCACGCCTTCGTGGCCGGGAATAAACGGCGGGTTAGGCTTCACCGGCCAGTCGCCCTCCGCCGCGTGCAGGTCGGTATGACAGACGCCGGTGGCGGCAATTTTGACCAGCACCTGTCCCGGTCCGACCGAGGGTACCGGCACCTCTTCAATCACTAACGGTTCGCCAAACGACTTCACAACTGCGGCTTTCATGGTGGTTTTAATTTTCATATTCATCATCATGCTCCGTAAACAGGGTGAGGTTTAAAACAGACCTAACGGTTCCACGCTGTAGCTGACCAGCAGGTTCTTGGTATTCTGATAGGCGTCGAGCGCCATCTTGTGGGTCTCACGTCCGACGCCGGACTGCTTGTAGCCGCCGAAGGCCGCATGCGCCGGGTAGATGTGGTAGCAGTTGGTCCAGACGCGTCCCGCCTTGATCCCGCGCCCCATGCGGTAGGCCAGATTGCTGTCGCGGGTCCAGACCCCGGCGCCGAGGCCGAACTGGGTCTGGTTGGCGATAGCCAGCGCTTCCGCTTCATCCTTAAAGGTCGTGACGCCGATCACCGGGCCAAAGATCTCCTCCTGGAAGCTGCGCATCTCGTTGGTGCCTTTGATCAGGGTCGGCTGGATGTAGAAACCGTTATCCAGATCGCCGGCGATCTTCGCGCGATCGCCGCCGGTCAGGATCTGGCCGCCCTCCTCCTTCGCTATCTGGATGTAGGAGAGGATCTTGTCGAACTGCTGGCGGGAAGCCTGGGCGCCGATCATGGTGTCGGTATCAAGAGGATCGCCGCGGCGGATCGCCGCCACTTTGTCCATCACCCGCGCCATGAACCGCTCATAGATGGACTCGTGGATCAGCGCCCGCGACGGGCAGGTGCAGACCTCGCCCTGGTTGAAGAAGCCGAGCACCAGTCCCTCAACAGCTTTATCAATAAACGACTCTTCGCCGTCCATGACGTCGGCAAAGTAGATGTTGGGCGACTTGCCGCCCAGCTCGACGGTGCAGGGAATAATGTTCTCCGCCGCGCAGGCCATGATGTGGCGGCCCACCGGCGTGGAGCCGGTAAAGGCAATCTTGGCGATGCGCTTGCTGGTCGCCAGCGCCTCGCCGGCCTCTTTGCCAAAGCCCTGCACCACGTTGAGCACGCCCGCCGGGAAGATGTCGCCAATCAATTCCAGCAGGAAGGTGATGCTGAGCGGCGTCTGCTCGGCGGGCTTGAGCACCACGCAGTTGCCGGCCGCCAGCGCCGGCGCCAGCTTCCAGGCGGCCATCAGCAGCGGGAAGTTCCAGGGAATGATCTGTCCGACGACGCCCAGCGGTTCGTGAAAGTGATAGGCGACGGTATTTTCGTCGATCTCGGCGGTGCTGCCCTCCTGGGCGCGCAGGCAGCCGGCGAAGTAGCGGAAATGATCCACCGCCAGCGGCAGGTCGGCGTTGAGGGTTTCTCGCACCGGCTTGCCGTTGTCCCAGCTCTCAACCACCGCCAGCAGTTCGAGATTGGCCTCAATGCGGTCGGCAACCTGCAGCAGCAGATTGGCGCGCTGGGCCGCCGGGGTTTTGCCCCAGGCCTCGGCGGCCCGGTGCGCGGCGTCGAGCGCCAGGTTAATGTCGCGGGCATCGGAGCGCGGGAACTGACCAATCTCGCTGCCGTCTACCGGCGAAGTGTTCATAAAGTAATTGCCGCTGAGCGGCTCGATGAACTGGCCGTTGATAAAATTGCCGTAGGTGGCCTTGAGGCTGAACAGGGCACCGGGCTGGCCGGGATGTGCGTAACGCATCGCAAACTCCTTCTGTAGGGTTAAGGAACGGCGGCATATTCATTTTTGCTTTCGCGCGCCTTGAGTAGGGAGTGCATCCGTCGTGCCAGCTTTTTTCGTTCAAAAATAAATTATTATTTATTAATAAGTTAAATAAATTCACGTTCAAGAAACGTGCCCTTCATGAACAAAATATCGCCTTCTGTGTTGCGTATCGCAACACGAATAAAACCTTATGGCTACAATGTCGCAACACTTCCTTTTCAGCCCTGAGGTGAGCAATGCAGGATAACGGTTCAGCCACCCCCGCCGGTCGCGACACGCCGCTGCTGAGCGACTCCTGGTCGCGCAGCCAGCTTTATGGGCTGGAGCGCACGGCGGACGACTTCCCCCGCCTTGCAAAGGGAGAGCTGGTGGATCTGATCGCCAGCAACGCCCGCCTGCAGCAGCTTTCTCAGCCGGTGATGAACGGGCTGGCCCGGCGTATGGCCGATAAACAGGCCGTGGTGGTCCTTTCAGACGCCACCGGCTGGGTAATGCACACCTTCGGTAATCTGCACGCCATGCAGAAAGCGCAGCGCGTGGCGCTGGCGCCCGGCAATCTGTGGAGCGAGTGCGGCCGCGGCACCAACGCCATCGGTACCGCGCTGGCCATTGACGATAGCTGCGAAATCGAAGGTCGCCAGCACTTCCTCGCCAGCAATCAGGACCTCTACTGCGCGGCAATGCCGCTGCAGGCGCCCGACGGCCGCGTTGCCGGCGTGCTGGATGTCTCCGGCCCGGCGCATTTCGCCCACACCGACACCCTGGCGTGGGTGCAGGCCGCCGCGAAGCAGATTGAGTACCTGTGGGTTAAGCAGAGTCTGCACCCGCAGCAGTGGCTGGTGAGCGTGCATCCGCAGCTCGGGAAGCTCGACAGCGCCGAAGAGGGACTGCTGGTGTTCTCCGATAATCTGCTGACTGCCGCCAACCGTCAGGCCCTGATAGCCCTGGGGATAAGCAGTGAGCGGGTCGGCAGCGCGACCTTCAGCCAGCTCTTTCCGACGCTGCAGCAGAGCCCCAACAGCGTGCCGCTGCCGGTTGATAGCCCCCGCCACGGTCGCCTCTATGTCCGCCTGCGGGCGCCGGCGCAGCGCGCGGTCAGCGCCGCGCCGCCCGCTGCCGGACCGGTGTTTCCCTTCTCCGGGGGCCGCGACGGCGAAAAGATGGTGCGCCTGCTCAACGCCGGCGTATCGCTGTGCATTCACGGCGAAACCGGCTGCGGTAAAGAGTTCATCAGCCAGGCCCTGCACCGGCACAGCCGCTGGCGCGAGGGCAAATTCGTCGCCATCAACTGCGCGGCGATTCCGGAGTCGCTGATCGAATCCGAGCTGTTTGGCTACCAGCCGGGCGCCTTTACCGGCGCCAGCAAAAATGGCTATATCGGCAAGATCCGCGAAGCCGACGGCGGCGTGCTGTTCCTCGATGAGATCGGCGATATGCCGCTGGCGCTGCAGACCCGGCTGCTGCGCGTGCTGCAGGAGAAAGAGGTTGCTCCGCTGGGCGGCAGCCGCAGCTGGCCGGTAAACTTCGCGGTAATTTGCGCCACCCACCGCAATCTGGCGCAGCGCGTGGCCGACGGCGAGTTTCGCGAGGATCTGCTCTACCGCCTGCAGGAGTTTGCCATGACCATCCCGCCGCTGCGGCAGTGGCCCGCCCTGCCCGCCTTTATCCAGCGGCTGTGGCACGAGCTGGGAGGCGATGTGCGCGGTATCACCCTAGCCCCGGCGCTGGTCACCACGCTGGCGCGCCACCCCTGGCCGGGCAACGTACGCCAGCTGCGCAGCGTGCTGAAGGTGCTGCTGGCGCTGGCGGATGACCATACGCAGCTGGACAATGACGACCTGCCGGCGGAATACCGTGAGACGGAACACGACGCGGGAGGAGAGCGGCAAAAGCAGGATGAACGGCTGATTGCGGAAACGCTGGCGCGCTATAACGGCAACATCAGTAAAGCGGCGCAGGCGCTGGGCGTCGCGCGCAGTACCCTCTACCGGCGCGGCGCCCGGGCCGGCGGCGAGTAGCTACTCCCGCTCCACCGCCAGGGCTACGCCCTGACCGCCGCCGATGCACAGCGTTGCCAGCCCCCGGCGGGCCTTGCGCTTGATCATCTCATGCACCAGCGATACCAGAATGCGGCAGCCGGAAGCGCCGATCGGGTGGCCGAGGGCAATAGCGCCGCCGTTGACGTTAACCCGGCTCTCGTCCCACTCCAGCTCGCGGCCGACGGAGATTGCCTGGGCGGCAAACGCCTCGTTGGCCTCAATCAAATCCACCTCGCTGAGCTGCCAGCCGACCCGCTCCAGGCAGCGGCGGGTGGCGTACACCGGCGCGATGCCCATCAGGGCGGGATCGACGCCGACGCTGGCGAAGGCGCGAATGCGGGCGAGCACCGGCAGACCAAGCTCCTGCGCTTTGCTTTCGCTCATCATCATCACCGCCGCCGCGCCGTCGTTAATCGAGGAGGCGTTGCCCGCCGTCACCGAGCCGGAGACGTCAAAAGACGGGATCAGGCCCGCCAGCTCTTCGGCGCTGGCGTCGGTGCGGGGCTGCTCATCGGTATCGACCTTTATGCCCCTCTGCGCACTCACAACCGGAACAATTTCATCGCGAAAGCGGCCGGAGTCGATGGCCCGCCGCGCCTTCTGCTGAGAGCTGAGCGCCCAGGCGTCCTGCAGTTCCCGGCTAATGCCGTATTCGCGGGCGAGGTTCTCGGCGGTGACGCCCATGTGGTAGTCGTTGAAGGCGTCCCAGAGGCCGTCGTGAACGAGACTGTCGATAAGCTGGCTGTTGCCGAGCTGGGCGCCGGTGCGGCTGTCGGTCAGCACGTGCGGAGCGCGGCTCATGTTCTCCTGCCCGCCGGCGATCACCACGTCGGCTTCGCCGCACTGAATCGCCTGGGTGGCGAGGTGCAGCGCCTTCAGGCCGGAGCCGCAGACATCGTTGATGGTTATGGCGGAGACCGTATTCGGCAGGCCGCCGCGAATGGCCGACTGGCGGGCGGGATTTTGCCCGGCGCCGGCGGTGAGCACCTGGCCGAGGATCACCTCATCGACCGCCAGCGGATCCAGCCCGCTGCGTTCGACCAGCGCCTTCACCACCACGCTGCCCAGCTCCACGGCGGTAAAAGAGGAGAGCGCCCCCTGGAAGCAGCCTATGGGCGTGCGAACCGCACCTACGATAACGACGTCTTTCATCCCCGACCCCAGCCTGAATTAATCTGGTTATAGTAGAGGATTGTTATCAACTTTTATTTTGCTTGTTTAAAAAAAGTGAATCCTATCACAAAGGAAAAGCGTCTTTATTTAACATTCAATCACTCACCGGCCGCAGACTGTAAAACCCGTCCCCTCCCGCGGCGTAAATATGATAAATTCGCCCTCATTTTTTACTAATCTGGTTTAAAAGTTCAACTAATGTCGAGAATCTGGTCAAAAGACGAGACGCTGTGGAGTTTCGCCTTATATGGTACTGCGGTAGGGGCCGGCACCCTGTTCCTGCCGATTCAGCTCGGCTCCGCCGGCGCGATGGTGCTTCTGATTACCGCCCTCGTGGCATGGCCGCTGACCTACTGGCCCCACCGGGCGCTGTGCCAGTTTATTCTCGCCAGCAATCTGCCGGCCAGCGTCGGTATTACCGGGGCGGTGAGCCACTACTACGGCAAGAAAATCGGCAACCTCATCACTTCGCTCTATTTCATCGCCTTCTTCGTGGTGATCCTTATCTACGCGGTGGCCATCACCAACTCCCTGACCGAACAGCTGGCAAAACAGATGAGCGTGACGCCCGGTATCCGGATGCTGGTCAGCCTCGGCGTGGTGCTGGTGCTGAACCTGATTTTCCTGATGGGCCGCCACGCGACGCTGAAGGTGATGGGATTCCTGGTATTCCCGCTGATTGCCTACTTCCTGTTCCTCTCGCTCTACCTGACCGGCCGCTGGGAGCCCGCGCGCTTTAGCGGCCAGCTCACCCTGAACGCGCACACCCTGCACCAGGTGTGGCTGTCGATTCCGGTGATGGTTTTTGCGTTTAGCCATACCCCGATAATCTCCACCTTCGCCATCGACCGGCGGGAGAAATTCGGCGCGGGCGCTATGGATAAATGCAAAAAAATCATGCGCATTGCCTATCTGATCATCTGCCTGAGCGTGCTGTTCTTCGTTTTCAGCTGCCTGCTGGCGATCCCCGAGAGCTACATTACCCACGCCAAGGATGAGGGCGTCACCATCCTGTCGGCGCTGGCGATGCTGCCCTCGGCGCCGCACTGGCTGGCGGTATCGGGGATTGTGGTGGCGATTGTCGCCATGTCGAAGTCGTTTCTCGGCACCTACTTCGGGGTGATTGAAGGGGCCAGCGAGATCGTTCGCGCCTCGCTCAATCAGCTGGGGGTGCGCAAGAGCCGGGCGTTCAACCGCGCCACCTCGATTGTGCTGGTCTCGGCGGTAACGTTCCTCGTCTGCTGCATTAACCCTAACGCCATGTCGATGATTTACGCCATCAGCGGCCCGCTGATCGCGATGATCCTGTTTATTATGCCGACCGTTTCAACCTATCTGATCCCTTCCCTGCGGCCCTACCGCTCCACCGGCAGCCTGATCACCCTGATCGTGGGCCTGCTCTGCGTCTCGGTGATGTTCCTCGGATAAGGTTACTGCTTTATTCTTCGGGCAACGGCGCTACACTGACGTCGTTGCCATTTAAGAGGAAAGAGCTATGTCCAGCGTTACGCAGTCCGGCCATTGTCAACTTGGAGATCGCGAGGTCTATCGTCTCGGCTACGGGGCTATGCAGCTGGCGGGGCCCGGGGTGTTCGGCCCGCCCAAAGATCCCGACATGGCGGTGAAGGTTCTGCAGGCCGCCGTGGCGGCGGACGTCAACCACATTGATACCTCCGACTTTTACGGCCCCCACGTCACCAACCAGATCATTAAAAAGGCGCTGCATCCCTATGCGGATAACCTGACCATCGTCACCAAGGTCAGCGCCCGCCGCGATGAGCAGGGCAACTGGCTGCCCGCCCTGAGCGCGCCGGAATTGACCCGCGCGGTGGAGGATAACCTGCGTAACCTGGGCCTGGAGGCGCTGGACGTGGTTAACCTGCGCAGCATGCACGGCACCCACGGGCCGGAAGAGGGGCCGCTGGAAGAGCCGCTTGAGACGCTTATCGCGCTCAAGGAGCGCGGGCTTATCCGCCACATCGGCCTGAGTAACGTCACCGCCAGGCAGGTTGCGGACGCGCAGAAAATGACCGATATCGTCTGCGTGCAGAACTTCTATAACGTCGCCAACCGCGGGGACGACGCGCTGATCGACGCCCTGGCGGCGCAGCATATCCCCTACGTGCCTTTCTTCCCGCTGGGCGGTTTTACGCCGCTGGACTCGCAGACCCTGAACGATGTTGCGGCCTCGCTCGACGCCACGCCGATGCAGGTGGCCCTGGCCTGGCTGCTGCAGCGCTCGCCCAACATTCTGCTGATCCCCGGCACCTCGTCGCTGGCGCACCTGGAGCAGAACCTGGCCGCTGCGGCGCTGACGCTGCCGGAATCGGCCCTGAAGGTGCTTAACGCCCTCAGCGATAATCGCGCATAGCGTGTTAATACCGCGACCGGGCGCCCGCCCGGTCAGCCTTTCCGGCCCCGGCGGAAAAGAAAGTGGCAGAAATTTTTCCAGCAGCGAAACTTTTATTAGCGTTCTAACGAACTGATAAATGACAACACACTTTTGCTACTGGAGCCTACCATGAAACATCGCCTCTCCCTGCTGTGCGCCGCCGCGGCGCTGACCCTCGCAAGCTTTACCGCCAGCGCGGCGCTGGAAAAGGGCGCCCAGGCGCCGGACTTCACCCTCAAGGCCGCGCTGGGCGGCAAGCCGATGGACTTCTCTCTGCAGCAGGCGCTGAAGAAGGGGCCGGTAGTGCTCTACTTCTTCCCCGCCGCCTTCACCAAAGGCTGTACCCTGGAGGCCCACGATTTTGCCGAAGCCACCGACCAGTTCAATAAGCTCGGCGCCACGGTGGTCGGCGTAACGGCGGGCAATATCGATCAGGTCGATAAATTCTCCGAGGTCGAGTGCCGCAACAAATTTGCCGTCGCCGCCGATCCGGGGGCCAAAGTGGCCGGCGAATACCAGACCCAGATGCAGATGAACGGCAAAACGCTGTCGGACCGTACCTCTTTCGTGATCGCTCCCGACGGCAAAATTCTGCTGAGCTACACCGACCGCAATCCCGACGCGCACATCGAGAAGACGATGGCCGCGGTGAAGCAGTACGCGCAAACGCACTCCTGAGGCACTACGCACAATGCTAACAGCCATGCTCGCCGCCCTGCTGGGCGGCATTATTCTTAACGTCATGCCCTGCGTTTTTCCTATCGTCTCGCTGAAGGCGCTGGGCCTGATGCGCCACGACGGCGACGCGGCCAGCGCCCGCACTGAAGGCATAGGCTTTCTGCTGGGGACGCTGGCGGCGATGATGGTGCTGACGGGCATACTGCTGGCGATCCGCGCCGGCGGCAGCGCCGTCGGCTGGGGCTTTCAGCTGCAGTCGCCGCTGGTTATCGCCGCGCTGGCGCTGGTGATCCTCGGCGCAGCCCTGAATCTGCTCGGCGTCTTTGAGGTCGGCCTCTCGATGCAGCGCGCCGGGGAGATCGCTATCGGGCGCGGGGCATTCCTGCGCTCGGCGCTGACCGGCGCGCTGGCGATCGTCGTCGCCACGCCCTGCTCGGCGCCCTTTATGGCCGGCGCCATCGGCTACGCCCTGGTGCAGCCGCCCGCCGTCGCGCTGGCGATTTTCTTCGCCCTCGCCGTCGGCTTCGCCGCCCCGTTTACGCTTATCTCGCTGTTCCCGGCCCTGGCGCGCCGGCTGCCGCGCCCGGGCCCGTGGATGGGCATCGTTAAGCGCGCGCTGGCCTTTCCGATGTTCGGCGCCTACGCCTGGCTGGTGTGGGTCCTCGCGCAGCAGGCCGGCAGCACCGCGCTGGCAACGCTGCTTGCCGGCTCGGTCATCCTCAGCTTTGCCGCCTGGCTTTACGGCATGGCCCAGCAGCGGCAGATGCTCGGGCGCGGCTACCGGCTGATGTACGCTGCCACCGCGCTGCTGGTGCTGGCGGTAATTGCCCCGCTGCCCGGCGTGATGAAGCCCGCCAACGCGCCGCAGGTCGCAAGGCAGACGCAGGTGCCGATGGTCTGGTCGCCGCAGGCTGTGGCGGAGAACCGCGGCCACGGCCGGGCCATCTTCGTCAATTTTACCGCCTCCTGGTGCATCACCTGCCAGGTGAACGATAAAACGTCGCTGTCGACGGCGGCGGTAAAAAGCGCCCTCGCCCGCACCGGCACGCTGTATATGGTGGCGGACTCCACCAAATTTAACGCCGATATCGACGACGCCATGAGCCAGTTCGGCCAGGGCGGCCTGCCGCTGTACGTGGTCTATCCCGCCGACGGCGGTAAGCCGCAGGTGCTGCCGCAGGTGCTGACCCCGGCGATTGTCGTCAACGCCCTGGACCAGGCTGCGGGGAAAAAGGCGTGAGCCGGGCATGACCGACGCGCGGCTGCCGCAGGCGGCCTGGCCCGAGTACATGGCCCGCGCCCAGGCCGGCGACGGCGAGGCGTATACCCGGCTGCTGCGCGCGCTGGTTCCCACCGTGCGCGCCATCGTCAGCCGGCAGATTGCCAGCCGCGACCTGGTGGAAGACACCGTTCAGGACGTGCTGCTCACGCTGCACCGCATTCGCCACACCTACGATCCGACCTGCCCGTTTATGCCGTGGCTGGTCGCCATTGCCCGGGCGAGGGCTATCGACGCCCTCCGCCGTCAGGGGCGTCAGCGGCGCAGGGAGGTGTCGGCAGATGAAGAAGAGGATGGCTTAACCGCCCCGCCGCAGGCCGATCGCCAGGAGGCCCGCGAGGAGCTGGCCCTCTACCTGAATCAGTTGCCGGACCGCCAGCGTCGGATAGTTGAGCACGTTCATCTGCAGGAGATGACGCTTGCCCAGGCGGCCCGGGAGAATAACCTGACCGTTCCGGCGGTCAAATCACTGCTGCACCGGGCGCTGAATGCGCTGCGCCGCTCAGGAGCGAATCATGACTGACCATAATGCGTTAATTGAACAGCTGGGCCGCGCGGCGAGCCCGGTGACGCGCCCGCAGCGCGTTGAGTGGCGGACGTTGAGCTGGACGCTGGTCGCCCTGCCCTGCGGCTGGCTCGCCAGTCTGCTGGTGCCGCGAGAAAGCACCGACTGGCTGCAGCCCGGCGCGGTGCTGGCCGCGCTGCAGCTGCTGCTGGCCTTTATCACCGGCTTTTTTGCCGTGCGCAATGCGCTGATTATCAGCATTGCCGGCCGCCGGCCGCTGGGCTGGCGGACCTTTGCGCCGCTGCTGCTGCTGTGGGGCGCGACGCTGCTGTTCAGCATCGGCCACGCGCCGCTAACCGGCCACGCGCTAAGCGAAACCCGCTGCTACGCCTTTATGGTGACGGTCAGCGTGCCGATGCTGCTGCTGGCCATCATCTGGATCCGGCGCACCCGCACCCTGACGCCGCTGCGCAGCCTCTCTGCAGCGGGCTGCGGCGTCGGCTGTATGGCCGTCACCCTGCTGTCGTTCTGCCATCCGCTGCACCTGCACCCGGGCGATCTGGCGATGCACGCGGCGGCGTTCGCCACCATCGTGGCGGCGACGGTACTCCTGGGGTGGCGCTGGGTGACCGTCAGGTAAGGCGAAGGTCACCATTTTGTGATTCAGATGTTAGAATCAGCCATTATGCGTAACCCTCAACAGCGAATTTTGCGATGACCGATTTCAAACGACCGCAGCTCGAACTGCCGGACGGCGCCGACAGGCTGCTGCTGCACTCCTGCTGTGCGCCCTGCTCCGGCGAGGTAATGGAGGCAATACAGGCCTCGGGCATTGAATACACGATTTTCTTCTACAACCCGAATATCCATCCGCAGAAGGAGTATCTGATCCGCAAGGAGGAGAACATCCGCTTTGCCGAAAAGCACGGCGTGCCGTTCGTCGATGCCGATTACGATACCGATAACTGGTTTGCGCGGGCCAAAGGCATGGAGTGGGAGCCGGAGCGCGGCGTGCGCTGCACCATGTGCTTCGATATGCGCTTCGAGCGCACCGCGCTCTACGCCCACGAGCACGGCTTCCGGGCGATCAGCAGCTCGCTGGGGATTTCGCGCTGGAAGAACATGCAGCAGATCAACGACTGCGGCCACCGCGCGGCAGAACCCTATCCGGATCTGGTCTACTGGGACTACAACTGGCGCAAGCAGGGCGGCTCATCGCGAATGATTGAGATCAGCAAGCGCGAGCGCTTCTACCAGCAGGAGTACTGCGGCTGCGTTTACTCGCTCAGAGACTCCAACCTGCACCGCAAGTCGCAGGGTCGGGACATTATCCGCATCGGCAAGCTCTACTACGGGGATGAGGCGGAGTAGACGGTCGCTGAGCTGCAATACGCCTAACCTATCGTATTCTGCCCGCCTATTACGTAAGCGGTATCGCTCTATGTTCATAACTTCACGAACCCGGTGAGGCTAAGCCGCTGAACCCTAAAAGTTATCACGAAAAATTTACGATTTCGGCGGCGGGAAAGTGCTACGTTTTCAGGGTCACTTACCGATGGGAATAGAACATGAAAAAATATGCTGTCCTGATGCTTCTCCCGGCCCTGATGGCCGCCCCTGCCGTCCTTGCCGCCCCTCAGGGGACGCTGAGCGTGCATATCCTCAACCAGCAAACCGGCTTGCCCTCGCCGGGCGTGACGGTCACGCTTGAACAGCAGCAGCAGAGCGGCTGGACAACGCTTGCCAGCGGCAAAACCGACGACGATGGCCGCATTAAGTCGCTCTATCCGCAGGATAAAGATATGACGCCGGGCGTCTATCGGGTCACCTTCAAAACCGGGGACTATTTCCACCAGCAGAAAGCGAAGACCTTCTTCCCGGAGGTGCCGGTGCTGTTCAGCGTCTCCCGCACCAACGAGAAGCTGCATATTCCGCTGCTGCTGAGTCAGTACGGATATTCAACCTACCGGGGCAGCTAACGTCGCCGCCTCCGCCTTCGGGCGTTCGCTGAGGCTAAGCAGCGGCTTACCGGCCGCCGCCGCGCCTGCCGCCTCGGTGATGATTTCGCCGTAGTTCTCGCTGTTGGTGATGATGATCGGCGTCGTCAGATCGTAACCGGCGTTGAGAATGGCCTGCCTGTCGAAGGTCAGCAGCAGATCGCCGGGGGCTATCCTGTCGCCCGGCTGGACGTGGGCGGTGAAAGGTTTGCCATCAAGCTTGACGGTATCAATGCCGACGTGGATCAGCAGCTCGATGCCGCTGTCGCTCAGCAGCCCGATAGCGTGTCTGGTTTGGAACAGCGAAGAGACCGTGCCCGCAAACGGCGCGTAAACGCTATTTTCAGCGGGAATAATCGCCACGCCCTGCCCGAGTAGTCCGCTGGCAAAGGTGGTGTCCGGCACCTGCTCAAGCGGCAGCACGCTGCCGGTCATCGGCGACAGCACATCATCTTCGCCGACGTCGAGTCCGGCCGGGGCCGGCTCGCTGCCGGCAGCCGGCAGGCCCGCGACCAGGGTCAGGACGAAGCCCAGGATCAGACCGACGCCGGCGCCGACGATCCCGCCCCACAGCGTAGCGTCAACGCCGCCCGGCGGGATCATCTGCGCAAAAGTGAATATATTGGCAAAGCCCGCCGAATAAACGTGGGTATCGCTTAAGCCGACAATCGCCCCGCCGACGGCGCCGCCGGCGCAGCCAAAAATAAACGGGCGGCGCAGCGGCAGGTTAACCCCGTAGACCGCAGGCTCGGTGATGCCGAAAATGCCCGCCGTAGCCGCCGAGCCCGCCAGCGCTTTCTGCCGCAGATCGCGGCTGCGCAGGAAGATGGCAAAAGCGGCGCCGACCTGGCCCATCACCGCCGGGAGCAGCATCGGCAGCATCGAGTCGTGGCCGAGGACCGCCAGGTTATTGAACATCAGCGGCACCAGCCCCCAGTGCAGACCAAAAATGACGCACACCTGCCAGAGCGCGCCCATCGCCGCGCCGGCCAGCCACGGAGCGAGGGCATAAATCCACTGGTAGCCGTGCGCCAGCTGCTGGCTAAGCCAGGTGGCCACCGGGCCGATGACCAGGAAGGTCAGCGGCACGATCGCGGCGAGACAAATCAGCGGCGCGAAGAAGTTTTTCATCGACGCCGGCAGCAGGCGCGCGCTCTTCTTCTCCAACCAGCAGCAGGCCCAGGCGGCAAGAATAATCGGGATCACCGAGGCGCTGTAGTTGAACCAGATAACCGGCACGCCGAGAAAGGTCTGCGCCGCCGCGCCGGCCTGCTGGCTGGCGCTGAAGGCCTCAAGCATCATCGGATGCACCAGCGCGCCGCCGATGACCATGGTAATAAACGGATTGCCGCCAAACTTAACCCCGGCGGTATAACCGAGCACCAGCGGTAAGAAGTAAAACAGCGCGTCGCTTGCCGCAAACCAGATTTTATAGGTACCGCCGTCGGGGCTCAGCCAGCCGCAGACCAGCGCCAGGGCCAGCAGCCCCTTAAGGATACCGGAGGCGGCGAGGACGCCGATGAAAGGGGTGAAAATGGCCGACACGATGTCGATAAGCTGGCCGAGAAGCGAGGTTTTGTCGCCTTTGTCAGCGGCCGCCGGGGCGCCGTCGCCGAGGCCCGCTTCGCTTCTTACCGCCTGCCAAACGTCGTGAACGTGATTGCCAATCACCACCTGAAACTGGCCGCCGCTCTCCACGACCATAATAACGCCCGGATTCTTCTTCAGCCCTTCGGCATCCGCTTTTTGATTCTCTTTGAGCTTAAAGCGAAGGCGGGTTGCGCAGTGAACCAGACTGACAATATTCTCTTTGCCGCCGACGTGGCCGAGAATATCTTTTGCCAATGCTTGATATTCCATCTCGATTTCCTTACGCAGGAGCGGTAATAGCCGCCCCGGCTGACTGAGTATAAAAATAAAAAAACCCGAGAACGGCGATGTTTAAATCGCCGCGCTCAGGTTTTGCCTGCGACCGCAGTAACAATCCAGAGTTTTAGATTAACGTGCTTCTTTTCTGACTCGCTCTATATGAATGGCGAGAAACATAATCTCTTCGGTGGTTAAATCCCGCTGATAGCTTTTATGCAAATGCCGGGCTATTTTTTCGGCACACAGCCAGGCCTTGCCATAATTATCCCTGACGGCGCTATGCAGCCCGGCGTCATCATCGGGCACCACGGTGCGGGTCAGCATACGCTGGGCGAAGAATTTCAGGTGCGTCACAAAGCGCTGATAGCTGAGGGACTCCTCGTCGTACTCCAGCCGCAGCTGGTACTTCACCAGTTGCAGGATCTCCTGCATCACCCGGGTCACGTGCATCACCTCGGGCATTTCGCTGTTCAGCTGGGCGGTCACCAGATGCAGGGCGATAAACCCCGCTTCATCTTCGGGCAGGTCAACGTCGAGCCGTTTAGCGATGATGGCCAGCGCCTCCTGGCCCAGCGCGAACTCCTTCGGATAGAGGCGGCGGGTTTCCCACAGCAGCACATTTTTGATCGCCAGCCCTTTCTTTTGCCGTTCAATGGCAAACCAGCAGTGATCGGTCAACGTGATGTAGAGGCTCTCCTGCAGCCTGCCGAGGCGCTGCGCCGCCAGCTCAATGATGCGGTCGCAGGTGGTCATCACCTCCAGCGGGATCTGGCTTAGCAGCTCGCCGAGCCGCTGCACCAGCACGTCGCTTTGCAGCGCGAACACTTTTTCCACTTTGTCGGACTCAAGCACATCGCCGACGCGCTTTTGAAAAGCAAGTCCGCGCCCCATGACCACCTGCTCACGGCCGCTTTCATCCTCAACCACCACCACATTATTATTGAGAACCTTGGCGATTTTCATCGGTACCCCAGAAACAAAAAAACCTGACCTCCGGCGAGTGCCGGAAAATCAGGTTTTGCCTGCCGCAGCAGTAACAATCCAATCCTGGCACTCTATCAGTTTCATCACCGGCCTCAATGCGTCGCAGAATAAAACGTGACGCCGATCGATAATGATTTTGTTTTACCACCTCAACAGGCTATCAGAAAGAGACCACCGTTTTGAGTTCGGTAACCCACGCGTCCTGGGTGCGGGAGATCCCGCCCGGATGGTGCCAGTACTGGAGCCCCGGCTGCAGCTCCAGCCACTTCACCGGCCGGAAGCGGTAGTAGAATTCGCCGTTAATCGAGTGGCCCGGCACCGGCGCATAGCCCGGATTGCTGTAGTCGGTAATACCGCTAAGGCCGTTGAGCGCGCGCTGGTTGCGCGAGTAGTGGTTACTCATATCAATGTAGGTCAGACCGAAGCCAATCCAGTCTTCCGGACGGGCGTCAAACAGGCCCCGGTAGCGCAGGGTAGCCGCATATTCGGAGTGAATATAGTTACTGCGCTGATCGGAGAGGCTCATGCTGAACGACGTGCTCAGCCCGCGCAGCGGATCGTCCTTATGGCGGGTTATCTGCTGGTTAAAGCCGGTATACATAAACCAGGTGCGGTTGTGCTCCTTATAGCCGTCCGGATCGTTAGCCCCGGCGCCGCCGGATCTGCCGCTGTAAAGGTCAGTCTGCGGCGCGTTGGTGAACAGCAGGCCGAAGTTATAAATCCCCGGCAGGCCGTTAATCATCGGCTTCGCTTCGACCTCCATCGGCAGCAGGAAGCCTTTACTGCCCCGCGTTGACCAGCTCCAGGCGTGGTTGCGAGTCGCAGCTTTCGGGTTCTGCTCCATGATGCCGCCCTTAAGGGTGACCACCGGCGTGAGCTTATATTCCCACACCGAGCCCCAGGTATGGATCTGCCAGTTGTTCCAGGTCAGCGAGTTGGCCGATTTACCGCCGCACTGAGAGAGCAGCTGGAAATCGCAGGGAATGATCTGGTCGAAGGTCTGCACTTTGTTCATCAAACCGACCCGCCAGGTCAGGCGGCGATCGTCGAAGCTGCGGGCAAAGGTCAGCCAGCCGAGGCGCGTTACCGAGCCGCCGCCCCAGCTCTCCTGGGAAAGATCGTTGAAGTTAACCCTCGGGTCCTGCAGGCGCCGGGTGGTGAGGTCATCGTCATGGTTGCGG
Organism: Pluralibacter gergoviae ATCC 33028 = NBRC 105706; assembly: GCF_001598855.1. Lineage (GTDB taxonomy): Bacteria > Pseudomonadota > Gammaproteobacteria > Enterobacterales > Enterobacteriaceae > Pluralibacter > Pluralibacter gergoviae. Next base: position 125,637 of record NZ_BCZS01000013.1, on the reverse strand, counting down.
TTAACGATATTACCCTCAATGCGCGCATCCGGGATCCCGGTCCACATCTCGAGGTCCTGATTAAAGGTCAGCGAAAACTGGTCAATATAGGCCACGTGCGAGTCGTGGTTATAGCCGCCGCCGCCGTTCCAGGAAATCTCGTGCAAATAACCCAGGTTGTAGGTGAATCCGTTATCGTTAAGAATTTTGCGAATGCCGAGCATTTCCCCCAGAACAGGATCCGGCGGCGGCGTAAAACCCAGAACGGTATTATTCCACTCCGCCTCCTGCGCCAGGGTCAGAGGAGAGGCAGACATTAAGGAAAACAGGCACAGCGCAGTACAGATATTTTTATTTTTCATCATAGTAAAACCTGTGTTTGAGTATTTCAGGCAAAGAGAAGCCGCGGCAATTGTTATTACCTGTATTTATTCGATAGCATGCTGTCGCGAAAATAATCAGCCGCGCGGGAGTGTATTTTCACGAGAATGAAATACGTCTAAAGAAGTGCCACATAAACGACGGGCAAAAAAAAACCTAAGTCCTCCACGGCGAACGATGCCGTGGAGGACTTAGGTTTTGCCTGTCAGACAGTAGCAATCCTGTATATCAACCCGGGGAAACATACCACTATTTTTCCCGGTTGCAAACGGGCTCTGGCGGCTAAATGTAGATTTGTGATGAATATAACAAAAGCATTAAATCTCCGCACAATTAACATAGAGAATAAAGGGGAATTGTCGCCCCGGTATTTACGTCTTTAATCGCCAGCGCGGGGAAATAATGAATGATGCAAGTTGAGAATACGCCGTCTATCTGCGGCCACGTAGCCGGCCCGCTCAATATATTGCAGGGCCTCTGCGGCATGCTGGCGCGCGGTTTCGCCATACCTTTCCGGCCAGCCGTCAGCCAGCAGAGCCAGCGCCTTGAGGACTTTTATCTCCACCTCCCTCATTGCCGCCCCGTCGCGGGCAATGGGGGAGAAAAAGTCATCGAACAGCGCGTCGGCGGCGAGCGGCGCAATGTGGATATTCGGATGCTGGACGGCGTTTTTTTCCGGCTGCAGCTGCGCAAATGTTGAGAGTACCCGGACCCCACGACCGATGACGTCAATGGCGGTACCCGGATCGTTAACCGCCGGGGAGAGCGCGCGGCTGGCGATCTCGGCCATCACGCACAGGCAGAAGCGGGGATCCTGGTTGAAAGAGCGCACCTCGCCGATGCTCAGCGTATCGGACAGCCGGGAGAGCAGATCGCGCTCTTCGCCATCGGTCACAAACATCACCGGTCTGGTCGGATGGACGAAAGTGCCGGGCTGCGCGACAAGATAGACGTGGAGCGCAGTGCCCTTAAGCAGGGACGCCAGCTTATCAATATCCACATGTTCAACATATCCCGTGCTCTGGAGATAGAGCGGAACCGTACCGGCGGGCTGTTTATCGCTCTCAAGCCAGGGATAACCGCCGAGGCACGGCGCCTGCGCGCGCGCCGTAAGCGCCTCGCAGGCGGCCTGCTCAACGCGCGCCGTCGTCTCCCCCACCCGCCCCAGCGACGTTAAGTGCTGGATCCAGCGCAGCAGGGTAATCAGGATGAGCGCGATGACCACCAGGGTCACCGCAAACAGGATCACCCTCCCCCGGTCGCCGTAGGCCCCCATACTCAGCGCGATGATGCCCACCAGGCTGAAGAGAAATGAACCAATAAAAGTCGCCAGCACGTTCTGGGTCGTGGCATCCTCAACCACCAGCCGGGTAGCGCGCGGCGTCACGTTGGTGGTTGCCGAGCCGTAGGCCGCCACCATGATGTTCAGCGAAAAGGTGGTGACCGCCAGCATACTGGACGCCAGAATATTGAGGATGCTGTCGACCGCATCCGCGCCGACCCTGACGGAAAAGGCGGGCGGAATGGCCGATTTGAACACGATGGAGAGCAGCGCGGTGATCGCCGCCGCAATGGCAAACAGCGTCGCCCGGAACCAGATTTTCCGACAGGTTTGTGCCAGAACCCACTGCCAGCGTGACGCCATGTTCGCCTCTTATTGTGATGCTCAGTCAATCACCGCCCCGGCGGGCGGTGCGTTATCCGTCAGCGGACCAGATGCAGGAAGTGCAGGTGCTTCTCATACTGATCGAGAATGTCGTTGATCAACTGCTCCTGGTTCCAGCTCATGACGTCATAGTTCTGGCCGCCCTCTTTAAGATAGACCTCAGCCCGATAATATTTGTGCTGCTCCGACTGCTGATCGTCGTTATCCATGCCCGCCAGCGCAAAGGTGGGTGAACTGTAGCCGCGCAGCCTGACCTCATAGATGAAATTCAGCTCGTTGCCTAAATCGACCTCAATACCGATGCGATCGTCAGCCGAGTCATTAATGTGGCTGACCGTTCCCTGCTTATTCAGCTCCTCCTGCACCAGCACCATGGCGGGCTGGATCACCTCATCCATGAAGCGTTTGACCAGCGAGCGCTTGGGCAGATAGGCAATGTTGCGCAGGCGGCGCTGCCACGGAATAGGGTTGCGCGCCGCCGTCGGCGCAATGGTCGCCATACTGAGGCTTTCGCGCTTGGTTAAGTCGCGCCGCAGCGCCTTGAGCAACCCGTAAATCGCGATCAGCAGGATCACCGAAAACGGCAGCGCGCTGGCGATGGTCACCGTCTGCAGCGCGCTCAGGCCGCCGGCAATCAGCAGCGCGATAGCCACCACGCCCATCAGCGCGGCCCAGAAGATCCGCTGCCAGACCGGCGTATTGCTGGAGCCGCCGGACGCCAGGGTATCCACCACCATCGCCCCAGAGTCGGCGGAGGTGACGAAGAACACGATGACCATCGCCATCGCAATAAACGAGAGCACGCTGGAGAACGGGAAGTGTTCAAGGAAATTAAACAGCGCCAGGGCGGTATCCTGCTGCACCGTCGCAGCAAGGTCGGTCGCACCCTTCGTGGCGATAAGATCGATGGCGCTGTTGCCGAAAACGGTCATCCACAGCAGCGTGAAGCCCGCCGGAACGAACAGCACGCCGGTGACAAATTCGCGGATGGTTCGTCCGCGCGATACGCGGGCGATAAACATGCCGACAAACGGGGACCACGACAGCCACCAGCCCCAGTAGAGCAGGGTCCAGCCCCCCAGCCAGTTGCTGGACTTCGGCTCGTAGGCGTAGAGGTTAAAAGTCTTGCTCACCAGCTCAGAGAGGTAGCCGCCGGTATTCTCGACAAAAGATTTCAGCAGCAGAACGGTGGGGCCGAGGATCAGGATCAGGGCCAGCAGCAGCACCGCCAGCCCGAGGTTCAGCTCGGAGAGGATGCGGATCCCTTTATCGAGGCCGGAGACCACGGAAATGGTCGCCAGGGCGGTAATGACCACAATCAGGATCACCTGTACGGTTTCATTAACCGGCACGCCGAACAGGTGGTTAAGCCCGGCGTTAACCTGCAGCACGCCGTAGCCCAGCGACGTCGCCACGCCAAACACCGTGCCGATGACGGCAAAAATATCCACCGCGTGGCCTATCGGTCCGTGAATGCGTTCACCGATGATCGGATAGAGCGCCGAGCGCAGGGTCAGCGGCAGGCCGTGGCGGTAGCTAAAAAAGGCGAGGATCAGCGCCACGATGGCGTAGATAGCCCAGGCGTGCAGCCCCCAGTGGAAGAAGGTCAGGCGCATCGCCTGCTTGGCCGCCTCCACGGTTTCCGGCGTCCCCACCGGCGGCGACAGGTAGTGCATCACCGGCTCCGCCACGCCGAAGAACATCAGGCCAATGCCCATCCCGGCGGAAAAGAGCATCGCAAACCATGAGTGGTAGCTGAAGTCCGGCTGGGCGTGATCGGGCCCGAGTTTGATATCGCCGTAGCGCGACAGACCGAGGAAGGTCACGCTCAGCAGGATGAGGGCAACGGCAAGTATGTAAAACCAGCTGGCGTTGGTGAAGATTTGCTGCTGCAGGACTTTAAGCCTGCTGTCCGCCTGCTCGGGGAACATGGCGGCAAAAGCGACAAGAAGGAATATTAACAAAGCGGATGTGAAAAAAACCGCTTTGTTAATCTGGCTTACCGGCTTCTTTGCTGCGGTACTGTTCTCACTCATGTTATCAATTCCATTTTTGTGATTAGCGCCAAATAGAGATATATCCTGAGTGTTAAAGCATGGCAAAAAATGTTACATCCTGCAATGTTGTATCATTTGTGCCCACCACCGCGGCGCCCTCAACCGACGAGAATCCCATGTCTGACCGACTTAGCCAGTACCTTGCTATTGATATTCCGCTGATCCAGGCCCCGATGGCCGGGGTCTCCACGCCGGAGCTGGCCGCCGCCGTCAGCAACGCCGGAGCGCTGGGCTCTCTGGGGCTGGGCGCCAGCAGCGTTGCCCGCGCGCAGGAGGCCATCCGCCGCACCCGGGCGCTGACCGACCGCCCTTTCAACGTCAATCTGTTCTGCCACGCGCCGCCCGCCAGGGACGCCGCCGCCGAAGCGGCCTGGGTTGAGGTCCTGCGCCCGCAGTTTGCCCGTTTTCACGCCGAACCGCCCGCCCGGCTCGCGGAGATCTACGCCAGCTTCCGCGGCCACCGGGAAATGCTGGAGATGCTGCTCGCGGAGCGCCCGGCGGTGGTCAGCTTCCACTTCGGCCTGCCCGACGCGCAGACCATTGCCAGCCTGCACGACAGGGGCATTATGCTTGCCGCTACCGCCACCTGCCTCGACGAGGCGCGGCAGATCCGGGCGGCGGGCATTGATATGGTCATCGCCCAGGGCATTGAGGCGGGCGGCCACAGGGGCACGTTCGATCTGAACGACGTGGACTACCAGAGCAGCACGCTGGCGCTGGTGCAGCTGCTCAGGCCCCATCTTGATATTCCGCTCATCGCCGCCGGGGGCATTATGGACGGAGCGGGTATTCATGCCGCCATGACGCTCGGCGCCGACGGCGTCCAGCTGGGCACCGCCTTCCTGCTCTGCCCGGAATCCGCCGCCGACGAGGGCTACCGCCGGGCGCTCTCCGCCCCCGGCGAGCGCCGGACCTGGCTGACCGCCGCCATCTCCGGCCGCCCCGCCCGCTGCGTGGATAACGCCTTTTGCGCGCTGGGCCGCCGCGCCGATCCGCGCGCCATCGCCCCCTATCCGCTGGCCTACGACGCGGGTAAAGCGCTGGCAACCGCCGCCAGAGCGCAGGGTGAGGAGGGCTACGGCGCCCACTGGGCCGGACAGGGCGTCAACCTGCTTCGGGAAATGCCGGCGGCGGCGCTCATCGCCGCCCTGCGCGAAGAGTACCGCCGCGCGGCGGGCCAGCGGAGCGACCGCCCCTGATCGCGCCGGGTCCGCCTGAGGGCGGGCCCGACGCCCGATAAATCCTTAACGTTATGCCGACATCCGCGTAAATCGGACAACCCGCCTCCCTATTCAGACAGACCCCGCCGCCGCTATTTTTCCGCTATTTCGCCTCTGTTACCCTGCCGTTATTCATTTAACGCACGGGATTTATGCCATGGAAAAAACTATTCCAATGCCGTCGGTTGTTTTTCAGAAAATATTTACCGAGCTGTCCACGCTATTTTCCGAAATAGATGAAGCGAGCCTCGCGCCGTTTATTCAGGCGCTGCAACGCGGCAGGCGCCTTTTTTTCTACGGCGCCGGGCGCAGCGGCCTGGCGGTGAAAATGGCCGCCATGCGCTTTATGCACCTCGGCCTGGAGGCGCACGCCGTGGGGGACGTCACCTGCCCCGCCATCGGCGAAGGCGACGTCCTGCTGGTGGCCTCCGGCTCCGGCAGAACGCCGGGGATCCTCAGCGCCGCGCAGCAGGCGCAGGCCGTCGGCGCGGCCGTGCTGGCGATCGTCGCCGATGCCCGCAGCCCGCTCGCAGACTACGCCCAGCAGCAGATCGTGCTGCACGCTGCGGTCAAAGATGCGCATCAGCGCACCGTTTCCGTTCAGTACGCCGGCTCGCTGTTTGAGCAGGCCACCGTTCTTCTTCTCGACGCGCTTTTCCATCTGCTGTGGAAGATGAGCGCTCAGCCCGCGGAAGTGCTGTGGGCCCGCCACGCTAATATGGAGTAAATAATGAAACTACAAGTTGCACTCGACCTGCTGTCCACCGACGCCGCCGTTAACTTATTAAATGATATCGCCCCCTATGTCGATATTATTGAAGTGGGCACCCCGCTGATAAAAATAGAGGGGCTGTCGGTATTGCGTGAAATTAAATCCCGCTGGCCGGATAAATTTTTATTTGCCGACCTGAAAACCATGGACGCCGGCGCGCTGGAGGCCGAACTGGCCTTAAACGCTGGGGCCGATGCCGTTTCCGTGCTGGCGGTTGCCGCCGATGGAACCATCGCAGGGGCAGTAAATGCTGCAAATAAGCTGGGGAAATCGGTGGTCGTCGATCTGATCGGCGTCCCGCCGACGCACCGGCTGGCGCGCATCGACGAGCTGCGGAAGCTCGGCGTCGGAACCGTTGAGCTGCACGCCGGACTGGACGAGCAGGCCCAGGAGGGTTACTCCCTGCCGGCGCTTCTTGCTACTATCGCAGGAACTGACGTGAAATTCGCCGTTGCCGGCGGCATCACCCTCGATACGGTCGATATCGTCGCCGCAGCAGGTGCCGAAACAGCGGTCGTCGGGGGCGGGATCTATAATGCTGCCAACCCGGCAGCTACCGCGAAATCGCTGAAAGAGAAGCTCCTGCAGCTCGCCTGATTGCGCTGATGAAAAGGTCCATCAGCGCGCCGGTGGACCTTTTCTTTTGGCTCTAATGAGGGACAGCTTTGGCAACATCACTGATATCAATCGTCCTCTATCCTGGCTTCAAGCTGCTTGAGGCCACCGGTCCGCTCAGCGTCTTCAACTACGCCAACGCCCGGCTCGCCGCGGCGGGCAAAGCGCCGGGCTATGACGTCGCCTTTGCCGCGTCCGCGCCGGGGCCGGTGATGTCAGATAATCATATCAGCCTGCTGGCAACGGTCCCCCTCGCCTCGCCCGATCTGCTTAACGGGCGGGTTATTCTGCTCGGTTCGCCGGATATCGAGAACGCCGTGGTCGAAAACGGCGAGATCGTTGCCTGGCTGAAAAACAGCGGCCTGCGGGTCAGGGAGCTTGTCGCCCTCTGCTCCGGCTCCTTCTTTCTGGCGGAGGCAGGGCTGCTCAACGGCCTGCGGGCCACTACCCACTGGCGGGTCTCCGATAAGCTGCAGCAGCGCTATCCTGCCGTTAACGTTGACAGCAACGCCATCTTTATCAGGCAGGGCAAAATCTGGACCTCCGCCGGGGTCACCGCGTCAATCGATCTGGCGCTCTCTATCGTCGAGGATGACTTTGGCCGCGAGGTGGCGCTGGACGTGGCCCGGGAACTGGTGGTCTATCTCAAGCGCCAGGGCGGGCAGTCGCAGTTCAGCGCCCTGCTGCAGAGCCAGAATGAGGAGCACTCCCTGGCGGCAAGGCTGCGCGGGCGGGTGCTGGACTCCCCGCAGGAGAGCATCAGCATTCACCGGCTGGCCGCCGCCTTCGCCATGAGCGAGCGCAATTTCATGCGCACGCTGAAAAAGCAGACCGGGCTGTCGCCGACGCAGTTTATTGAGAATGTCCGCCTGGAGCTGGCCCGCCAGTATCTGGAAACCTCGGCGCACGGCCTGAAGCAGGTCGCCTTTGCGGCGGGGTTCAGCTCGCAGGAGCACATGCGCCGCACCTTCAAAAAGCGGATTGGGGTATCGCCTTCCGATTACCGCCAGCGCTTCAGCAGCACCGGCCAGGCGGGCCGCTAGCAGAACAGTTCCCGGGCGTCCTGCACAAATCTTAGCAGCGGCGTACCGGCGGCCCGACGCGGCCAGCACATCTGCAGCGTGGTGGTAGCCTGCGGATCGTCAAGCAGGCAGTAGCCGATATCCGCAAGCATGGCGGAGAGCTGCGTCTCCGGCACCAGGGTCACGCCCATGCCCATCGATACCAGCCCCATCGCCGAAGAGACATCGCGGGTAAAGCGAATATCGCGCGGAACGAATCCGGCCCGCTCGCAGGCCGTCAGCGCCGACCAGCCTAGCCCGACGCCGGGCGGATCTTTTTGGATCAAAAACGGCTCATTGGCCAGCGCCTTCAGCGAAATGCGCCGCCCGGCGAGCGCCGGGTGACTGCGGGGCAGCACCGCCACCAGCGGGCGCGTGGTGGCATTGAGCGAGTGCAGTTCATCGTAGTGCGGGATCGGCGCGCGAAGAATACCGATATCCAGCCCGTCGCCGAGCAGCAGCGTAATCTGTTCGTTAACGCAATGTTCTTCGATGGTGATATCCACCTGCGGATTTTTCTTTCTGTAATGATTAATTAACATCGTGATGCCGGGATCGAGAATCGACGATCCGACATAGCCTATGCGGATGCGCCCCCTGTACCCTCTGCGCAGTCCCTGCGCGCAGCTTTGCAGCTGCTTGAGCGCGCAAAGAACGGCGCGCACCTCCTGCGTCAGGCGCTCGCCTTCGTAGGTCAGGGTGACGCTGCGCCGGTCGCGGGCAAACAGCGCCAGCCCCAGGGATTGCTCCAGCGCTTTGATGTGCAGACTCAGGGCGGGCTGCGCAATGTTAAGGCGCCGGGCCGCACGCCCAAAGTGCAGCTCCTCCGCCAGCGTAAGAAATGATTGTAGCTGTTTAATGTCCACGATCCGTCCTTTGACCATAGCGTATCTGATAATAATTCATTATTAATCTTAGGGTATTTATTATTGGACTCCAACCGCCTCACTCCAGAAACTAGAGAGCAATCAAGATGTTGAATTTGCGGCCAGCACCCGGGGCCGTGCGTCAATGTTATGCCCGGCGCCGCCCTTTCGCGTCGGCCAAGCCTTAGTGAGCAGAGTTCGAGGAGGACTCAATAATGTCTGAAAAGGAAAATAAAGTGATCGATCTGCGCTCGGCGATTGCCGCGCTGAGCCAGTACGACGATGAGCTGATTTACACCGATGAGCCGGTTGATCCGATCGCCGAACTGTCCGGCGTCTACCGCTACGTCGGCGCCCACGGCACCGTCAAACGCCCGACCCGCATCGGCCCGGCGATGATTTTTAATAAGGTCAAAGGCTACGATGATATGCGGGTGCTGATTGGCCTGCTGTCGTCACGCAAGCGCGTCGCCCGCCTGTTTGGCACCGCGCCGGAGAAGCTGGCGTTTATGCTCAAGGACGCCGCCAGCCATCCGATCCCGCCGGTCGTTATCCCTCGCGAAAAAGCGGTTTGCCAGGAGGTCGTCCATCTCGCCTCCGATCCGGATTTCGATATTCTCAAGATCCTGCCCGCCCCCACCAATACCCCTGAAGATGCCGGCCCCTATTTCACCCTGGGCATGTGCTACGCCGCCGATCCGGAAACCGGCGATCACGATGTGACCATCCACCGCCTGTGCGTGCAGAGCAAAGATGAGATCTCAATGTACTTCGTGCCGGGCCGCCATCTCGACGTCTTCCGCCAGAAAGCGGAAGCGGCGGGTAAACCGCTGCCTATCTCCATCAGCATCGGCGTCGATCCCGCCATTGAAATTGGCGCCTGCTTTGAGCCGCCGACTACGCCGCTCGGCTTTGACGAACTCTCCATTGCCGGCAGTCTGCGCCAGCAGGCGGTTGAACTGAGCGACTGCGTGACGGTGAACGCCCGGGCTATCGCCAACGCCGAAGTGGTTATCGAAGGGGAGCTGCTGCCTAACGTGCGGCTTCAGGAAGACCAGAACACCCACACCGGCAAAGCGATGCCGGAGTTTCCGGGCTATACCGGCGCCGCGCAGGCTGCCGTGCCGGTGATCAAAGTGAAGGCCATCACCCACCGCCGCCATCCGATCCTCCAGACCTGCATCGGGCCCAGCGATGAGCACACCAACATGGCCGGGATCCCCACCGAAGCCAGTATTCTGCAGATGGTGGAGCGCGCCCTGCCGGGCTTCGTGCAGAACGTTCACTGCCCGTCGCCGGGCACCGGCAAATACCTCGCGGTGCTGCAGGTGAAAAAGCGCACCCCAGCCGACGAAGGCCGCCAGCGCCAGGCCGCGCTGCTGGCGTTCTCCGCCTTCTCTGAACTCAAGCACGTGATGCTGGTGGACGAGGACGTCGATATCTTCGATATGAACGACGTGATGTGGGCGATGACCACCCGCTATCAGGGCGACGTCAGCACCATCTTTATTCCCGGCGTGCGCTGCCATCCGCTCGACCCGTCCTCCGATCCGGCCTTCAGCCCGTCGGTACGGGCCCACGGTATTGCCTGTAAAGCGATTTTCGACTGCACCGTGCCCTACGATCTGAAGGCTAACTTCCAGCGCAGCGAATTTCTGGAAGTGGACGTAAGCCGCTTTATTCCGGGCTTTATCCAGTAAGGAGGCGCCATGTCAGGGAAAGCGGCAAAGCGCAGGCGCGTTATCGTCGGCATCAGCGGCGCATCCGGCTTTTCGTACGGCGTGCAGGTGCTGCGGCTGCTGCGGCTGCTGGAGGTGGAGAGTCATCTGGTCATTTCAGCGGCGGGACACCTCAATCGCGAACACGAAACCGATCTTAGCGCCGACGACGTGGCCGCGATGGCGGACGAGGTCTATCCGATCCGCGCCGTCGGCGCGGCCATCGCCAGCGGATCCTTTCGCACCGACGGCATGGTGGTGGCGCCCTGCTCAATGCACACCCTGGCCGCCATCGCCAACGGCCTGACGGACAACCTGCTGACGCGGGCAGCCGATGTGGTGCTCAAGGAGCGCCGCCGGCTGGTCCTGATGGTCAGGGAAACGCCCCTGCATGCGGGGCACCTGCGCAACATGCAGTACGTCACCGAAGCCGGCGCCATCGTCTTTCCGCCGGTGCCGGCGATGTACGCACGTCCGCAAAGCGTGGAAGAGATAGTCAGCCACAGCGCCGCCCGGGCGCTGGGGCTGCTCGGTCTCGACTGTGAGGAGCTGCCCCGCTGGGGCGAAACATTGACGTTAACACGCGGGAGAAACGAATCGTGATTATGGGTCCCTATATCAACGGCGCGGCGGTGCTGCTCGGCGGATTAGCCGGCGCCATGCTGAGCACGCGCCTGCCGGAGCGCGTGCGCACCAGTATGCCGCTCATCTTCGGCGCAACGTCGCTGTGCATGGGCATTGTTCTGGTAATGAAAGTGGCGCACATGCCGGTGATGGTGCTCTCCGTCATCCTCGGCGCCCTGCTCGGCGAGCTGGTCTATCTGGAAAAAGGCATTGGCCGGCTGGGCAGCAAGGCCAAAGGACTGGTTGAGATCCTGCTGCGCGTCGAAAAAGTCAGCGACGAGGAGCATGAGAAGTTCCTGCAGAGCTACGTGGCGATCATCGTCCTGTTCTGCGCCAGCGGCACCGGTATTTTCGGCGCGATGAACGAAGGGATGACCGGCGACACCAGCGTCCTTATCGCCAAGTCGTTCCTCGACCTGTTTACCGCCGCCATTTTTGCCACCTCGCTGGGCTTTGCGGTTGCCATTATCGCCTTTCCGCAGCTGATCATTCAGCTGGCGCTGGCCTGGAGCGCAGTGTTTATCCTGCCGCTCACCAACGCACAGATGCAGGCGGACTTCAGCGCCGTCGGCGGCGTGCTGATGGTGGCCACCGGGCTTCGCATCTGCGGCATCAAGCTCTTTCCGGTCGCCAATATGCTGCCCTCACTGGTGCTGGCGATGCCGATATCCGCGATGTGGGTCAGCGTGTTTTAAGCCACTTCATGTCGGGCCCGCCGCTGCAGACCCGACATTTTTCACGCCTTTTATGATAACGTCCTGTAGCCAATCGTAATCCGGTAATGCCACTGCGTCTCCTCAAGCAGCCACTGCGGCTGCACGCTCGGCGTCCAGGAGTCATCGCCGCCGACGCCCATATGCCGGTGGTCGAGGGTTATCCATACGCCCGCTTCCGGGCACATCAGGTGCCAGTGGTCTTTCTCCATCAGCTGCCGGATACCGTAGGGCATAACGGAGAAGTGGAACTTATCGGCAACCTGCCAGCCGCCGTACTTCAGCTCCCGGGTGTCGCAGCGCAGGCCATTTTCGCTGGGGAAAACGTAGGGCGTGCTCATCTCCTCCAGCGGCCGTTTCCAGCGGGAGAAACAGGCGCTGCTGCGGCGATCGGGGTAGTTTTCATGCGGTCCCAGCCCGAGCCATTCGACCGCCTGCGCTTCCGGACGCACCTGGAAAGCGAGACCGATGCGGGCCAGAGGCGGCAGATTGCCCGCCCGCTCGCCGTCGACGGCAATGTGCATCGCGCCCCGGTCGTCCACCACCATTTGCCAGCGGCTGAGGATAGCCAGCTCGCCGCCGGGCCGGTAATAGCGGAACGTGCTGATCACCTCGGCCCGATCGGCATAGAGGCTTGCCTCGCAGCTCACACACTCCGTCTCCAGCTGGTACAGCCCCGCCGCCTTCCAGCGCTCTGACCAGGCGTTGGGATCGATGCGATCCGCCTCGCTGACGCCGATGTCGTTATCCAGCGGCGCGCGCACGAACAGATCGCCGGGCGGACTCAGCAGGCGATTTTCGCCGTCCGCGCACCACGCGGTCAGCCGCCCGCTGCGGCGGTCGAACTGCCAGCGCTGGTTGCCGTGGGTAATCGCGTAGCCGTCCTCCTCTACCTCCAGCACCGGGCGCTGGCCCGGCTGCGTGGCGGCCGGGACGGCCAGCCCCGAGGCCAGCGGGAACTGCTGCCAGGCCACGAGGTGATCGGCGGGAGACCAGGCGGTTTCGCGCAACTGGCGCACCTCCAGCGTCAGGTAGAGGTGCTGCGCCGCGGCGGGCAGGCTGAGGTCGTCCGCCAGGGTCAGCAGCGCCTCCTCCTCCGGACCGAGGGCCAGCGTGGCTTCACCGGCGCGGATAATCTCCCCGGCAGCCTCAATGCGCCAGTAGAGGCGCTCGTTATCGGTGGCGCGAAACAGATACTCGCTGCGTACGGCAACCCGCAGCGGCCGCCGGTCGCGCAGCGAAAACTGGAAGAACTGCTGGGCGTGCTTCGCCTCCGTCAGCGACGGATGCGGGGCGCGATCGGCGAAGACCAGACCGTTCATGCAGAACTGGCGATCGTTGGGGGTATCGCCGAAATCGCCGCCGTAGGCCCAGCCCGGCAGGCCGTCGTCGGTTTCGATGCGCAGCGCCTGATCCGCCCAGTCCCAGACAAAGCCCCCCTGCAGGCGGGGATACTGGCGGAAGGCGCGCCAGTAGGCGTCAAAACCGCCCAGACTGTTGCCCATGGCGTGAGCGTATTCGCAGAGGATCAGCGGCCGCTGCTCGCCCGGCATCCCCACCCACTTCTTAATCGACCACTTCGGCACCGCCGGGAACGGCTGATCCTCATCAACGCGGGCGTACATCGGGCAGACGATATCGGTAGCTGCGGTATTCGCGCCTCCGCCCTCGTACTGCACCGGCCGGGAGGGATCGGCGCTTTTCAGCCAGCGATAGAGGGCATCGTGGGTACTGCCGTGCCCCGACTCGTTGCCCAGCGACCAGATGATGATGCTCGGATGGTTGCGGTTGCACTGCACCATTCGCGTTACCCTGGCGCTGTAGGCCGGGAACCAGGCCGGATCGTCGCTCAGCCGCCCCATCGGCACCATGCCGTGGGTTTCAATGTTGGCCTCATCGACCACGTACAGGCCGTAGCGGTCGCACAGCTCGTACCAGCGGGGCGCATTGGGATAGTGCGAGCATCGCACGGCGTTAAAATTGTTCTGCTTCATCAGCAGAATATCCTGCACCATGTCCGCTTCGTTAATCGCCTGGCCGCGTTCGGGATGAAATTCGTGGCGGTTCACGCCGCGGATCAGCAGCGGTTTACCGTTGAGCCGCAGCAGGCCGCCGCTGATGTCAACCCGGCGAAAGCCGACGGTGGCGGCCTCCGCCTCAAGCAGCGCGCCGTCGGCGTCGTACAGGGAGATCACCGCCCGGTAACATTCCGGGCTCTCAGCGCTCCACAGCCGGGGCGCCTTCACCGGCAGCGCAAAGGCCACCCGCTCGGCGTAAGCGCCGCGCTCGTCAACGATTGCCGTGCCCAGCGGGCTGCGCTGGCAGGCCACTTTCTCCGTGCCCTGCCAGAGGGTCAGCGCCACCTCCGCGCCGGCCTGCGCCGCGCTGACCTGCACATCGGCGCACAGCTCGCCGTCGCGATAGAGGGCGTCCAGCGCCGGCGTGAGGGTGAAATCCGCAATGTGGGTCTGCGGCTTGTGCAGAAGGGATACCGAGCGAAAAATGCCGCTCATCCGCCACATATCCTGATCCTCAAGCCAGGTGCCGCAGCTCCAGCGCAGCACCAGTACGCAGAGGCGGTTCTCGCCTGCGCGCAGCGCGCCGCTGAGATCGAATTCGGCGGGCAGGCGGCTGTCCTGCGAGTAGCCGATCCACTCGCCGTTGCAGAAGAGATGAAACGCCGAGCTGACGCCGTCAAATACGATCCGCGTCTGCCCCTGCGCCAGCCACGCCGGTGGGACGGTAAACGTCCGCGAATAGCAGCCGGTGGGGTTCTCCTCCGGCACCCGCGGCGGCGTGGTGGTAATCGGATAGCGCACGTTGGTGTAGATCGGCGCGTCATAGCCCGCAAGCTGCCAGTTCGACGGGACGGGGATCGGCCGGCTCTGCGGCAGATCCTCCGCCAGCCAGCGCGGATCGACCGCCTCCGGCCGGGCGTGCCAGGTAAACTGCCACGCGCCGTCGAGCAGGATCCGCCGCGCGGAGGGAAGCCCGTCCCTCGCCTGCGCCTCATCGCGCCAGCTGCAAAACGGCGCGTGGGACGGCAGGCGATTCACGTGGAGGATCGTCGGCTCCTGCCAGTCCCGGCGAGCCAGAACCTGCTCAAGCGACGTTTCGCGGCGGGTAAGCGGTGAGTGCATAGCGTGGCCCCTGTATGAGTCTGGCGAATGCGCAAAATGTATAGCGCATGACATTTAATTCACTAAATACGCCGCCGCATTAACTTCATCAATATCTTTACTGTCATTAGTTGAACAATTTCACAGTTTAATAGGCGAATAAGGCGTAATGTCGTCGATCCGACATAAAATGTTAGCGAACGACAAAATCAAGAGGATGGTTTATGGTGAAGCGACAGGCAACGCTGGAAGACGTCGCGGCGCTGGCGGGCGTCTCTCAGCAGACGGTCTCCCGGGTGCTGAACAATCCCGGCATCGTCTCCGCCCGGACGCAGGAGAAAGTGCTCGATGCCATGGCCCGGCTAAGCTATGTCCCCAACCGCTCCGCCCAGCTGCTGGCCGGGAAGGCGCTGCCGACGCTGGGGCTCATCACTACCAGCCTGAACCTCCACGCGCCTTCGCAGATTGCCGCAGCGGTGAAGATCCACGCCGCAGCGCGCGGCTATCAGGTGGTGATTTCGATGGCTGAAACCCTGGAGCTGCCCGCCATCCGGGCCATCCTCGACGAGTTCAGGGCGCAGAACCTCGACCGGGCGATAATCAGCCTGCCGCTGGAAAAAGAGGACGCCGAACGCCTGGCCGCCGGTCACCCGGAGATGCAGTGCCTGTTCCTCGACGTACCGCCGGACGCCGGCGTCCACCACCTCGGCTTCGATCACCGGGACGGCAGCCGCAGCAGCATCGAACACCTCTGGGCCCTGGGGCACCGGCGCTTCGCCCTGCTGGCGGGACCGATGGGCTCTGTTTCCGCGCGCCTGCGCCTCGGCAGCTGGCAGGAGACGCTGGCCGGGCTGGGCGCTGAGGATGCCCCCACGGCCCACGGCGACTGGAGCGCCAGCAGCGGCTGGACGCAGGCAATGGCGCTGCTGCGCCAGGCGCCGGACATTACGGCAATGCTGGTGGCCAACGATCAGATGGCGCTCGGCGCGCTGCACGCCCTGCACCAGAGCGGCAGGCGAGTACCGCAGGATCTCTCGGTGATCGGCTACGACGATACCCCGGACAGCCAGTTCTTCCTGCCGGCGCTGACCACCGTTGCCCAGGACTTCGATCTGCTGAGCGAGCGCGCAGTGCAGCACGCGCTGGCGCTGGATCCGTCGCAGGCGCATTTTATTGATGAACTGCTGCCTACTGCGCTGGTGCTCAGACAATCAACGGCGGCCCGCCGCACCCTCGACGCACGCGAACGGCGTATTGAGCAGGTAAAAGCGTGGGTGGCGGCGCTGTAGCGGGATCAGATATGCGAAAGGATATTGATAAGCCTGCCGGCCGGATCGCGAACATAAAAGCGGCGCACGCCCCACGGCTCATCAACAGGCCCGTACTCAACGGCGTAGCCGCCGTCAATCACCCGCCGCAGCGCCTCATTCACGTCATCCACCTCGACAGACAGATCGGGCACCGGCGTTCCCGAGCCGCCCTCAGCGGCAACGCTGAGCTGAACGCGCATCTCCGCATCCGCGGCGAAGGTGTGGATCCAGCCGTGATCCATCGCCAGGTCAAGACCGAGTATGTCCTGATAAAAGCGGCGCAGCGGCGCGAGATCGGCGGCGTAAATGTTGGCGACGATACGTTTAACGAGCATGGGGCGGCTCCGGGCTGGGGGATTATAACAATGTAGAGCAGACCTGCGGGCGCACTTGTTCAGGCGTGCTCTCGGGTAGGTGCTGAGGGGTGGTAAAAGGTGGCGAAAACCGTCAGGATTGCTATCAGAATCGATAATAGTCTTGGCTCAGCCATGGCGCTGAACCGGCCCTGTCTCAAGGAGCCCGCTATGCCCCCCTTCCATCAACTCTCTGCTCTCAGCCTGGACGGCCAGCCGGTTTCTATGGCTGATTACGCGGGCAAAGTCGTGCTGGTGGTGAACACCGCCAGCCGCTGCGGATTCACGCCCCAGTACGGCGGACTTGAGGCGCTCTATAAGAAATACGCCGACCAGGGGCTGGTGGTGCTCGGCTTCCCCTGCAACCAGTTCGGCAAGCAGGAGCCCGGCGGGGCAGACGAGATCGCGCAGACCTGCCGCGTTAACTACGGCGTCAGCTTCCCGATGTTCGGGAAAGTCGAGGTTAACGGCAGCGCCGCTCACCCGGTGTTTCGCTATCTGAAAAAGGCGCTGCCCGGCGTGTTGGGCGGGCGAATTAAGTGGAACTTCACCAAGTTCCTGATCGGGCGCGACGGTAAGCCGCTGAGGCGTTTTGCGCCGTACACTACGCCGGAAAAGATGGAGGCCAGCATTATTGCGGCTCTTAACATCTGATCGCTTGTGATGCACGCTATCTGACTTCTTTGCGTAATCCATTATCGCGGGTACGACTCCCGCTCCACCCGGTACAGCACATGCTCCGCCAGCCAGTGTTCGCGCGGCAGCGCCGGATGAAAAAACTGCCCCTGTTTGCGCATGCCCAGCCGCTGCATCAGACGCTCCGAAGGGGCGTTATGAACAGAGGTGAAGGCCACAACCGCCTCGCGCTCCAGCACGTCAAACGCATAGTTCAGCGCGGCCCGCGCGGCTTCCAGGGCAATGCCCCGGTGCCAGAACTTTTTATCCAGCCGCCAGCTGATTTCCGTGCACGGCGAAAAGGGATAGCGGTCGGGCTGGTCGGCAAGCCCGACGAAGCCGGTAAATTGGGCCGTCGCTTTCAGCTCAACGGCCCAGTATCCCCAGCCGCGGTTGGCGTCAATGGTCGCCCGCAGGCGTGCGGCCAGGGCATCGCTCTCCTGCGCGCTCATGACGGCCGGAAAAAAGTGCATCACCTCGGGGCTGGCATTGAGGGCGGCAAACGGCGCTAAGTCACGCTCCTGCCACTGTCTGAGGATCAGGCGCCGCGTTTCAGGCATCGTAAGTCTCTCCGTTTGTTGATATGGCGATAGCAGGCCCGCCGGGCGGCCCCGGCCGTTACATCTGATTGTATCGGTCCTCGCCGCCCAGCTAACGTAAAGCAGCCTGCGGCGCTTAGCGGGGAATAATATTCTCCGCTTTCAGCCTGTCAAACAGCGCGGTAAAGGAATCCAGCGTCGAGCGATAGCCGGTAAAGCCGGCTTTTCGGCTTTTACTCATGTCGGTAAACGCCTCCATCGGGCGCCCGAGGTCGGCATCGGTGTGCCACCAGGAGGCCAGCCTGTTGATGTCCGGCTCGCGCAGCTGCTCCCGCGCCGCTATCTCGCGCCACGCTTCCGCCGCATCCTGCATGCGGTTCTCCAGCGGCATCATCTGCGCCGGATACTCCGCCGCCTCGATGCCGAAATACGCTGCCAGCCGGGGCCACAGCCAGTTCCAGCGGAAGACATCGCCGTTGACGGCGTTGAAATCTTCGTTCGCCGCCTCTTCGGCGGTGGCGGCCCACAGCAGCTGCTCCGCCAGCAGGCCCGCGTCGGTCACGTCGGCCAGACCGTTCCACTGCTCCGGCGAGCCGGGGAAGATAAACGGCCAGCCCTTCTCGCGGCACAGTGTCGCGTAAACGGCCAGCGTCTGGCCCATGTTCATGGCGTTACCCAGCGCATAGCCGATGATGGTGTGCGGGCGATGGACGCTCCAGCGGTAGCCGTACCGCTCCGCGCCGGCAAAAACCGCGTCTTCCTGGGCATAGTAGAAGTTCTCTACCGGCTGCCGCCCCTGCTCTTCACGAAACGGCGTTACCGGCACGGCGCCTTTACCGTAGGCTTCAAACGGCCCGAGGTAGTGCTTCAGGCCGGTGACCAGCGCCACGTGCGCCCCGCTGAGCCGCTCGCCGAGGGCGTCAATGACGTTGCGCACCATGCCGCCGTTAACGCGAACGTTCTCTTTTTCATTTTCCTGCCGCGACCAGACGCTGAAGAACAGCGCGTCTGGCTGCTCCTGACTCAGCGCCGCCCGCACTGCATCGGCGTCGGTAAGATCGGCAGTCAGGCTGCGGCAGCCCTGCGGGACCGCGCCGCGGCCGCGCGACAGTCCGCTCACCTGCCAGCCCTCGCGCTGGAGCTTCTCCGCCAGGGCGCTACCGATCACGCCGCTGATGCCGACAATTAAGGCTCGTTTTTGCATCTCAATTCTCCTCAGTTTCCGTTACTACAGACTAATAGTGAATTGAGTTCTTATCTCTGCTATTAATTCACATCATTTCCAACCTGAGTTCATGAATCATGCACGACCAGCGCCTGAAAGACATTGTGCCCTTCGTCACCGCCGTCGAGAGCGGCAGCTTTTCCGCCGCGGCGGAACGCCTGCACGTCACCGGCTCGGCGGTGAGCAAAAGCGTCACCCGGCTGGAAGCCAGGCTGGGCTCGCAGCTGCTGGAGCGCACCACCCGCAGACTGGCGCTCACGGATGCCGGGAGCGCTTACTACCAGACCTGCCTGCGCATTCTGGAGGAGCTGGCGGAAGCCGAAGCCGTGCTGGCGGCGCAGCGCAGCATCCCCGCCGGGCGGCTGCGCGTTGCCCTGCCGAACACCTACGGCCGCCTGGAGGTGATGCCTCTGCTGATCCC
Organism: Pluralibacter gergoviae ATCC 33028 = NBRC 105706; assembly: GCF_001598855.1. Taxonomy (GTDB): domain Bacteria; phylum Pseudomonadota; class Gammaproteobacteria; order Enterobacterales; family Enterobacteriaceae; genus Pluralibacter; species Pluralibacter gergoviae. Next base: position 106,323 of record NZ_BCZS01000013.1, on the reverse strand, counting down.
TTTTTGCCAGCAGCATCCGGATCTGGAGCTGAACGTCACCTTCTCCGACCGCTTTATCGACCTGTTCGACGAGGGCATTGACGTCGCGGTGCGCATCGGCGGCTCGCCGGACCTGCCGGCCTCCCTCGGCTGCCGCCAGATGGGCCGCGAGCGGATGCTGTTCTGCGCTTCGCCGGCGTATCTCGACCGCGCGGGCCGCCCCGGCAGCGAAAGCGAGCTGCTGGCGCATCAGGCCATTATGTACGAGCGGGTAGACGGCAGCACCAAGCCCTGGCTGTTCACCACCGCCGACGGGCATCCGCACTGGCGCAGCGTGCCGCACCGCATGGCGCTGGGCGACGTCGATGCCCAGATGCAGGCGCTGTGCGGCGGTCTCGGCGTCGCCCAGATGCCCTCCTGGCTGGTGCGCAGGGCGCTGGCGCGCGGCGAACTCGAAGTGATCCTCCCCGAGCAGCAGCCCGACGGCCTGCCGCTGACCCTGGTCTGGCCCCGCCGCAAGCAGCTGCTGCCGAAGGTGGATGCGCTGCTGGCGGCGCTGGGGGAGCTGGAGATTGGTTGAGGGGAAATAAATATTGATATAACGCCAGTGGAGTTGTCTCAGCTGGCGGCACATTTCAGGTGAATGCTCGTCTGACTTACGGTTGCAGGTGTATTAACGTGAGTCAGCTCTGTTGAGAGTTTACTCACCGTGTCGCGCGCATAATATTGGTTGGTGAGATCCAACTTCCCATTACTATCAATGAAAAATTCGTGAATGAAAGGCAGAAGCACTGATTTTTTCATACTGGAAATCCTCTCATCACACTTCTGTATCTGTGTAGCAACGAGTAGTCAGACTCTTCAGGGGAATAATCTCGTAGGGTGGAAGATACATGCTTTCTCACTCATCGTGATAAGCCTTACCCCGACGATTTTTCGGAAGGACTCCCATACAACCATCTGCCAGCTTTTGCTGATTCGATCAGCATACCAATATTAAAATCTGGAACAGGAACAGGCTCTGTTTTCTTGAATGGATTCCATGAAACGGGTACGTCAGGATAGTAAGTTTCAATTTTAAAATTTCCCCGTTCAACCTTGAACACATCGAAAAACGTATCCATCAACTCACCAGCTTCAAGTTCATCAAGACTCAAATCAGAATCAAGATCCGTTTCAGGTGTTAGCTCTACTTGCTTGAACTTGAATAGGTACGTGCCTGCGTAAGGCCGTACAAACGCATAAACGCGTTGCTCAACATTGTTTACCATAACTTATCGTTACCCCGCGCTATAGCGTTGTAGTCTCGGATAGTGCGATAGGTGATTTGAGAGATATCAGAAGCTAAAATTACCCATCCCACAACAGGAATAGCCCTTCCAGTAAAGGTTCCAATGTTAGCTACTGCCCTGATTCTGATAGTAGAAGGTGGATAACCACCAATAACGGAAGGCTGTTTGATACCGAATGGGAACTGCGCTTTTTTGAAAACTTTTCGTGAAGCTTTAGACGCATAAGATGTTCCCTTTTCAGCGCCGTTCGGTTTTGCTCTTGTCGGGAGAGTGTTACGCCCGGACACAATGGCAACTACAGCACCGAAATCAACAAGACCTAAACCAAGTTGATCTATGACATTTTCACAGAAGACCATGAAAAAGAGTTCCGAGGCAGTGAGGTTTGAACGCCCTGCATAGAAGTATGTTCCGTTAAGTTCCTCGACTGTATCCATGTCTTAATCCCTTTGTCTCTGTATGAATTGCAATCATAACGGCGTATTTTCATACAGTCACTCCAAAAATATGGCGTTTGCAGTTTGCGCTGCACAATGCTGAAACCGGAAGATGGTTAAAGTATCAGTGATGAGCGAACAACGGCTTAAGTTTGTTTAGCCAGGTGTAAGAGACAAGACACGGGTCAGATTTTCTTTCACGTTGAACCATCGCAGTGCAAAAGCAATAACTGCCGCCGCCGAATAGTTATGCTCACATTTTAATAGTAGCTATCCGTGATAATTAGTGGAGTACTTTATGTTGATAAGTCGTCGTTCAACGGTAGAACGATCAAAACATCGCATATTAATTAATATATTGAAATCAAAAGAGTCTTTTTAGAATTTTGCCATCTGGAGGAAATTCTGGAGCGGGCGAAGGGAAATCACCCCCGCTCCAAAGATCTCGTAATCCCATGGATTTATTAACAAAAACTCGACGTATTGTAGGAGGGTTTTGTAGCAGGAACTACAACATTCTTGCGCAAGTGCATGGGCGTTAAGTAAACGCCACTGCTTTCGGATTTTGAAACGAATTTAAACCCGGCAGAACTTGTTCAGAACCACCATTTAACTCAATGTTCTTTATATGAATTATCCCCTTCAAATCCAAAGTCAAACGCCACCGTAACGCCTACGTAATGCACCTGAATTTTGGCGTTTCATTCGCTCTTATAGAAACGACAAGCTGATGAAACATAAGACTATCAGCATTCAATGAACACTGTTCATCCATACAGCAATAAAATTCTTAACCTTACAGTTGCGCTACTTTCGCAGTTTGTCCCACCGCACCGCTGACACAATCCCCCAGTTGCCACTGGCATTGGGCCTACGCCATTTTGCCGTCTCCATGCTACGTAGATACTCAAGCGCTTCGGAAAACGTGCCAAAACGCTTCTGAGAGGCTTTATCACCTACACCAAACGAACCATCGCGCGTGCTCGCCAGTCCGGGATGAAAGCACGAACCATCGGCCGCATAGGGAACCAGTAATTCCGGGTCGGTATCTTCGGACAAGTCAGACACCAACAATCGCCACGGCTCGACATTTAAAGCGCCAGCCAACACTTCAATCGCATCAAGAGAAGCGTTAGAGCCACCACGTTCGATTCGGCTCATATAGCTGCGTGCGAACCCACACCGATCAGCAAACGCTTCCTGGCTCATTCCGGTGGCTATACGCAGTTCTTTTACCCGCTCGCCAAACTGTATTCTCAAGGTCTTTTTCATGCACTGAATGTGCAATTTTGACTACTGTAAGGCCACGCTCCACATGAGACATTTTGAATCTACAAATCCCAGATGTGAGCACACTCACCCTCACAAGAAACCTGTATCACTACAATCACAAGATTCAAAATAAACACCAATAGTGACATTTAAAACCCAACAAGTATGATGATCGTCATCAGTTGGACTTCACCAGCGTTTGCTATCAGGTGCGATGTTGTTTCGAAAATGAGGGAATCATGGCGGGATCAGGTTTTTTATTACCAATGGTGGCGGGAGCCGCGCTTAGCTGGGCCAGCTATAGTGTGGTCGCTCACGTCACATCAAAACGGCAGATCAGCACGCTACGTGCAATTGCATGGGGGACTCTGGGCACTCTCTCATTGGTGCTGGGCGTATGCGCCTTTTCTGCTGTAGGTGCTGAGCATCAGACAGCACGAAAAGATATCGTATGTGCAGATGACAACCCGGAATGCTATGCGAAAACGCACCATAACCCGGTCAGGGAGTGCAAGCAGGTAATGGACAAGAAAGCGACGTTTCGCCATGTGTGGCAGGAAAGTGAAACGCAGCCGGTATTCAACACCTACCTCTGGCATGACGAGAACAAACGAACTATTCAAATGTTCGGACAACAGGCTAAGGCAATTAATAGCCTGGGGATGCTAACACCACTTCAATATTTCTGTATTTTTAACGCCAACACCGGGGAAGTCATCGCGGCTTCGTTTGAGTGAAATGAAGCGGGGAAAGTAAGTTCCCCGCCTTCAAATAGTTAAAGCAGAATTACTTGTTCTTCAATGATTCAAAAAGAGTCCATCCTTTATGAGTAACTTCGAATTGAACGCCTTTATAATCCCGAGAAGATATTAATTCATTGGATTTCAATTCATCTAAAGCAGATTTCCATTTAGCAACCTCTCTAGCATTTTCCCCACCGAGACTTTGGCCGCCAACATGAATATCTGTTCCATCCAGATGCTCTAATATTAATATCCCACCGCTTTCGTCCTCGCATGCCATCTTCAAGACAAAAGTTGCATCTTCAGATAGAAGCATCTTAGGAGATTCTTGTTTTAAATTATCAGTTCCTTCTGAACGATAAGAGTTTATGATATTTTTCAGATATGAATTGTTTGTGAGTGTCAGCGTCAATTGTTTATATAATTTATGTTTGAAATCAGTTGACTCATTAAAGGTCTCAATCAAGCCTTGTTGCATGCATTCTTGTTTGAATGCTTTTAGGGCATCATATTGCCCCATATCCACTGTATCAAGCACTACGGGTTTAGATGAAAAATATATCATTGCAGGTTTGCCCGCGTCTAAATGCTTGTGAATTTCTTCAACAGTCCCACTTGCTTCATCACCTGTCGGAGAGCCAAGTCGTGTCCAGAAAGCACCAATCAATAGATCGCAATCAACTAGCAGTCTCTGATTAATTAACTCCTGAGGTCTCATGCCAAGCTCCGGTGATGTGTGGGTTTCCCACCCAATAGGAATTAGCATAACTTTCGAGAGGGCAGAATTAATATCATTCCATTCGTGGATTACTTCCCGAATAATTCTTCTTTCTTCAGTAACATCACCAGGGGATGCGATCATTACAGGGATAACCGTTGCTGTGTAAGCCATAAACTCTCCATATTCAATCGACAATAGCCGCTATAGTCGCTCTGGAAACGCCATATTCGCGCGCTAACGCGCTGACACTGGTTCCGCTATTCTTTTTCACTACAATCGCTCCACGAGCTTCTGGCGCAATTTTAGAGGGTCTTCCCAACTTCCTGCCTTCAGCTTTAGCCCGCGTTAAACCCGCCTGAGTGCGCTCAATCAGCAAATCTCGCTCCATCTCAGCTACAGCCGCCAGCATTGACAATAACAGCTTCCCGGCAGCGGAGGTCAGATCAGTATTCCCAAGCTGGTGGACTATCACCCTGATGCCGCGATCAGATAGCACCCGGACCGTTTGAAGCACATCAATAGCATCACGCCCCAAACGGTCAAGTTTGGCTACAACCAGCGTTTCATCGTCCCTGATTTTGCCCAGCAACTCTGAGAATGCTTTGCGCTGCATAGCAGGGGTTTTCCCGCTAACAACATCAGTAAACCAAAAGTCGAACGCCCACCCAGCTTGTTCAAGTTCCAGACGCTGGTTCTCAGTATCCTGCTGCGATGTCGAAACACGCCCGTAGCCAAAAATCGCCATTCTCAACACCTCTCAATACCTGTCAGAAAACGGTGTCAACAATAGGACGCCTGCCAACAATTGCCAAGGCTAATTTTTCAACATCCCGGAAGATACCTGCGAAGAGGTGCCAGAAAACGGTCGTTTGTTGGCAGCAACTTTTTGAAGGATCGAAAATATTTACCCTGAGTGCGAGATAATGGCAATACTAATAACCCCAAACAGTTGAGCTACTTGTCATCAGGGCATCTACGCTGCCATTCTGATAGCCAAATGGTGCGTTCTCTCATCCAACTAACTAACCTTAAATAAACAAATACCCCACCCCACCACCCAGCAAATAGTGCTACCCCATTGATTACGTAATAAATAAAGGACGATGTTAAATAGAATGGGTTGAATGCATCGGCGACTGAGACGAACAAAAGTGCGAACACTACAAACAAAATCCAGCCCTTACCCTCTACGAATGAGGTCAAGGAATACTTAAAGCGAATTGGTCTGCGCTTTTCATCGTTCTGATATAATTCCGGGAAGGCATTTTTATGTGAACCAACACCCAAAAGCAGAGAGGCCAGTCCAAGAATAACAAACATCAAGAATCCCCAGACCTGCAAAAGAAAGCAGGAAACCGGGTGTTTCCACTCCCTGTCCGTCCAGTCCGCAAACTCACTGCGAGCCCTATAGAACTTCTTGTGTGTTTCGATGCTTATCCAGTGCCTACGCTTCATGCGCCCCCCAATGCCTGCCTGACATTATGTCTCTACGCTGGTGAAGAATACGCGGCTAAGTTTGCTCATCTCGACAGACTTATCCAAACGCCCTGAGATAGTGCCACAAATTTCAAACCAATAAATCCACACCCCCTGATAAAAAACGCGCCGCAGGGCTTTCCAGCGCGTTGGATGCGCATATCACCGCATCTGCAACACTATGTGCTTCGTCTTAAACGCTTCAGGTGAGCCGAAGCACCCTCTGTATATGAAAAATGACAGTGTTCTCATACCTTTAGGTTAACATCGATAACTGCGTTCAGAATATGAACGCAGCCATATGATATATATGACTTTTCTTTAAAATGATGGTGTGCTAGCTTCTCTCCTGACACCTACCTCATGCGGTAAACCGGTCCGGGTAGGTGGAGATCACCGCTGTTTAGCGGAAGACGTCAGGATGGGAACTCTGCGTAACGTTGATTGTGGTAGGTAGGGCGCGCAAGCGTTTGATGCAGCCAAGCAGAGGGTGAAAGTAGCTATCGGCGGATTCTTGAGTAGCTACTTTTGCGCATAATGCATCTTTCAAGAAAGGTCGTCACACCACGAGGAAGACTTGTTCTTCATCTGGCAAGGGGAACCGAGCAAACCTACAGGCTATCTTCTCAGATGGCCTTAGGGTTGATATGTCCGGCTTCCCCCCCGAGGAAGGGTCAACATCTTAAAGAACAATTTATGTTTTAACATTTTTAACAATTACGCTTTTCTCTTGCTCGTTGTATCAAACTCTTCCTTTCGGAAGTAAGCCTGCCTTTTTTCCCACCTTCGCAACACACAAACCTGAACGAACGTTATTAACCTTTAGCGTGTTCGCGGTGTAAATGCAGCCGCACAAGTTGGGTGCAGAAAAGTGGATCTCCTAGGTTTGCCAGCACCCCTCTCAGGCATTGCGTTCAAAAACTTCAGGGGTGGCAAAATCATCCTTATACTTGCAGATAAACATTGTTGAAAAATTCTCTCCCGCATAGTTCAATTAACTACTTAGGAATTTTCTGATCGTCTTTCTCAAGGAAGCTTATGCCCGTATCCAGTTATTACCAAGCCAAACCGGATGGTTATGTGCGCTTTGATTGGCGTGGCAATTCCATAGAAGGCGAGTTTTTCAGCTATGAGGAGTGTGGCCGAGATATCGATCCAAAATGGGGATACATCCGACCATTTGATAGAGTCATCAGACAGCAACTAATCGATAATTTGCAAGCAACTCACGGGATTGATCTCCAGACATTCACCTCTCAAGGCGACCTGATCACCTGTGATGCTTTTGTCACCCATAAAGATCTGCAGGCAGCACACCAAGTTCTCGTAGAGTCCTTTGATTTCGTTGATGAATCGGAGCTTACAACTGAAAGGGAACACATCGGTAACTGCCGTGTCGATTTGATAAGACGCCAATACATTGTCGGCAGCAATCTTAAAGAGCCCAAAGAGTCTTTGGACAACCTCAATGCAGAGTTTCTTAAATGGATAACACCTTTCTACACGCCGTTGCGTTACGAGCGGAAATGGTTAACCAAGCATCGTAAAGGGTTATTACGTTTTGGCGCGCTCGTTGCTGTCGCTGTTTTTGCCTATATCCACTACGGCTGATAATAGAAAAGCGAGACCTGTCCTGCGGTTTTGAGAAACCAACTTCATTCCGCACCATATTTACATACTGCACTTAATAAAAATGCGATAAGGACAAATCGAATGAAAAAAGTAATGATGAAAACTGTTTTAGCAAGTTTGGTTGTATCCAGTATTACTGTGTTGACAGGTTGTGTTACCTCACCAGATATGGAAGCAGCTAAACAACCGCTGGGTAGTATAGTCAGTGTTGTTAACGTTCCCGGGGTTAAAAAGGATGCTCTTTACAGCAGTTCCAAAATTTGGGTTGCAAAGGCCTTCACTGATTCTAACAACGTAATCCAATATGCCGATAAAGAAGAAGGTTCGATTGTTGGCAAGGGGAATGTTAAATACCCATGTGACGGTTTTAATGATTGTTTGGCTAATGAAGATGTTCGATATAAATTCACTATGAAAATCGACACAAAAGATGATAAAGCTCGCATCACCTTTGATGATATCCACATTTATCGTCCAGCTCATGTAACCAGCGGAATTGCGTTCCCTGCCATAGATTCGCCAAACATGACTGTTGGTGGGCAAACAAAAGCCAAAAAAGCGTTGAATGATATTGTGGAGCAATACAAACGTGAGATCGTGACTGAAAGTAGCTCTGCTGCAAAAGACTGGTAACCGTCATCAGCTCAAAAACTTGCCGGAAAAGTTTTTGAGCTTTTATAACCGGGATTATGCGTAGCTGTATAATATAGTGATGACAGGTTATCACGCGGCATTTTGATTCCATTCGAATGTTACCTGTTTCACTTGGCTACGTCAGCAGCTCTATGAGAACGCCGCAAATTCCGCACCATGATTTTCCACTACCTTCTTTAAAAAGCTCGCCAGAGAGCTTCCCAGCTCGTCTGAGGGCTCTTGCTGCTTCGGCTTACGGATGACTGTCTGATTAGTGGTAGCTTCATGGCCCAGTCCGGTTTACTTTATTGCTATCAACTAAGAGACGCCCAAGGGCGACACGGAGATAACGCTTGAGAACCGTCGAGATACTGCAATACACCTTACGCAAAGGCAGCGGCGCCACTTTTCATGCCATCATGCGGGAAATCAGCGTTCCCCTACACCAGCGCTACGGAATCGATGTCGTGTCGTTTGGTAACTCGCTTCATGACCCGGATTGCTACTACCTCATTCGCACCTTTGATAGCCCTGAAAAGATGGCTGTAGTTCTTGATGCTTTTTACGCAAGCGATGACTGGCGCAGCGGCCCACGCGAAGAGATTATTCACAGTATCGAAACCAGCATTAGAACAGTAATGAACCTACCGCCAGAAAGCGTGAACGGGCTTCGAAAATAAATAATTAGGGATACGATTCAAGGCGCCACAATATTTGTAGCCCCTTGATCATTATGAGGTATTTATAGTTTTCATGTAAAAAATAGATCATATATTTTCGCTAAATGCAACAATAAACCGAGCTCTTTCATACAGCTCATCAAAAGTGATAACTTCTGGACGGATCAAATTGCTTCTAAAATTTTCAAACGACCGAAGTTTATCATGATTGATACCATTATCAGATGAAAACTGAGAGAGATTACCTACAACCAAAAATGATTTTGGATTAAAATTAAATAGCTCCTCTCCGGTTGGATCCCCATAAGAATCTGTTAAATTTAAATTGCTTTTTATTGAATCCATAGCATAAGAAACTGTCCCTTGAATTTGTGCCACCGCACCAGTTAATTCACTAGATGGGGCCCAACAACCTGAGCGATATGGAGTATTAGCTAGTAAGCCAGTTGTATTTGTTTTTATTTCAACGAAACATAGATTAGAAATTGCACCTCTTGTTTTCAGCAATCCATCAACTCGTTTTCCATGTTGGCCAATCTGCGCTCCCTGAACAACTTGCTCTATTTTCTTATCGTTCAAACTTGATAAGTAGATATAACTTAATCCATATCCAAAGATCCAAGGATTTTTTTCAAAAAACTTTTGCCACAAAGCCTCATTTGAACAGTTTTTTTCTTTCTTAGCATATTCAAAAAATGCTTCATCATTAAGAAGTCGATTAAATGTATCAAGTTGTTTTTTACGATATGCTATTGATATAATATCTTTTTTAGTCACATGTGTTTTAAGCGCCTCAGAGATAGCCCCCTCATTCCCATTTAAAAGTTGTGAAGCTTGGTTATTAGTTAAAACGATTTTCCTAAGCTCCTCATCCGTAATTTTCATGGGGCCATTGCCGTTAAAGCCCATTGAATTAATGTTGGCTAGAAATTCAATAAACTTACCAATCTCATCACCTATAAAAGAAAAACCAGAACCATAAGGCTGTCCAGTTTGCGTGGAAAACTTTTGAATAGATAGAACAAATATTTCCTTACTACTTTCAAAAAACTTCGCTGTTATATAAGTTGATGCATCTAGCTTGTGCCTGAGTATAATTTCATCCTTAATTTTTGCGAACTCATATCCTTCATTACTAACTATCGCTTTTGAGGCAATTCGTATTTTCAAATCTTTGTTACCAAAAGATGGCAAACTGGGGCTTATATAAGTTTTCTCCGGATCTGGCTCCATGTAGCTGTCCATTAATTCATCCTCTATATAAAGTTATCTAATACAATTATTTTAGCTGATTTGTTAGGTTACAGATACAGAGAGCACAAGCGAGGGCTAATGCAACTTTTTCTCTAATAGACACTATCTTTGATAGAAACGCGCCACAGAGCTTCTTGGCGCGTTTGGCACATCTTACGATTTATGCCTGCGCCGTGCGTCGATGACCGCCTTGATACCCGCTTGCGAATCAAACTGCGCAATATCAGGTAAACTGTAGTGAAGCTGCGAAATCACGCCTAATTGCTCTCCCACATCAGCATCCTTACGATAGGTTGTCATCGCGGTGGTGCTGCCCCGAACATGTCCAACAAGCTGCGCAATCGTGCGTTCGTTGATCTCAAACTTGTCTACGGCGTTGATGAAAGTGTGCCGCAGCGAATGGAACGTTTTCTTACCGTCACGGGTAAAACCGAGGACTTTGCCAAAGTAGTTTTCGTTAAACCATTTTGAGGCGGCGGCACGATATCCTTTGATTTTGTTGTGCTTCAACTCAGGGAAAAGACGATCATACCCGGCAGCTTTCAATGCATCTACATACTCCAGCAGCCCTAGTTCGATAAGTCGCGGATGAATTGGAACCTGACGGATCGCATTCACCGTCTTTAATGATTTAACGCCACCAGCCTGCGCTTCTTCATCCATCACCTTATCCGGCGCATCAAGGTTAAAATCAATATAGGCAACCCCGTTTTTATCTTCGCGAATATCCGTCAGATAAAGCTGGCAAAGCTCATTGATGCGCCCGCCCACATATAATGCCAACAGAGGCAACCAGTAGTGAAACGGGCGGAAGCTCGTATAACGTCCGTATTGATTGGGCCTTCCCGCGCCTTTCTTAAACCAGTCAGCCGAGAAAATTTGCTCTAGTTCATCGTCGGTGAAGAGGTCGCGGCGATCCTGCTCACGCACCATCACACGACGCTGAGCCAACACATTCTCAGCAGGGTTATCAAAAAGGTAACGTTCGCTCTTAGCCCATTTGAGCATAGAACCCAGTGACTCAATATGCCTGCCAATAGCATCTCGGCTCATAACTGGCTGACCATCAGCTAGCGCTATTTCAATTAGCTTTTGCGTATCTGAAATCTTGTATTTTCGCCGCATCAAATACAGATTACCGGGCATATTCTGCATTTTGGTGACGTAATCTTTCACAACGTCACGATTCAGTTCGCCTAGAGTTAAATCGCCCATTATCTCCACGAAGTGTTCAATTCTGGAACGAATTTTCCCCTCGCTGGCTAGCTTAATATCGCCCGTATTTTTATAGACCAGAAACGCTTTCAGCAATGCTGAAACCGTCATGCTCGCATATGTCGGGTTGCAATACGGGTTGATGGTAGCGGCCACAGGAATCGCTGGTGTTACACCTAACGGAGCGCATGGCAGAGCACTTAATGTTGGCTCCGATTTCGCAAGCGCCTTATCCCAAGCGCTACGCAGTTTTTCAGCCTGCACGTTGTTGATGAACAAAGAACGTGCATTCAGCGTCACCCCGGGTAAATCCAACAACCAGAGGGAAAGAGGATTGCCGTTGTTAGCCCTGAATGCCGTAACCTCAACCTCTCGCCCGTTCAGCAATTCAACAAGGGCAAACTGCGGCTGGTAAAGCTGCATATAGCCGTTTACCGCAGCCTCAGCACCGTCATAAGCAATGTTATTCAAAACGAATCCATGCGTATCAGGATCACGCTCAAGCGTGCTGAAATCATCAATCAGAAAGCCACGCTGGTTAGATACAAGGGCATACAGCGGCACATTGGCTGCCAGAAGATGCTGGACGACAGTCTCAGCCCCAACCCCAAATGAATCGCAAAACAACGCCAGGCTGATTTTGCCTGCTCCAGTCAACAATGGGGCATTGCCCCTGATCTTCTCTTTATCCACTTGCCTGAACTCTTCCAGAGACGCATACCACTTCTCCAACAAACGCGCGGCAATAGCTCTGGCATTTGCAAGGTGGGTTGTGCGGGTAGATGCATGAATTTCACGCTGCCCTATCAGGGCGCGATAACGAACCGGAACGGTGATCCGCAGAACATAGATACCGCTTGGACGTCGATAGAGATTATCACGCTGCGCCATCGGCTGTATGAACCCTTTGTAGTAGGATCACGAGCGCCGTCACGTATGAGTCAGAAAAAGGCTTATGAATGAATACGTTAAGGGGTTTCTGGAGCGGGCGAAGGGAATCGAACCCTCGTATAGAGCTTGGGAAGCTCTCGTTCTACCATTGAACTACGCCCGCGAAGAGGTGCGGGAGTCATTATAACCCTCGCACCTTCCCTGACAAGTGCTTTCATGCCGCTAACTGGCGATAAATCCGGCAGTTAGCACTTCGGCTTGCTGCTCTGGGGCGGCAGATAGCGCTGCGGATCGATGGCCGTGGCGCGGTAGCGGATCTGGAAGTGCAGCCGCACCGAGTCGGCGTCCGAATTGCCCATGGTGGCAATCTGCTGGCCAATCCTGACCGACTGGCCGTTGCTGACCAGGATGCGGGCGTTGTGGGCGTAGGCGGTGATGTAATCTTCGCCGTGCTTGATCATAATCAGGTTGCCGTAGCCGCGCAGCTGGTTGCCGGCGTAGACCACCTTTCCTGCCCCGGCGGCGTATACCGGCTGCCCGAGGGAGCCTGCGATATCGATGCCCTTGTTGCCGCCGTTAGCGGTGGAGTATGGCAGGATAACCTTGCCGCTGGCGGGCCAGCGCCAGCAGCGCTGGCCGACCGGCGGCCACGATGATGGCGGCACCGCCGAAGAGGGCACTACTTTCGCCGTCCGGGTGGAGGCGCTGCCGGCGGTTTTTTTCGTCGCCTTACCGCCGGTGCGCAGCGTCTGGCCAACTTCAATGATGTACGGCGGAGAGATGCCGTTGAGCCGCGCCAGCTCCCTGACGCTGGTGCCGGTCTGGCGGGAGATGCCGTACAGCGTATCGCCGCGCTTAACGGTATAGGTGGCGTCGGAAGAGCGGCCGGCGCAGCCGACCAGCAGCAGGCCGAGCGTCAGGCAAAGTATCAGATTCAGACGGTTTTTCATCAGGCATCCTGCAGGCAAAATAACTCCCCGATAACATACGAAGACGGCCTATGATAACAGCCGGAGACAGAATGCCAATGCCCGCCGCGCATCTATTCACCGTATTATCAGGAATATCTAAGGGTTGAATAACGAACAAAATTGTCTATAGCGCACGTAAGTCCAGACGCGTGAAACCAGTTTGAGATACACTATTAACATTCGGCTTGAGAGGGCGTTATGGAGCACGTAATTTTACTCGATGCGCAGGGCAGCCCCTGCGGGACCCAGGAGAAGTATGAGGCGCACCACGCGCAGACGCCGCTGCACCTCGCCTTCTCCTGCTGGCTGTTTAACGATAAGCACCAGCTGCTGCTGACCCGGCGGTCGCTGGCAAAAAAGGCCTGGCCCGGCGTCTGGACCAACTCGGTGTGCGGCCATCCGCAGACCGGCGAGTCCTTTGAAGAGGCAATTACCCGCCGCTGCAAATTTGAAATTGGCGTCAATATCGCCGATATCACGCCGGTCTTCCCCGAGTTCAGCTACCGCGAAACCGACAGCTCCGGCATCGTCGAGAACGAGCGCTGCCCGGTGTACGCCGCGCGCCAGGCCTCCGACGTTATCCCCAACGCCGATGAGGTGATGGACTACCGCTGGATCGCGCTCGGCGATCTGGCCCAGGCCCTCGACGCGGCGCCGTTTCTGTTCAGCCCGTGGATGCTGCGCCAGTTCAGCCATCTTCCCGCCCGCCAGCTGCTGACGCAGTTTGCCTGAGACATAAAAAAGCCCCCTCGCGCCGCGGCGCGAGGGGGCTTTTTACGCACTGAGCCTTATTTTACCGGGCGCAGCGCCGGGAACAGGATCACGTCGCGGATGGTGTGGCTGTTGGTGAACAGCATCATCATGCGGTCGATACCGATACCCAGGCCGGCGGTCGGCGGCAGGCCGTGCTCCAGCGCGGTCACGTAGTCTTCGTCGTAGAACATCGCTTCGTCGTCACCGGCATCTTTGGCGTTAACCTGATCCTGGAAACGTTCAGCCTGGTCTTCGGCGTCGTTCAGCTCGCTGAAGCCGTTACCGATTTCGCGGCCGCCGATGAAGAATTCAAAGCGGTCGGTGATTTCCGGGTTAACGTCGTTGCGGCGCGCCAGCGGAGAGACTTCAGCCGGATATTCGGTGATGAAGGTCGGCTGGATCAGGTGAGCTTCGGCGGTCTCATCGAAGATTTCGGTGATGATACGGCCCAGGCCCCAGCTCTTCTCGACTTTGATGCCCAGAGATTCGGCCAGGGCTTTCGCGCTGTCGAAGTTCTCCAGATCGTCCAGGTTGGTTTCCGGACGGTATTTTTTGATCGCTTCGCGCATGGTCAGCTTGTCGAACGGCTTGCCAAAGTCGAAGGTGTTGTCGCCGTAAGGGACTTTGGTGGTGCCCAGTACGTTCTGCGCCAGGGTGCGGAACAGCGACTCGGTCAGTTCGATCAGGTCTTTGTAGTCCGCGTACGCCATGTAGAGTTCCATCATGGTGAACTCAGGGTTGTGGCGAACGGAGATACCTTCGTTGCGGAAGTTGCGGTTGATTTCGAACACGCGCTCAAAGCCGCCAACCACCAGGCGCTTCAGGTACAGTTCCGGCGCGATGCGCAGGTACATGTCCATGTCGAGAGCGTTGTGGTGGGTGATGAACGGACGCGCGGAGGCACCGCCCGGGATGACCTGCATCATCGGGGTTTCCACTTCCATAAAGCCGCGCTCAACCATGAACTGGCGGATACCGGCCAGGATGCGGGAGCGGGTCTGGAAGGTTTTACGGGAGTTTTCGTTCGCGATCAGGTCCAGGTAACGCTGACGGTAGCGCGCTTCCTGATCCTGCAGACCGTGGAATTTGTCCGGCAGCGGGCGCAGGGCCTTGGTCAGCAGACGCAGTTCGGTACAGTGAATGGACAGCTCGCCGGTTTTGGTTTTGAACAGCTTACCGCGCGCCGCCAGAATATCGCCGAGGTCCCATTTCTTGAACTTCTCGTTGTACACGTCATCGGCCAGATCGTCACGGGCAACGTACAGCTGGATCTGACCCCCCATGTCCTGCAGGGTCACGAAGGAGGCCTTGCCCATGATGCGACGGGTCATCATACGGCCAGCAACGGCCACTTCAACGTTCAGAGCTTCGAGCTCTTCGTTCTCTTTGCTGTCGAATTCAGCATGCAGCTGATCTGAAGTATGGTCACGACGGAAATCGTTCGGGAAAGCCACGCCCTGCTCACGCAGCGCCGCCAGCTTCTCGCGACGGGATTTCAGTTCGTTATTTAGATCAACTACTACGTCATCACCTTGCGATTGTTGTTCAGACATGTTGGTTCCTCATAATCCTGCTTTCAAACTTGCTTCTATAAATTGATCCAGGCTGCCGTCAAGCACGGCCTGGGTATTGCGGGTTTCCACCCCGGTACGCAGATCTTTAATGCGGGAGTCATCCAGGACATAGGAGCGGATCTGACTTCCCCAGCCGATATCGGACTTATTGTCCTCCATCGCCTGCTTTTCAGCATTTTTCTTCTGCATCTCCAGTTCATAAAGCTTAGCTTTCATCTGCTTCATAGCCTGGTCTTTATTCTTGTGCTGCGAGCGGTCATTCTGACACTGCGTCACGAGCCCGGTCGGGAGGTGGGTAATACGGACCGCGGATTCGGTACGGTTAACGTGCTGGCCGCCGGCGCCGGAGGCGCGGTAGACGTCAATACGCAGATCCGCAGGATTGATTTCGATATCAATATCGTCTTCCACTTCCGGATAGACAAACGCAGAACTAAAGGAAGTGTGGCGACGGCCGCCGGAATCGAACGGGCTCTTGCGCACCAGGCGATGGACGCCGGTTTCGGTACGCAGCCAGCCATAGGCGTAGTCGCCGACGATTTTAATGGTGACGGATTTAATGCCCGCCACTTCGCCTTCAGACTCTTCAATAATCTCAGTCTTGAAGCCGCGCGCTTCGGCCCAGCGCAGATACATACGCATCAGCATGCTGGCCCAGTCCTGGGCTTCAGTACCGCCGGAGCCCGCCTGGATATCCAGATAGCAGTCGGCGTTATCGTACTCGCCGGAGAACATGCGGCGGAATTCGAGCTGCGCCAGCTTGGCGTCCAGCCCGTCCAGCTCGGCGACGGCTTCATTGAAGGTCTCTTCGTCGTCGGCTTCAACGGCCAGCTCCAGCAGACCGGAAACGTCTTCCAGGCCCTGGGACATCTGATCGAGGGTTTCAACGATAGCTTCAAGGGAGGAGCGCTCTTTACCCAGCGCCTGAGCCCGCTCGGGCTCGTTCCAGACATCCGGCTGTTCCAGCTCGGCGTTTACTTCTTCGAGGCGCTCTTTCTTGGCATCGTAGTCAAAGATACCCCCTAAGAACGTCAGAGCGCTCAGTGAGGTCCTGAATGCGGTTTTTTACCGGATTGATTTCAAACATGGTCGATTATCTTCTGCGCTTGTCAAAATGCGGTGTAAGAGCCCGATATTACCGGATCCGGGCCTTTTTTTGTAGGAAATACTGCGTTAAGTTGGCCACAGCGCGTCAATGATAATTTGCAGGCTGCGGTTGCCGCGAAATTCGTTGATATCCAGGCGGTAGGCGAGGGTAACTTCGCGTACGCTGCTGTCCGGCCAGAGGGCGGTATCGACGTTGAAGGCGATGCCGTCGAGCAGCGGTCCGCCGCCAATCGGCTCCACCATCACCTTCAGATGACGCTCGCCCACCAGCCGCTGCTGCAGCAGGCGAAAGCGACCGTCGAAGAGCGGCTCCGGGAACATCTGCCCCCAGGGCCCGGCGTCGCGCAGCATCTGGGCTACGTCCATGGTCATCTCCTGCCCGGAGAGCGGCCCGTCGGAGAGCACCTCACCCTGCAGCAGCGCCGGATCCAGCCATTCGGTCACCAGTTCGCCGAAGCGGCGCTGAAACTCATCGAATTTCGCCTCCTCCAGCGACAGGCCCGCCGCCATCGCGTGGCCGCCAAACTTGATCATCAGCCCCGGATAGAGGGTGTCCAGCCGCTCCAGGGCGTCGCGCATGTGCAGCCCCTGAATCGAGCGCCCCGAGCCTTTCAGCGTGCCGTCGCCCGCCGGGGCGAAGGCGATGACCGGCCGGTGAAAGCGCTCCTTGATGCGCGAGGCGAGAATACCGACTACGCCCTGGTGCCACTCGGGGTGGTACATCGCCAGGCCGCCCGGCAGCGCCTCGGCGCTGCGCTCGAGCTTATCGCAGAGCGTGAGCGCTTCCGCCTGCATCCCCTGCTCTATCTCTTTGCGGGTCTGGTTAAGGGCATCAAGGTCGCTCGCCAGCTGGCGGGCTTCGCCGATGTTGTCGCACAGCAGCAGCGCCACGCCGACGGACATATCGTCCAGCCGACCTGCGGCATTGAGGCGCGGACCGAGGGCAAAGCCAAGATCGCTTGCCGCCAGCTTCTGCGCCTCGCGGTTAGAGACCTCCAGCAGCGCCTTGATGCCGGGACGGCATTTGCCGGCGCGGATGCGGCTCAGCCCCTGCCAGGTGAGAATACGGTTGTTGGCATCCAGCGGCACCACGTCAGCGACGGTGCCCAGTGCCACCAGATCCAGCAGCTCGGCGAGGTTCGGCGGCGTGATGCCCTGCGCTTCAAACCAGCCCTTGTCGCGCAGGAAGGTGCGCAGGGCCAGCATCAGGTAGAAAGCGACGCCAACCCCCGCCAGCGACTTCGACGGAAAGCCGCAGTCGCGCAGGTTAGGATTGACGATGGCGTCGGCATCGGGCAGTTCGTCGCCGGGCAGGTGGTGGTCGGTCACCAGCACCGGAATGCCGAGCGCGCGGGCGCGCTCAACGCCTGCAATCGAAGAGATGCCGTTATCGACGGTAAGGATCATCTGCGCGCCGCGGGCGTGGGCCTGATCGACCACCTCCGGGCTCAGGCCGTAGCCGTCTTCAAAGCGGTTGGGCACCAGGTAGTCGACGTTGCCGCCGCCGAGCTGGCGCAGGGCCAGCACGCTCAGCGCGGTGCTGGTAGCGCCATCGGCGTCAAAATCGCCGACCACGATAATGCGCAGCCCTTCGCGAAAGGCGTCGTAAAGCCGTTCAGCGGCCTTTTCGACGCCGGACAGCTGCTGCCAGGGCAGCATCCCCTTGACGCTGCGCTCCAGCTCCTCGGCCTTTGTTACGCCGCGGCTGGCATACAGCCTGCGCAGCAGCGGCGGGAGGGTTTCCGGCAGCGCGATGGAATCATCCACTTCCCTGCGGCGAAGTTGTATCTGCTGTTTCACGCCGATTATTTACCGCTGGTCTGTTTCTGGTGCTGATCGAGGAAGGCTTTCATTTCGCGCGGGCCCTGGTAGCCGGGCACCACGTAGCCGTCGTTGAGGACGATGGCCGGCGTACCGGTGACGCCAAACTGCACGCCGAGGGCGTAGTGGCTGGCAATGTCGATATCGCAGCTGGCGGCCTTCACGCCTTTGCCAGCCATCGCATCGTCAAATGCCTTGTTGCGGTCTTTGGCGCACCAGATGGACTTCATATCCTGCTCGGCCTGGCTCTGCACGCCCTGGCGCGGGAAGGCCAGGTAGCGCACGGTGATCCCCAGCGCGTTATAGTCGCTCATCTCTTCATGCAGCTTGTGGCAGTAGCCGCAGGTGATGTCGGTAAATACGGTGATGACGTGCTTTTCCTGCGGCGCCTTATAGACGATCATCTCTTTATCGAGCGCGTTGAACTTGCCCATCAGCAGCGTGTTGGTGACGTTAACCGGCTGAGCGCCGCTGACGTCGTACATCGGCCCCTGAATCACGTGCTTGCCGTCTTCGGTAACGTACAGCACGCCGCCGCTGGTCAGTACGGTTTTCATGCCGGCAACCGGCGAAGGCTGAATATCGGTGCTCTGCACGCCGAGTTTCGCCAGCGACTGGCGCACCGCCGCGTCATCGGCGTGGGCGGTGGCGGACAGCGCTGCCGCCAGCAGGGAAAACATCAGTAAACCTTTTTTCATAATGCGTCCTTTGTATTCAGCCTCACGCCCTGGGGTGGTGCTGTTGATGAAGTTGCCGCAGCCGCTCCGTGGCGACGTGCGTGTAAATCTGGGTGGTGGAGAGGTCGCTGTGCCCCAGCAGCATCTGCACCACGCGCAGGTCCGCGCCGTGGTTGAGCAGGTGCGTGGCAAATGCGTGGCGCAGCACGTGCGGGGAGAGCTTTTCGCTGTCGATACCCGCCAGCGTTGCGTAGTGCTTAATGCGGTGCCAGAAGGTTTGCCGCGTCATCTGCTGCGCGCGCTGGCTGGGGAACAGCACGTCGATGGCGACGCCGTTCAGCAGCCACGGCCGACCGTGCTCAAGATAGTTCTCCAGCCAGTAAACGGCCTCTTCGCCCAGCGGCACCAGCCGCTCTTTGTTACCTTTACCGATAACCCGCACCACGCCCTGGCGCAGACTGATATCGCTCATGGTCAGCCCCACCAGTTCGCTTACGCGCAGGCCGGTGGCGTACAGCACCTCAAGCATGGCCTTGTCGCGCAGTTCAAGCGGTGTATCCACCAGCGGCGCCTGCAGCAGCCTGTCCACCTGCCCTTCGCTTAAATCCTTCGGCAGCCGCTGCGGAAGCTTAGGCGAAGCCAGCGGCGCGCAGGGATCGTCGGGGCGAATTTTTTCCCGGTACAGGTACTGAAACAGACGGCGCATGGCGCTGAGCAACCGGGCGGTGCTGGTCGCTTTATAGCCGCCCTCAACCCGCTCGGCAAGCAGCTGCTGCAGGTCGCCGCTTTGGGCGCTGGCGAGCGTCAGCTGACGGCGGTCGAGCCACTCCACCAGCATCGTCAGATCGCGGCGGTAGGCGCTGAGGGTATTTTCAGCGAGGTTTTTCTCCAGCCACAGCGCATCGAGAAACTGTTCGATTTGTACGAGATCCTGTTCCACATCGGCCTCTTACGGATGCAATCGGGCCATTATGCCTTAATGCAGCCCCTTTCTGATACACTAGCGCAAAGTCAAAGCCTGTACTGAGAGTTATGGTAATGAAAATTGGTCTGTTTTACGGTTCCAGCACCTGCTATACCGAGATGGCCGGGGAAAAAATCCGCGACATTATCGGCCCGGAGCTGGTCACGCTGCACAATCTGAAAGACGACTCCCCGGCGCTGATGGAGCAGTACGACGTGCTGATCCTCGGCATTCCCACCTGGGATTTTGGCGAGATTCAGGAGGACTGGGAAGCGGTCTGGGGGCAGCTGGACGCGCTCAATCTCGACGGCAAAATCGTCGCCCTGTACGGCATGGGCGATCAGATTGGCTACGGGGAGTGGTTCCTGGACGCCCTCGGCATGCTGCACGATAAGCTGGCAAGCAAAGCAGTGAAATTTATTGGCTACTGGCCGACAGAGGGCTATGAGTTCACCAGCCCGAAGCCGGTGATTGCCGACGGCCAGCTGTTTGTCGGCCTGGCGCTGGATGAAACCAATCAGTACGACCTGAGCGACGAGCGCCTGCAGACCTGGTGCGAGCAGATCCTCGGCGAGATGGCCGAACACTTTTCCTGACAGCCGCGATTACTGCGCCGACGGCTGCTGAAGCATGCGGCGCAGATCCCGCCACTCTCCCGCGTCCATGCTGTCAGCCGCGATCCACAGATGGCTCTTTTTGCGATTATCCAGCCGCCTCAGCCGCAGCATCATGCCGCTTTCAAGCATCCACGGCGTTCCCAGAATGTCCCACGTCTGATCCTGCCAGCGCAGGCGGGCATCGGTGAGCAGCTTGATTTCACCGTGGCTGGCGTTAATACGCCGCTGGCTACGCACGCAGTCGAACACCACCAGCGACAGCAGCAGCAGCCACAGCGGCGTATAGCTCAGCGGCCAGGGCATCAGCAACACCAGCGCGGCGACTACGCCGTGAAGCAGCAAAGAGATCCACTGCGCGCGCCAGGAGACGCGAAGATCAGATTGCCACAGGACCACGTTCCCGATTCCGTGTCTGAATAAGTTGCACCATCCGTTGCAGCCCGGCATCCGCCGGCTTACCGTGATTCATCAGCCAGTTGAAAAGATCGGGGTCGTCACACTCCAGCAGGCGGATAAATAGCCGCTTGTCGTCATCACTCAGGGAGTCATATTCATACTCAAAAAACGGCATGATGGAGATATCCAGTTCACGCATTCCGCGTCGGCACGCCCAGTGGATTCGAGACTTATTATTGATGTCCATGTTGTCCTTCCTGAATAGAGTTACAGAGTAGTTTAACGCGTTTTGTGACCATTCTTTACAGCAATATTGCTTATTACGCGTCGGCTTCAGCGAAAAACCGCTTTATAACTGTGGTTTACCTTATTTTTCACCCGCGCGCACCAGAGCAGAATAATGGCACAAATGGACGTCGGAAAGCCCTTGCAATGCACAGCGGCTCTTTTACCATTGCTTATTAACATTGCGTTAAGCTATTCAGGACATGACTATGGCTTTTACACCGTTTTCTGCACGTCAGCCCTCCTCTTCTGCGCGCCTGCCGCTGACTTTAATGACGCTTGAGGCCTGGGCGCTCGGCACCATTACCGGCGCCGATAGCGAAAAGTATCTTCAGGGCCAGGTTACCGCCGACGTTGCGCAGCTGACGCCGGAACAACACCTGTCCGTCGCGCACTGCGACGCCAAAGGTAAAATGTGGAGCAACCTGCGCCTGTTTCAGGACAACGGTGGCTACGCGTGGATCGAGCGCCGCAGCGTGCGCGACAGCCAGCTTAGCGAGCTGAAGAAATACGCCGTGTTCTCGAAGGTCACCATCGCATCTGACGATAGCCGCGTCCTGCTGGGCCTGGCCGGGCCGGGCGCCCGCGACGCCTTAACCGCGCTGTTTGCCGCCCTGCCCGACGCCCAGGCGCCGGTCACCCGCGACGATGACAGCACGCTGCTGTGGTTTGAACATCCGGCGGAGCGCTTCCTGCTGGTCGTCAGCGACGCCACGGCGCAGCGCGTCACCGAAGCCCTGAGCGGCGCTGCCGCGCTGAATAACAGCCAGCAGTGGCTGGCGCTGGACATTGAGGCCGGTATCCCGGTGATTGACGCGGCCAACAGCGCCCAGTTCCTCCCGCAGGCTACCAATATCCAGGCGCTGGGCGGCATCAGCTTTAAAAAAGGCTGCTATACCGGCCAGGAGATGGTCGCCCGGGCCAAGTTCCGCGGCGCCAACAGGCGCGCGCTCTGGACGCTGGCAGGCTCCGCCGACCGCGCGCCGGAGGCTGGCGAAGATATTGAGCTGAAGCTCGGCGACAACTGGCGCCGTACCGGCACCGTGCTGGCGGCCGTAAAGCTCGACGATGGCGCCGTTCTGGTTCAGGTGGTGATGAACAATGATATGGAACCCGACAGCGAATTTCGCGTACGCGAGGATGCAGGCGCCCTGCACATTCAGCCGCTGCCTTATTCGCTGACGGAAGGCTGATAAATATCGTCACTCCCCTACGGAGCTGACGGCAATTTTGTACAAAGCCCAATGCGCGCGGGAGAGACTGTGACGAGATCGCCGAAAGAACATGCTGAATATCACCGCCTTGACGCGCTGGGCGGCGTGGATATGCTGCAGGCGCGCTACTACAGGCAGCGCTTTGCCCGCCACGTTCACGACACCTTCTGCATCGGCGTTATCGACCAGGGCGCCCAGCGCTTCTACCGCTCCGGCGCGGAGCACGTCGCGCCGCGCGGCGATATCATCATCGTCAACGCCGACGACGTGCACACCGGCAGCTCGGCGCTGGAGCACGGCTGGGCCTACCGCGCTATCTATCCGCATCCGGATCTGCTGAATACCATCCTGCGCGAGCTTCCCGAAGGGAAAGGCTTTGTCCCCTGGTTCCCGGATGCGGTCATTCACGATCCCGGCCTGTCAGAGCAGCTGCTGCTTACTTTCAGCATGCTGGCAAAAGAGGGCAACAACCTGCTGAAGGAGACGCTGCTGCTCTCCTCTCTGACCCTGCTCAGCGTACGCTACAGCAGAACCCGCAGGCCACCCCAGCGGCTTCCGGCAGCCACGGAGCGGATCCTGAGAGTGAAAGATTTTATCGAAAGCTGTCCGGAAGCCGACCATACGCTCACCCGGCTGGCGGAGCTGGCCGGCCTCAGCCACTGGCATTTTCTGCGCCAGTTTAAGGCGGTGACCGGACTGACGCCCCACGCTTACCTGGTGCAGGCCAGGCTGCGCAAGGCCAAGGAGTTACTGCGCCAGGGCTTTACTATTCTCGATACCTCAATGATCTGCGGCTTTACCGATCAGAGCCATTTTCACCGGCATTTTAAAAATAGTCTTGGACTTACCCCCGGTGAATTCATTAAAGGCTAAGTGGTTAAACCAGCAATAATATTCAATACACTTCTCTTGTTGTCCGTTAGCGTTGACGATATATCGTATCGAGTCGTTGGCGTTAGTTATGAGAAAAGTCATCTATCAAACCAGTTCCGTTAATGAGCCGCAGTTGCTTTCCCGGGCACCTTTTTTCCGCGGAGTGCTAGAGATGCTCCCTCTATGTATTTCGGTGATCCCGTGGGGAATACTTGCAGGTTCCATGGCGATTCAGGCAGGACTTTCCTTCTGGCAAAGTATTGGTATGTCGGCAATTATCTTTGCCGGTGCGGCTCAACTTGTGACGCTGGGACTGACGATGGCAGGCGCAAGTTTGTTTACCATTGTTGTGTCGGTGTTTTTCATCACCTCCCAGCATTTTATCTATGGCCTGACGCTACGAGAATTTGTCTCTTGCCTTAAAATAAAACTCCGCCTGCCGATTGGTTTTTTACTGACCGATGAGCTATTTGCGCTTAGCGAAGCAAAAAAAGAGCGTAGTGAACTGAGTCCCGCATATTTAATTGGGGCCGGATTAACATTTTATTTATCGTGGAACTTTTTTAGCCTACTCGGGATCCTGATGGCATCGGCTGTTCCCGATCTCGGTAAATACCATCTGGATTACTCGATTGTTGCGACGTTCATTACCATTGTGGTTCCTATGGTTAAAAAGATAAGCACGCTGGTAGGCGTTGTCGTTTCACTCATACTTTCGATGGTACTGAGTTACTACCATTTCGACAGTGCCATTGTTCTGGCCGGCCTCTGCGGGATGTTTACGGCAGTTCTCGTTTCCGGACTACTCAAGGAGCACTGAAATGAGCTGGTTCTTAATCATTGCGTTAGCGCTAATTGTTTTCTTTAATCGCTATATTTTTCTTGAGCCGACGGTACCGCTAAAACTGCCGGTGATAATCAATAAAGCACTTAAATATTCAGCTCCTTGTTTATTAACCGCTATCTGTGGCCCTATTATTCTGATGGATCATGGTGCTATCAGGGACTTTCCCTTAAATCCCTATTTCCTGGCAGCGGTGGTAAGCGTGGTGATTGCTTTCTCAATCAAAAATATAGTGACGGCGGTTCTGCTTAGTCTGGCTGCCTTTTACGTCATTAACCATTTTATTTAACGACTGTTTCCGGAGTTATTATGGGTCTGATAAAGGGATATCATCAGTCAACAGCGATAAGAAAATCATACCAGATATTGCCCTTTCAGGGGGTATGGAGCTGGCTCACGGGTAAAGAGCTGCCGGATCGCAAGCCGCTCTGGCAGAGCACTTCCACGGAGCTGACGGCATGGTCACTGATATGGACCGCTGCTGGCATTTTTTTTACAAGTTTAGCCGTCTACTCTTCGTGGCCGCTGCTTGCCCGTCTGCTCTGTTATTTGCTGGGCGCGCTCTTTTCAACCTCAGGCGCGCGCTACATTGTGGCTACGATTATTCACCACGGCGTCCACGGCCACCTCTACAAGTCGCAAAGCGTTAACAGAATGCTGTGTGAAATCCTTTCAACGCTACTTATTGTGCAGCCATACGACTCTTACCGCCAGTTTCACGTTTATGAACACCACGGTCGCGAATTCTCTACGCTCGAAGACAAGGATCTTGCCGCTATTTATCAACTTGGTTTCAGGCCAGGCACACCTAAGCGCGACCTGTATACCCGCTTAGTCGGCACATTATTAAGCCCGAAATTCCATCTGTTTTTTTTCTGGGGTCGTCTGAAAGCCAATACGGTAGGCGTCCCGGCCTACAGACTTGCCATGTCGCTGGTCTGGTGGCTGGTGCTTGCAGTGCTGATGTCCCAGTTGGGGATCGCGGCATCAGTAGCCATCCTGCTGCTGCCATTCGTCATTTTTTATCAGATGGCATCCCTGCTCCACCTTCTGACAGAGCATATCTGGCTGGTGCGCAAAGAGGGAGAGTCGGTGCGAGACAGTCATATTAATAACTGCCTGGCCCGTTTTTGCGGCGAGATGTGCCCGGAAAGTTTCGCTTTGCGTAACTCCGCGCGCTGGGGAAAGTGGCTTCTTATGCATCTCTTTGTCCATCTACCAACCCGGATGCTTATCGTGCAAGGCTCTCTGGTTTGCCATGACTGGCACCACCGCTACGGCAATGTGCGCCAGTGGTACGACTACGCTCAATTGCGTGAAAAACACGCCTATAAGCTCTACAGCGAGGATAGCTATGACTACTTCGACATATGGGGTATACACAACGCGCTGGACTACGTTTTTAAGGCGCTAAGCGAGAGCGATGAGATCGAAATGACGCAGCTGGAATACAGACTTAACTAATGAGGAACATGCAGTAACGCATTAACGCGGGGCGCCCTAAGGCGACTGGCGTTTACCGATGGTGTTGTTAATGGTCATTGACCACCCGATCGCCGGTAGTGTACGGAAGGCGATCGGGTTTTTTTTAGCTTTAATTCAGCGTCAGGCCTGGCCCACGTACAGATAGATAGCCAGGAAGTGGCAGATGCTGCCGCCCAGCACAAAGCCGTGCCAGATAGCGTGGTTGTACGGTATTCGCTTGCAGACGTAGAAAATGACGCCCAGCGAATAGACTACGCCGCCCGCCGCCAGCAGGGTGACGCCGCCGATGGAGAGCTTCACCGCCAGCTGATAAACTACGATCAGCGACAGCCAGCCCATCAGCAGGTAGGTAACCACCGACAACACCTTAAAGCGGTGCGCGATAGTGAGCTTAAACAGGATCCCCAGCAGCGCCAGGCTCCAGATAACGATCATCAGCCCCCGCGCCAGCCCGGAGTTGAGCCCCACCAGCAGAAAGGGCGTATAGGTGCCGGCGATCAGCAGGTAGATAGCGCAGTGGTCGAATTTCTTCAGCCACAGCTTGGCCCGCTGGTGGGGAACGGCGTGATAGAGGGTTGAGGCGAGAAACAGCAGGATCATGCTGCCGCCGTAGAGACTGTAGCTGGCAATCGCCGTAGCGCTGGCATTAGCATCAACGGCCTGAACCAGCAAAAGAACCAGCCCCACGATACCGAACACCAGGCCGATACCGTGGCTGATGCTGTTGGCGATCTCTTCCGTCAGGGAATACCCCTGCGTGATTAATGGTTTGCTAACCATACTGGACTCCGGGTGAACAAAAAATGTCTGATGCTCCCCTAGCCTAACTGAGAATGATTCCAGTGAACACATGTTCGCCGAAATAAAAACGTGAATATTTATAAACCCATAAAAATCAGCAGGATAATCAACGTATTTTACCGGACAGCTGTTCAGATAAGTCGGAAGGCAATCACATAAAACTGCTGCTGGCCCGGATAGATTTCGCCAATGACCGATTTGAGCTGCGGCAAGGTCATATTCTCCTGGCGGGCGTGCTCGTCGCTAAGGGAATCGAGGGTCACTTCCGAGGTTGCCGTGACTTCGACGGTGCAGAAATAGCCATCGTCCTCGAAGCGCCCTACCCGCAGCACGTCGCCGGTTTTGAAGTGCGATTCACCGGCGTCGCGAATAGTGATGGTTTTGCGCCCGGCGAGGATGTCTTCCTGAAAGCGCTGAAAAAAAGTGATGTCATTGTGGGCCATGATATGATTCTTTCCTGTTTTACTTAAATGAGTTGCCGCCCCGTGAGCCTGTTTTCCCACGCCGCCATCGCCAGCCTCAATAACCTGGAGATGATGGTCTACCAGTATGTCATTAAAAACCGCGACAAAGTCATGTATATGACCATTCGTGAACTGGCGGATGCGGCGGGCGTCTCCACCACCACGGTGCTGCGATTCTGCCGTAAACTGCAGTGCGATGGCTACTCAGAGTTTCGCGTGCGCTTTAAGCTCTATCTTGAACAGAGCGATATTCCACAGCCGCTCTCCGGCGCCAGCGACATGCTCAGCTTCTTCAGAAGCGTCAACAACGAGGAGTTTGAGCAGCAGCTGGATGAGATGGTAGAGGTCATTCTCGCTTCCGAGCGCATTATCTTCGTCGGCGCAGGCACCTCCGGCGCGCTGGCGAAATACGGCGCGCGCTTCTTCTCTAACGTCGGTAAATTCAGCAACCACATCGACGATCCCTACTTCCCGGTAACCAACGACATGGCGAAAAACGCCCTCGCCATCGTGCTGTCTGTTTCCGGCGAAACGGAGGAGATCCTGCGCTTTGCCGGCCAGTTCAGCCTGCACCGCTGCAAGGTGCTGTCGATAACCTGCCACGAACAGTCGCGGCTGGCGAAGCTTGCCGACTACAATCTCTCCTGGCACATGACGCCGATGCGCATAGGCGGCGTGTATGACATCACGACGCAAATCCCGGTGGTCTATATTCTTGAAAGCCTGGGGCGCAAGCTGGCAAAGAAACTATCAGCATAAAACACCATGTTTTACGGATGTAACAAATCACAAAATAGCGATTTTGTTATATCGTGACATTTAATTCCGCGTTTGCCAGACTCACCGCTAACGGGCATTTTCGAAGGAATTAAACACCATGAACAAACTCACCTTACCAAAAGACTTTCTGTGGGGCGGCGCGGTAGCGGCGCACCAGGTCGAGGGCGGCTGGAACCAGGGCGGCAAAGGGCCCAGCATCTGCGACGTACTGACCGGCGGCGCCCACGGCGTGCCGCGCGAAATCACCCAAAGCGTGGAGGCGGGCAAATACTACCCCAACCACGAGGCGGTGGATTTTTACGGCCGCTATAAAGAGGACATCAGGCTGTTCGCCGAGATGGGCTTTAAGTGTTTTCGCACCTCCATTGCCTGGACCCGCATCTTCCCGCTGGGCGACGAGGCCGAGCCGAACGAAGCGGGCCTGCAGTTCTACGACGACATGTTCGATGAATTGCGCAAATACAACATCGAGCCGGTGATCACCCTCTCGCACTTCGAGATGCCGCTACACCTGGTGCAGGCTTACGGCGGCTGGACCAGCCGTAAAGTGGTCGATTTCTTCGTACGCTTCGCTGAGGTGGTCTTCAGGCGCTATCAGCACAAGGTCAAATACTGGATGACCTTCAACGAGATCAACAACCAGCGCAACTGGCGGGCGCCGCTGTTCGGCTACTGCTGCTCCGGCGTGGTCTACACCGAACACGAAAATCCGGAAGAGACCATGTACCAGGTGCTGCACCACCAGTTCGTCGCCAGCGCCATGGCGGTGAGGGCGGCGCGGGACATCAACCCGGAGATGCAGGTTGGCTGTATGCTGGCGATGGTGCCGCTCTATCCCTACTCCTGTAAGCCGGAAGATGTGATGTTTGCCCAGGCGTCGATGCGTGAGCGCTACGTCTTTACCGACGTGCAGCTACGCGGCTACTACCCCTCCTACGTGCTCAACGAGTGGCAGCGCCGGGGCTTTAACATCCGTATGGAAGAGGGCGACGAGGCGATTCTGCGCGACGGCACCTGCGCTTATCTCGGCTTCAGCTACTATATGACCAACGCCGTGAAGGCCGAAGGCGGCAGCGGCGACGCGATTTCCGGTTTTGAAGGCAGCGTGCCGAACCCGCACGTCAGGGCCTCAGACTGGGGCTGGCAGATCGATCCGGTGGGCCTGCGCTACGCCCTGTGCGAGCTGTACGAGCGCTACCAGAAGCCGCTGTTTATCGTCGAAAACGGCTTCGGCGCCTACGATAAAGTGGAAGAGGACGGCAGCATCAACGACGACTACCGCATCGATTACCTGCGCGCCCACATCGAAGAGATGATCAACGCGGTCACCCTCGACGGCGTTGACCTGATGGGCTACACGCCCTGGGGCTGCATCGACTGCGTCTCCTTCACCACCGGCCAGTACAGCAAGCGCTACGGCTTTATCTACGTCAACAAGCACGATGACGGCACCGGCGATATGTCGCGCTCGCGCAAGAAGAGCTTCGGCTGGTACAAGGCGGTGATCGCCAGCAACGGCGAGCAGCTGTAACCGATGGCCTCTGCGCCGGGGGCGCAGAGGTAGCCCGCGTTGACGTCGTCGCCCGGCGCTATTTTCCTCCCGCCAGATCGATAAAGCTGCCGGTCACGTAAGAGGCGCTGTCGCTCAGCAGCCAGGCGATCGCCTCGGCCACCTCTTCCGGCTGACCGCCGCGCTGCATCGGCAGCGAGGCGGCTACGCGGTCCACGCGCCCCGGCTCGCCGCCGCTGGCGTGGATATCGGTATAAATCAGGCCGGGCCGCACGCCGTTGACGCGGATGCCCTCAGCGGCCACCTCCAGCGACAGGCCGATGGTCAGGCTGTCTACCGCACCTTTTGAGGCCGCATAGTCGACGTACTCGCCGGGCGATCCCAGGCGCGAGGCGGCGGAGGAGACGTTAACAATCGCCCCGCCCTGCCCGCCCCGGCGGTGGGACATGCGCTTTACCGCCTCGCGGCAGCAGAGAAAATAGCCGGTAACGTTGGTGCTCAGCACCTGATTGATGCGGGCGGCCGTCAGGTCTTCTACCCGGCTCTGCTGGAACAGGATGCCGGCGTTGTTAACCAGCGCCGCCAGCGGCTCGCCTTCCCGATCCAGGGCGCTGAACATCGCCATGACCTGCGCCTCGTCGCCAACGTCGGCCCGCAGCGCCAGCGCCTTCCCTCCCTGTGCCGCAATGGCGTTCACTACCGCAGTGGCCGCCACAATATTGTGACGATAGTTCACCGCTACCGTATAGCCCGCTTTCGCCAGCAGCAGGGCCGTCGCTTTGCCGATCCCCCGGCTGGCGCCGGTCACCAGGGCAATTGCCATATTCCCTCCAGAAAAAAGGGCGCCGCGGCGCCCTGATTTATCAGCATTGATACGCTTACTGGTACTCGCTCATCGGCACGCAGGCGCAGAACAGGTTGCGGTCGCCGTACACGTCGTCGAGGCGTTTAACCGTCGGCCAGTACTTATTCTCCGCGCCCGCCGGGAAGACCGCCTGCTCGCGGCTGTAGCCGTGGCTCCACTCCGCCGCCAGCTCCTGCTGGACGTGCGGGGCGTTGACCAGCGGGTTATCCGCCAGCGTCCACTCGCCCTGCTGCACGCGGTCAATCTCGGCGCGGATGGCCAGCATCGCGTCGATAAAGCGGTCCAGCTCGACTTTGCTTTCGGACTCGGTAGGCTCCACCATCAGCGTCCCCGCCACCGGGAACGACATGGTCGGGGCGTGGAAGCCGTAGTCGATCAGGCGCTTGGCGATATCCAGTTCGCTGATGCCGGTCTGCTCCTTCAGCGGGCGAATATCGAGGATGCACTCGTGGGCCACGCGGCCATCGCGACCGGTATAGAGCACCGGGAAGGCGTTCTTCAGACGGGTGGCGATGTAGTTAGCGTTGAGGATTGCCACCTGGCTTGCCTTCTTCAGCCCTTCGGCGCCCATCATGCGGATGTACATCCAGCTGATCGGCAGGATCGAGGCGCTGCCGAACGGGGCGGCGGAAACCGCGCCCTGGCGGGTAAGCACGCCCTCAATCTGCACCACGCTGTGGCCCGGCACAAACGGCGCAAGGTGCGCCTTGACGCCGATCGGGCCCATGCCCGGACCGCCGCCCCCGTGCGGAATGCAGAAGGTTTTATGCAGGTTGAGGTGCGAGACGTCGGCGCCGATATGGCCCGGTGAGGTAATGCCCACCTGGGCGTTCATGTTGGCACCGTCGAGATAGACCTGGCCGCCGAACTGGTGCACCACTTCACACACTTCGCGGATAGTCTCTTCGTAGACGCCGTGGGTGGATGGGTAGGTCACCATGATGCAGGAGAGGTTGGCGCCCGCCTGCCCGGCTTTGGCGCGCAGATCCGCCAGATCGATATTGCCGTTCTTGTCGCAGGCGACGACCACCACCTGCATACCCGCCATCTGCGCGGAGGCCGGGTTGGTGCCGTGGGCGGAGCTTGGGATCAGGCAGATATCGCGGTGGCCTTCATTGCGGCTTTCGTGATAGCGGCGGATCGCCAGCAGGCCCGCGTATTCGCCCTGGGCGCCGGAGTTCGGCTGCATGCACAGGGCATCGTAGCCGGTAAGCTTCACCAGCCACTCGGAGAGCTGGGCGATCATCTGCTGATAGCCTTCGGCCTGATCCGCCGGGCAGAATGGGTGCAGTTCGGCAAACTCAGGCCAGGTGATCGGGATCATTTCAGCGGCGGCGTTGAGCTTCATGGTGCAGGAGCCCAGCGGGATCATCGCCTGATTGAGCGCCAGATCTTTACGCTCCAGCGAGTGCATGTAGCGCATCATTTCGGTTTCGCTGTGGTAGCGGTTGAAGACCGGATGGGTGAGGATCTCGTCGCTGCGCAGCATCGCCGCCGGGATCGTGCGGCTGTCGCTCGCCACTTCTTGATCCAGCGCGTCGATCTCCAGCCCGCGGCCGTCGCCGAGCAGGACGGCAAACAGCGCCTGCACGTCTTCACGGGTGGTGGTTTCATCCAGCGTGATGCCGACGGCGTTATGGATATCGCTGCGCAGGTTGATCTGCGCGGCTTCGGCGCGGGCCAGCACCGCGGCTTTGTCCGCCACCTCGACGCACAGGGTGTCGAAGAAGTGGGCGTGGCGCAGTTTGAGACCTTTCTGCTGCAGGCCGGCGGCGAGGATGTCGGTCAGGCGGTGGATGCGCCTGGCAATGCGCTTCAGCCCGGCCGGGCCGTGATAAACCGCGTACAGGCTGGCGATGTTGGCCAGCAGCACCTGGGAGGTACAGATGTTAGAGTTCGCTTTCTCGCGGCGAATGTGCTGCTCGCGGGTCTGCATCGCCATGCGCAGGGCGGTGTTGCCCGCCGCGTCTTTCGACACGCCGATAATGCGGCCCGGCATGGAGCGCTTGAATTCATCTTTCGCGGCAAAGAAGGCGGCGTGCGGGCCGCCGTAGCCCATCGGTACGCCGAAGCGCTGGGCGGAGCCAAAGACGATGTCCGCGCCCTGCTTGCCCGGCGCGGTCAGCAGCACCAGCGCCATCAAATCGGCGGCGACGCTAACCACCACCTTGCGCTCCTTGAGCGAGGCAATCAGCGCGCTGTAGTCGTGCACTTCGCCGGTGGTGCCCACCTGCTGGAGCAGCACGCCGAACAGATCCTGATGGTCGAGGGCTTTCTCTGCCTCATCGACGAGCACCTCAAAGCCGAAGGTCTCCGCGCGGGTGCGCACCACGTCGAGGGTCTGGGGATGCACGTCGGCGGCCACGAAGAAGCGGTTGGCGCCTTTAATTTTGCTGACGCGCTTCGCCATCGCCATCGCCTCGGCGGCGGCGGTGGCTTCATCCAGCAGCGAGGCAGAGGCGATATCCAGCCCGGTCAGATCCAGCGTTACCTGCTGGAAGTTGAGCAGCGCTTCCAGACGACCCTGGGACACTTCCGGCTGATAGGGCGTATAGGCGGTATACCAGCCCGGATTCTCCAGCATGTTGCGCTGGATCACCGGCGGCAGCTGCACGGCGGCGTAACCCATGCCAATGTAAGACTTAAAGCGCTTGTTGCGCCCGGCGATGGCCTTCAGCTCCGCCAGGGCGGCGTTTTCCGTCGCCCCCTCGCCCACCTGCGGCGGGAGGGGAAGCTGGATGTCCTTTGGCACAATCTGGCCGGTCAGCGCGTTTAACGATTCGGCGCCAACGGCGTTCAGCATCTCCTGCTGTTGGGCGGCGTCCGGGCCAATGTGGCGTTCGATAAACGCGCCGCGATTTTCAAGCTGACTTAGCGTCTGTGTCATGAGCGAGGGTTCCTGAAGCGTGCAGTGATTGGTGTTGCGGGGGAGGTTTGCCCCTCACCCCGGCCCTCTCCCCTGGGGGGAGAGGGGGAACAAATTTATTCGTCTTCGAGCAGCGATGCGTAGGCTGCGGCGTCCAGCAGGGCAGCAAGCTGGGACTCGTCGCTGGCCTTAATGCGGAAGATCCAGCCTTCGCCGTACGGCGCATTGTTTACCAGCTCAGGTGAGTCGCCGAGCGCGTCGTTAACCGCCACGATTTCACCGCCGATTGGCGCATAAATGTCGGAAGCCGCTTTCACCGATTCGGCAACCGCGCAGTCGTCGCCCGCCTCAACGGTCTTACCCACGTCCGGCAGGTCAACAAACACCATGTCGCCCAGCAGCTCCTGCGCGTGCTCGGTAATGCCAACGGTGTATGTGCCGTCGGCCTCTTTGCGCAGCCACTCGTGTTCTTTGCTGTATTTCAGTTCTGCAGGTACATTGCTCATCAAATTTTCTCCGTAAACAGTGACTTACGCCACGGCCTTGCCGTTGCGTACAAAAACAGGTTTGGTGACCTTCACCGGCATCTCGCGGTTGCGGATCTGCACGACGGCCGTTTCGCCGATGCCCGCAGGCACGCGGGCGAGAGCAATGCTGTGGCCAAGCGTCGGCGAGAAGGTGCCGCTGGTAATAATGCCTTCCTGCTGATTGCCGTCGGCGTCGGTAAAGCGCACCGGCAGTTCGCCGCGCAGTACGCCCTTCTCGGTCATGACCAGGCCCACCAGCTGGTCGGTGCCCTTCTCGCGCTGACTCTCCAGCGCCTCGCGGCCGATAAAGTCGCGGTCCGCCGGCTCCCAGGCGATGGTCCAGCCCATATTGGCCGCCAGCGGCGAGACGCCTTCGTCCATCTCCTGGCCGTACAGGTTCATGCCCGCCTCCAGGCGCAGGGTGTCGCGGGCGCCGAGGCCGCAGGGCTTCACGCCCGCTTCCACCAGCGCGCGCCAGAAGTCGGCCGCTTTCTCTTTCGGCAGGGCAATTTCATAGCCCGCTTCGCCGGTGTAACCGGTGGTAGCGATAAACAGGTCGCCCGCCTGCACGCCGAAGAACGGCTTCATGCCGGCGACGGCCGCGCGTTGCTCATCAGTGAACAGCGCCGCGGCTTTCGCCTGCGCATTCGGCCCCTGGACGGCGATCAGCGCCAGGTCGTCGCGCACGGTAATCTCCACGGCGAAGGGGGCGGCGTGTTCGGTTATCCATGCGAGGTCTTTTTCACGGGTGGCGGAGTTGACCACCAGGCGGAAGGTCTCTTCCGTAAAGAAGTAGACGATCAGATCGTCAATCACGCCGCCGGAGGCGTTAAGCATACCGCTGTAGAGCGCCTTGCCGGGTTTCGTCAGTTTGCCTACGTCGTTGGCCAGCAGGTAGCGCAGGAATTCGCGGGTGCGGGAACCGCGCAGGTCGACAATGGTCATGTGCGAGACGTCAAACATGCCGGCGTCGGTGCGCACCGCGTGGTGCTCGTCAATCTGCGATCCGTAGTGCAGCGGCATCATCCAGCCGTGGAAATCGACCATGCGGGCGCCGCACAGGGTGTGTTGTTCATACAGGGGCGTATGTTGAGCCATCTTTTCCTCGTCGAGTAAGGGGCTACTGGCATTTTGCGGGCTATCATCAGGCCGCAAAGTCCGGCCACGCAAACGTTATCCTTCGCCTGACGTTACCACCGAAGCAGGCGGGAGACCATAAGCCAGTGCAACGTATCACATTAGCTTATGACCCCAGGTCGGCAAAAACTCTACAGCACGATCGCCTGCCTTACTGCGATTAATGCCACATAAAATTAACATCCCTGGCAATTCTTCAGCGCAGGATGAGATTTCGTGCGGAAAAAAGGGCGTAACTTTCGCGGCCTGTTTTCGTCAGGATTAGTTTATCTAATGCGAAAAAGCAGGTGAAATTAGAATATTTCAAATGAGGGGTTATTCCCGGCGCGGGAGGCCGGGAGAGGAAAAGGAAGGGGTTAGCGCAGCCAGTCAGGAAGGTCGTTGAGGCCCATCGCCTGGCGGATCAGCTGCGGCTTAACGCCCGGCAGGGTATCGGCAAGCTTGAGGCCGAGATCGCGCAGCAGCTTTTTCGCCGGATTGCTGCCGGCAAACAGCTCGCGGAAGCCCTGCATCCCCGCCAGCATCAGCGCGGCGCTGTGCTTGCGGCTGCGCTCGTAGCGCCTAAGGTAAAAGTGCTGGCCGAAATCCTTACCCTGCCCGTGCAGGCGGCGAACTTCATCGATAAGCACGGCGGCGTCCATAAAACCGAGATTCACGCCCTGCCCGGCCAGCGGATGGATAGTGTGGGCGGCATCGCCCACCAGCGCCAGACGGTGGGCGGCGAACTGGCGGGCGTAGCGGCCGGTGAGCGGGAAGACCAGACGCTCGCTCTCCACCTGGCATAGCCCCAGCCGGTTATCAAATGCCAGGTTCAGCGCCTGGTTGAAGCTGGCTTCGTCAGCCTGCTGCATCCTCTGCGCCTCTTCCTGGCTCAGGGACCAGACGATAGAGCAGAGGTGCGGATCGCTGAGCGGCAGGAAGGCCAGAATGCCGTCGCCGTGAAATGCCTGCCGCGCCACCGCGCCGTGCGGCTCGGCGGTGCGGATGGTCGCCACCAGCGCGTGGTGGCGGTAGTCCCAGGAAGTGAGCGGAATATCGGCTTTTTCGCGCAGCCAGGAGCGGGCGCCGTCGGCGCCCACCACCAGCTTCGCGGTCAGCATGTTGCCATCTTTCAGGGTCAGGAAAACTTCATTTTCGCCCCAGGCCACCTGCTGCACTTCGGCAGGCGCCATCAGCGTCACCTCCTGCAGCTGCTGCGCTTTTTGCCACAGCGCGCGGTGGATAACCCCATTCTCGATGATATGCCCGAGATGGCTATAGCCGAGGCTGGCGTCGTCGAAGGCGATGCGCCCGAAGCTGTCGCGATCCCACACCTCCATGCCGTGATAGCGGCTGGCGCGCAGGGCGAGGATAGCCTCCCAGACGCCGAGCTTTGCCAGCAGCTTCTCGCTGGCGGCATTAATCGCCGACACCCGAAGCTCGGGCGCGGCATCCGCGGCGACCGGAGCAGGCCCGGCCTGCTCAATCACCGCCACGCGCAGCCCGCTGCCCTGCAGGCCGCAGGCAACGGCCAGTCCTACCATTCCACCGCCAACGATAGCGACATCAACACTCTGCACTCTGCTACTCCTTTATCTCGCCACCATTCCGAGGGTGCGCTGCGCCAGCGCGCTGCGCGCCGGGGTGAATAATTCCATCGCCATCAGGCCGACGTTGCGCCCGGCCACCAGCGGGGCCCAGCGGTTAGCAAACAGATGCACCAGGCCGTCGGTCACGCCGACGGTGGCGTCTTTATCGGCGCCGCGGCGCTGCTGGTACTGACAGAGCAGCCCGTAGTCGCCGGGATCGGCGGCGCCGGATACTGTCTCCGCCAGCGACATCACGTCGCGCAGGCCGAGGTTAAAGCCCTGGCCGGCAATCGGATGCAGGGTCTGCGCCGCATTGCCCACCAGCGCCAGCCGGTGGGCAACGGCGCGCTGCGCGCGGGTCAGCGACAGCGGATAGCCGCTGCGGGCGCCAGCGTGGGTTATGCGTCCCAGCCGCCAGCCGAAGGCCTGCTGCAGTTCGCGGCAGAAGCGTTCATCCGACCAGCCCAGCACGTCGTCGCGCTTCGCCAGAGAGTGGCACCATACCAGCGAGCAGCGGTTGCCGGACATCGGCAGCATCGCCAGCGGGCCGTGCGGGGTAAAGCGCTCAAAGGCGCGGCCTTCGTGCGGCAGCGAGGTGGTCACATTGGCAATCACCGCCAGCTGATCGTAAGGCGCCTGCTGCCAGTCGATGCCGCAGCCTTCCGCCAGCGCCGAGCGCGAGCCGTCGGCGGCGACCAGCAGCGAGCCGGTCAGGGTTTCGCCGCTCTCAAGCGTGACGCTCGCCTCCTGCTGGCTGCGGGTGAAGCCGGCGACCCGCGCCGGGCAGTGGAGCGTCACGCCCGGCGCCTCGCGCAGCAGGGTAAACAGCCGCTGGCCGACGTCGTGCAGTTCAACCACATGGCCGAGGGCCGGTAAATCGTAATCCCCGGCCTCAAGGGTGACAAAACCGGCGTGGCCGCGATCGCTGACGTGAACCGTGCGAATGGGCGTGGCGCAGTCGCGCAGGGCCTGCCAGACGCCGACCCGCGCCAGCTGCTGGCAGGTCCCGGCGGCCAGCGCAATCGCGCGGGCGTCAAAGCCGGGGTGCTGCTGCGAGCCGGGATCGGCGGCCTCAATCAGGTGTACCGGCGTTTTGCCGTTGCTCAGGCTGGAGATAGCCAGCGCCAGGGTAGCGCCGGTCATGCCGCCGCCAACGATGATCACGCTCATGGGCGGGCCGCCGCCATCAGCGCCTCAATATCGTCGGCGCGCTTCACCACCGACGCGGTCAGGTTTTCGTTGCCGTCGGCGGTAATCACGATATCGTCTTCAATACGGATGCCGATGCCGCGGTACTCCGCCGGCACGTCGGCGTCCGGGGCGATGTAGAGGCCCGGCTCGACGGTCAGCACCATGCCCGGTTCGAGGAGGCGCGAGCGGTCGGTGCCGTAGTAGCCAACGTCGTGAACGTCCAGGCCAAGCCAGTGGCTGAGGCCGTGCATAAAGTACGGGCGGTGGGCATTGTCGAGGATCAGCTGGTCCACTTCGCCTTTGAGAATACCGAGATTCGCCAGCCCGGTGACCATAATGCGCACCACGGCATTCGTCACCTCGGCAATGGAGGTGCCCGGACGATAGAGCCTGAGCGCGGTTTCCAGCGACTCCAGCACGATATCGTAGATAGCCCGCTGGGCCGGCGTGAACTTGCCGTTGACCGGGAAAGTGCGGGTAATGTCGCCCGCGTAGCTCTGGTATTCGCAGCCCGCGTCAATCAGTACCAGCTCACCGTCGCGCAATTCAGACTCATTCTCGGTGTAGTGCAGAATGCAGCCGTTTTCGCCGCCGCCGACAATGGTGTTGTAGGAGGGGTAGCGCGCGCCGTGGCGGGTAAATTCGTGGTGGATCTCGCCTTCCAGCTGGTACTCGAACATCCCCGGGCGGCACTTCTGCATCGCCCGGATGTGGGCGAGCGCGGTAATTTCACCGGCGCGGCGCATGACCTCGAGCTCCTCCGCCGATTTAAACAGGCGCAGTTCGTGCACGATCGGCCGCCAGTCAATGACCGCCGGCGGCGCGGTCAGGTTCTGACGGGAACCTTTACGCAGCTTGTCCAGCGCGCGGAACAGGATGTCGTCCGCATAGGCGTATTCGCCCTGCGCGTGATACACCGCATCGAGGCCGTTGAGCAGTTGGTAGAGCTGGTCGTCGATTTCGCTGAAGGCCAGCGCGCGGTCAACGCCAAGCTTCGCCGGAGCGGCCTGCTGACCGAGGCGGCGGCCGAACCAGATTTCGGCGGTGAGGTCGCGAACGCGGTTAAACAGCACGCTGTGATTGTGAGTGTCATTGCTTTTAATCAGCACCAGCGCCGCTTCCGGCTCGTTAAAGCCGGTGAAGTACCAGAAGTCGCTGCTCTGGCGGTACGGATATTCTGAATCTGCGTTGCGCGGCGCTTCCGGTGCGGCAAAGATAATGGCCGCGCTTCCCGGCTGCATCTGCGCCAGCAGCGCCTGACGGCGCCTGTCGAACTCCTGCTGTGTCATGACACTCCCCTTCGCGTTGTTGTTTTTAATGTAAGGTCGGCTTTTGCACTTCCGGGGCCGTCGGCTGCGGCCGGGTGAAATGGTCGTGGCAGAGTAGCGCCGCGACGCGAACGTACTCGACTATCTCTTCCAGCGACATCTCAAGCTCCTCCTGATCTTCGTCTTCGTCATAGCCCAGCTGGGCGATGTTGCGCAGATCGTCGATAGCTTCGCCGGTTTCACCTTTGACTTTATCCAGCTTGGGCTGCGTGACGCCAAGCCCGAGCAGGAAGTGGTTTACCCAGCCCGCCAGGCCGTCGGCGCGGTCAAAGACGCTCACGTCGTCGCCTTCCGGCAGCCAGAGCTGGAACATAAAGCCCTCATCCTCCAGGGCGTCGCTGGTCACCGCGTAGACTTTACGCAGCGCTTCGGCCAGTTCATGGCCAAAGGCCAGGCCCTCGTTAGTCAGGTCATGAACAAGCGTCATCCAGCTGCTGTCTTTGTTACCACCGCAGAGCATGCCGCTTATCAGACCGTGCATTTCAGCAGGCGTCAGGCCTACTCCCTGTTGGTTCAGTAGCCGGTTTACATCGCTGTAGCCAGGCATTTCGTTCTGTATAGACATGCTCATTCGTCATCGTTGGAGGAATATTCATGATATGCTAACACTTTGGACCCTGGCGAACCAGAAAAGGGCTTGTATGTCCCCACCAGGGTAGCTATAGTGTCGCCCCTTCAGGATGCCCGGCACGGGCTCGAAGGTAGCGCAGTCAATCAGCAGGAAGGTGGCATGTCTGCACAACCCGTCGATATAGAAATATTTGGTCGTTCACTGCGCGTGAATTGCCCACCTGAACAAAGGGATGCATTGCAGCTGGCTGCTGACGATCTGAATCAGCGGTTGCAAGATCTAAAAGAACGCACTAGAGTCACAAATACAGAGCAGCTGGTGTTTATCGCCGCCCTCAATATCAGCTACGAGCTGACTCAGGAGAAGGCGAAAACCCGCGATTACGCTGCCAGTATGGAACACCGCATTCGGATGCTCCAGCAGACCATCGAACAGGCTTTACTCGATCAGGGTCGCATATCCGAAAAGACGGGCTCCAGCTTTGAATAACACTTCATGGTTAGCTGTGGTAGAATAACCCTGAAGAACAAAATTTCTCTGAGATGTTTGCAAGCGGGCCAGTCCCCTGAGCCGATATTTCATACCACAAGAATGTGGCGCTCCACGGTCGGTGAGCATGCTCGGTTCGTCCGAGAAGCCTTAAGACTTTGACGACACATTCACCTTGAACCAAGGGTTCAAGGGTTACAGCCTGCGGCGGCATCTCGGAGATTCCCTCTTTCTTCCACGATCATGACCACATCCTCTTCAGCCCGACAGTCCATACGCAAACTCATTCGCGAACGCCGACGCGCGCTAAGCGCCGCTGAACAGTCGCTGTTTGCCGAGCGGGCCGCCGGGCGCATGCTGGACTATCCGCCGGTGCGCAGCGCGCGCAGCGTGGCCCTGTTTCTCTCCTTTGACGGCGAGCTGGATACCCGGCCGCTGATTGACGCCCTCTGGCGCGAGGGTAAACGGGTTTATCTCCCGGTTCTGCACCCCTTTAGCCCCGGCAATCTGCTGTTTCTGCGCTATCATCCGCGCTCTGAGCTGGTGGTAAATCGTCTGAAAATCAGCGAGCCGAGGCTCGACGTGCGCGAGGTGCTGCCGCTCGATGAGCTGGATGTGCTGGTTACGCCGCTGGTGGCGTTTGACGCGCAGGGGCAGCGTCTGGGGATGGGCGGCGGGTTTTATGACCGCACGCTGCAGAACTGGCGGCGCTACGATGTGCAGCCGGTGGGCTATGCGCATGATTGCCAGCGGGTGGAGGCGCTGCCGGTGGAGAAATGGGATATTCCGCTGCCGGCGGTGGTGACGCCGTCAAAGACGTGGACGTTCAGGCCCGGCTGACGCCGGGCCCGGCAAGAGTCAGTACAGCAGCCGCGCCCGGATCGTCCCCGGGATCGCCTTCATCGCCTGCAGCGCCCTCTGCGCGACGTCTTCTTCCGCTTCAATATCAATTACCACGTAGCCCATCAGCGGCGACGTCTGCAGATACTGCGCGGCAATGTTGACGCCCTGCTCGGCAAAGATCTGGTTAATAGAGGTCAGCACGCCCGGACGGTTCTCGTGGATGTGCAGCAGGCGGCGGCCGCCGTGCAGCGGCAGAGAAACTTCCGGGAAGTTCACCGCTGATAGCGTTGAGCCGTTGTCGGAGTACTTCGCCAGCTTGCCGGCCACTTCCAGACCGATGTTCTCCTGCGCTTCCTGCGTCGAACCGCCGATGTGCGGGGTCAGGATCACGTTGTCGAACTCGCACAGCGGCGAGGTAAAGGGATCGGAGTTGGTCGCAGGCTCGGTTGGGTAGACGTCAATCGCCGCGCCGGCCAGGTGCTTGCTCGCCAGCGCATCGCACAGCGCCGGGATATCGACCACGGTACCGCGCGAGGCGTTAATCAGCAGCGAGCCCGGCTTCATCAGCGCCAGCTCTTCGCGCCCCATCATATCTTTGGTCGACGCATTTTCCGGCACGTGCAGGGTCACGACGTCGCTCATATTCAGCAGATCGGAGAGGTGCTGAACCTGGGTAGCGTTACCCAGCGGCAGCTTGCTTTCGATATCGTAAAAGTAGACGTGCATCCCCAGCGACTCCGCCAGAATGCCGAGCTGGGTGCCGATATGGCCGTAGCCGATAATGCCGAGCTTTTTACCGCGCGCTTCGAAGCTGCCGACGGCCTGCTTATTCCAGACGCCGCGGTGCGCTTTGGCGTTGGCTTCCGGCACGCCGCGCAGCAGCAGCAGCAGTTCGCCGATCACCAGCTCCGCGACGGAGCGCGTATTTGAAAACGGGGCGTTAAAAACGGGAATACCGCGCTTCGCGGCGGCATCAAGATCGACCTGGTTGGTGCCGATGCAGAAGCAGCCGACCGCCACCAGCTTTTCCGCCGCCTGGAAAATCTCTTCAGTCAGATGGGTGCGCGAGCGAATGCCGATGAAGTGGGCGTCCCGAATCGACGCCTTCAGCTCTTCGCTGTCGAGCGCGCCTTTGTGAAACTCAATGTTGGTGTAGCCTGCCGCCCGAAGGTTATCGATTGCTTTTTGATGCACGCCTTCGACCAGCAGAAACTTAATCTTCTCTTTTTCCAGCGAAACCTTAGCCATTTCCCCGCCCTGTCTTGATTCTGATGTTGTGATGAACCGGAGTCCACCTCAGCAACATATCAAAAAAAACTATCGCGGCAATATTGAAGCTTTTCGCAGGCGTCCTGAAGAAAGGTCATTCACGGAAGATTGTCAGCATAAAATGCTGGCGGCAGCAGAAAGCGTAGCGTGTTAATCAGATGTAATACAGAAATGTGACACAAGTCACCGAATTTAGGCAGGCGAAATTTTTTTTCGGGGGCCGCTGGGGCCCCCGCCAGATCATTTACCGATGGTTTTCACGCCGTCGGCGGTGCCGATCAGCGCCACGTCGGCGCCGCGGTTGGCGAACAGGCCGACGGTCACGACGCCCGGAATGCCGTTAATCGCGTTCTCAAGGGCAATCGCATCGAGGATCTCAAGGTTGTGCACATCCAGGATAACGTTGCCG
This sequence comes from Pluralibacter gergoviae ATCC 33028 = NBRC 105706, assembly GCF_001598855.1. Classification (GTDB taxonomy): domain Bacteria; phylum Pseudomonadota; class Gammaproteobacteria; order Enterobacterales; family Enterobacteriaceae; genus Pluralibacter; species Pluralibacter gergoviae. Next base: position 63,899 of record NZ_BCZS01000013.1, on the reverse strand, counting down.
TTATCGGTCACCACGCCCTGACGATACTCCGGGCGGCCGCCGAGCTTCACCAGCTGGCGGGCAACGGCGCTGCGCGCCATCGGGATAACCTCTACCGGCAGCGGGAATTTACCGAGAATATCCACCTGCTTGGAGGCGTCGGCAATACAGATAAACTTATCGGCGACGGAGGCGATGATTTTTTCGCGGGTCAGCGCGGCGCCGCCGCCTTTGATCATCTGCATATGGCCGTTGATTTCGTCTGCGCCGTCCACGTAAATGCCGAGACGGTCCACTTCGTTGAGGTCGAAAACGTGAATACCCAGCGCCTTAAGCTTCGCGGTGGAGGCATCAGAGCTGGAGACCGCGCCCTCGATTTGCCCCTTCATCGTTCCGAGGGCGTCAATAAAGTGCGCCGCCGTTGAGCCGGTGCCAACGCCAACAATGGTCCCCGGCTGTACATACTGCAGCGCCGCCCAGCCAACGGCTTTTTTCAGTTCATCCTGCGTCATGGTTTGTTACCTGTGAAGTGATGAGATCGGCGCATTATAGACCATTGCCCGGGAAAAAGTCCTTGCCCGGACTGTGGGAAGAGGGTCAATTTCGTCTGTATCACAGTTAAATTTATGTCATAGTGCTGAATATCAAACTTTAAGGAGTCAGTCACAATAATGAAACGTCCGGACTACAGAACGCTGCAGGCGCTTGATGCCGTTATTCGGGAAAGAGGCTTTGAGCGCGCCGCACAAAAGCTGTGTATCACTCAGTCCGCCGTCTCACAGCGCATTAAACAGCTGGAAAATATGTTCGGCCAGCCGCTGCTGGTGCGTACTGTTCCGCCCCGCCCCACCGAGCAGGGGCAGAAACTGCTGGCCCTGCTGCGCCAGGTGGAGCTGCTGGAGGAGGAGTGGCTGGGCGATGAGCAGACCGGCTCAACGCCGCTGCTGCTGTCGCTGGCGATCAACGCCGACAGCCTCGCGACCTGGCTGCTGCCGGCGCTGGCCGGCGTGCTGGCCGACTCCCCTATCCGACTGAATCTGCAGGTGGAAGATGAAACCCGCACTCAGGAGCGGCTGCGCCGGGGGGAAGTGGTCGGCGCGGTCAGCATACAGCCGCAGGCGCTGCCGAGCTGCCTGGTGGATCAGCTGGGCGCCCTCGACTACCTGTTCGTCGCGTCGCCGGCGTTTGCGCAACGCTATTTCCCCAACGGCGTCACCCGCTCGGCGCTGCTGAAAGCGCCGGTGGTGGCTTTCGATCATCTCGATGATATGCATCAGGCCTTCCTGCAGCAGAACTTCGATCTGCCGCCGGGAAGCGTGCCCTGCCATATTGTGAACTCATCGGAAGCTTTCGTGCAGCTGGCCCGCCAGAGCACGACCTGCTGCATGATCCCGCACCTGCAGATAGAGAAAGAACTCGCCTCCGGCGAGCTTATCGATCTGACGCCAGGCCTGTTTCAGCGCCGGATGCTCTACTGGCACCGCTTTGCGCCGGAAAGCCGCATGATGCGCCGGGTGACCGATGCCCTGCTGGCCTATGGGCACAAAGTGTTGCGGCAGAATTGATATAAAAAAGCCGGGTTTCCCCGGCTTTTTTATGCGTCACGTCTTTATTCTGCTTTCTTCTCTGGCGCAGCCGGCTTCGGCGCCGCGTCGGCGGCCTGCAGCTGGAACACCACATCAACCTGATCGTCAAACTGGATGGTCGGCTGCTCGTAGGTTTCCTGCGCCGACGTTGCCGGCGCCGCCTCGGCCTTCATCATCCGCACCATCGGGCTCGGCTGATAGTTTGAGACGTGGTAGCGCACGCTGTACACCGGCCCCAGCTTCGCGTGGAAGCCTTCCGCCAGCGCCTGCGCCTGGTGAACGGCGTCATCAATGGCCGCCTTGCGGGCCTTGTCTTTGTAGGTGTCCGGTTGCGCAACGCCCAGCGACACCGAGCGGATCTCGTTCAGCCCGGCCTTGAGGGCGCCGTCCAGCAGAGAGTTCAGCTTATCCAGCTGGCGCAGGGTCACTTCCACCGAGCGTACCGCGCGGTAGCCCTTGAGAATGCTTTTACCGTTCTGGTAGTCGTAATCCGGCTGGGTGCGCAGGTTGGCCGAGCGGATATCTTTCTTGGCAATGCCGTTCTGCTCAAGGAAGGAGAGATACTGGGCGACGCGATCGTCGGCCTGCTTTTTCGCCGAAGCGGCATCTTTTGCCGCGACGTTAACTTCAATGGCCAGGGTGGCCATATCCGGCACCGCATCGACGCTGGCGGTGCCCGAGGTGACAATGTGCGGTCCGTCCGGCAGCTCGCTCGCCTGAACCGACATTGTGCTGAAACCCACCAGTGCCGCGAGGGCCATCACTTTAAACTTCACTGTCCTTCCTCCATGCTACTGATTTACCCGATACAGGGTGCATGGAGCAAGCTTAGCCCCTCAGCGATGAAAGTCCATAGGAGAAGGCTTAGAGCGCGCTAACTGAACAAAGCCTGAACGTGCGCAACGCCTTCTTTCGCAAGCTGAAAGGCGATAAACCACATCACGCCGCCCACCAGCAGGTTAATCACCCGCTGGGCGCCGGCGGTGCGCAGGCGCGGCGCCAGCCACGCGGCCAGCAGCGCAAGGCCAAAGAACCACAAAAACGAGGCGCTGACGGTGCCGAGGGCGAACCAGCGTCTGGGCTCTGCGTCCAGCTGGCCGCCGAGGCTGCCGAGCACCACGAAGGTATCAAGATAGACGTGGGGATTAAGCCAGGTCACCGCCAGCATGGTCACGATAATCTTCCAGCGCCCCTGCCTGGAGGCCTCTACGCTGGCTATCTCTACGTCGGGGCCGAAGGCGGTCTTCAGCGCGCCGAAGCCGTACCACAGCAAAAAGGCGACGCCGCCCCAGGTGACCAACCCCAGCAGCCACGGCGACTGCATTAGCAGCGCGCTGCCGCCGAAGATCCCGGCGCAGATCAGCAGCAGGTCGCTGAGGGCGCAGAGCAGGGCAATCATCAGGTGGTACTGGCGGCGAATCCCCTGGTTCATGACGAAGGCATTCTGCGGCCCCAGCGGCAGGATCATCGCCGCACCGAGGGCAAGCCCCTGAAAGTAATAAGATAACACGATTAATTCTCTCGCTAAGAAGGGTCAACGGCGAGACTATAGCGCGGGAAAATCATTAGCGGAAATGGGTAATTTTAATCGAAGATTAGTAACGCTAATAAGATACAAAAAAGCCCGCGGCGAAGGCGCGGGCCGGGCGGGCGTTCAGCAGGCTTACTCCTGTTCAGCCTCTTTCACGCGCTTGAAATTGACGTCCATCTGCGGATACGGGAAGCTGATGCCGTTGGCGTCAAAATCGCGCTTCACGCGCTCCAGCACGTCCCAGTAGACGTTTTGCAGATCGCTGCTTTTGCTCCAGCAGCGCACCACGAAGTTGATGGAAGAGGCGCCCAGCTCGTTGAGGCGCACGGTCATATCGCGATCCTTGAGGATACGCTCGTCGGACTCGATGATATTGGTCAGCAGCTGCTTCACCTGATCGATATCGGAGTCGTAGGCCACGCCGATGATAAACTCGTTGCGGCGCACCGGCTCGCGGGAGTAGTTGATGATATTGCCGGCGATGATTTTACCGTTAGGAATAACGACAATTTTGCCGTCAACGGTGCGCATGGTGGTAGAAAAAATCTGCACGTGCAGCACGGTCCCCGCCACGCCGCCGAGATCGACATACTCCCCGGCGCGGAACGGGCGGAACATCACCAGCAGCACGCCTGCCGCCAGGTTAGAAAGCGAGCCCTGCAGCGCCAGGCCGACGGCCAGACCGGCGGCGCCGAGTACCGCGATAATCGAGGCCGTCTGCACGCCCACGCGCCCCAGGGCGGCAATTAACGTGAAGGCGATAATCGCGTAGCGCAGCATGGCGGAGAGAAAGTCCGCCACCGTGGCATCGATTTTACGCCCCACCATTACGCGGTTCACCGTATTCGACACCACCCTCGCCACAATCATACCGACGATAATGATGGCGATCGCCGCGACGATATTGACCGCATAGCTCAGCAGCAGCGCCTGGTTGCGCACCAGCCACGACCCCGCGTGATTTATACTGTCGACAACATTCAGATCTTCCATTCAATATTCCTTATGGCTACCCGTTCGGGAGATAAAAAGCGGCGTCATAACTGACGGCACAGAACACTAAAGTTAAACAAAAAGTGCCACTTTTGCCAAGTCCGTCACAGTATCAATTCAGATTATGCTGTTGAAAAAGCATAAAAAAAGCCCGCTAATCAGCGGGCTCATTCAGCATAACGCGGCCTGAATTACAGGACGTCGATAGCGTTCAGCTCTTTGAATGCCTGCTCCAGACGCTTGACCATGGAGGTCTGGGCAGCGCGCAGCCATACGCGCGGATCGTAGTATTTCTTGTTCGGCTGGTCTTCGCCTTTCGGGTTGCCCAGCTGACCCTGTAGGTAAGCTTCGTTCTCTTTGTAGTAGTTCAGGATCCCGTCCCAGGTGGCCCACTGGGTGTCGGTATCGATGTTCATTTTGATAACACCGTAGCTGACGGAATCTTTGATTTCCTGCGCAGTAGAACCGGAACCGCCGTGGAATACGAAGTTCAGGCTGTTGTGCGGCAGGTTGTGTTTTTTGGACACATATTCCTGCGAGTCGCGCAGGATAGTCGGGGTCAGTTTAACGTTGCCCGGCTTGTACACGCCGTGGACGTTACCGAAGGAGGCCGCGATGGTGAAGCGCGGGCTGATTTTGCTCAGCTCAACGTAGGCATAGTCTACGTCTTCCGGCTGGGTGTACAGCGCGGAAGCGTCCATGTGGCTGTTGTCCACGCCGTCTTCTTCGCCGCCGGTGCAGCCCAGTTCGATTTCCAGGGTCATGCCCATTTTGGACATGCGCGCCAGATATTTGGAGCAGATCTCGATGTTTTCTTCCAGAGACTCTTCGGACAGGTCAATCATGTGGGAAGAGAAGAGCGGTTTGCCGGTCGCGGCAAAGTGTTTTTCACCGGCGTCCAGCAGGCCGTCGATCCACGGCAGCAGTTTCTTAGCGCAGTGGTCGGTGTGCAGGATAACCGGCACGCCGTAGTGTTCAGCCATCTGGTGAACGTGATGCGCACCGGAGATAGCGCCGAGGATAGCCGCGCCCTGAGGCACGTCGGTTTTCACGCCTTTACCGGCGATGAATGCCGCACCGCCGTTAGAGAACTGAACGATAACCGGCGCTTTAACTTTGGCAGCAGCTTCCAGAACGGCGTTGATGGAGTCGGTGCCCACGCAGTTTACTGCCGGCAGCGCGAAGTTGTTATCTTTCGCGACCTGGAACACTTTCTGAACGTCGTCGCCAGTGATGACGCCCGGTTTTACGAAATCAAAAATTTTAGACATGTTACGGAGTCCTGTATCTGTATCTTCGACCGTTGAAAAGGGTTGCTGACTGGACACATGCGTACCAACAGCCTGCAAAAAACAGGCGGGTTACCCCGCCTGAACAAACTTACTTCTTAGCACGCTCTTCGAGCATGGCGACCGCCGGCAGAACCTTGCCTTCGACGAATTCGAGGAACGCGCCGCCGCCGGTGGAGATGTAGGAGATTTTGTCTGCGATACCGAACAGGTCGATAGCCGCCAGGGTATCGCCGCCGCCGGCGATGGAGAAGCCTTCGCTGTCGGCGATAGCGTTAGCGACGATTTCGGTGCCTTTACGGAAGTTCGGGAACTCGAAGACGCCAACCGGGCCGTTCCACAGAATGGTTTTGGCATTTTTCAGGATATCAGCCAGCTTCTGGGCAGAAACGTCGCCGAGGTCCAGGATCTGCTCGTCGTCTTTGATGTCGTTAACGGACTTCAGGGTCGCCGGCGCAGTTTCGGAGAACTCGGTCGCCACGCGCACGTCGGTCGGAACCGGGATATCGCAGGTGCTGAGCAGGCGCTTAGCTTCGTCAACCAGGTCTGCTTCATACAGGGATTTACCCACGTTGTGGCCCTGAGCGGCAACGAAGGTATTGGCAATACCGCCGCCGACAATCAGCTGATCGGCGATTTTGGACAGGGAATCCAGCACGGTCAGTTTGGTAGAGACTTTAGAGCCGCCCACGATAGCCACCATCGGACGCGCCGGCTCTTTCAGCGCTTTACCCAGCGCTTCCAGCTCAGCCGCCAGCAGCGGGCCCGCACAGGCGACGTCAGCAAACTTGCCGATGCCGTGAGTCGAGGCCTGCGCGCGGTGCGCGGTGCCGAAGGCATCCATCACGAACACGTCGCACAGGGCGGCGTATTTTTTGGAGAGCGCTTCGTCGTCTTTTTTCTCGCCTTTGTTAAAGCGAACGTTTTCCAGAACCACCAGCTCGCCGGCAGCCACGTCAACGCCGTCGAGGTAATCTTTTACCAGACGTACCGGGCTTGAGAGCTTGTCTTTCAGGTAATTAACCACCGGCAGCAGAGAGAACTCTTCGTTGTACTCGCCTTCAGTCGGACGACCCAGATGGGAAGTGACCATCACTTTAGCACCCTGTTTCAGGGCCAGCTCGATAGTCGGCAGAGAGGCGCGGATACGCGCATCGCTGGTCACTTTGCCCTCTTTAACCGGTACGTTCAGATCCGCACGGATAAAAACGCGTTTCCCAGCCAGATCCAGATCGGTCATCTTAATTACAGACATGGTGAATCCTCTTATTGATTCTAAAGTTTTGCAGGCGTCTTCACGCCTTACCTGAAACCTGTGGCGGCCATTGCTAACGTCGTGTCGATCATGCGGTTAGCAAAGCCCCATTCATTGTCGCACCAGACCAGCGTTTTGATCAGATGCGCCCCACTCACCCGCGTCTGGGTGCCATCAACGATAGCGCTGTGCGGATCGTGGTTAAAATCAGTGGAGACCAACGGTAATTCCGTATAGTCAACTATACCATGAAATGCCCCCTGCGCCGCTTTTTGCAGCAACAGGTTGACTTCGCAGGCTTTTACCGGATGCTTCACGGTAACGCTCAGGTCGATGGCGGTGACGTTAATGGTCGGCACGCGCACGGCAATCGCCTCAAAACGGTCATTAAACTGCGGAAAAATGCGGGTGATGCCCGCCGACAGTTTGGTATCCACCGGGATGATTGACTGGCTGGCCGCGCGCGTGCGCCTGAGGTCAGGGTGGTAGGCGTCAATCACCTGCTGATCGTGCATCGCCGAGTGGATAGTGGTGACGGTGCCGGACTCGATGCCAAAGGCGTCGTCCAGCAGCTTAATCACCGGAATAATGCAGTTGGTGGTGCAGGAAGCATTGGAGACGATGCGGTGTTCGCCGCGCAGCTCGTCGTGGTTAACGCCGTAGACCACCGTCGCGTCAAGATCGCTGCTGCCGGGATGTGAAAAGAGCACTTTCTTCGCGCCCGCCGCCAGGTGCGCCTCGCCGTCTTCGCGGCTGCCGTATACGCCGGTGCAGTCCAGCACCACGTCAACGCCCAGCTCGCGCCAGGGCAGCGCCGCAATGGTCCGCTCATGCAGCAGGCGGATGGTATCGTCGCCAACGAACAGCTGCTCCCGCTCCTGACGCACGTCCAGCGCGAAGCGGCCGTGGCTGGTGTCGTACTTCAGCAGGTGCGCGATGCCCGCAGCATCAGCCAGTTCATTGATGGCCACCACGGTAATTTCCGGCCGGCGCCCGGTTTCATACAGAGCGCGGACCACGTTACGTCCAATGCGGCCAAAACCATTAATCGCTACGCGTACGGTCATAAGTCTCCTGCAATGCACTCCCTGATTACGGTGGCTGAAAGCCTAATCCAGCCTTGCGCAGAAGGGAATGCCTGCCGCCGCAAACGGCGACTGATTGCTTAATTGTCGAACATTTAATCGACTGAAACGCTTCAGCCAGAGTAATCGAAACGAGGAATAAAAGGAATGGTTGTCCAGAGGAAGGTGTACGTTATCTGATGTACATCACATTTTCGCAGGAATAATTTACAGCGGGTTCACATTTGATCTGAAGAAAAGAAAACAGCCAAAACAAAAGCGCCTCTCCCGCAGGAGAGGCTCGTCTATATTCCTCTCCCCGAGGGAGAGGAAACGGGCATTACAGCAGTTCTTTCGCCTTAGCCAGCACGTTCTCGACGGTAAAGCCGAACTCTTCAAACAGTTGCTCTGCCGGGGCAGATTCGCCGAAGGTGGTCATACCGACGATAGCGCCGTTCAGGCCCACGTACTTGAACCAGTAGTCGGCGATACCCGCCTCAACGGCAACGCGCGCGCTGACCGCTTTCGGCAGTACGGATTCGCGGTAGGCCGCATCCTGCTTGTCGAAGGTATCGGTAGACGGCATGGAGACCACGCGCGCCTTCACGCCTTCGGCGGTCAGCTTCTCCCAGGCCGCAACCGCCAGCTCAACTTCGGAACCGGTGGCGATGAAGATAACCTGCGGCTGACCGTCAGAATCTTTCAGCACGTAACCGCCGCGGGCGATATCTTTCAGCTGCTGCTCAGAACGCTCCTGCTGGGCCAGGTTCTGGCGGGAGAGGATCAGCGCAGTCGGGCCGTCCGCGCGCTCAACGCCGAACTTCCACGCCGCCGCAGACTCAACCTGGTCACACGGACGCCAGGTGGACATGTTCGGGGTCAGGCGCAGAGAAGCCACCTGCTCTACCGGCTGGTGAGTCGGGCCATCTTCGCCAAGACCGATGGAGTCGTGGGTGTAGACCATCACCTGACGCACCTTCATCAGCGCCGCCATGCGCGCCGCGTTGCGGGCGTATTCAACGAACATCAGGAAGGTAGAGGTGTACGGCAGGAAACCGCCGTGCAGGGAGATACCGTTGGCGATCGCGGTCATGCCGAATTCGCGCACGCCGTAGTGGATGTAGTTACCGGCAGTATCTTCGTTAATGGCTTTTGAACCGGACCACAGGGTCAGGTTCGACGGCGCCAGGTCAGCGGAGCCGCCGAGGAATTCCGGCAGCAGCGGACCGAAGGCTTCGATCGCATTCTGGGACGCCTTGCGGCTGGCGATTTTCGCCGGGTTCGCCTGCAGCTTCGCGATGAACTCGTTAGCCTTAGCGTCGAAGTCGGCCGGCATCTCGCCCTTCATGCGGCGGGTAAACTCAGCGGCTTCCTGCGGGAAGGCTTTAGCGTAGGCGGCAAACTTGTCGTTCCACGCGGACTCTTTCGCCTGACCTGCTTCTTTTGCATCCCACTGGGCGTAGATTTCAGACGGGATCTCAAACGGACCGTATTTCCAGCCAAGCGCTTCGCGGGTCAGCGCGATCTCAGCGTCGCCCAGCGGCGCGCCGTGGGAGTCGTGGGTGCCCTGCTTGTTCGGGGAGCCGAAGCCGATAATCGTTTTGCACATCAGCAGGGACGGCTTGTCGGTAACCGCACGCGCCTCTTCCACCGCGCGCTTAATCGCATCAGCATCGTGACCGTCAACGCCGCGCACCACGTGCCAGCCGTAGGCTTCAAAGCGCTTCGCGGTATCGTCGGTGAACCAGCCTTCAACGTGACCGTCGATGGAGATACCGTTGTCGTCATAGAACGCCACCAGCTTGCCCAGCTTCAGCGTGCCCGCAAGGGAGCACACTTCGTGGGAGATCCCTTCCATCATGCAGCCGTCGCCCATGAAGGCGTAGGTGAAGTGGTCCACGATATCGTGGCCCGGACGGTTGAACTGCGCCGCCAGGGTTTTCTCGGCGATAGCCATACCTACCGCGTTAGCAATGCCCTGGCCCAGCGGACCGGTGGTGGTTTCAACACCGGGAGTGTAACCCACTTCCGGGTGGCCCGGAGTCTTAGAGTGCAGCTGGCGGAAGTTCTGCAGCTCGGACATCGGCAGATCATAGCCGGTGAGGTGCAGCAGGCTGTAAATCAGCATGGAGCCGTGGCCGTTCGACAGCACGAAGCGGTCGCGATCGGCCCAGGAAGGGTTCTGCGGGTTGTGGTTCATGAAATCACGCCACAGGACTTCGGCAATGTCGGCCATACCCATCGGGGCACCCGGGTGACCGGATTTGGCTTTCTGTACTGCGTCCATGCTCAGCGCACGAATAGCATTAGCAAGCTCTTTACGTGAGGACATTTTGACTCCAGTTCGTACTGTTGAAGGCCCTGCATAAAACGCCTTGACGACAGCGCGTTTTAGGCTACGCCGGAAAAATGTGCCAACAATGTAACTCAAGCGATTAAGCATGTACATGGAGCATCCTCGCGCCACCTGGGAAATATCCGCATTGCAGAATCGCTGTACGCAATCTGCTCGCCAGTACGGATCGCTATTCTTTATACTGGGCGCACCGCCATACTGAGCACACTGTCTCGCACAGCGTGGCGGCCGACAATTCAAATGGCGTTGATACTCATTGATGGAAAATAACGATGAACATTCGTAGCTTACTAGTTGCTCTGGGGATAGCGGGTGCGTTAACCGGCTGTCAGAACATGGATTCCAACGGATTGATGAGCTCCGGGGCCGAGGCGCTGCAAGCCTACACCCTGACCGATGCCCAGGTGAAAGAGCTGAGCGACAAGGCCTGTACTGAAATGGACAGCAAGGCCACCATTGCCGCCGCGGGCAGCGACTACGCCCAGCGGCTGAATAAAATCGCCGCCGCCCTTGGCGACAACATTAACGGTCAGCCGGTGAACTATAAGGTGTACGTCACCAAAGACGTCAACGCCTTCGCTATGGCTAACGGCTGCATCCGCGTTTACAGCGGCCTGATGGATATGATGAACGACAATGAAGTCGAAGCGGTAATTGGTCACGAAATGGGCCACGTGGCGCTTGGGCACGTGAAAAAGGGCATGCAGGTTCAGCTGAGCACCAATGCCGTGCGCGTTGCCGTCGCCTCGGCGGGCGGCACGATAGGCAGCCTCTCCCAGTCACAGCTTGGGGATCTTGGCGAGAAGCTGGTCAACGCTCAGTTCTCGCAGCGCCAGGAGTCGCAGGCCGACGATTACTCCTACGACCTGCTGCGCAAGCGCGGCATCAGCCCGGCAGGCCTGGCCACCAGCTTCGAGAAACTGGCGAAGCAGGAAGCGGGGCGTCAGAGCACCATGTTTGACGATCACCCGGCGTCCGAAGAGCGCGCCCAGCACATTCGCGATCGGATGAAAGCTGACGGAATTAACTGATCGCTGCGGGAGGCGTAATGCCTCCCACTTTATGTATAGCACCAAATGCTAATTTAAGAGCATATATCGTTAAATCGGGCTTACTTCGTTAATAAGCGATTCATTCGACGACTAATATCAGCGCAGAATAATATTTCACAACCCCGCCTAAAAATACATTTATTATGCTTTAAAAAAGCCTAATTAGTAACAGATTAAATATTCCAACCCCAGCTGGCGCATACCACGTCTCCTGCTATCATAGCAATAAGACATACGCATATTGTTATTGCATTCCTTCATTATTCAGGTAACTTCCCGTTACACAGCAACTCACTTTGACAACAGTTAATAAGAGACGTTCCTCAGTGAAAAAACAAATTTCATTAATCGCCTTAGGATTAATGGCCGCCGTACCGGCCATCGCCAGCCAGCAATCTGATAGTAAAGGCTTTGTCGACGACAGTCATTTAGATGTCCTGCTGCGCAACGCCTATATTAAACGTGATTATCAGGACGGGCTGGAAGATAAAGCCGAATGGGGCCAGGGGATCATCACCACCTTCAAATCCGGCTTTACTGAGGGCGTGGTTGGCTTCGGCGTTGACGGTATCGCGCAGTATGCCGTACGCCTCGACGGCGGCCGCGGCCGCAGCGGCGCGGGCGGCATCGACTTCTTCAAGCAGAACGACGATGGCAAGGCTAAAAGCAACCTGGCGAAATTTGGCGCTGCCGCCAAAATGCGCTTCTCAAATACCGTCCTGAGCTACGGTACCCAGAACCCGGTGCTGCCTATCCTGTACGCCGATGATTCGCGTCTGCTGCAGGAAACCTACACCGGTACGCTGTTAACCTCGCAGGAAATTGAAGGCCTGGACGTGAACGCCGGTTATTTCACCGACGAGCAGCGCAAGAGTGACGATCGCCACAACAGCGGCCTGAAGAGCATGACCTTCGGCGGCGCCAACTACAAATTCAACGATCAATTCAGCGGCGCGTTTTACGCGTCCAACGTTGAAAACGTCCTTAACAAACAGTACCTGGGCCTGAACTTCAAGCAGCCGTTCGCCACCGGCCAGCAGCTGGTACTGGATTTCAACGGCTACAACTCCCGCCTGAAGCGCGGCTACGCCAACGAGCTGGATACCGGCCGTAACAACACCATCTGGAGCCTGGCGGCCAGCTACATCTGGGACATCCACACCTTTATGTTCGCCTGGCAGCAGAACAACGGCAGTACCGGCTATAACTACGGCGGCTACCGCAATAAAGGCGGCGTCGGCGACGGCGGCAACACCATCTGGCTGGCGAACTCCTACTGGTCAGATTTTAACGGCGAAGATGAGCGCTCATGGCAGGCCTCTTACGGTCTGGACCTGAGCGGCCTGGGACTTCCCGGCCTGAGCTGGACCACCGCCTACGTCAACGGGGATAACATCAAAACCTCTGCCACCAGCAACGGTAAAGAGCACGAGTGGTTCAACCAGGTGCAGTACCAGGTACAGGACGGCCCGGCAAAAGATCTGAAGTTCAAGGTCCGCTACTCGGTGCTGCGCGTCTCCAACAACGCCAGCGACTACAACTCCAGCGGTAACGAGATCCGCGTGTTCGTCGATTATCCGTTCAACGTCTTCTAAAAACAAAAACGCCTCTTCATTCACCGAAGAGGCGTTTCTTTCTCTGCCCGCGATTACTCGCCTTTCTTCGCCGCCTGAATGTAAAGCATCTCCAGAGCCAGGGTCGCTGCCGCCAGGGCAGTGATCTCCGACTGGTCATAGGCCGGGGCCACTTCCACAACATCCATACCGACGATATTCAGATCCTTAAGGCCGCGCACCAGCTTAATGGCGCGATCGGAGGTCAGGCCGCCGATCACCGGCGTGCCGGTGCCCGGCGCGAAGGCCGGATCGAGACAGTCGATGTCAAAGGTCAGGTACACCGGCATGTCGCCGACGATCTGCTTCACCTGGGCGATGATGTCGTCCACGCCGCGATCGTTCACCTGGCAGGCGTCGAGCACGGTAAAGCCGTTGTCTTTATCAAACTCGGTACGGATGCCGATTTGCACCGAGTGGTTCGGGTCAATCAGGCCCTCATTCGGCGCGGTGTAGAACATGGTGCCGTGATCGAATTCGCAGCCGTTGGCGTAGGTGTCGGTGTGGGCGTCAAAATGCACCAGCGCCATTTTGCCGAAGTGCTTCGCGTGGGCGCGCAGCAGCGGCAGGGTGACAAAGTGGTCGCCGCCGAAGGAGAGCATGCGCTTGCCGGCCGCCAGCAGGCGCTCGGCGTGGGCCTGCAGCTTTTCGCTCATCTCACGGGCGTCGCCAAAGGCGTACACCAGGTCACCGCAGTCCACCACGTTCAGGCGCTCGCGCATGTCGAAGTTCCACGGGAAGCGGTAGTGCTCCCAGGCGAGGTTAGTGGACACCTGGCGGATCGCCGCCGGGCCGTGGCGGCCGCCGGCGCGCCCGGAGGTGGCCATATCAAACGGTACGCCGGTGATCACCCACTCGGCGTCGCTGTCGTAGGGCTGGAAGTTCAGCGGCAGGCGTAAAAAACCAAAAGCGTTCGATACCAGAGAGTTGTCGTACTGATGACCTAAAGTGCTCATTGAAATGACCTCGAGTCGTTAATGAGATAAATAAAAAAACCCCTCCGCGTCGTTAGGCCCGACGAGGAAGGGTTTCAATTTTGCTACAGCTTATGCGGCGGATTATCGCTGCAAATTTATGCGGATTCAAGGGGGGCTCCCCTCACCCGGCCCCTCTCCCTGGAGGGGAGAGGGGATCCGGGCAATGCAACCGCTCTACTCGTCTTCCAGATAAGTATATCCGTACAGCCCCGCCTCGAACTCTTCCAGGAACTGCTGCTGCAGCGCCTCGTCCAGCCCGGTCTGCTTCACCTGATCGCGGAACTGGATCAGCAGGGTTTTGGCATCCAGCTGCACGTAGGCCAGCATGTCCGCCACGGTATCGCCCTCGTCGGAAAGCTCCACCTCCACGCTGCCGTCCGGGAAGACGAACACGTCAACCGCCTCGGTGTCGCCGAACAGGTTGTGCATGTTGCCGAGAATTTCCTGATAGGCGCCGACCATAAAGAAGCCCAGCATCGGCGGGTTCTCCGGATCGTACTCCGGCATAGGCATGGTGGTCGCGATGCCGTCGCCGTCTACATAGTGGTCGATAGCCCCGTCGGAGTCGCAGGTAATGTCCAGCAGCACCGCGCGGCGCTCCGGGGCGTGGTTCAGCCCTTCCAGCGGCAGCACCGGGAACAGCTGGTCAATGCCCCAGGCATCCGGCATCGACTGGAACAGAGAGAAGTTGACGTACATCTTGTCCGCCATCCGCTCCTGCAGCTCGTCGATGATTGGCCGGTGCGCGCGGTTGCTCGGATCGAGCTGCTTCTGCACTTCGCGGCAGATGCTCAGATAGAGCTGCTCGGCCCACGCCCGCTCCTGCAGGGTGAAGTTACCCGAAGAGTAGCCAACGTGAATATCATGCAGGTCCATCTGGCTGTCGTGCAGCCACTCGCGCAGGGAGCGGCGGGTGCCCGGCTCGTTCATCTCCTGCCAGGTTTCCCACATGTTCTGCAGCGGACGCGCGGCATCGGCCTCGGGGGCCGAGGGGGTGGTGTATTCGTTGCGCTCAACGCCAATGATGTTGGAGACCAGCACGGTGTGGTGCGCGGTCACCGCCCGGCCCGACTCGGTGATCACCGTCGGGTGCGGCAGGCCGTTCTCTTCGCAGGCGTCGCCAATCGCCCAGATAATATTGTTGGCGTATTCATTGAGGCCGTAGTTCACCGAGCAGTCGGACTGGGAGCGGGTGCCCTCGTAGTCCACGCCCAGACCGCCGCCGACGTCGAAGCACTGGATATTGACGCCCAGCTTGTGCAGCTCGACGTAGAAGCGCGCGGACTCGCGCACGCCGGTGGCGATATCGCGAATATTGGCCATCTGCGACCCAAGATGGAAGTGCAGCAGCTGCAGGCTGTCGAGGCGGCCCGCGGCGCGCAGGGTTTCCACCAGCTGCAGCACCTGGGTTGCCGCGAGGCCGAACTTCGACTTCTCGCCGCCGGAGGACTGCCACTTGCCGGAGCCCTGAGAGGCCAGACGCGCGCGCACGCCGAGGCGCGGCACCACGTTGAGGCGCTCCGCCTCTTCCAGCACGATGGCAATCTCGGACATTTTCTCGATAACCAGATAGACCTTGTGGCCCATCTTCTCGCCGATCAGCGCCAGGCGAATGTACTCCCGGTCTTTGTAGCCGTTGCAGACGATGACGCTGCGGGTCATCCCGGCGTGGGCCAGGACGGCCATCAGTTCGGCCTTCGACCCCGCCTCCAGCCCCAGCGGTTCGCCGGAGTGGATCAGAGACTCAATCACCCGGCGATGCTGGTTGACCTTAATCGGATAAACCAGGAAGTAGTCGCCGCTGTAGCCGTACGACTCGCGGGCGCGCTTGAAGGCGGCGTTGATGGAGCGCAGGCGGTGCTGGAGGATCTGCGGGAAGCAGAACAGCGCCGGCAGGCGCTGGCCCTGGGCCTCGCGGGCCTTGACCAGCTGCGCCAGATCGACGCAGGCGTTGGGCACGTCCGGGTCCGGGCAGACGCTAATGTGCCCGAGCTCGTTGACGTCGTAGTAATTGTTGCCCCACCAGGCGATGTTGTAGGTGCGCAGCATCTTGCTGGCTTCCTGGGAGTTCATAGCCACCTCCTGCATGGAACGTAGTACACCCTGATCGCCTGCTGACGATGGGGAAGAGAAAGTCATGTCGTCAGACATAGCGAACCTCACTGACTGTTGAAAGTGTAAAACAGCAAACTTCTATCGCAGAGCAAACTACTATCGCAATGTTACCAGGTGATAACAACCCATATACGGCGCCGCAATCCAGCAGAGAATGCTGAAAAGCCGCCGGTGCGACCGGTTTCATGTTCATATCAATTAGGAATACACGTATCCGGGGCGTACAGGCCGCCGGAGAAACCACGAGAAAACTCCCGGAAAGGAGCGCCCTTGTCCAGTTATCGCAGGGCCTGACCGGCTCTGGAGTCCTGAGATGTGCCGTGATGGGAAATACGGCGGCAGATTTGCACGCTATTGATGCAGGATGCGGGGAACAGACGCGCACCGGAACGGTACGACAGATTCAGCGAAGAACGGCGGTTCATTATCTCGTATCACCTCCACGCCGGCCTCCTGAGACCAGCGACAAGCTAAAGCCCAAATAAACACTGCTTTGCCCGGCCGGAAGTGGCGACACGAGGGGAACCAACGTGTGCTTTTTATATGAGCCGCGCGCGGCGTTTTATACCGGGAAGCGGGCTAAAAAGCAAAACAAAATTGCGCACGCTTTCAACAGTGTCAGGAAAAATTTCCAGCCCTCTTTTGCATTCTGGTGCGACGCAAATCAAAAAAAACTGGCGTTTGGTCGCGCAACTGACCTAGAATAGCCATCCAGATGTTAATCCATCTATACCGATTAACACTCAGACTTCCTGCGTGTATTCTGCAATCATCTTCAATCTGCTATACGCGCGTCTGAGCTAACCAAATTCCTCAGGTAATATTAAATATGGCAAAACACCTCTTTACGTCCGAGTCCGTATCTGAAGGGCATCCTGACAAAATTGCTGACCAGATCTCCGACGCCGTCCTCGATGCCATCCTGGCTCAGGATCCGAAAGCGCGCGTTGCCTGTGAAACCTACGTTAAAACCGGCATGGTGCTGGTAGGCGGCGAGGTCACCACCAGCGCGTGGGTTGATATCGAGCAGATCGCGCGCGATACGGTTCGCGAGATTGGCTATGTGCATTCCGATATGGGCTTTGATGCCAACTCCTGCGCCGTGCTGAGCGCCATCGGCAAGCAGTCGCCGGACATCAATCAGGGCGTTGACCGCGCCGACCCGCTTGAGCAGGGCGCGGGCGACCAGGGCCTGATGTTTGGCTATGCCACCAATGAAACCGACGTGCTGATGCCGGCGCCAATCACCTACGCGCACCGTCTGGTTGAGCGTCAGGCCGAAGTGCGTAAAAACGGCACCCTGCCGTGGCTGCGTCCGGATGCCAAGAGCCAGGTCACCTTCCAGTATGACGGTGGCAAAATCGTCGGCATCGACGCCGTGGTACTTTCCACTCAGCACGCCGAATCTATCGATCAGAAGTCGCTGCAGGAAGCGGTGATGGAAGAGATCATCAAGCCGGTTCTGCCGACCGAGTGGCTCAACAGCGCCACCAAATACTTCATCAACCCGACCGGTCGCTTCGTGATCGGCGGCCCGATGGGCGACTGTGGTCTGACCGGCCGTAAAATCATCGTTGACACCTACGGCGGCATGGCCCGCCACGGCGGCGGCGCCTTCTCCGGTAAGGATCCGTCAAAAGTTGACCGCTCTGCCGCCTACGCAGCCCGCTACGTGGCGAAAAACATCGTTGCCGCAGGCCTTGCCGACCGCTGCGAAATTCAGGTCTCCTACGCCATCGGCGTGGCCGAACCGACCTCCATCATGGTCGAAACCTTCGGCACGGAAAAAATCCCGACCGAGCAGCTGACCCTGCTGGTGCGCGAGTTCTTCGACCTGCGCCCGTACGGCCTGATTCAGATGCTGGATCTGCTGCACCCGATCTACAAAGAGACCGCCGCTTACGGCCACTTCGGTCGCGAAACCTTCCCGTGGGAGAAAACCGACAAAGCCGCGCTGCTGCGCGAAGCCGCCGGCCTGTAACTTCCCCGCTTTGCTGAAGGGCCCGCGCACAGGCGCGGGCCTTTTTTATTGCGTCATTTTCACGTCATTTAGTTACCGTAGTCTCATTTCCGGACGATTTATTTGATCAATCTACGCGCGTAGATACACTGAGCGCGATCTGATGACTGCGAGTATCCAATGACAACGACACCCCTCTCTCAATCCTCTCCGGACGCGCAGCACGCGGCGGAAGAGCGGCTGGCGACGCCGGAAGGCAAACGCGACTTTATTCGCGCCACCTTCTCCTGCTGGCTTGGCACCACCATGGAATATGCCGACTTTGCTCTCTATGGCCTGGCGGCCGGGATCATTTTCGGCGACGTCTTTTTCCCGGACGCGACGCCGGTAATGGCGCTGCTCTCAAGTTTTGCCGCCTACTCGGTGGGCTTTATCGCCCGGCCAATCGGCGCCCTGCTGTTCGGCTGGATCGGCGATCGCTACGGCCGCAAGCTGGTAATGGTGATCACCATCGCCCTGATGGGCGTTTCCACGACCCTGATTGGCCTTATCCCCGCCTATGCGCAGATCGGCGTCTGGGCACCCGTCTGTCTCGTTATCCTCCGCTTCTCTCAGGGGCTGGGCGCGGGCGCGGAGCTCTCCGGCGGCACCGTAATGCTCGGCGAGTATGCGCCAGTAAAACGCCGCGGGCTGATATCGTCGATCATCGGCCTCGGCTCCAACAGCGGCACCCTGCTCGCCTCGCTGACCTGGCTACTGGTGCTGCAGATGGACAAAGCCGCCCTACTCTCCTGGGGCTGGCGCATTCCGTTCCTGTGCAGCTTTCTGATCGCTGCCGTGGCGCTGGTCATCCGCCACCAGCTGCGGGAAACGCCGGTATTTGAGCGCCAGAAGGCGCTGCTGGCCGAACAGCGCAGGCAGAGTCTGGAAAAAGGTCTGGCGCAGCAGCAGCAGGATACTCGCCCCTTCTGGCAGCGTACCCGCGCCTTCTGGACCATGGTCGGCCTGCGCATCGGCGAGAACGGCCCCTCCTACCTCGCCCAGGGCTTCATCATCGGCTACGTGGCGAAAGTACTGATGGTGGATAAGTCGGTGCCGACGCTGGCGGTGCTTATCGCCTCCATCGCGGGCTTCGCCATCATCCCGTTCGCCGGCTGGCTCTCGGATCGCTTTGGTCGCCGCATCGTCTACCGCTGGTTCTGTCTGCTGCTGATGATCTACGCCTTCCCGGCCTTTATGCTGCTGGACTCCCTGAATCCGGCGATAATTATTCCGACCATCGTGGTGGGCATGGGGCTGGCGTCGCTGGGCATTTTTGGCGTACAGGCGGCGTGGGGCGTTGAGCTGTTCGGCGTCACCAACCGCTATACCAAGATGGCGTTTGCCAAAGAGCTGGGCTCCATTTTGTCCGGCGGCACCGCGCCGCTGATCGCCTCGGCGCTGCTGTCGTGGACCGGCCACTGGTGGCCCATTGCCCTCTATTTCGCCGTGATGGCAGGCATTGGTCTGGTGACGACCTTTTTTGCACCGGAAACCCGCGGCCGCGATCTGAACCTGCCGGAAGACGCCATTTGATTCTCAATCAACCGGCAAAGCTTTATGCTGTGGCGCTAATAGCCCCAACCAGAGCAGGTATTCAGTGAGCAAGCCCCTCGTGCGGCGCGTTACCCGCGCCGACATCGCCAGAGAAGCCGGTACATCCGTGGCCGTTGTGAGCTACGTCATCAACAACGGCCCGCGCCCGGTAGCGCCCGCCACCCGCGAGCGCGTGCTGGCGGCCATTAAAAAAACGGGCTACCGCCCCAACGGCATCGCCAGGGCGCTGGCCAGCGGCACCACCCGTACTTACGGGCTGGTGGTGCCAAACATCGCCAACCCGTTTATCTCTTCGATGGCGCACGCCCTGCAGCAGGAGGCGTTTGCCGACGGTCGGGTTCTGCTGCTGGGGGACGCGGGCGACGACCGCGTGCGCGAGCGCGAGCTGGTCAATAACCTGCTGCATCGCCAGGTGGACGGCCTGATTTACACCAGCGTTGACCGCCATCCGTGGATTGAGATGATCCAGGCCAGCGGTACGCCGCTGGTGATGCTGGATCGGGTGGCGCCGGAGCTGCAGGTCAGCGCGATTCAGGTTAACGAGCAGCGCGCCGCCTGGCAGGCGACTCGCCATCTGATTGAACACGGCTACCGCGAGATAGCCATCATTTGCGGACCGCTGGAGATGCTGAACACGCAGGATCGCATCAGCGGCTGGCGGCAGGCGCTGGAAGAGGCGGGACTGACGCCGGATCCGGCCAGGATCTTTGCCACGGACTACACCCGCCAGGGCGGCTACGATGCCGCGCAGCGTATGCTGGCCGGCACGCTGCCCCGGGCGCTGTTCGCCACCAATGAGCAGCAGGCCTTTGGCTGCCTGCGCGCCCTCGCCGGGCACGGACTGTCCGTGCCGGACGATCTGGCCCTGGTATGCTTCAACGGCACCGTCGAGTCCGCCTTTAACGTCCCCTCGCTGACCGCCGTTCGTCAGCCGGTCATCAGCATGGCCAGAAAGGCGATTGAGATGCTCAAGCAGTGGGACGGCGAGCCCGAGCGCTGCGAATTTGATTTTGAACTGGAAATCGGCGAGTCCTGCGGCTGTCGGCCCGCGGCGCACGCCAGGAAGAGTAACTGACTGATATGATACGCTTAATTATTGACTGCGATCCGGGGAACGGCATAGCGGGCGCCAACGTTGATGACGGACTGGCCCTCGCCCTCGCCCTCGCCGCGCCGGAGATCTCTCTGGAGCTGATTACCACCGTCGCGGGCAATACCCCGAGCGAAGTCGGCTACGGCGTTGCCTGCGATTTTGCCCGGCGTTTCACTCCCGGCCTGAAGGTGGCGCGCGGCGCATCGCGGGCGCTGATTGAACCCGCCGCCCCCTGGCGCGAACACCTCGACCGCAAGGTGGACGAGGTCGGCCTGCGCCACCTGTGGAACGGCGTGCCCATCCCCGGCCATACGGCCACCGAGCCGCCGATGGCCGTCCACCAGATGAGCGAACTTATCTGCAATAATCCGGGTGAAATTACGCTGGTGGCCATCGGCCCCTTAACCAACATCGCGCTGGCGATGCAGTGCTATCCGCAGCTTGCGGGCCTGGTAAAGCAGATTGTGATTATGGGCGGGGCGTTTAACGTTCACGGCTATCTGAAAGATACCAACTTTGGCATCGATCCGGAGGCTGCTCATGCGGTATTAACCAGCGGGGCCGACATTGTGCTGGTGCCGATGGACGTCACTATCCAGACTCTGATGACGCATCGGGATCTCGATCTGCTGGCGGCGGCTAAAAGCCCGCTTGGCCGGTATCTGGTGGACACCATGCGTCCGTGGATGGATTTTTCCATGCAGACTCGCCGGCTGCCGGGCTGCTGGATCCACGATGTGCTGACCGTTGCATGGCTGCTGGAGCCGGGGCTGGCGACAGCGGTTACGGATAATGTGGCGATATCCCTCAGCGGGATCGGCCGCGGCAAAAGTTTTCGCTGCGGACCGCAGAGCCTGCGGCTGGCGGTGAACGTGCCGCCTCCCAGCAGCGCGCCAGTAACTATCCTGCAAACCGTCGATAATCAGGGCCTGCTGGCGCTGATTCAGCGCCATATCAGCCGCTTTGCCTGCTGAGCCAGCGGCTAAGACAGACCGCCCAGCAGACCGATAACTATCAGCAGAAACAGGATAGCGAAGACTACGGCGATACCGTACAGCACGGCGTGGAATGCCAGAGTCCCTCCGCCGCACAGTAGCGCCGCGCCCACTATCCAGCGCCTTTCCCGACGTACGCCGGCAATAAAAGCGCACAGCAGCGCGGCGAAGGCCAGACCGATACTGGTATTATCCAGCACCCGGTCAATATTAACCGGCCTGCCCCGCTTCTCCTGCGGCGCAGGCTGTTCACCTTTGAGGCCCGCCAGGATGCCTTTCTTAACTTCAAAGACCTGTTCTGCGACCACGCTGGCAACGGATGGACGGACCGAAAACGGGCCGAGCGTGACGTGGAAAATACTCATGACCAGAGCAACAGCGCCTAACAGCGCCCCTGCCGCTCCCCAAAGGTTGTCCCTTATCGCTTCCATAGAATTGTCCTTAACACATTTAAACTGTGAGGAATTTGAGGTTATCGTCTAAATCGAGAGTAGCTAAATTCAACATACTGCAACAGGGTCTAACCTTATCCGTTATCAGACCTTGGCAATAAACCGCTCTCAATGAAAGCGATTACATCAAATTGCGCTTGCCGGGCGGAAGTCGCTACTTTTTCCCGCTGTCACGTAGCCTGTATGTTACATAATTTTTCAGCCATTTCTTAAGCAGCATTATCTCTACGCCCGGCTATACTCCTATCCTCATGTTTTATAATAACAAAAGAGGCTTACCTAAACTGACAATGGTGTAACCGATTACACCATTGTGAGTAGCCTCACATCTTTTTACCCGACACTAACCTACCCTTTACAGCGGTAAAATGAATATTCCAACTGGAGAGCATATGCCTGGGTACAATAAAAAAGGGCGTTCAAACAAGGCTGTAACGTTCTTTGTCTGCTTTCTCGCAGCCCTTGCGGGATTACTGTTCGGTCTTGATATCGGCGTGATTGCGGGCGCGCTGCCCTTCATCGCCAAAGACTTCCAGATTGACTCGCATACCCAGGAGTGGGTGGTGAGTTCCATGATGTTTGGTGCGGCAGTGGGCGCAGTCGGCAGCGGCTGGCTCTCCTACCGCCTGGGCCGTAAAAAGAGCCTGATGATCGGCGCTATCCTGTTTGTTGCCGGTTCGCTCTGCTCCGCCGCGGCGCCCAACGTTGAAATTCTGCTGATTTCGCGCGTGCTGCTGGGCCTTGCCGTCGGCGTCGCCTCTTACACCGCGCCGCTCTACCTGTCTGAAATCGCCCCGGAAAAAATTCGCGGCAGCATGATCTCCATGTACCAGCTGATGATCACCATCGGTATTCTCGCGGCCTATCTGTCAGACACCGCCTTCAGCTACAGCGGGGCGTGGCGCTGGATGCTGGGCGTCATTATCATCCCGGCGGTGCTGCTGCTGATTGGCGTTATCTTCCTGCCGGACAGCCCGCGCTGGTACGCAGCCAAGCGTCGCTTTAACGATGCCGAGCGCGTCCTGCAGCGTCTGCGCGACACCAGCGCGGAGGCAAAAAGGGAGCTGGAGGAGATCCGCGAAAGCCTGAAGGTGAAGCAGACCGGCTGGGCGCTGTTTAAGGACAACAGCAACTTCCGCCGCGCGGTATTCCTCGGCGTGCTGCTGCAGGTGATGCAGCAGTTCACCGGCATGAACGTCATCATGTACTACGCGCCGAAAATCTTTGAGATTGCCGGCTACACCAACACCACCGAGCAGATGTGGGGCACCGTCATCGTCGGTCTGACCAACGTGCTGGCGACCTTTATCGCCATCGGCCTGGTGGACCGCTGGGGCCGTAAACCGACGCTGGTGCTGGGCTTCCTGGTGATGGCCGTCGGCATGGGCGTGCTGGGCACCATGATCCATAACGGCATCCACTCTCCGTCGGCGCAGTACTTTGCCGTGGCCATGCTGCTGATGTTTATCGTCGGCTTCGCCATGAGCGCCGGTCCGCTGATTTGGGTACTGTGTTCCGAGATCCAGCCGCTCAAGGGCCGCGATTTTGGCATCACCTGCTCCACCGCCACCAACTGGATCGCCAACATGATCGTCGGCGCGACCTTCCTGACCATGCTCAATACGCTGGGCAACGCCAACACCTTCTGGGTTTACGGCGGCCTGAACGTCCTGTTCATCCTGCTGACCCTGTGGCTGGTGCCGGAAACCAAGCACGTGTCGCTGGAACACATTGAGCGCAACCTGATGCGCGGCCGCCCGCTGCGCGAGATTGGTTCGCAGGATTAATCCCTGCCCCGAAGCATCTGTGCGGCGCTGCCGCCAGATGCTTTTTTAACCTATTATTTTCATTTCTATGATCTCCCGCACTTACAGGAATGAATTTTCTACATTCCCCCTCTTTTTTAGAAAATAAGCCTCTTTTAAACGCTCAATAACCATACAAATAGAAAGCCTTTTCTCCTGATTACCGATTATGATTTTATCATTCCAATAATAAACGCCTGCCGCGCCTGCTTCACCATCGACTGATGAGCTGAGCACCATAACAACAATTATTTACCCTACATAAATAAGTGAGAGCCTTATGGATACGGCAAATAACAATATTATTGTAAGTACACCGCCAACAACTGAACAGAACGAAATCAGTAAAGCAGACTGGCAGCAGGCCATTAAATTTGACAGTACTGATACCGGTTGGGTCATTATGAGTATTGGGATGGCCATTGGCGCTGGTATCGTTTTTTTACCTGTGCAGGTCGGATTAATGGGGCTATGGGTATTCCTTCTCTCGTCTATTATCGGTTACCCGGCCATGTATCTTTTCCAGCGCCTATTTATTAATACACTGGCGGAGTCACCCGAATGTAAGGACTATCCCAGCGTGATTAGCGGTTACCTGGGAAAAAACTGGGGCATACTGCTGGGGGCCCTCTATTTTGTGATGCTCGTTATCTGGATGTTCGTCTATTCAACGGCGATCACCAACGACAGCGCGTCCTATCTTCATACTTTTGGCGTCACTGACGGACTGCTATCGGAAAACCCGTTCTATGGCCTGCTGCTGATCTGTATTCTGGTCGCTATCTCTTCGCGCGGTGAAAAGCTGCTGTTTAAGATCTCCAGCCTGATGGTGCTGACAAAACTGCTGGTGGTGGCTGCGCTAGGCGTCTCGATGATCGGCATGTGGCACCTCTATAACATCGGG
Source organism: Pluralibacter gergoviae ATCC 33028 = NBRC 105706 (assembly GCF_001598855.1). GTDB lineage: Bacteria > Pseudomonadota > Gammaproteobacteria > Enterobacterales > Enterobacteriaceae > Pluralibacter > Pluralibacter gergoviae. The sequence goes on along the minus strand of NZ_BCZS01000013.1, from coordinate 39,284 downwards.
GCGCTTCCACCACTGGGCCTGCTTGTTAAAAATGCCATCATCACACTGCCGTTCACGCTGACCTCGATTCTCTTTATTCAGACGCTTAGCCCAATGGTCATCTCTTACCGCTCGCGGGAGAAATCAGCTAAGGTCGCGCGCTATAAAGCACTGCGGGCGATGAATATTGCCTTCGGCATTCTGTTTGTCACCGTCTTTTTTTATGCGGTCTCCTTCACCCTGGCGATGGGCCACGATGAAGCGGTCAAAGCCTACGAGCAGAATATCTCTGCGCTAGCCATCGCGGCCCAGTTCATAAGCGGAGACGGGGCAGGATGGGTAAAAACCGTTAGCGTTATTCTGAACATATTTGCCGTGATGACCGCTTTCTTCGGCGTTTATCTTGGATTCCGCGAAGCGACTCAGGGCATCGTGATGAATGTTTTGCGCCGCAGACTGCCGGAAAATAAGATCAATGAGCGTTGGGTGCAGCGTGGAATTATGATATTTGCGATTCTGCTTGCCTGGAGCGCTATCGTATTGAATGCGCCGGTACTCAGCTTTACTTCAATCTGCAGCCCGATATTTGGCATGGTCGGCTGTTTAATTCCCGCATGGCTGGTCTATAAAGTCCCGGCCCTGCACAAATATAAAGGCGTATCGCTGGTCATTATCATTATTACTGGATTTCTCCTCTGCGTATCGCCGTTCCTTGCATTTTCCTGATAGGTAAATAAGGTCGTCATGATGTCTGAAAATCTCACGCCACTATGGGCTAATTTCATTCGCGCGGTGCAGGAGGAAGTGAAACCTGCGCTGGGATGTACAGAACCCGTCTCTCTTGCCCTTGCCTGTGCAATAGCGGCGGAGCAACTGTCCGGGGGGATCACGCATATTGATGCCTGGGTTTCCCCAAATCTGATGAAAAATGGCCTGGGCGTCACGGTTCCGGGTACCGGAATGGTTGGTCTGCCCGTTGCTGCGGCACTTGGAGCCATCGGCGGTAACGCCCACGCCGGGCTGGAGGTGCTGAAGGACGCCACCGAGGAAGATATCTTCCGCGCCCGGGCCATGCTTGAAGCGGGCAATGTTCACGTCATGCTGGAGGAGCAAAGTGACGAGCTTCTCTATTCGAGGGCGAAGGTCTATGCGGGGAGCGAATGGGCCAGCGCAACCATTTCCGGGGGACACACCCGCGTGGTGAGCGTAGAGAAAAACGGTAAGGTCTGCTTCTCCCTGGATGAGGAGACTGACGCCCACAGCACCTCTCCCCTGGAGGTGCTTTCTCACACAAACCTTGAGGAAATAGTAAATTTCGTCACCAACGTTCCGCTGGAGGATATCCGCTTTATTCTCGACGCCGCGCGCCTGAATGATGCCCTTTCCAGGGAAGGGCTGAACAAAAAATGGGGGCTACATATTGGCAAAACCCTGCAGAAGCAGAGTCTGCGCGGATTAATCGCGCAAGATCTCGCTGCCGATATTGTGATTCGTACCAGCGCCGCCTCTGATGCGCGAATGGGCGGAGCAACGCTGCCGGCAATGAGCAACTCCGGCTCGGGTAATCAGGGGATCGCGGCGACTATGCCGGTCGTGGTGGTGGCCGAATATCTGGGCTCCGACAGTGAAGAACTGGCGCGCGCGCTGATGCTGTCTCACTTAACGGCCATCTATATTCATCATCAGTTGCCGCGTTTGTCCGCACTCTGCGCGGCAACAACGGCTGCAATGGGCGCAGCGGCCGGGATGGCGTGGCTTTTTGACGGCCGCTATCAAAGTATCGCGATGGCGATTGGCAGTATGATCGGCGATGTCAGCGGCATGATTTGCGACGGCGCTTCCAACAGTTGCGCAATGAAAGTCTCAACCAGCGTGAGCAGTGCCTGGAAATCCGTCCTGCTCGCGCTGGATGACTCCGCCGTGACGGGCGATGAGGGGATCGTCGCCCATGACGTCGAGCAATCTATCGCTAACCTCTGCGCGCTGGCTCGTCAATCAATGCAGGAAACCGATCGCCAGATTATTGCAATCATGTCCAGGAAAGTATCCTGAAGCGATACTGATCCGCCTGTCCCTCTTCCGGGGGACAGGCGTTTACCGGGTTTGCACTCTCTGCGCGGTGATACTATTCTGCCTCCATGAAAACCCCTCGCCTCCCAATCGCTCTGCAGCAGGCCGTGATGCGCACGCTGCGGGAAAAACTCGCGCTGGCAAACCAGAAGCTTAACCGCAGCTATCCCGAGCCGAAGCTTATCTACCAGCAGCGCGGCACCGCCGCCGGCACCGCGTGGCTTGAAAGCTATGAAATCCGCCTTAACCCGGTGCTGCTGCTGGAGAACCAGCAGGCGTTTATCGAAGAGGTGGTGCCGCACGAGCTGGCGCACCTGCTGGTGTGGAAGCACTTTGGCCGCGTGGCGCCCCACGGCAAAGAGTGGAAGTGGATGATGGAGGGCGTGCTCGGCGTTCCCGCCCGCCGCACCCACCAGTTTGAGCTGGCGTCGGTGCGTACAAATACCTTCGCCTACCGCTGCGGCTGCCAGCAGCACCGGCTCACCGTCCGTCGCCACAATCGCGTCCTGCGCGGTGAAGCGGTCTACCGCTGTCTGCGCTGCGGCGAACCGCTGGTGGCGGAAAAGTAACCTCAGGAAATAACTGGAAGTTTTCTGATCTGGCTGATTGCATCTGACATCCCTATTCGCTACGTTGCGGGCTCGTTTTGACACGGAGTTCGTGATGTACCGTTGTAAATCCATCCTGACGCTGGCGCTGCTTGCCGGCGTAATAACCGCTCAAGCCCGCGAGCCGGGCATCCACAGTTTTTCCCAGGCTAAAGCCGCGGGCGTAAAGGTCAATGCCGATGTCCCCGGCGATTTCTACTGCGGATGCAAGATAGCCTGGCAGGGCAAAAAAGGCGTTATCGACCTGCGCTCCTGCGGCTATAAAGTCCGCAAAAACGAGACCCGCGCCGCGCGCGTTGAGTGGGAGCACGTAGTGCCCGCCTGGCAGTTTGGCCACCAGCGCCAGTGCTGGCAGGAAGGCGGACGCAAAAATTGCGTAAAAGATCCGGTATATCGCCAGATGGAGAGCGATATGCACAACCTGCAGCCCGCCGTCGGGGAAGTGAACGGCGACCGCAACAACTTTATGTACAGCCAGTGGAACGGCGGCGAGAAGCAGTACGGCCAGTGTGAAATGAAGGTCGACTTCAAAGCGAAAGTAGCCGAGCCGCCCGAGCGCGCCCGCGGCGCCATCGCCCGCACCTACTTCTATATGCGAGATCGGTATCATCTGAACCTCTCCCGCCAGCAGACGCAGCTGTTCACCGTCTGGAATAAGCAGTTTCCGGTCACCGACTGGGAGTGCCGGCGCGATGAGCGCATCGCCAGGGTGCAGGGAAACCACAACCCGTACGTCCAGCGCGCTTGCCAGGCGCAAAAGAGCTACCCTACACTAGCGTCAAACGTACACTAAACTTCGGAAGTTCTGACACTATGCGCATTCCCCGCATCTATCACCCCGAGCCTCTCACCGTCGGCAGCCAGGTAGCCCTCAGCGACGATGCCGCCGGCCACGTTGGCCGCGTCCTGCGCATGGGCGCCGGGCAACCGCTCGCCCTGTTCGACGGCAGCAACCGGCTGTTTCAGGCCGAGATCGTTGAGGCCAGCAAGAAAAATGTGCGGGTCGTGATCCAAAGCGGCGAGACCGACGATCGGGAGTCGCCGCTGCATATCCACCTCGGGCAGGTGATGTCCCGGGGCGAGAAAATGGAATTCACCATCCAGAAGTCCATTGAACTTGGCGTAAGCCTCATTACGCCACTTTCATCCGAGCGCTGTGGCGTTAAACTGGACGCCGAACGTCTGAATAAAAAGGTTCAGCAGTGGCAGAAGATTGCCATCGCCGCCTGCGAACAGTGCGGCCGCAACGTGGTGCCGGAGATCCGCCCGCCCATGAGCCTTGAGCAGTGGTGTGCAGAAGAGGAGAGCGGCCTGAAGCTCAATCTTCATCCGCGCGCCAGCGCCAGCATCAATACGCTGCCCCTGCCCGTGGAGCGCGTGCGGCTACTGATAGGCCCCGAAGGCGGTCTGTCGGCAGAGGAGATTGCCATGACCGCGCGCTACGCGTTTACTGATATTCTGCTCGGGCCACGCGTACTGCGCACCGAGACCACGGCCCTTACCGCAATTACCGCGCTGCAGGTGCGTTTTGGCGACCTCGGCTAACAACGGCTTCAAGGAGAAATGCATGATTAAGCTCGGCATCGTGATGGACCCCATCGCGGAGATCAACATCAAGAAAGACACCAGCTTCGCCATGCTGCTGGAAGCGCAGCGTCGCGGCTATGAACTCCACTATATGGAGATGAACGATCTTTACCTGACCAACGGCGAAGCCCGGGCCACCACCCGCCTGCTGAGCGTTGAGCAGAACTATGACGGCTGGTACAGCTTCAGCGGCGAGCAGGACATTGCGCTGGCCGACCTCGACGTTATCCTGATGCGTAAAGATCCGCCGTTTGACACCGAATACATCTACGCCACCTACATTCTGGAGCGCGCGGAGGACAAAGGCGCGCTTATCGTCAATAAGCCGCAGAGCCTGCGCGACTGTAACGAAAAACTGTTCACCGCCTGGTTTGCCGACCTGACGCCGGAAACGCTGGTGACCCGCAGCAAGGCCCAGTTGAAGAGCTTCTGGGAAAAGCACGGCGATATTATTCTCAAGCCGCTGGACGGCATGGGCGGCTCCTCTATCTTCCGCGTCAAGCAGGGCGATCCGAACCTGCCGGTGATTGCCGAAACCCTGACCGCGCTTGGCACCCGCTACTGCATGGCGCAGAACTATCTGCCGGCCATCAAAGAGGGCGATAAGCGCGTGCTGGTGGTGGACGGCGAACCGGTGCCCTACTGCCTGGCGCGCATCCCGCAGGGCGGCGAAACCCGCGGCAACCTGGCGGCGGGCGGACGCGGCGAACCGCGGCCGCTGACCGAAAGCGACTGGGCGATTGCCCGCCGGGTCGCGCCGGTGCTTAAAGAGAAGGGGCTTATCTTTGTCGGACTCGACATTATCGGTGACCGCCTGACGGAAATTAACGTCACCAGCCCGACCTGCGTTCGTGAAATCGAAGCGGAGTTTCCCATCTCCATCACCGGTATGCTGATGGACGCCATCGAGAAGCGCCTCGGCAAGTAAGCCGCACGCCCCTCTTTCATCTGTGAAGTGACAGCGCCCTGGTTTCACCGCATACTGGGCGCTGTTGCTTTTTAAACCAGGAAACAGAACCTCTGACAATGAATTTACAGCACCACTTTCTTATTGCCATGCCTGCTCTCCAGGACCCGATGTTTCGCCGCGCCGTCGTCTACATTTGCGAATACAACGAGGATGGCGCGATGGGCATCATCATCAATAAACCGATGGAGAACCTGAAGGTCGAAGGGATCCTTGAGAAGTTAAAAATCACCCCCGATCCGCGCGATCCGGCGATCCGCCTCGACAAGCCGGTAATGACCGGCGGCCCGCTGGCGGAGGATCGCGGCTTTATCCTGCACACCTCGCCCTCGTCGTTTGCCTCCAGCATTCGCATCTCCGACAACACGGTGATCACCACCTCCCGCGACGTGCTGGAGACGCTGGGTACCCAGGATCAGCCGGACGAAGTGCTGGTGGCGCTGGGCTATTCGTCCTGGGATAAGGGGCAGCTTGAGCAGGAGCTGCTGGATAACGCGTGGCTTACCGCTCCGGCGGACATGAATATTCTGTTCAAAACGCCGATCGCCGACCGCTGGCGCGACGCCGCACGCCTGATCGGCATTGATATTCATACTATGCCCGGCATTGCGGGGCACGCCTGATGAGCGGAACACTGGTCGCTTTCGATTTTGGCACCAAAAGTATCGGCGCAGCGGTAGGCCAGCGCATCACCGGCACCGCCAGACCGCTGGCGGCGCTGAAGGCAAACGACGGCAACCCGGACTGGACCCTGATTGAGCGCCTGCTCAGAGAGTGGCAGCCGGAGGCGGTGATTGTCGGCCTGCCGCTGAATATGGACGGCACCGAGCAGCCGCTGACCGCCCGGGCGCGCAAGTTCGCCAATAAGATCCACGGCCGCTTTGGGGTAAAAATTATTCTGCACGACGAGCGCCTGAGCACCGTTGAAGCCCGCGCCGGGCTGTTCGAGCACGGCGGCTACCGCGCGCTGAATAAGGGCAGAATAGATTCCGCCTCGGCGGTGGTCATTCTGGAGAGCTTCTTCGAACAGGGTTACTGATACGGGCCTGCCGCCAACAGCAGGCCCGCATTGTCATCAGTGGCGCAGGTGCTCGTTCGCCCAGCTCACCGCCTGAGTGCGGTTTTTAACGCTGAGCTTGCGGAACACGTTGTAAAGATGGGTGCGCACGGTGTTCTCGCTAATGAACAGCGCCCGCGCGATATCCACGTTGGTCGCGCCGTGGCGCAATTCATTGAGGATTTCGCACTCGCGCTCGGTCAGAGGGATATTATCCGGCTCGCCCGATGCCTGTTCCACGGCGTACATCGCCGGGTGCATCACGCTCAATTCAGCGGTATGTTCGCCGTTCAGCACGGCTTTAACGCCCTCAATTAAGCGCGATTCATCATCGTCGTGGCGAAATACGCCGTACAGCGCCGGCCATTTTGCCATTTCGTACAGCTCGTACTTTTGAGCGCTGTTAATAATTAGCAGGCGCGGGTTCTCGGCCTGCGACTGAATAATATCCCGCCAGATACCATTGAGCTTTTTATTAGAAACGGCAATATCAAACAGCACCACGGTCCCTTTCGCCAGGCGGCCGGTCAGCGGTTTGTTGATATTATGCACAGAAACGTCAACGCCGAGCAGTCCGGCAAGGTGGCAGGCGAAGGCATTGGCCTGAATAGAGGGATGAGTAATAAGGGTTACCTGTCGGGACTTATCTGTAAACTCTGATACATCAAGCATTTAAAAACTCTCCATAGTTGAGACTCACCATCATGGCGATTAAATAGTAAAAGAACTAACAAGCGTGCTCACATATTATAAAATATGAAGTCCTGATGAAGAATTTACTAAGAAAATTCTTAGGCATGCAAGCAGAATAGAACGAATGCCTGACAGCTGTCAAAAAGTTATCATCCATTTCTGCTGTTCGTCACCGAAAAGTCTCAACTTTTGCCTGGCGTAATATCATCGGAATGTCGTATATCACATCCTTGCTGCGCATATTTCTCCTTATTAACGACAAAAATCACCCTCTTTATCACAATTTAATTAACAGCAAATTCACATCCCTCTATTTAATTCTATCCTTTCTGACACTTCTTTGAGTTAACGTCAATATTCCGCAGCGTGGTTAAATTATTAAAGGTTTCGTAAAGCTAACATTTATAGCCGCCCGGCGGCCTGCCGCTGCTGAAAACTCTGGCTGAAGGTCAGCATGCCCGCCTGCTGCCCGGTCTGCATGATGCCCGGCAGCTGATGGCTCTTGCCCTCGCGGATCAGGTTGGCGGCGGCGGGCGTATTTACCAGCAGTTCGTACAGCGCCACCCGCCCGCCCAGCTTATCTGGCAGCAGCTTCTGGGCCAGCACCGCGCACAGGCTGCCCGCCAGCTGGCCGCGCACCTGCTCTTTTTCGCCGGCGGGGAAGGCGTCCAGCAGCCGCTCAACGGCCTGGGCCGCGCCCCGGGTGTGCAGCGTCGCCAGAACCAGGTGCCCGGTCTCCGCAGCGGTCAGCGCCAGGCGAATAGTCTCGCTGTCGCGCAGTTCGCCAATCAGGATCACATCCGGATCCTGGCGCAGCGCCACCCGCAGCGCGTCCGCAAACGAGGCGCAGTGGGCGCCGACCTCCCGCTGCTGGATCAGGCAGCGGGCGCTGCGGTGAATAAACTCTACCGGGTCTTCCAGGGTCAGAATATGCCCGTCCCGCTGCCGGTTGAGGTGTTCCACCATCGCGGCAAGCGTGGTGGACTTGCCGCTGCCGGTCGCTCCGGTGACGAGGATAAGCCCGCTCTCCTCGTGGAGCAGCTCGCCAAGGGCCTGCGGCGCCCACAGTTCAGAGAGCTGTGGGCACGCGTCGGGCAGCAGGCGCAGCACCAACGAGCAGCCGCGAATATGCTGGAAAGCGCTGGCGCGCAGCCGCCTGCCGCCCGCCGTTTCGACGGAAAAGTCGCACTGCCGCTGCAGCAGCCACTCCTGTACCCCCGCCTCTCCGAGCCAGCGGGCCAGCAGGAGCTGCAGATCCGGCGCCGGGAATGGCGCCCGCTCGAGGCTCCCCCGCCGCCGCCATCGCACCTGCCCGGCGCTGCACAGGTGTAGATCCGAGACGTTATGCTTTACACTAAGGGCCACGATTTCTTCAATATCCATACCAGTACCCGAAAATGAATGACATTGCGCATAACCTGACACAGGTCCGGGACAAAATCTCAGCCGCCGCCGCGCGCTGCGGCCGCGATCGACGGGAAGTTACCCTGCTTGCAGTGAGCAAAACAAAACCTTCGAGCGCCATCGAAGAAGCCATCGCCGCCGGACAGCGCGCCTTTGGCGAAAACTACGTGCAGGAAGGCGTGGAGAAAGTGCGTTATTTCCGCGAAGCGGGCCAGAGCGGCCTGCAGTGGCACTTTATCGGCCCGCTGCAGTCGAACAAAAGTCGCCAGGTGGCGGAGCACTTTGACTGGTGCCATACGGTAGACCGCCTGCGCATCGCCAGCCGCCTCAGCGAGCAGCGGCCAAAAGACCTGCCGCCGCTGAACGTGCTGATTCAGGTCAATATCAGCGACGAAGAGAGCAAGTCCGGCATTGCCCCGCAGGAGGTGGACGCGCTGGCCGCTCAGGTCGCCGAATTGCCCGGCCTGCGCCTGCGCGGGCTGATGGCTATCCCGGCGCCGGAATCAGACTATGAAAGGCAGTTTGCGGTCGCCCGGCAAATGGCGGTAGCATTTGCCCGCCTTAAAGAACGCTACGCAACCGTGGACACGCTCTCTCTGGGCATGTCTGATGACATGGAGGCCGCGATTGCGGCGGGCAGCACGATGGTACGCATCGGTACCGCCATTTTTGGCGCCCGTGATTATACAAAACGATAAATAAGGAAACTGAGGAACGCCATGAAGACGTTGACCTTCCTGCTCTCGACGGTAATTGAGCTCTACACCATGGTCGTACTGCTGCGGGTGTGGATGCAGTGGGCGCGCTGTGATTTTTATAATCCCTTCTCGCAGTTTGTGGTTAAAGCGACTCAGCCGATCGTCGGCCCGCTGCGCCGGGTGATCCCTGCAATGGGCCCTATCGACAGCGCCTCGCTGCTGGTCGCGTTTGTGCTCTGCGTGCTGAAGGCCATCGTGCTGTTTATGGTCATCACCTTCCAGCCCATCATCTGGATTTCGGCGGTGCTGATTCTGCTGAAGACCATCGGTATGCTGATCTTCTGGGTGCTGATGCTGATGGCCATCATGAGCTGGGTGAGCCGCGGCCGCAGCCCGGTCGAGTTCGTGCTGATGCAGCTGACCGATCCGCTGCTGCGCCCGATCCGCAACCTGCTGCCCGCAATGGGCGGTATTGATTTCTCGCCGATGATTCTGGTCCTGCTGCTGTACGTGCTCAATATGGGCATCGGCGAAGTGCTGCAGGCGACCGGGAACATGCTGCTGCCGGGGCTGTGGCTGGCGCTATGAGTGCCGCGGAGTATCAGAGTGACGGGCTGGTGCTGCGGCTGTACATTCAGCCAAAGGCCAGCCGCGACAGCATCGTTGGGCTGCACGGCGACGAGTTAAAAGTCGCCATTACCGCCCCGCCGGTAGACGGCCAGGCCAATGCCCACCTGGTCAAGTTCCTCGCGAAGCAGTTTCGCGTCGCCAAAAGCCAGGTCGTCATCGAAAAAGGCGAACTTGGCCGCCATAAGCAGGTAAAAATCCTGCAGCCGCAGCAAATACCTTCCGCCGTAGAGGCGCTGACAACGCAGGATACCCCATGCAAAAAGTAGTTCTGGCTACCGGCAACGCCGGAAAAGTGCGCGAGCTGGCCTCGCTGCTGAACGATTTTGGCCTCGACGTCGTGGCCCAGACTGAACTGAACGTCGACTCGGTGGAAGAGACCGGCCTGACCTTCATCGAAAACGCCATCCTTAAGGCGCGCCACGCGGCGAAGGTGACGGGCCTTCCGGCCATTGCCGACGACTCCGGCCTGGCGGTGGATTTTCTCGGCGGCGCGCCGGGAATTTACTCCGCGCGCTACGCGGGCGAAGAGGCCAGCGATCGGCAGAATCTGGAGAAGCTGCTCGACGCGCTCAAGGACGTGCCGGACGCACAGCGCCAGGCGCAGTTCCACTGCGTACTGGTCTATATGCGCCACGCCGGGGATCCGACGCCGCTGGTCTGCCACGGCAGCTGGTCCGGCGTGATTACCCGCGAAGCGGCGGGCAGCGGCGGCTTTGGCTACGATCCTATCTTCTTCGTCCCCTCCGAGGGCAAAACGGCGGCTGAACTGAGCCGCGAAGAAAAAATCGCCATCTCCCACCGCGGGCGGGCGCTGAAACTGCTGCTGGAAGCCCTGCGTTAATGCGTGTATTGCCGCCCCTGAGCCTCTATATCCATATTCCCTGGTGCGTGCAGAAGTGTCCGTACTGCGACTTTAACTCCCACGCCCTGAAGGGCGAGGTGCCGCACGACGACTACGTGCACCACCTGCTGGCGGATCTCGACGCCGATGCGCCCTACGCCCAGGGGCGCGAGGTGAAAACCATTTTTATCGGCGGCGGCACCCCGAGCCTGCTCTCTGGCAGCGCCATGCAGATGCTGCTGGACGGCGTACGCTCGCGCCTCAGCCTGTCGGCAGAGGCGGAGATCACCATGGAGGCCAACCCCGGCACCGTGGAGGCGGATCGCTTCGTTGAGTATCAGCGGGCGGGCGTCAACCGCATCTCCATCGGCGTGCAGAGCTTCAGCGAGCCGAAGCTTAAGCGTCTGGGGCGCATTCACGACGCCGACGAGGCGAAGCGCGCCGCGCGCCTGGCCGCCTCGCTGGGGCTGCGCAGCTTCAACCTCGATCTGATGCACGGCCTGCCGGACCAGTCGCTGGAGGAGGCGCTGGACGATCTGCGCCAGGCTATCGCCCTCAATCCGCCGCACCTGTCGTGGTACCAGCTGACCATTGAACCAAACACGCTGTTCGGCTCGAAGCCGCCGAAGCTGCCGGATGATGACGCCCTGTGGGATATTTTCGAGCGCGGCGATGCGCTGCTGACCGCCGCCGGCTACCGGCAGTATGAAACCTCGGCCTACGCGAAACCGGGCTATCAGTGTCAGCACAACCTCAACTACTGGCGCTTCGGCGACTATATCGGCATCGGCTGCGGCGCCCACGGCAAAATCACCTTCCCGGACGGGCGCATTCTGCGCACCGCCAAGACCCGCCACCCGCGCGGCTTTATGGAGGGGCGCTATCTGGAGCGCCAGCACGACGTCGAGGAAGCCGATAAACCGTTCGAGTTCTTTATGAACCGCTTCCGGCTGCTGGAGCCGGCGCCGCGGGCCGAGTTTACGGCATTTACCGGGCTGGAAGAGGCTACGGTTCGCCCGCAGATTGAGGAGGCGATACGCCAGGGCTATCTGACGGAGTGCGGTGAGTTCTGGCAGATAACGCCGCGCGGCAAGCTGTTTTTGAATTCGCTGCTGGAGCTATTTCTGGCAGAAGAGTGACGTGATTCGCCTCTCCCTCCGGGAGAGGCGATCTGCTCGTTGCTGGTCTTATTTCTTCACGCTGCCGACCATCGAGCCTGCGCCCGCGCCGAGGGCCGCGCCTTCCAGCATACTGTGGCCGGTCAGCGCCGCGGCCCCCGTACCCAGCGCGCCGCCGACCAGCGCGCCTTTGCGGGCGTTTTTCCCTTTTTTCCCCTTGTTCACCGCCGCGCCGATACCGCCGCCGATGACCGCCCCTTTGACGCCTGACTCAACGGACTGCCCGGCCATCCCGCCGACGGCAGCCCCGGCAACGGCCCCGCCGAGCGCCCGGTTTGCGGCAAATGAGGAGGAGGAGGCAAACAGGGCCACAAGCGCACAGCCGGCCAGCGTGCTTTTAAGAGAGTGAAGTTTCATATTTTCCTTCGGAAATGAAAAGCGCAATAAATGAGAGCGGCGGCATCGCCCGATGTCCGCCCGGAGCGCATCGTACTGCAACTGCATCGGCTGATAATGGCTCAAAAATGCTGAAAAATGAGGAAAAAGCAGGATTTTAATGTGCCGGCAGCCTGGCGCTGCGCCGCCGGCGGTGTTAAGGATTAATAGCGGTTAAACATTGTCTGGATCTGTTGCGGATCGTCGGTTTTCGTTAACGCCAGCTGCAGCAGTACGCGCGCTTTTTGCGGGTTCAGGCTGCCGGAGGCCACAAAGCCATATTTACTGTCGTCCACCTCGGCATCGCGGGTCGTTGAGCCCGTCGGCACCCTCGACGATCGCACGACAATAGTGCCCTTTTGCGCGGCGCTCGCCAGCGCATCAAAGACCGTTTTATACATATTGCCGTTGCCGACGCCGGCGCTGACGATCCCCTGATAGCCGCCGCCGATCAGCGCTTTGACAGGCAAATCCGAGGCGTTGGCATAGTTATAAACGATCCCCACTTTCGGCAGCGCCGTGAGGCCGGAGACGTCAAACGGCGTGGAAGTGGTGTGCATGCGCGCCGGGGTGCGCTGGTAGTCAACCTTACCGTTGTGAATATAGCCGAGCGGACCGAAGTTAGCGGCTTTAAAGGTCGCCACGTCCGTGGTATTCATTTTCACCACATCGCGACCGTCGAGCACCGTATCGTTCATCACTACCAGCACACCGCGGTTAGCGGAGGCTTTGTCGGCTGCGGTGACAACAGCATTGTAGAGGTTAAACGGGCCGTCGGCGCTCAGGGAGGTTGCCGGGCGCATGGCGCCGGTCAGAACCACTGGCTTGCTGCATTTTACCGTTAAATCGAGGAACCAGGCCGTCTCTTCCATCGTATCGGTACCGTGGGTGATAACAAAACCGTCGGTTTTGTCGCAGTCGGCATTAATACGTTTAGCCAGGGTCAGCCATACCGTATCGTTCATGTCCTGCGATCCGATATTAACGATCTGCTCTCCCTTAATCCCCGCGATGTCCCTGAGCTGCGGCACGGCCCTGACCAGGCTCTCCACGCCCATTTTTCCCGCCGCGTAGCTTGAGCCGGTTGCTGAATCGCCGCCGCCCGCGATGGTGCCGCCGGTCGCCAGTATTGTGATATCAGGCAGCGCCAGCGCGGCCCCGCTGACGCTCATCACTAGCGCGGCAAGCGCCGTTTTTCTTAATAAATCCATCTATTTTCTCCGGTTATTTACGCTCCCTGCATTATCCGAATACTGCCGGTGAATAATGTGATGCTCTGCGGTTAACCAGATAAATAATTGTGGGCGGGATAACATAGAGGAGAAAATGGCGCAGCGGGGCTGCGCCTTGCGGAAAAAAATAGCGTTTACTTCAGGCCGCCCACCAGCGCCTTGCGGCTCTCCTCCAGCGAAATCACCCGGCTGCACACGTCTTTGCCGAACTGCTGGAAATCCGCCTCCTGGTTTTTCCACTCGTTCTGCACCGCGGTCTGCAGGCCGCCCATGCTTCCGAGGACATTTTGCAGCGGGTTGCCGCCGCCTTTGGTTGCCGCACTGACGCCCATCTCGTTGATGCTGTCCTGCAGCAGGCCGCCCATCGCCTGGTTCACCAGCTTCTGGCCGTCGGCGCGCACCTGCTCAATACCTTTGTGATGGAAGGTCAGGCCGTCGCTGCGGTGCTCAATAATGCGGTTCATCTGCGCTTTGAGCTGGGCATCGAGTTTGGTCAGGCGCGAGTGCATATTGCTGGTAGCCCCCACCTGCTCGGTGATGATTTTATCCAGCGCCGCCCGGCTCTTCTCAACTCTGGCGCGGGCGCCGTCGTCAATCCACGGCAGGGCGTTGCGCAGCGCCGTCTGGTAATCTTTTGCCTGTTCAGTCTGGGCGGCATTCAGGGTGTACTGCTTGCCGTTATAGGTGACATTGCCTTCCGGGGTAATCACCAGATCGCCGTTCTCACCTTTCACCTGCACGGTCTGGGGCTTGATGATCACGTCATCGCGCGGGTTAACGCTGCACTGGTAGTCCGCCTGGGCAGCAAAGGCCGTTAGAGCCAGAGCCGCTGCCAGCAGGGATTTGCGTATCATAGAAACTCCTGTAAAGACAAAACGGGCCAGCGATTGCTGGCCCCTGATATCAACTTAGTCCCACCAGACGTCGAAAAGTTCGCTGGTGCGCACCTCTTCGAACTTCCTCTCTTCGAGCCATTTGCGCACGATGGCCTGGTGTTCTTCGGTGCACTTGCCAATTTCCTGCATGCAGATAAGGCCCTCCCAGGCCAGATAGCCGCTGCCGTCAAAGGCCAGACCGTTCGGCTCAATGACTTCATTAATAAAGTCATCGACAGCTTTATCGATCTGCTCCTCGCCGGTGCCCTCAGGGAAGCGCCACGCAACGGAGAAGCCCAGTTCCTGAAACTCGTCGATGTGCATCTTCTTGCGCAGGCGGCGGCTGCGATTTTTAGCCATTATTTTACCCTCTCGAACATGAGATCCCATACGCCGTGGCCAAGACGCTGGCCACGCTGCTCAAATTTGGTTACCGGACGCGAATCCGGGCGCGGCACGTAGTCGCCGGTTGCAGACAGATTTTTGTAGCCGTCGAGCGGCGACATCACTTCCAGCATGTGCTCCGCGTAGGCTTCCCAGTCGGTCGCCATGTGGAAAACGCCGCCCAGCTTGAGCTTGCTTTTCACCAGCTCGGCGAACGGCGCCTGCACGATACGACGCTTATTATGGCGCGCTTTGTGCCACGGGTCAGGGAAAAAGAGCTGCACCATAGTCAGGCTGTTGTCCGGGATCATGGTGTGCAGTACCTCAACGGCGTCGTGGCACATCACGCGCAGGTTCTCAACGCCCTCTTCGTGGGCGGAGGCGAGGCAGGCGCCGACGCCCGGCGAGTGGACCTCAATGCCGAGGAAGTTCTGGTCCGGGCGGGCCTTCGCCATCGCCACCAGCGAGGCGCCCATACCGAAGCCTATCTCAAGCGTGGTCGGCGCGTCGCGGCCAAACAGCGCGGGCAGGTCGAGCGGCTCGCCGCTGAACTCAACGCCCATCACCGGCCAGTAGTGGTCCAGCGCGTGCTGCTGACCTTTGGTCAGGCGGCCCTGACGGCGGACAAAGCTGCGAATACGGCGCAGCGGGCGGCCGTTTTCATCAAATTCCGGTGAAATGACGTCGTTACTCATAAAAATTCAGTCTGCTCAGAGTGTGTTCGGGAAAGGGGGCATTATCCAAAGTTATGCCCGGTATGCAAGCATGGGAAAGATCCGGTTTACAGGCCGCAGCCGCTGTGCTGCAATCTGCCTCCCTGATACAGCGACGCGGTAGCCATGCAAGCCTCACAATTTTCAGCCCAGGTGCTGGACTGGTACGATAAATATGGTCGCAAGACCCTCCCCTGGCAAATTGACAAGACGCCCTACAAAGTATGGCTCTCTGAGGTGATGCTCCAGCAAACCCAGGTGGCGACGGTTATTCCCTATTTTGAGCGCTTTATGGCGCGCTTTCCGACGGTGACCGATCTGGCCAATGCGCCGCTCGATGAGGTGCTCCACCTGTGGACCGGCCTCGGCTACTACGCCCGCGCGCGCAATCTGCACAAGGCGGCGCAGCAGGTGGCGACAAAGCATGGGGGAATATTTCCGCAAACCTTTGATGAGGTCGCCGACCTGCCGGGGGTCGGGCGCTCCACCGCCGGCGCGATTCTCTCCCTCTCTTTAGGCAAGCACTTCCCCATCCTCGACGGCAATGTCAAGCGGGTACTGGCGCGCTGCTACGCGGTGGCGGGCTGGCCGGGCAAGAAAGAGGTCGAGAATCGCCTGTGGCAAATCAGCGAAGAGGTGACGCCGGCAAAGGGCGTCGAGCGCTTTAACCAGGCGATGATGGATCTCGGGGCGATGGTCTGCACCCGCTCAAAGCCGAAGTGCGAGCTCTGCCCGCTGAGCGGCGGCTGCGTGGCTTACGCGAATCACAGCTGGGCCAGCTATCCGGGCAAGAAGCCGAAGCAGACTCTGCCCGAGCGCGTCGGCTATTTCCTGATTATGCAGCACGACGATGAGGTGCTGCTGCTGCAGCGCCCGCCGAGCGGGCTGTGGGGCGGCCTGTTCTGCTTTCCGCAGTTCGACAGCGAAGCGGCGCTGCGCGACTGGCTGGCGCAGCGGCATATTCAGGCCGATACTCTCTGCCAGCAGACCGCTTTTCGCCATACCTTCAGCCACTTCCATCTGGATATCGTGCCGATGTGGCTGCGCGTGCACTCGTTCGACGCATGCATGGATGAAGGCAACGCTCTCTGGTATAACTTAGCCCAGCCGCCATCCGTGGGGCTGGCAGCGCCGGTAGAGCGCCTGCTACAGCAGCTACGCGCCGGCGCTCTTGCCTGAGCGACGGCCACAACGAGGAGTTATCATGAGCAGAACGATTTTTTGTACTTTCCTGCAGAAAGAGGCCGAGGGCCAGGATTTTCAGCTCTACCCGGGCGACATCGGCAAGCGTATCTATAACGAGATCTCTAAAGAGGCCTGGTCGCAGTGGCTGCACAAGCAGACGATGCTAATTAATGAGAAGAAGCTCAGCATGATGAATCCTGCCGATCGCAAGCTGCTTGAGCAGGAGATGGTGAACTTCCTGTTTGAAGGCAAAGACGTGCACATCGAAGGCTATACGCCGCCGGAACAGCAGTAACCCTAATCCACAACGACACGCACTCCCGGAATGATGAAAAAATTATACGCGCTGGCTTTACTTGCGCCGTTGCTTGTTTCGTGTTCAGGACATAAAAATCAGGGCGCTGCCTGGAATGAAGCCTGGGATAAGGACACCAACGGTTTTGACATTCTGATGGGGCAGTTTGCCCATAATATTGAGAACATCTGGGGGTATAAGGAAGTGCTGGTCGCGGGGCCGAAGGATTACGTTAAGTATTCCGATCAGTACTATACCCGCAGCCACATCAACTTTGACGCCGGGACCATCACTTTTGAGACCATCGCCGGCACCGATCCGGCCGGTCGCCTGCGCCAGACTATCATCAAGACCCTGCTGATGGGCGACGATCCGGGGTCGGTCGATCTCTACTCCGACGCCGACGATATCCAGATCTCGAAAGAGCCGTTCCTCTACGGCCAGGTAGTGGATAACACCGGCCACCCGATCCGCTGGCAGGGCCGCGCCGCGAACTACGCCGACTGGCTGCTCCAGCACCGGCTGATGCGCCGGCAGAGCGGGCTGCACGTTATCTACAGCGTGACGATTAATCTGGTGCCGAACCACCTCGACAAGCGCGCCCACAAGTATATCGGCATGGTGCGCCAGGCGGCGCACAAGTACGGCGTGGACGAGTCGCTGATCCTGGCGATTATGCAGACCGAATCCTCCTTCAACCCCTACGCGGTCAGTAATTCCGACGCGCTGGGACTGATGCAGGTGGTGCAGCATACCGCCGGGAAAGACGTGTTCAAATCCCAGGGCAAATCGGGCACGCCGAGCCGCAGCTATCTGTTCGATCCCGCCAGCAATATCGACACCGGCACCGCCTATCTGGCGATGCTCAACAACGTCTACCTGAGCGGCATTGATAACCCGACCTCCCGCCGCTATGCGGTGATCACCGCCTACAACGGCGGCGCGGGCAGCGTGCTGCGGGTGTTCTCCAGCGATAAGGTGCAGGCGGCGAATATCATCAACACCATGGCGCCCGGCGACGTCTACCAGGTGCTGACCACCCGCCATCCTTCCGCCGAGTCGCGCCGCTATCTGTATAAGGTTAATAACGCGCAGAAGAGCTACCGGCGCAAATAGCGCAGACGCCTCTCTCCCCGGAGAGAGGCGTCCGGTTTACGCCTGTACCTTCAGCACGTTCCCCCACAGCCGCTGGATCCCCTCGGCGTCGGTTTCGATATACACCCCCTGCAGCTCCGGCGAGAAGCCGGGCAGCAGGTTAACGCCCTCTTCCAGCGCGAGGAAGTAGCGCAGCACCGCCCCGCCCCACGCTTCACCCGGCACCACGCACAGCACGCCCGGCGGATAGGGCAGCGCGCCCTCCGCCGCGATGCGCCCGTCGGCATCGCGCAGACGCACCAGCTCGACGTTGCCGCGGATAAACTCGACGTGGGCGTCCTGCGGGTTCATCACTACCGGCGGGAAGCTGGCCTTGCGGAACATCGCCTTCTGCAGATCCTTGACGTTAAAACCGGCGTAGAGATCGTGCATCTGCTGGCAGAGCTGGCGAATGCTGTAGTCGCGGTAGCGCAGCGGATACTTGCCATAGACCGACGGCAGCACTTCCGCCAGCGGCGTGTCCTCTTCGATATGCTGTTCGAAGCGGGCCAGCATCGCCACCAGGTGCGCCATTTTCTCCGCGCTTTCGGCGGGCGTCAGCAGGAAGAGGATCGAGTTAAGATCGCACTTCTCCGGTACGATGCCGTTCTCGCGCAGGTAGTGGGCGAGGATCGTCGCCGGGATGCCGAACTCGGCGTATTCGCCGGTGGCCGCATCGATTCCCGGCGTGGTGAGCAGCAGCTTGCAGGGATCGACGAAGTACTGATCCGCCGCGTAGCCCTCAAAGCCGTGCCAGCGCTCGCCGGCGCCAAAGCTGAAGAAGCGGCGCTCGCGGGCGATCTGCTCCGTGGGGTGATCCTGCCAGGGACGCCCCGCCACCTGCGGCGGAATAAAGGGTTTGATCATCCGGCAGCGGTCGAGGATCGCCTTGCGGGCCTCGATGCCGAGGGTAACGCACTCCGCCCACAGGCGGCGTCCGCTCTCGCCTTCGTGGATTCTGGCGTTGACGTCGAGGGCGGCAAACAGCGGATAAAACGGGCTGGTAGAGGCGTGCAGCATATAGGCATTGTTGAGGCGCTTATAGGGGCAGAACCGCGCCTGGCCGCGAATATGATCGTCTTTCTTGTGGATCTGCGACGTCTGCGAGAAGCCCGCCTGCTGCTTATGCACCGACTGGGTGACGAAGATCCCCGGATCGTTTTCATTGAGATCGAGCAGCAGCGGCGAACAGTCGGCCATCATCGGAATAAACTGTTCGTAGCCGACCCAGGCCGAGTCAAACAGGATGTAGTCGCAGAGGTGGCCAATCTTATCCACTACCTGGCGGGCGTTATAGACGGTGCCGTCGTAGGTGCCGAGCTGAATGACCGCCAGGCGGAACGGCCGTGCTTCACCGGCCCGCTGCGGCGCCACTTCGGCAATCAGTTCACGCAGGTACGGCTCATCAAAGCAACGCTCGTCGATGCCGCCGATAAAGCCGAACGGGTTGCGGGCCGCCTCCAGATAGACCGGCGTCGCCCCGGCCTGCAGCAGCGCGCCGTGGTGGTTGGATTTGTGGTTGTTGCGGTCAAACAGCACCAGATCGCCGCGGGTCAGCAGGGCGTTGGTGACAACTTTATTCGCCGCCGAGGTGCCGTTGAGCACGAACCAGGTTTTATCGGCGTTAAACACGCGGGCGGCGTGCTTCTGGGCGTGCTTAGCCGCCCCTTCGTGGATCAGCAGATCGCCGAGCTTAACGTCGGCGTTGCACATATCGGCGCGGAAAATGTTCTCGCCGAAGAACTCGAAGAACTGCCGCCCGGCGGGATGCTTCTTAAAGAAGGCGCCGTGCTGGTGGCCCGGACAGGCGAAGGTGCTGTTCTCCATCTCCACGTACTGGGTCAGAGTATTGAAAAACGGCGGCAGCAGCGCCTCTTCATAGCGCAGCGCGGCGGCCTCAAGTTCGAGCCACTGCTGGACGCTGCCGTTAATCACCATATCCACGCCGTCCGGCGCATCCGTGGGCTGTTCCGAGAACAGAAACACCGGCAGATGGAAGCCGGTGCGCTTAAGCAGCGTCAGGATACCGCTGCGGCTGTCGGCTGCGGTAATGACGACGGCCGCCGCATCGGTGAAGTCCGTCTCATCAAGCCGGATCACCTTGCGGTGGGTGGAGAGACGGCTGACCAGCTCGGCGCTGGCGGCAATGTGCATCGATTTCATAAGCGCAAATAACCAGATTCAGGGTGTAAATGGCCCGGGCAGGTACTGACCTGCCCGTCACTGTCCGGGGTCCGACTGGTAGCCAGCACCGACCGCGGGACATCAGTAAAAGCAGACGCCTTCTGATTTTACTGCTGCCCTGCAGGGGGCCTGAGATGCCCTCACCGCATGGTGAGAGAGGGGGCGAGCGGAGACGGATAGCGGGCGGCAGCGTTGTGCTGCGATAGTGAAAACATGCCTGCGTCTCCTGCGTGAAAGGTGAAAATTCGCGCAATAATGGCAGCTTTCGCCAGCGGGCGCAAGGCGAAATCGGTACTGGAAACAATGAGAAAATATTCACCTTTTATGCACAATTAAGGCAATAACAACGAACCGTAAATATTTATCGCGCGAGAGCCAATGCGCGGTGGTGCCGGGCGGTGCAATTGATGCCCTGCTGAGCCAGCGCTTAACGGAACGTATCCGCACGTCAATGACCGCCATCTTTGGCCTCACCTCCCCCGGCACTACCGTGGTAGCGTCCAGCATCCCGCTGCTGATTATCCAGCTCGCCGGCGCCATGCTCATCCCGCCGCTGGCCATACCGCTTTCCGCCGCCCGGAGCACATTTATTGCCTGAAATGACCAGAGTTTGCGCACTTCCGCGCGGAAACGATAAATTTCGTTGACGAGGTGCCGGGATTAAGGTTTAATGCGCCCCGTTGCCCGGATAGCTCAGTCGGTAGAGCAGGGGATTGAAAATCCCCGTGTCCTTGGTTCGATTCCGAGTCCGGGCACCACTATTCAGAGAACCCAGCCTTATGGCTGGGTTTTTGCTTTTGGCGGAACGGACAAGGGGTTAGGTAACCCCCTGACGGGCTTACCCCGAGTTTCCCATGCCATTTCCAGCGCTTTCATGGTGAGTCTGCTGTCCGGCGAGATTAATAAAAACTATCTTAAGATGCCGGGCTTCCCCGGCATCGAAATTACGCCCCTGCAGGTACATCATGCGCGGTGTTTTTCATTACCGGGCCGGTGTATTTCTCGATCTGCAACTGCGACATCTGGCCGCAGTTCCCCTGCGCGAGACTGGAAGATCCCACGTCAAAGGTCAGACAGTTAACGTTACCGTTCTTACACAGCGACCCCGGCTGCGACGGATCGGCCGGGTCAAACCAGGCCCCTTCGCTGATGCGCACTACGCCTTCGCGAACGTAGTCGGTGACTACCGCCCCCACCAGAATCTGCCCACGATCGTTGTAGGCGCGAACCAGATCGCCCTCGCTGATACCGCGTGCCGTGGCGTCCTTCGGATGGATCCAGATAGCTTCGCGGTCGGCTACGGCATATTTCTTACGCAGCGGCGTATTGTCGAGCTGAGAGTGTAGACGGTTGATAGGGTGACCAGTATTGAGCGACAGCGGATACTTCGCAGCCTCCGGGCCGCGATACCACTCGTGAGGTGGCATCCAGGTGGGGATCGCTTTGCAGTCCTCGTAGCCCATTTTGGCAATGGCGTCGGAATAGATCTCAATTTTACCGGACGGCGTACCCAGCGGATTAAGCAGCGGATTCTCGCGGAAATCTGCGAAACGCACCCACTGTTTGTTCTCCTCCGGGATCGGGAAACGAATGTAGTTGTTAGAAGCCCAGAACATATCAAACGGCGGCAGCGCCACGCGGGCGTTACGTGCCTGGGCTTTCATCTCATCATACATGCCCTTCAACCACAGCATCTCATCTTTACCTTCGGTAAAGGCGTCGCGTACGCCAAGTATCTCGGAAATCTCCGCAAAGACATCAAAGTCATTTTTCGCTTCGTTCTGCGCCGGCACGCACTGACGCAGCGGGAAGACATACAGCTGCGAATAGTCGCCACCCATATCCATGTCGTTACGCTCGTAGGTGGTGGTCACCGGCAGTACGATATCGGCGTGTTTCGCCGTCGCCGTCCAGTACGGCTCGTTCACGACTACGGTTTCCGGATGCTGCCAGGCTTTCACCAGATTATTGGTATCCTGATGCTGGTGGAAGGTGTTTCCGCCCGCCACGTAGACCATTTTAATATCCGGATAGGTGACTTTCGTACCGTTATAGTCGATGGTCTTGCCAGGGTTCGCCAGCGCATCGGCAATGCGCGCCACCGGGAACGGAGTGATCTCCTTTGCTGCCGGTGAGGTTGGGCTACCGGCAGAGATCCCAGCCAGAATACCCCCGCGCGCGGTTGGGCTACCGCCGGAAGAGTAGTGATAGCTAAAGCCGAAACCGCCGCCGGGCAGGCCAATCTGGCCCAGCATCGCCGCCAGCGTCACCATCATCCAGTGGGCCTGTTCGCCATGATGCTGACGCTGAATGCCCCAGCCGCCCATAATCATGGTGCGATGCTTCGCCATATCTCGCGCCAGTTGCTTGATTGTTCCAGCATCAACGCCGCTGATATCCGCAGCCCAGTCGGCATCTTTTACGACACCATCATCTTTACCGTTGAGGTAGGCGGCAAATTTATCAAACCCTACGGTATAGGTTTTCAGGAAATCAGGATTATGCAGATTTTCAGCCAGCAGCGTATGCGCAATCCCCGCCATGAACGCGCAGTCGGTATAGCTGCGCGGGGCAATCCATTCGGCACCCAACTGACGCGCGCTGTCGCTGCGCACCGGGTCGATACAGATAATCCTGGTGCCTTTTTTCTTCAGCGCTTCAAAGCCCGTTTGGCCGACATGGTCCGGCAGGTTCCAGCTGTTTTTTAGTGTGATCATTGGATTACAACCGATCATCACTACCAGCTCGCTGTTATCAATAACGTTTGGCCACGCAGTTTGCTGTTCATACACTTCAACGGAACCAACCACGTGCGGCATAATCACCTGCGCCGCGCCGGTTGAGTAGTCGCCGGAATAGCCGACAAAACCGCCTGCCAGGTTCATCATACGCTGCAGCAGCGTTCTCGGATTGTGGAACATCCCGACACTTTTCCAGCCATAAGAACCGGCATAAATAGACGACGGGCCATGCTCTTTTTGCAGACGGCTGATTTCGCCCGCCACCAGGTGCAGCGCTTTATCCCAGCTGACGCGGACCCACTCATCGCGGCCGCGCAGCTCTGGCTTACAATTTTTCGCCCCGCCTTCTAACCAGCTTTTACGCACCATCGGATATTTAATCCGGTTTTCGGCGTGGACCTGATACGGCGCCATAGTAATCAGTTCGTTGGGATAGGGATCGTCTTTTATCGGGCGAACGTCCACCATTTTGCCGTCGCGCACGATGGCCTCAAACGCGCCCCAGTGGGCGCCGGTCAGAATACCGCTCTGCGCCTGACGCAATGCGATAAACTGCGGCATAGCCTGACTGATGGCCTCAGCCAGCGCCGAGCGCGGCCATATTCCCGCCAACAGCGGCACCGTCATTAGGGCGCTGGCGCCAGCCAGAAAACGGCGACGCGTCAGATTCATCCCGGGTTCCTGGCGCCGATCCGCCATCACATCAACGTTATTCTTTTTCATCATGGCTCCTTATTGCTTTCCCTGGTTGGCCGCTGCCGGCATGTCGCTCGCGTGTTTTTGCACGTACTGAGTCAGGAGACGAACCTGCTCCTGGGTCAGTGAAGTGCGCCCGGCCATACCTTTAACCACCCCAATCCACTGGTTGGCATTAAAGCGATTCAACTCGGTCTGGCCATGACAGCCGGTACAGTTGTTAGCCATTAATTCAGAAGCATAACTCCAGATTTTTTGTTGATCGCCAATCAGATTTTTCGCTGGCAACCAGACCTGCAGATCAACCTCATGCCAGACCTGTTTGGTCTCTTCATCGGTGACGGAACCAGACACTTTTAATGCTTTGCGGGCTTCTTCGCCCAGCAGCGCACTCATGATGCGTTTGCCTCGCGCGGCGTAGAAGGCTTCAGTGACGCCATCCTGCTGCCAGCCGTGCACGTCCGCCAGCACCATGTCACCTTCACGCTTCACCACTTTCACTTCAGTGGAGGCCATCAGGTTACCGTCGTTATGGTCGCCCGCTTTCTCGCTCAGCCAGAACGGCTGGGTCTGAATGGTGTAGAGAGTGGTCGCGGTCGCCGGCGTTTTCGCCGCCGCATTAGCGAGCTCATTCGCCCCTGCCGCCGCCAGGCCACTCATGTTCGGCAGAATATGCGCCACGCCTTTATGGCAATCGATACAGGTTTCGCCCTCTTTAATCGCTACCGGGTGCTGCTTACGGGCTTCAGGCGTTTGTGCCAGAATATCCATCGCTTTATAGTCGTGGCAGGAGCGGCAAGTTGCCGAATCGCTCTTCTTCAAGCCATCCCAGACGCTCTGAGCCATCGCGAGTTTATGCGCCTCATATTTTTCCGGAGTGTCGATTTTGCCGGTCATTTCCCCCCAGACATCTTTCAGAGCGCCAATTTTGGTCAACATATAATCGATCGGCTGATGAGGTACGTGGCAATCGGCGCACTCGGCACGAATACCTTTCTCGTTCTGAAAATGCACGCTACCCTGATATTCCGCCAGAGGCTGCCGCATGCTATGACACGACACACAAAATTCGGTATCGCTGGTTTTATGCATAATAGTCGCGGTACTGGCCAGCAATGCCGCGCCAATAATGATCCCAACCAGCAAGGCGATAAATATAATTTTTCGTCTACCAGAGCGTTCCAGTAAAAGTTTACTCATGTTATTATTTAACCCTTTTCCTAAATGAAAGACGTAAAAGTCCCTGCCAGCCAGCAATCGTCATATAAATAAATACATAACGATTTTCCTCGCTTTCTAAATCAACTCTATTTTGGAGATTTTCGGTGTCAGTATCATCAACCCGAGGTTATTACCCTGTGATTTCATAGCGATAATCCATTGCAAATCCCATACACCTTCGAGTAATACTCAAGTTATTTTTAATTATTTCAGTGTTGCGGTTGGCTCTTTTTGCGCCCGGTCAATACTACGAATGATAACCACCCGCTGAGTATCAACTGCCGGTAACAGAGGCGGCACAAGCTGCGGTGTTTGCTGGACAACTCTGACTGCGGTGGTAGCGGGAAGCACTGCTGTACAGCCGGATCGATATATGCAAACTGAACGGCGTGGCCCCAGAGAACGACCTCCGCTATGTGCCTGACGTCATCGCCGACTGGCCCCGGGTCAGCGAACGGCTGCCCTGACGCGATCGATTTTGGTACCGCGGTGCCGGGACCAGCGAAGATTCGTCCACTGCCCCGCCGCCGCGGTTTAGAGCAAAAAAGATTTCAGCGAGTTATACTTATTACTCCGTTAATTGATCGCTTTCATTTCTGCTATTTTATCCTTGATGGTTTTGTCTATATTGATCCTTCCCACGTAATGTGGACACAACCCTAAGCGAGATTCAGGTTTTCAAATTGCTCCGGGATGAGGCCGCTGCCGGCGCTGTAATCAGACCACCGATTGCAATCACAATCGATATCATTAAATATCGTCGTCCGCATTATTTCCCTGCTGATAAAGCGCTTACCGTGAATACGCTTAACCTTCAGCAGGTACTTCCTGAACGCTCTGGCCCAGTCGCTTCAGACTGGTTGCAGCTGTGTTCAGTAAAAAATACTGCGGTATCTATAAACGGCTACGATGTTTTCAATCGGCCATCCCTGCATTTCTTATCCTGAGCAAACCAATGAAGCCCTTATGTCGCAGAGCGCGAGTGCGTGGGGAGCCATCTCCTTCCTGCTACCGCGCGCGGCAAATAGCCCCGATGCCATTTACTTACCAGTAATGCAATGCATATTTTGATTATTTTCCTATTAACATTATTACCTTTTTATTTATTTCTTTTTTTATATTTCATTCTTATTTGAAAAGTGAGGGAACGTCGATAGGATTTCGATATATCTATAAAGCATTAACAATTATTATTCTCACTATCGGGGTTTACCGCAGCCCTGATAAGATAACCTGACGATAAACGGATCGCTTATCTGGGGGATTTTATGGGGTCATTAACAGGAAAAATTAGCGTGATAACCGGTGCTGGTTCGGGCGTTGGTCGTGAAACGGCAATTCTTTTTGCCAGAGCCGGTGCAACGGTCATTCTGGTGGGCAGGGGCCGCGAACACCTGGAGGAAACTCAGGCAAAGCTTGCGGGCTATGGCAACCGCAGCGAAATATTTACCGTTGATATGCAGGACAGCGCGCAGATAGTCGCCCTGTTCGCCGCGCTGGAGAACACCTTTGGCCGGATCGATATTCTGGTTAATAACGCCGGAATTATTGATAACTTCAAAACCGTCGATAATACCTCTGACGAGCTTTGGGATGCGGTGATAGATACCAACCTCAAGGGGCCATTCGTCGCCTCGCGCGAGGCCATTAAGCTCTTCAATAAGTATGATATTGCGGGCAATATCATCAATATCTCCTCCATTGGCGGCATCAGCGGCACCTGGGGCGGCGCGGCCTATATTTCGTCGAAGCATGGCCTGATCGGGCTAACGCGCAATATCGCCGCCACCCACGGCGCCTACGGTAAAATTCGCGCCAATGCTATTGCGCCCGGCGGGATCGACACCAGCATTCGCGGCAAAGTGAACGATCCTGACCCGTTGGGCATGAAGGCGGTGATGGCCAACGCCAACCTGCCGACGGCGCAGCCGGAGCAGATTGCCGAGGTGGCGCTCTTTTTGGCCTCCGAGGCGTCAAACGCGATCAATGGCGAAGTGATTGTGGCGGATCAGGGGTGGAGCGCCCGCTAACGGCAGGCTATTTCCTGATGCAAAAAGGCCGGGATTGCTCCCGGCCTTTTTTATGACGCCCGCGAAACCGCTATTTCCCGGCCGCCTTGGTCTTCACCTTCATCGGCTCTTTCTTCACCTCAGGATCTTTTTTCACCGTGTCGCTCGGCTTATCGCCCGGCTGATCGGTTCCCGGCTTGAGGACAACCACGCGGTAGCGTTTGGTCTCTTCATCGCGGATAACACCGTGAATATCGGTCTCAAAGCCCGGATAGTGCTCGCCGATATCGCACAGCATCTGCAGGAAGTTGAGCACCGGCATACTCTCTTTAGTGATGCGCTCACCGGGCAGGATAACCGGCACCCCCGGCGGATACGGCAGGATCATATTGGCGCTGACTTTGCCGACCATATCATTGAGATCAACCATCTCGATATTGCCGCGCACCTCTTCCTGGAAAGCATCGTGCGGAGTAATAACCATCTCCGGCAGTACCTCAAAGGCGCGGTACATCAGATCCGGCAGATTGTGCTGTCGGGTCAGATCGTGGATCCCCTGCGCCAGCTCCTGAATACGCATCTCTTTATAAAACTCCGGCGCGCTCTCGTACAGCGACGGCAGCACGTGCTTAACGAAGACGTTGCGATCAAAGATGCGCTTGAAGTCGGTCAGCGCGCGCAGAAGACTCATCGCCTTGGTCTTATCGATACCGATACTGAACAGGAACAGCATGTTATAGGGGCCGGTTTTCTCGACGATGATCCCATTTTCATCAAGGTATTTTGAGACGATCGACGCCGGTATCCCCTTCTCTTCCAGCGTACCGTCGGGGCTCATCCCCGGCGTGAGGATGGTCACTTTGATAGGATCGAGGAACATATGATCGTCGTCGATATTGTTAAAACCGTGCCACGCGTTGCGCGGATTGAGCGGCCAGCAGGCGACATCGTCGATGTTGTCCGGTTGCCAGACGTCGAAGAACCAGCCTTCTGACTCGGAGCGCAGGCGGCGGATCTCCTTACGAAAATTAATAGCCCGCTCAATGGAGCCGTTGATCAGGCGCTTGCCGGTCTTGCCGCGCATCATCGCCGCGGCCATTTCGGTCGAAGCCACGATGCCGTAATAAGGCGAGGTAGAGGTGTGCATCATGAAGGCTTCATTGAACGTCTCTTCATTGATGGCCCCCTTCACATGGATCATGGAGGCCTGTGAGAAGGCCGCCAGCAGCTTGTGGGTGGACTGGGTTTCATAAATAACCTTGCCCTCAACGCGATCGCCGCTCATCCCCGCGTGGCCGTCATAAATCGGGCTGAAGTTGGTATAGGGCACCCATGCAGAATCAAAGTGTATAGACTTCACGTCGAGAGTCTTTTTGATGTAGTTGGTGTTATAGAACAGGCCGTCGTAGGTGGAGTTAGTGATGACCGCATGCACCGGCCAGGTGGCGTTTGGCGTCTTTTTCACCAGCGCTTCGATACTTTCGCGGGTAAATTCCTTTTTCGGGATCCCGCCGAGAATACCGTAGGCGTTACGGGTCGGGCGGAAATAGATAGGTACGACGTTGCTCATCATCATCAGGTGCGTCAGCGACTTATGGCAATTGCGATCGATGAGGATCGTCGCGCCGGCGGGCGAGGCGTACATACCGACGATCTTGTTGGCGGTTGACGTACCGTTAGTGACAATATAGCTGCGCTCGGCGTTAAAGGTATGCGCGATATACTCTTCCGCCTCGCGGTGCGGACCGGTGTGATCCAGAAGGGATCCCAGCTCCCCCACCGAGATCGAGATGTCGGATCGCATGGTATTTTCGCCGAAAAAGTCGTAAAACAGGCTGCCTACCGGGCTGAGATTAAACGCCGTACCGCCCATGTGCCCCGGCGTACAGAAGGTGTATTTTTCCTCCTGCACATATTTATAGAGCGCCTTATTGAGCGGCGGCAGTATCGAATCAATGTAGTCATCGGTACTCTGGCGGATCTTCACCGCAATATCTTCGGCGCTGCCCAGTCTGTACTCAAAGAAGCGCACGTTGAGCCGCAGATCGTTCATGGTGACATCAAGCGTCGAATTGTTATTGGCAAAGGCATATACCGGCAGGCGATCGTTAAGGTCGCTAATCTGCGAGCACAGCTCCATGTTATAGGTGTCCCAGTCAAAAATAACGCCGCACAGGCGAGCATTGTTCTCAATGAGCTTCAGCAGATCGTGACGATCCGTTGGATAAGCAAGGCGAAACCCTTCATGCTCCAGCTGCTGATGCAGTTCGCTCAGCGCTTCATCCTTAAAGTAAGCCCCTTTGTCACTCATTACGGCAATAATATTCATGTAAATTCTCCAGACCTCTTGATACAGGGTTCACAACGCTCGCACCGGGGCGTTGCCGTTCAGGATGACGTTCGCGATACCAATCAGGGATGCGTCTCTTTAATGTTGCGCGGCGCCGGATCGCCAGGGACGGCGCTTTTCTTCGCGGCGGCCTGGGCGGCGCCCAGTTTGCGGGTGTAGAACATCAGGATAATCAGGCTAATGATACAGGTGCCCGCCAGCTCGAAGGACTGCGCGCCCAGCAGAGCGGTAAAGACGAAGCAGCAGCCGAAAATGGAGGCAATCAGGCTGAGCAGGTTTTTCACATTGGCGCCTTCGTAGCGGATAAGATCGATGCAGGAGTAGAAGTACGGCAGCATAGTCAGCAGTACCGCGATACCGGTCAGCATCCCGAACAAGTCAGAAGCCTTGCCGCCGCTTGAACTCATCAGCGTCAGCAGGATCATCAGGGCGGTCATTTTGAGCGAGGCCAGCACCAGTCCTTTTTTAGGTATGCCGTTTTTATCCATCTCACCATATATCGCCGGGAAGTTTCCGTCGTGCGCGGTGCGCGCCCCGGCCTGGCCAACCAGCATCATCCACGACCCCAGCGAAGTCAGGCAGGCAAAAGCGGTAAAGGCCGAGACGACGGAGGCCGCCCATCCCCCCACCATGGTAGAGGCGCTGACCGCAAACGGCGCGCCGGTGGCCGCCATCTGGCTCGCCGGAAACATGCCCGAGATGACCTGAGTCGCGAGAATATAAACGGTGCCGGCAAGCAGCGTTCCGCACATTGTCGCCAGCGGTACGGTGCGCTGCGGATTCTCCACCATCCCGGTACTCACCGCCGCTGATTCGACGCCGATAAATGCCCACAGGCAGAGCAGTACGCTATTAATGATCGCCCGGGAGTCTGGATCATGTGAAACGTTCCAGTTAGCCACATAAGTAGAAGCATCAAACCAGAACCAGCCAAATATGGCGGTGCCGACCACCGGAATAAGCACCAGTACCAGACCAATTGTCGTCAGGCGGCTCACCCACGTCCCGCCCAGCAGATTGACGGCGGTAAAAATCCAGACGATCACAATACAGGCAATGCCTGCCGGCACGGGCTGATTGAGAATGGGAAAGAACGTAGAGAGGTAAGAGACGGCGGTGATCCCGATGGCCAGATTACCAATCCAGTTAGCGTGGTAGTACAGCACCCCGGTCTGAAAACCAAAGGCCGGGCCGACTTCACCGGCGTAGGCAATCGGCCCCCCTTCCTGCGGGTTTTTTGTCGCCAGACGGGCGTAAACATAAGCCAACGACACCGCACCAATCAACGCAATGACCCATCCCCATAACGCGATAGATCCTATTTTTGCCAGGTTCGCCGGTAATAAAGCAATCCCGCTCCCCATCATATTACCGGCAACAACACCGGTGCAGGCAATAAGCCCTATTTTTTTTGCAGATGCCATACAAAGTCACTCCCGCTAAATCTTTTATACGGATAAAAGGCATATTAAAATTTCAGAACAATAGATAGGTGACATTCGCCATCAGGGGTAAGTATAGGTAAGGATGATGTTTTTGCTTGAAATCAAAAAGAAATGCGAGGATAAATATATTAAACCAGTAAAATCATTAAGATAAAAACAAAAAGGAATGGCTTAACATAAATTTTACACTTATAAATGCAACGGTTAATTAATAACTTAACCACACCAACAGGGTAAGCGAAACGGTATTTAACAAGATATCTAACCCCTTCAATATATATTTAAGATATATCTTTGCAAATACCTTAAACATACCCTACGTACAGCGCCATGCATTATATTAACAGTCGATAGTTTTTTATATTAGCGGGCTAAGTGATATCACAAAATACGCAAAAACAATTAATTGATGGCTGCTATGCATCCGTCAGGTAACCTCACCCGCCGGTCAGCACTGCTGATAACGATTAGCCATTTAAATGAGCGGCAGCAGCGGGCGGCCAAGTATAGCACAGAGATTTCTTGCTGCTGTCCCATGAAGTAGCGGCAGGAGCGAATAGATAATGGTCCGGATATATTAGCGGGCTTAATATTTGTTCCTGCAACACATTCCCGCGGCACAGCCCGGAATCACCGTTATCTCCAATCCGGATAGACGCTCAGGTAGCCGATGAATTTTTAGCGCCAGGCGATGGACGAATTAACAAAAATCGTCTAAGCAGGAAGCGTTGTTTATTGTGGATAATTAACCCGAATGTCACACTCGCCCCACCAATATATTGAATTATAATACTAATCATCTCTCGGATATGGGATGACGGATATCCCATCGTAGAGTTTCCCATTGATTTATATTGATATTTATTCTCTTTAACGATTAAGAAACAAATGAATAAATTGCTGCTGGCAGAGAAAATAGTTTCTTGATCTGTCACGGAAAACGACTACGCTTTTCATAAACAGGGAGTAATTACCCGTATCTATATCATTGGAAATCCAGGAATATATTCCTCAATAATTATATTAACGGCGGCAGGCAGGCGTGGGCGTTATTATGCCAGAACTCTGCATCAGTCAATTCTATGAATGATATTAGTCCTATCTCATTTGATGGAAAATTGTATGCGTAAAAAAAAACTCTTATTAATCATAGCGGTTTTGCTCGTTGCCGGCTGTGATAATTCAAATAAAACAGTGGCCAAAAATGACGCGCCTGTGCACGTTGATGTCACCACATTACGCTCCCAAAATGTCACGCTATCCACGCAGCTCCCGGGAAGAACAGCATCGGTCCGGACCGCTGAAGTTCGCCCGCAGGTTGACGGTATTATCCTCAAGCGCCAGTTCAAGGAAGGCGCAGAGGTTAAAGCCGGGCAACCGCTTTACCAGATAGACCCGGCGACTTATCAGGCCGCCGTCAACAAAGCCCAGGCCGCCTGGCGTAACGCCACGATATTAGAGAAACGCTACCGTACCCTCAGCGGCGTTGAGGCCATCAGTAAGCAGGATTACGACGACGCCTTAACCAACGCCCAGGAAACAAAAGCCGCCCTCGATACCGCCAACATTAATCTCGAATACACCAAAGTCCGGGCGCCAATCAGCGGCCGGATTGACCGTTCCCTGGTGACAGAAGGCGCGCTGGTGACCAACGGTCAGGCAAATTATCTGACCACCATCACCCAACTGGACCCGATATATGTCGACATCAGCGAGTCCTCCCGCAATCTGCTGTCGCTGCGCAAAATGATTGAGTCCGGCAAACTGCGTAAGGTCAGCGATCACGAGGCTGCGGTACGCCTGGTGCTGGAAGACGGTACGCCCTACCCCAATGAAGGCCGCCTCGAATTCGCCGAAGTCAGAATTGATGAAACCACCGGCTCAGTAATTTTACGCGCCACCTTCCCGAATAAAGATCGCATCCTGCTGCCGGGTATGTTCGTTCACGCGCAGTTAGTCCAGGGCGTGCAGGAGAACGGCATCCTGGTTCCCCAGCAGTCCATTGGACGCGATAACAAAGGCCATCCTTACGTTTACGTCGTCGATAACGATTCGGTGGTTCACCAGCGCGCCATTGCGACCGGTGAAATGATTAACGGCCAGTGGCTGGTGACTCAGGGGCTGAAAGAGGGCGAAAAGGTTGTGACGGCCGGGCTGCAGCAGGTCAGAGATGGCGCGAAGGTACAGTGGCAGGAACAGGATATTCAGAATACGAAAGACGCTAATAGCTCGCTGACGATTGCCGATCCCTCTGCACAATAAGGAACGCCAGGATGTCTAAATATTTTATTGAGCGCCCCATATTTGCGTGGGTTATCGCCATTGTTGTTATGCTGGGGGGCGTGCTGGCCATTTCAAGCATGTCTGTTAACCAGTATCCCAGCATTGCGCCGCCGGCGATTGAAGTCAGTATTACCTATCCTGGCGCGAGTGCGGATACGCTGCAAAAAACTTCCGTGCAGGTCATTGAGCAGAAACTGAACGGTATCGACCACCTGCGCTATCTCGAATCCAACAGTAACGGCGACGGCAGCGCGTCCATTATCGTTACCTTCGATCAGGGCACCGATCCGGATATTGCCCAGGTTCAGGTGCAGAACAAAGTGTCGCTGGCCGAGTCGCAGCTGCCAAATGAAGTTGTCCAGCAGGGGATCAGCGTCACCAAATACCAGCTCAACTTTATGATGGTGGTGGGCCTGTACTCCGATAACCCCGCGCTCAGCAACGGCGATCTCGGGGATATTCTGGTATCCAGGATGCAGGACCCGATTGCCCGTACGCCGGGCGTAGGTACGTTTCTGGTGATGGGTTCGGAATACGCGATGCGCGTCTGGCTCGATCCGGCCAAACTGTATAAATACTCTCTGGTGCCGAGCGATGTATCTGCCGCCATCAAAGCGCAGAACGTGCAGGTGTCATCCGGGCGTCTCGGCGGTTTGCCGACGATCCCTAACGGTAAATTCAGCTCGACGATTATTGGTAAAACCCGATTTGAAAAAACCCAGCAGTTTGAAAATATCCTGCTGAAAGTGAATCTCGACGGCTCCCAGGTCAGGCTTAAGGACGTGGCTAACGTCGAACTGGGTCCGGAAGATTACAGCATCACCTCTACCTATAACGGCAAACCTTCCGCCGGTATCGCCCTGCGCCTGTCGAGCGGCGCTAACGTGCTGGATACGGCCAACGGTATTCGCAAGACGCTCGATGGGATTAAGTCTTCCCTGCCGTCCGGGGTACACATTATCTACCCGTACGACACCTCGCCGGTGGTCAGCGCCTCGATACATGAGGTGGTTAAAACGCTGGTTGAAGCGATTATCCTCGTCTTCTTCGTTATGCTCATCTTTCTGCAAAACCTGCGCGCGACCATTATCACCACCATGGTGGTGCCGGTCGTGCTGCTGGGGACTTTCTGCGTCCTCTATATCTGCGGCTATTCGATAAATACGCTAACGATGTTCGGGATGGTGCTCGCCATCGGGCTACTGGTGGACGACGCCATCGTGGTGGTGGAAAACGTCGAACGCGTGATGCACGAGGAGGGGCTGGCGCCCAAAGAGGCTACCATCAAGTCGATGGAGCAGGTACAGGGCGCGTTGTTCGGTATTGCAATGGTGCTATCAGCCGTGCTGCTGCCGATGGCCTTCTTCAGCGGCTCCACCGGGATAATTTACCGCCAGTTCTCGATTACCATCGTGACGGCGATGGCCCTGTCGGTCCTGATGGCGCTGATCTTTACTCCCGCGCTGTGCGTCACCATCTTAAAACCGGCGAAACACGATGCCAAAACCACCGGCTTTGCCGGCTGGTTTAACCGCAACTTCGAGAAGGGAACGCTGCGCTACACCTCTAGCGTGACCGGTATTCTCTCTAAACGCACCTTCTTTATGCTGGTCTATCTTGGCATCGTGGTGGTTACCTGCTTCCTGTTTACCCGCGTACCGACCACCTTTCTGCCGGATGAAGATCAGCGGGTTATGCTGCTGCAGGTCACCCTGCCGTCGAACGCCGCGCCGGCGCGTACTCAGAAAGTGCTGGATGAGATGCGGCAATACATGCTGACGTCGGAAAAAGAGACCGTTGAGTCGGTGTATGTGGCAAACGGGTTCAGCTTTGCAGGCCGCGGCCCGAATACCGGGATGGCCTTCGTGATGCTCAAGGACTGGGAAGAGCGTCAGGATCCTTCCATGAAGCTCAACGCCATCGCCGAGCGCGCGATGAAGCACTTTGCCGGCATGAAGGACGGTATCGCCCTTGCCCTGGTGCCGCCGGCGGTCATGGAGCTGGGTAACTCAACCGGCTTCGACTTCTTCCTGCAGGACTTAAGCGGCAAGGGGCACGATGAGCTGGTTAAAACCATGAATAAATTTCTCGCCATGGCGCACAAAGATCCGCGCCTGACCATGGTTCGCCATAACGGTATGGAAGATGAGCCCCAGTTCAAGCTGGACATTGATGACGAACGCGCCCGCTCGCTCGGGGTCAGCATTTCGGATATCAACGACACGCTCTCCGCCGCGTGGGGCTCCAGCTACATTAACCAGTTCATGTATAACGACCGCGTAAAACGCGTCTATATCCAGGGTAATGCCGCATCACGCGTTACGCCGGAAGATCTCAACAGATGGTACGTGCGCAACAATACCGGAACCATGGTGCCCTTCTCCGCCTTCGGCAGCGGGGAGTGGATTTACGGGACGCCGCGCGCCGAACGCTTTAACGGTATTGCTGCGGTCAACATCATGGGCTCGCCCGCGTCCGGCTACAGCAGCGGCGAGGCCACCAAAGCGGTGATGGAGATCTTCAATAAACTGGAGCCCGGCTACCGCATCATGTGGCACGGCCTGTCTTATGAAGAGCAGCTATCAGGCTCGCAGACCACCTCACTGTATACCATCTCGGTGATCATCGTCTTCCTCTGCCTGGCGGCGCTGTATGAGAGCTGGTCGGTGCCGTTTTCGGTACTTCTGGTCGTTCCGCTCGGGGTACTGGGGACGATACTCGGCGTGCTGATACGCAACATGCAGAACGACGTCTTCTTCCAGGTTGGTCTGCTCACCACGGTGGGGCTCGCGGCAAAAAACGCCATCCTCATCGTCGAGTTTGCCAAGGACATCCACGAGAAGGAGGGCAAGGATATTGTGTCGGCAGCGATTGATGCGGCAAAACTGCGTTTGCGCCCGATCATCATGACCTCTATCGCCTTTATTCTCGGCGTATTCCCGCTCACCATCTCCAACGGCGCGGGCGCGGGCAGCCAGCACTCGATAGGTACGGCGGTGGTCGGCGGGATGCTCACGGCAACCTTCCTGGCTATCTTCTTCGTACCGCTGTTCTACGTGTTCGTGATGAGGATTTTCAGCCGCGGCAAAAACAAGCCGTCCGATCCTGGTGATGAGAAGCATCTGCCGGTAAAAGCGGTTAACCGTGAAGGAGAGGTTGGCCATGAATAATAAAAAATTTGTTGCGACGCTTTCGGCGACGGCACTCGCCCTGTCGGTTGCCAGCTGCTCTCTGGATCCGGATTATCATCGCCCCGCCATGCCGGTGTCGCAGAGCTGGCAGAACGGCGGCGGCGCCAGCAATGTCGCCGCCTACGACTGGCGGCAGTTCTACCGCCAGCCGGGCATGCAGAAGGTGATTGGCCTGGCTTTGAACAACAACCGCGATCTGCGCATTGCCGCCCTGCGCGTGCAGGAAGCGCAGGCGCAGTTCCGCATCAGCCGGTCGGCGCTGATGCCCACCATTGAGGCGGGCGCCAGCGAGACCAGCCAGCGGCTGCCCGGCGGACTGTACAATACGCGGGACAGCGGGGCCGTTACCTACCATCAATATGAGGCAGGCGTCGGCATTACGTCCTGGGAGATTGACTTCTTTGGCCGCATCCGCAGCCTGAATGAGCGGGCCCTGCAGACCTATCTGGCCACCGCGGCGATGGAGCAGGCGACGCGCATTACGCTTATCTCCGAAATTGCCGCCGCTTACCTCAGCCTAGCGACAGATAAGGACAAGCTCAAGCTGGCCCAGCAGACCGCCGAGAGCCAGCGGGCCTCCCTGAAGCTGGTGCAGTACCGGGTTGAAACCGGCACCGATAACGATCAGGCTCGCGCCCAGGCGGAGCTGAGCGTGGCGGATGCGGAGGCCGACGTGCAGCGCTTCTCGCGCCAGCTGGAGGAGGACATCAACGCCCTCACCTTCCTGACCGGCACCGCCGTTCCGCCCGACGTGATTGCCGAAGCGACGCTGAAGAAGGATTACCAGTTCCCGGATCTGCGCGCCGGGCTGCCGTCGGATCTGCTCACCCGCCGCCCGGACATTATCGCGGCCGAGCACAATCTGAAAGCAGCGAATGCCAATATCGGCGCGGCCAGAGCGGCGTTCTTCCCGTCGATCTCGCTGACGGCTGATGCCGGTACGATGTCCGGCAGCCTCGGCAACCTGTTTGAAGGCGGTACCGCGACCTGGTCGTTTATACCGTCGATCAACATTCCTATCTTTACCGGCGGACGCAACATGGCCAACCTCGATTTGGCCCACCTGCAGAAGCGGGAAGAGATAGCCCAGTATGAAAGAAGCATTCAGCAGGCGTTCCGCGAAGTTGCAGACGCGCTGGCGGGTAAAAACACCTGGCACCAGGTAGTGGCGGCGCGGTCGCGGTCAAACGCGGCCAACGAGCGCTACTACAAGCTCTCTCAGTACCGCTATCAGGGCGGTATCGACGGCTACCTCAACGTGCTGGTGGCCCAGCGCTCGAACTACCAGTCAGAGAAAGATCTGCTGGACGCCAGGGCCGGCGAGCTGAATCAGAACGTGACGCTCTACAAAGTGCTGGGGGGCGGCTGGTAGCGGCTTAAGCCTGCGGGGCACTCAGGTGACCCGCGGTTCTCTGCATACACGAGGGAAGCCCGCTCCAGGGATGGTGCGGGCTGCCGGAGCAGTAGAGCAGCTTTTGACGGCGCACGCAGAACGGGTTTTCACCTGATGGAACCGGCAGAGGCACGCGTTGCATCCCGATCCGGATACTGCCCGCTGTGGCGAAGCGCCTTTCAGTTTCACTGGAGGAATTGCCGGGTGACGAGGAAGATACGGTTGTACCGCACAGGGGCGGCAATAGGTAACGGCGTTAAAGAGGGGATTTCGCGCGGGGCTTAGGTATTACGGGCATCTCGCTACAGCTCACCACAACCGCCGTCTGAGAGCCGCCAAAGCCTGGCGAGCATAAAGCCCTTCAGCGGAGGCCGTCAGGCCGACTTCTCTTAAGGCCGTTTGCTGAAGGCGATGACGCGGCCGGTGCCGCCAGGGGCGGCGGTGCTGTTCTCCCGGCAGGACGCTCTGCCGGACACCGACCTTTTCAGCCTGACAGACAGCCCGACTAACTTTGCGGCACGTCCGTCGACACATCGGCTCCCAGCTCAGTAAACAGGCTCAGAACATCCCTTGAGCCATGCAGCAGGCGCTCTATTCGCACTTCAGTATCAAGCACCCGGAACACGATAAGGTATCTGCCGTAGGCACAGCTTCTGACGCTTTGCCCCAGCTCCGGGCGCTCTCTGTAGAGCACCGGTGATTCCGCTATCAGCAGGCACTGCCGGTATAACTCTTCCATGAAGCTGACTGCCCGCACTGGGTTATCCTGTGCGATGTAGTCACCGATGGCCTCCAGAACCTACTCTGCCAGTGGCGATACACCCAGTTTCATTTTGTCTGCTTACCTTCCGCCATTGACCGGTACTTGTGCGCCAGTCGCCCGAACACCTCTTCAGCGCTTTTACTTTCTCCACTACTGATGCCTGCACTGACCGCCTGCTGAAGTGATTCAAGTTTCATCTGCTGCTCCCGCTCCTCCAGAGCGCGAAGCCCTGCGCGGATGACCTCACTGGTATTGTTGTAACGACCACTTTCTATTTGCTCACGGATGAACGCTTCGAAGTAGGGACTCAGGGCTACGCTGGTTGGCATGATGACCTCACCTGTGATTACTATCAGTTAATAACTGTTAGTATACTGCGTCAGTTTTCATCAGCAACATCCGGCTCGTTTTCTGCCCGCTGCGCTGCCGGAGGCGTTGACGTATGCACCGCCTGAAGCGCCCGGACGCTCACCTACGTGTATATCTGCGTGCTCTCCACGCTCCGGTGGCCAGGCATCGCCTGTATCCACCGTAGGTCGGCCCCGTTCTCCAGCATCTGCGTCGCCATCGCGTGCCGGAACAGGTGACAGCTTCCTTTGCCGATGCCTGCGGATCTCAGGTACGGCAACACGGCCATCGTGGATGCCGCCCACCATCAGGCCCGCCACGCCGTCCATCGACAGGAACAGCGCCTTACAGTCGGGAGTTACCAGCACGTCCGGCCGCGCATGGTGCAGATACCGCGCAAGCCACCACAGCAGCTCCATCGCCGCCCGGTCACGTATACATGCTACCGCCTCTCAGCAGCGGAGATTAAGCGAGGTAGTTTATTATGGCTGAATGCAGCAGTTCCGGGTCACAACAGCACGTCACCACAACCGCCATCTGCGAGCCGCAGGCGCATTATTACAGGGTTGGCTACCGGCCCAACCTGGGCCAGCCGAACCCGCTGCCGCAGCTCACTCTCAAGGGCCGGTGGCTGGAAGCGCTGGGATTCAGCACCGGGCAGGCGGTGGTGGTCACCGCTGAGAAAGGACGGCTGGTTGTTGAGCCGCAGCGGAAGGGCTGACCGTAAAAAGTAAAGATCCCACCGTGTGAGGGGA
>NZ_BCZS01000012.1 GCF_001598855.1 Pluralibacter gergoviae ATCC 33028 = NBRC 105706 | reverse complement strand
CCGGCGTGGAAGATTTCGACGTTGGTAACAGAATTTGCCTGGCGGCACTAGCGCGGTGGTCCCACCTGACCCCATGCCGAACTCAGAAGTGAAACGCCGTAGCGCCGATGGTAGTGTGGGGTCTCCCCATGTGAGAGTAGGGAACTGCCAGGCATCAAACAAACGTGAAAGCCTCATGCGAAAGCATGGGGCTTTTTCGTTTGTCTGCTGTCTGTCGGTGAGCGCTCTCCGGGAGCAGGACAAATTCGCCGGGAGCGAATTTGCCTTGCGTTATTGCTGCCTGGGCCATCCGGCCTTACTCATGTACCAGATTCAATAACGGATAGGGTTTTCCAAGGTCATCCGTTTCAGAGCGCCCCGCCACCTTAAAGCCCATCTTCCTGTAAAAACCGACCGCCTGTTCATTCTGCTCGTTCACATCGGTCGTCAGCCTGGGCGCTAATGTCAGTGCGTGTTCAATCAACAGTTTACCCACACCACGGCCGCGGACGGCGGGATCAACGAATAGCGCATCCATATGTTCCCCCGTAAGGAGCATAAAGGCGACCGGCTCGTCTTTCTCCGTCACCGCTACCCACAGCGGCGCTTCGGGTAAAAACGCGCTCACCAGACCTTCCAGTTCTGCCCTGTACGCTCCTGACAGGAAATCGTGCGTTGCATCGACCGACCGGCACCAGATAGCAATCAGTTGTTTCCCTTCCTCATGCCGCGAACGGCGGATCTTAATAACCATATTTGCTCCTTTTATTTGTTCTTATATTCTAACGTAGATATGGCCGTGAAATTTTCTCACCCTGAACCTGCAGGCTCGACATTCACATCATTCCCGGTTATCTTCGGCTATCTGGATGTCTAAACGTTTAAACGTATGCTTTGAGGTAATGAAGATATGCCGATTCGGGTTCCGGACGAGCTGCCAGCCGTCAATTTCTTGCGCAATGAAAACGTCTTCGTGATGCCGTCATCGCGTGCCACAACTCAGGAAATTCGTCCGCTGAAGGTGCTGATCCTCAACCTGATGCCGAAGAAGATCGAGACTGAAAACCAGTTCCTGCGCCTGCTCTCTAACTCCCCCCTGCAGGTGGATATTCAGCTCCTGCGTATCGATTCCAGGGAATCGCGGAACACGCCGGCGGAGCACCTGAATAACTTCTACTGCAACTTCGAAGATATCTGTCAGGATAACTACGATGGCCTGATTGTCACCGGCGCGCCGCTGGGCCTGGTGGAGTTCAACGACGTCGCCTACTGGCCGCAGATCGAGCAGGTGCTGGAGTGGGCAAAAGATCACGTCACCTCGACGCTGTTTGTCTGTTGGGCGGTACAGGCCGCCCTCAACATCCTCTACGGTATCCCCAAGCAGACCCGCACTGAAAAGCTCTCCGGCGTATATGAACACCACATCCTCCACCCGCACGCGCTGCTGACGCGCGGATTTGACGATACTTTCCTCGCGCCCCACTCACGCTACGCAGATTTTCCCGCGCAGCTGATCCGCGACTACACCGATCTGGATATTCTCGCCGAGACGGACGCGGGAGATGCCTATCTGTTCGCCAGCAAGGACAAGCGTATCGCTTTCGTCACCGGCCACCCGGAATATGACGCCCACACGCTTGCCGGGGAGTATTTCCGCGACGTTGAGGCCGGCCTATCGCCGGAGGTACCTTACAATTATTTCCCGCAAAATGACCCGCAGAACAAGCCAAGGGCGACCTGGCGCAGCCACGGTAATCTGCTGTTCACCAACTGGCTGAACTATTATGTCTACCAGATCACCCCGTACGATCTGCGCCGTATGAATCCAACCCTGGATTAATCTTCTGCTGCCACGATCGTAAAGCGATTCAGCACTCCATCTCAGGCACCTTCGGGTGCCTTTTTTATTTCCGAAAGATAAACCAATTTGTTAATTAACTTTAAATTCATATTTATCATAATGTTAAATGCAATTTAAATTGAAAATGGAAATTGTTTTTGATTTTGAAAAATAAATGAGTAGGCTAGACCCTGCTGAACGAAAAAGAGACAAGGATCTTCGTTCGCACGCGGGAGTGATTTTGGATCAACGATTGAGGAGCCATGCGATGACACAACAGGCAACAACCACCGAAGAACTGGCCTTTAGCCAGCCGTTTGGCGAGCAGGAGAGACAGATCCTTACGCCGGAAGCGGTCGAGTTTCTCAGCGAGCTGGTGACCCGCTTTACGCCGAGGCGCAATAAGTTGCTGGCCGCGCGCATCCAGCAGCAGCAGGAAATTGATGACGGTAAGCTGCCTGATTTTATTTCGGAAACAGCTTCCATTCGCAATGGTGAGTGGCAGATCCGCGGCATTCCGCAGGACCTGCTCGATCGTCGGGTCGAAATTACCGGCCCCGTTGAGCGTAAAATGGTGATTAACGCCCTGAATGCCAACGTAAAAGTGTTCATGGCCGACTTCGAGGATTCGCTGGCGCCGAACTGGGGCAAGGTCATCGACGGCCAGATTAACCTGCGCGATGCGGTTAACGGCACCATCAGCTACACCAATGAAGCCGGTAAAATCTACCAGCTGAAGCCCGATCCTGCCGTGCTGGTCTGCCGGGTACGCGGCCTGCACCTGCCGGAAAAACACGTCACCTGGCGTGGGGAGGCGATCCCGGGCAGCCTGTTCGACTTCGCGCTCTACTTCTTCCACAACGTTAAAAATCTGCTGGCGAAAGGCAGCGGCCCCTACTTTTACCTGCCGAAGACGCAGGCCTGGCAGGAAGCGGCCTGGTGGAGCGAGGTGTTCAGCTATGCGGAAGACCGCTTCAGCCTGCCGCGGGGCACCATCAAGGCGACGCTGCTGATTGAAACCCTGCCCGCCGTGTTCCAGATGGATGAGATCCTCCACGCGCTGCAGGATCACATCGTCGGCCTCAACTGCGGCCGCTGGGACTACATCTTCAGCTACATCAAGACGCTGAAGAATCATCCGGATCGCGTCCTGCCGGACCGTCAGGTCGTCACTATGGATAAGCCGTTCCTCAGCGCCTACTCCCGGCTGCTGATCAGGACCTGTCACCGCCGCGGCGCGTTCGCCATGGGCGGCATGGCGGCCTTTATCCCCAGCAAAGACGCCGAACGCAACGAATGGGTGCTGAACAAAGTGCGCGCCGATAAAGAGCTGGAAGCGCGCAACGGCCACGACGGCACCTGGGTTGCGCATCCGGGGCTGGGCGACACGGTGATGGAGGTGTTCAACAAAGCGCTCGGCGAACGGCAGAATCAGCTGAACGTCAGCCGCGAAGACGATGCGCCGATTACGGCTGAAGAGCTGCTGGCGCCCTGCGACGGCGAGCGCACCGAAGAGGGAATGCGCGCCAATATTCGCGTAGCGGTGCAGTACATCGAAGCCTGGATCTCCGGCAACGGCTGCGTGCCGATTTACGGCCTGATGGAAGATGCCGCCACGGCGGAGATCTCCCGCACCTCCATCTGGCAGTGGATCCACCATCAGAAGACCCTCAGCAACGGCAAGGCGGTCACTAAAGCGCTGTTCCGCCAGATGCTGGCCGAAGAGCTGGAGGTGGTGAAGCAGGAGTTGGGCGACGCGCGCTACGACGGCGGCCGCTTTGAAGAGGCCGCGCGTCTGATGGAGCAGATCACCACTTCCGATGACTTGATCGATTTCCTTACGTTGCCCGGCTATCGCCTGCTGGCTTAATCCCTCACATAAAAATATGGAGCATCTGCATATGAAAACCCGTACCCAACAAATTGAAGACATCAAGCAGGCATGGACCGACGCGCGCTGGGAAGGCATTCGCCGCCCGTACAGCGCGGAAGAGGTGATTAAGCTGCGCGGTTCGGTTAACCCGGAAAATACCCTCGCCCGCCGCGGGGCGGAAAAAATGTGGCGCCTGCTGCACGGTGAATCGAAAAAAGGCTACGTTAACAGCCTCGGCGCCCTGACCGGCGGCCAGGCGCTGCAGCAGGCGAAGGCCGGTATTGAGGCTATTTACCTCTCCGGCTGGCAGGTGGCGGCGGACGCTAACCTGGCCTCCAGCATGTACCCGGATCAGTCGCTCTATCCGGCCAACTCGGTGCCGGCGGTGGTCGATCGGATCAACAATACCTTCCGCCGGGCGGATCAGATCCAGTGGTCGTCGGGCATTGAGCCGAACGATCCGCGCTTTATCGACTACTTTCTGCCGATCGTCGCCGATGCCGAAGCCGGATTCGGCGGCGTGCTGAACGCCTTTGAGCTGATGAAGTCGATGATTGAAGCCGGCGCGGCCGCCGTACACTTTGAAGATCAGCTGGCCTCGGTGAAGAAGTGCGGCCACATGGGCGGCAAGGTGCTGGTGCCGACGCAGGAAGCCGTGCAGAAGCTAGTTGCCGCGCGCCTGGCGGCCGACGTCCTCGACGTCCCGACGCTGGTGATCGCCCGCACCGACGCCGACGCGGCTGACCTGATCACCTCTGACTGCGATCCGTACGACAGCGAGTTCATTACCGGCGAGCGCACCAGCGAAGGCTTCTTCCGCACCCGCGCCGGTATCGAGCAGGCCATCAGCCGCGGCCTGGCCTACGCGCCTTACGCCGACCTGGTGTGGTGCGAAACCTCCACGCCGGACCTCGACCTGGCGCGCCGCTTCGCCGAGGCTATTCACGCCAAATATCCGGGCAAGCTGCTGGCCTACAACTGCTCGCCGTCGTTCAACTGGAAGAAGAACCTCGACGACAACACCATCGCCAGCTTCCAGCAGCAGCTCTCCGATATGGGCTACAAGTACCAGTTCATCACCCTGGCGGGCATCCACAGCATGTGGTTCAACATGTTCGACCTGGCCCACTCCTACGCCCAGGGCGAAGGCATGAAGCACTACGTCGAGAAGGTGCAGCAGCCCGAGTTTGAATCTGCCGGCAAGGGCTACAGCTTCGTCTCGCACCAGCAGGAGGTGGGCACCGGCTACTTCGACAAGGTGACGA
The DNA here is from genome assembly GCF_001598855.1 of Pluralibacter gergoviae ATCC 33028 = NBRC 105706. Lineage (GTDB taxonomy): Bacteria > Pseudomonadota > Gammaproteobacteria > Enterobacterales > Enterobacteriaceae > Pluralibacter > Pluralibacter gergoviae. The sequence goes on along the minus strand of NZ_BCZS01000012.1, from coordinate 152,593 downwards.
CCATCATCCAGGGCGGCGCGTCGTCGGTTACCGCGCTGACCGGCTCGACGGAAGAATCGCAGTTTTAAAACCGTCCCTCACCCTCACCCTGTCCCTTTGGGAGAGGGTGGGGTGAGGGAAAACCACGACTCGCCAGCAAAAAGGAAACCCCATGTCCCGAGGCCTGCCGCTGCTGATCGCCCACACCATACTGCAGGGTTTCGACGCCCAGTATGGCCGCTTTCTGGAAGTGACCTCCGGCGCCCAGCAGCGCTTTGAGCAGGCCGACTGGCACGCGGTGCAGCAGGCGATGAAGCAGCGCATTCACCTCTATGACCATCACGTGGGGCTGGTGGTGGAGCAGCTGCGCTGTATTACCGACGGCAGGCTGCCCGATGCCGATTTCCTGCAGAGCGTAAAGGCCCACTACATCGCCCTGCTGCCCGACTACCCTCGCTTCGAGATTGCGGAAAGCTTTTTTAACTCCGTGTATTGCCGGTTATTTGACCACCGCTCGCTGACGCCGGAGCGGCTCTTTATTTTCAGCTCCCAGCCCGAACGGCGGTTTCGCGCTATTCCGCGTCCGCTGGCGAAGGACTTCTGGCCTCATGACGGCTGGAGCACGCTGCTGACGCGGGTCCTGAGCGATCTGCCCCTGCGCCTGCCGTGGCAGGATAAGGCCCGCGACGTCAGCTATATTGTCGCCCATCTGAACGAGCACTTTGCCGCCCGCACCCTGCGCGACTCGCACCTGCAGGTCGCCAACGAGCTGTTCTACCGCAACAAGGCCGCCTGGCTGGTGGCAAAACTCTGCACCCCCGACGGCACGGTGCCGCTATTGCTGCCCATCCACCGCAGCGACGAGGGCGAGCTGTTTGTCGATACCTGTCTGACGACCGCCGCCGAGGCCAGCATCGTCTTCGGCTTCGCCCGCTCCTATTTTATGGTCTATGCCCCGCTGCCCGCCGCGCTGGTGGAGTGGCTGCGCGAGATCCTGCCCGGCAAAACCACCGCCGAACTCTACATGGCCATCGGCTGCCAGAAGCACGGCAAAACCGAGAGCTACCGGGAGTACCTGACCTGGATCCAACAGAGCGACGAGCAGTTTATCGAGGCGCCGGGCATTCGCGGCATGGTGATGCTGGTCTTCACCCTGCCGGGCTACGATCGGGTCTTCAAGGTGATCAAGGACCGCTTCGCGCCGCAGAAGGAGATGAGCGCCGCCCACGTCCGCGCCTGCTATCAGCTGGTCAAGGAGCACGACAGAGTGGGGCGCATGGCGGACACCCAGGAGTTCGAGAATTTCGTGCTGGAGAAGCGGCAGATCTCTCCCCAACTGATGGCGCTTCTTCAGCAGGAGGTGCCGCAAAAGCTGACCGATCTCGGGGAGAAAATCGCCATCAGCCACCTCTATATTGAGCGGCGGATGGTGCCGCTGAACCTGTGGCTGGAGCAGGTGGACGGCCAGCAGCTGCGCGATGCGGTCGAGGAGTACGGCAACGCCATTCGCCAGCTGGCCGCCGCCAACATCTTTCCCGGCGACATGCTGTTCAAGAACTTCGGCGTCACCCGCCACGGTCGGGTGGTCTTCTACGACTACGATGAAATCTGCTACATGACCGAGGTAAACTTTCGCGACATTCCTCAGCCGCGCTATCCGGAGGATGAACTCTCAGGCGAGCCGTGGTACAGCGTCTCGCCCGGCGACGTCTTCCCGGAGGAGTTTCGCCACTGGCTGTGCGCCGATCCGCGCATTGGTCCGCTGTTTGAGGAGATGCATGCCGACCTGTTCCGCGCCGCTTACTGGCGCGAGCTGCAGGCCCGCATCAAGGGCGGCCACGTTGAGGACGTATTTGCCTACCGCCGGCGGCAGCGGTTCTGCGTCCGCTACGCCGACGCAATCAGCGCGAAGGTTTCGTAAACCAGCTCCATCTCAGGAGACCAGCCTCCCTCACGTTCGAAAAATTGCCGGTGGGCGCTGCGCCAGTAGTTCAGGCTCAGATCGCCTTCGCCCTCCAGCGCGGCCTGCGCCTCGCTCACTTCATTAAAGCGCACCAGCGTCAGCGACAGGGTGCGGATAACGCACGCGGGCTCGCCGCGCCCGTTGAGGACAATATGATAATCCCCCGGCTTAACCGCGCGCGCTTCGGCCTGAAAGCTGGCCAGCGAGCCGCAGGTGCCGCGCTTTTTCCCGGCAATCACCAGCGCCGCCAGCTCGTCCGCCAGCGCGGGCGAATCGCCGAACGCCCAGCAGTGCGCGTCCGGGTATTTCTCCAGCCAGCGTGCTTTGCGCTCCATCAGCGCGTACCGCCGTAGGCCAGAGTCACCTCTTTTGCCGCCCGGATAACCATTGCGCCCAGTTCGGTCACCCGGTCGTCGGTCATGCGCGAAATCGGCCCGGAAATGGAGATGGCGGCGAACGGCTCGCGGTGTTCGTCAAAGATGCAGGAGGCGATGCAGCGCAGGCCGAGGGCGTGCTCCTCATCGTCAAACGAATAGCCGCGCTTGCGCGACTGGGCTAAATCTTCCTTCAGATGCACCGGCGACACCAGCGTCGCATGGGTGTAGGCGTGCAGCCCGTTGCGGTGCAGCAGATTGCTTACCTGCTCTTCGCTCAGCTGGGAGAGGAAGGCCTTCCCCGCGCCGGAGGCGTGCATCGGCAGCTTGCCGCCGATGGGCGCCGACATGCGCATCAGCTGGGTACACTGCACCTGATCGATGATAATCGCCTGATGATCGTTCTGGTCCAGCACCGCCAGGTTGACGGTTTCGCCCGACTCCTCCATCAGCTTGCGCAGGATCGGGTGCACAATGGCCAGCAGGTTGCGGCTCTGCAGAAAGCTGCTGCCGACGATAAAGGCGTGGGCGCCGATGGTCCAGTGGCCGAGCTCGCCCACCTGGCGGACGAAGCCCTGCTGCTGCATGGTGGTCAGCAGGCGGTGCGTCGTCGAGTTAGGCAGCCCCGCCTGCTGGGCCAGCTCGGTCAGCGCGACGCTGCCGTGGGCCTCGGCGATAAACTCCAGCAGCGTCAGGCCGCGGGTGAGGGACTGAACCTGACCGCCTGTCTGGGCGGCAGCGGTGGCCGGAGCGGGTTTTCTGCCGCGCTTAGCGGGTACGGTGGCAACCATGACGGCCTCCTTTTTCTGTATCGTGGAAACTATTTTCGTTTTATATGGTTATAATGCAACCGTTAAACAACTGATCGGATCAGTCGTGGTGAACATCTCTCATGTTTATTGGGGTTCTCTTTTCCGCATCGGGTGATTATGCCACTATGACGTGTTGATTAGCGCCTTGTCGGAGTTTTACGTGAGCAGCCTCGTTACTACATTAAAACAGCAATTAAATGACCGCATCCTCGTCCTCGACGGCGGCATGGGCACCATGATCCAGAGCCATCGCCTCAGCGAAGCGCAGTTTCGCGGCGACCGCTTTAGCGACTGGCCCTGCGACCTGAAGGGCAATAACGACCTGCTGGTGCTGACGCAGCCCGACATTATCGCCGCTATTCACAACGCCTATTTCGAGGCCGGGGCGGATATCGTCGAGACCAACACCTTTAACTCGACCACTATCGCCATGGCGGACTACCAGATGGAGTCTCTGTCGGCGGAGATCAACTACGCCGCGGCGAAGCTGGCCCGCGCCTGCGCCGATGCGTGGACGGCGAAAGATCCGCACAAGCCGCGCTATGTAGCGGGCGTGCTCGGCCCGACCAACCGCACCGCCTCTATCTCACCTGACGTTAACGACCCGGCGTTTCGCAATATCACCTTTGACCAGCTGGTGGCCGCCTACCGCGAGTCCACTAAAGCGCTGGTGGAGGGCGGGGCGGACCTGATCATGATTGAGACGGTGTTCGATACCCTCAACGCCAAGGCCGCGGTCTACGCGGTGAAGGCGGAGTTTGAAGCGCTCGGCGTCGATCTGCCGATCATGATCTCCGGCACCATCACCGACGCCTCCGGGCGCACGCTCTCCGGGCAGACCACCGAGGCCTTCTACAATTCCCTGCGCCACGCCGACGCCCTGAGCTTCGGCCTCAACTGCGCGCTGGGCCCGGACGAGCTGCGCCAGTACGTGCAGGAGCTGTCGCGCATCGCCGAATGCTACGTCACCGCGCACCCCAACGCCGGGCTGCCCAACGCCTTCGGCGAGTACGATCTCGATGCCGATACCATGGCGACGCAGATCCGCGAGTGGGCCGAATCCGGTTTCCTCAATATTGTCGGCGGCTGCTGCGGCACCACCCCGGAGCACATTGCCGCCATGAGCCGGGCGGTTACCGGCCTGCCGCCGCGCCGGCTGCCGGACGTGCCCGTCGCCTGCCGCCTCTCCGGCCTGGAGCCGCTCAATATCGGCGACGACAGCCTGTTCGTTAACGTCGGCGAGCGCACCAACGTCACCGGTTCGGCGAAGTTTAAGCGCCTGATCAAAGAAGAGAAATACGCCGAAGCGCTGGACGTCGCCCGCCAGCAGGTGGAGAGCGGTGCGCAGATTATCGACATTAACATGGACGAAGGGATGCTCGACGCCGAGGCGGCGATGGTGCGCTTCCTCAACCTGATTGCCGGCGAGCCGGACATTGCCCGGGTGCCGATCATGATCGACTCCTCTAAGTGGGAGGTGATCGAGAAGGGGCTGAAGTGCATTCAGGGCAAAGGCATCGTTAACTCCATCTCGATGAAAGAGGGCGTGGAGCCCTTTATCCACCACGCGAAGCAGGTTCGCCGCTACGGCGCGGCGGTGGTAGTGATGGCCTTTGACGAAGTGGGCCAGGCCGATACCCGCGAGCGTAAAATCGAGATCTGCCGCCGGGCCTATAAAATTCTTACCGAAGAGGTGGGTTTCCCGCCGGAAGACATCATCTTCGATCCCAATATCTTTGCCGTCGCCACCGGCATTGAAGAGCACAACAATTACGCCCAGGACTTTATCGGCGCTTGCGAAGATATCAAGCGCGAGTTACCCCACGCCCTGATCTCCGGCGGCGTCTCCAACGTCTCGTTTTCGTTTCGCGGTAACGACCCGGTGCGCGAGGCCATTCACGCGGTGTTCCTCTACTACGCTATCCGCAACGGCATGGACATGGGGATCGTCAACGCCGGCCAGCTCGCCATCTATGACGATCTGCCCGCGGAACTGCGCGATGCGGTCGAAGATGTGATCCTCAACCGCCGGGACGATAGCACCGAGCGACTGCTCGATCTCGCTGAGAAGTACCGCGGCAGCAAGAGCGACGAAGCGGCCAATACCCAGCTGGCGGAGTGGCGCGGCTGGGAGGTAAAAAAGCGGCTGGAGTACTCGCTGGTCAAGGGCATCACCGAATTTATCGAGCAGGATACCGAAGAGGCGCGCCAGCAGGCGGAGCGGCCGATCCAGGTCATTGAAGGTCCGCTGATGGACGGCATGAACGTGGTCGGCGACCTGTTCGGCGAAGGCAAGATGTTCCTGCCGCAGGTGGTGAAATCCGCCCGCGTAATGAAGCAGGCGGTGGCCTACCTGGAGCCGTTTATCGAAGCCAGCAAAGAGCAGGGCAAAAGCAACGGCAAAATGGTGATCGCCACCGTGAAGGGCGACGTTCACGACATCGGCAAGAACATTGTCGGCGTGGTGCTGCAGTGCAACAACTACGAGATTATCGATCTCGGCGTGATGGTGCCGACGGAGAAAATCCTCAAAACCGCCCGGGAAGTGAACGCCGACCTGATCGGCCTCTCCGGCCTCATCACGCCGTCGCTCGACGAAATGGTCAACGTGGCGAAAGAGATGGAGCGCCAGGGCTTCACCATTCCGCTGCTGATCGGCGGGGCGACCACCTCCAAGGCCCATACGGCGGTAAAAATCGAACAGAACTACAGCGGGCCCACCGTCTACGTACAGAACGCCTCCCGCACCGTCGGCGTGGTGGCGGCCCTGCTGTCGGATAGCCAGCGCGACGATTTCGTCGCCCGCACCCGCAAAGAGTATGAAACCGTGCGCATCCAGCACGGCCGCAAAAAGCCGCGCACGCCGCCGGTCACGCTGCAGGCGGCGCGCGAAAACGATCTGGCCTTTGACTGGGAAAGCTATACGCCGCCGGTGGCGCACCGTCCGGGCGTGCAGGCGGTAAGCGCCAGCATCGAGACGCTGCGCAACTACATCGACTGGACGCCGTTCTTCATGACCTGGTCGCTGGCGGGCAAATACCCGCGCATCCTCGAAGACGAGGTCGTGGGCGAAGAGGCGCAGCGCCTGTTTAAGGACGCGAACGACATGCTCGACCGGCTCAGCGCGGAGAAATCCCTCAACCCGCGCGGCGTGGTGGGGCTGTTTCCGGCCAACCGCGTCGGCGATGACGTCGAGATTTACCGCGACGACACCCGCACCCACGTGATTGCCGTCAGCCGCCACCTGCGCCAGCAGACCGAAAAAGTCGGCTTCGCCAACTACTGCCTCGCGGACTTCGTGGCGCCGAAACTTTCCGGCAAAGAGGATTACATCGGCGCCTTCGCCGTCACCGGCGGCCTGGAGGAGGACGCTCTGGCGGAGGCCTACGACGTGCAGCACGACGACTATAACAAAATCATGATTAAGGCCGTGGCCGACCGCCTGGCGGAAGCCTTCGCCGAGTACCTGCACGAGCGGGTGCGTAAGGTTTACTGGGGCTATGCCGCCAATGAGAATCTCAGCAATGAAGATCTCATTCGCGAGAACTATCAGGGCATTCGTCCGGCGCCGGGCTATCCGGCCTGCCCGGAGCACACGGAGAAAGCGACGATCTGGCAGCTGCTGGACGTGGAGACCCACACCGGCATGAAGCTTACCGAGTCTTACGCCATGTGGCCGGGCGCTTCGGTTTCCGGCTGGTACTTCAGCCATCCCGACAGCAAATACTTCGCCGTGGCGCAGATCCAGCGCGATCAGGTGGAGGATTATGCCCGCCGTAAAGGCATGACCGTGGCGGAAGCGGAGCGCTGGCTGGCGCCAAACCTCGGCTACGACGCCGACTGATTCACAAAACTGTCATTTTTGTTTACAACAAACGGGGCACCTTCACGGTGCCCTGTCTCTTTCTGGCGCGTAAGTCTCTATACTGAAAGATAACGCTTTTTTCTCCATCCTCAGGAAGAGGCCGCAAAAGAGCGTAAGGACTACCTATAACGATAAGGAGAACAATAACCCGTGCTAACCTTGTTACACCTGCTTTCCGCCGTTTCGCTGCTGGTGTGGGGCACCCACATCGTGCGCACCGGCGTGATGCGCGTCTTCGGCGCCCGCCTGCGCACCGTGCTCAGCCGCAGCGTAGAGAAAAAACCGCTCGCCTTCTGCGCCGGTATCGGCGTCACCGCCCTGGTGCAGAGCAGCAACGCCACCACCATGCTGGTGACCTCCTTCGTTGCCCAGGATCTGGTGGCGCTGACGCCCGCGCTGGTGATCGTCCTCGGCGCCGACGTCGGTACCGCCTTGATGGCCCGCGTGCTGACCTTCGACCTCTCCTGGGTGTCGCCGCTGCTGATTTTTGTCGGCGTGATCTTCTTCCTCGGCCGCCGGCAGACCCGCGCCGGCCAGCTTGGCCGCGTTGGCATCGGCCTCGGCCTGATCCTGCTGGCGCTGGAGCTTATCGTCCAGGCGGTGCATCCCATCACCCAGGCCAACGGCGTACAGGTCATTTTCGCCTCGCTTACCGGGGATATCATCCTTGATGCGCTGATTGGCGCGGTATTCGCCATCATCACCTATTCCAGCCTGGCGGCGGTGCTGCTGACCGCGACCCTGACCGCCACCGGCGTCATCTCATTCCCGGTAGCGCTGTGCCTGGTGATTGGCGCCAACCTCGGTTCCGGCCTGCTGGCGATGCTCAACAACAGCGCCGCCAATGCCGCCGCCCGCCGCGTCGCGCTGGGCAGCCTGCTGTTCAAGCTTATCGGCAGCCTGATCGTCCTGCCGTTTATCCATCCGCTGGCGAACCTGATGGCCGATCTGCCGGTATCGAAATCCGAACTGGTTATCTACTTCCACGTCTTCTATAACCTGATCCGCTGCCTGGCGATGGTGCCCTTTGCCGAACCGATGGCGCGCTTCTGCAAGCGGGTGATCCAGGACCAGCCTGAGCTGGACGGGCGCCTCAAGCCGAAGCATCTGGATCCGACCGCGCTGGATACGCCCACCCTGGCGCTGGCCAACGCCGCCCGCGAAGCGCTGCGCATCGGCGATGCGATGGAAAACATGATGACGGGGCTGCACAAGGTGATGCACGGCGAGCCGCGCGAAGAGAAGGCGCTGCGCAAGATTGCCGACGACATCAACGTGCTCTATACCGCCATCAAGCTCTATCTGGCGCGGCTGCCGAAAGAGGATCTGGCGGAGGAAGAGTCCCGGCGCTGGGCGGAAATCATTGAGATGTCGCTCAATCTGGAGCAGGCGTCGGATATTATCGAGCGCATGGGCAGCGAGATTGCCGATAAGTCGCTGGCGGCCCGCCGCGCCTTCTCGCTGGAAGGGCTGAAAGAGCTGGACGCGCTGTACGAGCAGCTGCTCAGCAACCTGCAGCTGGCGATGTCGGTCTTCTTCTCCGGCGACGTGGACAGCGCCCGCCGCCTGCGCCGCAATAAGCACCGCTTTCGCATTATGAACCGCCGCTATTCGCACGCCCACGTGGACAGGCTGCACCAGCAGAACGTACAGAGCATCGAGACCAGCTCCCTGCACCTGGGGCTGCTGGGCGATATGAAGCGTCTGAATTCTCTGTTCTGCGCGGTGGCCTACAGCGTGCTGGAGCAGCCGGACGAAGACGACGAGCGGGACGGATATTGACAGGAAGAGGCAGCCGGAAAGGCTGCCTCATTAACGATTAGCCCGCGCGGGCAAAGGCGGCAGCTTCGGCGATCAGCGCGTCATCCGGACGCACGCCGGTGTACATCGCAAACTGCTCGACGGCCTGCAGGGCGATGACCTCCGCGCCACTGATGGTCTTTTTATTCAGCTTCTGCGCCAGCCTGATGACCGGCGTTTCCGCCGGCAGGGCAATCACGTCGAACACCACGCCCGCCGCCGCGACCATTTCCTCATTGAAGGAGAGCGCGTCGCTCTCGCTGCCGCCGGCCATGCCGATGGGCGTGACGTTCACCAGGATATCCGCCTGAATACCCTCCGGCAGCGGCTGCCACTGGAAGCCGTACTGGCGCGCCAGCGCCGTACCGCTCTGCTCATTGCGCGCCGCAATAATGACGTTCTTAAATCCCGCGTCGCGGAAGGCGGCGATCACCGCCTTACCCATGCCGCCGCTGCCGCGGATCATCACCCGGGCAGCCGTATCAAGCCGGTGGCTGTCAATCAGGCTTTTCACCGCAATATAGTCGGTATTGAAGCCCGTCAGATGGCCGCCGTCGTTGACGATGGTGTTCACGGAGTCAATGACCTTCGCCGACGGATCGATAGCGTCCAGAAACGGCATACAGCTCTCTTTGAAGGGCATCGACACCGCGCAGCCGCGGATGCCCAGCGCCCTGACGCCTTTGACCGCCGCCCCGATATCCTGGGTCGTAAAGGCTTTGTAGATAAAGTTGAGGCCCAGCTTCTCGTACAGATAATTGTGAAAGCGGGTACCAAAATTGCCGGGGCGTCCGGCAAGCGACATGCACAGCTGAGTGTCGCGGTTGATCATCTTAAATCTCCTCGGCGTGGGGCTGCAGAAAGTATTGCGCTGTCCTGACCATATCCCACAACGGCTTTCAGGTATAGCCCCGGATAGCCGGGTCATCATCCTGATTTTCAGTCATTTATATGCAAAACATCGCTTTGCATCACATTTATTCCCCGGATGGGTAAAAATGGCTGTTTTTTCTCACCCGCAATGTGCGGTATATTGCGCGGCAATTGACAGGAGACCTTATGCTGCCAGCCCAATCCACCCGTTTAAACAAGTACATTAGCGAGAGCGGCATCTGCTCCCGCCGCGACGCCGACCGCTATATAGAGCAGGGAAACGTCTTTATTAACGGCAAGCGCGCCAGCGTCGGCGACCAGGTGATGCCCGGCGACGAGGTAAAGGTTAACGGGCAGCTGATTGAGCCGCGCGATGCGGAAGACCTGGTGCTGATCGCCCTCAATAAACCGGTCGGCATCGTCAGCACTACCGAAGACGGCGAGCGCGACAACATCGTCGATTTTGTTAACCACAGCAAGCGCGTCTTCCCCATCGGCCGCCTCGATAAAGAGTCGCAGGGGCTGATTTTTCTCACCAACCACGGCGATCTGGTGAACAAGATCCTGCGCGCCGGCAACAATCACGAGAAAGAGTACGTGGTGACGGTTAATAAGCCGGTAACCGACGACTTTATTCGCGGCATGGGCGCCGGGGTGCCGATCCTCGGCACGGTAACGAAGAAATGTAAGGTAAAGAAAGAGGCGCCGTTCGCCTTCCGCATTACCCTGGTACAGGGCCTCAACAGGCAGATACGCCGTATGTGCGAGCACTTCGGCTATGAGGTGACGAAGCTTGAGCGCACCCGCATCATGAACGTCAGCCTGAAGGGGCTGCCCGTCGGCGAGTGGCGCGATCTGACCGACGACGAGCTGATTGAACTGTTTAAGCTGATTGAAGGCTCCTCGTCCGAGGCGAAACCGGCGAAAGCGAAGGCGAAGCCGAAAGCGGGCGCGCCGAAGAAGCCCGCCGGCGGCGGCAAGAATATGGCGAAAACCCCCGCCGAGCTGGCGTCGCGCAAGCGCTTTACCTCCCCGGGCAGGAAGAAGAAGGGACGCTAAGGTTTACTCTCTTTTCGCGCCGGGGTCTTCTGTCCCGGCGCCGTATCGCGCATGTCTTCTGCAGGCCGCTCACAGCATCTCACGCTTTTGCCCTATTTTTTATCGCGCGTAACGTGCTGGCAGTTCGAGGACTGATTGTGGTATAAAATTTTATACAAAAATGTAATATGCTTCGTCTCGCTCGGTATTAACAAACTGCAGGGTAGGCCATGAAACAGATGACTGACGGTAAGATCGCCCACATCACCCCGGCGGACGGCAATATTTTTGCCGATCTCGGCGTTGCTGCCGATGAGGCGCAGCAGCTTAAGCAGCAGGCAGAGCAGGAAGCCGCGCAACTGCTTAACCTTAAGCGCCAGCTGATGAACGAGATCGCCGGCTGGATTGACGAGCATCATCTCAAGCAGGCGGAGGTTGCCCGCAGGCTGCACATTTCCCGGCCGCGCGTTTCCGACGTGGTGAATCAGAAGACCAGCAAATTTACCCTCGATGCGCTGGTCCTGATGCTCGCCCGGCTCGGCAAACCGGTCACTCTTCAGGTCGGCTAACTAGCGCCTGCCGCGCACCGGCGCGCTGGCTGACCACGAGAACGTCGCTTCCTTATCCGTTTTATAGGCCTGCTTCTTCTTCAGCTGGCGGGCCTTCTTCGCTTCCGCTTCGCGCTCGGCCATCAGCGCGTCAATGTAGGCCTTCTTGATCTGATTGGTTTCCGCGTTGGTCAGTACCCGGCCGTGGGCGATTCTGGCGCGGTCGAGCCGGGTTTTCAGCTCGCGCTTTTCCTGCTCGGTCATGTCCTGCTGGGTGAGGCGTGGGATGGCCATGATGGGAGTCTCCTGAAGGATGAATGCTGAGTGTATCGTACAATCAGAACTGGAATGAGGATCGCGTGCAGAAATTATGGCACCGACTTTCAGTTGCCTTTATCGCCGCAGGAGATTATACAGACTCGTGTGGATCCCCGTGCAAATGTTCGTTTATATTATTGTGCATAATAAACGAGCGGGGCGGAAAGTATGTCAATAAAACAGCGAACAACGCAGAGCGTTACTATGACCATCGATCGTAATCTTCTTGCGCGTGCGCGTGAGGCCGGTATTAATCTCAGTGCTGTATTGGCTGCAGCGCTCAGTGCCGAAGTGAGCCAGTACGAAACAAAAAAATGGCAGGTAGAAAACAGCGCGGCTATTGAGGCGCTCAATCAATTCCACGATGAGCATGGCGGCTTCAGCGATGACTACAGGACATTTTAGTGATGCAATTTACCGTATATGGAAATACCGGAAAAAGTGCTGTTTATCCTTTACTGATTGACGTGACGAGCGACATCATCGGACAGCTCAATCGACATATTGCGATTCCACTTTTACCTTTAGAAAAGTATCCCGCAAGCCAGCGTCCTGAACGCCTGATCCCGTTAATCAGGCTGAGTGACGGCAAGGAATATGCCGTCATGACGCATGAGATGGCGAGTATCCCTGTTAGCGTGCTGGGGCCAGTGTTTTGCGATGCTTCTCACTACCGTCCGCAAATTAAAGCGGCGATAGATTTCCTTCTCGACGGCATTTAGCGTGCGTTGCCGAACGACCCGGCTCGTTCGGCGAAGGTTCACGCTCAGGTTTTGTCTTTACTGACTGCCTTCCCCGACCAGTATCCCGCCAGCAGCGAGCCAGACAGATTGTGCCACACCGAGAATAGCGCGCCGGGCAGGGCGGCGAGCGGGCCGAAGTAGATTTTCCCCAGCGCAGCGGCAAGGCCGGAGTTCTGCATGCCTACCTCAATCGCCAGCGTGCGGCAGGTGGATTCGTCGAAGCCGAACAGCCGCCCGCCCCAGTAGCCGCTCAGCAGGCCAATACCGTTGTGCAGGATCACCGCCACAATCACCATCAGGCCCACGGAGGCGATATGCGACGCCGAACCGGCCACCACCGCGCTGATAATGGCCAGAATGCAGACCATCGAAAACGCCGGCAGATACGGTTCCACGGCTTTTACCACGCGCGGCAGCAGGTGGTGGACAATAAGCCCTAACCCAATCGGGATCACTACAATCTGCATAATGCTCAGCAGCATCCCCCAGACGTCCACCTGAATGTGGGCGTCGACGTACAGGCGGGTCAGCAGCGGCGTGGCGATGACGCCCACCAGAGTAGAGACCGACGAAATCGTCACCGACAGCGCTACGTCACCCTTCGCCAGATAGATCATCACGTTGGAGGCCGTGCCGCTGGCAACGCTGCCCACCAGCACCATCCCCGCCGACAGTTCAGGCGGCATATGAAAAATCAGCGCCAGCAGCCACGCCGCGAAAGGCATCACCAGATAGTGCAGAAAGGTGCCGGCCAGGACAGGCGCCGGGCGCGACAACACCCGCTTAAAGTCGTCAATTTTCAGATGCACGCCCATGCCGAACATAATCAGCATCAGCAGCGTGGCGACCCAGGGGCCAATGGGAGTAAACGTGGCGGGCGTAAAGTACGCCAGTACGGAGAGCAGCAGCGCCCAGAGCGGGAACAGCCGCGTCAGCGTCGATAACATAGGGATATCCTTGCGATTGTGAAGGTTGTTGTTGTGTTTTTATAAAAAAGCCGGGTTCGAGCCCGGCCTTAGGTATTGTTTATCGCGTGGCGCTGTCTAATTCAAACTAAAAATGCCTATCGCGAATAGTTTCCCAGCTGAAACCAAAGCGTGCCAGATACTTACGCAGGCGATCGGCATCATTCGGATTGGCTTTTTTCAATCTTGAAACGGCAAACAGTTCTCTTCCAGCCTGCGACAGCGATTCGCTACGGCGGCAGACCTCAAGTACCGTTTCAAGCTGCTGGCGATCGAAGAGGTCGATCTCCTGTTCCATTAGCGGTTCCCGCGACTCTTCATACCAGCTTTCACGTAGGCGCATAATCTCTTCCTCAACGAGCGCTACGGTAATTCGCCCCTGCTCAGCTAACGTTGCCATTCTGGTTATTGAGGAGCCAAGTTCGCGGAAATTACCGCGCCAGCTGGCCTGCGAGGAACTGGAAAAAGCCAGAAAGCGTTCCCTTGCCTCTTTATCAAAGCGCACCTGATTTTGTTGCTCATGGCAAAATCGCTGAAGCTCATATTCGACGTTGGGCGCAATATCTTCCCGTCTTTGGGCCAGTCCCGGCAGTGCGAAACTCCAGAGATTAATTCGCGCGTAAAGATCCTCACGAAAGCGCCCCTCTTTGACCCACTGGCGCAGATCGCGATGTGTCCCGGCAATCAGTTGAAAATCGCTTTTTACCTCGTTATCAGAACCGAAGGGTAAGAAGGTTTTCTCCTCGATGGCCTTGAGGAGCATCGCCTGCTCGTCGAGTCCCAGTTCCGCTATTTCGTCAAGAAAAAGTACGCCGCCGTTGGCCTCTTTAAGCAAACCGCTTCTGGCCGACAGCGCTCCGGTGAACGCCCCCTTTACATGGCCAAATAGCGTCGACATGGCATTATCCCCGCGTAGCGTCGCGCAGTTAACCGCCACGAATTTTCCCGCAACAAGATGGCGGCTTTGGCGCAGCATAAAAATACGCTGAGCGAGAAAGGATTTTCCCGAACCAGTCGGGCCCGTCAACAGTATGGGAGCGGAGGAACGGAGTGCGACTCGCTCAATCTGATCAATAAGCCTGTTAAAAGTGGGATTTCGTGTCTCAATTCCCGCTTTAAGAAAAGAGACCGACTGCTGCTGCTCGCGCTGAAAGCGGCTTGTGAGGGTGGCATAGCGGCTTAAGTCCAGGTCGATCATCGAGCAGACGCCGGCGACTGTTGCTTCCTGTGTTGAATCTTTGGGCGCGGGACCGGTTTGCAGCAGGGTGGCTGGCAGATAGCGGGCCTCCGTCAGCAGGAACCAGCAGATCTGAGCGACGTGCGTACCGGTGGTGATATGTACCAGATACTCTTCATTTTCAGTATCGAACGGATAGTGGATGGCGAAATCGAGAAAGGCGGCGTACACCTCCTCGAAATCCCACGGATTTTGCAGCGCAATGGCGTGCGGCCTGACATGAGTACCGGCAGATACCTGAGTTATATCTTCAGCAAGCTGCTTCGCCAGTCCGGCGTCACGAGGCTGGTGAATCAACTCCAGGCGGTCAATAGAGAAATCGGGCTGCAGGCATAACCCGACCGTAGGGCGCCACTTGCGGTGGCGATTCGCTCGTTTTCCACGCTTATCCAGTACCGTACCCAGTACGCCAATCACTACTCGACGCTTTTTCATATCTTATCCTGTGGGATAAATAGCGATATTAAAAGATAGTTAATTTGCATTTTTCAAACAATAGCAACCCAGCATTTAAATTTTTAATTCTTTATTTATCAGTTAATTGAAAGCAAAAAAAACGTGATCTTCCGCTTCTGGCACGTATCTGGCTTTAACGTATGGGTCAATACGCTGAAAGCGCAGGGGTTTGTACCCCGCCGGCACTTCCGAAACAGCACTGGCTGTATTTCCGACGTGTTCCGTCAGCCGCTGACACCTGAACAGGGTTCGATTCCCGACTCACTCTTCTCAGTGATAAATGGTTTACAGAGCAATACCGGGGCAGCGCGCAGTTGGGCGTCCCCAAAGCAGGCAGCCGGTAAAGATACCGGGCGACAGGCGAAAAGGTCTTCCCCTGCCGCTCCGTACGGCACCCGCGCCTGTCCAGAAAAAGGATCAGAGAAATGATGAAAAAAGTGACCCTAAAAAAAGGCCAGCTTGGCCTTCTTTCCAGAAACGGAGACTACGTTAAGGTGCTGGAAGCCGGCGAGCACCGCCTGCCGTGGTTTAATGCGCCGCAGGTCCTGACCGTGAATGCCGATGGCAATGCCGTTGAACGTTCACTGGCTGACTATCTGCGCCGCTTCCAGCCGGAGTGGGTAGAGCGCTACTGTCTGCAGGCTGACATGACGGAAAACGAAGCCGGCGCCCTCTATCTGCACGGCGTATTGCAGGAGATTATCCCGCCGTTAACCCGTCGACTGTACTGGCAGGCCGGTGATGCACTCACGCTGGTGCGGATGGATAGCCGAGAGGCCCGGGTACCCGCCGAAGTAATGAGTGCGGTGCTGCAGCCGCGGGCTAATGAGCCGGTAAAAGGCCGGGACGCCATACTGGCCGTGTCGGTACCGGCCTGGCACGTGGGTGTGCTGAAAATTGACGGTAAGACGCAGCCTCTGCTGCCGCCAGGCGTGACGGGCTGGTGGCAGGTTAATCATCTGGTCGAGGCGGAGGTGGTAGACACCCGTCTGCAGGCGCTGGAGGTTAGCGGTCAGGAGATTCTGACAAAAGATAAGGTAAACCTGCGCCTGAACCTGGCGGCAAACTGGCGCTATAGCGCCGTTATGCAGGTTTTCGAGCAACTGGCAAAACCGCTGGAATATCTCTACCGCGAGCTGCAGTTCGCGCTGCGGGAAGCAGTAGGCACCCGCACGCTCGATGAACTTCTGGAAGACAAGCAGCTCATCGATGAGGTCGTCAGCGCTCAGGTGAAGGCGCGAATGGCCGCATTCGGTATCGAAATCGCTTCTCTTGGCGTAAAGGACATCGTTCTGCCCGGTGATATGAAAGCGATCCTCTCCAGAGTGGTCGAAGCTGAAAAGGCAGCGCAGGCAAATGTTATTCGCCGAAGAGAAGAGACGGCCGCGACGCGCTCTTTGCTGAATACCGCAAAGGTGATGGAGAACAACCCCGTGGCGTTGCGTCTTAAAGAACTGGAGACGCTTGAGAGAGTCGCAGAGCGTATCGACAAAATTTCCGTTTTCGGTGGCCTGGATCAGGTATTGAACGGCCTCGTGAACATTAAAGGATAGGGCAATGGAAACAGAACAATTCCAGTTAGTGAGTGCGCCAGGCGGCGCGCCGATAAAAATGTGGACCTGCGGTGTGCCGGTCGATGCAAAAGCGCAGGAGCAACTGCTTAATACCGCAAAAATGCCCTTTATTTTTAAGCATCTGGCGGTGATGCCTGATGTGCATCTCGGAAAAGGCTCGACTATTGGCAGCGTTATTCCTACTAAAGGCGCAATTATCCCGGCCGCAGTTGGCGTGGACATCGGCTGCGGCATGATTGCCGTGCGCACGTCGCTAACGGCAGGCGATCTGCCCGACCACCTTAGCGGCCTGCGCAGCGCCATTGAGTCGGTGGTGCCGCACGGGCGGACAAATATGCGCTCCCGGCGCGATAAGGGCGCTTGGCATACGCCGCCTGAAATCGTAGACGGACACTGGTCTGTGCTGGCACCGCGTTTTAAGCAACTGACGGATAAATACCCGCAACTGCAGAAAACTAATCACTATTTACATCTGGGGACGCTCGGCACCGGGAACCACTTCATTGAAGTTTGCCTGGATGAGCAACAGCAGGTCTGGGTCATGCTGCACAGCGGATCGCGGGGCGTAGGGAATGCCATCGGCAACCTGTTTATTACGCTGGCGCAGAAAGATATGCAGCAACATATTGCCAACCTGCCGGACTGCAATCTGGCCTATTTCCGCGAGGGTAGCCGGCACTATGATGATTATATTGAAGCGGTTGAGTGGGCTCAGGACTTTGCCCGCCACAACCGTGAGGTCATGATGTCCAGGGTGCTGGCAGCGCTGTCCCTTATAGTGGCAAAACCGTTTACCACGCATCAGGAGGCGGTTAACTGCCACCACAACTATGTACAAAAAGAGACGCACTTTGGCGAGGAGGTACTTATCACCCGCAAAGGCGCGGTTTCAGCGCAGAAAGGGCAGATGGGGATCATTCCCGGCTCAATGGGCGCGAAAAGTTTTATCGTGCGCGGGCTGGGAAATGCTGAGAGCTTCTGCTCCTGCAGCCACGGCGCCGGCAGAACAATGAGCCGTACCGCGGCAAAAAAACAGTTTACCGTTGCGGATCAGATCAGGTCTACGGCGCACGTTGAATGCCGCAAAGACGCAGAGGTGATAGACGAGATCCCGATGGCCTATAAAGATATCGATGCCGTGATGGCGGCACAGTTATCGCTGGTGGAGATTGTACATACGCTACGGCAGGTAGTGTGCGTGAAAGGATAATAAATGATGACCTTAAACAGCGTTGATACCGCGATGCGCGAGCGCGTGCTGCGGCAGCTCGGAGATATCGAACAGCAACACGATGTGCGCATTCTTTACGCCTGCGAGTCCGGCAGCAGGGGCTGGGGGTTCGCTTCACCGGATAGCGACTACGATGTCCGCTTTATCTATGTGCATGCCCCCGAATGGTACCTGAGGGTGGAACCGCAGCGCGACGTTATTGAACTGCCGATCGACGACGAGCTGGATGTCTCCGGCTGGGAGTGGCGCAAGGCGCTGGGACTGCTGAAGGGGGCAAACCCCACGCTCATCGAATGGCTGCGATCGCCCATTGTCTATCGTCAGGACGATGAGGTCGTAGGGCAGTTACGCCAGCAGGTGCCGCTGTGGTTCTCTCCCTTGCGTGCTCGCTGGCATTACTACTCAATGGCGCGAAAAAACTTTCGCGGCTATCTGCAGGGCAGCGAAGTGCGTCTGAAAAAGTATTTCTACGTGCTGCGTCCGCTGCTGGCAGTGCGCTGGGTCGAGGAGGGAAAAGGTATTCCACCTATGCGTTTCGCCGATCTGCTGGCGGGAAGTGAGCTGGATGCAGCGCTGCGCGAGGAGATCTCTCTGCTGCTTGAGAAAAAGCAGCGCGCCGGGGAGGCGCATTACGGTGCGCGAATGCCGGAGCTGCACGCTTTTATCCAGCAGGAACTGGTGCGGGGGGAGACACCGTCGACGCTACCGGACAGCCGCAAAGGTGACATCCGAGCGCTGGACTGGCTATTGATGAACACCGTTCTGCAAAATAAAAAGGCCCGGTAGCGTAGCTCCGGGCCGTCTTCACTAAATATTATTCAAACAAATTATGATGCAGCTTCTGCACCACCTGCTCGGCGTCGCCGCCGGGCACCAGGAAGCAGAGGTTGTGGCTGGATGCGCCGTAGCAGATCATGCGGATATTAAACGGATCCAGCACGCCGAACACCTCTTTACCGACGCCGCGGGCGTTGACCAGATTGTTGCCAATCAGCGCCACCAGGGCCAGGTCCTGCTCAACTTCCACCAGGCACAGGGACGACAGCTCGGTGAGCAGCGCCTGGGTCAGCAGCGTGTCGGCGGTGGAGGTGGAGCCGGTGGTGTCCAGCGTCAGGGCGACGCTCACTTCCGAGGTGGTGATCAGGTCAACCGAGATGCTGTGGCGCGCCAGAATGCCGAACACCTCCGCCAGAAAGCCGCGCGAATGCAACATGTTGAGACTGTGCAGGGTCAGCAGCGTCTGCTTGCGGCGCAGGGCCAGGGCGCGGAACAGCGGCGGCTGCTCGGTTTTATTGCACACCAGCGTCCCGCCCGCTTTCGGCTCTTTGCTGGAGCCGACGAACACCGGAATGTCGCTGCGCACGGCGGGCAGCAGGGTAGCCGGATGCAGTACCTTGGCGCCGAAGGTCGCCATCTCGGCGGCTTCTTCAAAGGCGATAACGTCGATGCGGCGGGCGGCGGGCACAATGCGCGGATCGGTGGTGTAGATACCGGGCACGTCGGTCCAGATATCGACCCGCCCGGCGTGCAGGGCCTCACCCAGCAGGGCGGCGGTATAGTCGCTGCCGCCGCGGCCCAGCGTCGTGGTGCGGCCTTTATCTTCGCTGCCGATAAAGCCCTGGGTGATCACCAGGCTCTCTGCCAGGCGCGGCGCCAGCTGCTGGGTGGCAAGCTCCGCCAGCGCGGGAACGTCCGGTTCGGCGCGGCCAAACTGGTGGTTGGTGCGCATTACTTTACGCACATCGAACCACTGCGCTTCCACGCGGCGCTCGCGCAGGATCTCGACAAACAGCAGGGTGGACATCAGCTCCCCGTGGCTGACCAGCTCGTCGGTCAGCGCCGCAGACGTCGCCAGCGAGGCCGCTTCGGCAAGGGTGGTAATATTATCCAGCAGGCGCTCCACCTCTTCGCGGATCACCAGCGGGTTCTGCATCCGCTCCAGAATATCGAACTGAATCTTGCGCAGGGCATCGAGCTTCACAAAGCGCTCGGTGGCCTCCAGGCCTTCAGAGAGTGCCACCAGCAGGTTGGTGACGCCCGCAGACGCAGAGAGCACCACCAGGCGCACGGCGCTGTCGGCCAGCACCACGTCGGCGCTGCGGTTCATGGCGTCATAATCGGCCACGCTGGTGCCGCCAAATTTGGCCACGACGAATGAGGAGAGAGCAGTAGTCATTAGTGTAAAACCTCGTGTCAAGTATTCAGCCATGGCACAAGGGAAGAGCGAAAAACAGGGTGGGCGCAGAGCAGTTAACAACTACGAATTCACCCAGAAGTGCTCCACCTTGCGAAACGCCCGACTGGGAACGTTTCTGGTGACAGCCCAGGGGATTCAGCCCCTGTAGCCGGTGATTAACGCGCCAGGACGTTTAATCACCTCGGCGTTGCTCCCCCTCAGGTGCTTTCGTCGAACCGGCTTCTCAAACACCGTACCTGGGCAACGCGCCTCTTCTGGCCTGCGTAAGTGCAGGTTGTACATAATAAATACGGGTTAATACGGTGTGCTGTCAATGTTGCGGTTATGCGGATTTTTCATGCAGAGATAAGACGAAGTAATGGCGCTTATAACAACTATACTTTGCGGGGCATTTTACGAATAACGGTGTATCGCCCTGGCAATGATATAAAAATCATCACAATCCCGATCTCAGGCGCTACAATCGACCAAGGTCACAAATCTCACACCAGAAAGAGTATTGTTATGAAAAACATCAACCCAACGCAGACCGCCGCCTGGCAGGCGCTACAGAAACATTACGATGAAATGAAGGACGTGACGATCGCCGAGCTGTTCGCTAAAGATGGCGACCGCTTCGCGAAGTTTTCCGCCACCTTTGATGACCTGATGCTGGTGGATTTCTCTAAAAACCGCATCACCGAAGAGACGCTGAGCAAGCTGCAGGACCTGGCAAAAGAGACCGACCTGACCAGCGCCATCAAATCGATGTTCGCCGGCGAGAAGATCAACCGCACGGAAGATCGCGCCGTCCTGCACGTTGCCCTGCGTAACCGCAGCAACACCCCGATCCTGGTCGACGGCAAAGACGTGATGCCGGAAGTGAACGCGGTGCTGGAGAAGATGAAAAAATTCTCCGAGGCGATTATCTCCGGCGAGTGGAAGGGCTATACCGGCAAGCCGATCACTGACGTGGTCAACATCGGCATCGGCGGCTCCGACCTCGGCCCGTTCATGGTGACCGAGGCGCTGCGCCCGTATAAAAACCACCTCAACATGCACTTCGTGTCCAACGTTGACGGCACCCACATTGCGGAAGTGCTGAAGAAGACCAGCCCGGAAACCACGCTGTTCCTGGTCGCCTCCAAAACCTTCACCACCCAGGAGACCATGACCAACGCCCACAGCGCCCGCGACTGGTTCCTGAAAACCGCCGGTGATGAAAAGCACGTGGCTAAACACTTTGCCGCGCTCTCCACCAACGGCAAGGCCGTAGGCGAGTTCGGGATTGATACCGCCAATATGTTCGAGTTCTGGGACTGGGTCGGCGGCCGCTACTCCCTGTGGTCGGCGATTGGCCTGTCGATCATTCTTTCCGTCGGCTTCGACAACTTCGTTGAGCTGCTCTCCGGCGCGCACGCCATGGACAAGCACTTCTCCACCACGCCTGCGGAGAAAAACCTGCCGGTACTGCTGGCGCTAATCGGCATCTGGTACAACAACTTCTTCGGCACCGAGACCGAAGCTATCCTGCCGTACGACCAGTACATGCACCGCTTTGCCGCCTATTTCCAGCAGGGCAACATGGAGTCCAACGGCAAGTACGTGGACCGCAACGGCAACAAAGTGGATCACCAGACCGGGCCTATCATCTGGGGCGAGCCGGGCACCAACGGCCAGCATGCCTTCTACCAGCTGATCCACCAGGGCACCAAAATCGTACCGTGCGACTTTATCGCCCCGGCCATCAGCCACAACCCGCTCTCTGACCACCATCAGAAACTGCTGTCTAACTTCTTCGCCCAGACCGAGGCGCTGGCCTTCGGCAAGTCCCGCGAAGTGGTTGAGCAGGAGTATCGCGATCAGGGTAAAGATCCGGCCACCCTCGACTACGTGGTGCCGTTCAAGGTGTTCGAAGGCAACCGCCCGACCAACTCCATCCTGCTGCGCGAAATCACCCCGTTCAGCCTCGGCGCGCTGATTGCCCTGTATGAGCACAAAATCTTCACCCAGGGCGCGATTCTTAACATCTTCACCTTCGACCAGTGGGGCGTTGAGCTGGGCAAACAGCTCGCCAGCCGCATTCTGCCGGAGCTGGAAGATGGCAAGGAAATTGAAAGCCACGACAGCTCGACTAACGGCCTGATTAACCGTTACAAAGCCTGGCGCGCGTAATCGCCTAATACAGTAAGCCCTTCCCGGTGAGAAGGGCTTTTTGTCTTCTCGCCCTCAAATCCTCATCCCCAGCACCTGCAGCACGCTAACCTGCGTAGCGGAGGCAAAGGTCGTGTCTCTGAGGTGCGTCATACCCAGGCGTTCGTAAAACCGCCTGGCGCGCGGATTTTCAGCCAGCACTTCCAGCCAGAGGTAGCGTTCGCCGTGCGCTTTTGCCTGGCGGATCACCTCATTCATCATTGCCTCTCCGCATCCTGCCCCGGTTGCGCCCGGCATCAGGTAAAGTTTGTGCAGCAGGGTTCCCGTTACGCCGCCCGGCTCAGCGCTACGCTGAAAGCTGAACTTCGCGAAGCCGGCGTCAGCGCTGTCGCGCGTGGCGATCAGCCAGCGGCTGGCGTCGTGCGTCATAGTTCTGGCGATGGACTCCGGCGCGTACTCTTTCTCGACAAAAGCCGCAAGTTCCTGCGGGCTGTGCCAGAGGTGGGCAAAGTGGTGCGGATAGCTGATTTTCCCCATCGCGCTGAGCCGCGGGGCATCTTCTTCGGTCGCGAGCCGTATCTGTAGCATCGCTCTCCTCCCGGGATAAACGGACAATAAAAACATCACAAAAGATAAGTAAAAAATGTAGATCTGCGTCACATTTCTGCGCTATACAACACTCCATGTTAACAATGGAGCTGACGTCATGAATTCCCTGCCACGACCGCTGGTCGAGCTTATCTCAACGCTTCTGCAGATTGTGCTTAACCTTGGGCTGCTGTGCCTGGCCGTAATCCTGGTCGTGTTTCTCGGTAAGGAGACGCTGCACCTCGCCGACGTCCTGTTTGCGCCGGAAAAGACCAGCAAGTTTGAGCTGGTCGAGGGGCTGGTGGTCTACTTTCTCTACTTCGAGTTTATCGCCCTGATCGTGAAGTATTTCCAGTCGGGATTTCACTTCCCGCTGCGCTATTTCGTCTATATCGGCATCACCGCCATTGTGCGGCTGATTATCGTCGATCACCAGTCGCCCGTTGACGTGCTGATGTATTCCGGATCGATTCTGCTGCTGGTGGTGACGCTGTGGATCTGTAACTCGAAGCGGCTGCGGCGGGAGTAGCGAAACTGCAGGGGCAGTGCGCCCCTGCGGTGAGGTTATTATTTCTTCGGAATGATCAGCGTCTGGCCGGGATAGATCTTATCCGGATGGCTGAGCATCGGCTTGTTGGCTTCAAAAATCTTATTGTAGGCGTTGGCATCACCGTACTGCGACTTTGCAATAGCGCTCAGCGTATCGCCGGACTTCACGGTGTAGTAGGTGCTCTCTGCGCCGCCGTCGGTGGCTTTCATATTGTTGACCACCTCGGCGATGCCGGAGACGTTACCCACCGCCACCATCATTTTTTCCTTCGCCTCCTGGCTCAGGCCGTCACCTGACACTTCGGCTTTACCGTTCTCATCCACCTTCACATCGACCTTATCGGCCCCCGGCAGATTCAGCTTTTGCAGGTGCGACTTCAGCGTCTGGCCCAGGCTTTCGGGGCTTTTATCGCTTACCGCGTCCAACAGTTTCTCACCCGCGTCTTTCACAAAACTAAAGAGACTCATCCTAACCTCCTGAAGTTGATGCTGAGGAACAATTGTTCCGGACCTCTTGAGGTTAGGTAAAATAGTCGGGTGGGGCAATGAGGAAAGGACTGAAATCTCTTCGGACAGGCCTCATCATGCCGGTGAGGCTGTTCGGAGCGGGTCAGGCGCGTAATAGCACGCAATCAATCTTTACCACAATTTTGCGGATCGCCGCAGGCGCGCCTGTGGCGCACATCGGGCGATGCAGCTCCTGCGGGAAGATGATGGCAAGCGATCCCGGCGCCAGGTGGATCAGCGTTTCGCCGCTGATACCGGTGCAGAAGCCCAGATCGAAAGCATCGTTGAACGGCTCGCTCTGATGCAGCGGCTGGCCCTGAGGCGCCGCGCCGATGATCTCTTCTCCGGCGAGGACAATGTGGATATCAAGGTACTGGCGGTGAAACTCCGGCCGCTGCTCCTGATGCGGGCGCGTCTGCCCCTCGTTGACGGAAAAGAAGACCGTATCGCCCTGCAGCGGATATTTACCGGCAGGCAGCGTGTCCGGCTTCATGTCAATGATGGCCTGCAGGGTGCGGCGAATTACGGGCGGATAGAGCGGGTTGGCGGCACCCGCAGATAACGTATCAATAATCATGCTGGCTCCCTCCGGGCAGCGGCGTATTGGAGCAGGTCGAGGCTTGTGGTCACGATGGCCTCCACCGGCGGTGTAATATCGACGGCGATGACGTCCGTTTCATCCTCTGCGGGCGTCTCCAGCGCGGCGAACTGGCTCTTCAGCAGCGCTTCCGGCATAAAGTGCCCCTTGCGGCGCTGCATCCTGTCCAGCACGCAGGCGTAGTCGCCTTTGAGCCACAGAAAGCGGACGTTGGGATTGCCCTCGCGCAACCGGTCGCGGTAGCGCCGCTTGAGCGACGAGCAAACCAGCACGCCCAACTCATTTTTCTGCTCAAGGCTAAAGATCACATCGGCAAGCCGCTCCAGCCACGGGGCGCGATCGTCGTCGTTCAACGCTTCTCCGGCGCCCATTTTGCGGATGTTATTTCGCGGGTGAAGGTCATCGCCATCGATAAATTTCGCCCGCATTGCGCCGGCAAGGGCCAGTCCCACGGTGGATTTACCGGTGCCGGAAACGCCCATTAAAATAATGCACTGTCCTGCCATTTTGCGCTCCTTACACCGCCGCCAGCATGCCGCCGTCAACAAACAGTAGATGGCCGTTAACGAAATCAGAGGCTTTGGATGAAAGGAACACCGCGGCGCCCACCAGCTCCTGCGGATCGCCCCAGCGCGCAGCCGGCGTCCGCTTACACAGCCAGTCGGTAAAGGCTTTATCGTCCACCAGCGTTTGGGTCATTGCGGTTTTAAAGTAGCCCGGTGCGATGCCGTTGACCTGAATATTGTGGCGCGCCAGCTCAACGCACATGCCGCGGGTGAGCATTTTTACCGCGCCTTTAGCGGCGGCGTAGGGCGTAATGGTGTCGCGGCCAAGCTCGCTCTGCATCGAGCCAATATTGACGATTTTGCCTTTTTTGCGCGTCACCATGCGTCTGGCGACCGCCTGGGATACCAGGAATACGGCCGTCTGATTGACGGCGATCACCGCATTCCACTCCGCCACCGGAAATTCGGTAAAAGGATGACGCCGCTGAATGCCGGCATTATTAAATAAGACATCGATCGCCCCGATATTGATTTCGATATCGTTAATCGCCTGCTCGACGGCGTCGCTGTCCGTGACATCAAATATTGCGGTCCAGACCGTCGCGCCTTCATCGCGTAATTTCATCGCGGCCTGTCCGGCGCGCTCTGCCGAAACGTCGTTAATCACGATTTCCGCGCCATATTTCGCCAGCCCCTGAGCCAGAATAAAGCCAATACCCTGACCGGCGCCGGTGATTAATATACGCTGACCCTGCAAGTCAAAAAGATTCGTCATGGTGCTTTCCTGAAACGGTAATGTATTACCTATCTCACGGTTTTTAGGGGCGATGAACTGTGATGCAGATCACCAGAATCCATGTTACAAAAAGGGGTTACTTTTAGTGTGATGCTGGCGGCAATCGGGCAGGTTACTGCCGTCCCCGGCGCACTGACATGCGTTCTCTTTTGCTGACGCAGAGGGCATAATGTCCGACTCAGACTGGCGTCCGGCGGGGGTTAATAGTGAAAGCACACCGCATTACCTTAAGTGATATCGCTACCCTGGCTGGCGTAACAAAGATGACGGTCAGCCGCTATCTGCGCACGCCGGAGCAGGTCCGGCCCGATACCGCCGAGCGTATCGCCAGCGTTATTGCCGAAGTGGGCTACCGGCCCGATCCCGATAATGCGGCGGTATTTGCCAGCGGCCAGCCGCGCATCGGCGTATTGATCCCCTCCTTTCATAATCAAATTTTTGCCGACGTGCTGGCGGGCATTGAGTCCGTGACGTCCGCCAACGGCTACCGGACGCTGGTGGTGAATTATGATTACGATAGCCAGCGGGAAGAGGAGCAAATCGCGGCCGTGCTTGCCTTTAAGATCAAAGGTCTGCTGCTCACCGAGTCGGTCCACAGCCTGCGGGCGGAAAAATTCCTTAAAGCGGCAAAAATCCCGATTGCGGAAATTATGGGCCTGTCGGACACGCCGGACAGGATCAACGTCGGCTTTGACAATGATAAGGCCGGCTTTGATATGACCACTATGCTGCTGGCCAGCGGCAAAAAGCGCATCATCTACTTTGGCTCAATGTCAGATATCCGCGATGAACAGCGCTATGCCGGCTACTGCCGGGCGATGGCGGAGCAGGGGATGCCCGTCGGGCGCATCTCGCCGAATAAAGTCTCGTCGATTTCAATCGGCGCGGGCATGATGACCCTCGCGCGGCAGATGTATGCCGATATGGACGGCATCCTCTGCACCAACGACGATCTGGCCGTTGGCGTTCTGCAGGAGTGCCTGGCGCGCGGTATCAGCGTCCCGTCGCAAATGGCCATTGCCGGCTTTCACGGCCTGGAGATCGGCCAGGTGACGACGCCCAGACTGGCGAGCGTGCTGACGCCCCGCTATGAGATGGGAAAAGTGGCTACGGAGATTATCATAAAGAAAATCAACGGATTGCCGACCATCGAACACGTCGATCTTCACTACCGTCTTTCAATGGGCGAAACTATTTAGCCCGCGATTATTCTGCGCCGATCACGAAGCCTGTAACACGTTTTTTTAACACGATTCAGTGTGATGCAGGTCGCAAAACGAACTGCCCAAAACCCGTTTGATAAGACGTAAATAACGTTCTTACATGCTCAAACGGATCTCCCTATGACTAATGACACCCAGGCTGTACTCCTGATTGCTCCCGTGGTTGACGACCTCATAACGCGCCTCTCTGCGGCGTATACCGTCTACCGGCTCTACGACCAGCAGGAGGATCCGGACGACTTTTTACAGCGCGTCGGCGACCGGGTGCAGGTCGTGGTGACGCGCGGCGATATCGGCGTCACCCGTGCCGTACTGGACGCGCTTCCCCGTGTCGGACTCATCGCCATCTTCGGTGTCGGCACCGACGCCGTGGATCTGCCGTATGCCCGTTCCCGCGACATTGCGGTGACCATTACCTCCGGCGTTCTGACCCAGGGCGTAGCGGACCTGGCGATGGGCCTGCTGCTGGCGGGCGCGCGGCAGCTGTGCCTCGGCGACCGCTTTGTGCGCGAGGGGCGCTGGTTAAACTCGACGCTGCCGCTGGCGACCCAGGTCAGCGGCAAGCGCATCGGCATTCTCGGTATGGGCAACATTGGGCAGGCGATTGCCCGGCGCGCCAGCGGCTTTGATATGCAGATCCTCTATCACGACCGCAATCCAAATCCGCAGCTGGACTATCAGTGGTGCAGCAGCCTGCACGCCCTTGCCCGCGAAAGCGACTTTCTGGTTATCGCCGCCTCAGGCAGCGCGGAAAACCGCAGGCTGATAAATGCGAATGTCTTTGAGGTCATGCCGGCGCACGCCTGGCTGATTAATATCGCCCGCGGATCGCTGATTGATGAGGCCGCGCTTATTCAGGCGCTGCAGAATAAGACCATTGCCGGCGCGGCGCTTGACGTCTACGAAGATGAACCGAATGTCCCAGCGGCATTAATGGCGCTCGACAACGTCGTACTTCAGCCGCACGTCGCCAGCGCCACCCGCGAAACGCGGCAGAATATGAGCAATGTGGTGTTTGCCAACGTTGAGGCTTATTTTTCCCGGCGTCCCTTACCTAACCAAATTATCTGATTAGCTGCGTCGTTTCTGTCTTATTGCACAGAGGAAACAGGATGAATACTAAAATACCCGGCACCCGCTGGTGGCGCATTATTGCCCCGGTGCTGATTGCCTGCATTATTTCCTTTATGGACAGGGTGAATATTAGCTTCGCCCTCCCCGGCGGTATGGAGTCCGATCTGGGGATTACCAGCCAGATGGCGGGCGTCGCCAGCGGCATTTTCTTTATCGGCTACCTTTTTCTGCAAATTCCCGGTGGGCGCATTGCGGTTAACGGCAGCGGCAAGCGCTTTATTGCCTGGTCGCTGGTGGCGTGGGCGGTGGTTTCGGTGGCAACCGGCTTCGTCACCCACGAATATCAGCTGCTGGCGCTGCGCTTTATTCTCGGCGTCGCCGAGGGCGGCATGCTGCCGGTGGTGCTGACCATGGTCAGCAACTGGTTTCCTGAGAAGGAGATTGGCCGCGCCAACGCTTTTGTGATGATGTTCGCTCCGCTGGGCGGGATGCTGACGGCGCCGGTATCGGGCGCCATCATCGCCGCCTTTGACTGGCGCTGGCTGTTTATTATCGAGGGGCTGCTTTCGTTTGTGGTGCTCTTTATCTGGTGGTTTTTGATAAGTGACAGGCCGGAAGAGGCGCACTGGCTGCCGGCGAGCGAGCGCGAGTATCTGGTGACGACGCTTAATCAGGAGCGTGAGGCGCGGCTGAGAGAGAACCCGCCGGTCGCCAGCGCCTCCATCAAAGAGGTCTTCCGCAACTCCGGCCTGCTGAAGCTTATCGTCCTTAACTTCTTTTATCAGACCGGCGACTACGGCTACACGCTGTGGCTGCCGACGATCCTTAAAAACCTGACCGGGGCCAATATGGCGGGCGTCGGCGCACTGGCTATCCTGCCCTTTGTCGCGACCCTCGCCGGGATCTACGTCATCTCCCTGCTCAGCGATCGCACCGGCAGGCGGCGGGCGATGGTGCGGCTTTCGCTCTACTGCTTCGCCGGATGTCTGCTGGCCTCGGTTCTGCTTAAGGAGCACATTGTCGCCGCCTACATTGCGCTGGTGATGTGCGGCTTCTTCCTCAAAGCGGCGACCAGCCCGTTCTGGTCGATGCCGGGCCGCATCGCCTCGCCGGAAGTGGCGGGCAGTGCGCGCGGCGCTATCAATGGCCTGGGCAACCTGGGTGGCTTCTGCGGGCCTTACCTGGTCGGCGTGATGATCTACTTTTACGGGCAGAATGTGGCGATCTGCGCCCTGGCGGGCTCGCTGATTATCGCCGGGACAATCACCTTCTTCCTGCCGGCGAAGTGCGATCTGGTGTCTGCGGATAAAACCGCAAAAGCGGGAAAGCCGGCATCGGCAGCGCTTAAAAGCGGGAGGGGCCTGTGAATACTGAACGGCAGCTCGCCGTCTGCCGGGAGCATCAGGCCATGTTGCGCTTCCCCGCATTCGGCGCCGCGCAGGCCTGGGCGCTCGGCCAGTCCTTGTATCACAATGCGGCCGGACGCGACTTTGCGCTGGCCATTGAGATCCGCGTCAATCACCTTTGCCTGTTCAGCGCCCTGATGCCCGGCGCCTGCGCCGAAAATCAGGACTGGGTTCGCCGCAAGCGTAACCTGGTTGATTTTCTCGGTATCAGTTCGTGGGCCGCCGGGCTGATGCTGCAGGAGCGGCAGACCACGCTTGCGGAGCGCTACGGCCTGGACAGCCGCGATTATGCCGCCTTTGGCGGCGGCTATCCGCTTTACCTGACTGATGGGACAATGGCGGGCAGCGTCACGGTATCCGGCGCGCCCCAGCGCGACGATCACTGCCTGGTGATTGCCACTCTGGGCGAGATGCTGGGGATCGCGATACCCGAATAGCGTTTGCTGCGGGCGCGGCGTCTTCAGGAGGCGCCGCTCTCTGAAACCGCCGCCGCAATCACCAGCGCCCAGCGCTCACCCTCCAGCACCTCGCGTCCGCTCTTACTCAGTCCGGCGTCGGTAATCAGCATATCGAACTGCGTCAGCGGCAGCGCCAGATGGGTCGCTATCTTGTTGTACTTCGAGCTGTCGCTCAGCAGCACCCGCTTGCTGCTGACGCCGCTTGCCGCCTGCTTGACCGGCACCTTCTCCTCATCCGGAGTAAACAGCCCGCGCGGCCCCCAGCAGGAGGCGGAGATAAAGGCGATATCGATCGCCAGCTGGCGCAGGCTGCGGGCGGCGGATTCGCCGACGGTGGAGCAGTTCTCCCGGCAGACGGTGCCGCCGATGTGGATCAGGCGGCAGCGGCTGCTCTCCATCAGCAGGCCGGCGATCGCGAAGTCGTTGGTGACCACCAGCAGATCGTCGCGCTCCAGCAGCTCGCGGGCCAGCGCCAGCGTCGTGGTCCCGGCGTCGAGATAGATACAGCTGTTGCGCGGGATGTAACGGGCGGCGCAGCGGCCAATCGCCGTTTTTTCCTCGCTGTACATGCCGGTTTTCGCCAGATGCGTCGGCTCTGCCGCCAGGCGGTCTGTCGATCGCACGCCGCCGGACACCGACAGCAGGGCCCCTTGCTCCTCAAGCTTCTGCACGTCGCGGCGAATGGTCATGTGCGAGACGCCCAGGCGCTCGGTCAGCTCGCTGATGCTGATGACGCCGCGCTCCGCCACCAGGGCTAAAATTTTTTGATGTCGCTCGGTTGGGATCATAGCCGCTCTCTTTATCATTTTTTCACATTGTAGATCATCGGCCTGCCGCCTACAGCACGCTTTTTGCCGCCGGTGGGAGCCGCCAGCATGTGAATATCTGTTATTTTCGACTGTGATAAGTTAATTTTTGTGATTATCAGCACGTTTATCTGCCCGCCATTGCGGCAAAGTTAACCTATCGGAACAAATTATCACTTAAATTAACACTGGAGGTCTGCCGTGTCAGCACCCGTTAACAACGTTGGCATTATTGGATTAGGCTCTATGGGCATGGGCGCCGCGCAGTCCTGCATTCGCGCCGGGCTGAACACCTGGGGGGCGGATCTGAATCCCCAGGCGCTGGAAACCCTTCGCAAGGCGGGGGCGCGCGATGCGCAGCCCTCCGCCGCCGCGTTCGCCGGCGAGCTGGAGGCGGTTGTACTGCTGGTGGTTAACGCCGCCCAGGTCAACGCGATCCTGTTCGGCGAAGAGGGGCTGGCGGCGCGGCTGAGGCCCGGCACGGCGGTGATGGTCTCCTCCACCATTTCCGCGCAGGACGCGCAGGCCATCGCGCAGCGGCTCGCGGAGCATCAGCTGCTGATGCTGGATGCCCCGGTCTCCGGCGGCGCGGCGAAAGCGGCCCTCGGCGAGATGACGGTGATGGCCGCCGGCAGCGATGACGCCTTCGCCCGCCTGCAGCCGGTGCTGGATGCCGTCGCGGCGAAGGTCTATCGCGTCGGCGATAAAATCGGCCTCGGGGCGACGGTGAAAATTATTCACCAGCTGCTGGCGGGTGTACACATCGCCGCCGGCGCGGAGGCGATGGCGCTGGCCGTCCGGGCGGGCATTCCGCTGGAGACCATGTATGACGTGGTGACCAATGCCGCCGGCAATTCGTGGATGTTCGAAAACCGCATGCGCCACGTGGTGGACGGCGACTACTCGCCGAAATCGGCGGTCGATATCTTCGTTAAAGATCTCAATCTGGTGGCCGAAACGGCGAAGTCGCTGCACTTCCCGCTGCCCCTGGCCTCCACCGCGCTGAACATGTTCACCGAAGCCAGCAACGCCGGATACGGCCGCGAGGACGACAGCGCGGTGATCAAAATTTTCAGCGGTATCACGCTGCCCGGCGGGGAGAAATAGCCATGCGCTTAGGGGTCATCGCCGACGATTTTACCGGCGCCACGGACATCGCCAGCTTCCTGGTGCAGAACGGGCTGTCCACCATTCAGTTCAGCGGCGTCCCGACGCAGAGCGGCCCGCTCAGCGCGCAGGCCATCGTCATCAGCCTCAAGTCGCGCTCCTGCCCGCCGGCGCAGGCCGTTGCGCAGTCGCTGGCGGCGCTGGAGTGGCTGCAGCAGCAGGGCTGCGACCGCTTTTACTTCAAGTACTGTTCTACTTTCGACAGCACCGCGCAGGGCAACATCGGTCCGGTGACCGACGCGCTGCTGGCGGCGCTGGGCGAAACGCAGACCGTTATCTCTCCGGCGCTGCCGGTCAACGGCCGCACTGTCTACCGCGGCTACCTGTTCGTCGGCGACCAGCTGCTGGCAGAGTCGGGTATGCGCCACCATCCGGTGACGCCGATGACCGACAGCAGCCTGGTGCGGCTGATGGAGCGCCAGGCGCAGGGCAGGGCGGCTGTGATAGACGCCGCAGAGCTGGACAAGGGCGCGGCGGTGGTCGCTGCCCGGCTGGACGACCTGCGCGCGCAGGGCATTCGCTACGCGGTCCTCGATGCGCTCCACGAGCGGCACCTGCTGACCCAGGGCGAAGCGCTGAAGCAAATGCGGCTGGTGACCGGCGGATCGGGGCTGGCGCTCGGCATCGCCCGGGCGTGGGCCCCGGCGCGGCAGGGGAACGATGCACAGCAGGCAGGCTGGCCGCAGGGAGAGCGGGCGGTGGTGCTCTCCGGCTCCTGCTCGCCGATGACCAACCGGCAGGTGGCGGCCTACCGCCAGCAGGCCCCGGCGCAGGAGGTGAACGTAGAGCGCTGCATCGCCGATGCCGCAGGCTATGCCGCCGCCCTCTGCGACTGGGTTGAGGCAAACGCGGCGTCGCCCCTGGCGCCGCTGCTCTACGCCACCGCCGATCCGCAGCAGCTGCAGGCCATCCAGCGGCAGTACGGCGCGGCCCGCAGCAGCGAGGCGGTAGAGCAGCTGTTTGCCGCCGTCGCCCGCGCGCTGAAAAACCGCGGCTGGCAGCGCTTTATTGTGGCGGGCGGCGAAACCTCCGGCGTGGTGGCGCAGGCCCTGGGCGTCACGGCGTTCCATATCGGTCCGGCCATCTCGCCCGGCGTGCCCTGGGTGCGCGACATTCACCAGCCGCTGTCGCTGGCCCTCAAGTCCGGTAACTTCGGCGATGAGCAGTTCTTCGCCCGCGCCCAGCAGGAGTTTTTGCCATGAGTGAACAGCGGGCAAGGGAGGAGATGGTCAGGCTCGGCGCCTCTTTCTTTCAGCGCGGCTACGCCACCGGCTCGGCGGGCAATCTCTCGGTCCTGCTGGCGGACGGCACCCTGCTGGCGACGCCCACCGGCTCCTGCCTGGGCGAGCTGGCGCCGGAGCGGCTGTCGAAAGTGACCCTCAGCGGCGAGTGGCTCAGCGGCGATAAGCCGTCGAAAGAGATCGCCTTTCACCGGGAGCTGTACCTGAATAACCCGCAGTGCCGGGCCGTCGTACACCTGCACTGCCACTATCTGACGGCGCTCTCCTCCCTGGAGGGCCTGGACACGCAGAACTGCATCCGGCCCTTTACGCCCTACGTGGTGATGCGGGTCGGCGACGTGCCGGTGGTGCCCTATTACAAACCCGGCGATATCCGGCTGGCGCAGGAGCTGGCCCGCCGGGCGGGCGGGCATCGCGCGTTTTTGCTGGCTAACCACGGCCCGGTGGTGACGGGAACGTCCCTGCGCCAGGCCGCCGATAATCTTGAAGAACTGGAAGAGACCGCGCGTCTGATGTTCACGCTCGGCGACCGCGCCATTCGCTATCTGACCGACGGCGAAGTGGCTGAACTGAGGGACTACTAATGCCAAAATTCGCAGCAAACTTATCGACCCAATTTAACGAATACGCTTTCCCTGATCGCTTCGGCGCGGCGGCAAAGGCGGGCTTTCGCGCCGTGGAGTTTCTGTTTCCCTATGACTACCCGGCGGAGGTCATCAAAGCTGAACTGGATAAGCATCAGCTAAAGCTGGTGCTGTTCAATACCGCGCCGGGCGACGTGCAGGCGGGGGAGTGGGGGCTGTCCGCCGTGCCGGGATGCGAGGCGCAGGCCCGGGCCGACATCGACCAGGCGCTGGAGTACGCCCTGGCCCTCAACTGCCCGCAGGTGCACGTCATGGCGGGCGTCGTGCCGCCGGGCGCGGACCGCGGGGCGTATGAAGCCGCGCTGATCGGCAACCTGCGCTATGCCGCAGAGCGCTTTGCGCCGCACGGCATTAACCTGCTGCTGGAGGCGCTCAATCCGCTCACTAAGCCCAACTATCTCTACGCCAGCCAGTACCAGACCCTGGAGATGGTGGCGCGCATCGACCGGCCCAACGTCTTCACCCAGCTCGATCTGTTCCACGCCCAGCGGGTGGACGGCAACCTGAGCCACCTGATCCGCGAGTATGCGGGCCGCTACCGCCACATCCAGATTGCCTCGGTGCCGGACAGGCGCGAGCCGGACGAGGGCGAAATCAGCTACCCGTACCTGTTTAACCTGCTGGATGAGGTGGGCTACGATGGCTGGATCGGCTGCGAATATATTCCGCGCGGCCGCACCGACGCCGGGCTCGGCTGGATAGCGCCGTACCTTAATTAATCCTGTGTCGTGACGTCTGCCGCCGCGCTCCCCGCGCGGCGGCAGACCGCGTGCACCCTGAAAACGCCAGTCTGTACCCTATTATTCTAATTAAATCAGGTGATTACTATGTCAACCGCCCTGCTGTTAGCCATTGCCGTCGCCAGCATTCTGATCCTGCTGCTGCTGGTGATCAAAGCCAAAGTCCATCCTTTCGTGGCCCTGCTGGTGGTCAGTCTGCTGGTGGCCATCGCCACCGGCATTCCCGCCGATAAAATTATGGAGACCATCTTCAGCGGCATGGGCAACCTGCTGGGACATATCACGATCATCATCGTGCTGGGCGCGATGCTTGGAGCAGTGATTGAGGCCTCCGGCGGCGCCGAGTCGCTGGCGCAGCACTTCAGCCGCCGACTGGGGATGAAGCGCACCGTCGCCGCCCTGACTATCGCCGCCTTTATCCTCGGCATTCCTGTCTTTTTTGAGGTGGGCTTTATCATCGTCATTCCGCTGATCTACGGCTTCAGCAAGGTGGCGCAGGTATCGCCCCTCAAGTTCGGCCTGCCGATGGCCGGGGTGATGCTGACGGTGCACGTGGCGCTGCCGACCCATCCCGGCGCGGCGGCGGCGGCGGGCATTCTGCACAGCGATATGGGTTGGCTAATGATGCTGGGTATTCTGGTGTCGATTCCGGTGGGCGCGGTGGGCTACTACGTGGCGAAGGCGATGAACCGACGCCGGTACCACCTCTCCGTTGAGGTGCTGGAGCAGCTGCAGCTGGCGGAACCCGCCGACGCGGAAGGTAAAGCGGCGCCGAAGGTGGCGCCGCCGGGGGCAATGACTATCGCCGGGCTTATCGTGGTGCCGATTGTCCTGATCGTGCTGGGCACCCTCGCGCACTCGATGCTGACGGAGGGCAGCGCGCTGCGGGCTACCATGATGGTGCTCGGCAACCCGCCGGTTGCCCTGCTGATCGCCCTCGCGCTGGCGGCCTGGCTGCTGGGCGTGCGCCGCGGCTGGAGCAAGGAGAAGCTTGAGGATCTGACCGGCCACGCCATTCCCGGCTCCGCCAGCGTCATCCTGGTGGCGGGGGCGGGCGGCGCTTTCGGCAAGGTGCTGGTGGAGTCCGGCGTCGGCAGAGCGCTGGCCCTGACGCTGGAGACGCTGCACCTGCCGCTGATCCCGGCGGCCTTTATCCTGTCGCTGGCCCTGCGCGCCTCGCAGGGGTCGGCCACCGTCGCCATTCTCACCACCAGCGGCCTGCTGAGCCAGGCGGTAGGCGACGTCACCGACATGCAGCGGGTGCTGGTGACCCTGGCGGCCTGCTTCGGCGGCCTCGGCCTCTCCCACGTCAACGACGCCGGTTTCTGGGTGGTGACCCGCTACCTCGGCCTGTCGGTCTCCGACGGCCTGAAGACCTGGACGGTGCTAACTACCCTGATGGGCCTCAGCGGCTTCGCCATCATCTGGCTGCTGTGGGCCGTGCTGTAGATCAAAAAAAGTAGCGATGGCTTGCGCGATCGCTACAAAGAACTTCCAGGATCAAATGTTGAGGATAACAGTGGCAATAATGATGATGAAATTTAGCCCTTCACGCCGCCCGCCGTCAGGCCGTTGACCAGCCAGCGCTGGGCCAGCAGGAAGACGACGGTGATCGGGATCGCGGACAGCACCGCCGCCGCCGCAAAGTCGCCCCACAGGTAGTTCTGCGGATTCAGGTACTGCTGCATCCCGACCGCCAGGGTGTAACTGTCGACATCGCGCAGCAGCAGCGAGGCCACCGGCACTTCGGTGATCGCGGCGATGAACGACAGAATAAAGACCACCGCGAGGATCGGTACCGACAGCGGCAGCAGCACCAGGCGGAACGCCTGCCACGGCGTGGCGCCGTCCAGCGCGGCGGCCTCTTCCAGCGAGCCGTCGATGGTTTCGAAGTAGCCCTTAATGGTCCAGACGTGCAGGGCGATGCCGCCGAGGTAGGCGAAGATCACTCCGCCGTGGGTGTTGAGGCCGATAAACGGAATGTACTGGCCCAGGCGGTCGAACAGGGCGTACAGCGCCACCAGCGACAGCACCGCCGGGAACATCTGGAAAATCAGCATTCCCTTCAGCAGCGTCGCCTTGCCGGGAAACTTCATCCGGGCGAAGGCGTAGGCGCAGGTGGTGGAGAGCGCCACGATGCCGACGGCGGTGATCCCGGCGATCTTCACCGAGTTCCACAGCCACAGCAGCACCGGGAACGGCGGCGGCGTCACCCGGCCGTCGGCGTGCTCAACGCTGAAGCCCAGCGCCAGCCGCCAGTGCTCCCAGGAGATGTGTTCCGGGATCAGGCTGCCGGTGGCGAAGTTGCCCTCGCGCAGAGAGATGGCGATGACCATCAGCAGCGGGAACATGATCCCGGCGATAAACAGCAGCAGCAGCAGGTGGGTGATGAACAGCCGCAGCTTCTGGGATTTGGGTTGTACCATAGCCATGATTTTTCTCCCTTAATCAAACTTCATGCGCGTGGCTTTGAGGTTCACAACCGCAAGTGCGCCCACCAGCAGGAAGATCAGCGTGGCAATCGCCGCCGCCAGCCCGAAGTCCTGGCCGCCGCCGCCTTCAAAGGCGATGCGGTAGGTATAGCTCACCAGCAGGTCGGTATAGCCCGCCGGCGTGGTAGTGCCGAGCCGGTCCGGGCCGCCGTTGGTCAGCAGCTGGATCAGCACGAAGTTGTTAAAGTTAAAGGCAAAGCTGGCGATCATCAGTGGCGTCAGGGGCTTGATCAGCAGCGGCAGGGTAATTTTAAAGAAGTTCTGCAGCGGCCCCGCGCCGTCCATCGCCGAGGCTTCGTACAGATCGTCCGGGATCGCTTTCAAAAGCCCCATGCAGAGGATCATCATGTACGGGTAGCCGAGCCAGGTGTTGACGATCACGATCATCGCCCGGGCGGTGGTCGGATCGCTGAACCAGGCCGGCTTGATGCCGAACAGGGCGCTGAGCATCATGTTGATCTCGCCGAAGCTCTGGTTGAACAGCCCTTTGAAGATAAGGATCGAGATAAACGACGGCACGGCGTAGGGCAGGATCAGCAGCACCCGGTAAATCGCCTTGCCCTTCAGGGCTTCCCACTGCACGACGCAGGCCAGCACCATCCCCACGGCGACGGTCAGAATCACCGTCAGCACCGAGAACACCACCGTCCAGACGAAGATGGCGAAGAAGGGCTTCTGGATCCCCTCGTCGGTGAAGACGCGGGTAAAGTTGTCAACGCCGATGCTGACGGTATAGCCGGGGCTCAGCTTCTCGCCCGCCCAACTGCCGTCGCCATTGACCGATTCGTAAAAGCCGATGTGGTTATTGGGGCGATACTTGACGCCGGTCTGGTTATTGGTCAGCTCGCCGTCGTCCGCCAGGGCGTAAAGCGGGCGGGTGCCGGAGAACTGGCGCAGTGAGCTCATGGTCACTTTGCTGTTATCCGGCAGGATCGCCGTCAACTGGCCGAGTGCCTGACGATTCTGGGTTATCACCCGCAGGTTGCCGCGCTCGCCGTCCGGCAGGGCGTCGGCCTGCCTGAGCGGGATCTTTTGTTCACCGCCGAAGGTAAAGGCGTCGGAAACATAATATTTATCGTTATCGCTGAGCGCCAGCCGCCACTGCTCCCCGGCCGGATAGAGGGCAAACTGGTAGGTTTTACCCGCCTGATAGGCGCGCTCCATCAGCACCTGCTGCGCCCGCTCCTGGGTCAGCTGGTTGGTGCTG
This sequence comes from Pluralibacter gergoviae ATCC 33028 = NBRC 105706, assembly GCF_001598855.1. Lineage (GTDB taxonomy): Bacteria > Pseudomonadota > Gammaproteobacteria > Enterobacterales > Enterobacteriaceae > Pluralibacter > Pluralibacter gergoviae. The sequence continues at coordinate 114,485 of NZ_BCZS01000012.1, read as the reverse complement.
CTGTAGTTGGTAAAAGCGATGGCGATGGTGCAGATCAGCGGGAAGAGGACAAACAGCCCCATTCCGGCGAGACCCGGGTAGACGTAGCGCCAGGCATAGGTTTTGCGGTTTGCAAAAATGTAGAGGCCAGCCGAGCTTAATATCAGCGTCATGATGGCAAACAGGTACTCCCCCTGGGCGTACATCACGACAACAAGATAGCCGACCAGCAGGCCCAGCAGCCCGATGATGGACCACTTCAGGGCATCGCTCTGCCACCAGTGACTCTTCTTAACGACATCCATGGGGAATCTTCCTCTGTAGCATTTTCCCCCTCACCTTAACCCTCTCCCCGGTGGGGGAGAGGGGCGGGCCGGGGTTGTGTTTCTTCCTCTCCCCTCCGGGGTGAGGGGCAGCCGTTACTTCGTAATACGACCTTCTGCATCCTTCAGCGCCGCATCCACCGTCTGGCGACCGCTGGCGGCGTTAATCACCGCCGTACGCACCGCATACCAGAAGGCGGACATCTGCGGAATGTTCGGCATGATTTCGCCCGCCTTGGCGTTGGCCATGGTGGCGGCGATGCGCGGATCTTTCTCCAGCGCCTCCTGATAGGACTTCAGCGCCACGGCGCCCAGCGGCTTATCTTTGTTCACCGCTTCCAGACCCTGGTCGGTCAGCAGGTAGTTTTCCAGGAACTCCTTCGCCAGCTCTTTGTTCGGGCTGGCGGCGTTGATACCCGCGCTCAGCACGCCGACGAACGGCTTCGAAGCTTTGCCTTTGAAAGTCGGCAGCAGGGTAACGCCGTAGTTGACCTTGCTCTTATCGATGTTCGACCACGCCCACGGGCCGTTGATGGTCATCGCCGTATCGCCCTTGTTGAAGGCCGCTTCGGCGATGGAGTAATCGGTATCGGCGTTCATGTGCTTGTTCTTGATGAGATCCACCAGGAAGCCGAGGCCCGCTTTCGCGCCCGCGCTGTCAACGCCGACGTCCTTAACGTCATACTTGCCGTTTTCAAACTTAAACGCGTAGCCGCCGTCGGCGGCGATCAGCGGCCAGGTGAAGTACGGCTCCTGCAGGTTAAACATCAGCGCGGACTTGCCTTTCGCCTTCAGCGATTTATCCAGCGCCGGGATCTCTTCCCAGGTCTTCGGCGGGTTCGGCACCAGGTCTTTGTTATAGATGAGCGACAGCGCTTCGACGGAGATCGGATAGGCAATCAGTTTGCCGTTATAGCGCACCGCGTCCCAGGTGAAGGGGTAAAGTTTGTCCTGGAAGGCTTTATCGGGAGTGATTTCCGCCAGCAGGCCGGACTGGGCGTAGCCGCCAAAGCGGTCGTGGGCCCAGAAGATGATATCCGGGCCGTCACCGGTGGCCGCCACCTGCGGGTACTTCTCTTCCAGCTTATCCGGGTGCTCAACGGTCACCTTGATGCCGGTATCCTGCTCAAATTTCTTACCGACCTCGGCGAGGCCGTTGTAGCCCTTGTCGCCATTGATCCAGATAACCAGTTTCCCTTCCTCAATTTTGGCGAGGGCAGAGGCGGAAAACATCATCGCGGTCAGGGCGGACAGTGCGAGGATGCGTGCGCCGGTATTCATTTTCATATGTTCCATCCTTTTGGTGGGGTACGCGTAGGCTCTTAATGTCCCTTAGTTTCTTTATATGACATCCTCTTTCCATCCTCCCCGCGCCTACGCCCCCGGCGGTGTTTGTGTGATCTGCATTGCTTAAATCGCCGTTATGCGCGCTGGCGCACATAATCACCGGCTGAATTTTGCAGGCGGCATCACGATTTTTTGCCCTGTCCGCCGGCCGCCGCTTTCGCACCGACCTTCTCATCCTCCCGTCTCCTCCCCCATCAAAAAGCCCGCAGGCGGAGGATTTACGCCCGTAACGGATAACGCATAGTCAGGCCCATCTTGATGTTTTTAGGGAGAAGGGCATGGCGAGCGTACAGCTGAGAGACGTGACAAAAGCCTGGGGCGACGTCGTGGTATCGAAAAATATCAATCTCGATATCGGCGACGGCGAATTCGTGGTGTTTGTCGGGCCATCGGGCTGCGGTAAATCGACGCTGCTGCGGATGATCGCCGGGCTGGAGACGATAACCCGCGGCGAGCTGCTGATAGGCGGTAAGCGGATGAACGACACGCCGCCCGCCGAGCGCGGCATCGGCATGGTGTTTCAGTCCTACGCCCTCTATCCGCACCTGTCGGTGGCGGAAAATATGTCTTTTGGCCTCAAGCTGGCCGGGGCGAAAAAAGATCTTATCCAGCAGCGGGTGAATCAGGTGGCGGAAGTGCTGCAGCTGGCGCACCTGCTGGACCGCAAGCCGAAAGCGCTCTCCGGCGGTCAGCGCCAGCGCGTCGCTATCGGCCGCACGCTGGTGGCCGAGCCGCGCGTCTTCCTGCTCGATGAGCCGCTCTCCAACCTCGACGCCGCGCTGCGGGTGCAGATGCGCATTGAGATCTCGCGCCTGCACAAGCGCCTTGGCCGCACCATGATTTACGTCACCCACGATCAGGTCGAAGCCATGACCCTGGCGGACAAAATCGTGGTCCTCGACGCGGGCCGCGTCGCCCAGGTCGGCAAGCCGCTGGAGCTGTATCACTATCCGGCGGACCGCTTCGTCGCCGGCTTTATCGGCTCACCGAAGATGAACTTCCTGCCGGTGAAGGTCACCGCCACCGCGATTGAGCAGGTGCAGGTCGAGCTGCCGAACCGCCAGCAAATCTGGCTGCCGGTCGAAAGCACCGGCGTGCAGGTCGGCGCCAACATGTCTTTAGGCATTCGCCCCGAGCACCTGCTGCCGTGCGACATCGCCGACGTCACGCTCGAAGGCGAGGTGCAGGTCGTCGAGCAGCTCGGCCACGAAACGCAAATCCATATCCAGATCCCCGCCATCCGTCAGAACCTGGTCTACCGCCAGAACGACGTGGTGCTGGTAGAAGAGGGAGCCACATTCGCCATCGGCTTGCCGCCGGAGCGCTGCCATCTGTTCCGTGAGGATGGCTCCGCCTGTCGTCGGCTGCATAAAGAGCCGGGCGTATAAGGCTTCCCAATTAAAAGCACGAAACCCTGCCCATTCGATGGGGAAAGTGTTCAAAGAAAAGCAACGATCTCAGGAGAAACATGATGATAACTCTGCGCAAACTTCCTCTGGCGGTAGCTGTCGCAGCAGGCGTACTGTCTGCCCAGGCGCTGGCGGTGGACTTCCACGGCTATGCCCGTTCCGGCATTGGCTGGACCGGCAGCGGCGGCGAACAGCAGTGCTTCCAGGCAACCGGCGCACAAAGTAAATACCGTCTCGGTAACGAGTGTGAAACCTACGCTGAGCTGAAGCTGGGCCAGGAAGTGTGGAAAGAGGGCGATAAGAGCTTCTACTTCGACACTAACGTCGCCTACTCCGTTGCGCAGCAGAACGACTGGGAAGACACCAGCCCGGCCTTCCGTGAAGCCAACGTGCAGGGTAAAAACCTGATCGAGTGGCTGCCGGGGGCAACGATCTGGGCCGGTAAGCGCTTCTATCAGCGTCATGACGTTCACATGATCGACTTCTACTACTGGGATATCTCCGGTCCGGGCGCGGGCCTGGAAAATGTGGACCTGGGCTTTGGTAAACTCTCTCTCGCCGCCGCCCGCTCCTCGGAAGCCGGTGGTTCAGCCACGTTCGCCAGTAAAGATATTAAGGACTACAGCCACAGAACCGCCAACGATGTATTCGATGCGCGTTTAGCGGAAATTCAGGTTAACCCGGGCGGCTCGCTGGAGCTGGGCGTTGACTATGGCCGCGCTAACTATCGCGATCACTACCATCTGGCCAACGGCGCCTCTAAAGACGGCTGGATGTTTACTGCCCAGCATACCCAGAGCATGCTGAACGGCTACAACAAGTTTGTGGTGCAGTACGCGACGGACTCGATGACGTCTCATGGTAAAGGCCTCTCCCAGGGCGCGGGCGTCGGCATTGGCCGCGATGAAAGCGGCAAACTCTACGGTGACGGCATCAACAACAACGGGCACATGCTGCGCCTGCTCGATCACGGGGCTATCTCTCTTGCCGACGACTGGGATCTGATGTACGTGGCGATGTACCAGGACATCAACTGGGATAACAACAACGGCACCAAGTGGTACACCGTGGGCGTGCGTCCGATGTACAAGTGGACGCCGATCATGAGCACCCTGATGGAAATCGGCTATGACAACGTCAAGTCGCAGAAAACCGACTCCACCAACAACCAGTACAAAATCACCCTCGCCCAGCAGTGGCAGGCGGGCGACAGCATCTGGTCCCGTCCGGCGATCCGCGTCTTTGCTACCTACGCCAAGTGGAAAGAGCGCTGGGGCTATGACTATACCGGCAGCGCGGACACTAACCCTAACTACAGCACGGCGGTGAAAGATAACTACAACGGTGGCTCCTTCGGTCGCGGCAACGATGACGAATGGACCTTCGGCGCCCAGATGGAAATCTGGTGGTAAACCCTGTTTAACCCGATGTAATGCCTGAATAAAAGAGGGGCGAAAGCCCCTCTCTCTTCGACGCAGCGCGCTATTGCCTGGCCACCGCTGCGCCCCCGTTTTGAGGTGATAACAATGAAAATGAATAAAACGCTCGTTGCCCTCTGCCTGTCCGCCGGCCTGCTGGCCAGCGCCCCGGCAGTCAGCTTTGCCGATGTCAACGTGGTGCCGCAGAATACCGCCGCCGCGCCGGCGATCCCGACCGCTGCGCTGCAGCAGCTGACCTGGACTCCCGTTGACCAGTCAAAATCCCATACTACGCCGCTGGCGACCGCCGGGCAGAGCCTGCATGTGTCCGGCATCACCGGGCCGGTGGCGGCCTACAGCGTGCCGGCCAATATCGGTGAGATAACCCTGACGCTGACCAGCGAAGTGAACAAGCATAGCGGCGTGTACGCGCCGAACGTGCTGATCCTTGACCAGAACATGACGCCGTCCGCCTTCTTCCCGAGCAGCTACTTTACCTATCAGGAGCCGGGCGTGATGAGCGCCGACCGCCTGGAGGGCGTCATGCGTCTGACGCCGGCGCTGGGCCAGCAGAAAATCTACGTGCTGGTCTTTACCACGCCGCAGGATCTGCAGCAGACCACGAAACTGCTCGATCCGGCGAAAGCCTATGCCAAAGGCACGGGTAACGCGATACCGGATATTCCCGATCCGATTGCCCGCCACTCCGCTGAGGGTACGCTGAAGCTGAAGGTAAAAACCAACACCAGCTCCAGCGTGCTGGTTGGTCCGCTGTTTGGCTCTTCCGGCCCGGCGCCGGTAACCGTCGGCAACACCGCTGCGCCGGCCTACAGCGCACCGGCTGCGGCACCGGCTACGGCACCCGCCTCGGCCCCTGCTGCGGCGCCTGTCGCTGCCGCACCGGTGAAGTCCGAACCCGTACTCAACGACACTGAAACCTACTTCAACAACGGCATTAAGCAGGCCGTTAAAGAGGGCAATATTGATAAAGCGCTGAAGCTGCTCAACGAAGCCGAGCGCCTCGGCTCGACCTCCGCGCGTTCCACCTTTATCAGCAGCGTAAAAGGCAAGGGGTGATGGCTGCCCCACGCTGCTGATGTTTGATGTTTGGCCTTAGCCTTTCGGTACGCCCTTCGGGGCGTACTGTTTTTTCTGTTGCGCTATTGTTGCGCCAATGATCGTATATTGCCCTTTCCTCCTTTCGTCGCGCCGTTTCTACGATACAATGCCTTGATACCAGGTATCGGAGAGACGGACATGTCACACCCTGCGCTGGCGCAGCTGCGCGCGCTACGCTATTTCACCACTCTGCCGCAGCTCGATGCGCGCCTGCTGGACTGGCTGCTGCTGGAAGACTCAATGACCCAGCGCTTTGAGCAGCAGAAAAAACGGGTCACGGTCACCCTGCTGCGGGAAGAGTGGGTCACTGGCGCCGACATCGAATCAGAGCGGCCGCTGCTCGCTGACGAGCCCCGCTACTGGCTGCGCGAGATCCTGCTCTGCGCCGACGGCGAGCCGTGGCTTGCCGGGCGCACCGTAGTACCTGAATCCACGCTGAACGGGCCTGAACTCGCCCTTAGGCAGCTCGGCACCACGCCGCTGGGGCGCTATCTGTTTACCTCCTCGTCCCTGACCCGGGATTTTATCGAGGTAGGCCAATGTGGCGAACTGTGGGGGCGGCGCTCCCGCCTGCGCCTGGGCGGCAAGCCGCTGCTGCTAACCGAACTTTTTTTACCCGCATCGCCGCTGTACTGAGAGGAAGTAAAATATGGAGAGGAGTCTGAGCCAGAATAAGCTGCTGGCGTTTCATCGCCTGATGCGCACCGACAAGCCCATTGGCGCCCTGCTGCTGCTGTGGCCGACCCTGTGGGCGCTGTGGGTGGCGACGCCCGGCGTGCCGCCGCTGTGGATCCTGGTCGTATTCGTGGCGGGCGTCTGGCTGATGCGCGCCGCCGGCTGCGTGGTGAACGACTACGCCGACCGCAAATTTGACGGCCACGTTAAGCGCACCGCCCGCCGCCCGCTGCCGAGCGGCGACGTCAGCGAAAAAGAGGCCCGCATCCTCTTCGCGGTACTGGTGCTGCTGTCGTTTCTGCTGGTATTGACCCTCAACACCATGACCATCGTGCTGTCGGTCGGCGGCCTGGCGCTGGCGTGGGTCTATCCGTTTATGAAGCGCTATACCCATCTGCCGCAGGTGGTGCTCGGCGCGGCCTTCGGCTGGGCGATTCCGATGGCCTACGCGGCGGTCAGCGAGACCCTGCCGCTCAGCTGCTGGCTGATGTTTCTGGCGAATATCTGCTGGTCGGTGGTCTACGACACCCAGTATGCGATGGTTGACCGCGACGACGACCTGAAGATCGGCGTCAAATCGACGGCCATTCTGTTTGGCAAAAACGACAGGCTGATTATCGGCATTCTGCAGGTGGTGGTGATGGCGCTGATGGCGACCGTCGGCTGGCTGAGCGGCCTTGGCTGGGTTTACTATGCGTCGATTCTGGTGGCGGGCGGGTTCTTTGTCTATCAGCAGGGGCTTATCAAGGATCGCGATCGCGATGCCTGCTTTAAGGCGTTTCTCAACAATAACTATGTCGGGCTGGCGCTGTTTGTCGGCCTGGCGGTGAGCTATTTCGGCTAACCGCAGATGCCCTCTCCCCATCGGGGAGAGGGCGAAAAGCGCTTAACTATCCTGACTCGCGCTCTCAATCGTCAGCCGCACGTCCGACGTAATCAGCTCCGCCAGCATCTGGTAGACCTTCATCGTCTCTTCCGCGTCCGCATCGCCGGAATCGCTGATGTAGCCCTCGTCGCGCAGGGTCAGCACCAGGGTACTGAACACCGCCTTATCGAAGAACTCCGGCGCATTGATGCCGTGCAGCACAGACAGACGCTGGGCCACGGTGCGGCTCTCTTTTTCCAGCGTGCTGCGGTTAATCGCCGGGTTGGCGCTCAGCAGCCAGAAGGTGATCGCGTAGCGCTGCAGCGTTTCGCGCGCGCCGGCGGCCAGCAGCTGCAGGATGCGCGAATGCGTGGCGTCGATGCTGATCAGGTCATCCTGCACCGTCACCAGCGCCTGGCGCTGCATCTCAGCCAGCAGCTTATCGATAAGCCCCGCCAGCTCCGCGCTGTCCCAGCGCAGGAACAGTTCGCTCTTCAGCATCGGATAGAGGATTTCCACGTGGCGCACCAGCTCTTCGCGGGTAATTTTGCGGTGCTGGGTCACGATCGCCGCCAGCAGGGACGGGATCATCAGCATGTGGGCGATATTGTTGCGGTAGTAGGTCATCAGCACCGCCTGCTCGCGCGGCAGAACGATGATCTCGCCAATCGTATCCTGCTCAACCTCAAACTTGTTCATCTGCAGGGCGTGATCGATAAGCGCGCTGGCGCTCACTGCCGGCACCGTTGAATCCGGCGAGTAGGGCACGTTGCGCATCAGTTCAAGGTAGCACTCCAGCTGCTGGGTCAGCTGCTCGCGGGTCAGCGAGCGCTGGCGTGAGGCCAGCAGGGCGGTCACGCACAGGTTCATGGCGTTGGCCGCCCCGGCGTTGTTGATGCGCACCATCAGATCGGCGGCGATATTGTTCACCGTCGGCGTCAGCCACGCCGGGCGTATCGCTTCGATAGGATCGATAGACTCGCGCCACTCCGGCACGTGGTGATTGAGGTAGCTCATCAGCGGCAGCGGCTCGCCGAAGTTGACGTAGCCCTGGCCGAGATTGCGCAGCTTGCTCAGGCCCTTGAGCATCTGCGGCAGGCTCTCTTTCTCTTTGGTCGCGCCGCGCAGCTCTTTGGCGTAGGTGCCCACTTCCATCACGTGCTCGTAGCCGATGTAAATCGGCACCAGCGTAATCGGACGGGTGCCGCCGCGCAGCATCGCCTGAATCGTCATCGACAGCGTGCCGGTCTTCGGATCCAGCAGGCGGCCGGTGCGGGAGCGTCCGCCTTCGACAAAGTACTCGACCGAGTAGCCGCGGTTGAACAGCTCGCCGAGATATTCGCGGAACACCGTGGAGTAGAGCTTGTTGCCCTTAAAGGTGCGGCGAATAAAGAACGCGCCCAGGCGGCGGAAAATCGGACCCGCCGGCCAGAAGTTCAGGTTGATGCCGGCGGCGATGTGCGGCGGCACCAGGCCCTGGTGGTAGAGCACGTAGGAGAGCAGCAGGTAGTCCATGTGGCTGCGGTGGCAGGGCACGTAGACTATCTCGTGGCCGTCGTGGGCCAGCTGGCGCACGCGCTCGGCGTTATGGACGTTGATGCCCTGATAGAGGCGGTTCCAGGTAAAGCCCAGCACGCGGTCGCTGAGGCGGATCATCTCGTAGGAGAAGTTGGCCGCAATCTCTTCCATCAGCGCGATGGCGTTCTGCTGCGCCTTCTCGTGCGAAATCTTCTTGCTGCGCGCCTCGTCTTCTACCGCTTTGGCGATGGCCTTGGAGGCCAGCAGCTTATTGAACAGATCCTGACGGGCGGGCAGGCGCGGGCCGACGGCCGCCAGGCGCTGGCGGGCGAAGTGCATGCGCGCCACGCGGGCCAGCTTCTGGGCAATGGTTTTATCCGTGCCGTGTTCATCCGCCATCCAGCGCATAGAGAGGGAAGGCGAGAAGCGCACGAAGCTGTCGCGGCCGAGCCAGGAGACGGCGAAAAACTTCTGCACGCCGTTAAGCATACGCAGCGGCGGGTTCTCTTCGCCCTTTTCGCGCCCCGGCGAACGACCGAACATCACCGAGACCGGCACCATCTGCACGTCCAGCTGCGGGTTGCTGCGGTGCAGATCGAGATAGTCGTGGAACAGCTTAATGGACTCTTCTTTCGGCGTGTAATAGGTAAACACGCGCGGACCGCCGTGGATAAAGACATAGCGCGGCAGCAGCGTGCCGTCGATCTCCAGCGGTTCCAGCGGATCCGGCAGATCGTGCGCCAGGCACTGGGCGCGCAGGGTCAGCAGATCGGCTTTTGAGTTATACGGCAGGACGTACATGATGGGACGCGAGGTATCGAGCCCAAGTTCCTGAGCCGGTTCTGCCGGAATAGACTTGCTTTTCACCAGCAAGCCTAATGGTAAATTCAGTAATTTGTAGTAAATTCTTGGCCAGCCAGACATAAACGATGTAAAGCCTCTGGTTAATCGTGCAAATGCGCCGCAAGGATAACAGAAAGCGTGGAGAATTTCTGTTGTCCCACTGCCGGCGCGCAGTAACATATGACGCTTAATAAACGAAAAGGTTCTTTCTGATGGCCAATGATAACACCGGCTTAACCCGAATCATTAAAGCAGCAGGCTACTCCTGCAAAGGTTTTCACGCCGCGTGGAAAAACGAGGCGGCCTTCCGCCAGGAGACGCTGCTCAGCGTCGTCGCCATCATTGTCGCCTGCTGGCTGGACGTCGATGCCATTACCCGGGTGCTGCTGATTGGCTCGGTGCTGATGATTGTGGTGGTCGAAATTCTCAACAGCGCCGTTGAAGCCGTGGTGGACCGGATTGGTTCAGAGCGCCACGAACTCTCGGGGCGGGCGAAAGACATGGCATCGGCGGCGGTGCTGCTGGCAATCCTCATTGCCGTCTTCACCTGGGCAACCCTGCTGTGGGCGCATTATCACTAGCCCCCCATTTTTGCACAACCATCTGGTTTTTTGTGCATTTTACGGTTCCAAAATCACCATTAACTGTATATACTCACAGCATAACTGTATATACACCCAGGGGGCGGAATGAAAGCGTTAACCACCAGGCAGCAAGAGGTGTTTGATCTTATTCGGGATCACATCAGCCAAACGGGCATGCCGCCGACGCGTGCCGAAATCGCGCAGCGCCTGGGATTCAAATCCCCGAACGCTGCCGAAGAGCACCTCAAGGCGCTGGCGCGTAAAGGCGTTATCGAAATTGTTTCCGGCGCCTCGCGCGGCATCCGCCTGCTGGTCGAAGAGGAAGACGGCCTGCCGCTGATCGGCCGCGTCGCTGCCGGTGAGCCGCTGCTGGCGCAGCAGCATATCGAAGGCCACTACCAGGTTGACCCGGCGATGTTTAAGCCGAGCGCCGATTTCCTGCTGCGGGTCAGCGGCATGTCGATGCGCGATATCGGCATCCTCGACGGCGACCTGCTGGCGGTGCACAAAACCCAGGACGTGCGCAACGGCCAGGTGGTTGTCGCCCGCATTGACGATGAAGTCACCGTTAAGCGTCTGAAAAAGCAGGGCAGCACCGTTGAGCTGCTGCCGGAAAACAGCGAATTTTCTCCGATTGTCGTCGATCTGCGCCAGCAGAGCTTCTCAATCGAAGGGCTGGCCGTCGGCGTGATCCGCAACGGCGACTGGCAGTAACCCGCTTTTCCCCGCAGCGCCTCTCCGGCGCTGCGCTTGATCCTGACAGGCTTTACCCATGCCTCTGCTGACTCATGCGGACAAAGCGCTGTGGCGCCTTGCGCTGCCGATGATTTTGTCCAATATCACCGTGCCGCTGCTCGGCCTGGTGGACACTGCCGTTATCGGCCACCTCGACAGTCCGGCCTATCTCGGCGGCGTGGCGGTGGGCGCTACCGCCACCAGCTTTCTGTTTATGCTGCTGCTGTTTTTACGCATGAGCACCACCGGGCTGACGGCGCAGGCGCTGGGCGCTCAGGACCGCGAGGGGCTTGCCCGCGCGCTGGTGCAGCCGCTGCTGCTGGCGCTGGTGGCCGGGCTGGCGATTGTCCTGCTGCGCGGCCCGCTTATCGACCTGGCGCTGTACGTCGTCGGCGGCAGCGGCGAGGTGCTGGAGCAGGCGCGGCGCTTTCTTGAAATTCGCTGGCTGAGCGCCCCGGCCGCGCTGGCCAACCTGGTGCTGCTCGGCTGGCTGCTGGGCGTGCAGTACGCCCGCGCGCCGGTCATTTTGCTGATCGTCGGCAACGCGCTGAATATCGTGCTCGACCTCTGGCTGGTAATGGGCCTGCAGATGAACGTGCGCGGCGCGGCGCTGGCAACGGCCTGCGCGGAATACGCCACGCTGCTGGTCGGCCTGCTGATGGTGGTGAAAGTGCTGCGCCTGCGCGGCATCTGCCTCACTCTGCTGAAAAAGGCCTGGCGCGGCAATATTCGCCGCCTGCTGGCGCTCAACCGCGACATCATGCTGCGCTCCCTGCTGCTGCAGCTCTGCTTCGGCGCGCTGACGGTCTACGGCGCCCGTCTCGGTGGCGACATTGTGGCAATTAACGCGGTACTGATGACCATGTTGACCTTTACCGCCTACGCGCTCGACGGCTTCGCCTATGCGGTGGAGGCCCACTCGGGGCAGGCCTACGGCGCCCGCGACGGCAGCCAGCTGATGGCGGTGTGGAAGGCGGCCATTCGTCAGTCCGGGCTGGTCGCGCTGAGCTTTGCCCTGGTCTATGCTTTATTCGGACAGCAGATCGTCGCCCTGCTCACCTCCATTCCCGCGCTGCAGCAGCTGGCGGATCGCTACGTTATCTGGCAGATGGTGCTGCCGGTGGTCGGCGTCTGGTGCTATCTGCTCGACGGCATGTTTATCGGCGCCACGCGCGGGGCGGAGATGCGCAACAGCATGGCTATCGCCGCTCTGGGCTTCGGCCTTACTCTGCTGAGCGTGCCGCTGCTGGGCAATCACGGGCTGTGGCTGGCGCTCACGGTGTTTCTTGCTCTCCGCGGCCTGTCGCTGGCGTGGATCTGGCGCCGGCACTGGCGCAACAATACCTGGTTCGTATAGCGGCTCAGCCATTCGGATGGTAAAAGATTCTGAGTTTTTCCGGCCCCGTAAAATCCTCATCTACACTTATTATCACGTCCAGCACAAAACGACGCTTTAACAGGACGATGGCAGTTAACTCTGTATCACTGAACGATGAGGACACGATCATGAATAAAGACCAGGCTAGCGGTAACTGGAAGCAGATCAAAGGTAAAGTGAAAGAGAAGTGGGGCAAGCTGACTGACGACGATTTCCAGGTAATGGAAGGTAAGCGCGATCAGCTGGTCGGCAAAATCCAGGAGCGCTACGGCTACGGTAAAGACCAGGCCGAGAAAGAAGTGAAAGACTGGGAAACCCACAACGACTATCGTTGGTAACCTGACTCACGGCTCACACCGAGCAACAGGGAAGTTAACCCCGAAGGGCGGCGCAAGCCGCCCGACGTCTATTTGTGGCCCGGCTTTTTCTTGATTTGAATGGTGTGGTCGTGCTCGCAGCACTCCTGACTGCTGCAGGACTCCACTTCAACGCACTCGGCGCACAGACCGTGGGCCTCAATCACATTGTGGCGCAGGGCAAAGCCCATCTTCGCCGCCAGCGAATGCATGATATCTTCAACGCCTTCCGCACCCTGCTCCTTGACGCTGCCGCAGCGGTCGCAGATGAACATTGCCGACGAGTGCGACGGATGGTCGAACAGATGGCACAGCACGTAGCTGTTGGTCGACTCGACTTTGTGAACAAAACCCTGCTCCAGCAAGAAGTCCAGCGCACGATAGACAGTAGGCGGCTTGGCCTGCGGTTCGCTGATTTTCAGCAAATCGAGCAGGTCATACGCGCTAATGGCCCCTTTCTGCAGGGTCATCAGGCGTAATACTTCGAGACGCTGGGGCGTCAAACGTACGCTACGCTGGGCGCAGATCTTCTCAGCGTGGGCGAGCATACTTTGCGAAGTGGTCTTGTCCATTGGCATTCTCGAATGGTAAACGTAAACCCCTATTCTATCATGGAATGGTAAAAACACCGAGATTCTGCCCGCTGTGCTATACCTGACTCATCTCACTCTTTTGGATGTTTATCATGAAAAGACCCGACTGTATTCGCCACTGGCGCGACGCCGAAGAACCCGACCAGCCGGGCTATCCCGACAGCAGCGAGCGCTTTTCGATTGGCGCTCCGCTGGCGCGCCAGCTGGGGCTGCTGCGGCTGGGTATCCATCATGAACGTCTGCCGCCGGGCAGACGTACCTCTTATCCGCACGCCGAGAGCGATGAAGAGGAGTTTATCTACGTGCTGGAAGGGCATCCGCAGGCGTGGATCAACGGCTACCTGTGGCAGCTTGAACCCGGCGACAGCGTCGGCTTTCCGGCGGGCACCGGCGTCTGCCATACCTTTATCAATAACACTGAGGAGGAGGCGTGCCTGCTGGTGATTGGCGAAGTGAACAAAAAGCACAACCGCATCTACTATCCGCTCAATTCGGAGTATGCCGCCACCCGGGCGGACCGCTGGATAGACCATCCTCCGCAGTTCTTTGGTCCGCACGACGGCAGGCCGTCGCGAAAATAGCGGCGGCGCGGGCGCGCGCCTCCCGCTCACCTTTGTGCTATAGTAGCGCCCCTTTTTAACCGGATGCCTGAATTTTCACCATGTCGCCAGAGACTCAAACACCCGCCTTTCCCGCGCACCGCTTCTCGATTGCCCCGATGCTCGACTGGACGGACCGGCACTGCCGCTACTTCCTGCGCCTGCTGTCGCGCCAGACCCTGCTCTATACCGAGATGGTCACTACCGGGGCGATTATCCACGGTAAGGGCGACTATCTGGCCTACAGTGACGAAGAGCATCCGCTGGCGCTGCAGCTGGGCGGCAGCGATCCGGCGGCGCTAGCGCACTGCGCTAAGCTTGCCGAGGCGCGCGGCTATGATGAAATCAACCTTAACGTCGGCTGCCCGTCCGATCGCGTGCAGAACGGTATGTTCGGCGCCTGCCTGATGGGCAACGCGGCGCTGGTGGCGGACTGTATTAAGGCGATGCGCGACGTCGTCTCCATTCCGGTGACGGTGAAAACCCGCATCGGCATTGACGACCAGGACAGCTACGCCTTCCTCTGCGACTTTATCGACACGGTTTCCGGCCGCGGCGAATGCGACACGTTCATTATCCACGCCCGCAAGGCCTGGCTCTCGGGCCTCAGCCCGAAAGAGAACCGCGAGATCCCGCCGCTCGACTATCCGCGCGTCTATCAGCTTAAGCGCGATTTTCCGCAGCTGACGATGTCGATTAACGGCGGCATCAAATCGCTGGAAGAGGCAAAGGCCCACCTGGCGCATATGGACGGCGTCATGGTCGGGCGCGAAGCGTATCAGAATCCCGGCATCCTGGCGGCGGTAGACCGCGAGATCTTCGGCGCAGATGGCGCTGACGCCGATCCGGTGGCCGTCGTGCGCGCCATGTATCCCTACATTGAGCGCGAGCTGAGCCGCGGGACTTACCTGGGTCATATCACCCGCCACATGCTCGGCCTGTTCCAGGGCATTCCCGGCGCGCGCCAGTGGCGCCGCTACCTGAGCGAGAACGCCCACAAGGCCGGCGCCGACGTTAACGTTCTCGAGCAGGCGCTGCTGCTGGTCGCCAGCCGGCGCTGATTTTTACGCTAAAACCTGGTCAAATTCACCACGCCTCGCCCATCGCTGCGAGGTATTTTCTTTATTATTCATGAACTTAAAAAATGGCACGCTTCTTGTAATGCTCTATGCATAATCAATTTGCGAGGAATAGCCATGTTTGAACTGTTATTTGTGATTGGCTTTTTTGTCATGCTGCTGGTGACCGGCGTCTCGCTGGTGGGGATTATTGCGGCGCTGGTTGTCGCGACGGCGGTGATGTTTATCGGCGGCCTGTTTGCCCTGATGATCAAGCTGCTGCCCTGGCTGCTGCTGGCGATTGGCATCGTGTGGGCGATTCGGGCGATAAATTCACCGAAAGTGCCGCGCGCCCGGCGGGGCAGGGAGTGGCGCTATTAAGGTATTGCGGAGCGCGTCACAACCTGAGAACAAGCCGATAGGCGGTGCGCAATAAATCTGTCATTATTAGCCAAATAACGAATTCATCGTGCTGTACCCTACATACAGCCAACGATAAAAAAAGAAAGGGCTTCCTCCGGGAAGCCCTAATTCTTTTAGGGGATCAGCAGGCTCGACCCCTGCGTAGCCCGGCTCTGCAGCACCTCGTGCGCCCGGCTGGCGTCCGCCAGCGGGTACTTCTGATTTTCCGCCACATCGACCTTTATCGCGCCGCTGGCGATCAACGAGAACAGCTCATTGCTGGCCTCCGCCAGCTCCTCCCGCGTCGTTATATAGCCCTGCAGGGAAGGGCGGGTGACGTACAGGGAGCCCTTCTGGTTGAGGATCCCGAGGTTGACGCCGGTTACCGGGCCGGAAGAGTTGCCGAAGCTGACCATCAGGCCGCGCCGCTGCAGGCAGTCCAGCGACGCCTCCCAGGTCTCTTTCCCCACCGAATCGTACACTACCCGCAGCATTTCGCCGCCGGTTATCTCGCGCACGCGTTCGGCGATGTTCTCATCGCGGTAGTTAATGACCTGCCATGCCCCGGCGTCCAGCGCGCTCTGCGCTTTTTCCGCTGAGCCGACGGTGCCGATAAGCTTCGCCCCCAGCGATTTTGCCCACTGGCAGGCGATAAGCCCCACGCCGCCGGCGGCGGCGTGAAACAGGAACGGCTCGCCGGGCCGGATCTCATACGTTTTGCGCAGCAGATAAAACACCGTCAGTCCCTTCAGGAACGAGGCCGCGGCCTGCTCAAAGGAGATGGCGTCGGGCAGCAGGGCGGCCTTATCCGCCGGGACATTGTGCACCGTGCTGTAGGCTCCCAGCGGCGACTGGGCGTAGACCACCCGGTCGCCCTCTTTCAGGTGGCTGACGCCGCGGCCCACTTTGACCACCACGCCCGCGCCCTCGTTGCCCAGGCCGCTCGGCAGCGACGGCGGCGGATAGAGCCCGCTGCGAATATAGGTGTCGATATAGTTGATGCCGATAGCTCTGTTCTCGACCTGTACCTCATTCTCTGCGGGAGCCGCGGGGGTGAATTCGACGGGTTGCAGAACCTCCGGCCCGCCGTGCTGGTGAAACTCAATACGTGTTGCCATGATTCTGATTCCTCCTGAAAATGTGGTAACCTTTCGGCCCACTCTTTATCTCGGTAAGCTCCATTCACTATGGCAGGAAATAAACCCTTCAACAAACAGCAGGCTGAGCCCCGCGAACGCGATTTTCAGGTCGACGGTCTGAAGGTCCCGCCGCACTCGATTGAAGCGGAACAGTCGGTGTTGGGCGGTTTGATGCTGGATAACGAGCGCTGGGACGACGTCGCCGAGCGCGTGGTCTCTGACGATTTCTACACCCGTCCGCACCGCCATATCTTTACCGAGATGGCGCGCCTGCAGGAGTCGGGCAGCCCGATTGACCTGATCACCCTCGCCGAATCGCTGGAGCGCCAGGGGCAGCTCGATAGCGTGGGCGGTTTTGCCTATCTGGCCGAGCTGTCAAAAAATACGCCAAGTGCAGCAAATATCACGGCCTATGCGGACATCGTGCGCGAACGCGCGGTGGTGCGCGAAATGATCTCGGTGGCTAACGAGATCGCCGAAGCTGGCTTCGATCCCCAGGGGCGTACCAGCGAAGATCTGCTCGACCTCGCCGAGTCGCGGGTGTTTAAAATTGCCGAAAGCCGCGCCAATAAGGATGAAGGCCCGAAGAACATCGCCGACGTGCTGGACGCCACCGTCGCCCGCATCGAGCAGCTGTTCCAGCAGCCCCACGACGGCGTGACCGGCGTGAACACCGGCTATGACGATCTCAACAAGAAAACCGCCGGCCTCCAGCCGTCGGACCTGATCATCGTCGCCGCCCGTCCGTCGATGGGGAAAACGACATTTGCGATGAACCTCGTTGAAAATGCGGCGATGCTGCAGGATAAGCCGGTACTCATCTTCAGTCTTGAGATGCCCTCCGAGCAGATTATGATGCGTTCTCTCGCCTCCCTGTCGCGGGTGGATCAGACCCGCATCCGTACCGGCCAGCTCGACGACGAGGATTGGGCGCGGATCTCCGGCACCATGGGCATTCTGCTGGAGAAGCGCAATATCTATATCGACGACTCCTCCGGCCTGACGCCGACGGAAGTGCGCTCCCGCGCCCGGCGCATCGCCCGCGAACACGGCGGCATCGGTCTGATAATGATCGACTACCTGCAGCTGATGCGCGTGCCGTCGCTCTCCGATAACCGCACCCTGGAGATCGCGGAGATTTCCCGCTCCCTCAAAGCGCTGGCGAAAGAGCTGCAGGTGCCGGTGGTGGCCCTGTCGCAGCTTAACCGTTCCCTTGAGCAGCGCGCCGACAAGCGGCCGGTCAACTCGGATCTGCGTGAATCCGGCTCCATTGAGCAGGATGCAGACCTTATCATGTTCATCTACCGCGATGAGGTTTATCACGAGAACAGCGACCTGAAGGGGATCGCCGAAATTATTATTGGTAAGCAGCGTAACGGCCCTATCGGCACGGTGCGCCTGACCTTTAACGGGCAGTGGTCGCGTTTTGATAATTACGCGGGCCCTCAGTATGACGATGAGTAATTTTTAAGGAAGACACATGCAAGCGGCAACTGTGGTTATTGACCGCCGCGCTCTGCGACACAACCTGCAGCGCATTCGCGAGCTGGCGCCCGCCAGCAAAATCGTTGCAGTGGTGAAAGCAAACGCCTACGGGCACGGTCTGCTGGAGACCGCGCGTACGCTCCCCGATGCCGATGCCTTCGGCGTCGCCCGCCTGGAAGAGGCTCTGCGCCTGCGCGCCGGCGGTATCGTGCAGCCCATTCTGCTGCTGGAAGGCTTCTTTAACGCCGACGACCTGCCGGTGATCGCCGTGCAGGGTATGCAGACGGCGGTGCATAATCTTGAGCAGCTTGAGGCTCTTGAAAAGGCTACCCTTTCCGAGCCGATCGCAGTGTGGATGAAGCTCGACACCGGTATGCACCGCCTCGGCGTGCGCCCGGAAGAAGCTGAAGCCTTCTACCAGCGGCTGTGCCAGTGCAAAAACGTTCGCCAGCCGGTTAACGTCGTCAGCCACTTTGCCCGCGCCGACGAGCCGGAGAGCGGCGCCACCGAGCGGCAGCTGGATATCTTCAACACCTTCACCGCAGGCAAACCCGGCCTGCGCTCTATTGCCGCGTCGGGCGGCATTATCCTTTTTCCGCAGTCCCACTTCGACTGGGTGCGTCCGGGCATTATCCTCTACGGCGTCTCGCCGCTGGAGCAGCATCCCTGGGGCATCGAGCTGGGCCTGCAGCCGGTGATGTCGCTCACCTCCAGCCTGATTGCCGTGCGCGAGCACAAGGCGGGCGAGCCGGTGGGCTACGGCGGCACCTGGGTCAGCGAGCGCGATACCCGCCTCGGCGTGGTGGCGATGGGCTACGGCGACGGTTACCCGCGCGGCGCGCCGTCGGGCACGCCGGTGCGGGTCAACGGCCGCGAAGTGCCGCTGGTCGGGCGGGTGGCGATGGATATGATTTGCGTCGATCTTGGCCCAGAGTCGCGCGACAAAGCGGGCGATCCGGTGATTATGTGGGGCAAGGGCCTGCCGGTTGAGCGTATCGCTGAGATTACGAAAGTGAGTGCTTACGAACTTATCACGCGCCTGACGTCAAGGGTGGCGATGGAGTATATTGATTAATTCTTAGTGGCAGGCATCTTAAGACTATATAGCCACAGTCGGTTCAGTGCTCTATCATCTTTGTAAGATATGTTCTTACAGAGAGGTGCCTTATAGCACGCACAGTAACGGTCGATCTCGGTGATGAGCTGCGTGAATTTATTGAGTCCCTCATTGAGGCTGGCGATTACCGTACGCAGAGTGAAGTCATTCGTGAATCGCTAAGACTCCTCAGAGAAAAGCAGGCCGAGTCGCGCTTACAGACGCTACGTGACCTGCTGGCTGAAGGGTTAAGCAGCGGCGAACCGCAGGCGTGGGAAAAGGATGCTTTCCTGCGCAATGTGAAAAAGGGCACAAGGAAGGACAGTGAAGACCGTTAAACTCACGCCCCGGGCAAATGAGGATCTGGAGGCCATCTGGCATTATGGCTTCCGGCAGTTGGGTGAGACGTGTGCCGATCGTTATATCGCGCACATGTCTGAACTCTTTGAATATTAAGCAGTAATGCGATTGGGACCCGCCGTCCCGAACTTGGGGAAGGGATTTTTTCACTTCCCGTTGCACGCCATACGCTTTATTTCCTGCAGACCGCGATGGACATTATCATTATCCGCATTCTTAGCCAGCACCAGGATGCGGGGCGCCACCTTATCTGGCGGTAACCTCCTGTCGGTCAGACGGCGAACATCCCCCTCGATCTTCCCCCGCATCCAGTTTATTGTGGTGATCCCTGCCCTACATAACAGACTCCAGGAGAACCATCGCGTGTTTCAGAACGTTGACGCCTACGCCGGCGATCCCATCCTCTCTCTGATGGAAAAATTCAAAGACGATCCCCGCAGCGACAAGGTCAATCTCAGCATCGGCCTCTACTACAACGAAGAGGGCATTATCCCTCAGCTGCAGGCGGTTGCCGAGGCGGAGTCCCGCCTGAATGCCCAGCCGCACGGCGCCTCGGTGTATCTGCCGATGGAAGGCCTGAATACCTATCGCAGCGGCATTGCGCCCCTGCTGTTTGGCGCCGACCATCCGGTGCTGGCCCAGCAGCGCGTGGCGACCATTCAGACCCTCGGCGGCTCCGGCGCGCTGAAGGTCGGCGCCGATTTCCTTAAGCGCTACTTCCCGCAGTCGAAGGTGTGGGTCAGCGATCCGACCTGGGAAAACCACATCGCCATCTTTGAAGGGGCCGGCTTCGAAGTGGGTACTTACCCCTGGTTCGACAGTGAGAGCAACGGCGTGCGCGTTGAGGCCCTGCTGGAGAAGCTCGGCACCCTGCCGGAAAAAGATATCGTTCTGCTGCATCCCTGCTGCCACAACCCCACCGGCGCCGACTTGACGAACGCCGAGTGGGACTCGGTGACCGAAGTGCTGAAGGCGCGCAACCTGATCCCGTTCCTCGATATCGCCTACCAGGGCTTTGGCGCCGGGATGGAAGAGGACGCGTACGCTATCCGCACCATCGCCAGCGCCGGCCTGCCCGCGCTGGTCAGCAACTCGTTCTCGAAAATCTTCTCGCTGTACGGCGAGCGGGTCGGCGGGCTGTCGGTTATCTGCGACGATGCCGCCACGGCGGGCCGCGTGCTGGGTCAGCTGAAGGCGACCGTGCGCCGCAACTACTCCAGCCCGCCGAACTTCGGCGCGCAGGTCGTCTCGGCGGTGCTTAACAGCGCCGAGCTGAAGGCCAACTGGCTGGCGGAAGTGGAGATTATGCGCACCCGTATCCTGGAGATGCGCCAGGCGCTGGTGGCGGTGCTCAGGCAGGAGATGCCGGAAGGCAACTTTGATTATCTGCTTAAGCAGCGCGGCATGTTCAGCTATACCGGCCTCAGCGCGGCCCAGGTCGAGCGGCTGCGCGAAGAGTTTGGCGTCTACCTGATCGCCAGCGGCCGCATGTGCGTGGCGGGGCTGAACAGCCGCAACGTGCAGCGCGTGGCGAAAGCCTTTGCTGCCGTAATGTAAGTACTCACTGACGCACCCTGCCAGCGGGGTGCGCCAGGTTGAGGGTAAAAACCCTGCAAAGAGTGTGATCATCACCGTTTTCTATGACATCTACGTCATTTATTCCTTTCCTTCATCCCCCCGAGCCGTTAAGGTCTCAGATATTCGTTAAATACCCCCACATTCAAATTATTTATCAGCGGAAGATCCAGTGATTAACATGCGTAAGCTCACTCAGGCGCTCAGCGCGGCCTGCCTGCTTTTTACCGTTAACTGTACCGTGGCCGATGCCCACGCCTCGTCGCCATCGCCGCTCTACACCGGCACGAATGTCGCGAAGCTCGCCGAACAGGCGCCTATCCACTGGGTATCTATCGCGCAAATTGAAAATAGCCTGCTCGGTCGCCCGCCGATGGCGGTGGGTTTTGATATAGACGACACTGTGCTCTTCTCCAGCCCCGGCTTCTGGCGCGGCCAGAAAACCTGGGGCGATGACTACCTTAAAAACCCGGCCTTCTGGGAGAAGATGAACAACGGCTGGGATGCATTCAGCATTCCTAAAGAAGCCGGACGGGCGCTGATCGCCATGCACGTCAAGCGCGGCGACAGCATTTATTTCGTGACCGGCCGCAGCCAGACGAAGACCGAAACCGTCTCGAAGATGCTGCAGGATGATTTTCTTATTCCGGGCATCAACATGAACCCGGTGATTTTTGCCGGCGAGAAGGCCGGGCAGAACACGAAAGTCCAGTGGCTGCGCGAGAAGAACATAAAGGTGTTCTACGGCGACTCCGACAACGACATCACCGCCGCCCGCGACGCCGGCGCGCGCGGCATCCGCCTGCTGCGCGCCTCGAACTCGACCTACCGCCCGTTGCCGAACGCCGGCGCCTATGGCGAAGAGGTTATTGTTAATTCTGAGTATTAATTACGTGCACCGGCGGCTCCGGCCGCCGGTTCTTTACACATCTCTATTTTCCCTTTCTGTCGTCTTGCTGCACACTGAATACGTACTCTTTTAGTCGTATGGAGCAGCCGATGTGGCATCAGCAAATCGTAACCCTGTCCGCGAAACCGCGCGGTTTTCATCTTGTAACCGACGAACTGCTTGGCCCGATCCGCGAGATCGCATCCTGCAACGCGGGTCTTCTGCACCTGCTACTCCAGCACACATCCGCTTCCCTGACGCTCAATGAAAACTGCGACCCGACGGTGCGTTTTGATATGGAGCGGCACTTCCTGGGCGCCGTCCCGGAGGATGCGCCCTACGAACACGACTATGAAGGCCCGGACGATATGCCCGCGCACATCAAATCGTCGCTGCTCGGCGCGTCGCTGACTCTGCCGGTACAGAAGGGGCGGGTGCTGCTGGGGACCTGGCAGGGCATCTGGCTGGGGGAGCATCGCATACGCGGCGGCGCGCGGCGCATCGTCGCCACGCTGCAGGGGGAATAACAATGACGAGTTCGGATCTATTGCAGTACTGCATGGCAAAGGCCGGGGCAGCGCAGAGCGTGCACAGCGACTGGAAGGCAACCCAGATTAAAGTCGCAGATGTGCTGTTCGCGATGGTGAAAGAGGCGGAGGGGCGGCCGGCGGTAGCGCTGAAAACCACCCCGGCGCTGGCGGAGCTGCTGCGCCAGCAGCACAGCGATGTGCGCCCGAGCCGTCATCTCAATAAGCACTGCTGGAGCACGGTTTATCTCGACGGCTCTCTGCCGGACTCGCAGATCTACTATCTGGTGGACGCCTCATACCAGCAGGCGCTGACGCTGCTGCCGGAGGGGCTCCGGCAGCAGCTTTCTTCCTGACTATTTCAGCATTGGCTTGAGGAAGCGCGCCGTGTGTGAAGACTCACATTCGGCGACAGTTTCCGGCGTGCCGGCGACGAGGATCTCGCCGCCGCCGCTGCCGCCTTCCGGACCAAGATCGACAATCCAGTCGGCGGTCTTGATCACGTCAAGATTGTGCTCAATGACCACGATGGTGTTGCCCTGGTCGCGCAGCTGGTGCAGCACCTCCAGCAGCTGCTGGATATCGGCGAAGTGCAGGCCGGTGGTCGGCTCATCGAGGATATACAGCGTCTGACCGGTGCCGCGCTTGGAGAGCTCGCGCGCCAGCTTCACGCGCTGGGCCTCGCCGCCGGAGAGCGTGGTAGCGGACTGGCCGAGGCGGATATAGGTCAGGCCCACATCCATCAGGGTCTGCAGCTTGCGCGCCAGCGCAGGCACCGCGTCGAAGAACTCGCGCGCCTCTTCGATGGTCATATCCAGCACTTCGTGGATGGTCTTGCCCTTGTACTTAATCTCCAGGGTTTCGCGGTTATAGCGTTTGCCCTTGCACTGGTCGCACGGCACGTAGATATCCGGCAGGAAGTGCATCTCAACTTTAATCACGCCGTCGCCCTGGCAGGCCTCGCAGCGGCCGCCGCGCACGTTAAAGCTGAACCGGCCCGGCGTATAGCCGCGGGCGCGCGCTTCCGGTACGCCGGCAAACAGCTCGCGCACCGGGGTAAACACCCCGGTGTAGGTGGCCGGGTTGGAGCGCGGGGTGCGGCCAATCGGGCTCTGATCGATATCGATCACCTTATCGAAGTGCTCCAGGCCGCTGATATCGCGGTACGGCGCCGGTTCGGCGATGGTCGCGCCGTTGAGCTGGCGCTGGGCCAGCGGGAACAGCGTATCGTTAATCAGCGTTGACTTGCCGGAGCCGGAGACGCCGGTGATACAGGTAAACAGCCCCACCGGCAGCGTCAGGGTCACGTCCTTCAGGTTGTTGCCGCGGGCGCCGGTCAGCTTCAGCACCTTCTCCGGGTCGGCGGCCACGCGCTGTTTCGGCACGTCGATTTTACGCTTGCCGCTCATGAACTGGCCGGTGAGCGATTCCGGTACTGCCATAATGGCGTCCAGCGGCCCTTCGGCCACCACCTGGCCGCCGTGGACCCCGGCGCCTGGGCCGATGTCGATCACGTGGTCGGCGGCGCGGATCGCGTCTTCGTCGTGCTCCACCACGATCACCGTGTTGCCGAGGTTGCGCAGGTGGATAAGCGTGCCGAGCAGGCGCTCGTTGTCGCGCTGGTGCAGGCCGATGGACGGCTCGTCCAGTACGTACATCACGCCCACCAGTCCGGCGCCGATCTGGCTGGCCAGGCGGATGCGCTGGGCCTCGCCGCCGGAGAGCGTTTCCGCCGAGCGGGAAAGCGTCAGGTAGTTGAGGCCGACGTTAACCAGGAACTTCAGGCGGTCGCCGATCTCCTTCAGCACCTTCTCGGCGATCTTCGCCCGCTGGCCGGAGAGCTTCATGTTATTGAAGAAGTCCATCGCGTGGCCGATGCTCATGTCCGAAATGGTCGGCAGGGCGGTATTCTCCACAAATACGTGGCGCGCCTCGCGGTTCAGACGGGTGCCTCCGCAGCTGGCGCACGGGCGGTTGCTGATAAACTTCGCCAGCTCCTCGCGCACCGCGTTGGACTCGGTCTCTTTATAGCGGCGCTCCATGTTGTGCAGCACGCCTTCGAACGGATGGCGGCGCACCGAGGTATCGCCGCGATCGTTTATGTACTTAAACTCGATAGACTCTTTGCCCGAGCCGTTGAGCACCACTTTCTGCACCTTGTCGCTGAGGCTGCCCCAGGGCGCTTCTACGTCAAACTGATAGTGGTCCGCCAGCGACTTGAGCATCTGGAAGTAGTAGAAGTTGCGGCGATCCCAGCCGCGGATCGCGCCGCCGGCCAGCGACAGCTCCGGATTCTGGATCACGCGCTCGGGATCGAAATACTGCTGCACGCCGAGGCCGTCGCAGGTCGGGCAGGCGCCCGCCGGGTTGTTGAACGAGAACAGGCGAGGCTCAAGCTCGCGCATGCTGTAGCCGCAGATCGGGCAGGCGAAGTTGGCGGAGAACAGCAGCTCTTCCGCTTTTTCGTCATCCATATCCGCCACGATAGCGGTGCCGCCGGAGAGCTCCAGCGCCGTTTCAAAGGATTCGGCCAGCCGCTGCGCGAGGTCGTCGCGCACCTTAAAGCGGTCAATCACCACTTCAATAGTGTGCTTCTTCTGCAGCTCCAGCTTCGGCGGATCGGAGAGGTCGCATACTTCGCCGTCGATGCGGGCGCGAATATAGCCCTGGCTTGCCAGGTTCTCCAGCGTCTTGCTGTGCTCGCCCTTACGCTCTTTGATCACCGGCGCCAGCAGCATCAGGCGCTTGCCTTCCGGCTGCGACAGCACGTTATCGACCATCTGGCTGACGGTCTGCGCCGCCAGCGGCACGTCGTGATCCGGGCAGCGCGGCTCGCCGACGCGGGCGTACAGCAGGCGCAGGTAGTCGTGAATTTCGGTAATGGTGCCGACGGTGGAGCGCGGGTTGTGCGACGTCGACTTCTGCTCGATGGAAATCGCTGGCGATAGCCCTTCGATATGGTCGACGTCCGGCTTCTCCATCAGCGACAGAAACTGGCGCGCGTAGGCGGAGAGCGACTCCACGTAGCGCCGCTGCCCTTCGGCGTACAGCGTATCGAACGCCAGTGAAGATTTGCCAGACCCCGACAGCCCGGTGACAACGATCAGTTTGTCGCGAGGAATGACGAGGTTGATATTTTTGAGATTGTGGGTGCGGGCGCCCCGAACTTCGATCTTATCCATTCACCTTTCCCGGTAGAGACACGGACGCGGAATGCTGCCTGCGTGGTGGGCAGTACAATCGGCGGAAACGGCTAATTATGACACAGTTTTACCTGAATGAATATACAGTGCTGGAATTGTGGCCGCAGGCCCGGCAGTAACGGCCTTCCAGGTAAAGAGTTCTGCGGAATCGGCCTCGCAAACTATCAAAGCGCCGTCTGGTAATGCTACAATCCCGCGCTTAAACTTGTATAGAAATCCCTTCAGGAGACTCGATCATGGCCAGCAGAGGCGTAAACAAGGTAATTCTCGTCGGTAATCTGGGTCAGGACCCGGAAGTCCGCTATATGCCAAGCGGCGGGGCCGTGACGAACATTCGTATCGCCACCTCCGAATCCTGGCGCGACAAGGCGTCCGGCGAAATGAAAGAAGTGACCGAATGGCACACCGTGGTGATGTTCGGCAAGCTGGCGGAAGTGGCCGGCGAATACCTGCGTAAAGGCTCTCAGGTGTACATCGAAGGCCAGCTGCGCACCCGCAAATGGCAGGACCAGAGCGGCAACGATCGCTACTCGACCGAAATCGTCGTCGGCATGAACGGCGTGATGCAGATGCTCGGCGGCCGTCAGGGCGGCGGCGCACCGGCCGGTGGTCAGCAGCAGGGCGGCTGGGGCCAGCCGCAGCAGCCGCAGGGCGGCAATCAGTTCAGCGGCGGCGCGCAGTCTCGCCCGCAGCAGTCCTCCGCGCCGGCGCCGTCCAACGAACCGCCGATGGACTTCGACGACGATATTCCGTTCTGATGACTTAGCGTCAGCGAACATAAGCCTCCCGGCAACCGCCCGGAGGCTTTTTTATTAATAGCGTATCGTTATTAAATATTCCCTTAAAGTATAATAAGCTTCCTTTATTCAATTACTTCATTTCCTCAAAAGTCCATTTTTCTCCAGCGAGAAACCACCTAAAAACGTGCGTGAAATACCATATAGTTTCTCTGGTTGACTATATTGCTTTGGTTCTTCCGCTATTACCGGATTCATCTTTTAGATCGCTGAAATTAAATAAAATAAATACTCAGCGGATACTTAAGTTAAATTCCGATTATCATGAGAAAAATCTTAAATATATGGATTATGTTCTGAAATTTAGTGGGTTACTAAATTACCGTGTTGAATTGAAACGCACGTTATGTAAAATCTTGACCATAAGGTTAAAAAAATGTAAGCGCCGGGGCTTCTGTTCGCAGAAGGTCGTGCGGTAGCTATGGATTTAAGAACTGACAGTTTCTTCGCAGAAATAAATCAGGATGAACCCCGAATATAAAATGGCCTTACGCGCTTAATACTGCTTTCATAAAATAACAGAGTGCATGGAAAAACAGATGAAAATTAGAATGTTATTCGCCGCTGCAATCGCAGTGGGCCTGGTAGGATGTCAAACACCGAAACCGAAAATTACCGACGATACGATTGAAACCTCACAGGTGAATGGCGTGACGCTGACTCACCGCCATATCGTTGTCCCGCCCACAGAATTTACACCCATCAATACCGCCTATCGCGCGCTCTACTCTGCGGCAGTCATGAACCGTCCGGGCTACGGCGGCAAGGTTATTACCCAACTGCAGACCGGCGATACCTATACCGCGCTGGGCCAGGTTGACGGCGGATGGATTGCGCTGGCCAACGACGGCCAGGAACAGCTTATCGGCTATGCGCCTGCTAACGCGGTCGTGAAAAGCGAGCTGTACGACAAGACCGTCCGCGATCAGTCGCGCCGGCCGAAAAAAGCGCGCAAAAAAGCCACCTGCGTTAACGTCGATGGAAATACCAAAGCCTGCAAAAGCGGCAATAACGGTACCTGGATCCTTAACTGATCCCGGCCCTACGGATGATACCGTATGAAAAAACACATTTTTTTACGCCGGAGCTTTCTGGCGTTTTATTTGATTATGGCTACGTTGGTCAGCGGCTGCGGTTCGGCCTCGCACAGTGACCCCTCCCGGTACAATCTTCATTTTCAAGCCCACCCGCAAATAAACAACTCTGCGCCGCTGAAGGTTCGCGTGATGCTGCTCAAGTCTGATGCTGAATTTATGTCATCCGACTTTTACTCGCTGCAGAACCAGGCCCAGAAGGTGCTCGGCAGTAACCTGATCAATAGCGATGAGTTCTTCCTTATGCCCGGTCAGCTGGCAAAAAACCTGAGCGGACCGAGTTCGCCCGATGCCCGCTATATCGGCGTCATGGCGGAGTATCAGTCTCTGGATGGCAAAAAGTGGCGCATTTCGCTGCCGCTGCCCGATGCCGGCGACACGCCGTTCTGGAAGTTCTGGAAGCTCTCCTCGGATGAACTCCAGGCCAACCTCTTTCTTGACGTCAACGGGATCCGCGTCGTGACCCATTAATGCCTCCCTACAGGAATTCAGCATGAACAAAGCAGAAAAGGTGGTCTGGACCGAAGGCATGTTCCTGCGTCCGCACCACTTTCAGCGGGCGGAAAGCTACCTGCAACACCAAATCCGCGAGTGGGGCGGCCTGCAGCGCTCCTACCTGTGGGGATTTCTTGACGTCGAACTGGACGAAACCATGCTGCGCCAGGGCTGTATCGCCCTGAGCTATGCCAGCGGCCTGCTGCCGGACGGCACCTTCTTTCAGTTTCTCGACGGTCGCCACGGTCCGGCGCCGCTGGCCATCCCGGACAATACCAGCAACGAAAAAGTGGTGCTGGCGCTGCCGGTGCGCCGCGGCGGACGGGAAGAGGTTATCTTCAGCGAAGAGCGTGACACGCTGGCGCGCTTTACCGCCTTCGAACAGGAAGTGGAGGACGACAACGCCCTGTCGGTGGGCGATGCCACCGTGCAGTTTGCCCGCCCGCGCCTGAAGCTGATGCTGGAAAAAGACCTCACCGCCGAGTGGACCGCCATCGGCGTCGCCTTTGTGGTCGAGAAGCGTAACGATAACCTCGTGCGCCTCGATAGCGGCTATATTCCGCCGACGCTCAACGCCAGCAACCAGACGCTGCTCTTCGGTATGCTTAACGATCTGCACGGCCTGCTGGTGCAGCGCAGCCAGCAGGTGGCGGGGCGCCTGCGCCAGCCGGGGCGCTTCAATACCTCTGAGCTTATCGAATTTACCCTGCTGACGCTGGTTAATCGCCACCTCGGCGAGGCGGCGCACATGAAAAACCTGCCGCTGCTCCACCCGGAAGCGCTGTGGCGCAGCTGGCTGCCCTTCGCCTGCGAGCTGGCGACCTGGACCGCCCAGCGGACCCTTGAGAACGCGCCGCCGGTCTACGATCACGACGATCTGGCCGGCTGCTTCGGCAAACTGATGCTGCTCCTGCGCCAGGGTCTGTCGCTGGTGATGGAAGACAACGCCATTCAGCTGCCGCTCACCGAACGCTCCCACGGCCTCAATATCGCCACCGTGCCCGATACCAGCATGGTACGCGAGTTCGGTTTCGTGCTGGCGGTAAAAGCCAGCGTGCCGGGCGAAATCCTGCTCACCCACTTCCCGGCGCAGATGAAGATCGCCCCGGTCAGCAAGATCCGCGACCTTGTCCAGCTCCAGCTGCCCGGCCTCGTGCTGCGGGCGATGCCCGCCGCGCCGCCGCAGATTCCGTGGCACGCCGGCTACAACTATTTCGAACTGGAAAAGGGCAGCGAGCTGTGGGGTGAAATGGAGAAATCCGGCGCCTTCGCGCTGCACCTGGCGGGCGAGTTCCCCGGACTGGACATGGAATTCTGGGCTATCCGTAGCTCAGCAGAATAATAAAGCGAGCGTTTAACTATGCAGCAACAGCAGGCTCCCGGCAGCACGCAGGAACAACAGGCCACCGGCCCCCGCGCCGTTGAGGCGGGTGCCAGCGGTAATAATCCGCTGGTGGCAGCCGCCAGTCCCTTGCTCAACGCGATTCCGCAGATCCGCCACTCGGTCTCGCACGACGATCGGGAAGGGCTGCGGCAGAAGCTGATCGATGAAATCCGCCGTTTCGAAGTGCGCTGCCAGCAGGCGGGGCTGGCGTATGAGGTGATCGTCGGCGCGCGTTACTGTCTGTGCACGGCGCTGGACGAGGCCGCGGCGCTGACGCCGTGGGGCGGCGGCGGCATCTGGTCGGGCAACGGCCTGCTGGTCACCTTCCACAACGAAACCTGGGGCGGGGAGAAGTTCTTCCAGCTGCTGGCCCGCCTGTCGCAGAACCCGCGCGAACATATTAATCTGCTGGAGCTTATCAACTACTGCCTGCTGCTCGGCTTCGAGGGGCGCTACCGGGTGATGGACAACGGCCGCACCCAACTGGAGACCATCAAGCAGCGCCTGCGGCAGATGATCTACGGCGTGCGCGGCGCCTACGCGCCGCCGCTCTCGCCCCACGGCGAAGACCGCCCGGTGCTGCGCAAGCTGTGGCGCCCGGTGGTGCCCCTGTGGGCCTGCGCCGCGCTGGCGGGTTTCGTCGCCTGTCTGTTCTACATCATTCTCAACTGGCGGCTGGGGGATGCCACCAGCCCGGTGCTGGCGAAAATCTACCAGACCCAGCTGCCGGAGGCCGCCGTCGCGCAGCCCGCCGAGAAGCCGCCGGCGGTGCTCAACCTGCGCGGCTTCCTGCGCCCGGAAATCGAAGAGGGGCTGGTGGCGGTGCGCGACGAAGCCGACCGCAGCGTGGTGATCCTCAAGGGCGACGGCCTGTTCGCCTCCGCCTCAACGGTGGTGCGCGACCGCTACGCCACGGTGATTGACCGCATCGCCCAGGCAATGAATAACGTCAGCGGACGGATTCTGGTGGTGGGCTACAGCGATAACGTGCCGATCCGCAGCGCGCGCTTTGCCTCTAACTACGAGCTCTCCCTGGAACGCGCCCGCTCGGTGCAGAAGCAGCTGCAGAAACATCTTTCCCAGCCCGGCCGCGCGAAGGCCGAAGGGCGCGGCGAGGTCGACCCGATTGCGCCGAACAACACGCCTGAGAACCGCGCACGCAACCGCCGTGTGGAAATTACGCTGCTGGTGTCGCCTGACAACACCCAGGCCGAGCTGAACGGATTGCCACAAGGAAACTAAAGGATGCTGACGACTCTGCTTTCAATACTGACTAACCGCATTCTCTGGGGCTTCCTCGGCGCCACGGCCGTGGCCTCCGTTATCTGGATGATTGGCCCGCTGCTCTCCATCGTTGATACCCGGCCGCTGGAGTCCACCCAGAACCGGATTATCACCATCGCGGTGGTCTACCTGTTCTGGGCCCAGAGCCACATCGTGCCCCGGCTGTACAACGCCTGGCTCAACCGCAAGCTGATGGATAACCTGCAGGAGCAGGAGAAGAAAAAGAGCGCCGCCGGCGAAAATGACCCGCAGGCGCGCCTCAACAGCGAGGATCAGATCCTTTCCGAACGCTTTGACGAGGCGGCGCAGGTGCTGAAAAAGGCCCACTTCAGCAAAGCGGGCAGCAGCGCCTGGACCCAGCGCTTTAGCACCCAGTACCTCTATCAGCTGCCGTGGTACGTGATTATCGGCGCCTCCGGCTCCGGGAAAACTACCGCGCTCGCCAACTCCGGCCTGCAGTTTCCGCTGGCGGACCGCTTCGGCAAGACCGCCCTGCGCGGCATCGGCGGCACCCGCAACTGCGACTGGTGGTTCACCAACGAGGCGGTGCTGCTGGATACCGCCGGCCGCTACACTACCCAGGAGAGCGAACAGGCCCAGGACGCGGGCGAATGGCTGAAGTTTATCGGCCTGCTGCGCAAGTACCGCCGCCGTCAGCCGATTAACGGCGTGGTGGTGACCATCAGTATTTCCGACCTGCTGACCCAGTCGCCGGAGGCCTCCCGCCAGCAGGCGGTAAACCTGCGCCAGCGCCTCTCTGAACTGCACGAGCAGCTGGGTATCCGCTTCCCGGTTTATGTGCTGGTTACTAAAGCGGACCTGCTGAAGGGCTTCCGGGCGTGGTTTGCCGACTACGACAAGGCGCAGCGGGACCAGATCTGGGGCTTCACCTTCCCGTGGGAGCAGGCGAAGCTGGCGGGCTTTGACCTGATGGGCAACTTCCACCAGGAGTTCTCGCAGCTGCAGCAGCGCCTCGATGCCGGGCTGGGGGACACCATGCTCCAGGAGCACGACGCGAAGGCCCGCGCCGAGGCGTGGCTTTTCCCGCAGGAGTTCGCCGCCCTCAGGCCGCTGCTGGCGGACTACCTGAGCACCGTCTTTGCCCGCTCCAACTTTGAAACCGAATTCTCGCCGCGCGGCATCTACTTCGCCAGCGGCACCCAGGAGGGGCTGCCGTTTGACCGGGTGATGGGCGAGCTGAACCGCTCCCTGTCGCTGCCCCAGGGCGCCGAAGGCGACAGCTGGGACGCGGTCAGCAAAGAGGCGCCGATCCCCGGCGGCAAAGGCCAGAGCTACTTTATCAAGAACCTGCTGCAGAACGTCATCTTCCAGGAGGCGGGCATTGCCGGGCAGAACCGCTGGTGGGAGCTGCGCAGCCGGGCGGTGATCTGGTCCGGCTATGCGCTGCTGGCGCTGCTGCTGGTGGTGCTCGGCTGGCTGTGGCTGGTGAGCTACGGCAACAACAAGAGCTATCTGCAGCAGGTGGACGCTAAAGTGCCGCCGCTGGAGCAGCAGAGTAAAGCCCTGCAGGATCCGTCGCAGCGCGACCTGTTCAGCATGCTGCCGCTGCTCAACGGCCTGCAGGCACTGCCGAAGAGCGACGACTTTGACCTCAACGCGCCGCCGCTGACCCGCCGCATGGGCCTGTACCGCGGCAATGACGTCAGCGACGCCTCGCAGACCCTGTATCAGAAGGCGCTGACCCAGATGCTGCTCCCGGACGTGGCGATGCGCATCACCACCTGGCTGCGCAACGACAACGGCAGCGACGTGGAGTACAGCTACGAGGCGCTGAAGGCCTACCAGATGCTCTACCTGCCGAAAAAGTATGACGGCAAGTTCCTCACCTCCTGGGTGATGCTCAACCTGCAGCGCAATCTGCCGCAGAACGTTACCCAGGCGCAGCTGCGCCAGCTTGAGGGGCACCTGATTGCCCTGCTGGAGCCGCAGATCCAGTCGTCGCCCTATGCTAAGGACGATGCGCTGATCGCCCGCGAGCGGGCGCTGATTAACCAGCAGCCGCTCTCGACCCGCGTCTACGGTCGCCTCAAGCGCCTGCTGGAGCACGACGATGACCTGAAGCCGGTGTCGCTGGCGACCCTCGGCGGCCCGCAGAGCGAGCTGGTGTTCTCGCGCAAAAGCGGTAAGCCGGTGAGCGACGGCGTGCCGGGGCTTTACACCCCGGACGGCTACTGGAACGTCTTCAACAAGCAGATCGACAGCGTGACCACCGCCCTGCACGAGGACGACAGCTGGGTGCTGGGCGCCACCACCGCCCAGGAAGACAAGCAGCAGACCGATAACGCCGTGCGCCAGCTTTACGTGCGCGACTTTATCGCCAGCTGGGACAGCTACATCCAGGATATCCAGCTTAACAACAGCGCCGATCTGTCGTCGCGGATCAACACCGCCCGGCTGATTTCCGGCAGCAGCTCGCCGCTGCGCCGGCTGGTGATTAACTTAAGCCAGGTGCTGACGCTGAGCCGCGCCGAGCCGGAGCAGGCGGATGGCGGAAAAGAGAAACCGGCGGACAACCGCGCCACCCGCACGCTGGAGGCGCTGTTCAGCAACGGCGAACAGCGCGCCCCCCAGGGCGGGGCCATCGCCCAGACCCCGGAGCAGCAGGCGACCGACCACTTTGCGCCGCTGATCGAACTGGCGCAGCCGCTGGAGAAGGGCAGCAAGACCATCGTCTTCGATGACTTCCTCAAGCAGGTGGACGAGCTTTACCGCTATCTGACGGCGGTGCAGGACGCGGCCAACAGCGGCATGCAGCCGCCGGGCGGCGACGCTATCAGCCGCCTGCAGGCCAGCGCCGGGCGCCTGCCGGGCGGACTGCAGACCATGTTCAGTAAAATGGCCAGCGGCGCCAGCAGCGACACCCAGCAGCGGGACCTGAACAACATCCGCAAGCGGCTGAACGTTGAGGTGGGCGGCTTCTGCCGCCAGGCCATCGCCGGCCGCTATCCGCTGGTGCGCGGGGCGCGCACCGAGGTGACTCCGGACGACCTGGCGCGCATGTTTGCCCCCGGCACCGGCATGATGGACACCTTCTTTCGCGATAACCTGACCAACAAAGTCGATACCACCCAGAGCAGCTGGCGCTTTACGCCGGGCATCGACGGCAAAACGCTGCCGGGCAGCGAAAGCATGCTGCGCCCGTTCCAGCAGGCGCAGTCGATCCGCGATGCCTTCTTTGCCAACGGCGCGACGTCGCCCGCCTTCAAGGTGAGCGTGCGCACCATCAGCATGGACAACCGCATTCTTAACCTGACGCTCGACGTTGACGGCCAGCAGCTGCGCTACAGCCACGGCCCGCAGGCGGTGCAGATGATGAGCTGGCCGGGACCGGGCGGCACCAGCCAGGTGCGCATGCAGCTGGGCCTGGCGGACGGCACCACCTCCACGCTGACCACCAGCGGCGCCTGGGCGCTCAACCGTTTCTTCGACAAGGCACGCACCGCGCCCGGCAGCAGCAGCCTCAGCCGCCAGGCCACCTTTAACGTTGACGGCCATCAGGTGACGCTGGAGTTTGCGCCGAACAGCATTCGCAACCCGTTCCAGCTGCCGCATTTTTCATGTCCTTAACCCTCCAGGAAAGCCGAATGACGAACATCCCTTCGCCCGGCTGGTACGGCAAGCTGCCGAGTACCGGTGATTTTTTACAGCGCCGCTTCCCGGACATCCTGGTCCGCCAGTGGTCGCACTGGTTCCAGGTAGGGCTGCTCGCCTGGCAGCAGGAGCAGCAGCGCAGCGGCGAGCGTGAATTCAGCAGCGCTCCGGTGTGGAATTTTATCGTGCCGCCGATGCTCAGCGGCCAGATGGTGCAGATGGGCTGCCTGATCCCCGGCCGCGACCGGGTCGGCCGCCAGTATCCGATCTGCGTCCAGCTCGCATTTAACCCGCTGGAGTGGTCGCCGCAGATCCTCAGCCGGGCAGGGGAGTGGTATGAGCAGGTGGGCCGCACGCTGCTGCACGCGGTGCGCAACGGCTACTCCGCCGAACAGCTGGACGCGGCCCTGCTGGCGATCCCGGCCCCGCGCCTCGGCGAGCCGGAGCAGCGCTCGGAGATCCTCGACGTGATCGGCTACGACGGCGACGGCCAGAGCACCCTGGGCTGGCAGCAGGCCGCCGACTGTTTCGATCCCCAGCGGCAGACCAGCTTCTGGTGGACCAACCGCGCCGACGGCTATCCGCTCTACACCCACGTGCACAGCGGCAACCTGACCGGACAGCTGTTTACCCTGCTGTTCGATCCCGCCGGCGGGGCGCGGCCCGGCCGCCACGGCCTCTATCCGCCGATGTTTGAATAAGCAGGCTACCGATGAATATTGATGAATTTCTGACGCCCGTGAGCCACGAACAGCCGTGCGGCGACAACCTTGAATACGACGCCGACTTTCAGGCGATGGAGCAGGCGAGCCAGGGCAAAGCCGAGCAGCAGTTTGGCGACACCATCATCCCGGCGGAGCCCGCCGACTGGATGCAGGTCGAGAAGCTGGCCTCGGACCTGCTGGCCCGCACCAAAGATCTGCGGGTGATGGTCTCCCTGACCCACGCCTGGACCCGCCGCCGGGGCCTGGCGGGCTACGCCGACGGCGTGACGCTGATCCGCCAGGCGCTGACGCTCTGGTGGCAGCCGCTGTATCCCCTGCTGGAAGAGTACGGCGAAGAAGATCCGTTTTACCGCATCAACGCCCTCGCGGGGCTGGGGGACAAATCCTCCCTCACTACCGCGCTGCGCAATGCCCTGCTGCTGCGCAGCAGCGGCGACGAGCTGAGCCTGCGCGACGCCCAGGCGCTGCTCGACGGCAGCAAAACCGAGTGCCCCGACTATCCCGGCGGCCGCTCGCGGCTGATTGACGAACTGGCGAGGGCGGAACAGCCCGGCATTCAGGCGATTGTCACCATTCACCAGCAGCTGCAGGCCATCTACGATCTGCTGGTGGATAAGCTCGGGGAAAGCAATGCCCCGGAGATGGAGCAGCTGCTGAAAAGCGTCGGCCTGGTGGCCAGCGCCTGCCAGATAACCGATCTCTCAACCTTCCAGCCCGCCGGCGAGGAGAGTGCCGTGAGTGAACCGACAACCGCCGCCGCCGCCGCGCCCGCGCCGCAGGCGGTGGACTGGCGCAACGCCCAAGTAACGACCCGCGCCGACGCCCAGCTGATGCTCGAAAAGGCGAAGCAGTATTTTGCCCGCTACGAGCCCAGCCACCCGGCGCCGCTGATGATCGAGCGGGTGCAGAAGCTCGCCGAGCTGGACTTCATGGAGATCATTCGCGATCTCGCCCCCGACGGCGTGCATCAGCTGGAAACTATCTTTGGACGTCGCGACTGACGCGACCAGACGCTACGGCGGCAGGCATAACGTCTGGCGCACAACCTTTACCGCGCATCTACGATGGAGAACATCATGGCTATAAGTAAGAGTGGGCAGAAGTTTATCGCGCGCAACCGCGCGCCCCGCGTGCAGATCGAGTACGACGTCGAGATTTACGGCGCGGAACGCAAAATCCAGCTGCCTTTCGTCATGGGCGTCATGTCCGATCTGGTCGGCAAGCCGGTGGACAACCTGCCGCCGGTGGACGAACGCAAGTTCCTCGATATCGACATCGACAACTTCGACGAGCGCATGAAGGCGCTGAAGCCGCGGGTGGCCTTTAACGTCGACAACACCCTGACCGGCGAAGGCAAGCTCAACGTCGATCTGACCTTCGATAGCATGGAAGACTTCCTGCCGGACGCGGTGGCCCGCAAAGTCGAGCCGCTGAATAAGCTGCTGGAAGCCCGCACCCAGCTCTCTAACCTGCTGACCTATATGGACGGCAAAAACGGCGCCGAAGAGCTGATCGCCAAAATTCTGCAGGATCCGACGCTGCTCAAGTCCCTGAGCCAGGTCCCGAACCAGGATGACAGCGCCAAAGGCAAAGAGGAGTAATCATGAGCAATCCAGGACAACAGCATGAGCAGCAGCCCGGCCAGGCCTTCAGCGAAGACGAATTCAGCGCCCTGCTGAACAAAGAGTTCCGCCCGAAGACCGACCAGGCGCGCAGCGCCGTAGAGAGCGCGGTAAAAACCCTCGCCCAGCAGGCGCTGGAGAATACCGTTACCTTCTCTAACGACACCTATCGCACCATTCAGAACCTGATCGCCGGCATTGACGAGCAGCTCTCCCGCCAGGTCAATCAGATCATCCACCACGATGATTTTCAGAAGCTGGAGAGCGCCTGGCGCGGCCTGAGCTACCTGGTGAACAACAGCGAAACCGACGAGATGCTCAAAATTCGCTTTATGAGCATCTCCAAGCAGGAGCTGGGCCGCACCCTCAAGCGCTTTAAGGGCGTCGGTTGGGACCAGAGCCCGATCTTCAAGAAGGTTTACGAGCAGGAGTACGGCCAGTTCGGCGGCGAGCCGTTTGGCTGCATCGTCGGCGACTACTACTTCGACCACGGCCCGCAGGACGTTGAGCTGCTGGGCGAAATGGCGCGCATCGGCTCCGCCGCCCACTGCCCGTTCATCACCGGCACCGCGCCGGGCGTGATGCAGATGGAGACCTGGCAGGAGCTGGCCAACCCGCGCGATCTGACCAAGATCTTCCAGAATACCGAGTACGCCGCCTGGCGCTCGCTGCGCGAATCGGAAGACGCCCGCTATCTGGGGCTGGTAATGCCGCGCTTCCTCGCCCGCCTGCCGTACGGCATCCGCACCAACCCGGTGGACGGCTTCGACTTTGAAGAGCAGACCGACGGCGCGGACCACAACAACTACGCCTGGGCTAACTCCGCCTACGCGATGGCGGCCAACATCAACCGCTCGTTCAAAGAGTACGGCTGGTGCACCTCCATTCGCGGCGTCGAGTCCGGCGGCGCGGTGGAAAATCTGCCGTACCACACCTTCCCGAGCGACGACGGCGGCGTGGACATGAAGTGCCCGACCGAAATCGCCATCAGCGACCGCCGCGAAGCCGAGCTGGCGAAAAACGGCTTTATGCCGCTTATTCACCGCAAAAACTCCGACTTTGCCGCCTTTATCGGCGCCCAGTCGCTGCAGAAACCGGCCGAATACCACGATGCTGACGCCACCGCCAACGCCCGCCTCGCCGCGCGCCTGCCGTACCTGTTCGCCTGCTGCCGCTTCGCCCACTATCTGAAGTGCATCGTGCGCGACAAAATCGGCTCCTTCCGCGAACGCGACGACATGGAGCGCTGGCTCAACGACTGGGTGATGAACTACGTCGACGGCGACCCGGCCAACTCCTCCCAGGAAACCAAGGCCCGCAAGCCGCTGGCCGCCGCCGAAGTGCAGGTCGCCGAGATTGAAGACAACCCCGGCTACTACACCGCCAAGTTCTTCCTGCGCCCGCACTACCAGCTGGAGGGCCTGACCGTCTCCCTGCGCCTGGTTTCGAAGCTGCCGTCGCTGAAGACGAAAGAGGGTTAACGTCAGACGCCGGGACGTTTGTCCCGGCACTCTTCACGGCAAGGAGGAACGATGAAGCTACTACCTGCAACGCTATTTGCGGCCGCCGCAATGACACTTTCCGCCAGCGCCATAGCCGTGGACGAAGGTTCAAACCTGCTGCGCGATCCGAACAGCCTTAGCCGAAACGATATCCAAATCAGCGGAGAGAAGTTTCTCCACGCCTGGCTGTCAAAAGACGATGGGCAAGAGCGGCTGAAGGCAAATATGTATCTGATGGGCGTGATGGATGCGACGGAGGGGAGTTCGTGGTGCAGTTATAAAGTGGCATTACCGGGGTCATTGAGGGAAAGTATTTATAGCTACTTCAGTAAACTGTCTGACGAACAAAAAAAAGAACCTGCCGCTGCTTTGATAAAAAAAGCACTAATGCTGGATTTACCTTGTTCCAAAGGGAGTAAATAATGAAACCTCTCTATGCACAATTAAAAAAGTATCATTACACCTCTAATGAAGATCGTGTTGACTATGTGCCTCGTGATACGCTTTATAATGAAATAGGTTATGACGCAAGTGCGCTGATAAAATCTAATCCTGGATATGTTAACACATGTGCAGTGCGCATGAGTTTGGCCCTATTAAAATGTGATGTCAATTTTCAGGGGCGACTATCGATAAAATCTGGTCCATACAAAGGTAAAAAAATTGAGCCGGGAGCAAAGCTTCTTGCCGATCAGCTTTATAAGAAGAATGTGTTTGGCGCGGCTGAAGTATACACTGATATACGTCA
Organism: Pluralibacter gergoviae ATCC 33028 = NBRC 105706; assembly: GCF_001598855.1. Classification (GTDB taxonomy): domain Bacteria; phylum Pseudomonadota; class Gammaproteobacteria; order Enterobacterales; family Enterobacteriaceae; genus Pluralibacter; species Pluralibacter gergoviae. The sequence goes on along the minus strand of NZ_BCZS01000012.1, from coordinate 75,747 downwards.
GGCTGGCGAGAAGCTGAGAAACAGGAAAGGTGTTGTTTTTTCAATAAAATAACAGATTACAATGGCGGGCATATTGATTTATTAGAGCCAATGGGCGACAACATGATTCAATGTAATTCACACTGTTATGTTGACTGTAAAGAAATTTGGTTTTGGGAGCTAAAATAATTCATCGCTATTATATTTTTATGCTGATGATAGTATCACTCTCGGCCGCCGCTAAAGTGCTGCCTGAGACGTCCTCTTTTACGCAGCAACAAATCTTCACCCACTGGGTAGAAAATCGCTGTATCGGAAAAATTACTGCCGATAAAGCGCTGGTATCCGATGCTAATGCCAGCGCCGCAGCGTGGCTTGAAGTCAGCTCGCTGCCGGTTGAGGTATTTGAGAAGGCCGATGCGGCGATTGATAAAGGCTTAAAAGAGCCGCTGACCGGCTCTACGCATTACTCGTATAACGTACTGAAATGTACGCTTATCGCACAGAGTCGTGATATTCAGCATCTCTATTCGCAGTAGCGCCGCCTTTATTGTCGGGTGGCGCTACGCTTACCCGACCTACGGTTTCTGAGAACTTGTAGGCCCGGCAAACGCAGTGCCGCCGGGCACCCGGCACCGCGTTATTCAAGAATCCTGAATTGTTAACCGCAATTCAGTTTCCGAGGCAGAGGTAAAATATGGACTGTTTTATTCAGCCCCATGCTTTCCTGTTTGCCATATAAATGCTTTTTCGAAAGCGTTCATTTTAAACAACGAAGAGTAAATACTATGGCTATTGATATGTTTCTGAAAGTCGAAGGTGTGACTGGTGAATCTAAAGATTCCCACCACACTGGCTGGACTGATATTACCTCCTTCTCCTGGGGCGCATCCCAGCCGGGTAATATGAGCGTAGGCGGCGGCGGCGGCGCAGGTAAAGTGAACTTTAACGACCTGCACATCAACGCGCTGATCGACAAATCCACCACCGCTATCCTCAAGCACTGCGCCAGCGGTAAGCACCTGACCAAAGTTGAAGTCTCCATCTGCAAGGCCGGCGGCCAGCAGGTTGAGTACGCACGCATCACCCTGGATGACGTGCTGGTGACCTCCGTGCAGTACACCGGTGCCGACAACGGCGACACCGTTGGCGTGACCTACGCCTTCCAGGCATCGAAAGTGAAGCAGCAGTACTGGGAGCAGACTTCTCAGGGCGGTAAAGGCGCTGAAAGCACCGCTGGCTGGAACATTAAAGAGAATAAAGAAGCGTAATTTATTCTCTTCAGGATCGGGGAGTTATCCCCGATCTACTAAAAAGTATTTGAGGATATAAAAAATGTTACCAGAAGGAAGCTCGAGATTATTAACAGTTGGAGAGATCTCCTTAGCGAGAACAGTTTTTCGCGATGCTATTAAATATTATGAAGTTAAAGTTCACAATGATAGTTATTTACCGTTTAATATGCAGTCAGCCGATGTGGCAATGACGCCGAATGGAGAGATATATTATCGCGATCCTCATTATAGAGATGACTTCTCAACTGAAGTGCCAAGATATAAGCACTGGTTTATACATGAAATGGTTCACGTGCTTCAGCATCAGGTGGGGATGAATGTTCGTACTCGAGGCGCTTTTAGTTGGGCTGCCAGTTATGAGTATTCGCTACCTTCCGATAAAAAGCTTGCAGATTTTGGGATGGAGCAGCAGGCATCAATAGTGTCTGATTATTTCTTTTTGGTTAACTTTGGCTTAGGCGACTTTGTTAATATTACTGGCTTTAAAGGTATAATCGGACCTGACTTGAAAGAGAAGTACAAAAAAACGCTGGAAGATTTTCTAAGAAACCCTAAGGATAAGCGAGTTTGGTTATGATAAAAAAAATTCTACCGTTTGCTTTCTCAGCGTTGTTGATTAATGGATGTGTTTCACATCCTGCTCAATATAAATCATTAGATGTAGGTATAAGAGATAATGCACCCTGCTTTATTTTTCCTACAAACACATCATTAACAGCTCCTGTAAAAATCTATACACCAACAGTAATGCATAACCGGGCGGGAAAATGGGAAACAATTTCATCTCCCGGAGTATCAGGAAAGATGCAAACGCTTCAGGCAGGAGAATGCTATGCATGGTCAGGAATAGTTTGGCAAGAGGGTGAATACGATGTTTCACTAAAAGCAGAGGGCGCGAATAAATCCCAGCGTTATGCAACCAGATTTATAATCACAAAAAATAAAAATAAACAGCTAGTAATTAATAAAGCTGAATAGTGGAGATGTTGAGGCGCTAATCACCTAACTAATTGTTTTTAAACTCACGAGTGTGAATACCTTTCAGCGCCTTAACGTAGCATGATTTTAATCTGGGGCTGTTTTTATGTCATACTCAACATTTTATATATTTTTTGGTTTGTTTGTCTTTTTAGGAATGGGAGTGATATATTTTTTGCAGAATCGCATTTATAAAAAGTATGATGCAGAATCTTTTGCTGTTTTTTATTCATTGTATCGCAAAGGATTTATTGATAGAGATGAGTTGATGTATTATTTTCAGCCTGGTTCATTGTTCTTTATGCACCGTGCTCAATTCATTATTATGCTGGTTAAAAGAAAAAAGATTAAAAGAACAAAGAGACGTTGGATGGCACCTGAAGCATCACAGTATATTTTATCTGTTTATGAACTCTCTTGGGTGAAAACGTATCGTTACCTGATATGGGCTTCATTATTTTTCTTTTTATTGCTGTGTATTTTATATCTGATAGCTAAGCTTCATCCTAATCAATGAATTATATTTTCGATATTGATCCTTCTGAATGCTTTCAATTGTATATAACTCTCCCCTCAAACGCCGCCGCTTTCCCCGAGAGCGGCAACGTTTGAGCGCCAATCATACCAGCAGGAATACGCTATGCGATTCACGATTATTTCGAGCAAGGCCGGTCAGCAGCCGCCGCAAAGCAGCTGTGACTTTTATCCCCCTGGCGGCACTATCGGACGCGGCACCGATAACAATCTGGTGCTGCCGGACGCCGACCGCGCGATCTCCCGGCTGCAGGCCATCGTTCACGTTGATGCCAGCGGCGAATGCCGGATAACCAACCGCGGTAACGTCACCAAAGTGGTGCTGAACGATATCCCGCTGGAGCACGGCCGTCAGGTAGAGCTGCAGGACGGCGATATCCTCACCATCGACGAATACCGTATCGAAGTCAGCGATCTGGTGCTGGACACCCAGCCGGTGAGCCGCATGGCCGCCGCCGCGCAGCCTGTTGCCCGCCCACAGCCCGCTGCACCGGCCGCACCGGCGCCGCCCGCCGCTGCTCCAACAGCGGAAGCGTCAGACGCGACGCCGACCGCCGTGCCGTCGGAGATCTGGGACAGCCTGAGGCAGGAGTTCTCCATCTCCGACAGCATCTCCACCGGCCGGGCGGCGAAGCCGCAGCCCGCCGCGGAGGAACACGATCCGTTTGAGGCCCCGCAGCCTGCGGAGCGCAATCCGGAAGATCCGCTGGCGATGTTTAACGACAGCGAACCACTGTTCGCGCAGAAGGGCGTCGACACCGACCGCCTGTTTGCCGAAGAGACGCCGTTCAATAAAGAGAGCATCTTTGCTGACGTGACGCCCACCGCGCTGGTACAGCCCGACGGGGCGCCCGCTAAGCCCGCGCCCGCGGCAGAAGCGTCGCAGGACGAGCTGGATCCGCTGGCGCTGTTCGGCGGCGGCGAGGGCGCAAAGGCGGCCCGCAGCGACGATCCGCTGGGGCTGATGGGCGGCGCGCCGCTGACGCCGGTGGACGCCTACGAAGAGCCCGCGCCGCAGGCGCCTGCCAGGCAGGCTGCGACTGAGCCCGTGCGTCAGCCCGAGCCTGATCCCGCGCGGCAGGAGGAGCCCGATCCGGAGCTGACCTCGCCGCTGTTTATGGAGCCGCCGCAGGCCGTCGAGCCGTCGCCGCAGCCCGAACCGGCACCGCCAAAGTCCGCTGAGCCAACCCAATCAGCGCCCCAGCAGCCTCAGACGCCGCCGGAGAGCGACGATCTCTCCGGCATCACCCTGCCGACGCCGCAGACGGTGGTCCGTCAGGCCGCGCAGACGCCGAAGGGCCGCCTGCGCATCGATCCGGTGCAGAACAGCGGATCGGCCGCCGATCCGCAGCAGCCCGCCAGCGGCGACGTGCTGCAGGGCGAACTGCTGGAGGCCCTGCTGGAGGGCATGGGCCTCGGCGACATGCAGCCGGTGCCGCAGTTCGACCGCGAAAACATGCGCCAGCTCGGCCAGATGATGAGCATGTTCTCCCAGGGCACCGTGGCGCTGCTCTCCTCGCGCTCGATCCTAAAGCGCGGGGTCAAGGCCGACATGACGATGGTGCTCGACGACGCCAACAACCCGTTCAAACTGCTGCCGTCCGGCAAAACCGTGCTGATGCAGATGTTCGGCGCGCGGATGCCGGGCTTTATGCCGCCGAAAAAATCGGTGCGCGATGCGCTGATCGACCTGCAGGCCCACCAGCTGGGGATGATCTCGGGGATCCGGGCGATCATCGCCGCCATGCTGCAATCCTTTAACCCGGAGCAGCTGGAGGAGGAGGCGAAGCGCGACGGCGTGACCTCGCGTCTGTCGCTCTCCGCCACCCGCAAGGCCGCGCTGTGGGACTACTTCGTGCGCACCTACGGCGAAACCGCCGGCGAGATTGAAGACGATTTCCATACGCTGTTTGGCGAAGCATTCCTCTACGCCTACGACATGGAAGTGAACCAGTACAAAGACTCCCAGAGCGGCTCGGAAGAATAATGGATATTACAACGGCATCACTTTCCCGCCAGGGAACGCGCGCCAGTAACCAGGATCAGACCGGCGAAACCGTCGGCGATCGCTCCGCTTGTTTTGTGGTCTGCGACGGCGTTGCCGGACTGCCCGGCGGGGATGTGGCCGCCGAGCTGGCGCGCAACGCGATCCTCACCCGCTTCGACGGTGACAACCACCTCAACGCGCAGAGCATCCGCGATTACGTGCGCGAGGCCAACCGGGCCATCATCAGCGAGCAGCAGGCGACGCCGGATTATCACCGGATGGGCACCACCCTCGTCAGCCTGTTTATCGACCGCGATTATAAGCTGGCCTATTGGGCGCACGCGGGCGACAGCCGCCTGTATCTGTTCCGCCGCGGCTGGCTGTACCACGTCACCACCGATCACAGCCTGGTCCAGCAGATGAAGGACGCCGGGCACCAGACGGACGAGATCAACAGCAACCTGCTCTACAGGGCGCTCGGCATGGCCAGCGAGGGGCCGGAGGCCAGCTACAGTGATGTGGTGCCGGTGGAAGACGGCGACGCCTTTCTGCTCTGCACCGACGGGTTCTGGCACTGCGTTGGCGAAGAGCAGATGAAATCTGCCCTGCAGATGGTCAACACGCCCCACGAGTGGCTGACCCTGATGAACCAGATTATTCAAAAAAAGAACCAGGGCGCGCAGGGGTCGCAGGACAACTACAGCGCCGTGGCGGTATGGATGGGGAGCCCGGAAGAGGCAACGCTCCTGCACACGCTCTCCGATGCCGCGCAGTTTTTTCCCCTGCGGGACTGACACAAGGACTTCTATGAAACTCAGGTTAACCGTAATGGCGATGCTGCTCGCTGCCGCTGGCGCCGCGCAGGCCGACAATTTCCGCATCGTACAGTCGCCGTCCCAGAAGCTGGACGTGTGGCTCGATAACGTCAAAGGCAACACCGCCCAGGACTGGTGCGATAGCGAACTCTCCCTGCGCATCGTCACCGGCGGCAGCAAAAGTGCCAAAGTGCTGAATAACTTTCTGCCGCGCGTCGGCGCCCTGCTCGAACACCAGTGCAGCCGTCTTAAACAGATGAACTGGTCGCTGGTGGACGGCAGCAATGCGCAGATCGCCCACGGCACGGCGGCGAAAAGCGACAAATGGGCGGTGAAAGTCGCCGCCGACCAGCCGGCGACGGCGGCCAGCCAGACGGCCGTTCCGGCGGGCCTGCTGGCACCGGAAGATAACATCGAGGCGCGTTCGCCAATCGCGGACCGCACGCCGTGGCAGGAGTTCACCCTGATGGACGGCTGCCGCCTGCGCACCTTCTGGCAGGAGAGCGCCGGCACCCCGGCGCTGTTTATCCCGGCGGGCAGCTCCGGCGACTGCGAGAAGGGCGGCTGGCTGAGCGGCAAAACCACGCTAACCCGCCAGGTCGGCGGCGAAGATCGCCAGCAAACCGTCACCTTCGTCCACGGCTTCCCGGTCACCGGCCTCGGCGACGGCGCCGATCCGAACAAACTGCTGATCACCGCCGTCAATAACCAGCGCATGGTGCTCGGCGCCGAAGAGGCCGGGCAGAGCTGGATAATCCTGCCCTACGACGCTGACCAGAGCAGCTGGAAAATGGACGGTACTCTGGCGGTGGAGATCTCCCGCGAGCAGGCCGCCGATCCGGCGCAGGTGCAGGCAAAAGTGGAGGCGGCCCGCAAAGCCTGGGCGCCCTGGCTACCGGCGCAGGCGCACCTGAGCGTGGTGCTGATTGACGGCCTGCTGCCGCGCCTGAGCAACCCGGCGGCCCGCGCCTGGCGCGCGGCCAACTAAGGAGCACTGATGAACACTCTCTATCAGCAGTTGGGCGGCGAGAGCGTCGCCGCCGCGCTGGCGCGGCTGGAAAATGACATCAAGGCCCGCCCGGCGGATGCCGACCTGCGGGCGGCGTTCGTGCAGTTTCTCTGCCTGAGCGGCAACTGGAGCCGCGCTCTGACCCAGCTGAAGAGCTGGCTGGCGCTCAAGCCCCAGGCGGCGCCGACCGTGACCCTGCTTGAGCAGACCCTGCAGGGCGAACTGCAGCGTGAAGAGGTGCTGGCCGGACGTCAGTTACCGCAGATGCCGCAGGGCCAGTGGCCGTGGCTTGCCGATCTGGCCGCGGCCCTCGGCGCTCCGGCGCAGGCCGATTCGCTGCGTCTCGCCGCCCTGGAACAGGCTGATGCCAATCCCGGGACTCTGACGCCCGGCGGCGATTTCGCCTGGCTGATGGACGGCGATGCCCGGCTCGGCCCGGTATGTGAAACACTCGTTAACGGCCGCTACTTCTGGGTGCCGTTTGCCGCTATCGCCGAAATTCGCTTTCAGGCTCCCGCCAGCGTTACCGACCTGGTATGGCGGCACGCGCTGGTGCGCCTGACCGACGGCAGCGAGCAGGTATGCCAGATCCCGGCCCGCTATCCGCTGGAAGCCCAGTCCGAAGAGCGCTTTATGCTGGGCCGCGCCACCGAGTGGCGGGCGCTGGACGACGACGGCGCGCTCTATCAGGGGCAGGGGCAGAAGGTGTGGCTCAACGATGACGACGAGTACCCCATTCTGGCGCTGGAGACGGTGACCTTTGCATGAATAAACCACAGCGGGACGGCGACGCGCTGCGCACCGGCTGGCAGTCGCGCAGGCAGCAGGACAAGGTGGGGGCGCGCGACAAAATGCAGCCCTCGCTGCTCGATCGCCTGACCGATAATCAGCCGCACAAGAAGCAGGAGCCGGTTAACAGCAATCTGATTGCCCACAGCACCCTGCGCCGCCACGTGCTGCGCGATCTGCAGTGGCTGTTCAATACCATTAATCACGACGATCCGCTGGCGCTGGAATCTCTCCACCAGGTCCGGCGCTCGGTAATCAACTTCGGCGTCGCGCCGCTGGCCGGCAAGCGGATGTCGGACATCGAATGGCAGGATATCCAGCGCAAGCTGACGGAGGCGATTATCAACTTCGAGCCGCGCATTCTGCCCCAGGGCCTGCAGGTGCGCTGCATCTCCGATACCCGCTCGCTGGATCTGCACAACGTGCTCTCCATCGAGATCAAGGGCCGCTTGTGGTGCGTGCCGTACCCGTTGGAGTTCCTGTTCCGCACCGACGTGGATCTGGAAAACGGCCACTTTGAACTGAAAGACGCGGGGTAAGCGACGATGGAAGGCAAACTGCTCGACTACTACAACCGGGAACTGGCCTACCTGCGCGAGATGGGCGCCGAATTTGCCGAGCGCTATCCCAAAGTCGCCGGGCGGCTGGGGATGCGCGGCATTGAGGTCGCAGACCCTTACGTAGAACGGATGATGGAGGGCTTCGCCTTCCTGACTTCCCGCGTGCAGCTGAAGATGGACGCCGAGTTTCCGCGCTTCTCCCAGCGGCTGCTGGAGATGATCGCCCCTAATTACCTGGCGCCGACGCCGTCAATGGCGATTGCCGAGCTGGAGCCGGATACCAACAAGGGCGATCTGAGTAAAGGCTTTCTGGTGCCGCGCGGCACCATGATGGACAGCCAGCTGCTGAAGAAGAACGGCGTCACCTGCAGCTATACCACCGCCCACGACGTTAACCTGCTGCCGCTGCGCATTGAGAAAGCGGAGCTGGGCGGCATCCCGGCGGATCTGCCGCTGTCGGCCCTCGGCCTCAGCCAGCACGGCGCCGCCAGCGCCCTGCGCATCCGCGTGGCCTGCGCCGGGGCGGAGAACCTCGGCCACCTCGACTTCGACCGGCTGGAGTTCTTCTTCAGCGGTCCGGACATCGAGGCCCTGCGCCTGCTGGAGCTGGTGATGGCCCACCAGGTCGGCACCGTCTGCCAGAGCGTCGGCGGCGACCCGCGGCGCGCGGTGCTCGGCGAAGAGGCGCTGCGCCAGGAGGGTTTTACCGCCGACCAGGCGCTGCTCCCGGAAGATCTGCGCAACTTCGACGGCTACCGCCTGCTGCACGAGTACTTCGCCTTCCCGGCGCGCTTTCGCTTCGTCAGCGTCAGCGGCCTGAAAAAGCTGGTGGCGCAGTGCGGCAGCGAGCGCGCTTTCGACATCATCATCCTGCTCGACAAGGCCGATGACCGCCTGGAGCAGGTGGTGGACGCCGGCCACTTTGCGCTGCACTGCACGCCGGTGATCAACCTGTTTCCAAAAGTGGCCGCCCGCCAGAAGCTCGGCGACGGCCAGCATGAATACCATCTGGTGGTCGATAACATCCGCCCGCTGGATTACGAAATTTACTCGGTAGGCAAAGTTCACGGCAGCGCCGACGGCCAGCGCGACCTGCGCGAGTTCCGCCCGTTCTGGAGCTCCTGGAGCGGCGACGCCGGCGACGCCGGCGACTACGGGGCCTACTTCTCCCTGCGCCGCGAGCAGCGGGTGCTCTCCGAACACGCTCTGCGCTACGGCACCCGCACTGGCTACGTCGGCTCCGAAGTCTTTATCTCGCTGGTGGACGAGCAGCACGCGCCCTGGCAGCAGGAGCTGAATTACATCGCCGCCGAGGTGCTGTGCACCAGCCGCGACCTGCCGCTGATGCTGCAGCAGGAGCTGGGGCAGTTTGTCCTGCCTGACTCGCTGCCGGTGAAAACGCTGAGCATGCGCAAGGGGCCGACCCCGCCGCGCCCGGCGCTGGCGGAGGGGCTGAGCACCTGGCGGCTGATAAGCCACCTGCAGATGAACTACCTGAGCCTGATGGACGGCGACAGCGGCGAGGGCGCGGCGGCGCTGCGCCAGCTGCTGGGGCTGTATACCGGGCTGGCGGAGACCGCCGTCGCCCGCCAGATAGAGGGCGTGCGCAGCTGCGTGCTGGAGCCGGTGCATCGCCGGGTGCCGGAGCCGGGGCCGATCGTCTTCGCCCGCGGTATCGGCATTACCCTGACCGTCGACGAGCGCGCCTTCTCCGGCGCCAGCCCGTGGCTGTTCGGCAGCGTGCTGGAGCGGGTCTTTGCCCGCCTGGTGTCGCTCAACAGCTTCACTGAATTTACGCTCAACAGCCTGCAGCGGGGCGAGATTGGCTACTGGGGCCCGCGAATGGGTAAAAGGGCGCTGATATGAGCGACGCCGCCACCCCGACCGCCACCATCCACCGCCTGACGCCGCTGCCCGAATCCTTCTGGCAGGGCGTAATGGCCGCGCCCTGGCAGTACGATCTGTTTCAGCTCCTGCGCCGCCTCGACGCGCTGGGCGGCGAGCGCTACCCGCTGGGGCGCGCGCCGCTGCCGAAGTTTGAGGCGCTGCGCATCGGGCAGACGCCGTCGATGGCCTTCGCGCCCTCGACCCTGGCCTCCGCCAGCCGGCGGGAAAACAGCCAGCTGCACGACGTGTCGATTTTAAGTTTCGGCCTGTTCGGTCCCAACGGCCCGCTGCCGGTGCACCTGACCGAATACGCCCGCGAGCGGCTGCACCACCACCAGGATCCCAGCTTCAGCGCCTTTGCCGACCTGTTTCACCACCGCCTGACGCTGCTGTTCTACCGCGCCTGGGCCGACGCCCAGCCGACGGTGTCGCTGGACCGCAAAGATAACCAGCGCTTTAACCACTACCTGGCGTCGCTGATCGGCATGGGGCAGCCGGGACAGATGGAGAAGGGCGGCCTCGGCGCCCACGCCCGCTTTACCCACGCCGGGCACCTCACCCGCCACGGCCGCGATCCGGAAGGGCTGGAGAAAATTCTCCGCCACTACTTCCGCGTACCGGTGCGGGTGGTCGGCAACGTGCCGCAGTGGATGCCGCTCAGCGAGCGCGATCGCGCCCGGCTCGGCGCCGGGCGGCGCAATCCCCGGCTCGGCGTCTCCGGCTTTCTCGGCGTCGCGGTGCGCGACGTGCAGCACAAGTTCTGCCTCGAACTCGGCCCGCTTGCTGCCGACGAGTACGACCGCTTTCTGCCCGACCAGCCGCAGGTCACCGCCCTGCGCGACTGGGTGCGCCAGTATCTGGGCATCGAATATCAGTGGGAGATCCGCCTGCTACTGCGCGCCGACGAGGTGCCCGCCGCCTCGCTGCAGGGCCGCGGTCGGCTGGGCTACAGCGCCTGGCTCGGCCTGCAGCCGAAGGCTGAGCCGCGCGGGGATCTGGTGTTTGGGGGGGAGCCGGCGCGGGAGTAGGCGGCGGCGGATTTTGCCCGGCGGCACTGCGTTTGCCGGGCCTACGGCACGATAGATTTTTAGCTCAATGGGTAAGTGTTCTGAGGGTGTTTGAGTCCGGCTTAAAATCGCCTCAGATTATGGCGAATGGCCGGGGCAGCCCGCAGGGACGCGGGCTGAGGCGAAACGAGACAGGATGTCGAGTCGAGCCGTACCCGAAAAGCCAGTCGCCATAATCTGAGGTTCCGCGTAGCGGCGATTTTTGTTGCCGGGAGCCGGGATTGTTAAAGGCGCGGCGGCGAGCGCCCTTAACACGTTCACCGCAGAAAGCCTGATAGAGAAGCAGAGAGCTAAGAGTGAACGGAACAATTCCACAATCATGTGAAGAATGGAATTGAATGCGTGCAGGCCGTCACCGTCTCTACGCGTCTTTGCGTCACATATTTATTTGTAGGCCGGGCAAGCGCAGCGCCGCCCGGCGAAGCGACAACGTTTACTGTTATTAATGGAACCCAACATGTCAGAAATCAGCCGCGCCGTACTGTTCGGCAAACTGGATACGCTGTTGTTTACCTCGCTGGAGAGCGCCACCGCCTTTTGTAAGCTGCGCGGCAACCCCTACGTCGAGCTGGTGCACTGGCTGCACCAGCTGATGCAGCAGGAGAACGGCGACCTGCAGCAGGTCATTCGTCACTTCGCCCTCGACGAACAGGCCCTGACCCGCGACATCATCGCCGCCCTTGACGCTCTGCCGCGCGGCGCCGGGTCGGTGTCCGATCTCTCGGAGCATATCGACAGCGCCGTCGAGCGCGCCTGGGTCTACGGCTCGCTGAAGTACGGCGTCGGCCGCATTCGCGGCGGCCACCTGCTGATCGGCCTGCTGAAAACCTGGAACCTCGCCAGCGTGCTGAAGGGCATCTCCGCCCAGTTCGGCCGCATCAACGTTGAGGCGCTCAGCGAGCAGTTTGATATCCTGCTGGCCGACAGCAAAGAGAGCCAGCAGGCGGCGGCCGAGCCGGCGGAGCAGGGCGCGGTCCCGGCGGCGAAGGGGACGCTGGCCCAGTACGGCCAGAACCTCACCGGGCGCGCGCGGGACGGTAAAATCGATCCGGTAGTGGGCCGCGATGAAGAGATCCGCCAGATGGTCGATATCCTGATGCGCCGCCGCCAGAACAACCCGCTGCTCACCGGCGAAGCCGGGGTCGGAAAAACGGCGGTAGTCGAGGGCCTGGCTCTGCGCATCGCCGCCGGCGACGTGCCGGAGCCGCTGCGCGATGTTCAGCTCTGGCTGCTGGATATCGGCATGCTGCAGGCCGGGGCGGGCATGAAGGGCGAATTCGAGGCCCGCCTGCAGGCGCTGATTAACGAAGTGCAGGCCAGCCCGACGCCGATCGTGCTGTTTATCGACGAAATTCACACCCTGATCGGCGCCGGCGGCCAGCAGGGCACCGGCGATGCCGCCAACCTGCTCAAGCCCGCCCTCGCGCGCGGCCAGCTGCGCACCGTTGGGGCCACCACCTGGGCCGAGTACAAAAAATACATCGAAAAAGATCCGGCCCTGACCCGCCGCTTCCAGACCGTGCAGATCCACGAGCCGGACGAAGAGAAGGCGCTGCTGATGCTGCGCAGCACCGTTTCGCCGCTGGAGAAGCACCATCGGGTGCTGCTGCTCGACGAAGCGGTGAGCGCGGCGGTGAAGCTCTCCCACCGCTACATTCCCGCCCGCCAGCTGCCCGATAAGGCGGTGGCGCTGCTTGATACCGCCTGCGCGCGGGTGGCGGTCAGCCAGGGCGCGACGCCGCCCCGGCTGGAAGACCTCCAGCACCGCATCGCCGGGCTGGACGTTGAAATTGAAATAGCGCAGCGCGAAAGCCGCGTCGGCGTCGGCGACAGCCAGCGCCCGGCGCAGCTGCTGGCCGAGCGCGAGCGGCTGGAAGCCGAGCGCGACGCCCTGACCCTGCGGTGGGAAGAGGAGCGCAGGCTGGTGGATGCAACGATCGCCCTGCGGGCGCAGCTGCATGACGCCGATGAGGCGGCGCTGCCCGAACTGCGGGCGGAACTTGAGAGCACGCAGGAGGCGCTGAAAGCGGTGCAGGGAGACGCCCCGCTGCTGTTTGCCGCCGTCGACGAAAACGTGGTGGCGGCGGTGGTCTCCGACTGGACCGGCATCCCGCTGGGTCGGATGGTGAAAAATGAAATCGACGCCGTGCTGAGCCTGGCGGACACCCTCAACCAGCGGGTGATCGGCCAGCGCCACGGCCTGGACCTGATCGCGAAGCGCGTGCGCACCTCCCGCGCCCGGCTGGACGATCCCAATAAACCGGTGGGTGTATTTATGCTCTGCGGCCCCTCCGGCGTCGGTAAAACCGAAACCGCGCTGGCGCTGGCCGAGTCCCTCTACGGCGGCGAGCAGAACGTCATCACCATCAACATGAGCGAGTTCCAGGAAGCGCACACCGTCTCGACCCTGAAGGGGGCGCCTCCGGGCTACGTCGGCTACGGCGAAGGCGGCGTGCTCACCGAAGCGGTGCGCCGCCGCCCCTACAGCGTGGTACTGCTCGACGAGATCGAGAAGGCCCACCCGGACGTGCACGAGATCTTCTTCCAGGTGTTCGACAAGGGCTGGATGGAGGACGGCGAAGGCCGCCACATCGACTTCCGCAACACCATTATTATTCTGACCTCCAATGTCGGCACCGACCTGATTAGCGCCATGTGCGCCGATCCGGAACTGATGCCGGAGCCGGAGGCGCTGGGCACCGCTCTGCGCCAGCCGCTGCTGCAGGTCTTCCCGCCGGCGCTGCTCGGCCGCCTGCTGGTGGTGCCCTACTACCCGCTCAGCGACGAGATGCTGGGGCAGATTGTCCGCCTGCAGCTGGCGCGCATCCAGCGCCGTCTCAAGGAGAACCACAACATACTTTCCGACATCGACGACAGCGTCGTGGACCAGGTCGTCCGCCGCTGCACCGAAGTCGAATCCGGCGGGCGTATGGTCGATGCCATCCTGACCAACACGCTGCTGCCGCAAATCAGCCAGATACTGTTAACCGCCAGCCGCAACGACGAGCAGTTCCGACACCTGCGCGTCAGCTTTGCGGACGGCGAGTTTCATTGTCAGTTTGCCGCGTAACGCAATCATTGAGTGAGTCTTAACCATGACGGATCACGATAACAACCGGACTGTCCTGAACGCGCTGCCGATCGGGTATCGTTTTAATGAGTTTGAAATCAAGGAAGTGATTGGCGGCGGCGGCTTCGGCATTGTCTACCGCGCCTGGGATCATCAGCTGGAGCGCACCATCGCTATTAAGGAGTTTATGCCTTCGTCGCTGGCGGTGCGCAGCGACGACATGACCCTGGTCCTGCGCAGCGAGCGCTTCAGCAAGGCATTCTCCGCCGGGCTGAACAGCTTTATCCAGGAGGCGCGCCTGCTGGCGCGCTTTAATCATCCGAACCTGGTGCACGTTCTGCGCTTCTGGGTGCAGAACGACACCGCCTACATGGGGACGCTGTTCTACACCGGCACCACGCTGACCCGCCTGCGCGAGCAGCAGCCGGATCTGATTGACGAAGCGTGGATCCGTCGCGTGCTGCCGATGCTGTTCGGGGCGATCAAAACGATCCACGACGAAGGCTACCTGCACCGCGACATCTCCCCGGACAATATCCAGATCCAGGAAAACGGCCTGCCGGTGCTGCTCGACCTCGGTTCCGCCCGCCGTACCATCGGCAACCTCTCCGACGAAACGGAAACCATGCTGCGCCCGGGCTACGCGCCCATCGAACAGTACACCGACGACAACGAGAGCGAGCAGGGCGCGTGGACCGATATCTACGCCGTCGGCGCGGTGCTGCACACCCTGATCGCCGGCTCCCCGCCGCCGGTCAGCGTGGTGCGCAGCATCCAGGACACCTACGTGCCGCTGGCGGAGCGCCAGCCTGCCGGCTACTCCATGGAGCTGCTGAAGGCCGTCGATAAAGCGCTGGCCCTGCACATTCAGGACCGGCCGCAGAGCATCGACGAATTTGCCGCCCTGATCGAGATGCCGGTCTCGCACATCAACGACGTGATGGCCGGGAAAAAGCCGGGCACCATGCTGGCGGTGGTGGAAGAGGAGAAGCCGGCCCTCACCGACTGGCGGCGCTACAAGGTTCCGGGGATGATCGCCGCGGGCGTGCTGGTGGGCATCATTGCCGGCGGCCTGCTATTCAGCGGCGGCAGCGAGGCACCGACGGCAGATACCGCCGCCGCGACGCCGACGACCCAGCCTCCGGCAGCGGAGTCCGCGCCGTCGCAGACGCCTGCTGTTCAGCCGCCCGCCGCGACTCAGGCGCCGACGGAAACCGCTGCCGCGACGCAAACCCCGCCGCCCGCGCAGCAGGAGCCGACCCAGGCCGCCGTCGCCGCGCCGCCGGTGGCGCTGATTTACGTGCGCATGCGCGCCGGCGAGAAGCTCACTCTCAACGGCGAAGCGCAGGATGTGACCCCGGCCACCAGCGGCTTTGCTTCCCTCAAGCTGGCGCCCGGCCACTACCAGATCGTCCTGCAGGGCAGCGGCGGTAGCCGCACCCAGACCCTGGAAATCGGCAAGGCGGGAACGTGGCTGATTAATCCGGCGGGGTGATCCCCGCCAGCGCAGCCAAAAAAACGATAGCGCACCGGCCGCCGGCGGTGGCCCACTTATGATGAATGGAATAAACCCTATGCTCAACCGCATCACCGTCACGCTCCCCGCCGGGGAGCTGCTTTTCTGGAAACTGTCGGGCCGCGAGGCAATATCCGAGTCGTTTGAACTGAGCCTGACGCTGCTCGGAACCGACGCGCGCATCGACCGCAGCCGGCTGCTGGGCCAGCCGGTGACGGTGACGATACCGACGCAGAGCCTGCTCTCCCCGCGCTACATCAACGGCAAGGTGACCCGCGTCGCGGTCAGCGCCACCGAGCTGAGCGGGACGCGCTACGCGGTCTACACGCTGACGGTGGAGCCGGACCTGTGGCCGATGAAGCGGGACCGCAACCTGCGCATCTTCCAGGGCCAGACGGTGCCGCAGATAGTGAAGACGCTGCTCGGCGAGTACCAGGTCAACCTGGAGGATAAGCTGACGGGCAGCTACCGGACGTGGGAGTACTGCGTGCAGTACCAGGAGAGCAGCTTCGCCTTCATCAGCCGGCTGATGGAGCTGGAGGGGATTGCCTACCACTTTAAGCACGAGGCGGACAAGCACACCCTGGTGCTGACCGACGCGGAGGGGAGCTTCGAACCGTTCAGCGGCTACGAAATCATCCCCTATCACCAGACGCCGTCGGGGGGCAGCACCAGCGAGGAGGGCATCAGCCAGTGGGCGCTGGCGGACAGCGTGACGCCGGGGATTTACAGCCTGGACGACTACGACTTCCGCAAGCCGAACGCGTGGCTGTTCCAGGCGCGGCAGAACCCGGCGTCGCCGGTGCCGGGGAGCATCGACGTGTACGACTGGCCGGGGCGGTTCGTGGAGCACGGCCACGGGGAGTTCTACGCCCGCATCCGCCAGGAGCGGTGGCAGGTGGAGCACCAGCAGATAAGCGGCACGGCGACGGCGATGGGCATCGCGCCGGGCAACACCTTCGCGCTGACCAGTGCGCCGTTCTTCAGCGACAACGGGCAGTACCTGACGACGGCGGCGGATTACCAGTTCGAGGAGAACCGCTACGCCAGCGGCGACGGCGGGGAAACGATACACCGCACGGAGTTCACGGTCATCCCGGCGGCGGTGGTCTACCGGCCGGCGCAGGGCACGGCGTGGCCGCGTACCTACGGCCCGCAGACGGCGCGGGTGGTGGGCCCGCAGGGGGAGAGCATCTGGACGGACCGCTACGGGCGCATCAAGGTGAAGTTCCACTGGGACCGTCTGGCGAAGGGGGACGACACCAGCTCGTGCTGGGTGCGTGTCTCGAGCGCGTGGGCGGGCCAGGGGTTCGGCGGGGTGCAGATACCGCGCGTGGGCGACGAGGTGGTGATTGACTTCATCAACGGCGACCCGGACCGTCCGCTGGTGACGGGGCGGGTGTACAACGAGGCGAGCATGCCGCCGTGGGCGCTGCCGGCGGCGGCGACGCAGATGGGGTTCCTGAGCCGGACGAAGGACGGTTCGTCGGAGACGGCGAACGCGCTGCGGTTTGAGGACAAGGCGGGAGAGGAGCAGGTGTGGATCCAGGCGCAGAAGAACCTGGATACCAATGTGAAGAATGATGAGACGCACAGCGTGGGCGGGGCGCGCAGCCACTACGTTGCGAAGAATGAGCTGCACCGCGTCGAATCGAACCAGACGCAGGCGGTAAAAGGCGGGACGGAGATCCTGACCGGTAAAGGCAAGCTTGATGCCGCGGTCGAGAAGTATGAAATAGCGTCAGGGACTATGCTGAGGCTGGTGTCGGGCGAGAGCGCAATTGAGCTAAATGCTAACGGTACGATCAGTCTGATTGGTAAAAGTTTTAACTTTTTTGTCGAGAAAGAAGGGTATATCACGACCGGTGAGAAGCTGCATCTGAATACGTCGAAAGCTAGCCCCGGAACTTCTGCACCGGGTGAAGACCACAAAGGCAATATTGAGGCAGCGGTAAAGGAGTTTTTTACGCCGGGAAAGCAAGGTGAAAGCTCTGCCGCATCCGCATCCGCATCAGCAGCTCCAGCTAAAAATGTGCCATTCGCCGCAAAACCTGGAAGGATAGATAATAGAGTAGTGAAATCAGTGATGGCATCGGAAGGTAGTGCGGGTGAACAAGGTGGACGACGTGAGCTGTATGGATTTCGCCAGGGGAATGGTAAGGCATATGATAAGATTCTGGCCGCCAGAAACAAATATGGAAAAGGTAGCGCAGAAGAGTTTGAAGAAGTTTCTAAAGCGATGAGTGCCTCGGCAAAATCGGCAGGAGCGTTAAATTTCACCGATCCTGGTAAACAGGGGGCAATTACCTCACTCGCGCACATGCGTGGACCGTCAGGTGCGCAGGCTATTCTGAACTCAATGGAGTCAGGAAAAATCGTGAGGGCCGATAGCCTTACACCTTCTGCGATAACGAAAATAGAATCAATGAAGCCCGATGATTTCCAAAATAGCTTACTAAAAGCCAGGATCGCATACGATAAGGCAATCTATGGAAACACAATTACGACGCAAGCGGGAAAACAGTATAACTGGTGGGAGCATTATGGTAATGGCCTGCAAAAGCGCTATGCCCGTGAAGCTCAGGAATTTCTCAAACTGTCACAAGAGTAATTTTATGTTTAAAAGCCTCGTATTTTCTCTTCTGTTTCTTACTTTTTCTTTCAGGGCTGTCGATGCAGTAGCGGCGCTGAGCGTTGAGTCCTATAATAGCCAGGAGAAAGTCAGTGGTGTCGTTAATGATAAAGCGATAATCGGCGATCTGAAAAACGTTCTTGGGAAAGATTATTCCACTTTTATCGGTAATTTTGACGTTTTTGGTGAGCCGCATAAAACAGCAGATGGCGGACTTTTTATTGAGGGATGGTTGCAGGATCTTTATCTGGAAAATGCCTCGGCTTTCGTTATCTACCCTGACGGTACAATTTATAGTGCATGGGTGGTGCCTGAATCAAATGTTATTCATTATAAATCCAGCGTAAAAGGTGGAGTTGTCAATAAGGACATTAAGTTATGGGCCGCGCGATTTAAAAATATGAATTTTGGCTCTGTGGATGATAAACGTGAAGAAAATGCAGATACGGAATATTTTTCAACTAAATCTTTTTTGATAAAGTTGGCAACAGTATGTCCGGCTGGAGGTTATTGTAATGATGCCACATATCATGCAACGCGTAAAAGTGATGGGGCTGCAGTCACCTTAAAAGGTACGGCAACGCGCGAGGATTGCGGTCGAAAACAGTGCCCGGTAATTAGTTATAAATTTAAAAATGGTAAAACAGTTTATATGTTAAGTAAACTCGATAACAGCTTGGTGATAATAGAGAATAATAAAGTCATTATGCAGCAAAATGGCTCGTGGCAACGAAGTGAAAATTGATTTTAATATCTACTATGCAAATGAAAACGTTCATGTTGATTCTTTCCATGGGAGTATTGAGCAGCGTTAACGCAATAGCTGATACTCGTTTCAGCGGAAGGTGGAGTGGAGAGCAGGAAGGTCGTTCAACGCTGACTCTGGTGCTGAAGCAGAATGATAATAAGTTAACCGGTAGCTACTGCTTTATCTCCCGAGCGGGGACGCGTATAGATTGTCCGGATGATGGCGAGAATAATCTTCGCGGTGTCATCGTCGGGAACGGTGCAAAAGTCACGTTTACATCCTCTTTTAAAAGTGCAAAAGGCGTGGCTAAAATAACTTTGGAAGATAATGTATTAAAATGGCGGCTCGTTAAATCTTCCAGTTTGGAGATTAGCGCACCTGAACACTATAGTTTAATTAAGGATAATTAGCGTGAAGCTGATGATGCCTGTTCACTTCAAAAGCTGTCTTGTTATGGCGCTGATGGTCTCTGGCTATCAATTTTTCGGCCTTGTTATTGCCCCGGTATATGCGGCTCAAGTCCAGGGATACATAGTTGAATCTGACCTCTATGTTGACATCAATAATCAGCGTATTGGTCCTGGCTCCCGCTGGGACGCATCGGTTGAGAAAAATCTGGGGTATCAGATCAGCAAAAATTATGTTGGTGAAGTCTCCTTTGCTGGTGAGAGGTATAGATACTTTCAGCATAATTATCCCGGGCTTGAGGTTTATACGTCTAATTTTATGTGGGATAAACAGCACAGGAGTATCGATAGCTATATTGTTTCACAGCTAACAATAGACTCGCCGAAAATAAAAACCTACCGAGGCATAAGCGTAGGAATGACGGAAGGTTATCTTATCCAAAAGTACGGAAAAGGCACACCTGATTTCAGTGATAACCAGTACTGGTTATATTACGATGGTGACGAAAAAAGAGTCTCATTCCAGATTGAGAATGGCAGAGTGAGTCATATTATGATGGTGTTTAATCCTGATAATTAAAATGGTGTTATCTGCGCTAGGAACATATCGATGTGATAAGTAAATGATAAATGCTAAGGTAATTCTTATTACGGTCGCTATACTACTTGTGGGGATGACTGGCCGGTGTTTACACTATGATGACCTGTGGCACTTTGTATCAGTTTTAAGCGCGAGGCTTAATTTCATTTCTACCAAAACTATGGTGAGTGCGCTATTAACTTTCAGGCTTGTGGAGAGCAACGCCTATGTGAATTTTTATCGCGCAGGCGATCGGGTACTTGAAGACGGACTACGCATTAGCGATCTTGAACTTCGCCTCAGCAAAGAGAACGGGCGCACGCCATTGCTGCTCAGCTTTAGCCTGCAGGGCAGTTGCATTACTCTCGATGCCGTTAAAGCCCATTACCCGCATCTTACCTTGACCGACTATCCTCGCGCTGGCTCGCAAAATGAGGTTGCCAGCTATACCGCATCAGCTGGAGCCAGTGGGTTGGCCGTCACCTTCAGCTTTGCAGTTAAACAGCCGGACTGCCTGAGCCAGGTAGTTATCAGCGATAAACAATAATCTGTTTTGCTTTCCACTCACTAACTGCACGCTACGGCCCTGCGAATTGCAGAGGCACTGCTAATACCTCACTACGGAACTCGGCGCTGAGTCCGGATTGCAAGATTGCCCTACAGGAGCGACTCATACCATGGAATACACCCTTCAGGAAGGTTCATTTTCCCTTTTCCCCGCCGGCTGGCAGGACGCCAGCATGAATATTCTGCGCGATGAACAGAGCGGCTTATCCGTGGTGGTCAGCCGCGGCATTATTCCCGACGGCAGCAATGCCGAACAGGAGTTTCACCGCCAGTGGGAGATGCTGCGCACGCAGATGGGCGAGATTTCGCAGAGCGCGTTCACCCCGGTCATGGCCGGTCCGCAGCGGGATCTACCCGGCACGGAAGTGGAGACCGCCTTCGAGCGCAACGGGCAGCGCCTGTGGCAGAAGCAGCTGGCGGTGCAGGTGCCGGATAAGCCGGTACTGCTGCTGTTCACGCTTTCGGCCCTGCGTCCGTTTACCGAAGAGGACGCCGCCCGCTGGGAGGCCATCAAACAGAGTTTAACGCTGAACAACCGCCGGGAAGCGTAAGGCATGAGCGATAACAAGGCCGCCCGTCAGGGTGATGAGATCATTCACTCCAGCATCTTTGCCGATATTACCAGTATCGTGGCTGAAGGGGTCGTCTACGCAGCTATTGGCTCGGCGGTCGCCGTCGCGGCTACCGTTGCCGCGCCAGCGCTGGGGGCGGGGCTCGCAGCGACGGCCGTAGCGACAGTCGGTTCAAGCTGCCTGCTCAGCGGTATTGTCGGCGGTATCCTGGCAAACGTCACCGGCGCAAGCGAGCTTATCAGCAAAGCCGCTGACGGCCTGGGCGATATGCTGTTTCCCCCGTCTCCGGCGGGAACAATCGTCACCGGGTCAGGCAACGTCATGACCAACGGCCTGCCCGCCGCGCGCGCTGCGGGGACGCTGACGCCGGCGGATACGCCGCCGCCTGAGCCCCAGTCGCCGGGGAGCTTCGCCGACTATGCGGGGGCGCTGTTGTCGATGGCGGGCCACTTTGGCAGCGAGATGTGGCAGCCGACGGTTGCCAGCGCCGCGGAAGGCACCTCGCCGCTGGAGCAGGATAAAGTTGTCTGTTCAAAGCACTCCGGTCCGCAATACCTTGCCGAAGGCTCAAAAAGCGTCTTTATCAACGGTCAGCCCGCCGTGCGGGCAAAGGACAAGACGACCTGCGATGCCACCGTTTCAGATGACGTTTCGCCGAACGTTATTATCGGCGGCGATACGCTCACCGTGCGCGATATAAAAAGCGGCAAGCTTCCCGGCCTGCAGGTGGCCATGATCGGCCTGTCGCTGTTTCGCGGCCGCCCCGGTAAGATCCTGAGCAATATGCCCTGCGCGCTCGCGTCCGCTGGCGGCGGGATGCTGGCCGACATGGCCGTTAATGCCGTATTCGGCTCCTTCCACCCGGTCCACGCCGCCACCGGCGTCAAGGTCCTGAACGACGATGACGAGCTCGACTTCTCCCTGCCCGGCCACTTCCCGCTGCGCTGGCAGCGCAGCTACAACAGCCTGACCCTGCGGGAAGGGCTGTTTGGCCGGGGCTGGGCCACGGTGTTTGACAGCTATCTCACCCTCAATGACGGCAGCGTTACCTGGTTCGACGACACCGGGCGCGAACTGTCGTTTGCTCTTCCCCCCGTTGACCGGCCCCTCTACAGCATCAGCGAAGGCGTGATTGTCCGCCGCAACGAGGCGGGCGACGTCGCCATTGGCGACGATGACGGCGCCGTCTGGCGGCTGTTTAAGCCGACCCGCGATAACCCTTCCCTGCTGCGCCTGGCCTCCCTGAGCGACGAATACGGCAACGCGCTGGAGATGGGCTATGATGCCGGGCGCCTGGTGCGCATCCACGACGCGCTGCTGGCCGTTGACGTTACGCTTCACTACGAGGATATCCGCCACCCGCAGCGGGTGACCTCCGCGAGCCACTTCGACGGCGAGCGCCACTGGCCGCTGATGCGCTGGGCCTTCAGCGACGGCGGCCAGCTGGCCTCTGTTACCGATGCGGCAGGCGTCGTCACCCGCGAGTACCGCTATAACGCCGAAGGGCTGATGACCTGGCACCGGCTGCCGGGCGGTCTGGAGAGCGAATACCGCTGGCAGAAGCTGGACCACTGGCGGGTGGTGGAGAACCGGACCAGCACCGGCGACGGCTGCCGCTTTACGTATGACCTGGACGCCGGGCTGACCACGATTGCGACGTATGACGGCCAGACCCGCCGCCACTACTGGAACGCGCAGGGCCTGATTACCTGCTTTATCGACGAGCGCGGCGAAAGCTGGCGCTTCGCGTGGAACGACGATGAACAGCTGACGCAGCGCACCGACCCGCTGGGCAATACCACGACCTTTACCTACGACGAGGCGGGTAACCGGGTCGGGGAAACTGACGCGGAGGGCAACACCCGCGCCACGCAGTGGCTGGCGCACCGCGCCCTGCCGACGGCCATCACCGAGGCGGACGGGACATCCACCCGCTTCTGGTACGATGAACATCACGGCCTGACGCGCATTGTCGATGCGCTGGGGCAGACCACGCGCCTTACGCGGGATGAGTCTGGTCTGGTCACGGAAGAGACCGACGCCGCGGGCAACCGCCGGATGCAGGAGTACAACGATGCGGGGCAGCTTATCCGCGAGGTGGACTGCTCCGGGCGGGTGACGCGCTACCGCTATCATCCCCTGGGCTGGCTGAACAGCGTCACGACCGCCGACGGGGAAGAGACCCGCTACCGCTACGATGCGGCAGGTCGCCCGGTTCAGCTGGAGCGCGCCGAGGGCTGGCTGGAGACGCTGGCGTGGAGCCGGCATGGGCTGCCGGAGGCCCACGAGGGCGCCGACGGCAGGCGCAGCGAGTTCCGCTATGACGACGCCGGGCGGCTTATCGCCACCCGCAATCCGCAGGGGGAAGAGGTCCGCCGCCGCTGGGACAGCCGGGGACGTCTGACCGCGCTGGAGAATGAGAACGGCGAGGCGTACCGCTTCCGCTGGGGGGCAGACTCGCTGCTGCTGGAGGAGGAGGGGCTGGACGGCGTCGTCTGCCGCTATCAGTACGACGCCTGCGGGCGCACCGTCGCCCGGACCTTCGCCGCCGGACATCCCGATGCCATCACCCACCGCTTTGCCTGGAGCGCGGGCGGGCGGCTCGTTGCCCGCGCCACGCCGGAGGGGCAGACGCGCTATCACTATACGCCAGCAGGGCTGGTCGGCCGGATAGCCCTGCATCCGGCGCTGGGCGAGAACGCTTGGAGCCGGCAGGCCGAACAGGAGCTGTCCTTCAGCTACGACGCCCTGGGCCGGGTCACGCAGGAGCGGGGCGAGCACGGCGCCCTTGCGTGGGAGTACGACGCGCTGGGCAATAAAACCGCCCTGCAGCTGCCCGACGGCCGCGCGCTGAAGCAGCTCTATTACGGCAGCGGCCACCTGCTGAGCATCGCCCTGGACGGCCTGCCGGTGACGGACTTCACCCGCGACGCGCTGCACCGGGAAACCGGCCGCACCCAGGGGCTGCTCACCAGCCGCAGCGAATACGACCGCCTCGGCCGCCTGCACCGCCGGGACGTCTTCACCGGCGGGGCGCACCGCCCGGCGCCGGTGCGCTGGTCGCGGCGCTGGGACTACGACTACCGCAACAACCTCATCCGCGAGGAGCGGGACGACAACCCGTTCAGCTGGCACCGCTGGCAGTACGACGGCGCCGGGCGCCTGCTCACACAGGACGGCACGCTGCCGGGCCAGGAGCAGTGGCGCTGGGACGGGGCGGGGAACCCGCTGGACGGCCAGGCGGCGGAGGCGGTCGCCCACAACCGGGTCACTGAGCTTAACGGCATCCGCTGGCGCTACGACGTCCACGGCCGGACGACGGAGAAGGACGACGGCCACATCCGCTGGCAGTACCGCTACGACGGGGAGCACCGCCTGACGGAGGTCATCAGCCGGCCGCGGGACCGCAACAGGCCGCAGACGCGGGTCAGCTTGCGCTACGACCCGCTGGGCCGGCGCATCGCCAAAACGACGCAGCGGCAGCGGCCGGACGGGCAGGCCGTTGGCCGGACGACCACCGTGCGCTTCGTGTGGGAGGGCTACCGGCTGCTGCAGGAGCTGCACGATGAGGTGCCGCTGACCTACGTCTACAGCGGCCCGGAAAGCTACGAGCCGCTGGCGCGCATCGACGGCCTCAGCCAGCCGGAAATCCTGTGGTACCACTGCCAGCCGAACGGCACGCCGGAGCGGCTGACCGACGCCGAGGGGCAGGTACGCTGGGAGGGCCAGAACAGCGCCTGGGGCAGGCTGCTGAGTGAAAGCAGCGTAAAGCTGGACGGCTACGCGCAGAACCTGCGGATGCAGGGCCAGTATCTGGACCGCGAGACGGGGCTGCACTACAATCTGTTCCGGTACTACGACCCGGACAGCGGGCGGTTTACGCAGCAGGATCCGATAGGGCTGGCGGGTGGGATAAACCTTTATCAGTATGCGCCGAATGCGCTGGGGTGGGTGGATCCGTGGGGGTTGAGTTGTAAGAATAGTTGGAATGAATTTCAGAGTAGAACAAAAGGTTTCTTCTCTTCAAGTAAAGCGGCAGCAAATGCTTATAAAGCGGTTAAAGGAAAAATAAAGCCAAACTTCCCTGACCCAAGAACGTATCTAGAAGAATCCCATGTAAGACAACATTTAGCGCAATTTGATGGTGGAGTATCTAAGATTGCATGGGGAGTTAATCGTGCAGAAATAGGTCCTCCGGGTGGCCATTTTGTAATGCCTAGACATGTTGCTGATGATCTTATTTCACGATCTGGAGGAAGTATCCCTAAACTTGAACATTTACTTGGTTTAAGCCCTGGTGATCTTGGTGATGCACCAGTTAGAATTGACATTCCTAATCCATCAGGATTAAGAATGCCATCAGGTAACGAACCAGGAGCAAATGAGTTCTGGCTACCCGGTGGCAAGACTTCAGGAGGAATACCTGAAGCTGTTATTGACCAAACACCGGTGACGGAGGCAGTGATATCTAAATTGCCAAATAGTAATATATGAAAATAGGTGCTCTATATGAAAGAGGTTATATTTAGTAAGTACGGTATAGATATTCTTAAAGATGATGGTAATTTTTATATAAAATATGACTCTGGAGAGCTTGCTAGTAAGGAAAGAGAGTCTGAAATTAGTAGTCAAGAGGCCGAAAAAGCTATGAGAGGGGCAGAGGAAGCATATGAGGTAATTATCGCGTCTCAGAATAGAGATAATGGATATAAGCCTTATATTAAATAACGTTATCAACGAGCGAAAGTTTATGTTGATTAGCTGGGATCTACGTGTCGTCACCAGCCGGAAATATTTTAGTTTCACTATTAGCACAGTTATCATGATAGCACATCAGATCGGCTGACCGACGCCGGAGGCAGGTACGCTGGGAGGAGCAGAACAGTGCCTGGGGCAGGCTGCTGAGTGAAAGCAGCGTAAAGCTGGACGGCTACGCGCAGAACCTGCGGATGCAGGACCAGTATCTGGACCGCGAGACATGATCCTACCCACGTAATGTGGACACGCTTCTAAGCGAGGTTCTGGTTTTCGAATTGGTCCGGGCTGAGGCCGCCACAGGCACTGTGGCGTCGCCAGCGATTATAATCACACTCGATATAATTAAACACCGTCTTCCGTATTATTTCCCGGTGGCTAAAATGTTCTCCGTGGATACATTCCATTTTCAGCGAGTGGAAGAAGCTTTCCACACAGGCATTATCGTAGCAACAACCCTTAGCACTCATGCTACCCTGCAGGTTGTGCTGCCTGAGCAGGAACTGATTATCCGCCGAACAGTACTGCCCACTACGGTCAGTTTGAACAATGACATTTTCCGGGCGTTTCCGTCTCCACTGCGCCATTTGTAGCGCATCACAGGCAAGCTGTGCCGTCATTCGTGATGACATTGACCAGCCCTGCTCCGGACCACAGGTCAATCACCACCGCCAGGTACAGCCAGCCCTCATCAGTACGTAAGTACGTGATGTCACCTGTCCATTTCTGGTTCGGTCCACTGGCGTAAAAATTCTGCTTCAACAGGTTCTCTGATACCGGCAGACCATGTTCACGGTAGCTGACCGGACTGAACTTCCGCGCTGCCTTTGCCCTGAGCCCCTGACGACGCAGGCTGGCGACAATGGTTTTTATGTTGTATTCCGGAAGTTCATCCGCCAGTCGCGGTGCACCATACCGCTGTTTTGCATCCCTGAAAGCCTGCCGGACATCAGCATCACAGACCAGACGGAACTGCTGCCGCCGATTAAGCTAATGGCGACGAAGACACCATGTATACCAGCCACTGCGGGCCACGCGCAGCACCCGACACTCGCTTTGATACTGAACTCTTCCCGATGTTTTTCGATGAAGACATACTTCATTTCAGGCGCTTCAGGCGGGCATTTTCGGCAGCAAGCTCATTCTCCCGTTTGGAGGACGTTCTCTGCTGCTGAATTTTGTTGCGCCAGGCATAAAGCTGAGACTCATAAAGGGAGAGTTCGCGGGCAGCGGCGGTCACGCCGATTCGCTCAGCAAGCTTCAGGGCTTCGCTGCGGTATTCAGGCGAATACTGTTTTCGTGGCTTCTTAGTTACGGTTGCTGATTTGGTCATGTGAGTCACCTCTGTCTGAGAGTTTACTCACTTAGTCGCGTGTCCACTAATCGCGGGTAGGATCACTGGATGGCGGTGCAGTCTACATCGAGTATTTGCGGGGAATGTATTGTCCTGAATCGCGCGGCTGCTCATCCCTCTATTCAGGGACGGGGCGAACAGGATAATATCTTCACGCGCCTGCCCGATCTCCCCGGCAGGCGCGCGGATACTATCAGGTCACCACCATCGGCCATTCGGGAGGGGTCTGCTGCATCACTTCCACCATCACGTCCTTGATGTTATTCCAGACGGCGGCTATTTCAACGAGGGTAATGCCCAGTAGACCGGTCGCAAACCAGCAGGCGGCGGCCATGCCGGCGACGCTGGTAATAATAGCCAGTCCGGCATAGTCAGATTTACGCAGCTTAATATTCAGGGTGCTGGCAAAAAACATCAGCACGGCGCTCACTAATGGCCAGCGCAGGAGGGCTACGCCGGTAGTCACAGAAACCATACAGAAATCCTCAGAGTTGCATAGCCAGAGATAGCGCGGCGATGCTTCAGGGTGCAGGCGGTCTGGCTATCAACAGGCGGTCACGTACAAATGTAAACACGAATCAGGCCTTACTCAATAGTGTGAACTATATCACATTTGTCGTTTTGTTCGCCAGCGGGCGTCGGCGTTTTTTTAACATCTTCAGAGTGAGTTTTGTTCAGTATCTGAGCTGTTTTTTTGTTTTTTATATAGCGAATTCAATACGTTGAGTTTTTATTTATCGAGGGCTGCCCGTGCCGGGTTAACCGAAGTACGGCGAGAGTTATCTCGGCCTGGGCGGTCCTTTTAGCAATAAAATTAAGTTATTTCAGATAATTATATATATGGTGGTTTGTGGCATCATTGTTTTACACCTCGCGTTACTCCTCCTGTACGCTTTATGCTTATTATTAGTGCGTAAATAATATTTATTGAGCGCCCGGATAGTCTTATTAATTAAAATATTAAGAGTGATTAATAAGTTTCATGATAGGCAGAACTGAACGGTTGCTAAAAAAATACAAAAATTCAGCCCGTTACTCTGAAAGAGTATTGCTAATGTTTAAAGATTAATGCAGTTTACTGAAGGTGTCTGGAGGATTCAGACGCATAAGGACGCATAAAGAGGATGGGAAAACTGTGGAGCATGACTGTGATTGCGCAGCGTAAGGCACTGAGAAGCGTCGGCATTTTACTGGTGGCGATCCTGCCGGTTCTGCTTGCTTTTTGGCTGGCGCAACAGAGGGCGGAATCCGACACGCACGGCCAGCACCGGATAATGGGGCGGCTTATCATCAATAAAGCCGAACGGGTCATTAATCAGGTAATGCTCGCCTTCCAGGATGCTTCAACTTACCGTGGGGCAATCTGCACATCACAGCATCAGCAGCGGTTGCTTGATATTGCTCATGGTCGGCTTTATGTGAAGGATTTGATTTACGCAGACGGCAATCGCTTTTTGTGTTCCACAACCCAGACACGTCGCCAGCCGTGGATCATGTCTTCGCCTGATTACTTTCGCCCGCCGGATATCTCAATCTACTATTACCGCGACACCCCGCTCTATCCCGGCTACCGGATGATCTATATGCAGAAGGGGCACTACGTTGCCATCCTCGATCCGCTTTCATTCAGCCAATTGGAAACCGATGATAATACGCTGGTATTCGGCATGTACGATACCAAAGCGGATGAATTTTTCTCCGCCAGCGAGAACGCCGATCTGACGACGCTGCAATCGCTGGTGCACGATAGCAAGACAGCGTTTACCCACAATGACCGTTTCTATACCATAGTGCGCTCCGCACAGCGGCCGATTGCCGTCATACTGTCATCGCCTTCCGAACGCTATTTCCAGAATCTCCGCCACCAGCTGGCGCTGACCCTGCCGCCGGGTATGATTATCAGCATTCTTATTTTATGGCTATGGTCGCGTATTCGTCAGCGGCTCGACTCCCCTGAGCGCCAGCTACAGCGGGCTATTACCCGACATCAGCTTGAGCTTCACTACCAGCCGATTATTGATCTTAAGACCCGGCAATGTGCCGGCGTAGAAGCATTGCTGCGCTGGCCCGGCGCGCAGGGGCCGATCATGAGCCCGACTGAATTTATCCCGCTGGCCGAAAATGAAGGGCTCATTGCGCAGATAACCGACTATGTCATTCAGGACGTGTTCAGCGATTTAGGCACATTTCTGCATCGAAACCCCCGGGTCTATGTGTCAATAAACCTTGCTGCCTCTGACTTCCTCTCTTCTCGGCTGCTGGCAGTACTTAAAGAGAAAACGCGGCAATACCGGATTGACCCGCAGCAGATTAAAATAGAGGTCACAGAACGGGCGTTTCTTGACGTCCCGAAAGCCGCGCCGATCATTCAGGCGTTTCGCACGGCAGGTTATGAAGTGGCGATTGATGATTTCGGCACCGGCTACTCCAACCTCTACAATCTCTATTCGCTGAACGTGGATATCCTCAAAATTGATAAATCTTTCGTGGACTCCCTGATGGATGGCAGCAGCAGCAGCCACCTTATCGTCGAGCACATCATTGAGATGGCACAGAGCCTGCGCTTAAAAATTATCGCCGAAGGCGTTGAGAAAGAGGAGCAGGTCAGATGGCTCTGTAAGCGCGGCGTGCACTTCTGTCAGGGATGGTACTTTGCCAGAGCGATGCCGCCGCAGGCGTTTATTGAGTGGCAGCAGAAGTCGGCGGCCCCGATCGTCACCGGCACCGCTCAGGCTGAGATCTGATGCCGGTAATCGCTCGGCGTGCGGTCAAACTCGCGGCGGAAAACGCGGGAAAAGGTCTGCTGCGACACGTAGCCTAAGTCCATCGCGATATCAAAGATAGGGCGCCGGGTATTTCTCAGTTCCTCCGCCGCCAGCAGCAGCCGCCGCTGGCGAATATACTCGCCCAGCGTCTGATGCGTCACCGTGCGAAACATCCGCTGCAGATACCACTTCGAATAGCCTGACTTTCTGGCAACAACGTCGATGTTAAGGGGTTGATCGATATGTTCATCAATCCATTCAATCAGGGTCTGAATAATTTGCTGATGGGACATAAGCGGCCTCTCTCACAATTCTGATTCGTCGTTTTGTCTGCGGGCGAGTATAATTCCTCAAGTTAACTTGAGGTAAAGCGCTTTATGGAAAAGAAATCTTCTCGTGTAAAAACGCTGCTGACGCCGGGCGAAGTAGCGAAGCGCAGCGGCGTCGCCGTCTCGGCACTGCACTTCTATGAGAGCAAGGGGCTGATACAGAGCACTCGCAACGCCGGCAACCAGCGGCGCTACCGGCGTGATGTTCTGCGCTATGTGGCTATTATTAAGATTGCCCAGCGCATCGGTATTCCGCTTTCCACTATCAGCGAGGCGCTGGGCGTGCTGCCCGAAGGGCACAACCTCAGCCCCAAAGCCTGGAAGCAGCTCTCGTCCCAGTGGCGCGAGGAGCTGGACGAACGTATCAATACGCTGGTGGCGCTGCGTGACCAGCTCGACGGCTGCATCGGCTGCGGCTGCCTGTCGCACCGCGACTGCCCGCTGCGCAACCCCGGCGATATGCTGGGCGAGCAGGGGCCGGGGGCGCACTTTCCGGGGCAGAAGACCCCGAACTAACCATTTTGCCGGAGAACGTCATGCTGACGCTGCACCACCTTAACCTTTCTCGCTCCCAGCGCGTGCTGTGGGCGCTGGAGGAGCTTCACCTTCCTTATGACATCGTCCGCTATCAGCGCGAGCCCACCATGCTGGCGCCCGAAGCGCTGAAAAAAGTGCATCCGCTGGGCAAATCGCCGGTGCTTGAAGATAACGGGCAGGTGCTCGCCGAGTCCGGGGCCATCCTTGAATATCTGCAGGAGAACTACGATCCCGATGCCCGCCTGAAGCCGCAGGCAGCGGCGGATAAAATCCAGTACCGCTTCTGGCTGCACTACGCGGAGGGCTCGCTGATGCCGCTGCTGCTGATGAAGCTGGTATTCGCCAGCCTCGGCAAACGTCCGGTGCCGGTGGGGCTGCGTACGGTAGGCAAAATGCTCGGCCAGGGGATACAGAAGGCGTGGCTGAACAAGCAGCTCGCCACCCACGCACAGTTTATTGAGGCGCATCTGGCCCGGCACCGCTGGTTCGCCGGTGAGCAGCTGAGCATGGCTGATATTCAGATGAGCTACCCGGCCTTTGCGCTGCTGGCGCGGGGCGGCCAGGGGGCGTTGCCGCAGCTTGAGCGCTGGAAGCAGGCGGTCGAGTCGCTGCCGGCGTGGCAGAAGGCCGTCGCGCAGGGTGGGCCGCTGGATTTTCCCGGCTGATGAAGGCACGGAGAACGGGCGCTTTCCTCGCGGTGATTGACTGAAGCGGCCGGGCGGCCTGAGCAGGTCGCCTTTAACCAACGCGCCGTCAGGCGTCAGTTCATTCCGGATGAGGTGGATGACGCCTGGCTGATTGAGTGTGCGGAGGCCAGCTACATCCATGACGCGGTGATGAAAATGCCGATGGGATATGAAACGCTTATCGGTGAACTCGGCGGAGGACTCCCCGGCGGGCAGAAGCAGCGCCTGTTTATCGCCCGCGCGCTCACCGCAAACTATGGCCGAGGCGACCAGCGCGCTCGACGCCGACAGCGAGCGCTGCGTAAACCAGGCCATCCGCCAGTTGCGCATCATCCGTATCATTATTGCGCATCGCGAATCGACAATTGCCACCGTGGATAAGATGCTGTCCCGGAATGTTGCGACTTAGTTTGCCGCCTGTTTCATACTCTTCTGTCATAAGTGAATTTTAGCGAAAGGGCGCAATCATCGGTTGAAAAGCCCCTGCTAAAAGCCAGATAATCGTTTGCCTTTTTTACCGTGACCTTTGGGTATCCGGCGTTTACGCATAAACGCCGGCACGGACTCGCTTCAACGCCGCTTTGTCTGCGCGGAGCTAAACGTTTGCTATTTCGCGGCACCCCTCGCCGCAACGCAGCACATGGAGATGACGTTTAGCTGGCAGTGGATTGTCCACCACGCGGGCGGAGCAACGATAAAAACTCTTTGGGGATGTTTGTTATGTCAGTGCCTTCAGCGCCTCGCGGCGGTTCGTTAGACGCCTTATTTAAAATTTCAGCGCGCGGCAGCAGCGTGCGTCAGGAAGTGCTTGCCGGGTTAACCACCTTTCTGGCGATGGTCTACTCCGTTATCGTCGTGCCGGGTATGCTCGGCAAGGCCGGCTTCCCGCCGACCGCCGTATTTGTCGCCACTTGCCTGGTAGCCGGCGTTGGCTCGATTGTGATGGGCCTGTGGGCGAACCTGCCGATGGCCATCGGCTGCGCTATTTCGCTGACCGCGTTTACCGCCTTTAGCCTCGTGCTGGGGCAGCACATCAGCATTCCGGTGGCGCTCGGCGCAGTCTTCCTGATGGGCGTGCTGTTCACCATTATTTCCGCCACCGGCATCCGCAGCTGGATTTTGCGCAACCTGCCGCAGGGCGTTGCGCACGGGACCGGCATCGGTATCGGTCTGTTTCTGCTGCTGATCGCCGCCAACGGCGTCGGCCTGGTGATCAAAAACCCGCTCGACGGGCTGCCGGTGGCGCTGGGCCACTTTGCCAGCTTCCCGGTGATCATGTCGCTGGTGGGGCTGGCATTCATTATCGGACTGGAAAAGCTGAAGGTGCCGGGCGGTATTCTGCTGACCATCATCGGTATTTCTATTGTCGGGCTGATTTTCGATCCTGCCGTACACTTTACCGGTATCTTCGCCATGCCATCCCTGAGCGACGAGCACGGCAATTCGCTGATCGGCAGCCTCGACATCGCGGGCGCGCTTAACCCGGTTGTGCTGCCGAGCGTACTGGCGCTGGTGATGACCGCCGTGTTTGACGCTACCGGTACCATCCGCGCGGTGGCCGGGCAGGCGAACCTGCTGGATAAAGACGGGCAGATCATCAGCGGCGGTAAAGCCCTGACCACCGACTCCCTGAGCAGCGTCTTCTCAAGCCTGGTGGGGGCGTCCCCGGCGGCGGTCTATATCGAATCGGCGGCGGGCACGGCGGCAGGCGGTAAAACCGGTCTGACGGCCATCACCGTTGGCGTGCTGTTTCTGCTGATCCTGTTCCTCTCGCCGCTTTCCTATCTGGTACCGGTCTATGCGACTGCCCCGGCGCTGATGTACGTCGGCCTGCTGATGCTGAGCAACGTGGCGAAAATCGACTTCGGCGATTTCGTTGACGCAATGTCGGGGCTGATTACGGCGGTGTTTATCGTTCTGACCTGCAACATCGTTACCGGCATCATGATTGGCTTTGCCACCCTGGTCATCGGGCGCATTGTTTCCGGCGAATGGCGCAAGCTGAACATCGGTACGGTAGTGATTGCCCTGGCGCTGGTTATTTTTTACGCCGGCGGCTGGGCTATCTGATCCGGCCTTCGGGCGGCAAACGGGCGGCCTGGCCGCCCGTTTTATTTTTTAAGGCACATCCTGTTGCGTCCTGGTTACGAGCGCGCGAGTATTATCAAACAGCAACACAGATAAAACATCGCAAACAGGGATAGCATGGAAATATTTTTTACAATACTGCTCATGACCCTCGTGGTCTCTCTCTCCGGCGTTCTTACCCGCGTATTGCCTTTCCAGGTTCCGCTGCCGCTGATGCAGATCCTGATAGGCGCGCTGCTGGCCTGGCCAACGTTCGGCCTGCACGTTGAATTCGATCCGGAACTCTTTCTGGTGCTGTTTATCCCGCCGCTGCTGTTCGCCGACGGCTGGAAAACGCCTACCCGCGAGTTTATCGAGCACGGGCGCGAGATTTTAGGTCTCGCGCTGGCGCTGGTGCTGGTCACGGTGGTGGGTATCGGCTTCCTGATCTACTGGACCGTGCCCGGCATACCGCTGGTGCCCGCTTTTGCGCTGGCGGCGGTGCTGTCGCCCACCGATGCGGTGGCCCTGTCGGGCATCGTCGGGGAAGGGCGGATACCGAAGAAAATCATGGGCATTTTGCAGGGCGAGGCGCTAATGAACGACGCCTCCGGCCTGGTATCGCTGAAGTTTGCCGTCGCGGTGGCGATGGGCACGATGATCTTTACCGTCGGCGGCGCCAGCCTTGAGTTTCTGAAGGTTGCCATCGGCGGTATTCTGGCGGGCTTTGTTGTCAGCTGGCTGTACGGCCGCTCGCTGCGCTTCCTCAGCCGCTGGGGCGGCGATGAGCCGGCGACGCAGATTGTCCTGCTGTTCCTGCTGCCGTTTGCCTCCTACCTGATTGCCGAACACCTCGGGGTCTCCGGCATCCTGGCCGCCGTGGCGGCGGGGATGACCATCACCCGCTCCGGCGTCATGCGCACCGCGCCGCTGGCCATGCGTCTGCGCGCCAACAGCACCTGGGCAATGCTGGAATTCGTGTTTAACGGTATGGTGTTCCTGCTGCTGGGCCTGCAGATGCCGGGCATTCTGGAGACCTCGCTGGTGGCGGCCGAGGCCGACCCGAATGTCGAAACCTGGATGCTGTTTGTCGATATTGGCCTGATTTACTTCGCCCTGATGATAGTACGCTTCGGCTGGCTGTGGACCATGAAGCGCCTCAGTATGCGTTTTCTGAAGAAGAAGCCGATGGAGTTCGGCTCCTGGAGCACACGGGAACTGCTGATTTCCACCTTTGCGGGCGTGCGCGGGGCGATCACTCTTGCCGGTGTGCTCTCCATTCCGCTGCTGCTGCCGAGCGGTGACGTC
Source organism: Pluralibacter gergoviae ATCC 33028 = NBRC 105706 (assembly GCF_001598855.1). Taxonomy (GTDB): domain Bacteria; phylum Pseudomonadota; class Gammaproteobacteria; order Enterobacterales; family Enterobacteriaceae; genus Pluralibacter; species Pluralibacter gergoviae. The sequence continues at coordinate 40,954 of NZ_BCZS01000012.1, read as the reverse complement.
TTCCCGGCCCGCTATGAGCTGGTTTTCCTCGCCGGGGGCGTCATCCTGCTGTCGTTGGTTGTCGGCGTTATCGTCCTGCCGATGCTGCTGCGCCACATTGAAGTGGCCGACCATTCGCAGCAGCGTAAAGAGGAGCGGCTGGCGCGCGCGGCAACCGCCGATGTGGCGATTGTGGCGATTCAGAAGATGGAGGAGCGTCTGGCGGCAGATACCAAAGAGAACATCGATAACCAGCTGCTGACCGAAGTCAGCTCGCGGGTGATCGGTAACCTGCGCCGCCGCGTCGATGGCCGCAACGACGTGGAGACGTCGATGCTGGAAGAGAGCCTGGAGCGCCGCTTCCGCCTCGCGGCGCTGAGGTCCGAGCGCGGCGAACTGTATCACCTGCGCGCCACGCGACAAATCAGCAATGAAACGATGCAGAAGCTGCTGCACGATCTGGATTTGCTGGAAGCGCTGCTGATTGAGGATCAGTAGCCTTCAGGTGCCCCTCTGCCTGACGGAAAGAGGGGCGCCGTCAGCGCTTTGCTACGACAAATCCACGTTCTTACAGCCAAACAGCCACGTCAGCGCAAATCCCGCCGCGTAGGCAATCGCGATCCCCGCCACGTAAACCAGCATCCCGGCAAAAATGCCCTGCGACGAGGTCATCAGCGGAATCGACACCAGCCCGGAAGGCCCGAACACGGTGTTGAGGCCCACCGGCAGCCCAAGCCACGAGACCAGGCCGATAAAGAAGCCGCCGACCGCGCCGCCGAAGCAGGCGGTGACAAACGGCTTGAGGCGCGGCAGAGTCACGCCGTAAATCAGCGGTTCGCCGATCCCCAGCAGGCCCGGGAAAATCGCGCCCTTGATCTGGGTGCGCAGCGTGGAGCCCTTTTTCGCCCGGAAGTAGAGCGCCAGCGAGGCGCCAACCTGGCCCGCGCCGGCCATCGCCAGGATCGGGAACAGGGAGTTGAAGCCCTGGGCATCCATCAGCGCGAAGTAAACCGGCACGAAGCCCTGGTGAACGCCGAATACCACCGCAATCAGAAACAGGCCCGCCAGCAGGGCGGTACCGAACGGATTGCCGTTGAGGTGCAGGAACAGCCACGACATGCCTTTAAACAGCTCGCCGCCAATCGGCATAATCACGGTGAAGGTGATTGCCCCGGTAATCAGCAGCGTGATGGCCGACGTTAGAATCATATCCAGATTATCGGGCACAACGCGGCGCACCTGGCGCTCGATCCACGCCCCGAGAATGCAGGCCAGCAGCACGCCGATAATATTGCCGCGCGGGTCAATGGCCAGGCCGAAGAAGTCCTGCATGCCCGCATAGTAGCCGACGGTGCCTTCCGGCACGTAGCGCAGCACGAACAGCGAGGCGATAATCGCCCCGTTAACGCCGGAGCCGCCGAACGCTTTTTGCGTATTGAAGCCAATCAGAATGCTGAGGAAGGTAAACAACCCGATGCTGAAGACTTTCATATAGGCAATCAGGGCGGCGAGCCAGTGGCTTTGCACTACGCCGTCGACGGCGAACATCTGCTGCAGCAGGGTTGCGATACCCAGCAGCAGGCCTGCGGCGATAAAGCCCGGAATGAGCGGCGTAAAAATAGTGGCAAACCGGGTGAGAAAGTTATGCACCGCGCTATTCTGCTTGCCCTTCATTTTCGCTTTCTGAACGCTTGCCTGCGCTTGCAGATCGGCGGCGGCGGGCGCGCTTTCCGCTGCGCCATTGATTACCGCGTTCATCATTTCGCTGGCAGTCTGCGCCTTACCGGGGCCGAGGATGATCTGCAGCTGGTCGTCGCCGTTGATAACGCCCATCACGCCGGGTACGGCCTTCAGGCCGGCAATGTCCGCCGCGTCGCGGTCGGCAAGGGTAAGGCGCAGGCGGGTCATGCAGTTGCCGCAGACGCGGATATTGGCCTTTCCGCCGGAGAGCCGCAGCAGTTGCTCAATCATGGATGGCGTAATTTTAGCCATATTCAGTTGCTCCCGATACCCTGAATTGCCCGGCGGATAAAGCCGCTGTTGCTGGCGAGAAGTTCTTCGGCGTCCGCTGCGCTGACGCCGGCCAGAATCATCACGATGGCGGTTTTGCAGTGGCGATGGCAGGCGTCGAGCGCGGCCTGCGCCTGCTCAGGCGTACATTCGGTAGCCTGCACCACGATGTTGACCTGGCGCTGCAGCAGCTTGGCGTTGGTGGCTTCCACGTCCACCATCAGGTTGCCGAACACTTTGCCCGAGCGGATCATCGCCCCGGTGGTGAGCATATTGAGAATCAGCTTCTGGGCGGTGCCCGCCTTCATGCGCGAGGAGCCGGTGACCACTTCCGGGCCGACCAGCGGCTCAATGGCGAAATCCGCCAGCTTGCCAATTTCGCTGCCAGGATTGCAGGCAATCGCGCCCACTTTCGCGCCAACGCTGCGGGCGTAGTTCAGGGCGCCGATAACGTAAGGCGTGCGGCCGCTGGCGGCGATACCCACCACCACATCGCGATCGTTAAGCGCCAGATCGCGCAGGTCCTGCTCGCCCATTTGCGGGCTGTCTTCGGCGTTCTCAACGGCCTGCAGGATAGCGGTTTTGCCGCCGGCAATCAGGCCCACCACCATTTCGCGCGGGGTGCCATAAGTTGGTGGGCACTCACTTGCATCAAGGATACCCAGCCGCCCGGAGGTGCCCGCCCCGCAGTAGATCAGGCGACCGCCGGCGGCAAAGGCGGCGGCGATGGCGTCGACGGCCCGGGCGATAGCCGGGAGCTGCTCTTCTACCGCCAGCGCGACCTTTTTATCTTCATTATTGATGACGGTGAGCATCTCAAGCGTCGGGAGCTGGTCGATATTTTCGCTGGCCGCGTTGCGGCTTTCGGTAGTCAGGGTGGATAAATCTATTTTCATGGCGACCTCAATAAGCAGGGTATGAAGGAATAATATATTCCTTAAGTGATGCGATTAAAGTAATTTTTTATTATTTTACGGGGAGTGTGATCCCGACGATATTACGGCGGACGGTGTCAGACCGACGTCTGCCAGAAGCCTTCGCAGCATTCGAGCCAGGCCTGGGCGCTGTGGGAGAGGTAGGTCCCTTCCCGCCAGATCATGCCCAGCGACCAGGTGACGTCGCTGTTGAGCGGCAGCCAGCGCAGGGTCTGGCGGTCAAGCCGCTGGCATACGGGCTCCGGCAGAATAGCCACGCCGACGCCCGCCTGCACCATCGCCGCCAGAAAGTCCCACTGGCCGCTGCGCACCGCGATGCGCGGCTTGATGTTGCGGGCGTTAAACAGCGCCATCAGCTGGCGGTTGAGGGCAAAGTCTTCGTTGTAGATAAGCAGCGGATGGGCCGCCAGCTGCTCCGGCTCGATAGTCTCCCTCTGCAGCCAGTCGCCGGAGCGGGGCACCAGCACGCACAGCGGGTGGCTGAACAGCGGCAGGGTGGCAAGGCCGCTCTCTTCTTCAACCGGCAGCACGGTCATCGCTACGTCGAGATCGCCGTTAGTCACCGCCTGCTGCACCGTCAGGCCGCCAAATTCAGAAATTTTTAATTCCACGCCGGGATAGCGCTGGCGAAACAGGCTGATGGGGCCGGCCATCATCATGCCGACCATCGGCGGGATGCCGAGGCGCAGCAGGCCTTTATGCAGATGATTAATGTCGCTCAGCTCTGCTTCAAGCTGGCGAAACTCGCCGAGAATAGCGAGCCCGCGCTCGAAAACCACCCGGCCAGTGTCGGTCAGCAGCAGCTTGCGTCCATCGCGGATAAGCAGAGTACAGTTGAGTTCATCTTCAAGGTTTTTCAGCATCTTACTGATAGTCGGCTGCGTCACGAACAGCTTCTCCGCGGCGCGGGTGAAACTCTGCTGGCGAACCACCTCGACAAAATAGCGCAGCGTTCTGATATCCATGATCATTCCTCGGGACTATACCTTCAATAATTTTAATTCATTTCAGCCGCGGCCGGCGCCTCACTATACTGGGCGCCTTCACTTTTTTCAGGAATTCCTTCCATGGCCGTGGCCTCGGGGCGACTTGCGCCCGCGTTTCTGCATCATCTTCAGGTGCCGGTGCAGGTGATCCTCTATGCCGGATTATTCATTTTTGCTGAACATCTGGTGAGGTGGGCGCACCTGCCGCTGCCCGCTAACCTGGTCGGCATGGTGCTGATGCTGCTGCTGATCGTTTTTCGTATTGTGCCCCTTGCCTGGGTGCGCGCGGGCTCGCGCTGGCTGCTGGCCGAGATGCTGCTGTTTTTCGTGCCGGCAGTGGTCGCGGTAGTGAACTACGCCCAGCTGCTGATGATCGACGGCTGGCGCATCTTCTCGGTTATCGCCCTCAGCACGCTGCTGGTGCTGGGCTGCACTGCCTGGGTCGTCGATAAAGTCTATCGCTACGAACTGCGGCGCATGAATCATGAATAATTTTCAGCTCAGCGTGCTCTGCCTGGTCGTTACGCTCGGCCTTTATTATGCCAATAAACGCCTTTACCGACGTTTCCACAAGCTGCCGCTGATGCCGCTGGTGTTTACGCCGCTGCTGCTGGTGGCGCTGCTGGTATTCGGTCATATCTCCTATCAGAACTACATGGGGGAAACCCACTGGCTGCTGTGGCTGCTGGGCCCGGCGACCATCGCCTTCGCGGTGCCGGTTTACGACAACCTGGCGGTCATTAAGCGCCACTGGATGTCGCTCAGCGCCGGGGTGATAACCTCCACCGTCGTGGCCGTCACCAGCTCGGTGTGGCTGGCGCGCCTGTTTACCCTGCCGGATGAGATCCAGCGCAGCCTGGCGGTGCGTTCGGTGACTACGCCGTTTGCGCTGGCGGCGGCGAAGCCGCTCGGCGGCCAGCCCGAACTGGTGGCGCTGTTCGTGGTGATCACCGGCGTGTTCGGCATGGCGGTCGGCGACGTGCTGTTTATGCGCCTGTCGATTCGCGAAGGGATGGCCAAAGGCGCCGGTTTTGGCGCCGCGTCCCACGGCGCAGGCACCGCGCGCTCTTATGAGCTGGGGCCGCAGGAGGGCGTGGTAGCGAGCCTGGTGATGATGCTTTCCGGGGTGGTTACCGTGCTGGCGGCGCCGCTGGTGTCGGTGGTGCTGTTTTAGGTGTTCATAAATTATCCATAACAGTTTATCTATCCCCATATTGGGTATATATTGTTCCTGTACAGGAGATATATGCCCATGGATGCGCTGTTTATTGAACTACCGCCCTTTGAACGGCATCGTGCTGAATACTTCAGCGATGATGATTTCAAGGCTTTCCAGCAAATGTTGTTGCATAATCCTTGCGCCGGGGATGTCATTCGAGGCGCCGGGGGACTTCGTAAAATTCGATTTGCTGACCCTCGCAGGAATAAGGGGAAGCGGGGAGGTATTCGGGTTATCTATTACTGGTATGCCGAGAAGTCCCATTTTCTGCTTTTTACGCTATACGATAAAGAGCAGCAGGATGATTTGACGGCTCACCAACGTAACATCCTGTCCCATCTTTTAGAGCAGGCAAAACAGAGGATCATCAGGTGACGAAGCGAGATATTTTCAGCGAATTGCAGGAAGGTATTGAAGCGTGGGGCGAGTTAAATGCCGGAAAAAAAACACTGCGCACTCACCGCGTTAATACCCGCGATCTGGCGATTGCGCCGGAAGATTTGGTCAAGGTTCGTGAACAGCTCAATCTTTCGCAGGCCGTTTTCGCGCGCTATCTTCATGCGGGCCTGAAGACTTACCAGAATTGGGAGCAGGGCCTTGCCAGTCCAAACAAACAGGCGGTGCTATTGATCCGCATGATTGAGAAAAGTCCCTCTGTATTGTCTCAGCTTGCCGCTATCTAAATTTCTGTCTCCCCGGCCCGCAGGCCGGGGATCTCTCCGTTAGTGTGCGTGTCCCTTCTCAATACCAATCCCGGTCTGGGAGCGGATAAACTGCGCGCGGAACTGCTCGCGCTCGCGCTTGCCTTCCGCTGAGTTATCGGTTACCGAGAAGAACCAGATGCCAATAAAGGCGATGGCAATGGAGAACAGCGCCGGATACTCGTACGGGAAGATAGCCTTCTCGTGGCCGAGGATCTGTACCCAGATGGTCGGGCCGAGGATCATCAGGATAACGGCGGTGAGCAGCCCCAGCCAGCCGCCGATCATCGCCCCGCGGGTGGTCAGCTTCGACCAGTACATGGAGATCAGGATGATCGGGAAGTTACAGCTGGCGGCGATGGAGAAGGCCAGCCCCACCATAAAGGCGATGTTCTGCTTCTCAAACAGGATCCCCAGCAGAATAGCCACCACGCCCAGCACCAGCACCGTTATCTTCGATACCCGCAGCTCGTCGCGCTCGGAGGCACCTTTACGGAAAACGTTGGCGTACAGGTCGTGCGAGACCGCCGAAGCGCCCGCCAGCGTCAGGCCAGCCACCACTGCGAGGATAGTGGCGAAGGCCACCGCCGAGATAAAGCCGAGGAACAGGTTGCCGCCCACCGCGTCTGCCAGGTGAACCGCCGCCATGTTGTTGCCGCCGATCAGCTGCCCGGCCGCATCTTTAAAGAGTGGATTTGCGCCGACCAGCATGATGGCGCCAAAGCCGATAATAAAGGTCAGAATGTAGAAGTAGCCCATAAAGCCGGTGGCGTAGAATACGCTCTTACGCGCCTCTTTGGCATCGCTGACGGTAAAGAAACGCATCAGGATGTGCGGCAGCCCGGCGGTGCCGAACATCAGCCCGAGGCCCAGCGACAGGGCGGAGATCGGATCTTTTACCAGTCCGCCGGGGCTCATAATGGCCGCGCCCTTCGGATGCACCGCCATCGCTTCGCTGAAGAAGCGGTCAAAGCTGAAGCCGACGTGCTTCATCACCATAAAGGCCATAAAGCTGGCGCCGAACAGCAGCAGCACGGCTTTGATGATCTGCACCCAGGTGGTGGCCAGCATGCCGCCGAACAGAACGTACAGCACCATCAGTACGCCCACCAGCACCACGGCGATATGGTAGTTGAGACCGAACAGCAGCTCAATCAGCTTGCCCGCGCCCACCATCTGGGCGATCAGGTAGAGGGCGACCACCACCAGCGAGCCGCAGGCGGAGAGCACGCGGATCGGCCCCTGCTTCAGGCGGTAGGAGGCGACGTCGGCAAAGGTGTAGCGGCCGAGGTTGCGCAGGCGCTCGGCGATCAGGAACAGGATAATCGGCCAGCCTACGAGGAAGCCCAGGGAGTAGATCAGGCCGTCGTAGCCGGAGGTATAGACCAGCGCCGAGATACCGAGGAAGGAGGCGGCGGACATAAAGTCGCCAGCCATTGCCAGCCCGTTCTGAAAGCCGGTGATATTGCCGCCGGCAGTGTAGTAGTCGCTGCGCGAGCGTACCCGCTTAGAGGCCCAGTAAGTGATATACAGGGTCAGGGCGACGAAGATCAGGAACATGATTATCGCCTGCCAGTTGGTCGGCTGGCGCTGAACGTCGCCGGTAATGGCATCGGCAGCGCTGGCCGCCAGCGGCAGCGCGGCGGCAAGCGCGGTCAGAAGTCGTTTCATTATACTTTCACCTCATGCAGCACGGCCTTGTTCAGGCGGTCGAACTCTCCATTGGCCCGCCAGACGTACACGCCGGTCAGGATAAATGAAATCACAATGACGCCGATACCAATTGGAATACCGCGGGTGACGCTGGTGCCGGCGTGCAGCGGCGTGCCCAGCCAGCCGGGAGCGAAGGCGATGAGCAGAATAAAGCCGACGTAGATAATCAGCATGATGATGGAAAGTAGGGTGGCAAACCGTTGCCTTTTTTCGACGAGCTCCCTGAATTGCGCACTATCTTCAATCTGCTGACAAATATCTTGATTCATCACAGAGTCTCCAGAGGTGTTCCTCCGCTTTCTTCGTGCCGCAGGTGCAGTCAATGCGCCTCTGGCCCGAATGCCGCAGGAGGGTGTGTAGGGTATCGTTTTAAGTAAGAGCACCGTACAGATCCCTCTCCCCGCCGGGGAGAGGGTCAGGATGAGGGGGAGTTCAGTACGGCTTATCCCCTCACCAGGCCCCCTTCTGACCAGAAGAGGGGCACATCTTTGTTACGACGGCATCGCGATGGCCTGCTTCTCTTCGAGCAGCTTCTCCACCACGCCCGGATCGGCAAGCGTTGAGGTATCTCCCAGATTGCTGGTGTCGCCGGCGGCGATTTTGCGCAGAATGCGGCGCATGATCTTGCCGGAGCGGGTTTTCGGCAGCGAGTCGGTCCAGTGCAGTACGTCCGGCGTCGCCAGCGGGCCAATTTCTTTGCGCACCCAGTTGCGGACTTCCGCATACAGCTCCGGCGTCGGCTCCTCGCCCTGGTTCAGGGTGACGTAGGCGTAGATAGCCTGGCCTTTAATGTTGTGCGGAATACCCACCACCGCCGCTTCGGCGATTTTCGGGTGCGAGACCAGCGCCGATTCGATTTCGGCGGTGCCGAGGCGGTGGCCGGAAACGTTGAGCACATCATCGACGCGTCCGGTGATCCAGTAGTAGCCGTCTTCGTCCCGGCGCGCGCCGTCGCCGCTGAAGTACATGTTTTTGAAGGTCGAGAAGTAGGTCTGCTCGAAGCGCTCGTGGTCGCCGTACAGGGTACGCGCTTGGCCCGGCCAGGAGTCGGTGATGACCAGGTTGCCCTCGGTGGCGCCTTCCAGCGGATGGCCTTCGTTATCGACCAGCGCGGGCTGCACGCCGAAGAACGGATGGGTGGCCGAGCCGGCCTTCAGCTCCGTTGCGCCCGGCAGAGGCGTTATCATGAAGCCGCCGGTTTCGGTCTGCCACCAGGTGTCCATCACCGGGCACTTCTCGTTGCCGATTTTCTTCCAGAACCACTCCCAGGCTTCCGGGTTAATCGGTTCGCCGACGGAGCCGAGAATGCGCAGCGAGGAGCGGTCGGTGCCCTCTATCGCCTTGTCGCCTTCGGCCATCAGGGCGCGGATGGCGGTCGGCGCGGTGTAGAGAATATTCACCTTATGCTTGTCCACCACCTGGCACATGCGCGCCGGGGTCGGCCAGTTGGGCACCCCCTCAAACATCAGGGTGGTGGCGCCGCAGGCCAGAGGACCGTACAGCAGATAGCTGTGGCCGGTGACCCAGCCAACGTCGGCGGTACACCAGTAGATGTCGCCGTCGTGATAGTCGAAGACGTACTTAAAGGTAGTGGCGGCATACACCAGGTAGCCGCCGGTGGTGTGCAGCACGCCCTTTGGTTTACCGGTGGAGCCGGAGGTGTAGAGGATAAACAGCGGATCTTCTGCGCCCATCTCCACCGGCTGGTGGCTGTCGCTGGCGCCGCTGATAAGATCGCTCCACCACAGATCGCGGTTCTCCTGCCAGCCGATGCTGCCGCCGGTGCGCTTGAGCACCACGACGTGTTCAACGGTGGTAACATTCGGGTTTTTCAGCGCGTCATCGACGTTTTTCTTCAGCGGGATCGCGCGCCCGGCGCGCAGGCCCTCGTCGGCGGTGATCACCATCCGCGAGCTGGAATCGATGATGCGGCCCGCGACCGCTTCCGGCGAGAAGCCGCCGAAAATGACGGAATGAATAGCGCCGATGCGGGCGCAGGCGAGCATCGCCACGGCGGCTTCCGGCACCATCGGCATATAGATAGCGACGACATCACCTTTCTTAATCCCGAGATCGGTCAGCACGTTGGCGAAGCGGCAAACGTCGCGATGCAGTTCTTTGTAGGTGATATTTTTGCTCTGGCCGGCGTCATCGCCTTCCCAGATAATGGCCGTCTGGTCGCCGCGTTCCGCGAGGTGGCGGTCAAGGCAGTTGGCCGCGAGGTTAAGGGTACCGTCTTCATACCATTTGATGGAGACATTACCCGGCGCAAAAGAGGTATTCTTGACCTTCTGATAGGGCTTAATCCAGTCGAGAATTTTACCCTGCTTGCCCCAGTAGGCGTCGGGGTCGGTCACGGAGAGTTGATAGTCGCTCTGGTACTGCTCCGGGTTTATCAGGCAGCGTTCCGCAATGGATGCGGCAATAGGGTGTTTATGAACCTGGCTCATGGCAATTATTCTCCTTGTTAGGATGTTAATAATATGTCACATAAAGGTTAATTGAAGAGGTTTTGGTGGGTTTGTTTATAATTTGCGCGGCAGATCACGCATTGTTTGTAATGTATAAGAAACAGCCAAACAATCTATTTGGATGAAATAATCACCACTTTGAATTTATTGAATTTTGTTGGAGGAAAAGTATTTTATAACAATTAGTTATTGTCATTAAGTGTCCTTAACTGTCGATAACCCTCCGTTTTTCAGCTTAAACCTCCGTTATTAAAGGCTTGCGTAGTACACTGTGCAGATGATACTGATACGCCGCGTTAAAAATACTATCTATAGACGCCGCACAATTCACCCCATTTGGTATTCGTCATATGTATTGCTTATGACGCCCTGCACAGAGGAAGTTTATTATGAAAAAGGCCAAAATTAGCCTTGCGTGGCAGATATTGCTCGCGCTTATCTTCGGCATCCTGCTGGGAAGCTATCTGCATTATCATAGCGCCGATCGCGACTGGCTGATTGTCAATCTGCTCTCACCCGCCGGCGACATCTTTATTCACCTGATTAAAATGATCGTCGTGCCGATTGTCATCTCGACGCTGATCGTGGGCATTGCCGGGGTCGGCGATGCGAAATCGCTGGGCCGCATCGGCGCGAAAACCATTATCTATTTCGAAATAATCACTACGATCGCCATCGTTGTCGGTATTACGCTGGCCAACGTCTTCCAGCCCGGCGCCGGGATCGATATGTCGACCCTCGCCGCTGTGGATATTTCGAAATACCAGAGCACGACGGCAGAAGTGCAGAGCCACGCTCACGGCCTGATGGGCACGATTCTGTCGCTGGTGCCGACCAATATCGTGGCCTCAATGGCGAAGGGCGAAATGCTGCCGATTATCTTCTTCTCGGTGCTGTTTGGCCTCGGGCTCTCCTCGCTGCCGGCGACCCACCGCGAGCCGCTGGTTACGGTATTCCGCTCGATCTCGGAAACCATGTTTAAGGTGACCCACATGGTGATGCGCTATGCGCCGGTCGGCGTGTTCGCGCTGATCGCCGTGACCGTCGCCAACTTTGGCTTCGCCTCCCTGTGGCCGCTGGCCAAGCTGGTGCTGCTGGTCCATGCGGCAATTATCTTCTTTGCCCTGGTGGTGCTGGGTGGCGTGGCAAAAATGTGCGGCCTGAGCATCTGGGTCCTTATCCGCATCCTCAAAGACGAGCTGATCCTGGCGTACTCTACCTCCAGTTCCGAGAGCGTGCTGCCGCGAATCATCGAGAAGATGGAGGCCTACGGCGCCCCGGCGTCGATCACCAGCTTCGTCGTGCCGACCGGCTACTCCTTTAACCTCGACGGCTCCACGCTGTATCAGAGCATCGCGGCTATCTTTATCGCCCAGCTGTACGGCATCGAGCTGTCTATCGGTCAGGAGATTATCCTGGTATTGACGCTGATGGTGACCTCGAAGGGCATCGCGGGCGTGCCAGGCGTGTCGTTCGTGGTGCTGCTGGCAACGCTCGGCAGCGTCGGTATTCCGCTGGAGGGGCTGGCGTTTATCGCCGGCGTTGACCGCATCCTCGACATGGCCCGCACCGCGCTGAACGTGGTGGGTAACGCGCTGGCGGTGCTGGTGATTGCCAAGTGGGAGCATAAGTTTGACCGCAAGAAGGCGGCGGCCTACGAGCGGGAAATGCTGGGCAAGTTTGATAAAACCGCCCAATAAAACAAAAGCCCGGCGCTGGACGGCGCCGGGCTCTTTCTTATTTTTTACTGATCCGGTCAAACTCTTCGCATCCGGTATCAAACCCCTCAAGACAGCTGACGTTGAGCCAGTGCAGCGCCTTCTGTTTATTCGGTTCGATAAAACCTTTCTCTCCCTGCCGGAACATCGTGCCGGCCCAGTATTCGGCATAGCCGGTCCGTGAGAGCATCGAGCTGCCTTTAAAGTATTCGCCCGCTTTCACATCATCTTCCGGGCCGTTCACGCCGCTGGCGTAGATCAGCCCCAGCAGCATCCGGGCGTCTACTGCCGCATCGTTTTCGCTATCCCGGGCAGCATCCTGCAGAAGGGTGATGGCGTGCGCCACGTCGGTGGCGCCGGCCTGGCGGTTCACCAGCACCCGCGCCAGAACGATCTCCCCGGATTTGCTGCCCGTCTCAACGGCTTTTTCTGCCAGCTGGCGGGCCTGCGGATAGTCCGCCTGTTGGGGGTTGCGAATTTTGAGCTGCGCCAGCAGCGCCAGCGCGTCGCCATCGCCCTGCGCGGCGGCTTTCTGCGCCCAGTATTCGGCTTTCTGATAATCGCCGGAGCTGACCAAAGTATCCGCAAGATAGTATTGCGCGCGTCGATCGCCCGCTTCCGCCCGCTGTTGATACCGGCTGTCGGGTTCGGCGGCCACCGCTGCGCCGCTGGTAAAGATGAGCAAAAATAAAAAGAGGTATTTCATTTGGTTATTATCAGCAATGAACATGGCGCGCAGTATAAAGGGAGGCGAAAAAGAAGAAAACGGCGGGAATGGGTAGGTAAGGTGGATTTGCTCTACCTTACCGTAGGCCCGTGCAAGTACAGCGCCGCCGGGCTACAGGCAGAGCGGAGAGGGAGCCGCTTGTGTGCCGGATGGCTGCTGCGCCTGACCCGGCCTACGGATGGATATGCTCTTGCCAACCGTAGGCCCGCGCAAGCGCAGCGCCGCCGAACCTTAACCTACCGCGCTTTCGCGCAGGCGGGCTTTCAGCTTGTTGTACTCGTCGATCACGTACTGTTCCGCCGCGCGCTGATCGGCAATCCGCTCAACGTTGACCGCGCAGTACTTATACTCCGGCGTTTTGGTTATCGGACTGAGGTTCTCTGAGACCAGCTCGTTACAGGCGCCAATCCACCACTGGTAGGTCATATACACCGCACCTTTGTTAGGACGGCTGCTGACCTTCGCCCGGGTGATGACCTTGCCTTTGCGCGAGTTGACCCACACCAGCGCCTCATCTTCAATGCCCAGACGCGCCGCGTCATCGCTATTGATCTGCGCATAGCCCGGTTCGTCCGCCAGCGCCGCCAGCGCCGCGCAGTTGCCGGTCATCGAGCGGCAGGAGTAGTGGCCCACTTCGCGCACCGTGGAGAGCACCATCGGATACTCGTCGGTGAGCTTGTCGATGGGCGCTACCCAGTCGCAGGTGTAGAACTGCGCCAGGCCATTCGGCGTATCGAACTTCTCTTTAAACAGGTATGAGGTCCCCTGATCTGCCTCCGACTCATCCCGACACGGCCACTGGATGTAGCCCAGTTCGCCCATTTTCTCGTAGGTCGCCCCGAGGAAGTCCGGGCACAGGTGGCGCAGCTCATCCCAGATCTGTTGGGTGTTGTCGTAGTGCATCGGGTATCCCATCCGGGTGGCGATCTCGCTGATGATCTGCCAGTCGGTTTTCAGGTCCCACTTCGGCTCAACCGCCTTAAAGAAGCGCTGGAAGCCGCGGTCCGCTGCGGTATAGACCCCTTCATGCTCGCCCCAGGAGGTGGACGGCAGGATGACGTCCGCCGCGGCGGCGGTCTTGGTCATAAAGATATCCTGCACGATGACCAGCTCCAGCTCCTCGAAGGCCTTACGCACGGCGGAGAGTTCGGCGTCGGTCTGCAGCGGATCTTCGCCCATAATGTACGCGGCGCGCACTTCGCCGTGGGCCACGCGGTGCGGCAGCTCGCTGATGCGGTAGCCGGTATGCTCCGGCAGGCTGTCAACGCCCCAGGCTTTGGCGAATTTCTCGCGGTGTTCCGGGAACTTAACGTACTGATAGCCCGGATAAGTGTCCGGCAGCGCGCCCATATCGCAGGCGCCCTGAACGTTGTTCTGGCCGCGTACCGGGTTAACGCCGACGCCCGGCTTGCCGAGATTGCCGGTCAGCATGGCGAGGCTGGTGAGTGAACGTACGGTTTCCACGCCCTGGTAGAACTGGGTGACGCCCATACCCCACAGGATAGCGGCCGATTTCGCCCCGGCATACATCCGCGCGCACTGGCGGATCTGCTGGGCGCTGACGCCGGTTATCGCTTCCACTGACTCAGGCGTATAGCCTTCGACAATTTTGCGATACTCTTCGAAGCCTTCGGTACGGCTGGCGACGAACGCCTGGTCGTAGAGGTTCTCTTCGATAATCACGTGGCCGAGCGCGTTGAGCAGCGCGATGTTTGACCCGTTCTTCAGCGCCACGTGCATGTCGGCAATGCGCGCGGTTTCAATTTTGCGCGGATCGCAGACGATGATTTTCGCGCCGTTGCGTTTCGCATTAATGACGTGATTCGCCACGATTGGGTGAGAATCCGCCGGGTTGTAGCCAAAGATGAACACAAGATCGGTGTTATCGATCTCGTTAATGGCATTACTCATGGCGCCGTTACCGACCGATTGGTGCAGACCTGCAACCGAAGGGCCGTGTCAGACGCGTGCGCAGCAGTCGACGTTATTGGTACCAATAACGGCGCGCGCAAATTTCTGCATGATGTAGTTGGTTTCGTTACCGGTGCCGCGCGACGAGCCGGTGGTCTGGATAGCATCCGGGCCGTACTTAGCTTTAATGGCGCTCAGGCGGGTCGCCACGTAGTCCAGGGCTTCATCCCAGGAGACGGACTCCAGCTTGCCGCCGCGCTCGCGGCGGATCATCGGGGTTTTCAGGCGCGGGGTGAGGATCTGGGTATCGTTAATAAAGTCCCAGCCGTAGTAGCCTTTCAGGCACAGGGTTCCCTGGTTGGTTTTCCCCTGCGCCGCCTCCGCCTTGACGACTTTGCCGTTATCCACCACCAGGTTTATCTTGCAGCCCGATGCGCAGTAAGGGCAAACCGTGACGACTTTTTTCATCGGTTGTGCTCCGTTAATTGATGGCATAAATGCACTCAGCGCACTGGTATGCAGGTTCTATGCCATTTTTATTTGTGTGGGTATATGGGGGCCTGGAAGAGGGATCGCAATGACGACGAGGGGATTTTCGTCAGTTTTGACGTGTCGAAGGCAGGGCGGCGGGCGCGGTGCGTTCAAAAAGTAAACATGTTAGCATTGAGCGTCGGGTGCTACCCGCAAGGTGCAGGACTCAGCAGAGAGGCTGACAGGAGCTGGCTCAGAGTAGCCAACAGTAAGGAGACGGGAGATGAATCAAGGATGAAAAAACAGCCACAGCCCCACGATGCGACATTCCGGCAATTTCTGACGCAACCCGGGATTGCCCGCGACTTCATGGATATCCACTTGCCGGCAGAGCTGAGGGCCATCTGTAACCTCAGTACGCTAAAACTGGAGTCCGGCTCCTTCGTTGAGGATAATCTGCGCCAGTATTTCAGCGACGTGCTCTACAGCCTGAAAACCACCGCCGGTGGCGACGGCTATGTGTACGTGCTTATCGAACATCAATCCAGTGCGGATAAACACATGGCGTTTCGCCTTATCCGCTACGCCGTTGCCGCCATGCAGCGCCACCTCGACGCCGGCCACAAAAAGCTGCCGCTGGTCATTCCGGTGCTGTTCTATTCCGGTAAGCGTAGTCCTTACCCATATTCAACCAACTGGTTGCAGGAATTTGATGATCCGGCCCTGGCGGGGAAACTGTATGCCGGTGATTTTCCGCTGGTGGACATCACGGTTATTCCCGATGACGAGATCATGGGGCATCGCAGCATGGCCGCTCTGACCCTGCTGCAAAAACATATTCGCCAGCGCGATCTGGCAGAGCTAACGGACAGATTATCCACGCTTCTGCTTGCCGGCTATCTCTCTTCGCCAATGGTGGTTTCGCTGATACACTATATTATCGAGGCTGGTGAATCGGCGGATGCTCAGGCATTTGTTCGCGAACTGGCCCTGCGGGTACCGCAACATGAGGATGAACTGATGACGATCGCACAACAGCTTGAACAAAAAGGTCTCGAGAAAGGCCTCGAAAAAGGTCTCCAATTGGGCGAGCAGCGCGGTATTGAAAAAGGGCGCAATGAAGGCAAGCTTGAAGTCGCGCGCGCCATGCTGGCCAACGGTATCGATCGCGATTCTGTAATGAGAATGACCGGTCTGACCGCTGAGGACCTGGCGCAGATCCGCCACTGAGACTCTGATACAACGCTTTTATTCGCGGCGGGAAATGCGTATTGGGCCGTCCCGGCCGCGTGATAGTACATTGCACTGACCCTGCTTTATTTACCTGATTCTGTCGCCTGCTCGCGCATATACATCCTCGCGCTCTCTTTTACCTACGGCGACTACTGCAACGATCAGCGCATCATCAATGACCTGATACACCAGCCGGAAACCGGCAGAGCGCAGCTTGATTTTGTAGCAATTAGGCATTCCACGAAGTTTTGCCGCAGGAATATGCGGGTCCTCACTGCACTTTTTAAGTTTTTTGGCAAATTGCTGTTGGATTACCTTATCCAGTCGATTCCATTCTTTCAGGGCATCCTCCCTGAACTTAATCCTGTAGCTCATAGCAGGCTATCCAGATCCACATCGACCAGCTTCTGGTCTTTGCGCTCATTGACCAGCCTGACCAGTTCCTGGTCGTCAAGCGCATCGAGTATGCGCTCGTATAACTCTGCGGGAATGCAGTAAAAAGCCGGCTTATTGCGGTTGAGAATCGCGACGGGAAAGCCTTCGCCTGCGCTGACTGTCGCCATCGGATTACTTTTCAGCTCGCTGACGCTGGCGGTGGTTTCACTTAATATAATGCTTGGCATACTCTACCTCATGACCAGTTAACAGGTTTCCAGTATATCCACTGGAGACCTGTTAACAAGTCTTCTGGCGGGTTTTTGCACAAAGCGCCCTTATTCCGCCGCCGGCAAACTCTCCATCGCCTGCTGAATAATCGGGATCGGCGTCAGCAGGTGCTGGCGCATCAGCTCGCTGGCGCGGGCGGCATCGCGGGCCAGAATGGCCTCCACCAGCGTCTGGTGCTGATCGTGCTTATCCTCCAGCATTTCCACCGACAGCACGGTCTTGCGCAGCCAGATGAAGCGATAGCGGGCGGCGAGGTCGAACAGCCGCTCGCGCATCTGCAGCAGGTAGCGCGAGCCGCAGCCCGCGACAATTGCGGTATGGAAGGCCTGATGGCGCTGATCCCACTCGTCGAGCAGCTGTTCGCTGGCGTCCACCGCCTCCAGCTTGGCGAGCATGTGGGCGCGGGCGAGGATCTCCGCCTCCCAGGCGTCGTCGCCCCGGGCAATCGCCAGCTCAACCAGCATCGCCTCGGTATTGGCGCGGGCGTCGAAGATATCCAGCAGCTCCTGGCCGGACATCGGCGCCACCCGGTAGCCCTTCTGATTGACCACCGTTACCAGCTGCTCTGCCACCAGCTGGGAGAGCGCTTCGCGCAGCGGCCCGACGCCCAGCTGATAGCGGGAGGTCAGCAGGCTCATGCGCAGCTTCTCATCCGGCTGATAAACGCCGCGTATGATATCGTTCTTCAGCCAGCGATAGCCGTCGAGGGACGTCGGTTGCGCCGTGGCGGTCATGGTCAATGTTTGCTCCCGAAAAGTGCCTTACTGCGTGTTCTGCAGCGGATATTTTTGCCACTCTAGCAGCTTTTTCCAGCGTGCCATAATAGGCACCGTACAGATAATTGCCAGCGTCAGCAGGCCTGTAGAGATAACCTCCAGCTGCTGCGCCGGGCGGAACAGCATCACCACCAGCACGAAGCAGATAAAGGCGATAACCGTCCAGGTCAGCCACGGATAGAGCCACATCCGCAGCTTAATTTCGCCGCCCTGCGCCCGCAGAATTTTGCGCATCCGCAGCTGGGAAACGGCGATCACCAGATAGACCAGCAGGGCGATGGCGCCGGAGCTGTCGATCAGAAACTTAAACACCTTTGCCGGGGCGTAGTAGTTGACGATCACCGTCAGGAACGCCGCGCCGGTGGAGAGCAGCACCGCCACGTAGGGAGTCTTACTGCGGTTGGTTTTCCCCATAATGGCCGGGGCATCGCCGCGGCGGCTCAGGGAGTAGAGCATCCTGGAGGCGGTATACAGCGCCGAGTTGAGGCAGCTGGTAACCGACAGCAGGATCACGCCGTCCATAATCAGCTTCGCGTAGGGAATATTCAGTAGCTCCAGCACCGAGCGGTAGGAGCCCACGCTCTTCAGGCCCGGCGTGTTCCACGGGATCAGCGCCACTACTACGAAAATTGAGCACAGGTAGAAGATGGAGATGCGCCAGATAACTGAATTGGTCGCCCGCTGAATGTGCTTGTCCGGCGTATCGGACTCGGCGGCGGCGATAGTGACAATCTCGGCGCCCATAAACGAGAACATGGTGATCAGCATCGCGCTCAGCACCGCGCCGAAGCCGTTGGGCATAAAGCCGCCCTGGTCCCACAGCCGCGAGATGCCGCCCACCTCGGCGTAGGGATAAAAGCCGCTGATGGCGATGGCGCCCAGCGCAATAAAGGCGACGATGGCAATCACCTTGCACAGCGCCAGCCAGAATTCGAATTCGCCGTAGTTTTTCACGCTCAGCAGGTTGCTGCCGGTGAGCGCCAGGGTAATGAGCAATGAGAACAGCCACACCGGCACGCCGGGGGTCCACGAGTTAAGGATGATCGCGGCAATGTTGGCCTCCAGCGGGATCACCAGCACCCAGAACCACCAGTAGAGCCAGCCGATGGTATAGCCCGCCCAGCGGCCAATCGCCTTGTCGGCGTAGGTAGAGAAAGAGCCGGTATCCGGCGTGGCGACGGCCATTTCGCCCAGCATACGCATGATCATGACCACCAGCAGCCCGGCGAACAGGTAGGAGAGCAGCACCGCCGGGCCCGCTTCGGCGATGGCGACGCTGGAACCGACAAACAGACTGGCGCCGATGACGCCGGCGATGGAGAGCATGGTGACGTGGCGCGATTTCAGCCCACCACCCAATTTATCCGATTGCGACAGTTGCCCCATTTTAAAAACCTCTCGAAAGCGTAACACTTGGGAGAGCGCCAGGACTTTCCCGCGTCCGGGCACGCGTATTATTGTTTTTTTACTCTATCGTCATCATTCCGTTAGCAACGAAGGACTTCCTGCACTGCGTTAGCCTTTTTTCGCCTCATCAAAGCACTCGGCGATAATTGCCAGGCCCTGCTTCACCTGCGCCTCTTCCACCGTCAGCGGCACCAGGATGCGCAGTACGTTGTAGTACGGCCCGCAGGAGAGCAGGATCAGCCCCTTATCGCGGGCGCGGGCCACTACCTCGGCGGTCAGCTTCGCGTTCGGCTTCTCATGGTCGCCCTCTTCAAACAGCTCCACGGCGATCATAGCCCCCAGGCCGCGCACGTCGCCGATTTCCGGATGCTTCTCGGCGATCGCCAGCAGGCCGTCGCGCAGAGACTGCCCCAGCGCGTTCGCTTTCGCCAGCAGGTTCTCCTGTTCGAAGGTTTTCAGCACCGCCAGCGCGGCGGCGCAGGCGATCGGACTGCCGGCGTAGGTGCCGCCGAGGCCGCCCGGCGCAATGGCGTCCATCACTTCCGCGCGCCCGGTGACGCCCGCCAGCGGGAAGCCGCCGGCGATGGATTTGGCGAAGGTGGTGATGTCCGGCGCAACGCCCATCTGCTCCATGGCAAACAGGGTGCCGGTACGGCCGGCGCCGCTCTGCACTTCGTCGGCAATCAGCATGATGCCGTGCTCGTCGCACAGGGCGCGCAGGCGCTGCATAAAGGCGGGGGTCGCGGCGTAGAAGCCGCCTTCGCCCTGCACCGGCTCAATAATGATGGCGGCGACGTCTTCCGGCGCGGCATCGTTTTTAAAGATGCGGTTGATGCTGGCGATGGCGTCATCTTCGCTGATGCCGTGCAGCGGGCAGGGATAGAGCGCGCGGTATACGTGACCCGGCATCAGGCCCATGCCGGCGGAGTACGGGTTTACCTTGCCGGTCAGCGACAGCGTGTAGTGGGTGCGGCCGTGGTAGGCGCCGCTGAAGGCGATAACCCCGGTGCGTTTGGTGGCGGCGCGGGCGATCTTCACCGCGTTCTCTACCGCCTCGGAGCCGGTGGTCACCAGCAGGGTCTTCTTGGCGAAGTCGCCCGGCACCTTCTGGTTCATGATTTCGCACACTTCCAGGTACGGCTCGTAGGCCAGCACCTGGAAGCAGGTGTGGGACAGCTTCTTCAGCTGCGCTTCCACCGCCGAGACCACTTCCGGATGCAGGTGGCCGGTGTTCAGTACCGCAATACCGCCCGCGAAGTCGAGGAACTCGCGGCCCTCGACGTCCCAGACGCGGCAGTTTTCGGCGCGATCGGCAAAGATCGGGTGGATCTGGCCCACGCCGCGGGGAATGGCGCTTTCGCGACGCTGCATAAGTTCTTTATTGCTGCTCATCAGAGGCTCTCCGTTAAAGGCCGATACACATATATTTGATTTCTAAATAGTCTTCGATGCCGTACTTCGAGCCTTCGCGGCCAAGGCCGGAGGCTTTAATGCCGCCGAACGGCGCCACTTCGTTAGAGATAATGCCGGTATTGATGCCGACGATGCCGTACTCCAGCGCTTCGCCGACGCGGAACACGCGGCTCAGATCGCGGGCGTAGAAGTAGGCGGCGAGGCCGAACTCGGTGTCGTTGGCCTGGGCGATAACGTCCTCTTCATCTTTAAAGCGGAACAGCGGCGCCAGCGGGCCGAAGGTCTCCTCTTTGGCGACTTTGGCGCTCTTCGGCACGTCCACCATGATGGTCGGCTGGAAGAAGTTGCCGCCGAGTTCGTGCGGCTTACCGCCGGTGATAATGCGCCCGCCTTTTTCCAGCGCGTCGGCGATGTGCTCTTCCACTTTCGCCACTGCCTTCTCGTCGATCATCGGCCCGGTGGTGACGCCCGGCTGCATACCGTCGCCGATGTGCAGCTTCTCAACCGCCTGCTTGAGCTTTTCGGCAAAGCGGTCGTAGACGCCGTCCTGGACGTACAGGCGGTTGGCGCAGACGCAGGTCTGTCCGGCGTTGCGGAACTTGGAGGCCAGCGCGCCTTCCACGGCCTTATCCAGGTCGGCGTCGTCAAACACGATAAACGGCGCGTTGCCGCCCAGCTCCAGGGAGACTTTTTTGATGTCCTTTGCGCACTGCTCCATCAGCTGGCGGCCAATCTCGGTGGAGCCGGTGAAGGAGAGCTTGCGCACCAGCGGGTTGCCGGTCAGCTCGCCGCCCACATCGCTGGCGGAGCCGGTGACGACGTTGAACACGCCCGCCGGAACGCCTGCGCGATTCGCCAGCTCCGCCAGCGCCAGCGCCGAGAACGGCGTCTGGCTGGCGGGCTTGAGCACCATGGTGCAGCCGGCGGCCAGCGCAGGACCGGCCTTGCGGGTGATCATCGCCGCCGGGAAGTTCCACGGCGTGATGGCGGCGGTGACGCCGATGGGCTGCTTGATGACGATCAGGCGCTTATCCGCCTGGTGGCCGGGAATGGTATCGCCGTAGACGCGCTTGGCCTCTTCAGCAAACCACTCAATAAAGGAGGCGGCGTAGTTAATCTCGCCCTTGGCTTCCGTCAGCGTCTTGCCCTGCTCCTGGGTCATCATCCGCGCCAGATCGTCCTGGTGTTCAACGATCAGGTTGAACCAGCGGCGCAGGATATTGGCGCGCTCTTTGGCGGTCAGCGCGCGCCAGGCGGGCAGGGCGCGGTTGGCGGCTTCGATGGCCTCGCGGGTCTCATCGGCGCCCATTTTGGGCACGCTGCCGAGCTTCTCGCCGTTGGCTGGGTTGGTCACGGAGATGACCTCGCCGCCGGCGGCATCGCGCCAGCGGCCGTCGATCAGCGCCTGCTGGCGAAAGAGAGTGGTGTCGTCGAGTTGCATGATGGCTTCCTTTAAGTCAAAAGTTAACGGCTGTAAGCGGCGTGTAGTGCGTCTGCGCTGCGTGCCGCACGCAGCGTGCGTCCGGGATTGCTCTGGCTCTCCAGCAGCGCCTGCACTTTACTGACGATATGCGCCCCGATGGGCAGCGCCGAGGTGGCGGCCGGGGAGGGGGCATTGCAGGTGTGGATGGAGCGCGGGGTGGTGACAAACAGAAAGTCATCAATAAGCTTTCCGTCAGGCGAAACCGCCTGCGCCCGGACGCCCGCCGGGTAAGGCTGAAGATCCTGCTGCGTCAGGCTCGGGCAGTACTTCTGCACCAGCTTCAGGTAGCCGCTTTTGCACAGCGAATTCTTCATCTCGCCCAGACCTGAGCGTAGGTTATTTTGCAGCACCCGGCGAATCCCGCCGGAGCCAAACATCTCCAGCATGTCGGAGAGCGAGATATCGCGCTTACGGTAGCCTTCGCGCTTAAAGGCCAGCACCGCGTTGGGGCCAACGGTGACGCTGCCGTCGATCATCCGCGTCAGGTGGACGCCGAGAAACGGCATCGCCGGGTCCGGGATCGGATAGATCAGATGATTGACTATCTGGTTATGCTGCGGCGCGAGGCGGAAGTACTCTCCGCGAAACGGGCAGATAATAAAGCCCGGCTCGACGCCGAGCATTTTTACCAGCCGGTCGGCCATCAGGCCGGAGCAGGTGATCAGCGTTGAACCTTCAAACTCCCGCCCGTCGCCGGTGTGGACCAACACGCCGGAAGCGTGCTCTTTCAGCGCGGTGACTTCGGCGTTATAGACAATTTCGCCGCCCTTACGCTGAAAGTTTTTCGCCATCGCCGCCGTCACCTCCCGGTAGCTGACGATGCCGCTGGAGGGGACAAAAATGCCGCCCATACCGGTGATGTTCGGCTCCCGCTCCTTCAGTTCGGCGGCGCTCAGCCACTCGCGCTCGAGGCCGTTGGCGGCGGTGCGCTCCCACAGGGCCTTCATCCGCTCCATCTCAAGCGTCGAAGTTGCCACCAGCATCTTGCCGCAGGTGTCGTAGCGGATGCCGTTCTCATCGCAGAAGGCTTTGGTGGCGCGATTGCCCGCCAGGCAGAACTTCGCCTTCAGGCTGCCGGGGGTATAGTAAACCCCGGCGTGGATCACGCCGCTGTTGTGGCCGGTCTGGTGATGGGCCGGGCCCGACTCTTTCTCCAGCAGCACCATGCGCGCATCGGGGTAGAGATCGATTAACTGCATGGCGGTGGACATGCCGATGATGCCGCCGCCGATAATCACAAAATCATGCATCCGCTCGCTTCCCTGTGCTTACTGGTGGGTCTGATAGTGGTTGCTGGAGTAAGCGAAGTAGCCGCGCTGGCGCATCAGTTCGCGGCGCAGATCCGGGTGCGGCGTAAAGCGGTCGCGGCCGTGGAGCCAGAACAGGTTATTGATCAGCAGGAATTTACCGACCGGCACCGGCACCGAGATAATGCCCTTGCTGGTTTCCAGCGCATCGGAGAGGGAATTCAGCCAGGTCCCCTCCTCAAAATCTTTCGGCTGCACGAACTGGTCGATATAGCGCATCACCGGGCGGCCCTGCTGGTCTACGTCGAACACCGGGTGGAACACATCCTTACTGACGTTCTTGCTCGGCGGCGCGGCGAAGCGCATCGGGCGGCGGGCCAGCGGATGGCTGAAATACTCGTCCAGATGCTCCCAGTCGTCGAGGTGCAGCAGGAGCGAGTTGCCGCCCTGCATATTCTGCTCGTCGATCTTCATCATCAGCACGTAGTCGGTGATCTCTTCCACATAGGTGCCGTCGTTGTGCAGCTCCATCACGCGGTGCGGCTGGCGCAGGTAGCTGTCTGAGTTATCGACATTCTTCACCACGAAGCGGGCATAATACTGGCCGCTCATGGCATCAAAATTGGAGCGGCCCACCAGGTGCGCCACGGCGGTAGCCAGCTTCACCATCTCATCGGCCTGGGCGACATTATTCAGCCCTTCGCCGTTAATCAGCAGCCCGCCTTCGGCGCGATCCAGCAGGATTTTCAGCAGCAGCGGCTGCAGCTGATTACCGCAGAGATCGTCGAGGATCTTGCCAACCTGAAAGCGCAGAAACGACTTGTACTCCAGCGCCTGCACCGGCCACTGCGCCACCTGCTGCAGAAACTGTTCCGTGGTGGCGGCGGAGAACGTCAGCTCCAGCAGACGCGGGGATTGGCGGGACGGTGTAAGAGTGAAGCCGGTATAGCGTTGGGTCTGCCCATTGGCGTCAGGTTTTACGGCAGTCAGTGCGTTCATCAGGATCGATCCTCATCGTAGATAGTCGGGAAGATGGCGATGCTCATTTGTAGCCATAATCTAAAAATATCTACATTTTCGAAGATTGTACGCAAAACGGACTTTTTGTTTCACTAATGTGATCTGATTAACAAATGATTAACAGTGCGAGTGATGCAAATTGCAACGCAGCGGTGATGGGGACAACCCGGCCGCGCGGGCCGGGTCTGAATTCAGACAGGAACGGCCTCAGTGCTCGACCGCGAACTCGAAAATATCGGCGCGGATAAGGCTCACCGAATACTCTACCGGCTGCTGGCTGCCCTGCGGATTACTCAGCGTGCGGATGCACAGCAGCGGCGCCATCAGCGGGATCTCCAGCAGTTTACTCTCTTTCGCCTGCGCGCGTCGGGCGCCGATCCGCGTCTGCGAGCGGATCACATCCATCCCCCGCTGCTGGCGGAGAAATGCCAGCGGCGAGTCGCTCTGCACCTCCTGCAGCGCTGGCCACAGGCTGAGATCGGCAACGTAGTGGTCCGTCACGCACAGCGCCACCCCGCCGATGCGGCGAAGCGTGCGCAGGTGGATAACGCTCTCGCCCTCCCGCAGACCCAGGGCGCTGGCGACGTGACCAGCGGCGGGGCGCAGCACGCAGAGCAGCCGGGCTCCGGCGGCGTAACTGTTGAGATCGGGGAGGTTCTGGCTCCAGAGCGCCTGCCCGGGAATATCGGCAATCGGTGGATTGTGGACGGGATGACGTGTCGGTGGTCCGGATAACTGCATCATAACGAGACCTCTTCGAGAGTGAGCGCCGGGCTCAGGGGGCCAAATTTCTCTGCACAGCGGCCTTGCGGAGAAGGGCTGTCGCGACAACATTTCTATCCTGGCGATGCAGTATGACAGCACCGTGAAGGGTCGATGACCGGGAGGTGAAGAACGTCAGGCGGGTATTAGCGCGGATTATTATTGCTGACAGCACTAAGTGTAGCTGCTGTGTTGAAAGAGACCAGGCGGCGGAGCGGTCGCCCGGTCTGCGGACAATCAGTTCTTTTTCACAAACTCTGACTTGAGCTTCATCGGGCCAAAACCGTCGATTTTGCAGTCGATGTTATGATCGCCCTCGACGAGGCGGATATTTTTCACTTTGGTGCCGATTTTCAGCATCGAAGAGCTGCCTTTTACCTTCAGATCTTTTACCACGGTCACGCTATCGCCGTCGGCCAGCAGGTTGCCGTTGGCGTCTTTAACCACCAGGGTATCGTTCTCTTCCGCCGCTTCGGCATCGTTCCACTCGTAGGCGCACTCCGGGCAGACGTACATATCGCCGTCCTGATAGGTGTATTCGGAGCTACATTTAGGGCAGTGTGGCAGGGACATAACAACCTCATAAACAAGTCAAAAAACACAACAGCCCCACAAAGGCGGGGCTGAGTGCCAAAAGTATGACTTATTATACCGCATATCCCTGTCGTTGTCGGGACTATTGTATTTTCGCGGCTGTACGCTCAGGCGTGCCTGTTGCTAACCACTGGTAACGCCATAATGCGAGGGGTTGAATAGTGCTTCAATACAAGCGGCGGTGTGTTTTATCTTTTTGTACCACACATATTGAGGATATATAGCGGAAGTTGCCGATGACAGAAAAATAAGTAAATGTAAATAACTGTCGCGAGTGCCGCACTATTTGATCCATTTTTTTGCTGCGGCTCGGCGATAATCACACGGAAATACGAGATAAATCTGATAAATGGCAGATGGGTGAAGTACGGACACGGAAATTATTTTTGGCGGCACTGATTTACGTTTTCTGAACCAACTTCACGCAGGCCGGTTTTTTTTCGTGAAGTTGATCACAAATATAAACACTGGTAGGGTAAAAGGGCATAGTACAAAAAATATTGCTCATTGCTCTGTTTCAGAGTCTTTAAAAGCCAGAGCTGGCTAACGCTGGTGCGACAGTACATGTTGTGAACAACCTGTATTTTTCCATCTGCTACGCTTGATGTGAGGAGCGCCGTCTCTACCGCTCCTTACCGCACGCCGGGAACCTTCCACCTCTTCCGGCGTGTGCTCGCGGCGAAAAGTTAACGAGGACAACAATGCTTAAAAGGAAAAAAGTAAAGCCCATTACCCTACGCGATGTAACAATCATTGATGACGCTAAGCTGCGCAAAGCCATTACTGCAGCCTCGCTCGGCAACGCGATGGAGTGGTTCGATTTCGGCGTATATGGATTTGTGGCTTACGCACTGGGTAAGGTCTTTTTCCCCGATGCCAGCCCCGGTGTGCAGATGATTGCCGCCCTGGGGACCTTCTCTGTTCCGTTCCTGATTCGCCCGCTCGGCGGCCTGTTCTTCGGCATGCTGGGTGACAAGTATGGTCGTCAAAAAATCCTGTCGATCACTATCGTCATTATGTCGCTAAGTACATTCTGCATCGGCCTGATACCGTCCTATGCCGCTATCGGCATCTGGGCGCCAATACTGCTGCTGCTGTGTAAAATGGCGCAGGGCTTCTCCGTCGGCGGCGAGTATACCGGGGCGTCCATCTTCGTCGCCGAATACTCTCCCGACCGCAAGCGCGGCTTTATGGGGAGCTGGCTGGACTTCGGCTCCATTGCCGGGTTTGTTATCGGCGCCGGACTGGTGGTGCTTATTTCCACCATCGTTGGTGAAGAGAACTTCCTGAAATGGGGATGGCGTCTGCCGTTCTTCATTGCGCTGCCGCTCGGTATAATTGGCCTCTACCTGCGTCATGCTCTCGAAGAGACCCCGGCCTTCCAGCAGCACGTTGATAAGCTGGAGCAGGGCGACCGCGAAGGTCTGCAGCACGGACCCAAAGTCTCTTTCCGTGAAATTGCGACTAAGCACTGGAAGTCGCTGCTGATCTGTATTGGTATCGTTATTTCCACTAACGTCACCTACTACATGCTGCTCACCTACATGCCGAGCTACCTGTCGCATAACCTGCACTACTCGGAAGATCACGGCGTACTGATTATCATCGCTATCATGGTCGGGATGCTGTTTGTCCAGCCGATAGTGGGGATGCTGAGCGACCGCTTTGGCCGCCGTCCGTTCATCCTGGTCGGCAGCGTGCTGCTGTTCGTGCTGTCTATTCCCGGCTTTATGCTGATCAACAGCGGCGTTGTCGGCCTTATTTTCGCCGGCCTGCTGATGCTGGCTGTGGTGCTGAACTGCTTTATCGGCGTTATGGCTTCGTCGCTGCCGGCGATGTTTCCGACCCACATCCGCTACAGCGCGCTGGCCAGCGCCTTTAACATCTCGGTGTTAATCGCCGGCCTGACGCCGACCCTGGCCGCGTGGCTGGTGGAATCAACCAATAACCTGATGATGCCTGCCTACTATCTGATGGTGGTGGCGGTAATTGGCCTGGTAACCGGTCTCTACATGAAAGAGACGGCGAATCGTCCGCTGAAGGGCGCAACCCCTGCGGCATCCGATATCCAGGAAGCGAAAGAGATCCTGCGCGAGCACCATGACAATATCGAGCACAAAATTGAAGATATTGACGAGCAGATCGAAGCGCTGCAGAAGCAGCGTTCGCGGCTGGTAGACCAGCATCCGCGCATTAACGAATAAGTTTACGTTGCTGATGAGAACCCCGACCTGGTCGGGGTTTTTTTATGCTCAGTGGTTAGTAAAGCGGGCCAGCCGCTGCTGAAGCAGGCGATTCTCCTGCTGCAGGCGCTGGTTTTCATCAAGCAGGGTCAGGGTGACTGCCGTGCCGGGCCAGTCGAGCGCCAGCTCGCGGCGCAGGCGCATCGCCCGGCGTACGATCGTGACCGCATAATCATCAAACTGCCAGGGTGGCGTAGCGGTGTCGCAGGGCTCAATCATGCCCAGGCCGACAATCTCATTCAGATCTTCTTCGCTGACCCCGGTATGCAGGCAGAATTCAGTCATGGTGAATGTGATGGTGACGTTAGCCATGTTTTTTACCCCACTCTTTACGCGGATCGAAGCCGGACTGCGCCTCTTTCAACTGCTGCCACAGGGCGGCGGTCTGCTCATCGCCCTTCGGCGGCATAACAATTTTTATCACGGCGAACAGGTCGCCGGCGTGCTGCTTACTGACCAGGCCTTTGCCCTTAATGCGCAGCTTCTGCCCGGCCTGGGTGCCAGGCGGAACGGTGATCAGTACGCTCTCTTTGAGAGTCGGGACCGTCACTTTTGCACCCAGCGCGGCTTCCCACGGCGCCAGCGGCACCACTATCTCCAGGTTGTGGCCGACAATATCAAACAGCGGATGCGGGGCGATGTGGATAACCAGCCACAGGTCGCCCGCCGGGCCGCCGTTCTCGCCCGGCGTTCCCTGCCCTTTGAGGCGGATGCGCTGGCCGTCGCTGACCCCGGCGGGGATCTTGACGTTGAGGGTTTTGGGGATCTCTTCCTCAATCATGCCGAAGGCGTTATACACCGGCAGGGAGTAACTGATGGTGCGGCTGTGGGCCTCCAGCGTCTCTTCCAGGAAGACGGCGACCTCGAACTCGACGTCGTGACCGCGCGCGCTGGGGCGCTGGCGCGACTGGCGGGCATGCTGGCCGAACATCGATGAGAAGATATCGTCAAAATCCTGCTGGCTGTAGTTGTGCTGCT
Source organism: Pluralibacter gergoviae ATCC 33028 = NBRC 105706 (assembly GCF_001598855.1). Classification (GTDB taxonomy): domain Bacteria; phylum Pseudomonadota; class Gammaproteobacteria; order Enterobacterales; family Enterobacteriaceae; genus Pluralibacter; species Pluralibacter gergoviae. Next base: position 12,291 of record NZ_BCZS01000012.1, on the reverse strand, counting down.
GCTGGCCTTGGCCGGACTGGCGCTGCTGAAACTGCGGATCGTTGCGGTGCGCCCACAGGGTGTCATATTCGGCGCGGCGCTGCTCATCGCTGAGCACTTCCCAGGCCTCGGCAACCTCCTTGAAGCGCGCTTCGGCGTCGCTCTCTTTACTGACGTCAGGGTGATACTTACGGGCCAGCCGGCGATAGGCGGTCTTAATGGTCTTGAGATCGTCCGTCGGCTTTACGCCCATGATGGCGTAATAATCCTTTAATTCCATGGCATTATCTCTCGCTAGGTCAAACCTTGATAAAAATAGTACACCTATAAGTGTAGGGGCGCGAAGGGCTTTTGCCTGAGAATACCTCTCTTCAGACATTTTATGATAATGGTTGCGATTACCCTTTTTGAAAGGGTTTGTTGATGATGAATTAGCGCCGGTTTATTTACCTGGACGGAATTTTGTCATCGACTAAATGAACGCCGTGTAAGGGAAGAATAAGCGACTCCCCCGCGGCGGGAGAAAATAAAAACACTATTAATTCATCGGTGTTACGTCGCGGGTGCCGCGCAAAATAGACCGCTTTTGCGGGGCCGGCGATGGCGATGTCTTTTCCGGCGCTGCTGGCGTCCCGCCTCTTCCCGATCCTGGCCCGGCGCATATTTGGTCCTGGGTAAGCGTTAAGGTACCGTTTAACTTATTAGCAGAATAATCTGAGTGTCTTCACTTCACAGATTTTTATCTCACCACACCGTCATCGATGGAAAAATCTACTGTTAAAGTGCGGTTCGCGGTACCATTTCAGCTATCGCAGCATATGCTGGCCGCGGCGGGGCGGGTGAAGCATTAGGGCGGTCATTGTTTTAATCATCCTCACTGTACTTAATGGAGCGTTTCATGACAGGCGTTGTCCCCCAACAGGTGCTGATCGTTGACGATCACCCGCTTATGCGGCGCGGCATTCGCCAGCTGCTTGAGCAAGATGACGCGTTTCGCGTCGTGGCAGAAGCGGGGGACGGCAGCACCGCCGTCGCGCTGGCCGGCCGGCACGATCTCGATCTGATCCTGCTCGATCTCCACATGAAGGGCCGCAGCGGTCTGGAGACGCTGCAGGCGCTGCGTCGGGACGGATGCACCGCGCGGATCGTTATTCTCACCGTTTCTGACGCCGTCGACGATATCCGCGCCCTGATCGACGCCGGTGCGGACGGCTATTTGCTCAAAGATGACGATCCGGAAGTGTTGCTGAAGGCGATCCGCGCAGGGGCTGACGGCAAAGAGGTATTCAGCGACAAGGTGAGAGAGTACCTGAGCCAGCGGGAGTCGGGCTGCGAGGCGCAGGCCGATTCCTTAGCGCTGCTGACGGAAAGAGAGCTGGACGTGCTCCACGAACTGGCCGGGGGGATGTCCAATAAGCAGATAGCCTCGGTGCTCAATATCTCTGAACAGACGGTCAAGGTGCACGTGCGCAACCTGCTGCGTAAGCTCAACGTGCGCTCGCGCGTGGCGGCCACGGTGATGTTTTTACAAAGCGAACGCCGGGGGCGTTAGCCGGGGCGGCGGGCCAGCATTCTGGCCATATTCACGGACTCAATGACCGCCGGGCGGTCGATCCTGTCGGAATTAAGATCCAGCACCTGCTGCCAGATATCGGCGGCCCCGGCGTAGTCTGCCCGCAGAAAGGCATCGGCGGCCAGCAGCATCAGGGCGGTGACTTCCCGGGGATCGTCCGCCAGGGCTTTATCAATCTCCGCCCGCGCCTGCGGGGTCATACGCTGACCGGCCTGATAGTAGAGGACGGTGGCCAGCGCCGCGCGAAGCTCGGCATTTTCGCCCCGCAGCGCCAGCGCCTGCCCATAGGCCCGCAGTGCATCCGAATAGCGGCTGCGCCAGAGATAGAACTCCCCGAGCCGCGCCCAGGCCTCGCTCTCCTGCGGATTGGCGCGGATCCTGGCCTGCAGGCTCTGCAGCGCCGCCTGCGGCGTCTGCCGGTCGGCAAAGTCGCGCAGCGGATCGGCCAGCCGCTGCTGCTCGTGGCGCACCGCCTGCCAGCGGGGGATCAGCAGCTGGCTGGCGGCCGCTAAAAACAGCGCGCCGGTCGCTACCAGTAACAGCGTCCGGCGAGTTCTATTCACGGCGCCTCCTGAGGCTGAGCAGGCCGCCGGCGACCATTAGCAGCCCGCCGCCCCAGACCCAGCGCACGCCGGTCTGCACGTACAGGCGCACGGCGTAGCGCTCCCGGCCCGTCTTTTCACCCAGCGCCGCGTACCAGTCGCGCAGCGGCGTCCAGGCGATGCCCGGCTCCATTGTCTGCTGGCGGCGGGCGAGGTAGAAGCGGCGTTCCGGGCGCAGCTGTGCCAGCTGTCTGCTTCCTTGCCAGACGCTGATAGCGGCAATTTCCGCGGTGTAGTTTCCCTTTGCGCTCAGCGTGATGTCGTCAAAGCGAAAGCGGTATCCCGCCAGCTGCGCCTGCTCGCCGGGAGCGAGGCTGACGCTTCTCTCTTCGCGGCCGGTGGTGGAGGCGAGGACGCCGAGGGCAAACAGCAGCACGCCGCCGTGGGCCAGCAGGGCGGGAAACCTTCTGGCCCGCGCGGAGAATACTGTTGCCAGGCCGACAACCGCCAGCATCAGTGCGCCAAACGGCAGGGTCGCCAGGTTGAAGTAGGGCGCGCCGACCGACAGCCGCCCCAGCCCCAGCAGGCCGTAAATCATCGGATAGAGCGTGCCGATGAGCACGACGCCCAGCACGGCGCAAAACAGCAGCAGCGCGGCGAGCGTCAGCAGCTCCCGGCGGCCCGCAGGGGGCGCTGGCGGGCCATTGCTGCGCCCCCGCCAGGCGTAAAGCCCCAGCGCGGCCAGGCTCAGCAGCGTAAACAGGGTAAACAGCGGCACGGCGCGGACGTTATCCAGCGCGAAGGCGTGGACCGAGACCAGGATGCCGGAGCGGACGATCAGCGTCCCGAGCAGGGAGAGGAGCAGCGTGGCTATCGCCAGCAGCAGCGACCAGTGGCGAAAGCCGCCGCCGCGGGCAGAGACCGGGAGGCTGTGCAGCAGGGCGGTGGCAGAAAGCCAGGGCAGCAGGGAGGCGTTCTCCACCGGATCCCAGAACCACCAGCCGCCCCAGCCCAGCTCGCAGTAGGCCCACCAGGAGCCGAGAATGATCCCAAGCGTCAGCGCCGCCCAGCCGCCCAGCGCCCAGCGCTGGCAACGTCGGGCGACGGCGGGGCTAAAGCCGCCGCCCGGCAGCGAGGCCAGCGCCAGCGCCGCCGCTACCGTCAGCCCGCCGTAGCCGAGATAGAGCAGCGGCGGATGAAAAATAAGCCCCGGATGCTGCAGCATTGGGTTAAGATCCCGGCCCTCAATCGCCGGCGGAAAAATGCGCGCGAAAGGATCGGACCACAGCGCCACAAACAGCAGCAGCGCCGCCGCTATCGCCGCCAGGGCGCACAGCGTCAGGACAAAAAGCGGCGCCCGCTCGCGCCGGTAGCGCCACGCAAACAGCGCGCTCCAGCCGCAGAGCAGCAGCACCCACAGCAGCAGGGAGCCTTCATGGCCGCCCCAGGCGGCGGCTACCCGCAGCGGCCATCGCAGCAGGCGGTTGCTGTGCTGGGCGACGTAGATGACCGAGAAGTCGTTGGTCAGAAAGCCCGCCACCAGCAGCGCAAATGCCAGCAGCAGCAGGATAAAGGAGGCCAGCGTGCCGCAGACGGCAATCCGCATGCCCGGCCCGCGGGCGCCCAGGGCGGCGAGCGGGATGAGGAGATTCACCCCCAGGCACAGCAGCAGCGCCAGAAAGCCGAGTTCGGGAACAAGTAGCACCTCAGGCAACCGTCAGCTGGCCGGCGTAGAGGATAAAAAAGCGCAGCAGCAGCACGCCGGTCAGGCTGGCGCCGCTGACCAGCAGCGTGCTGGCGAGCGTCGGCCGGCGGCTGAGCCAGGGCCTGAGCAGCATCGGCAGCAGCAGCCCGATGCCAACTACTCCCAGCCAGAACCACAGGCTCCAGAAGCCGCCGCCCAGCGCTGCCGCCAGAGCGCGCGTTTTGCCCGCATCCCCCAGCGCCAGGCCGATAAAAAAGGCCGCCAGCAGGAAGATCTCCACCCAGACTACGGGCGTTTCCAGACGGTGAACAAAATGCGCCTCCGCGCTTTGCGGATGCGCCCGGGCGCGCAGGGCCATGGCGATCAGCGCCGCTGCCGCGCCCGAGGAGAGGCCGGAGACGAGAAACAGCGCCGGCAGCAGGGGATGATTGAGCAGCGGATAGGACTTGAGGGCCGAGAGCAGAAAGCCGGTATAGGCGCCCAGCAGCACCGCCAGCGCCAGCAGCAGGGTTTCAAGCGGGCGGTGCAGCGGCGTCAGCCAGCCCAGCGCGGTGCGCAGCACCCCGACGCGCGGCAGCAGGGCCAGCAGCTCTTTCTCGAAGATTTTCGCCAGCCACAGTATCAGCACCGCCGTGTAGGCCTGAAACAGCATCACGCCCATCGACATCACCGACGTCAGGCTGTAGTTGAACATCAGCTTCCAGAAGGTCCAGGGGCGGGCGAGGTGGAAGATGAGGATCAGCAGGCCGAGGATAATCGCGCCCGGCCCCAGCACCAGGGTGGTGCGCAGCAGCACCGCCAGGGTCACCAGCCCGGAGGAGATCCCGAGCAGGAACAGGTAGATGGCGATGGGCCAGTCCCACACCAGCGAGTCGAAGTGAAAAGCAGAAGCGGCGTTCATTGGCTCACCTCCCCGTATTTGAAGGGTACCCGATACACCTTTGGCCGGGTGCCGAGCGCCGGCTTGTAGCGGTAGGTCGGTTTTTCATGCAGCAGGCGCGAGATAGCGCTGTTGGGATCGTCGAGATTACCGAAGGTCAGCGCCCGGGTCGGGCAGGCCTCGACGCAGGCGGGCTGTTTACCCGCGCGCAGGTTGGTTTTGCGGCAGAAATCGCACTTGTCGGCGGTCCTGCTGATCGGGTGAATAAAGCGCACCCGGTAGGGGCAGGCGGCAATACAGTACTGACAGCCGACGCAGAGGTCCGGATTGACGTCGACGATGCCGCTGGCGGCATCGCGAAACGAGGCGCCGGTAGGGCAGACCTCCACGCAGGGCGCGCTGTCGCAGTGCTGGCACGAGTGGCGGAAGAAGCGGTACTTCACGTCCGGAAACTCGCCCTGCGGCGCGCTGCGGATAATCGTCAGCCGGGAGACGCCTTCCGGCACCTGGTTGACCTCGCGGCAGGCCTCCACGCAGGCGGTGCAGCCGATGCACAGCGACTCGTCGTGCACCATGCCGTAGCGTGTTCCTTTAATGTTCAGGGTTTTCGCCACGGCCCGCCCCGCGGCGCAGCCGGTCACCGCCAGCGTGCCGATGCGGGTAATAAACTGACGGCGCGAGCAGCTCATGGGTGCGCCTTAAGCGGCCGCACCGCCGCCGGGTTAAAGGCCGGATTGTTGCGCTGGTCGCTATGGCAGTCCACGCAGAGGTTGATTCGCCCTTTGTCGTTCAGGGTTTGCACCGCGTCCTGCTGCGGGTGCAGCGCGTGGCAGCCGGTGCAGGTCACTTTCGTCACGTGGACGTCGTGCGGCCAGAAGGCCTTCTGCAGCTGCTGCGGAAGATGGCACGACAGGCAGACGCTGTTCTGCTGCTCGACGCTGAAGCGCGGGTCGCCAAAGCGCATCACGTCCATGACGCCTTCGCGGTGGCGGGGAGATGGGTGACCGTGGCAGTTGGTACAGGTCACCGGCAGCTGATTGTTGGGATTGATGGCGGCGGCGTGTTTGCCGTGCATACCTTGCGCATCGGGTTTGTGGCAGTCCTGACAGGCGGCGTCCGGGCTGCGCTGTGGGCTGACCTCCCAGCGATCGGCCGGCGGCGCGCTGATGCCGGGCTGGCTGCAGAACAGGCCTGTTGCCACAACCCCGGCAGTGAATAACGAACGTAGTACGCTCATATTGACTCCATTGCGTTATCCGCCCCGCAGGGCGGAAGAGGGTTATTGGCTTAACAGACCGTTTTTACGCGCCTGCTCATCCCACTGCGGCACGGCGGTTTTCAGGAACTCCTGCTTGCCGGCGCGGATTTTTTGCATATCGAGACCGATCGCCTGCTGGGCCTTCTCTTTGGTGGAGATATCCGGCAGCGGAATTTCGTGGGTGATGCCTTTGGTTGCCAGCAGCCGCGCCAGTTTCGTGCGGGCGTCGGCCGCTTTATCCAGCGCGCTGCCGAGCATCCGCAGGCCCTCCTCCGGGGCATGCATGTGGATGCCGTGAGAGGCTATCGCCAGATCCCAGCGCCACTGGGCGTGGCGAATATCCAGCAGGATCGGCTTCATTTCCGCGTCGGTTGCGCCCGCGTCCCAGGCGGCTTTGGCCTCAAAGTGGGCATGGACCAGCTGATCCTCGACTTTGATTTTCAGGGTCTGAATCGCTTTTTTGCGATCGGCAACGATGCCCTGCAGGGTCGCTTTGTCCTGGGTATGGCAGCCGGAGCAGGTCTGGGCGAAGGTATCGAACGGATTACCTATCTTGTGATCGGTATAGAGCTTGCCTTCGGCGTTCTGCACTTTCGGCATGTGGCAGTCCACGCAGCCGACGTTGTTCTTACCGTGGATGCCGACCCGCCAGGTCTCATACTCCGGATGCTGGGCCTTGAGCATCGGCGCTTTCGACAGGGCGTTGGTCCAGTCGCTGAAGTCGATGCCGTCGTAGTATTTCTCCATGTCCTCGACCCGGGTGCCTTCATCCCACGGGAACTTCACCGCTTTCTCTTTACCGCTGAAGTAGTACTCGACGTGGCACTGGCCGCAGACCATAGACTGCTGGTCGAAGCGGCCGGCTTTCTCAAACGGCTTGCCGATGGCCTCCATGGCGCGGGCGGCGTAGGGGCGAGAAAGGGTCAGTTCGGGTTTTCCCTTTGCGAAGTCCGGCGAGGCGGTGTTGTGGCAGTCGGCGCAGCCGAGCGCGTTGACCACCTCCGGACCGCCGCGCGCCCATTTGCCGTGGAAGTAGCCGGCCTCGCCCTCTTTCTGGATGAGGCGCGCCACGTCCGGGCTTTTGCAGCTCCAGCAGGCCATCGGCTGCGGGCCATCCTCGGCCGTTTTGGGGGCGCCGGTGCGCAGGGTTTCCCGCACGTCGGTCAGGGTATAGGCGTGGCCGCGCGGCTTATTGTAGTCCTGCGCGAAAAGGTATCCCGCCCAGAGGATCACCAGCCGGGGATCTTCCGCCAGCGCGTCCTCGCGGGTGGACTGCTCGGCGGTTGCCTGCCAGGAGCGATACTGATCGGGGTGCTGCGGGGCGAAGAGATCGTTTCTTGCCTCGACGGCGGGCGTTTTTTCGGGAGAGGTCGTTTGCTCAGCGTTAACTGTAAAAATAAGTAAAAAAGGGACAATCAGGCTGAAGAAACGGCGGACGTTTATTTTTATTCTGGCCATCGTTTTTATCCATATTATGCCGCTGCGGCGGGCAGAGGCGTCCAGACACATTGCTTGAGTTATGTAGGGTGTTGCCTTAGGCGGCTGTCCGGGAACGCACTACTTTGGTCCGCATTTCTGCGGGACCGGGGGCCTGACTGCCGTCAGCCTCTGCAAAATAGGGAATTAAGCGGTCACATTCTGCAACAATATGGCGTTATTTTGATTTCGTTGCGCCATTTACCTCTATCGGGTTATGCACCTCATTGCGCTCTTCCCCTACCTTACCCTCACCTAAATACGCATAAAAAGAGTGGATATATGTCGCCTTCCGGTAAGCCACCGCGGACGGTTGATATTGTCCGTCGCGGTCTGCTGACCCGCCCCTGGCGCAGCGCCGTTGAGGCCGTTCGCCCGCCGTGGAGCCCGCAGGAGAGTCAGTTTACGCAGGCCTGCGCGCGCTGCGGCCGCTGCGTAGAGGCATGTCCCGGCGGCATTCTGCAGCGCGGCGACGGCGGCTATCCCGTAGCCGACTTTCGCCACGGCGAATGCACTTTCTGCTACGCCTGCGCCGGGGCCTGCCCTGAAGGCCTTTTTCTGCCGCACGACGGCCGCGCGTGGGACATTGTGGCCACGGTGACGGCGGGCTGCCTTGCCCTGCAGGCCGTGGAGTGCCGGCGCTGCCAGGAGAGCTGCGCGGACGGCGCGATTATTTTTCGCCCCGTTGCGGGCGGCCTCTGGCAGCCGCAGTTGAACCGCGCGGCGTGCAGCGGCTGCGGCGGCTGCGTCGCCGGCTGCCCGGTATCGGCAATCAAGATGGAGCACAGCCATGGAAGATCTCTGGCAGGTATGTAGCCTGGTCGTCCGGATAAAAAAACAGCAGATAAGCGCGGTAAGCGAGGCGATTGCCCGCCTGGCGGGCTGCGACGTTTCGCTTAGCGACGCCGACGCGGGGACGCTGATTGTGGTTATCGAAGGCGAGAGCAGCAGCAGGCTGCTGGAAACTATTGAGTCGGTACGCAATATCGCAGGCGTGCTGGCGGTATCGCTGGCTTATCACCAGCAGGAACAACCAGGTGAGGATGCACCATGAAACTCAGTCGTCGTAGCTTTATGAAAGCTAACGCCGTTGCGGCCGCTGCGGCGGCTGCCGGGATCAGCGCGCCGGGTATCGCCCGCGCGGCCGTTGGCCAGCAGGAGGCCATCAAGTGGGATAAGGCGCCGTGCCGCTTCTGCGGTACCGGCTGCGGCGTGCTGGTGGGCACCCAGCAGGGAAGGGTCGTCGCCTGTCAGGGCGATCCGGATGCCCCGGTTAACCGCGGGCTTAACTGCATTAAGGGCTACTTCCTGCCCAAAATCATGTACGGCAAGGACCGCCTGACGCAGCCGCTGCTGCGCATGAAGGGCGGCCAGTACGATAAAGAGGGCGAATTCACGCCGGTGAGCTGGGAAAAAGCCTTCGACGTGATGGAAGAGAAATTTAAGGCCGCGCTGAAGAGCAAAGGCCCGGAGTCCATCGGCATGTTCGGCTCCGGCCAGTGGACCGTGTGGGAGGGCTATGCCGCCGCCAAGCTGTTCAAGGCCGGCTTTCGCTCCAACAATATCGATCCGAATGCCCGCCACTGCATGGCTTCGGCGGTCGTCGGCTTCATGCGCACCTTCGGCATGGACGAGCCGATGGGCTGCTATGACGATATCGAGCAGGCGGATGCCTTCGTGCTGTGGGGCTCAAACATGGCGGAGATGCACCCGATCCTCTGGTCGCGCATCACCGACCGCCGCCTGTCGGACCCGAACGTGCGGGTGGCGGTGCTCTCAACCTTCCAGCACCGCAGCTTCGAGCTGGCGGACAACGGCATGGTCTTCACGCCGCAGACCGATCTGGTGATCCTTAACTACATCGCCAATTACATCATTCAGAACAACGCGGTGAATCAGGACTTCCTCACCCGCCACGTCAACCTGCGCAAGGGCGCGACGGACATCGGCTACGGCCTGCGCCCGGCGCATCCCCTGGAGCAGGCGGCGAAAAATCCCGGCTCTGACGCCTCCGAACCGATGGATTTTGACGCCTACAAAGCCTTCGTTGCCGACTATACGCTGGAGAAGACCGCTGAGATGACCGGCGTGCCGAAGGACCAGCTGGAGCAGCTGGCGCAGCTGTATGCCGACCCGCATAAGAAGGTGATCTCCTACTGGACGATGGGCTTCAACCAGCACACCCGCGGCGTGTGGGCCAACAATCTGGTCTACAACCTGCACCTGCTGACCGGCAAGATTTCGCAGCCGGGCTGCGGTCCGTTCTCGCTGACCGGCCAGCCGTCGGCCTGCGGCACCGCCCGCGAAGTAGGCACCTTCGCCCACCGCCTGCCGGCGGACATGGTGGTGACTAACGATAAGCACCGCGCGATCTGCGAGCAGCGCTGGCAGCTCCCGGCCGGGACGATCCCGGCGAAGATCGGCCTGCACGCGGTCGCCCAGGACCGGGCGCTGAAGGACGGCAAGCTCAACGTCTACTGGGCGATGTGTACCAATAACATCCAGGCCGGGCCGAACATCAACGAAGATCGCATGCCGGGCTGGCGCGATCCGCGCAACTTCGTCATCGTTTCCGATCCCTATCCGACCGTCAGCGCCCTGGCTGCGGACCTGATCCTGCCGACCGCCATGTGGGTCGAAAAAGAGGGCGCCTACGGCAACGCCGAGCGCCGCACCCAGTTCTGGCGCCAGCAGGTGCAGGCCCCGGGCGAGGCTAAGTCCGACCTCTGGCAGCTGGTGCAGTTTGCCCGCCGCTTTAAAACCGAAGAGGTATGGCCGGAAGCGCTGCTGGCGCAGAAGCCGGAGCTGCGCGGCAGGACACTGTACGACGTCCTGTTCGCTACTGCGGAGGTGAGCAAGTTCCCGCTGAGCGAGCTGGCGGAAGGGCAGCTCAACGACGAGTCCCGCGAGATGGGCTTCTATCTGCAGAAGGGACTGTTTGAAGAGTACGCCGCTTTCGGGCGCGGCCACGGCCACGATCTGGCGCCGTTCGACGATTACCACAAGGCGCGCGGCCTGCGCTGGCCGGTGGTGAATGGCCAGGAGACGCAGTGGCGCTATAGCGAGGGCCACGATCCCTACGTCAAAGCGGGCGAGAGCTATAAATTCTACGGCAAGCCGGACGGCAAGGCGGTGATCTTTGCCCTGCCTTACGAGCCCGCCGCCGAGGCGCCGGATAAAGAGTATGACCTGTGGCTCTCCACCGGCCGCGTGCTGGAGCACTGGCACACCGGCAGCATGACCCGCCGCGTGCCCGAACTGCACCGCGCCTTCCCGGAGGCGGTGCTGTTCATCCATCCGCTGGATGCCAAAGCCCGCGATCTGCGCCGGGGCGACAAGGTGAAGGTGATCTCCCGCCGGGGCGAAATCACCTCGGTGGTCGAAACCCGCGGCCGCAATCGGCCGCCGCAGGGGCTGGTCTATATGCCGTTCTTCGACGCCGCGCAGCTGGTGAATATTCTGACCCTCGACGCCACCGATCCGCTCTCCAAAGAGACGGACTTCAAGAAGTGCGCCGTGAAGCTGGCGAAGGCGTAGCGGCTTATGGCCTCGTCAGGCAAGCGCCAGAAAGGTCGCCGTCGCTTCCTGCGCGATATGGCGCGGGCGGCGGGCGGCCTGGCGGCCGTCGGCATTGCGCTGGGCCTGCAGCAGCAGACCGCCCGCGCCCACGGCGTGCGGCTGCGCCCGCCGGGGGCGCTGGCGGAAGAGGCCTTCGCCCGCGCCTGCGTGCGCTGCGGACAGTGCGTGCAGGCCTGCCCCTACAACACCCTGAAGCTGGCGACGCTGGCCTCCGGGCTGGCGGCGGGCACGCCCTATTTTGTTGCCCGCGATATTCCCTGCGAGATGTGTGAGGACGTGCCCTGCACCCGGGCCTGCCCGAGCGGCGCGCTGGACCGCGACATTGTCGCGATTGACGACGCGCGCATGGGGCTGGCGGTGCTTCTCGATCAGGAGAACTGCCTCAACTTCCAGGGACTGCGCTGCGATGTCTGCTACCGCGACTGCCCGAGGCTGGATGAGGCCATCACTCTTGAGATGGACCGCAACCCGCGCACGGGAAAGCACGCGCGCTTCCTGCCGACCGTTCACAGCAGCGCCTGCACCGGCTGCGGCAAGTGCGAAAAGGTCTGCGTACTGGCGCAGCCCGCTATCCGGGTATTGCCGCTGGCGCTTGCCAGGGGGGAGCTGGGTCATCACTACCGCTTCGGCTGGCTGGAGGCAAAAGATGGCAAACCGTAGGCGCGACGCCGGGCGCGAAGCGCGGCAGAAAAAAGGCCCCTGGCGCAGCCGCCGCTGGCTCATCCTGCGACGCCTCAGCCAGCTGCTGGTGCTGGCGATGTTCCTCTGCGGGCCGTGGCTGGGCGTCTGGATCCTGCGCGGCAACTACAGCGGCAGCCTGCTGCTGGACGCCGTACCGCTGACCGATCCGCTGATGGCCCTGCAGAGTATTGCCAGCGGCTACCTGCCGGGGACGCTGGCGCTGGTCGGGGCGGTGACGGTGGCCGGGCTGTACGCCCTGGCGGGCAAAAGGCTGTTCTGCGGCTGGGTCTGCCCGCTCAATCCGCTGACCGACCTCGCCGCCTGGCTGCGCAGGCGCTTTGATCTGACGCCGACGGCGGCGCTGCCGCGCTACCTGCGCTACGTGCTGCTGGCGGGAGTGCTGATTGGCTCAGCGCTGACCGGCACGCTGCTGTGGGAGTGGATCAACCCGGTATCGCTGCTGGGCCGCAGCCTGGTGATGGGGTTCGGCAGCGGCGCGCTGCTGCTGATTGCCCTGTTTTTATTTGACCTGCTGGTGGTGGAGCACGGCTGGTGCGGCCACCTCTGTCCGCTGGGCGCTCTGTACGGCGCGCTCGGCAGCAGGGGGGCGCTGACCGT
>NZ_BCZS01000011.1 GCF_001598855.1 Pluralibacter gergoviae ATCC 33028 = NBRC 105706 | reverse complement strand
CTTTTTTTACATCCCTGCCCGCCTTTTTTGCGAAATCTTTGCACGGAAAAACCTACCTTTTGCGTATCTCATTACACACCGGGAGGTGGACTGTGACCGCAGGCGTAATAACCGGCATCGCGCTGGTGTTCCTGTTACTGGGCTATCTGGTTTATGCCCTGATCAATGCGGAGGCCTTCTGATGGCGGCCCAGGCATTTTTACTGATCGGCAGCTTTCTGCTGCTGCTGTTTATTGCCGCGCGACCGCTGGGCGGCGTGCTGGCGAAGATGATCGCCAATCAACCGCTGCCCGGCACCGCAGGCATCGAGCGCGGTCTGTGGCGGCTGCTCGGCGTCGGTCAGCAGGAGATGGGCTGGCGGCGCTATCTGCTGGCGATCCTCGCCCTCAACGCGGCGGGGATCGTCCTGCTGTTTGCCCTGCTGATGCTCCAGCACCTGCTGCCGCTCAACCCGCAGCGGCTGCCCGGCCTGTCGTGGGACCTGGCGCTCAATACCGCCATCAGCTTTGTCACCAATACCAACTGGCAGGCCTACGCCGGGGAGAGCACCCTCAGCTGTTTCAGCCAGATGGTCGGCCTGACGGTACAGAACTTTCTCTCTGCCGCCACCGGCATTGCGGTAGCCTTCGCGCTGATCCGCGGCTTCTGCCGCCGCGGCGCTGACACCCTCGGCAACGCGTGGGTGGATCTGGTGCGCGTTACCCTGTGGCTGCTGCTGCCGCTGGCGCTGATTATCGCCCTGGTGATGGTGCAGCAGGGCACCCTGCAGAACCTGCTTCCTTACCAGCACTTTATCTCCCTGGAAGGGGCAAAAGGCGTGCTGCCGATGGGCCCGGTCGCCTCACAGGAGGCTATCAAGATGCTCGGCACCAACGGCGGCGGCTTCTTTAACGCCAACTCCGCGCATCCGTTTGAAAACCCCACCGCGCTGACCAACTTCCTGCAGATGTTGGCCATTTTCCTGATCCCGGCGGCGCTGTGCTTCGCCTTCGGCGAGGCGGTGAAAGAGGCGCGCCAGGGGCGCACCCTGCTGTGGGCAATGTCGGTGATCTTCGTGGTCTGCGCGGCGGCGGTGATGTGGGCGGAGCTGCGCGGCAATCCGCACTTTCTGCAGCTGGGCGCCGACAGCAGCGCCAATATGGAGGGCAAAGAGAGCCGCTTTGGCATCCTCGCCAGCAGTCTGTTTGCGGTAGTGACTACCGCCGCCTCCTGCGGCGCGGTCAACGCCATGCACGACTCCTTCACCGCGCTGGGCGGCATGGTGCCGATGTGGCTGATGCAGATTGGCGAGGTGGTGTTCGGCGGCGTCGGCTCCGGGCTGTACGGCATGCTGCTGTTCGTCCTGCTGGCGGTGTTTATTGCCGGACTGATGGTCGGGCGCACCCCGGAGTATCTCGGTAAAAAGATCGACGTGCGCGAGATGAAAATGACCGCGCTGGCGATCCTCGTCACCCCGGCGCTGGTGCTTCTCGGCACCGCTCTGGCAATGATGACCGATGCCGGGCGCGCGGGGATCTTCAATCCCGGCATCCACGGCTTCAGCGAAGTGCTCTACGCCGTGTCGTCGGCGGCCAATAACAACGGCAGCGCCTTTGCCGGCCTCGGCGCCAGCACGCCGTTCTGGAACTGTCTGCTGGCGGTCTGCATGCTGCTGGGGCGCTTCGCGGTAATTGTCCCGGTGATGGCGATTGCCGGTTCGCTGGTGGTGAAAAAGCGCCAGCCCGCGGGGCCCGGCACCCTGCCGACCAGCGGACCGCTATTCGTCGGCCTGCTTATCGGCACCGTCCTGCTGGTGGGCGCCCTCACCTTTATTCCCGCCCTGGCGCTGGGGCCAGTCGCGGAGCACCTTTCTCTGCTTCAGGAGCAGCATTTATGAGTCGTCATCAATCGGCGCTTTTTGAGCCAGCCCTGGTGCGCCAGGCCCTGCTGGACGCGGTGAAAAAGCTCAGCCCGCAGGTGCAGTGGCGCAACCCGGTGATGTTTATCGTCTGGCTGGGCAGCGTGCTGACCACCTTGCTGGCCGCGGCGATGGCCGCCGGCCAGCTTTCCGGCAGCGCCGGCTTTACGGCGGCCATCAGCCTGTGGCTGTGGTTCACCGTGCTGTTCGCCAATGTCGCCGAAGCGCTGGCGGAGGGCCGCAGCAAGGCCCAGGCCAGCAGCCTGAAGGGCGTTAAAAAAACCGTCTTTGCCCGCAAGCTGCGCGCGCCGCAGCACGACGCCGCCGTCGATCGCGTCCCCAGCGAGGAACTGCGCAAGGACGATATTGTGCTGGTCGAGGCCGGAGACATTATCCCCTGCGACGGCGAAGTGATTGAGGGCGGCGCCTCGGTCGATGAGAGCGCCATTACCGGCGAGTCCGCGCCGGTGATCCGCGAATCGGGCGGCGACTTCGCCTCCGTCACCGGCGGTACCCGCATTCTCTCCGACTGGCTGGTCATTCGCTGCAGCGTCAATCCGGGCGAAACCTTCCTCGACCGGATGATTGCGATGGTGGAAGGCGCGCAGCGCCGCAAAACGCCCAACGAGATCGCGCTGACCATCCTGCTGGTGGCGCTGACCCTCGTCTTCCTGCTGGCCACCGCCACCCTCTGGCCCTTCTCGGCCTACGGCGGTACGCCGGTCAGCGTCACGGTGCTGGTCGCTCTGCTGGTGTGCCTGATCCCGACCACTATCGGCGGCCTGCTCTCCGCCATCGGCGTTGCCGGGATGAGCCGGATGCTGGGGGCCAACGTCATCGCCACCAGCGGACGCGCGGTGGAGGCGGCGGGCGACGTGGACGTGCTGCTGCTGGATAAAACCGGCACCATCACTCTCGGTAACCGCCAGGCGTCGGCCTTCCTGCCCGCCCCCGGCGTCGAGGAGCGGGCGCTGGCCGACGCCGCCCAGCTTGCCTCGCTGGCGGACGAAACGCCGGAGGGCCGCAGCATCGTGGTGCTGGCGAAGCAGCGCTTTAACCTGCGCGAGCGCGATCTGCAGGGGCTGCAGGCCACCTTCGTGCCCTTTACCGCCCAGACCCGCATGAGCGGCATCAACGTCCAGGCGAGGATGATCCGCAAGGGCTCGGCGGATGCCATTCGCCGCCACGTCGACGCCAACGGCGGCCGCTTTCCGCCGCAGGTGGATAAGCTGGTGGAAAGCGTCGCCCGGGAAGGCGGTACGCCGCTGGTGGTGGTTGACGGCAGCGCCGTGCTCGGCGTTATCGCCCTCAAGGATATCGTCAAGGGCGGCATTAAAGAGCGCTTCGCCCAGCTGCGCAAAATGGGCATCAAGACGGTGATGATCACCGGCGATAACCGCCTGACCGCCGCCGCCATTGCCGCCGAAGCGGGCGTGGATGACTTTCTCGCCGAGGCGACGCCGGAGGCCAAGCTGGCGCTGATTCGCCAGTACCAGAATGAGGGCCGGCTGGTAGCGATGACCGGCGACGGCACCAACGACGCCCCGGCGCTGGCGCAGGCGGACGTGGCGGTGGCGATGAACTCCGGCACCCAGGCCGCCAAAGAGGCGGGTAATATGGTGGATCTCGACTCCAACCCCACCAAACTGATTGAGGTGGTGCATATCGGCAAGCAGATGCTGATGACCCGCGGCTCGCTGACCACCTTCAGCATCGCCAACGACGTAGCGAAGTATTTCGCCATTATTCCGGCGGCCTTCGCGGCGACTTATCCGCAGCTCAACGCGCTGAACGTGATGCATCTGCACTCCCCGGCGTCGGCTATTCTCAGCGCGGTTATCTTCAACGCGCTGATCATCATTTTCCTGATCCCGCTGGCGCTGCGCGGCGTGAGCTACAGGCCGCTGTCGGCGGCGGCAATGCTGCGCCGCAATCTGTGGATCTACGGTCTCGGCGGCCTGCTGGTGCCCTTTATCGGCATCAAGCTTATCGACCTGATCCTGACTCTGTTGCGCCTGGTTTAAGAGGATATCCCCATGGCTATACTGCGCCCCGCCCTGTCTGTTTTACTGTTTCTGACCCTGATGACCGGCGGCGTTTACCCGCTGATCACCACCCTGGTTGCCCGCTCGGCGTTTCCGGACCAGGCGAACGGCTCTCTTATCATCAGCAGCGGCGAACTTCGCGGCTCCCGGCTGATCGGCCAGCAGTTTACCGCGGCCGGATATTTTCACGGCCGCCCTTCCGCTACCGCCGATAGCCCCTATAATCCACTGGCGTCAGGCGGCAGTAATCTGGCCGCCAGCAATCCGGCGCTGAATACGCTGCTGGCGGCGCGAATAGCCGACCTGCGAAAAGAGAACCCGCAGGCGCAGGGCGCCGTGCCGGTGGAGCTGATTACCGCCTCCGCCAGCGGGCTGGACTATGGCATTACGCCGCCGGCCGCGCGCTGGCAAATTCCGCGCGTGGCGGCGGCGCGCCATCTCAGCCCGCAGGCCGTGGCGGCGCTGGTGGCTAGCCACACCCAGACGCCGCTGGTCGGATTTATCGGCCAGCCGGTAGTGAATATTGTTGAGCTGAACCAGGCGCTGGACGGCCTGAAGCAACCCTAAGGACCGAGCATGACCGACGATCCCCTTCGTCCCGATCCCGATCGCCTGCTGGCCGACGCCGGACGCCGCCACCGGGGAAAACTGAAAGTCTTTTTCGGCGCCTGCGCGGGCGTCGGTAAGACCTACGCCATGCTCAGCGAGGCGCAGCGCCTGCGGGCGCAGGGGCTCGATATTGTGGTGGGCGTGGTGGAAACCCACGGCCGCCGGGAAACGGCGGCGCTGCTCGACGGCCTGGCGACGCTGCCGCCCCGGCGCCAGCATCACCGCGGGCGAAAGGTGACGGAGTTTGCCCTCGACGCCGCCCTCGCCCGCCGCCCGGCGCTGATCCTGATGGACGAGCTGGCGCACACCAACGCCGCCGGTTCGCGCCATCCCAAACGCTGGCAGGACGTGGAAGAGCTGCTGGAGGCGGGCATCGACGTTTTCACTACGGTTAACGTCCAGCATCTGGAAAGCCTCAACGATGTGGTGAGCGGCGTGACCGGCATTCGGGTGCGCGAAACCGTGCCCGATCCCTTCTTCGATGCCGCCGACGACGTGGTGCTGGTGGACCTGCCGGCGGACGATCTGCGCCAGCGCCTGCGCGAAGGGAAAGTCTATATCGGCGGCCAGGCCGAGCGCGCCATCGAACACTTTTTCCGCAAGGGCAACCTGATCGCCCTGCGCGAGCTGGCCCTGCGCCGCACCGCCGACCGGGTGGACTCGCAGATGCGCGACTGGCGCGACCGGCAGGGCGAAGAGAAGGTCTGGCACACCCGCGACGCCATCCTGCTCTGCGTCGGCCACGGCGGCGGCAGCGAGAAGCTGGTGCGCACCGCCGCCCGGCTGGCGGCAAAGCTCGGCAGCGCCTGGCACGCGGTCTATGTGGAAACGCCCGATCTGCACCGCCTGCCGGAGCACCAGCGGCGCAGCATTCTCGCCGCCCTGCGCCTCGCCCAGGAGCTGGGCGCGGAAACCGCGACCCTCGCCGATCCGCAGGAAGACAGGGCCATTCTGCGCTATGCCCGGGAGCACAACCTCGGCAAAATCATTATTGGCCGCCGCCCGCAGCGCGGGTGGCGGCGGGCCTCTTTTGCCGACCGGCTGGCGCGGCTGGGGCCGGATCTGGATTTGGTGATTGTCGCTCTCGAAGAGCGCCCGCCCTATCCCGGCCGCAGTAGCGATATGCGCCCCTGGCACGACCGCTGGCGCGCCCAGCTGCGCGGCTGCGGCGTCGCCCTCGCCCTGTGCGCCCTGATAACCCTCGTCGCCAGCCAGTTCCTCACCGCCTTCGATGCCGCCAACCTGGTGATGCTCTATCTGCTGGGGGTGGTGATTGTCGCCCTGCGCTACGGCCGCTGGCCGTCGGTGCTGGCGACGGTGGTTAACGTGGTCAGCTTCGATCTGTTCTTTATCGCCCCGCGCGGCACCCTCGCCGTCTCCGACGTGCAGTACGTGCTGACCTTCGGCGTGATGCTGACCGTGGGGCTAACGATCGGCAATCTGACGGCGGGCGTGCGCTACCAGGCGCGGGTGGCGCGCTACCGCGAGCAGCGCACCCGCCACCTGTATGAGATGTCAAAAGCGCTGGCGCGCGGGCGCAGCGCCCGGGATATCGCCGCCACCAGCGAAGCCTTTATCCAGTCGACGTTTCACGCCCGCAGCCTGCTGCTGCTGCCCGACGGCGAGGATCGGCTGGCGCCGCTGACCGAGGGCGCTGCGGTCGCCGGCTGGGATGAGGCGATCGCCCGCTGGAGCTTCGACAAAGGCCAGCCTGCGGGGGCCGGAACCGATACGCTGCCCGGCGTTCCCTGGCTCAGTCTGCCGCTGAAAACGGCGGAAAAAATCCACGGCGTGCTGATCGTCGAACCGGGCAACCGCCGCCAGCTAATGATCCCCGAGCAGCAGCGGCTGCTGGAGACCTGCACCCTGCTGGTGGCCAGCGCCCTGGAGCGCCTGGCGCTGACCAGCAGCGAAGAGCAGGCCCGGCTGGCGAGCGAGCGGGAGAGCGTGCGTAACGCCCTGCTGGCCGCCCTCTCCCACGATCTGCGCACGCCGCTGACCGTGCTGTTCGGCCAGGCCGAGATCCTCACCCTCGATCTGGCGGCGGCGGGTTCGCCGCACGCCGCCCAGGCCAGCGAAATTCGCCAGCACGTGCTCAATACCGCCCGGCTGGTGAATAACCTGCTGGATATGGCGCGGATCCAGTCCGGCGGCTTTAATTTACGCAAGGAGTGGCTGACCCTTGAAGAGGTGGTAGGCAGCGCTATCCGCACCCTCGAGCCGGGGCTCGGCGGGCGGCACATCGCCCTCAGCCTCGGCGATCCGCTGACCCTGATTCACGTTGACGGTCCGCTGTTTGAACGGGTCCTGATCAACCTGCTGGAAAACGCGGTCAAGTACGCCGGGCCCGACGCGCAGCTCGGCATTCGCGCCGCTGGCCAGCCTGAACAGCTGCGTATTGAAGTGTGGGACAGCGGTCCCGGCATTCCGGCTGGTCAGGAGCAGGCGATTTTTGCTAAATTTGCCCGGGGCCATAAAGAGTCCGCTATCCCCGGCGTGGGGCTGGGGCTGGCGATTTGCCAGGCGATTGTTGAGGTCCACGGCGGCACGCTGAGCGCCCATAACCGGCCCGCAGGCGGGGCCAGCTTTGTGGTCACCCTGCCGCCGGAGATCCCGCCGGCGCTGGACGACTTTACCGAGGACGCGTGATAAACGTACTGATAATTGAAGACGAGCAGGCGATTCGCCGCTTCCTGCGCAGCGCGCTGGAGGGGGACGGCCTGCGGGTGTTTGAGGCAGAAACGCTGCAGCGCGGACTGCTGGAGGCGGCCACCCGCAAGCCGGACCTGGTGATCCTCGATCTCGGCCTGCTGGACGGCGACGGCGTTGAGTTCATCCGCGATTTCCGCCAGTGGAGCCAGGTGCCGGTGATCGTGCTCTCCGCACGCGCGGAAGAAGCGGATAAAATTACCGCCCTCGACGCCGGGGCCGACGACTATCTCAGCAAGCCCTTCGGCATCGGCGAGCTGCAGGCCCGCCTGCGGGTCGCCCTGCGCCGCCGGGGCGGCAGTGAACAGAGTCAGCCGCAGTACAGCTTCTCCGGTATTGAGGTTGATATTGCCAGCCGCCGCATTTCGCGCGACGGGGAGGCGATCCACCTGACGCCTATCGAATTTCGCCTGCTGGCGGTGCTGCTTAATAATCATGGCAAGGTGCTCACCCAGCGCCAGCTGCTGAGCCAGGTGTGGGGCCCCAATGCGGTCGAACATAGTCACTATTTGCGCATATATATGGGACATCTTCGGCAGAAGCTGGAAATAGATCCGGCGCGCCCCCGGCATTTATTAACTGAAACCGGTATCGGTTATCGTTTTATGCTATGAATAATTATTCATTATTTATTTTATCGCCCTTTCTCTGCCCCACAATATGTATAAATTATAGCCTCTTGTTGCGCCATTAAATTTCAAAATAACACTCATTTAACATATCAAAAACATTCACTCAAATAATCCATAGCTATTGGAATATTTACATCAATTATTTATATTAGGCGCTACTTATCGGATCTGGATCACGTTTCATGATTTATCGCGCGTTAAAATAGCCTCGCTTTCAAAAATAAGTGATGAAGGTAAATATTATGGAAAATAACAGCCGAAGAATGCCTCATATCAGGCGAACAACGCATCTTATGATGTTCTCTCACCGCAACAGCTTTGATTTTCACTTCTTTAACGCCCGATAGTCTTTCTGACTACGGGTGCCTCAGCGTACAGGTCGTTCCTATACTTCATACAGGTTGTTACCTGTAGACTCGCGCACTCGTCTCTATAAATCCTGTTATTAATCAGTCACCGGGCTGAGCGGATTTATTACACCTGAAAAGTAATATCCTGATTTTATTATCAGCGACTGAGTATTGCTTTTTATCCGGAATAGTCAATTTCCCCTGATGGAAATTGAGGGCCTGCTATTACCTGAATTAAAGAGATGAAAAATGTCAGAATTAAAAATAGCCGTTAGCCGCAATTGTCCAAATTGCTTTATGACTCAGCGAAGCACGGTGCATACCGATGCCACGCAGTTTATTGATATCGCCGCTGCCGTCCTCTCAATTGAAGACGTAGAGTGCGGCAAGCTCGATGAAATAGACGCCACCGGCTACGACCTGCCGGTATTTATCGCCATTAATAAAGATCAGGTGGTGCCTGACCATTATCTGCCGCGCATTCAGGGCGTTTTCGAGCACGACGAAACCCGCAATGACTTTTACGGCCGCCAGCTTGAAGCCGCCGCTCACAAATATGAAACCCAGATGCGGCCGCCGTTTTTCAGCGCGCTGGTAGATTACGTGAATAAAGGCTACAGCGCCTTTGACTGCCCCGGCCACCAGGGCGGTGAATTCTTCCGCCGCCACCCGGCCGGCAACCAGTTTGTCGAATACTTCGGCGAGACGCTGTTCCGCTCCGACCTGTGCAACGCCGACGTGGCGATGGGCGATCTGCTGATCCACGAAGGCGCGCCGTGCAGCGCCCAGCAGCACGCGGCTAAAGTGTTTAACGCCGATAAAACCTACTTCGTGCTCAACGGCACTTCATCGTCAAACAAAGTGGTGCTCAACGCGCTGCTGACGCCGGGCGACCTGGTGCTGTTTGACCGCAATAACCACAAATCTAACCATCACGGCGCGCTGCTGATGGCGGGCGCGACGCCGGTCTATCTTGAAACTGCCCGTAACCCCTACGGCTTTATCGGCGGCATCGACGCCCACTGCTTTGAAGAACCCTACCTGCGTAAGCTCATCGCCGAGGCTGCGCCGCAGCGCGCCAACGAGGCGCGGCCGTTCCGCCTGGCGGTCATCCAGCTCGGCACCTATGACGGCACCATTTACAACGCCCGCCAGGTTGTCGATAAGATAGGCCACCTCTGCGACTACATCCTGTTCGACTCCGCCTGGGTCGGCTACGAGCAGTTTATTCCGATGATGGCCGACTGCTCGCCCCTGCTGCTTGAGCTGAACGAAAACGATCCGGGTATCCTGGTGACCCAGTCGGTGCATAAACAGCAGGCCGGTTTCTCTCAGACCTCGCAGATCCATAAAAAAGACCGTCATATCAAGGGCCAGAGCCGCTACGTGCCGCACAAGCGCCTCAACAACGCCTTTATGATGCACGCCTCCACCAGCCCGTTCTACCCGCTGTTCGCCGCGCTGGACGTCAATGCCAAAATGCACGAGGGCGCGGCGGGCCGCAATATGTGGATGTCCTGCGTCGAGAATACGATCGAGGCAAGAAAAATCATCCTCAACAACTGCCGCCACATTCGCCCGTTCGTGCCCGAGCAGGTTGACGGCAAACCGTGGCAGGCCTGGGAGACAAAAACGATTGCCCGCGACCTGCGCTTCTTCCACTTCGTGCCGGGCGAAAAATGGCACGGCTTCGAGGGCTACGCCGAGCATCAGTACTTCGTCGATCCCTGCAAGCTGCTGCTGACCACGCCGGGGATCAATGCCGCTACCGGCGAGTATGAGAAATTTGGCGTGCCGGCAACGATCCTCGCCAACTTCCTGCGCGAAAACGGCGTGGTGCCGGAAAAATGCGACCTCAACTCGATCCTGTTCCTGATGACCCCGGCGGAAGATATGGCAAAACTGCAGCAGCTGGTGGCCCTGCTGGTGCGTTTCGAAAAACTGCTGGAGGCCGATGCCCCGCTCAGCGACGTGCTGCCGTCGGTCTATCACCAGTATGAAGCGCGCTATGCCGGCTACACCCTGCGCCAGATCTGCCAGGAGATGCACGATATCTACGCCCGCCACAACGTGAAGCAGCTGCAGAAAGAGATGTTCCGCAAGGCGCACTTCCCGCGCGTGGCGATGAATCCGCAGGAGGCCAACTATGCCTATCTGCGCGGCCAGTGTGAACTTGTCGCCCTGCCGCAGGCCGAAGGCCGCATTGCGGCGGAAGGCGCCCTGCCTTACCCGCCGGGCGTGCTGTGCGTTGTCCCGGGTGAGATCTGGGGCGGCTCGGTGCTGCACTACTTCGCCGCACTTGAGGACAGCATCAACCAGCTGCCGGGGTTTGCGCCTGAACTGCAGGGGGTTTACCTCCAGGAGCACGACGGCCGTAAACAGGTCTGGTGCAACGTGATTAAACCGCAGGCCGCCGGACCGGCCTTACGCCATGAGGGAACACTATGAGCAAGTCATCCAACAAAATGGGCGTCGTCCAGCTCACCATTCTGACCATGGTCAATATGATGGGCTCGGGGATCATCATGCTGCCCACCAAACTCGCGGAGGTGGGGACAATCTCCATCATCTCCTGGCTGGTCACCGCCGTCGGTTCGATGGCGCTGGCGTGGGCCTTCGCCAAGTGCGGGATGTTCAGTAAGAAATCCGGCGGTATGGGCGGCTACGCGGAGTATGCCTTCGGCAAGTCCGGCAATTTTATGGCCAACTACACCTACGGCGTTTCGCTGCTGATCGCCAACGTCGCCATTGCCATCTCCGCAGTAGGCTACGGCACCGAACTGTTCGGCGCCGCGCTGAGTCCGGTGCAGATTGGTATCGCCACTATCGGCGTGCTGTGGCTGTGCACCATCGCCAACTTTGGCGGGGCGCGCATTACCGGTCAGATAAGCAGCGTCACCGTGTGGGGCGTGATTATTCCGGTCGTGGGCCTGTGCGTTATTGGCTGGTTCTGGTTCAGCCCGTCAATGTACGCCGCGTCCTGGAACCCGCACCACGTACCGTTCTTCAGCGCGGTGGGCTCCTCTATCGCCATGACGCTGTGGGCCTTCCTCGGTCTGGAGTCCGCCTGCGCCAATACCGACGTGGTGGAAAATCCGGAGCGTAACGTCCCCATCGCGGTGCTGGGCGGGACGCTGGGAGCGGCGGTTATTTACATCGTCTCCACCAACGTCATTGCCGGGATCGTACCGAACATGAATCTGGCGAACTCGACGGCGCCGTTTGGCCTCGCCTTCGCCCAGATGTTCACCCCGGCCGTCGGGAAAGTGATTATGGCCCTGATGGTGATGTCCTGCTGCGGCTCCCTGCTCGGCTGGCAGTTCACTATCGCCCAGGTGTTCAAGTCGTCGTCCGACGAGGGCTACTTCCCGAAAGTGTTCTCCCGGGTAAGCGGCTCCGGCGCGCCGATTCAGGGGATGCTGGTGATTGTGATTATCCAGACCGGATTGTCGCTGATGACCATTAGCCCGTCGCTGAACAGTCAGTTTAACGTACTGGTTAACCTGGCCGTGGTGACTAACATCATTCCGTACATTCTTTCGATGGCGGCGCTGGCGATTATCCAGCGTATGGCAAACGTGCCGCAGGGTAAAGCCCGCTCGGCAAACGTCGTGGCCTTTATCGGCGCGATGTACAGCTTCTACGCACTCTACTCCTCCGGGGAAGAGGCGATGCTCTACGGGGCTATCGTCACCTTCCTGGGCTGGACGCTGTACGGACTTATCTCCCCGCGTTTCGAATTGAAGAATAAACACAGTTAAGCACTGGCCCGGCGGCAGGCATACGCTGCCGGGCACTTTTACCGCAATGATTACACACTATTTTACCGACGGGTATGACACCGATGACGAGCTGGCATATCATCGTTAATATCTATCTGGCGCTGGCACTTATATGCGGCCTGATCACCTGGTTTCTCACCCGCGATAAAAAAAGCGTGCGTCTGCTGGCGAGCATATTTATCGGCCTGACCTGGCCGCTGAGCTTTCCTGTTGTGTTATTGTTCGCCATTTTTTAATAAAACGTTTCTGAGGAATATTATGCGGCATAAACATCTTGGCGTATTTATCATCACCTTCGCCTATTCCGAGGCCTTAAATGAGGTTCATGACAAGCTAACTCCTCTGCTGCTGCAGTATCATTTTGCTACCGTCGTTGCCGACGGGCACGGCGTCGCCAGGCCCCTGCCAAAGGATACCTGGGCTATCGCCAGCTTTATGTCACTCAGCGAACTCACGGTTTTTATTAAAAAAATAATCACTATCATCCCAAACTTTCAGCCCGAGATCCGGGTAATGACGCGCGATGACTATTTTTCCCAGGCTTTCTCCTCGCAGGCATAAATAATGTGCGGAAATAATCACACAGAGTGTATAAATTGAACGATAGCGATGTTGGTATAATCGCTTCTGACAGCTACTTTAAGAACAGGAAGGTTCGTAAAAGTAAGCAGTAAGTACTCGTCAAGCAACACAATGTCTTATTTTTCACCCTGCTGAACCTTTCATCGTCGCCACAATAATTTCTTAACGATGTGTGTTCGGATAATATGTATACCTGGATGTGAATTATATGTTAACCAACATGCGCAGTGGGCCAGCCACAATTGTGCTGGCCTTTGTTTTATGGGGTATTACCCCGCTGTTTTATCAGTACCTCTCCGGCGGCGATTTAGCGCAAATTCTGATCTACCGGGTAGTCTGGTCGCTCCCGCTGCTGCTGCTGGCGCGTCTGCTGCTGCGTCACAGAACGCCGATTCGCGATCTGTGGCGGGACCGGCGCTCGTTCTTCTGCTGCATGCTGGCCGGCCTGCTGATGATAATCTCCTGGTCGTCATTTATTTATGCCCTGACCCGCCACCAGGTGCTGGACGCCAGCCTCGGCTACTTCATTAACCCGCTGTTTGTTATTACGCTCGGCTGTCTTTTCCTGCGGGAAAGGCTGTCGGCCTTTCAGAAGGCGGCGGTCTTTTTAGGCGCCTGCGGGTTGGCCTTTCAGATCCTCTCTCTTGGCCACCTGCCGCTGCTGCCGCTGATGATGGGCTTCTCCTTCGCCCTGTACGGGCTGGTGCGCAAGTTTATCCGCTACGACGTACTGACCTCCATCACCCTGGAAACCCTGTGGGCCCTGCCGGTGGTGGCGATTATCTTTTGCGTCAGCGGCGCCGGGAGCAGCTTTTCGCCCGATGCGCCGCATCTGCTGTATATCCTGACGGCGCCGGTCACGGTCATTCCGCTGATCCTGTTTGCTATCGCCCTCAACAAAACGTCGCTGGTGGTCACCGGGCTGGCGCAGTATATCGAGCCGACCCTGCAGTTCGTGATTGCGATAGTGATTTTCGGCGAGCAGATTAACTACCCGGAACTTATCTGCTTCGGCGCGGTGTGGCTGGGGCTGATGCTCTGCGTGTCGGAGTCTTTCGTCGCTCACCGCCGCCTGCACAGCCACGCTTCGTAGGCTGCGGGCCACGCCGCTGTCGGCGTGCCCGGTCGGCCCATGCCGAAGCCGTGGCCGCCTGTGCGGTAGCGGTGCATTCCAACCGGGACGCCTTCGCGCCGGCAGGCGGCGGCGAGGATCAGCGTGTTTTGCGGATTTGAAACGGGGTCATCCTCCGCCTGCGCCAGAAACAGCGGCGGCGACTGCGGCGTCACGTAAGTCTGCAGCGACCAGCGCGCCTCCTCGCCCGCCGCGGGATGATTACCCACCAGCAGTTTGTGGGTGGACGTATGGTTATACGGCGCTTCCAGCGTCACCACCGGATAGATAAGCGCGGCGCCGTCCGCCGAGGCGGGCCTGCGGTCAAGCGCATCACGCGGCGGATAGCTGGCAAAATCGGGGCGCAGCGCCGCCATCCCCAGCAGATGTCCTCCTGCCGAAAAACCGAGAACGCTGACCTCCCCGTGGCGCTGGCGTACGACGCGCAGCGCGCGCTGGGCGTCCTGCAGGGCGACCAGATTGCCATCATGCCATCCTTCTCCCGGCAGGCGATAGCACAACACGTAAGGCGCATAGCCGCGCTGCGCCAGCCACTGCGCGGCGGGCCACGCCTCTTTCGCCATCGCTATGCGCTTATAGCCGCCCCCTGCGGCAATCAGCACCGCGCGGCCATTAGGCTTTACCGGCCGCAGCGCGCTCAGGGTCGGGACGGCTACGTGACTCACCGCGCCGCGCGCTGAGATGCTGCGTTCGCCCTTTGGGCCGCCGCCGCCGGGCGGCGTCCCTTCCCACAGCGGAATAATGGAGGTCGCGCTCCCGGCTGCCAGAGACTCAGAGAGGGCCGCTCTCAGACATAGCGCGGCGGCAAACGTCGTCAGAAACTGGCGACGATCCATGATTACCTCATTATTTAACGGTGTTATTTAAGGCGCGTATCAAACCGGAAAGGAATTCTCTTCACGCCGGCCATCATGTCGAAGAGTGCAGGATGCTGAGGATTGAGTAAACAGTTGTCTTCTACCGGTGAGAGCGCGCTGGGCACCCGCAGCGCCAGCGATACGCCGCTGGCTATCCACGCATCGCCGATCAGGGCCAGCTGGGCTGGCGCCTCTTCGCCGGACCAGGTTTCGGGCAGCCGCTGCCTGTCGAGGGTCTGGATCTGTTCGTCCGGGATCTCAATGCTGAGCAGCGTGAAGGCGTCCAGCAGCTGCGGGGCCTGGAGGTGCACCAGCGTCTCCAGCATCGTCAGCGACGCCATCTGCGACAGGTAGACCATCGCCGTGCCGACGCTGTTCCAGCGCCCTCCGGCTTCGCGGGCGCCCTGCCCCGACCAGGCGCTCATCAGATAGCGCGTCTTGGTCAGCCGGTAGAAGATCACGAGTAGACTCCGTGCTCCAGCCGGGTTATCAGGCGCATCACCTCCAGCGCGCCGGTTTCAGAGAAGACGACCTCTGCGGGCGCTTTCCAGCCCAGCGCGCGGTTTGGCTCGCTCATCCACTTCTGCGCGGCGCGCTTATCGCCTTCAAACAGATCTACCGCGCGCTCCAGCACGCGCACAATGCGCACCAGCCGCTCGCTCTGTTCGGCGGTAAAGCGGGCCTTAATGCTGCGGTTGAAAGTGGTATTGGGAATGCCGGACATCCTGCGCAGCTCCGCCGGGGTGATATCTGCCCACTCGGAGATGCGCCGTGCGACATCGCCCTCCAGGCCGAGGCTTATCTGCCCCATTAATTCAATACCGTCGCCGGTACCGAGGCCTACGGCGCGCCACGGGTCGTGAGATTTGTCGGCGGTAACGGTGGGTGAGTAGAGTTTCATGATATGCCCTCCCATTTGGTTTTTTTATTTTACCATATGGGATGAAATGAGCAATTATTCACCGGTCGGATCGCACATATTGTGCTGGCGAGCGTAGACAACTAATCTTAAATGCCTGTCCTCATCGATGGTAAGCGAGGTTTGTTCAAAAGGCACGGATACGCCGTCAATGACGAGCTTACGCACTCCGCTCTGTTCTCTTTCAATGTTGTACTGCCGCCACCACGTTTTAAATTCAGGCGAAATTTTTTCCAGTTCATTAACGAGTTCAACGATATCAGCTTCTTGTACGGCGCGAGCAAAATCGCGACGAAAGCTCGACAACATCAAAGGAGCCTGCTCGTTCCAGCTATCCAGGCGCTGATAGAGTGTCGGATCAGTAAACAGCATTCTCAACAAGTTTCGCCGCCCGGGGCTCTGAGAGCTAAAACCAAAAAGCGCATCCGCAGAGGCATTAAACCCCAATATGTCCCAGCGTAAGTTAAGGACAAAAGCAGGATGCGGGAGATCGTGCATCAGACGTCTGATAATCGGCGGGAGGACGCACCAGGTTTTACCCGGCTCTGCCGGTGGTCGCTCATGTGCCAGTAGAAAAAGGTGCCTTCTTTCAGCGGCATCAAGTTTTAACACGCGTGCCAGATTGTCGAGAAAGTCTGCCGAAACGCCAATATCGCGCCCCTGCTCCAGCCAGGTATACCAGGTCAACCCCACGCCAGCGAGGGCCGCGATCTCTTCTCTTCTGAGTCCCGGAGTGCGCCGCCGACGCCCTGACGGCAGACCCACGTCGGCAGGCGAGAGCTGCTCGCGGTGCTGCCTTAAGAAATCAGCCAGATCGGTACGGGTTCTTTTCAAAGTGCGCATTCACTACCTCATTACTTCTGGTAATAGAATAAATGGTTAAATTGTAACCCTTTAATAAAAATTTGAGAATGATTCTCTCTTTTACAATGGGCAAGCAAAATGAATGCAAAAGTAAGTTCCACCTCACAGCTGAACGACGCGATAAGCCCTCCTCCATGGATCGGATTAGGCGTTCTGCTACTGGCCGGTTTCGTAACTATTTTCGATCTCTTTGTTGTAAATATTGCCATCCCTTCGATACAGAGAGATCTGCACGTAAATATGGCTCAAATAGGTTTTATCATCGCTGGCTATGAACTCGCCTTCGGCACGTTTTTAATTACCGGTGGTCGGCTTGGCGATATATTTGGTCGCCGCAGGCTCTTCATCGTAGGCATGGCAGGGTTTACCCTTGCATCGGTGCTTTGTGGTCAGGCGCAAGGTGCCGCTTTTATTATCGGTGCGCGGGTACTGCAGGGTATGGCAGCGGCCCTGCTTTTCCCACAGGTTTACGCGTCAATTCGCGCTACCTTCAGCGCCGTGCGCGCCCGCCGCGCCTTTGCTCTGCTAGGGATGACGCTCGGACTGGCGGCTATAGCAGGTCAGGTGCTGGGCGGTTGGCTGGTCTCAGCCGATCTGTTTAGCCTTGGCTGGAGAAATATCTTTTTCGTCAATATTCCTGTTGGAATATTTGCCATCTTTACTGCACGCTATATTCCCGAATCCCGCATGCCTGAACATACCGAACTGGACTGGGCTGGAGTGATGCTGATCAGCACCGGATTAGCTCTACTGCTTGTTTCGATTATTGAAGGCCCTTTAAGAGGCTGGCCCGCATGGTGCTGGTGGTCACTAGGTAGCGCAGCTCTGCTGCTCACGCTGTTTTATCGACAACAAGAATATCGTCGCAAAGCTGGCGGAATACCAATGGTAGATATGCAGTTATTGACGCAGCGGCGCTTTACCCTGAGCGCAATATTAGTGCTGCTCATTTACTCAACATCCAGTTCGTTCTTTCTCTGTTTCGCCCTGCTGGCGCAAAACGGATTGGATTTGGATCCTTTTACTGCCGGTAGTATTTTTGCCCCTTGCAGCATCGGTTTTATTCTGGCATCGCTCGCGTCACCTCGAATGACGGCCCGCTGGGGCACGATGGCTATCGCGTTTGGTGCGCATATATACGCTCTTTCTACGGCTTTGCTGATTGCTCAGGTCTGGCTTACGGGTTCCACGCTGCTACCTGTTCACCTTATCCCGATACTGATTGCAGTTGGCGCGGGCCAGGGACTTATTATGACCCCGCTACTGAACGTTGTTCTTGGATTTGTTGAAAGGGAACAGGCAGGTATGGCGTCTGGCGTGATCTCGACGCTTCAACAGATCGGTGCCGCACTCGGCGTGGCAATTGTAGGCGGGTTGTTCGGTTCAGTTTTAAGAGAAGGAAAGACGCTTACGCTTGCCGAACAGTACAGCTCGGCTTTCGTTACGGGAATGCTCTATAACCTCTTATCATGCATAGTTATTTGTGGGCTATTATTTGTTCTTGCTAAACATTATGGCGATCATAATTAGTTTTTAGCTATAACAACATCGTGCTGACGGTGAGAATAATTAAGGCGCCTTTCGGCGCCTCTTGTGCATCATGCGTTCTTCAGCACTTCGCTGACGATGTCCACCGCCTCTTTCTCAATCTGCTTGCGGTGCGCTTCGCCGAGGAAGCTTTCGCAGTAGATCTTATAGGCGTCTTCGGTGCCGGACGGACGGGCGGCGAACCAGCCGTTGTCGGTCATCACCTTCAGGCCGCCGATAGCGGCGCCGTTGCCCGGCGCTGCGGTCAGGCGGGCGGTGATCGGGTCACCGGCCAGGGTGCTGGCGCTGACCATTTCCGGCGACAGCTTAGAGAGCGCCGCTTTCTGCGCGGAAGTGGCGGATGCCTGGATACGGTTGTAGCTCGGCGCGCCGAAGCGTTCAGCCAGTTCGTCGTAGTGCTGCTGCGGGTTCTTGCCGGTCACGGCGGTAATTTCAGCCGCCAGCAGGCACATGATGATGCCGTCTTTGTCGGTAGACCACGGCGTGCCGTCGAAGCGCAGGAAGGAGGCGCCCGCGCTCTCTTCGCCGCCGAAGCCGAAGCTGCCGTCGAACAGACCGTCAACGAACCACTTGAAGCCGACCGGGACTTCCACCAGCTTGCGGCCCAGATCATTCACCACGCGGTCAATCATCGCCGAGGAGACCAGGGTCTTGCCGACGGCCACGTCTTTGCCCCACTGCGGGCGGTGCTGGAACAGATAGTTGATAGCCACGGCCAGATAGTGGTTCGGGTTCATCAGCCCTGCCGGGGTCACGATACCGTGACGGTCATAGTCCGGGTCGTTGGCGAAGGCCAGGTCGAACTTGTCGCGCAGCGCCAGCAGACCCGCCATCGCGCACTCGGAGGAGCAGTCCATGCGGATCGCGCCATCTTTGTCGAGGTGCATAAAGCGGAAGGTCTGATCGACGTGGTCGTTAACGATAGTCAGGTCGAGCTTGTAGAACTCAGCGATACGCTTCCAGTATTCGATGCCGGAGCCGCCGAGCGGATCGACGCCGAGCTTGAGGCCCGCTTTCTGAATCGCTTTGATATCGACGATATCCGCCAGCCCTTCGATAAACGGCTGGATCAGATCCTGCTCTTTAATGTGCCCGGAAGCCCAGGCCTCATCGAGGGTCATGCGCTTGACGCCCTTCAGGCCGTCGGCCAGCAGCGCGTTGGCGCGATCTTCCACCACTTTGGTGACGTTGGTGTCCGCCGGGCCGCCGTTAGGCGGATTGTATTTGATACCGCCGTCGTCCGGCGGGTTATGGGACGGCGTAATAACGATACCGTCGGCCTGCGCCCCGCCCTGCTTATTGTGGACCAGGATAGCGTTGGAAATGGCCGGCGTCGGCGTGTAGCCGTTGTTTTCCTGCACGATCACGTCAACGCCGTTGGCCGCCAGCACTTCCAGCACCGAAATAATTGCCGGTTCGGACAGCGCGTGGGTATCTTTACCCACATAGCAGGGACCGGTAACGCCGTTTTTCGCACGCTCTTCGGCGATGGCCTGGGCAATCGCCAGAATGTGCGGCTCGTTAAAGCTGTGGCGCGCCGCGCTGCCGCGGTGCCCGGAGGTGCCGAACTTAACGGCATGTTCGGCATTACCGACTTCCGGTTTGAGGACGTAGTACTGCGACGTCAGCTGGGCGACGTTAATCAAATCACTCTGCTGCGCGGGCTGACCCGCACGTGGATGAGTTGCCATTGCCTGGTCCTTCTTATGCAAGGGTTAATTAAAGAGTGCCGCAAACCTTCTCAATCAGTTCCGCCGGGAACTGCATCGACTGCATGATGTGCTCGATCATGCTGCATTTACGGCCGGTATTGGTGTTGGTGATGACCCAGTAAGGCGTCTCTGGCACCTGCTTCGGCTTGGTCTGGTTGCCGTTTTTCAACAGCGTCGCTTCGCTGGAGGCGAAGTAAACGCGGGTGCGGCCGTGCAGCGACTCGGTGGCCTCGGCAAATGCCTTATTGTCCAGGGCGTAAAGTGTCGTCAGGATCAGCAGGAAGCGGTTAACGGCTTTTTTCTGTTCGGCGTACTCATCGGAGAGCAGCAGCTCGCGCATGGCGCGGACGTTGTCTTTTGGCGAAGCCGCTTTTTTAACCGGCAGCGCGGCCGCGGCCGGAACCTGGGCGGGCGCCTCTTTGGCGACGGGCGCTGCGGCCTGGGAGGCGGCGGAAAACTTCAGCATGCGCCGCAAAATATCGGATGCACTCTCACCAATGCGCTGGGTGTGGCTGGCAATATAGCGATAGAGTTCGTCATCAACTTCGATCGTTTTCATCTTAATCCGGTGCGATTTTTTTCTGAATATAAGTCGTTGGGATTATAGGTTCAAAACCCAACAGCGGATAGCGTCAAACCTGAGTGGCCGCAATTTCAGGACAATTTCCCATAGTTGCAACCGGGCGGCAGAATGGTCAACATGATACCCTAACACGACGACGCTAAATAAGAACTTTGCCATGAAATTAAACAGCCGAGCGCAATCTGCACAGAACCTGCACAATAATTCCCCCATCCTCCTCGTTCACGGCCTTTTTGGCAGTCTCGACAACCTCGGGATCCTGGCCAGAGACTTGGTTCAGGACCACGATATTCTGCAAGTCGATATGCGTAACCACGGCCTGTCGCCGCGCGCGCCGGAGATGAACTATCCGGCCATGGCGCAGGATCTGCTGGATACCCTCGACGCCAGCGGCATCGATAAAATCATTCTCATCGGGCATTCGATGGGCGGCAAAGCGGTGATGGCCTTTACCGCCCTCGCCCCCGAGCGCGTTGAGAAGCTGGTCGCCATTGACATTGCGCCGGTGGATTATCCGGTGCGCCGCCACGATGAGATCTTTGCCGCCGTCAACGCCGTGACTAAGGCGGGCTGCGCCAGCCGTCACCAGGCCGCCGAGGTGATGCGCCAGCATCTCAAAGAAGAGAGCGTGATCCAGTTCCTGCTCAAATCCTTTGTCGACGGCGAATGGCGCTTCAACGTCCCGGTGCTGTGGGATCAGTATCCGCATATCGTCGGCTGGGAAACGATCCCGGCGTGGGACCATCCGGCGCTGTTTATTCCCGGCGGCAACTCACCGTACGTTAAGGAATCCTACCGCGACGATCTGCTGGCCCAGTTCCCCCAGGCGCGCGCCCACGTTATCGCCGGCGCCGGGCACTGGGTTCACGCCGAAAAACCCGATGCCGTGCTGCGCGCCATCCGCCGCTATCTGCAGGAGTGATTAAAATCCGAGCGACCGCACGCCATCAGGCTTCGCAGCGTTGGCCCCTGCCCGCTCCCTGATGTATGATGGCGCGCTATCGCCGCCGGACCGGTTGTCCGGCGCTTTGTTTCCCCGAAGTCACTCTTAATCATGGCAAAAGAACAAACGGACCGAACAACGCTGGATTTGTTCGCAAACGAGCGTCGTCCGGGAAGACCGAAAACCAATCCGCTTTCGCGTGACGAACAGCTGCGCATCAACAAGCGCAACCAGCTGAAGCGCGACAAAGTGAAGGGCTTCAAGCGCGTGGAGCTGAAGCTCAACGCCGATGCGGTCGATGCGCTTAACGAACTCGCGCAAGCGCGGGACATCAGCCGCAGCGAGCTCATCGAAGAGATTTTGATGAGCCAGCTTGCCGCGCTGCGCAGCCAGCAAATCGGCTGAAAATCCGCCAAAAAAACCCTTTTCATGTAGCAGAGAGTGCAGTCCTGGCCGATAGCGGTTCCCGCCCCCGGCAGCTCCTGCTATTATTGAGCCTATCTATGGGCGCTATTCCGCCGTCATTTCATTTCGTATCAAGAGGTTATTTTACTCATGGCAATCACAGGCATTTTTTTCGGCAGCGATACCGGCAACACCGAAAATATCGCAAAGATGATTCAGAAGCAGCTTGGTAAAGACGTCGCCGAAGTGCATGACATTGCCAAAAGCAGCAAAGAAGATCTGGAAGCCTTCGATATTCTGCTGCTCGGTATCCCGACCTGGTACTACGGTGAAGCGCAGTGTGACTGGGACGACTTCTTCCCGACGCTGGAAGAGGTAGACTTCAACGGCAAGCTGGTGGCCCTGTTTGGCTGCGGCGACCAGGAAGACTATGCCGAATACTTCTGCGATGCGCTGGGCACCATCCGCGACATCATTGAACCGCGTGGAGCAACCATTGTCGGCCACTGGCCGACCGCCGGTTATCACTTCGAGGCGTCTAAAGGTCTGGCAGACGACGATCACTTCGTGGGTCTGGCCATCGATGAAGACCGCCAGCCGGAGCTGACCGCCGAGCGCGTAGAGAAGTGGGTAAAACAGATCTCTGAAGAGCTGCACCTGGAAGAGATCATCAACGCCTGATAACCGACTGGCGCAGCCGCCGCTGCGCCATCCAGGCGATGAATGGCGAAAAGATTGATAGATAAAAGCAATCAAAATAATCGCTACAAATTTTTAACTTTTGGACACATGCCTGTACAATGTCCACTGATTTAGCGGGGTTCGCTGCACATCCGGCACGTGAGCTCCGTTTTGAAACACATACTTTGCTCAGGGGATACTGTTTTCATTTAGCACCACCAGTTCTATAATGAGACGCATTATCCTTAATTTATTCTTAGTCATACTTCCCACTTCGGAAGTGTACCGCTTAGTAACAGGACTGATTCCGCATGACTGACAACAATACCGCATTAAAGAAGGCAGGCCTGAAAGTGACGCTTCCGCGTTTAAAAATACTGGAAGTGCTTCAGGAGCCGGATAACCACCACGTCAGTGCGGAAGATCTCTACAAACGCCTTATCGATATGGGTGAAGAGATTGGCCTGGCTACCGTGTATCGCGTGCTGAACCAGTTTGACGATGCCGGGATTGTCACCCGCCACAACTTTGAAGGCGGCAAATCGGTATTTGAACTGACCCAGCAGCATCACCACGATCACCTGATCTGCCTCGACTGCGGCAAAGTGATTGAGTTCAGCGACGACTCTATCGAAGCGCGCCAGCGCGAAATCGCCGCCGAGCACGGTATTCGCCTGACCAACCACAGCCTCTATCTCTACGGCCACTGCACCGAAGGCGACTGCCGCGAAGACGAGCACGCCCACGACAGCAAAAAGTCAGAGAAATAAGCGCAATTCTGTAAACAGAAACCAACCCGGCGGTTGGTTTTTTTATATCCCGGTGCCGGTATGGAATTACGTCAGCTTCGCTACTTCGCGCGCATTGTCGAGACCGGAAGCATGGGCCATGCCGCCGCCGATTTAGATATCGGCGTCTCGGCGCTCAGCCAGCAGATGACCCGGCTTGAAAACGAGCTGTCCATTCGCCTTCTGCAAAGAACCTCGCGTGGCGTCGTGCCCACCAGCGCCGGGCTGGCATTCTACTCTCAGGCGCAGCTTGCCATCCGCCACGCCGATGATGCCATCCTTGCGGCCCGCGAAGCGCGCCTCAGCGGGCACGTCAGCGTCGGCATGCCGCCGAGTACCGCGTCCGTACTCGGGATCCCCTTTATCTCGGCGATGCAGCAAAATTATGCCGACGTGCGGCTGCATCTTGTGGAGAGCCTCTCCGGCAACCTGGCGCGGATGATCGCGACGCGTCAGCTGGATCTGGCCGTGGTTTTTCAGCAGGAGAAAAAGCCGCGCTGGAGCGCAAGCCCCATCCTGGAAGAACGCCTGTTCATCATAGGCACTCCGGCACTGCTGGCGAATGTCGCCGAAGAGACTATCGCCCCTGCGCAGCTGGCCGATATTCCGCTCATCATGCCCAGCGCCGGTCACGGCCTGAGGAGCAGGCTGGAGGCTATCTGTCAGGAGCACAGCATGGCGGTGAATATCGTGGCGGAAATCGATGGCCTGACGCTGCTAATGAACGCCGTCCGGGCCGGACTCGGCGCAACGCTGCAGCCCGGTGCCGCGATTTCCCACCTAAGCGATACTCCCCTGAGAGTGATCGGCGTCCACAATCCGATACTCAGCCGCCCCAATTTTTTAGTCAGCCTTAATGATAGCGAACTCACCCCCGCAGCCCTTGCCGCGCGCGTCCTCCTGAGTAAAACCATGCGTCAGCTGGTTCACGCAGGCGCCTGGCCAGGCGCCACGCTTTACGGAAACTAAAGCCCCCTTTAGCGATGGGTCATCGCATCCACACAAACAATACGCATACATTTACATTACAAATTTAACAAAAGTTAAAGCGTAATGGAGTAGGCGATGTTCGATGTTCTGGTGATTGGCGGCGGAAACGCCGCGCTGTGCGCGGCAATAACCGCCCGGGAAAGCGGTGCCTCAGTCCTGCTGCTTGAGGCAGCGCCCCGGGCGTGGCGGGGCGGAAATTCGCAGCACACCCGCAATTTGCGCTGTATGCACGACGGGCCGCAGGATGTGCTGGTGGACAGCTATCCGGAAGAGGAGTTCTGGCAGGATCTGCAGCGGGTAACGGAGGGCAACACCGATGAACACCTGGCCCGGCTGGTGATCCGCACCTCCTCCCGCTGCCGGACGTGGATGCGCCAGCACGGCGTTAACTTTCAGCCGCCGCTCTCGGGCGCGCTCCACGTCGCGCGCACCAACGCGTTTTTCATGGGCGGCGGGAAGGCCCTCGTGAACGCCTACTACCGCAGCGCCGAGCGGCTCGGCGTCCGGATACGCTACGACACCCCGGTCGAGGCGCTGGAGTTGAAAGACGGGCAGTTTGTCGCGGCATTGACCGGCCGGGAGCGCATTGAGGCCAGAGCCTGCGTACTGGCCGCCGGAGGATTCGAGTCAAACCGGGCGTGGCTGCGCGACGCGTGGGGACAGAACGCGCGCGGCGAATGGCCCGCCGATAATTTTCTTATCCGCGGCACCCGCTTTAACCAGGGCGTGCTGCTCAAATTTATGATCGATGCCGGCGCCGATATCATCGGCGATCCCTCCCAGTCGCACTGCGTGGCGATTGATGCCAGGGCGCCGCTGTACGACGGCGGCATCTGCACCCGGGTTGACTGCGTGTCGCTGGGGATCGTGGTCAACCGCGACGCCGAGCGCTTCTACGACGAGGGTGAGGATTTCTGGCCTAAACGCTACGCTATCTGGGGCCGTCTGGTCGCCCACCAGCCCGATCAGATAGGCTATTCCATCATCGACAGCAAAGCGATAGGCCACTTTATGCCGCCGGTCTTTCCCGGCGCCCGGGCCAATACCCTGCCGGAACTGGCGACGCTCCTCGGTCTGGATCCTGAAAAATTTAGCGCTACGATTGCCGCCTATAATCGCACCTGTCGCCCGGGCCACTTCGACCACACCACGCTCGACGACTGTGCGACCGAAAATCTCAGCCCGCCAAAAACGCACTGGGCGCGGCCGCTGAATACCCCGCCCTACTATGGCTACGCCCTGCGCCCGGGGATCACCTTCACCTACCTCGGCCTGAAGGTCAACGACCGCGCCGCCGTCCACTTCGGCGGTATTCCCAGCCGTAACCTGTTTGTCGCCGGAGAGATGATGGCCGGAAACGTTCTCGGTAAGGGCTATACCGCCGGCGTCGGCATGTCGATTGGCACGACATTTGGCCGTATTGCCGGCGAACAGGCAGCACAGGCAGCAACCAAGGAGAGCCGCCGTGAAACAGCTTGAAAACTTGATCATTGAAGCAAAAATACTCACCGAACCAGAAATGGAAGTTGAGCGCGTGATGCAGGTATGCAACGCCTGCCGCTACTGCGAGGGTTTTTGCGCCGTTTTTCCCGCCATGACCCAGCGCCTGGAGTTCGGCAAAGCCGATATCAATTACCTGGCAAACCTCTGCCACAACTGCGGAGCCTGCCTCTACGCCTGCCAGTACGCCCCGCCCCACGAATTTGCTATAAATGTGCCGAAGGCGATGGCCGAAGTCCGGCTGGAGACGTATCAGCACTATGCCCGCCCGGCGGCGTTTGGCGCGCTCTATCACCGGGCGGGGATCGCCGTGACGCTGGCGCTGACCTGCAGCCTGATCCTGTTTCTGCTGCTGACTATAGCGCTTAAGGGCTCCCTTCTGCATGAGCCTCTCGCCGGCGATTTTTATCAAATTTATCCCCACAGCCTCCTCGCCTGGATGTTTGGCTCCGTGTTTGTCATCGCGCTGGGGCTGCTGATGGCGGGCGTCATTCGCTTCTGGCGGGAAATCTCTCCCGGCGCGCCTGAATCCATCGATGTAGCCCGGGCATCGCACGATGCACTGACGCTAAAATACCTTGACGGCGGCCACGGCAAGGGCTGTAACGAGGCCGATGACGCCTTCACGCTCATGCGCCGCCGCTTCCACCACTTTACCTTCTACGGCTTCATGCTCTGCTTTGCGGCCACGGTGGTGGCAACCGGTTATCACTACGTTGCCGGATGGGAGGCACCCTACCCCTTCTTTAGTCTGCCGGTGGTCCTCGGCACGCTGGGCGGAGTCGGCCTGATTATCGGCCCGGCCGGCCTGCTGTGGCTCAATATGCGGCGCTCGCCGCTGCAAGGCGATCCTCGCCAGAAGCCGATGGATCGCGGTTTTATCCTGCTGCTGCTGCTGATAAGCATTACCGGTCTGGCGCTGCTGGCGGGAAGAGACACCGGGTGGATGGGCGTACTGCTGTCCGTTCATCTTGGCGCGGTGATGGCGCTTTTTCTGACCCTGCCCTACGGCAAGTTTGCCCACGGATTTTACCGCTGCGCCGCCTTACTCAAGTGGGCAATTGAGAAGCGGCGCGGGAAGCAGCCTGGCATCGCAGGCGACTAGTGAGTCTTAACCTCTGTCATAACAACAACATGAGAATGGAGCGCACCTATGAAGCAGGAACAATCCCGCGCGGGAACCTTTGGCGCCATACTGCGCGTAACGAGCGGTAACTTTCTGGAGCAGTTCGATTTTTTCCTATTCGGGTTTTATGCCACCTATATCGCTAAAACCTTTTTTCCCGGTGAGAGCGAATTTGCTTCATTGATGCTGACCTTCGCCGTTTTTGGCTCCGGCTTTATGATGCGTCCGATAGGCGCGGTTGTCCTCGGCGCGTATATCGACAGAATTGGCCGCCGTAAGGGGCTGATGGTGACGCTGGCCATTATGGGCTGCGGAACGCTGTTAATTGCCCTGGTGCCGGGCTATCAGACCATCGGCCTGCTGGCGCCCGCGCTGGTGCTGCTGGGGCGCCTGCTGCAGGGGTTTTCCGCCGGCGTGGAGCTGGGCGGTGTTTCGGTCTATCTTGCTGAGATCGCCACCCCCGGTAATAAAGGGTTCTATACCAGCTGGCAGTCCGCCAGCCAGCAAATTGCCATTGTCTGCGCGGCGCTCATCGGCTACGGCCTGAATCTGACGCTGGGGCACGATCAGATAGCCGAATGGGGCTGGCGGATCCCCTTCTTTATCGGCTGCATGATTATTCCGCTGATTTTTGTGCTGCGCCGCTCGTTGCAGGAAACAGAAGCATTTTTACAGCGGCACCACCGGCCGGATACCCGGGAGATTTTCGCCACCATGGTGAAAAACTGGCGCATCATCATCGCCGGCACGCTGCTGGTGGCGATGACGACAACCACCTTCTATTTTATCACCGTCTACACCCCCACTTACGGCAGAAGCGTGCTGCACCTCAGCGCCAGGGAGAGTCTGCTCGTCACCATGCTGGTGGGGATCTCAAATTTCATCTGGCTGCCGATTGGCGGCGCTATCTCCGATCGCATCGGGCGCAGGCCGGTGCTGATGGGCATTACGCTGCTGGCGCTGATCACCACCTGGCCCGCGATGCACTGGCTGACGGCGGCGCCCGACTTCACCCGCATGACGCTCGTGCTGCTCTGGTTCTCTTTTTTCTTCGGGATGTACAACGGCGCGATGGTGGCTGCGCTGACCGAGATCATGCCGGTTTACGTGCGCACCGTCGGTTTCTCTCTGGCCTTCAGCCTGGCAACGGCCATTTTTGGGGGGCTGACGCCGGTGATTTCAACCGCGCTGGTGCAGCTGACCGGCGATAAAAGCTCGCCGGGATGGTGGTTAATGTGCGCGGCGCTGTGCGGACTGTCGGCCACGGCGATGCTATTTATGCGCCTGAGTAAAGGGTATCAGGCCGTGGAACAAAAGGGCTAAGCGATCGGGCGGAGAAAATCTCCGCCCGTGCTGTTAGCGGCTATTGATTATTATTACTGCGGATCTCCTGCCACACCTTATCGCAATTCTTTTTTACCTCCTGGTCATTGGCCCGCTGGGTGGCCTCGAGGCACTGGTGGTAATCAAGGACGTTAACGCTCTCTTTACTGGCGAACTGTTTTTGCTGTTCATCTTTTTTCAGCACCTCCAGCACGCTCTGGCAGGCCTCAACTTTATCCGGGTTGCCTTTCGCCGAATTTATGCACGCGCTGTAGGCCTCTCTGAGTCGGCTTTCATCTTTCTTTGGCGCCTGGCTCTGGTTACAGGCGACCAGCCCGGAGGCCATCAGGACAACAAGGAGCAGTTTTTTCATAGTATGATTTCCTTATGAGCGGCAGGCCTCATGCCTGCCGCAGCGGGGATCAGAAAACGGTGAACGGTGCGATAACGATAAACTTCACGTCGCGCTCATCCTAGAACATGTTGCCGTAGCCGCCGCCCCAGCTCGGGATGTTGGAGTGGTTGTTGTACTGGGTAAAGTGCAGCTTGAACAGCGTCCCCTTCGCCCGCCCTTCCTGAACGGTGTACATGGCATCGAGGCTGTAGGAGGACTCCTCAATCTTCTGATTTTTGTCGTAGTACGCATCCGGGCTGAGCTGCCAGGTCGACGGCTTGGCGTCCCAGGCGTAGACGTAGGAGGCGCCCACCGCCCAGCCCGGCATGTTCCAGTTTTTCAGATCGTACATCGCGCCGAAGAAGACCGATTTCTCGCCGTTGGCGTTAAAGTCCGAGCGGTTATCCCACCAGATATCGAGGCGGCCGTTGGACGAGGCGTAGGTGGGCGTCATGCGCTGCAGGAAGAAGCCCTGCTGGCCGTCGGCCTTGACCCAGGTGCCCTCCAGGCGCAGATCCAGCACTTCCGCCAGCTTGTAGCCGAAGGTCAGTCCCTGCAGCCAGGCGGTGCCGTCGTAGATGTTGTTTACGTTGCGGCCGCGCTCTTTATCGCGCGCGCCGTAGAACTGGTAGCTGGTGGTCAACGGACCGCCGGGAATATCGAACTTATAGCTGGCCTTGGCAAAATACTGATCGACATAACCTTCGGACTGGCCAAATGCCGCCTCCAGCACCAGGTCATTTTTAAAATCATACTTCGCCCCGAGAGAGTGAAGATATTTCACCTTGGTGTGCTTATCCGCCTGATAAAAGCGGTCAACGTCGGTGTGCCAGGGGGCCTTATACTGATTGGCCCACATATAGGAGAAGCTCAGCGCCCCGGCGTCGGCGTAGTCAAAATTGGCCCCCGCTTCGGCGCCCTGGTAGGTGCCGGGCATAAAGCTCCAGTGTGGAGCCAGCAGCGTTTGTCCGGTCGGCTGAATATAGCCGGCGCGCGCCCATACAGGGCCGTATTTAAATTTCGCCGCGGCCTTGTAGAGGCTGATCCCGCTTTTATCGCCGGAGTAATCCTCTTTGTAACCTTTATTCTTTTTCGAGAAGGCGATTTCATTCGGATGCCCGCTGTCGCCATTCTCCGCCATTTCAATGGCGGTAAAGGCCGCAATGTCGAAACCGAACATGTCGGCGGCATAGCCGGACTGGAAATCGAGGTTGGCGTTCCAGGTGGAGTGATTGAGGTTGGTTTTATATTTGTCGTTATCGGTGACGTCTTTACGGTCGCGCTCGCGCTGCCAGTAGTAGATGCCGCCGGTTAATACGGAGTCGTCAACAAAGCCTGCTGCACGGGCCTGGGGGGCCGCTATCCAGCCGGTGACTGCGGTGGCGCAGGCGACAGCCAGCGCCAGCGTACTACGTTTGCCACTGAACGTACGCATGGGTTTATCCTCTTTGACTTTAAAAACGCAGCCGCCAGCGCGGACAGCGATAAAATAAAAAAATGCAAAAACAGTCGGCAAAGCCGGTCTGCTGTGCTGAACAGACTATTTTTCGCGATGCGAATTATCAATTGTTTTTCAGCACGAAAACGCAAGATTATGACCGGGTGCACATATTTGCTTTCTTTTTGTTACAAACGCATTATGCCTCTGCAAGTGGGCAAAAGGCGTAAAAAAGAGGAGAAATACGACGAGCGGCGCGTACGGTCAGGCACGGACAATTAATTCGCAGTGAAAAATAAATAATTCCTGAATGCCGGACGCAGGACATTAAAAATCCCGGACGCGATGCCGGGATTTTTTAGGCGGGAAAACTATCAGAAGTTAATGTTTGCCGTCAGGCCGCCGACGAAGGCGTCATCCACCTTGCTGACCGCTCCCGGCGAAGAGACGTACTGCAGGTTGGGACGCAGCGACATCCAGTTAGTGACGTGCACATCGTAATAGACTTCATAGTTCATCTCCGAGCCGGACTGGATCGGCAGATAGGCCGGATTATCGTAGTCGTGAATACCGTGCTCGTTGTTCTCGGTGCGCAGCATGTGGCTGTAGTCAGAGTTGATGTGAATACGCGCCGCGCCGATGCCAATCTCATCCTGCGGGCGGGCGTCGAACGGCCCTTTCCAGGTTAAAGCAATCGCCTGATAGTTGTCGGTCTTTGAGGTCTTGTGGTCGTTCATCACCGCCTGAACGGTCACGCCCAGGCCGCGGCTCACGTCGCCGTTCATGCTGGTCAGCTGCTGCTGGGCAAGGATATAGCCGCCGTAGGAGTGCTTGTCATCCTGGCCGAAGCTGCCGTTACGGTAAGTGGCGTACTCCGGATCTTTAGTCGAAGAGTAGTAAGCGCCGAGGCGATAGTTACCCGGCAGCCCTTCCGGACCCAGCTTCGGTTTCCAGCCCAGTTCGACCGGCACGAGGTTGCCCTCGGTCGGGCTGAATTCGAAGCGGAAGCCGTCGCCGCGGGCGTAGTTGTACTGGTTCTGGTTGTAGAAGCCGACCTGGAAGAACCACTCCGGCGTAAAGTTGAGGCGTACCCTCGCGCCCCACTGGGAGACAGGCCAGTTGTACCAGTGGTCGCCGCGCCAGTTACCCGCCTGGCCGCTGCCGAAGGCCAGGTTCTGGAACTTGCTGTCAAAGTTATCAAAGTCCTCGCCGACGGTCAGGCGACCGGCTTTGATATCAAGGCCGTCATTGAAAAAGCCTTTGCGCAGCCACAGCTGGGTCAGACGCCAGGTCTGACCGCGACCGTACACTTCCTGCACCGAGGAGACGCTACCGGTACGCGGGTCTGCAACGTGGTCAGAGAGGTTCTGCCCGTCGCGGTTAGTGATGGTGAACTGGAATTCGGTATCGTTCCAGTCGAGCAGCTTTTGCAGATCGAGATTTACGCCAAACGCCTGCTGGTCGCTGTA
Organism: Pluralibacter gergoviae ATCC 33028 = NBRC 105706; assembly: GCF_001598855.1. Classification (GTDB taxonomy): domain Bacteria; phylum Pseudomonadota; class Gammaproteobacteria; order Enterobacterales; family Enterobacteriaceae; genus Pluralibacter; species Pluralibacter gergoviae. The sequence goes on along the minus strand of NZ_BCZS01000011.1, from coordinate 127,137 downwards.
GCGCGCGGTGGTAGACGTATCGTAGCCGCCCGCCAGGTTGGAGGCCGCTTCCATGGTATAGCCGACGGAGAATTTAACCCCTTCCTTTTCAAGATCGGTGCGCAGACCGCCCCAGTCGCCGAGCATGTAGGGCGAGTCGTAGCTGAAGGCGTCGGCGGCGAAAGCGTGGGTTGAGCCCAGCGCAAGCGCCAGTGCACTGAGAGTGATAAAGCGTCCTGGTTTCGTTGCCACTGATGTAAGTATTTTCATTGTTAATTATTCTTTATGAGTGAGTAGGGAACGTCATATTAAGAAACATCTCACAGTTATCAATGGGAATAAGTGCATTAAAATGTTAATTTTTATACGAGAATATTTCTTATTACGTTGAGATATTTTTTATGACACAGGTCACCTTTCGTATCCGCCATGATCATGGATACTAGTAAATTATACTTATGAGTTAATAACGCACCGGGAGTTATAGTTGTGAGTGATAAAAAAGTATTATTACTGACCGGTGCCAGCCGGGGAATTGGTCACGCTACCGTCAAACACTTCCATGCGGCGGGCTGGGAAATATTTACCGCCTCGCGCCAGAGCTGGGTCACGGAGTGCCCCTGGGCCGAAGGGCTGCTAAACCATATTCATCTCGATCTGGAGGATATTAACCAGCTCGGCGAACAGCTGCCGGAAATAAAGGCCCGGCTCGGCGGCCGGCTGGATGCGCTGGTGAATAATGCCGGCATCTCGCCGAAGGGCAGCGGCGGCGAGCGGCTGGGGGTTCTCGACAGCGATTACGCCACCTGGATCAAGGTGTTCAACGTCAATCTGTTCTCTACCGCGCTGCTGGCGCGCGGGCTGTTTGACGAACTGAAGGCGGCGCAGGGCAGCGTCATCAACGTCACCTCCATTGCCGGTAGCAAAGTCCATCCCTTCGCCGGGGCCGCCTATGCCGCCTCAAAAGCCGCCCTCTCCGCCCTGACCCGCGAAATGGCCCATGAGTTTGGCCGCCAGGGCGTGCGGGTCAACGCTATCGCGCCGGGCGAAATCGATACCGCCATCCTCTCGCCGGGCACCGCGCAAATCGTTGAGCAGAGCGTCCCCCTGCAGCGGCTCGGCAAGCCGGAAGAAGTAGCCACGCTCATCTATTTCCTCTGCACCCAGGGCGCGGCCTACGTTAACGGCGCCGAGATCCACGTCAACGGCGGTCAGCACGTATAAAAAAACGGCCTTCCCTGCGGAAGGCCGTTTTTCGTTGGCAGAACAGCGAACTTAGCCGCCGATTTTCGCCCAGGTATCGCGCAGGCCGACGGTGCGGTTAAACACCAGCCTGTCGGCGGTTGCCAGGCGGCTGTCGAGGCAGAAGTAGCCTTCACGCTCGAACTGATACGCTTTGCCCGCTTCCGCTGCTTTCAGTGAAGGCTCTGCGTAGCCCTGGCGGATCACCAGCGATTCCGGGTTAATGACCGACAGGAAATCCTCTTCCGCGCCCGGGTTCGGCACGCTGAACAGGCGGTCGTAGAGGCGGATCTCAACCGGCAGCGCGTGCACCGCGCTCACCCAGTGGATAACGCCCTTCACCTTGCGACCGTCCGCCGGATCCTTGCTCAGGGTATCGGCATCGTAGGAGCAGAAGATGGTGGTGATGTTGCCTTCGGCGTCTTTCTCAACGCGCTCGGCCTTGATCACGTAGGCATTGCGCAGGCGCACCTCTTTGCCGAGCACCAGCCGCTTGTACTGCTTGTTGGCCTCTTCGCGGAAGTCCGCGCGATCGATCCAGATCTCGCCGCTGAACGGGACGTCGCGGCTGCCCATCTCCGGCTTGTTCGGATGGTTCGGCATGCTGACCACTTCGCTTTCGCCCTGCGGGTAGTTTTCAATAATCAGCTTAACCGGATCAATAACCGCCATCGCGCGCGGGGCATTCTCGTTGAGATCTTCACGAATGCAGGACTCCAGCGACGCCATCTCGATGGTGTTGTCCTGCTTGGTGACGCCGATACGCTTGCAGAACTCGCGGATCGATGCGGCAGTGTAGCCGCGGCGGCGCAGGCCGGAAATGGTCGGCATACGCGGATCGTCCCAGCCCTCAACGTGCTTGTCGGTGACCAGCAGGTTGAGCTTGCGCTTGGACATCACGGTATATTCCAGGTTCAGGCGCGAGAATTCGTACTGCCGCGGATGCTGCGGGATGGTGATATTGTCCAGCACCCAGTCGTACAGGCGGCGGTTGTCCTGGAACTCCAGGGTGCACAGGGAGTGGGTGATCCCTTCCAGCGCATCGCTGATGCAGTGGGTGAAGTCGTACATCGGATAGATGCACCACTTGCTGCCGGTCTGGTGGTGATCGGCAAACTTAATGCGGTACAGCACCGGATCGCGCATGACGATAAACGGCGACGCCATATCGATCTTCGCGCGCAGGCACGCTTTGCCCTCTTCGAAGCCGCCGCTGCGCATTTTCTCAAACAGCGCCAGGTTCTCTTCGACGCTGCGATCGCGGTAGGGGCTGTTTTTGCCCGGCTCTTTCAGCGTACCGCGATATTCGCGGATCTGCTCCGGAGAGAGTTCGTCAACGTAGGCCAGGCCTTTGTTGATAAGTTCCACCGCGTAGGCGTGCAGCTGGTCGAAATAGTCGGAGGAGTAGCGAACGTTACCCGCCCAGTGGAAGCCGAGCCACTCGACGTCGTGCTTGATGGAATCAACGTACTCGATATCCTCTTTCACCGGGTTGGTGTCATCGAAGCGCAGATTGCACTCGCCCCGGTAATCCTGCGCGATGCCGAAGTTCAGGCAGATTGATTTCGCATGGCCAATGTGCAGATAACCGTTCGGCTCGGGCGGAAAACGGGTATGGACCGTCGTGTTTTTACCGGTGGCCAGATCCTCATCAATGATCTGACGAATAAAGTTAGTCGGGCGGGCTTCAGCCTCACTCATCGTGAATTCCTCAAAGCGGTCATAACATATAACGGCGTATGATCTAATAAGCCGGGCGAAGAGACAACCTTTATATAAAGTAAAACGCGCTGCCGCTTATTTGCTGCATAAAAAAGCGGCGGAGGATCGCTCCCCCGCCGCTTAAGGCATACGCTACTCAGAAACGCTTACTTGCCTTTAATCTCATACAGCGGCGTTTCGCCGGCAACTACCTGACCCTGGGCCTTAACAATCAGGCCGCCGAAGTCGTCGATGTTGCTGCACACCACCGGACTTATCATTGAACGGGCGTTGGCGTTGAGGAAGTCCAAATCCAGTTCGAGCACAGGCTGGCCCGCCGTCACTTCGGCGCCCTCTTCCACCAGGCGAGTAAAGCCTTTGCCGTCCAGCGCCACGGTGTCGATACCCATATGGACAACGATCTCCGCGCCTTTAGCCGTTTCCAGGCAGAACGCGTGGTTGGTGTTGAAGATTTTCACGATGGTGCCCGCAGCCGGGGAAACGACGGTTTTCGCCGTTGGTTTCACCGCTACGCCGTCGCCGACCGCTTTGCTGGCGAAGGCTTCGTCAGGCACCTGATCGAACGCAACGATATCACCGGTAATCGGCGAAACCAGAGCCTCAACCACGACGCTGTTGTTCGGCACCGCCTGCGGTTTTGCCGCCGACTGGGCCGGTGCCGCCGCCGCCGGTGCTGCTGCAGAAGCGGCAACCGGACCGGTGGTCTTCATGGCATTGGCAATTTTCTCCGCCACGAAGCCGACGATGATCTGCACGCTGGTTTTGTTCAGGCGGATAACGCCGGAAGCGCCCAGACGCTTAGCCAGCGCCTCGTTAACCAGCGAGGAGTCCTTAACGTTCAGACGCAGGCGGGTGATGCAGGCGTCGATACCGGTCAGGTTATCGGAACCGCCCACTGCCGCGATGTACTGACGGGCCAGGCCGGAAACGTCCTGCTCGCCATTGCTGCTGACGTTAACGTCTTCTCCATCCAGCTCGCTGCCGGTCACCGCCAGTTCACGGCCCGGGGTCATCATATTGAATTTGGTGATCGCGAAGCGGAACACGACATAGTAGATCACGAAGAATACCAGGCCCTGCGGGATCAGCATGTACCAGTGGGTGGCCAGCGGGTTACGCGAGGAGAGCACCATGTCCACCAGGCCTGCGCTGAAGCCGAAGCCGGCGATCCAGTGCATGCTGGCGGCGATAAAGACGGAGATCCCGGTCAGCACGGCGTGGATGAAGTAGAGCACCGGCGCGACGAACATGAAGGAGAACTCCAGCGGCTCGGTAATACCGGTAAAGAAGGCCGCAAAGGCGCCCGCCATCATAATACCCAGCACTTTCGCTTTGTTCTCCGGACGCGCGCAGTGGTAAATCGCCAGCGCCGCACCCGGCAGGCCGAACATCATGATCGGGAAGAAGCCCGCCTGATAGCGACCGGTAATACCGACAACCGCTTTACCGGCTTCGATAGACTGAGCGCCGCCGAGGAAGTTCGGAATATCGTTAATGCCGGCGACGTCAAACCAGAACACAGAGTTCAGCGCGTGGTGCAGACCCACCGGGATCAGCAGGCGGTTAAAGAACGCGTACACGCCGGCGCCGATGGAACCCATCTTCTGGATATGCTCGCCGAAGCTGACCAGCCCGTCGAAAATCACCGGCCAGATATACATCAGCACAAACGCCACGACGATCATCAGGAACGACGTCAGGATAGGCACCAGCCGGCGTCCGCTAAAGAAGGAGAGCGCCTTCGGAAGCTCTACGCTGCTAAAGCGATTGTAGAGCTCCGCCGAGATGATCCCCACCAGAATACCGACGAACTGGTTGTTGATCTTACCGAACGCCGCAGGAACCTGGTCCGCAGGGATCTTCTGGATCATCGCCACCGCAGCCGGCGAGCAGAGGGTCGTCAATACGAGGAAACCGACAAAGCCGGTCAGCGCCGCCGCACCGTCTTTATCTTTGGACATACCGTAGGCTACGCCGATGGCGAACAGTACCGACATATTATCGATGATCGCCGAGCCCGATTTAATGAAAAAGGCGGCCAGGGCACTGGTGTTTCCCCAACCGTTAGGATCGATCCAGTAGCCGACACCCATCAGGATGGCTGCGGCCGGTAGCGTGGCCACCGGCACCATAAGCGCGCGGCCAACTTTTTGTAAATAACCTAGAACACTCACTTTATTCCCCCTATGAGACCCCGATCTGACTCAGTCAAAGCCCTATTTTTATAGTGTGCTAACCTTGTAGTCCCGGCGATTTCTCACCAGCCTGCAAAGTGTCCGAGAAATTAATTCGCCTCGCAAATTAAATGCATCCTTTTTGTGATTTTTATCACCAAAAATCGTATTGCCTGGCCTACCTCGCTGGCTAACTGCGAAAACTTATTTTATTATACGAAAAATCGATACGGATTGCCCCTTAAGCAGCTCAAACCAGGTTACGCTTAACTGAGTTCAGGCGCCAATCCGCCAACGCTTATACTAACTATTGAGGTGAACAATGAGACTGATCCCCCTGGCAACCGCTGAACAGGTCGGCAAATGGGCTGCACGTCATATCGTCAACCGTATTAATGCGTTTAAACCGACCGCCGATCGCCCTTTCGTGCTGGGACTGCCGACCGGCGGTACGCCGCTCACCGCCTATAAGGCGCTGGTAGAAATGCACAAAGCGGGCCAGGTCAGCTTTCAGCACGTCGTGACTTTCAATATGGATGAGTACGTTGGCCTGCCAGCGGACCATCCGGAAAGCTACCACAGCTTTATGCACCGCAACTTTTTCGACCACGTGGATATTCCGGCGGAGAACATTAACCTGCTGAATGGCAATGCGCCAGACATTGACGCAGAATGCCGTCGTTATGAAGAAAAAATCCGCGCTTACGGTAAAATCCACCTGTTTATGGGCGGTGTAGGTAACGACGGCCATATTGCGTTTAACGAACCGGCTTCGTCGCTGGCCTCGCGCACCCGCATCAAGACCCTGACCCACGATACCCGCGTGGCCAATTCCCGTTTCTTTGACGGCGACGTCGATCAGGTTCCAAAATATGCGCTGACCGTAGGCGTTGGCACGCTGCTGGATGCCGAAGAGGTGATGATCCTGGTACTGGGCCATCAGAAAGCCCAGGCGCTGCAGGTGGCCGTAGAAGGCAACGTTAACCACATGTGGACCATCAGCTGCCTGCAGCTGCATCCGAAGGCCGTCATGGTCTGCGACGAGCCGTCCACCATGGAGCTGAAAGTGAAGACCCTGAAGTACTTCAACGAATTAGAAGCTGAAAACATCAAAGGTCTGTAATTAACACCGCCGCCTCTGCTTCAGGGGCGGTTGCATTTTTATCACCGGGAGTCGATACATGTATGCACTAACCGAGGGCCGGATCTACACCGGTCGTGACATTCTGGATGACCACGCGGTCGTTGTTGCTGATGGCCTGATCGCACGGATCTGCCCGCAGAGCGACCTGCCGCCCGGGATTGAACAGCGCTCGCTTAACGGCGCCATTCTTGCTCCCGGTTTTATCGACGTCCAGCTCAACGGTTGCGGCGGCGTGCAGTTCAACGACAGCCCCGACGCGGTGACCGTTGAAACGCTGGAAATCATGCAGAAGACCAACGAAAAAGCGGGCTGCACCAGCTATCTGCCGACGCTTATCACCACCAGCGACGAATTAATGAAGCAAGGCATTCGCGTGATGCGCGAGTATCTGGCGAAGCACCCTAATCAGGCGCTGGGCCTGCATCTGGAAGGTCCGTGGCTTAACCTGGTCAAGAAAGGCACCCACAATCCGGACTTCGTGCGTAAACCGGATCCGGCGCTGGTGGATGTACTGTGCGAGAATGCTGACGTCATCACCAAAGTGACCCTGGCGCCGGAAATGGTGCCGGCTGAAGTGATTGAGAAGCTGACCGCCGCCGGCATCGTAGTCTCCGCAGGGCACTCGAATGCAACGCTTGCTGAAGCCAAAGCCGGTTTCCGCGCCGGTATTCGTTTCGCCACTCATCTCTATAATGCGATGCCCTATATCTCCGGGCGCGAGCCGGGCCTGGCGGGCGCCATTTTTGACGAGCCTGACCTCCACTGCGGCATCATTGTTGACGGCCTGCACGTCGATTTCGCCAACGTGCGCAATGCCAAGCGCCTGAAGGGCGATAAGCTCTGCCTGGTCACCGATGCCACTGCCGCCGCGGGAGCCGACATTGAGGAGTTCATTTTTGCTGGTAAAACAATATACTACCGGAATGGACTGTGCGTGGATGAAAACGGTACCCTCAGCGGTTCGTCGCTCACCATGATTGAGGGCGTGCGCAACCTGGTTGAGCACTGCGGCGTGGCGCTGGATGAAGCCCTGCGCATGGCGACGCTCTACCCGGCCCGCGCTATCGGCGTCGATAAGACGCTGGGTCGCATTGCCCCGGGCATGGTGGCGAACCTGACCGCCTTCACGCGCGATTATAAAATCACCAGGACCATCGTTAATGGTAACGAGGTCGTTAACTTGAGTAACTGACAGTATGACATCAGGCGGACAAGCTCAGATTGGTAATGTTGACCTCGTTAAACAGCTTAACAGCGCGGCCGTTTACCGCCTGATTGACCAGCATGGCCCTATCTCGCGCATACAGATTGCCGAGCAGAGCCAGCTGGCACCCGCCAGCGTGACCAAAATCACGCGTCAGCTCATTGAGCGCGGGCTGATTAAAGAAGTCGATCAGCAGGCCTCCACCGGGGGCCGCCGCGCTATCTCTATCGTGACGGAAACCCGCAACTTTCACGCCATCGGCGTGCGGCTGGGGCGGCACGACACCACCCTGACGCTCTACGATCTGAGCAGCAAGGTGCTGGCAGAGGAGCACTATCCGCTGCCCGAGCGTACCCAGGAGACCCTGGAGCACGCCCTGCTCAACACCATCGCCACCTTTATTGAGCACACCCAGCGTAAGATTCGCGAACTGATTGCGATTTCGGTGATCCTCCCGGGGCTGGTCGATCCGGAAAGCGGCGTGATCCGCTACATGCCGCACATTCAGGTCGAGAACTGGGGCCTGGTCTTTGCTCTCGAAAAGCGCTTTAAAGTCACCTGCTTCGTCGGCCACGATATCCGCAGCCTGGCGCTGGCCGAGCACTATTTTGGCGCAAGCCAGGACAGCGAAGACTCCATTCTGGTGCGCGTGCATCGCGGTACCGGAGCGGGAATAATCTCCGGCGGACGCATCTTTATTGGCCGCAACGGCAACGTCGGCGAGATTGGCCACATCCAGGTCGATCCGCTCGGCGAGCGCTGCCACTGCGGTAACTTTGGCTGCCTGGAAACCGTTGCCGCCAATGCGGCGATTGAGCAGCGGGTGCGCCACCTGCTGGAGCAGGGCTACCAGAGTAAAGTGACCCTCGACGACTGCACCATCAAAACTATCTGCCGGGCCGCCAACAAGGGCGATCCGCTGTCGGGAGAAGTGATTGAGCAGGTGGGCCGCTATCTGGGTAAAACCATCGCCATCGCCATCAACCTGTTTAATCCGCAGAAAGTGGTGATCGCCGGTGAAATAAAGGAAGCCGAAAAAGTGCTGTTCCCGGCCATTGAAAGCTGCATCAATACCCAGGTGCTGAAGGCGTTCCGCCAGAATCTGCCGGTGGTGCGCTCCGAACTGGATCACCGCTCGGCCATTGGCGCCTTCGCGCTGGTGAAGCGCTCAATGCTCAATGGCCTGCTGCTGCAGCATTTGCTGGAAAGTTAAGCGCCGCGGGCGTGTATACTGTGCCCTTTGAGAAAAAAATCCGGACCCTAAATGACCCTAAAGAACATCATCTGCGATATTGACGGCGTGCTGATGCACGATAACGTGGCCGTGCCCGGCGCACCGGAATTCGTTGCCCGCGTACTGGAAAAAGGCATGCCGCTGGTATGTCTGACCAACTACCCTTCCCAGACCGGGCAGGACCTGGCGAACCGCTTTGCCACCGCCGGCATCGACGTGCCCGACAGCGTGTTTTACACCTCGGCGATGGCCACCGCCGATTTCCTGCGCCGCCAGGAGGGGAAAAAAGCCTACGTGGTCGGCGAAGGCGCGCTGATCCACGAACTCTATAAAGCCGGTTTCACCATCACCGACGTGAATCCGGATTTCGTGATCGTCGGCGAGACCCGCTCCTTTAACTGGGAGATGATGCACAAAGCGGCCTTCTTCGTCGCCAACGGCGCGCGCTTTATCGCCACCAATCCCGACACCCACGCCCGCGGCTTCTACCCCGCCTGCGGCGCCCTGTGCGCCGGCATCGAAAAAATCTCCGGCCGTCGGCCCTTCGTGGTGGGCAAGCCGAGCCCGTGGATCATTCGCGCCGCGCTGAACAAGCTGCAGGCCCACTCGGAAGAGACGGTGATCGTCGGCGATAACCTGCGCACCGATATTCTTGCCGGCTTTCAGGCCGGGCTGGAGACCATCCTCGTGCTCTCCGGGGTCTCAACCGTCGACGACGTCGATGACATGCCGTTCCGACCATCGTGGATCTACCCGTCGGTCGCCGAGATCGATATTTTCTGAACCCAACCGCGCCCCGGCGCGGTTTTTCATTTCCTGCCGGCAAAAATAAGATATCGTCTAAAAAAAACCGTCTTATTTTAGAAAATCATCAACAGATGAAGCTCAGACGTACGTTTTTTTCATCATTCGCTAACCCTCATTGCACTTTTTCTTTTTCTGCCGCCTTTTCCCTTGCCTGCGGCGGCACTTTACGGCATTTTCATAAGCATGCAACAGCACAACAACACGCAACGGATTTAACGGAGAAGTTTCTATGTGTTCTATTTTTGGTGTCCTGGATATTAAGACTGACGCGACTGAGCTGCGTAAAAAAGCGCTGGAGCTTTCCCGCCTGATGCGCCACCGCGGCCCGGACTGGTCCGGCATCTACGCCAGCGACAAAGCCATCCTCGCCCACGAGCGCCTGTCGATTGTTGACGTCAACGCCGGTGCCCAGCCGCTGTATAACGAAAAAAAAACCCACGCGCTGGCCGTTAACGGTGAGATCTACAACCACCAGGCGCTGCGCGCCGAATACGGCGACCGCTACCACTTCCAGACCGGCTCCGACTGCGAGGTGATCCTTGCCCTCTATCAGGAGAAGGGCCCGGAGTTTCTTGACGAACTGCAGGGCATGTTCGCCTTCGCGCTGTACGACAGCGAGAAGGACGCCTACCTGATTGGCCGCGACCATATCGGTATCATCCCGCTGTATATGGGCCACGACGAACACGGCAACCTGTATGTCGCCTCGGAAATGAAGGCGCTGGTGCCGGTGTGCCGGACCATTAAAGAGTTCCCGGCGGGCAGCTACCTGTGGAGCCAGGACGGCGAGATCCGCTCGTACTATCAGCGCGACTGGTTCAGCTACGACGCGGTAAAAGACAACGTGACCGATAAGAACGCCCTGCGCGAAGCGCTGGAGGAGTCGGTGAAGAGCCATCTGATGTCCGACGTGCCGTACGGCGTGCTGCTCTCCGGCGGCCTGGATTCATCGGTTATCTCGGCGATCACCAAGAAATACGCCGCCCGCCGCGTTGAAGATCAGGAGCGCTCCGAAGCCTGGTGGCCGCAGCTGCACTCCTTCGCGGTGGGCCTTGAAGGCTCGCCGGACCTGAAGGCGGCGCAGGAAGTGGCCAACCACCTCGGCACCGTGCACCACGAAATTCACTTTACGGTGCAGGAAGGCCTCGACGCCATCCGCGACGTGATTTACCACATCGAAACCTACGATGTCACTACCATCCGCGCCTCGACGCCGATGTACCTGATGTCGCGCAAGATCAAAGCCATGGGCATCAAGATGGTGCTCTCCGGCGAAGGTTCCGACGAAGTGTTCGGCGGCTACCTCTACTTCCACAAGGCGCCGGATGCCAAAGAGCTGCACGAAGAGACCGTGCGCAAGCTGCAGGCGCTGCATATGTTCGACTGCGCCCGCGCTAACAAAGCGATGTCCGCCTGGGGCGTTGAGGCCCGCGTGCCGTTCCTCGATAAGAAGTTCCTCGACGTCGCCATGCGCATCAACCCGCAGGATAAGATGTGCGGCAACGGCAAAATGGAGAAGCACATCCTGCGCGAGTGCTTTGAATCCTACCTGCCGGCAAGCGTGGCGTGGCGCCAGAAAGAGCAGTTCTCCGACGGCGTGGGCTACAGCTGGATTGACACCCTGAAAGAGGTGGCGGCGAAACAGATTTCCGATCAGCAGCTGGAAACCGCGGCCTTCCGCTTCCCGTACAACACGCCGACCTCCAAAGAAGGCTACCTATACCGGGAGATTTTTGAAGAGCTGTTCCCGCTGCCGAGCGCCGCAGAGTGCGTACCGGGCGGCCCGTCCGTGGCCTGTTCTTCGGCGAAAGCCATCGAGTGGGACGAAGCCTTCAAAACCATGAACGATCCGTCGGGTCGTGCGGTCGGCGTCCACCAGGACGCCTACAAATAACAGCGGCGGGCCCTTCGGGGCCCGCTTGTTTTTTAGTGCCGAAATTATAAGAAATAATCAATAATTGCCGATTAATCGGCCTCGCTGTTCGCAACCTAACCAAACAGCCCTCTTCCGGCCTTTTTCGTTGAAAAAGGTGTTGACGCTACAGGGCTCAATACGCATAATGCGCCCCGCAACGCCGATAAGGTAACGCGGAAAAAAGATGGCTACGTAGCTCAGCTGGTTAGAGCACATCACTCATAATGATGGGGTCACAGGTTCGAATCCCGTCGTAGCCACCATCTTTTTTGCGGGAGTGGCGAAATTGGTAGACGCACCAGATTTAGGTTCTGGCGCCGCAAGGTGTGCGAGTTCAAGTCTCGCCTCCCGCACCATTCCCAGGTAAGCGTTGCACGGATGGGGTATCGCCAAGCGGTAAGGCACCGGTTTTTGATACCGGCATTCCCTGGTTCGAATCCAGGTACCCCAGCCATCTTATTCTTTGATTTTGCGCATGCGCAGGGTCTGAAAACGTATTCTGGCTACGTAGCTCAGCTGGTTAGAGCACATCACTCATAATGATGGGGTCACAGGTTCGAATCCCGTCGTAGCCACCAGTATTCAGCAGTACCTGTTGGGGTATCGCCAAGCGGTAAGGCACCGGATTCTGATTCCGGCATTCCGAGGTTCGAATCCTCGTACCCCAGCCAATTTTCTGCAGTATCGATGTAAAAGTTATCTGATGGGGTATCGCCAAGCGGTAAGGCACCGGATTCTGATTCCGGCATTCCGAGGTTCGAATCCTCGTACCCCAGCCACTTTTCTTCTCGATGCTGCACACTGTATCTCTGTTGGGGTATCGCCAAGCGGTAAGGCACCGGATTCTGATTCCGGCATTCCGAGGTTCGAATCCTCGTACCCCAGCCACTTTCTAAAGCTCGCTTCGGCGAGCTTTTTTTGTTTTCCGGAATACCGTACCAGTTTATCCGCCGGACTCGCCCTTTTGCCGGGCGGCGCTTCGCTTGCCCGGCCTACGGTCCCCAGTCACTGTTTTATGCACATCCAGGTTTGAACTTAAGCCCTACAGTCCTAACGCATACTTCAGCGCCCGGCGCTTGAGCACGCCCGCCCGCGCGGCCGCCATCAGGCCGACGTTGCGCAGCACCCGCACCGGTGCCAGATCGTTGCTGAAGCCGACGCAGAACAGATCCATCCCCGACTGCATCAGATAGTTATCGGCCATCCGCCGGGCCTGATAGCGCCTGAGCACCGGCAGGCTCTCCCAGGCTTCGCCGTAGCTGCGGGCGTTGCCCAGCACGTCCAGCAGCGCCTCCACGTCGCGGTAGCCGAGGTTGACGCCCTGCCCCGCCAGCGGATGAATGGTGTGCGCCGCGTCGCCCACCAGCGCCACGCCCGGACGGACGTAGCGCAGGGCGTGGCGGCGGGTTAACGGAAAGGCGCCCGCCGCGATTGGCGTCACCTTGCCGACCCGCTGCGGAAAGCTGCGGGCAATCTCCTCGCCGAGCCGGGCCATCGGCAGCGACTGCAGCTGGCGGATGCGCGCCGGGGCGTCATACCACACCAGCGACGCCCAGCGGTCAAACAGCGGCAGAAACGCCCGCGGCCCGGCGGGCGTGAACTGCTGCCAGGTGCTGTCGCCGGGTTCGTCTTCGCAGGCGACGGTGATCAGCATGCAGGACTGCGGGTACTGCCAGGCGTGGGTGCCGATACCGGCCATCTGCCGCACCTGCGAGCTGGCGCCGTCGGCGCCGATGACCAGTTTTGCCCGCAGCGCGCTGCCGTCGGTAAAGGTCAGCAGACTCTCGCCCTCGGCGGCGCGCATCGTTTCAAGGGCCGCCGGTACGCGCAGGGTGACGTTTTCATGGGCCGCCAGCGCCTGCCACAGCGCCTGCTGCAGGACGTTATTTTCCACCATATAGCCCAGCTCCGGCAGCTTCAGCTCGTCGGCGCTGAAGCTGACGTGGGCGCTCTCCCACTCCCAGGTCTCCAGCCTGCGGTAGCGGTGCGCGCGCATGGCCCGCACCGCGTCCCAGACGCCGAGCCCGCGCAGCAGACCGACGGAGGCGGCGCTAATCGCGGAAATGCGGACATCCGGCGGCGTGGCGGGATCGAACGCGACGGGCGCGCTCTGCTCAATCGCCGTGACGGCAAATCCCTGCTGCGCCAGCCCCAGCGCCAGAGCGGCGCCCACCATCCCGGCGCCGACGACGGCAATATCAGTTTGTTCTATGCTCATAGCCAATTATCCTTAACGCTGAATCCCTTAAGTTTACCGGAAATTTTCCCATACTGCGGCGGACATCGCCCGCGCTGGTCACATTCGCCGCAAAGCATTACAATATGCGCCCTGCATTCCCTGAGCAAAGCTAAGTCGATGACAAAAAAACTCCATATTAAAACCTGGGGCTGTCAGATGAACGAATACGATTCATCGAAGATGGCCGATCTGCTGGACGCCACCCACGGGTATCAACTGACCGAGGTGGCGGAAGAGGCGGATGTGCTGCTGCTTAACACCTGCTCAATCCGCGAGAAAGCCCAGGAGAAGGTGTTCCACCAGCTCGGCCGCTGGCGGCTGCTGAAAGAGAAAAATCCCGAGCTGATTATCGGCGTCGGCGGCTGCGTTGCCTCGCAGGAGGGCGACCACATTCGCCAACGCGCCCACTATGTGGACATTATTTTCGGGCCGCAGACCCTGCACCGCCTGCCGGAGATGATCAATTCCGTGCGCGGCGATCGCAGCCCGGTGGTGGACATCAGCTTCCCGGAAATCGAGAAGTTTGACCGCCTGCCGGAGCCGAAAGCCGAAGGCCCGACCGCCTTTGTATCCATTATGGAAGGCTGCAACAAATACTGCACCTACTGCGTGGTACCCTATACCCGCGGCGAGGAAGTGAGCCGCCCCTGCGACGATATCCTGTTTGAAATCGCCCAGCTGGCGGCCCAGGGCGTACGCGAGGTGAATCTCCTCGGCCAGAACGTCAACGCCTGGCGCGGCGAAAACTACGACGGCAGCACCGGCTCTTTTGCCGAACTGCTGCGCCTGGTGGCGGCCATTGACGGTATTGACCGCATCCGCTTCACCACCAGCCATCCGATCGAGTTTACCGACGACATTATCGAGGTATACCGCGATACGCCGGAGCTGGTGAGCTTCCTGCACCTGCCGGTGCAGAGCGGCTCCGACCGGGTGCTGAACCTGATGGGCCGCACCCACACCGCCCTGGAGTACAAGGCGATTATCCGCAAGCTGCGCGCCGCGCGCCCGGATATCCAGATTAGCTCCGACTTTATCGTCGGCTTCCCGGGCGAAACCACCGACGACTTCGAGAAGACCATGAAGCTGATTGCCGACGTCAACTTTGACATGAGCTACAGCTTTATCTTCTCCGCCCGTCCGGGGACGCCTGCCGCCGATATGGTTGACGATGTGCCGGAAGAAGAGAAGAAGCAGCGCCTCTATATTCTGCAGGAGCGCATTAACCAGCAGGCGATGGCCTGGAGCCGCCGGATGCTCGGCACGACCCAGCGCATCCTGGTGGAGGGCACCTCCCGCAAGAGCATCATGGAGCTGTCCGGGCGCACCGAAAATAACCGGGTCGTGAACTTTGAGGGCACGCCGGAGATGATCGGCAAATTCGTTGACGTTGAAATCGTCGACGTCTATCCGAACTCGCTGCGCGGCAAGCTGGTGCGCACCGAGGAGGAGATGGGCCTGCGCGTGACGGAGTCGCCTGAATCGGTGATCGCCCGCACCCGTAAAGAGAACGACATCGGCGTCGGTATCTACCAGCCGTAATTCCTGCGGTCCGCCCGGCCGGGCGGACCCTTGCTTTTTCCGCACCGATCCCCACATCAACAGCAGCGCTTGCGCCTTCACTCCCTGGCGTGAATAATTTCTTTATCAGCACCCGCAGTCGCCCGTGCGCAACGTGAAAGAGGACAGTTTGAACACAGAAACCCGCGAAATTACCCTTGAGCCCGCAGACAACGAGCGCCTGCTGAGCCTCTGCGGCCCGTTTGACGACAACGTCAAGCACCTTGAGCGCCGCCTCGGTATCGAAATCAACCGCCGCGACAACCACTTTAAGCTGACCGGACGCCCGATCTGCGTCACCGCCGCCGCCGATATCCTGCGCGACCTGTACGTCGATACCGCGCCGATGCGCGGCCAGACCCAGGACATCGAGCCGGAGCAGATCCACCTCGCGATCAAAGAAGCCCGCGTGCTGGAGCAGAGCGCCGAGAGCGTGCCGGACTACGGTAAAGCCATCAATATCAAGACCAAGCGCGGGGTGATCAAGCCGCGCACGCCGAACCAGGCCCAGTACATCGCCAATATTCTCGACCACGATATCACCTTCGGCGTCGGCCCGGCGGGGACCGGGAAAACCTACCTGGCCGTTGCCGCGGCGGTAGACGCCCTGGAGAAGCAGGAGATCCGCCGCATTCTGCTCACCCGTCCGGCGGTTGAGGCCGGGGAAAAGCTCGGCTTTCTGCCCGGTGACCTGAGCCAGAAGGTTGACCCGTACCTGCGCCCGCTGTACGACGCCCTGTTCGAGATGCTCGGCTTTGAAAAAGTCGAGAAGCTGATTGAGCGCAACGTCATTGAAGTGGCCCCGCTGGCCTATATGCGCGGACGCACGCTGAACGATGCCTTTATCATTCTCGACGAGAGCCAGAACACCACCATCGAGCAGATGAAGATGTTCCTGACCCGCATCGGTTTTAACTCAAAGGCGGTGATCACCGGCGACGTCACCCAGATTGACCTGCCGCGCAACACCAAGTCCGGCCTGCGTCACGCCATTGAAGTGCTGGCCAACGTCGACGAAATCAGCTTCAACTTCTTCCACAGCGAAGACGTGGTGCGCCATCCGGTGGTTGCCCGCATCGTCAACGCCTATGAGGCGTGGGAAGAAGCGGAGCAGAAGCGCAAGGCCGAACTCGCCGCCGAGCGCAAGCGCGAAGCGCTGGCCGCCCAGGAGCATGACACAAAATGAGCGCCGTGATTTTAGATTTACAGGTAGCCTGTGAAGAGACCAGCGGCCTGCCGGAGGAAGCCTTATTCCAGCGCTGGCTGGACGGCACCGTTCCGGCCTTTCAGGCGGAATCGGAAGTGACCGTCCGCCTGGTGGATGAGGCGGAGAGCCACGAGCTCAACCTGACCTATCGCGGTATGGATAAGTCCACCAACGTGCTCTCCTTCCCGTTCGAGGTGCCGGAGGGCATGGAGATGCCGCTGCTTGGCGATCTGGTTATCTGCCGCCAGGTGGTTGAGCGGGAAGCCAAAGAGCAGGGAAAACCGCTGGAAGCCCACTGGGCGCACATGGTCGTGCACGGCAGCCTGCACCTGCTGGGCTATGACCATATTGAAGATGATGAAGCGGAAGAGATGGAAGGCCTGGAGACGGAGATAATGCTTGCTCTGGGCTATGATGATCCGTACATTGCCGAGAAAGCGTAACCGGTGACCAGCCCGGTATTTATGCCGCGGGTTGCTGAGTTTACGCGCCGCGGCGACATTTCACTAACACGAGACCCCACACGACGCCATGAGCGACGACAATTCACACAGTAGCGACAACGTAACTCATAAGAAGGGATTCTTCTCCCTGCTCATCAGCCAGCTGTTTCACGGCGAACCGAAAAACCGTGATGAACTGCTGGAGCTGATCCGCGATTCCGGGCAGAACGAGCTTATCGACGAAGATACGCGCGACATGCTCGAAGGGGTCATGGATATCGCCGACCAGCGCGTGCGCGATATCATGATCCCCCGCTCTCAGATGGTCACCCTCAAACGTAATCAGCCCCTCGACGAGTGCCTCGATGTGATCATCGAGAGCGCCCACTCGCGTTTTCCAGTGATCAGCGAAGACAAGGATCACATTGAAGGGATCCTGATGGCCAAAGATCTGCTGCCGTTCATGCGCAGCGATGCCGACGCCTTCAGCATAGAGAAAGTACTGCGTCCTGCTGTGGTAGTGCCGGAGAGCAAGCGCGTAGACCGCATGCTCAAGGAGTTTCGCTCCCAGCGCTACCACATGGCGATTGTGATTGACGAATTTGGCGGCGTTTCCGGTCTTGTCACCATTGAAGACATCCTCGAACTTATCGTCGGCGAGATCGAAGACGAATACGACGAAGAGGAAGATATCGACTTCCGCCAGCTCAGCCGCCATACCTGGACGGTGCGCGCCCTCGCGCCCATCGAGGACTTCAACGACACCTTCGGCACCCACTTCAGCGATGAAGAGGTGGACACTATCGGCGGGCTGGTGATGCAGGCCTTTGGCCACCTTCCCGCGCGCGGTGAAGCGATCGACATTGATGGTTACCAGTTCAAAGTTGCGATGGCCGACAGCCGACGTATTATTCAGGTTCACGTAAAACTTCCGGACGACGCGCCTCAGCCTGAGCTGGAAGAGTAATTCAGACTTATTTAACAGGAAGTTGTCGATGGCCTTTGCCTCCCTGATTGAACGCCAGCGTGTGCGCCTGCTGCTGGCGCTGCTTTTCGGCGCCTGCGGTACGCTGGCCTTTTCGCCGTACGATATCTGGCCGGCGGCGATTATTTCGCTGATGGGCCTGCAGGGGCTGACGCTCAACCGTCGCCCGCTGCAGAGCGCCTGGATAGGCTACTTCTGGGGGCTGGGCCTGTTCGGTACCGGCATCAACTGGGTTTACGTCAGCATCGCCCAGTTTGGCGGCATGCCGGGGCCGGTGAACGTGTTTCTGGTCCTGCTGCTGGCGGCCTACCTGTCGCTCTACACCGGGCTGTTTGCCGGCATTCTCGCCCGCCTGTGGCCGAAAACCCACTGGCTGCGGGTGGCGATTGCCGCGCCCGCGCTGTGGCAAATCACCGAGTTCCTGCGCGGCTGGGTGCTGACCGGCTTCCCT
This sequence comes from Pluralibacter gergoviae ATCC 33028 = NBRC 105706, assembly GCF_001598855.1. GTDB lineage: Bacteria > Pseudomonadota > Gammaproteobacteria > Enterobacterales > Enterobacteriaceae > Pluralibacter > Pluralibacter gergoviae. Next base: position 108,831 of record NZ_BCZS01000011.1, on the reverse strand, counting down.
TGGCTGCAGTTTGGCTACAGCCAGATTGACGGCCCGCTGAAGGGGCTGGCGCCGGTTGCCGGCGTGGAGACCATCAATTTCCTGCTGATGCTGGTCAGCGGCCTGCTGACGCTGGCGCTGGTAAAGCGCGGCTGGAAGCCGCTGGCGGTCGCCGTCGTGCTGTTCGCCCTGCCCTTCCCGCTGCGCTATATCCAGTGGTATCAGCCGCTGCCCGAGCGTACGACCACGGTATCGCTGGTGCAGGGCGATATTCCGCAGTCGATGAAATGGGATGAAAAAGAGCTTATCAATACCCTGCAGATTTACCTCGACGCCACCGAGCGGGTAATGGGCAAATCGCAGCTGATTATCTGGCCGGAGTCGGCGATCCCCGATCTGGAGATCAACCAGCAGCGCCTGCTGAGCCGCGTTGACGAGATGCTGCGGGCCAGCAATAGCTCGCTGATTACCGGTATCGTCGATGCCCGCCTCAACGCGCAGAATCGTTATGATACCTACAATACGATAATCACCCTCGGCAAAGATAATCCCTACAGCTACAGCTCGACTGACCGCTACAACAAGAACCACCTGGTGCCGTTCGGCGAGTTCGTGCCGCTGGAGTCGATCCTGCGCCCGCTGGCGCCCTTCTTCGATCTGCCGATGTCGTCGTTTAGCCGCGGACCATACGTGCAGCCGCAGCTCTCAGCGCATAATCTCAAGCTGACCGCCGCCATCTGCTACGAGATCATCCTCGGCGAGCAGGTGCGGGACAACTTCCGCCCGGACACCGACTATCTGCTGACTATCTCCAACGATGCCTGGTTCGGCAAGTCCATCGGCCCGTGGCAGCACTTCCAGATGGCGCGCATGCGCGCCCTGGAGCTGGCGCGCCCGCTGCTGCGCAGCACCAATAACGGCATTACGGCGGTAATCGACCCGCGCGGCGAGGTGCAGGCGATGCTGCCGCAGTTTACCCGCGACGTGCTGACCGCCAAAGTGACGCCAACCCGCGGCCTGACGCCTTATGCCCGCACCGGCAACTGGACGCTGTGGATCCTCACCGCGCTGTTCGGCTTTACCGCCGTGCTGATGAGCCTGCGCCAGCGCCGTCGCTAAAACCCCGGGCGGCGGCAGCGCCGCCCGAGGATCCCCCTGCCTTTTGCCATTTCTGGCACATCAATTGCTTTATTAAATCTGAGAACTGCGGATTTTTGCCTGAACGCGGCCAACCCGCACCAGCATGGCGCAGACCTGGCACCATAACAGTGCAAGCAGGTTTTTTTGCCTTGAAACGGTGCGGTGCGCTTCGCAAAAATAAACAATAACGCAGCAAAATCTTTACATTAAGCCAGACTAAATGTTAACAAAAAGGCTTAACACTGCACGCTTAAGTTGCAGGCAATAACAACACAACAGGTATCAGGGCGTCTCTGGCGCCATTCATGAGGAGTTGGAAATGCAATTACGTAAACTGGCCACGGCAATGCTGGTGATGGGAATGTCCGCCGCCGCAGTACACGCAGAAGACGCGCCGGCTGCCGGCAGCACCCTCGATAAAATCGCCAAAAACGGCGTGATCGTGGTCGGGCACCGCGAATCCTCGGTCCCGTTCTCCTACTATGATAATCAGCAGAAGGTTGTCGGCTACTCTCAGGACTACTCCAACGCCATCGTTGAGGCCGTGAAAAAGCAGCTCAACAAACCCGATCTGCAGGTGAAGCTGATCCCCATTACCTCCCAGAACCGCATTCCGCTGCTGCAGAACGGCACCTTTGATTTCGAGTGCGGATCCACCACCAACAACCTCGAGCGCCAGAAGCAGGCCGCCTTCTCTGACACTATCTTCGTCGTCGGCACCCGCCTGCTGGTGAAGAAAGGCGGCCCGATTAAGGACTTCGCCGATCTGAAAGGCAAAGCGGTGGTCGTGACCTCCGGCACCACCTCTGAAGTTCTGCTGCACAAGCTCAACGATGAGAAGAAAATGGATATGCGCATCATCAGCGCTAAAGACCACGGCGACTCTTTCCGCACCCTGGAGAGCGGCCGCGCGGTGGCGTTTATGATGGATGATGCCCTGCTGGCGGGCGAGCGCGCCAAAGCGAAGAAACCGGGCAACTGGGAAATCGTCGGCACGCCGCAGTCAAAAGAGGCCTACGGCTGCATGCTGCGTAAAGACGACCCGCAGTTCAAAAAGCTGATAGACGACACCATTGCCAAGGCGCAGACCTCCGGCGAAGCGGCGAAGTGGTTCGACAAGTGGTTCAAGAATCCGATCCCGCCGAAGAACCTGAACATGAACTTCGAGCTGTCTGACGACATGAAAGCCCTGTTCAAAGAGCCAAACGATAAAGCGCTTAACTAATTAAAACAACGATGGGCGGGACTCCTGCCCTCCCGACTGCGGGGAAAAACGGACAGACTATACGGCGGGTGGCCGTTCCCCACCGGCCGCGAAAATAAGTTTTCCTTAGCAGTCTTCGAGGGTAGCGCTGCTACCCTTTTTTTCGGAGTTTATTTATGTCAATCGACTGGAATTGGGGCATCTTCCTGCAGGAGGCCCCGTTCGGCAACACCACCTATCTCGGCTGGCTGTGGAGCGGATTCCAGGTCACCGTCGCCCTGTCGGTCACGGCCTGGATCATCGCCTTCCTCGTCGGCTCGCTGTTTGGCATCCTGCGTACCGTCCCGAACCGCTTTCTTTCCGGTATCGGCACCCTCTACGTGGAGCTGTTCCGCAACGTACCGCTGATCGTGCAGTTCTTTACCTGGTATCTGGTGGTCCCCGAACTGCTGCCGGAAAATATCGGCATGTGGTTCAAGGCGGAGCTGGATCCGAACATTCAGTTCTTCGTCTCCTCGATGCTCTGCCTCGGTCTGTTTACCGCCGCCCGCGTCTGCGAGCAGGTACGCGCCGCGATCCAGTCGCTGCCGCGCGGCCAGAAGAACGCCGGGCTGGCGATGGGGCTGACTCTGCCGCAGACCTACCGCTACGTGCTGCTGCCCAACGCCTACCGCGTGATCGTCCCGCCGATGACCTCAGAGATGATGAACCTGGTGAAGAACTCGGCCATCGCCTCCACCATCGGGCTGGTGGACATGGCCGCCCAGGCGGGCAAGCTGCTGGACTACTCGGCCCACGCGTGGGAGTCCTTTACCGCTATCACCCTGGCCTACGTGCTGATTAACGCCATCATTATGCTGGCGATGAACCTGGTTGAACGCAAAATTCGCCTGCCGGGCAATATGGGAGGCAAATAATGCACGATTTTGACTGGAGCTCCATCGTTCCTTCAATGCCCTACCTGCTGGACGGGCTGCTGATCACCCTGAAGATCACCGTCACCGCGATCGTCGTCGGCATCGTCTGGGGCACCCTGCTGGCGGTGATGCGCCTGTCGCCGCTGAAACCGCTGGCGTGGTTCGCCACCGCCTACGTCAACGTCTTTCGCTCCATTCCGCTGGTGATGGTGCTGCTGTGGTTCTATCTGATCGTACCGGGCTTTCTGCAGAACGTGCTGGGCCTGTCGCCGAAAGCCGATATCCGGCTGGTGTCGGCGATGGTGGCCTTCTCGATGTTTGAGGCGGCCTACTACTCGGAGATTATCCGCGCCGGGATCCAGAGCGTCTCACGCGGGCAGAGTAACGCCGCCCTAGCGCTGGGCATGACCCACGGCCAGTCGATGCGGCTGATCATTCTGCCGCAGGCCTTCCGCGCCATGGTGCCGCTGCTGCTCACGCAGGGCATCGTGCTGTTCCAGGATACCTCCCTGGTGTACGTCCTGAGCCTGGCGGACTTCTTCCGCACCGCTTCCACCATCGGCGAGCGCGACGGCACCCAGGTTGAAATGATCCTGTTTGCCGGCGCCGTCTATTTTGTTATCAGCCTTAGTGCATCCCTGCTGGTCAGCTACTTGAAGAGAAGGACCGTATAATGATTTCCCTGAAAAATATTTCTAAATGGTATGGCCACTTTCAGGTGCTGACCGACTGTTCCACCGAAGTGAAAAAAGGCGAAGTGGTGGTGGTCTGCGGCCCTTCCGGCTCCGGAAAATCGACCCTGATTAAGACCGTTAACGGCCTGGAGCCGGTGCAAAAGGGCGAGATCACCGTCAACGGCACAAAGGTCAACGATAAAAAAACCAATCTGGCGAAGCTGCGCTCTCACGTCGGGATGGTGTTCCAGCACTTTGAGCTGTTCCCGCATCTCTCCATCGTGGAAAACCTGACCCTGGCGCAGGTAAAAGTGCTCAAGCGCGATAAGGCTGCCGCCCGCGAGAAAGGGCTAAAGCTGCTGGAGCGCGTCGGGCTCTCCGCCCACGCCAATAAGTTCCCGGCCCAGCTCTCCGGCGGCCAGCAGCAGCGCGTAGCCATTGCCCGCGCCCTGTGCATGGATCCGGTAGCGATGCTGTTCGACGAACCCACCTCGGCGCTGGATCCGGAAATGATCAACGAAGTGCTCGACGTGATGGTTGAACTGGCCAACTCCGGCATGACCATGATGGTAGTGACCCACGAAATGGGTTTCGCCCGCAAGGTGGCGAACCGGGTGATCTTTATGGATGAGGGCAAGATCGTCGAGGATTCCAATAAGGACGACTTCTTTAATAATCCGCAGTCGGACCGGGCGAAGGACTTTCTGGCGAAGATTTTGCACTGACGGATTGCGGGGCAAGGCCGAGTCGCCTGATGCCCTCCCCCGGCCCTCTCCGACGGGGAGAGGGCGCAAACACCAGCCTCTCCTACGGAGAGGCGCTTTTACTTAAGGCTCAAACGCCCTCCTCTGAAACTGATCGTGGCCGCACTTCGGGCACAGCGGCAGCACTTCCGGGGAGTACATCGCCAGGTGAAAGTGGCACTTCTCGCACACCAGATTACCCAGGCCGACCACCTCACCGCTGTGGTAAACGCCGTGGTGGTTTAAGTCCTGAAACACCTCGCGCCACTCGAGCTGGGTCTTATCAGTAATGTCCGCCAGCTGCTGCCAGATACTCTCCTTAATCACCCGCATAAAGACGCTGTCCTGCAGCTCATCCTGGCTCTCCTGATAGCTGAGGGCAAACTCCTCCAGATCGCGGCGCACCGCGCGAAACAGCTGGTCCCGCTCCGCGTCCGTCAACTCGCCGGTCTGCTTAGCGTCTTCCCTCGCCCGCTCCACCAGCGCGTCAATGTCGCGATCGCCGCCCTGCAGCTTCTCCGACAATGACGCCACCAGCTCGCGGTAGTATTGAGCAACCTTGTTCATTGTTTTCCTCTCCCGGTCGGTTAACGTCCTCTAATAATAGACCTTATTCGCCCGTGGAATTGTCCGAGAGTCCACACTGTCGTTAAATAAACGCCCGCGCGCAGTGCGCGAAAGGCTGTTGTGACGTGCACGTTTGGGCTATGCTATGCGGATCTGCAATATCACATCCATTGGCTACATATGTAGCTGTATTGAAAACAGGACCACTGGCTGCCATGCAAGAGCAATACCGCCCGGAAGAGATAGAATCGAAAGTCCAGCAACACTGGGACGAAAAGCGCACATTTGAAGTGACCGAAGACAACAGCAAAGAAAAATATTACTGCCTGTCGATGCTACCCTATCCTTCTGGCCGCCTACACATGGGCCACGTGCGTAACTACACCATCGGTGACGTGATCGCGCGCTACCAGCGCATGCTGGGCAAGAATGTCCTGCAGCCGATCGGCTGGGATGCGTTCGGCCTGCCGGCAGAGGGTGCTGCGGTAAAAAACAACACCGCGCCTGCGCCGTGGACCTACGACAACATCGCCTACATGAAAAACCAGCTCAAAATGCTGGGCTTCGGCTATGACTGGAGCCGCGAGCTGGCGACCTGTACCCCAGAATACTACCGCTGGGAGCAGCAGTTCTTCACCGAGCTGTATAAAAAAGGCCTGGTGTATAAAAAGACCTCTGCCGTTAACTGGTGCCCGAACGACCAGACCGTACTGGCCAACGAGCAGGTGATCGACGGCTGCTGCTGGCGCTGCGATACCAAGGTTGAGCGCAAAGAGATCCCGCAGTGGTTTATTAAAATCACCGCCTATGCCGACGAACTGCTCAACGATCTTGACACGCTCGACCACTGGCCGGACACGGTTAAGACCATGCAGCGCAACTGGATCGGCCGCTCTGAAGGCGTGGAAATCACTTTCGACGTCAAAAAATACGCCGATACGCTGACGGTCTACACCACCCGCCCGGACACCTTTATGGGCGCCACCTACCTGGCGGTCGCAGCGGGCCACCCGCTGGCCCAGCAGGCTGCGGCGAATAATCCTGAACTGGCAGCATTTATTGACGAGTGCCGCAACACCAAAGTTGCCGAAGCCGACATGGCAACGATGGAGAAGAAAGGCATCGACACCGGCTTTAAGGCCGTTCACCCACTCACCGGCGAAGAAATCCCGGTGTGGGCAGCTAACTTCGTGCTGATGGAGTACGGCACCGGCGCCGTGATGGCCGTTCCGGGTCACGACCAGCGCGACTACGAGTTCGCCCGCAAATACGGTCTGACCATCAAGCCGGTTATTCTCAATGCCGACGGCAGCGAGCCGGACCTCTCTGAACAGGCGTTGACTGAAAAAGGCACCCTGTTTAACTCCGGCGAGTTCAGCGGCCTGAGCTTCGACGCAGGCTTCAACGCCATTGCCGATCGTCTGGCTGAAATGGGCGTGGGCGAGCGTAAGGTCAACTACCGCCTGCGCGACTGGGGCGTGTCCCGCCAGCGCTACTGGGGGGCACCAATTCCGATGGTCACCCTCGAAGACGGCACCGTCATGCCGACGCCTGCCGACCAGCTGCCGGTTATCCTGCCGGAAGACGTGGTAATGGACGGCATCACCAGCCCGATTAAAGCCGATCCCGAGTGGGCGAAAACCACCGTTAACGGCCAGCCGGCGCTGCGCGAAACCGATACTTTCGACACCTTTATGGAGTCCTCCTGGTACTACGCGCGCTACACTTGCCCGCAGTACGATAAAGGCATGCTGGACGAAAAAGCGGCCAACTACTGGCTGCCGGTCGATATCTATATCGGCGGCATTGAACACGCCATTATGCACCTGCTCTATTTCCGCTTCTTCCACAAGCTGATGCGCGACGCGGGCATGGTCAACTCCGACGAGCCGGCAAAACAGCTGCTGTGCCAGGGCATGGTGCTGGCAGACGCCTTCTACTACGTCGGTCAGAACGGCGAGCGCAACTGGGTCTCCCCGAAAGAGGCCATCGTTGAGCGCGACGACAAGGGCCGCATCGTGAAGGCGAAGGACGCCGCGGGCCATGAGCTGGTCTACACTGGCATGAGCAAAATGTCGAAGTCGAAGAATAACGGCATCGACCCGCAGGAGATGGTGGAGCGCTACGGCGCCGATACCGTGCGCCTGTTTATGATGTTCGCCTCCCCGGCCGATATGACGCTGGAGTGGCAGGAATCGGGCGTGGAAGGCGCTAACCGCTTCCTTAAGCGCGTCTGGAAACTGGTTTACGAGCACGTTGCCAAAGGCCCGGTTGCCGCCCTCGACGTTGATGCCCTCAGCGAAGATCAACAGGCCCTACGCCGCGACGTTCACAAAACGATTGCCAAAGTCAGCGATGATATCGGTCGTCGTCAGACTTTCAACACCGCAATTGCGGCAATCATGGAGCTGATGAACAAGCTGGCGAAAGCCCCGCTTGAGGGCGAGCAGGATCGCGCCCTGATGCAGGAAGCGCTGCTGGCAGTGGTTCGCATGCTCAATCCGTTCACCCCGCACGCCAGCTTCACCCTGTGGCAGGAGCTGGGCGGCGAAGGCGATATCGACTGCGCGCCGTGGCCGGTTGCCGACGATAAAGCGATGGTGGAAAACAGCACTCTCGTGGTCGTGCAGGTTAACGGTAAAGTACGTGGTAAAATCACCGTACCGGTGGATGCAACAGAAGATCAGGTACGTGAACGCGCAGGCCAGGAGCATCTGGTTGCGAAATATCTGGATGGCGTGACCGTGCGTAAAGTCATTTACGTTCCGGGCAAACTGCTCAATCTGGTCGTAGGCTAAGCGCGGGAGGAAACGTGCGCATTCTGACATCACTCTTGTTATCTGTGGCGGTACTCGTTACCGCCGGTTGCGGCTGGCACCTGCGCAGTACCACTCAGGTGCCCGACAACATGCGAAAACTGATCTTTGTTTCCGGTGACCCCAACGGGCCGCTGAGCCGCGCGGTGCGCAACCAGCTGCGCCTGAGCAACGTCGAAATCGTCGAAGGCAGTTCGGTACGTAAAGACATTCCGTCTCTGCGCATGGGCGGCGCCTCCATCAATGAAGACACCGCCTCTATCTTCCAGAACGGCGATACGGCGGAGTACCAGATGGTGATGACCGTCACCGCCAGCGTGCTGATCCCGGGTCACGATATCTATCCGCTGAAGACCAAGGTCTACCGCTCCTACTTCGACAACCCGCAGAAAGCGCTGGCGAAGGATGCGGAAAAAGACATGATCATCAAAGAGATGTACGATCGCGCCGCCGAACAGCTGATCCGCCAGCTGCCGAGCGTCAAGGTTGCCGATGCTGAAGAGGCCCGCGAGAGCGGAAATACCTCTGATATCTCGCCTGCGGCGCCGGCGAAAGCACGCGTTCCCACCATTACGGGCGAGTGATGATTCGGCTGTACCCTGAACAACTCCGCGCGCAGCTCTCTGAAGGGCTGCGCGCGGCGTATCTGCTGTTGGGTAACGATCCGCTTCTGCTTCAGGAAAGTCAGGATGCCGTTCGCCACGCCGCGAACGCGCAGGGCTTTGAGGAGCACCACACCGTTGCTATTGACGCCAGCACCGACTGGAATGCCCTGCTCGCCATGAGCCAGGAGCGCAGCCTGTTTTCCAGCCGCCAGACCCTGATGCTGCTGCTGCCGGACAACGGCCCCAATGCCGCCATTAATGAACAGCTGGCCGCGCTCGTCGCTCTGCTGCACGACGATCTGCTGCTGATCGTCCGCGGCAACAAGCTCACCAAAGCGCAGGAGAACGCGGCCTGGATCAAGGCGCTGGCCAACCGCGCGGTGCTGGTCTCCTGCCAGACGCCGGAGCAGGCCCAGCTGCCGCGCTGGCTGGCGGCAAGGGCGAAGCAGCACAAGCTGCAGCTCGACGATGCCGCAAGCCAGCTACTCTGCTACTGCTATGAAGGCAATCTGCTGGCGCTGGCCCAGGCTCTGGAGCGGCTTTCGCTGCTGTGGCCGGACGGCAAGCTGACGCTGCCCCGGGTAGAGCAGGCGGTTAATGACGCCGCCCACTTCACGCCGTTCCACTGGCTGGACGCGCTGCTGGCCGGCAAGAGCAAACGCGCGCTGCACATTCTGCAGCAGCTGCGCCAGGAGGGCAGCGAGCCGGTTATCCTGCTGCGCACCCTGCAGCGCGAGCTGCTGCTGCTGGTCAATATGAAGCGTCAGTCGGTCAGCACGCCCCTGCGGGCGCTGTTTGATAAGCACCGGGTGTGGCAAAACCGCCGCCCGCTATTTACCGAAGCCCTTAACCGCTTAAGCCAGGAACAGCTGCGGCACGCGGTTTCCCTGCTGACGCAGACCGAGCTGACCCTCAAGCAGGATTACGGTCAGTCCGTCTGGGCAGAGCTTGAGAGTCTCTCTCTGCTGCTGTGCCACAAGACGTTGCCCGATATTTTTTTCGAAGGATAATATGACCGTTCTTAAGGCCATGTATGGCGGTACGTTCGATCCAGTGCACTATGGCCACCTCAAGCCCGTAGAGATCCTCGCCAACCTGATTGGCCTCTCGCGGGTGATCGTGATGCCGAACAACGTTCCGCCGCACCGCCCGCAGCCGGAGGCGACCAGCGACCAGCGCAAGCACATGCTTGAGCTGGCGATCGCCGATAAGCCGCTGTTTTCCCTTGATGAGCGCGAACTTAAGCGCGAAACGCCCTCCTACACTTCCGAGACGCTCAAGGCCTGGCGCGCCGAGCAGGGCCCGGAGCAGCCGCTGGCCTTTATTATCGGCCAGGACTCGCTGCTGAACTTTCCTTCGTGGCACGATTACGAAAGCATTCTCGACAATGCCCATCTGCTGGTATGCCGCCGCCCCGGCTATACGCTGACGATGAAAGAGGATGCGCATCAGGCCTGGCTTGACCGCCACCTGACCCATAGCGCAGAAGATCTGCACCGTACCCCGGCGGGGAAAATCTACCTGGCGGAGACGCCGTGGTTCAATATTTCCGCCACGCTCATTCGCGAGCATCTTGAGCGGGGAGAGTCCTGCAGCGGGATGCTGCCGGAGAGCGTGCTGACCTACATTGAGCAGCAGGGCCTCTATCGTCACGCCGGGCATTGACAGGCCCGGATAGGCTGATATTCTCCGCGCCTGGCGCGACGCTGATTTACAGAAATTGTTTTACAAAAATGGCGATGCAATCAGCGGCCTGTGATGGGATGATACCCCGCCTGGCGCCAACTGCCGGACATTTGTCCCGAATTCTTTGCTCAATCAGGTATACTGACGGGCTCTTTCTATTGTTTATCTTCACCTGACCAGGGGGAACACTTGCAGGGTAAAGCACTCCAGGATTTTGTGATCGACAAAATCGACGACCTTAAAGGCCAGGACATCGTCACCATCGATGTTCAGGGTAAATCCAGCATCACCGACTGCATGGTTATCTGTACCGGTACCTCCACGCGCCACGTGATGTCCATTGCCGACCACGTGGTTCAGGAGTCCCGCGCGGCGGGTATGCTGCCGCTCGGCGTTGAAGGCGAAAGCGTCGCCGACTGGATCGTTGTCGATTTAGGCGATGTCATTGTCCACGTCATGCAGGAAGAGAGCCGTCGCCTGTATGAGCTGGAAAAACTCTGGGGTTAACGGGTGAAGCTGCAGCTCGTCGCCGTAGGCACCAAAATGCCGGACTGGGTACAGACCGGCTTTAGCGAATATTTGCGCCGCTTTCCGAAGGATATGCCGTTTGAGCTGGTGGAAATTCCCGCCGGCAAGCGCGGTAAAAACGCCGATATTAAGCGCATCCTCGACAAAGAGGGCGAGCTGATGCTGGCCGCTGCCGGCAAAAACCGCATCGTGACCCTCGATATTCCGGGCAAACCCTGGGACACGCCGCAGCTGGCGGTCGAGCTGGAGCGCTGGAAGCAGGATGGCCGCGACGTGAGCCTGCTTGTGGGCGGTCCCGAGGGACTCTCCCCCGCCTGTAAAGCCGCCGCCGAGCAGAGCTGGTCCCTCTCCGCGCTGACGCTGCCCCATCCGCTGGTGCGGGTGCTGGTGGCAGAGAGCCTCTACCGGGCGTGGAGCATCACCACCAACCATCCATACCATCGCGAGTAATGATGACCAGGTCAGAAGATTAAGCAGCGGATGAAATTACAGAATTCTTTTCGCGACTATAGTGCTGAGTCCGCGTTGTTTGTACGCCGGGCGGTGGTCGCCTTTTTGGGGATTTTGGTGCTCACCGGCGTGCTGATCGCCAACCTCTATAATCTGCAGATTGTGCGCTTTACCGACTATCAGACGCGTTCAAACGAAAACCGCATTAAGCTGGTGCCGATTGCCCCCAGCCGCGGCATTATCTATGACCGCAACGGCACGCCGCTGGCGCTTAACCGCACCATTTATCAGCTGGAAGTGATGCCGGAGAAGGTCGATAACCTCCAGCAGACGCTCAACGATCTGCGCAGCGTTGTCGACCTGACCGACGACGATATTGCCAACTTTAAAAAAGAGCGCGCCCGTTCGCACCGCTTTACCTCTATTCCGCTGAAAATAAACCTCAGCGAAGTGCAGGTTGCCCGCTTCTCCGTGAATCAGTACCGCTTTCCCGGCGTGGAAGTGAAGGGCTACAAGCGCCGCTACTATCCGTTCGGCTCCGCCCTGACCCACGTCATTGGCTACGTGTCGAAAATCAACGACAAAGACGTGGAGCGCCTCGATAAAGAGAATAAGCTCGCCAACTATGCCGCTACCCACGATATCGGCAAGCTCGGCATTGAGCGCTATTACGAAGATGTCCTCCACGGCCAGACCGGCTATGAAGAGGTTGAAGTCAACAACCGCGGCCGGGTCATTCGCCAGCTGAAAGAGGTGCCGCCCCAGGCCGGGCACGATATCTATCTGACTCTCGATCTGCAGCTGCAGCAGTATATCGAAACGCTGCTGGCCGGCAGCCGCGCGGCGGTGGTGGTCACCGATCCGCGTTCGGGCGGTATTCTGGCCCTGGTGTCGATGCCGAGCTACGATCCCAACCTGTTCGTTGACGGCATCTCCAGCAAGGACTACTCGGGGCTGCTCAACGATCCCAATACGCCGCTGGTGAACCGCGCGACGCAGGGCGTCTACCCGCCCGCCTCGACGGTGAAGCCCTACGTGGCGGTCTCGGCGCTCAGCGCCGGGGTCATTACCCGCAATACCAGCCTGTTCGATCCCGGCTGGTGGCAGCTGCCCGGCTCTGAAAAGCGCTACCGCGACTGGAAAAAGTGGGGGCACGGCCGCTTGAACGTGACTAAAGCGCTTGAGGAGTCGGCGGATACCTTCTTCTACCAGGTCGCCTACGACATGGGTATTGACCGCCTTTCGGAGTGGATGGGCAAGTTTGGCTATGGCCACTATACCGGCGTCGATCTCTCCGAAGAGCGCTCCGGCAATATGCCAACCCGCGAGTGGAAACTTAAGCGCTTTAAGAAGCCCTGGTATCAGGGCGACACCATCCCGGTGGGCATCGGCCAGGGCTACTGGACCGCCACGCCGATTCAGATGAACAAGGCGCTGATGACCCTGATTAACGACGGCGTGGTCAAAGTGCCGCATCTGCTGTACAGCACCCGGGAAGACGGCAAGCTCATTCCGTGGCGGCAGCCGCCCGAACTGCCCATCGGCGATATTCACTCCGGCTTCTGGGAAATTGCCAAAGACGGCATGTACGGCGTGGCCAACCGCCCGAACGGTACGGCGCATAAGTATTTCGCCGGTGCACCCTACCGGGCGGCGGCCAAGTCCGGTACTGCGCAGGTCTTCGGTCTGAAGGCCAACGAAACCTATAACGCCCATAAAATTGCCGAGCGCCTGCGCGATCATAAGCTGATGACCGCCTTCGCGCCTTACGATAACCCGAAAGTGGCGGTGGCGATGATCCTCGAAAACGGCGGCGCCGGTCCGGCGGTCGGCACGATCATGCGCCAGATCCTCGACCACATTATGCTCGGCGATAACAATACCGTTCTACCTGCAGAAGCCCCGGCCGCTGCAGCGGCGGAGGACCAATAATCATGACCGACAATCCGAATAAAAAGTCGCTGTGGGAGAAAATCCATATCGACCCCACCATGCTGCTGATCCTGCTGGCGCTGCTGACCTACAGCGCGCTGGTTATCTGGAGCGCCAGCGGCCAGGATATGGGGATGATGGAGCGCAAAATCGGCCAGATCGCCATGGGTCTCGTCATCATGGTAGTGATGGCGCAGATCCCGCCCCGGGTGTATGAAGGCTGGGCGCCGTGGCTGTATATCTTCTGTATCATTCTGCTGGTGGCGGTGGACGCCTTCGGGGCTATCTCGAAAGGCGCCCAGCGCTGGCTCGACCTCGGTATCGTGCGCTTTCAGCCCTCGGAGATAGCCAAAATCGCCGTGCCGCTGATGGTGGCGCGCTTTATCAACCGCGACGTCTGTCCGCCGACGCTTAAAAATACCGCCATCGCGCTGGTGCTTATCTTCCTGCCGACCCTGCTGGTGGCGGCGCAGCCGGACCTCGGCACCTCGATTCTCATTGCCCTCTCCGGCCTGTTTGTGCTGTTCCTCGCCGGGCTGAGCTGGCGCCTTATCGGCGTGGCGGTGGTGCTGGTGGCGGCATTTATCCCGATCCTCTGGTTCTTCCTGATGCACGACTATCAGCGCCAGCGGGTGATGATGCTGCTCGATCCGGAAACCGATCCGCTCGGCGCGGGCTATCATATTATTCAGTCGAAAATCGCTATCGGCTCCGGCGGCCTGCGCGGCAAGGGGTGGCTGCACGGCACCCAGTCGCAGCTGGAGTTTCTGCCCGAGCGCCACACCGACTTTATCTTCGCGGTGCTGGCCGAAGAGCTGGGCCTTATCGGCATTCTGATCCTGCTCGCGCTCTACGTGCTGCTGATTATGCGCGGGCTGGTGATCGCCGCCCAGGCGCAAACTACCTTTGGTCGGGTGATGGCCGGCGGCTTAATGTTGATTTTATTCGTTTATGTCTTCGTGAATATTGGTATGGTGAGTGGCATACTGCCGGTGGTTGGCGTTCCGCTGCCGCTGGTCAGCTACGGAGGCTCTGCCCTCATCGTGCTGATGGCCGGGTTTGGGATCGTGATGTCGATTCATACCCACAGGAAAATGTTGTCGAAAAGCGTATAAGGGGTGCGCAATGCGCAAGCTTTGGATTGGGACCTGTATTGCAGCAGGATTACTGACGGCCTGTTCGAACGATGATGGTCAGCAGCAGACCGTTAGCGCACCTCAGCCCGCGGTCTGTAGCGGGCCGGTCGTTGAAATCAGCGGCGCAGATCCGCAGTATGAAACCCTGAATCCGTCGGCGAATCAGGATTATCAGCGCGACGGTAAAAACTACAAAATCGTGCAGAACCCGGCCAACTTCAGCCAGGCCGGACTGGCGGCTATCTATGATGCCGAGCCGGGCAGCAACCTGACCGCCTCGGGCGAAGCCTTCGATCCGACGCAGCTGACGGCGGCGCATCCGACGCTGCCGATCCCAAGCTATGCGCGCATCACCAACCTCGCCAACGGGCGGATGATCGTGGTGCGCATTAACGATCGCGGCCCTTACGGCAACGATCGGGTGATTTCGCTCTCCCGCGCCTCTGCCGACAGGCTGAATACCTCTAACAACACCAAAGTGCGCATCGATCCGATTATCGTCGCGCCGGACGGTACGCTCTCGGGTCCGGGCACGGCCTGCACCACTATCGCTAAGCAGACCTATGCCCTGCCCGCTCGCCCGGATCTGAGCGGCGGCATGGGCAGCGCCTCCTCCGCGCCGGAGCCCGTACCGGTCGCCGACCAGAACAACGTCCGGCCAATCAGCAACGATACGCTCAAGCCGGAAAACGGCACCGCTGAAACCGGTCACGAAGGTGGCTTCCTCGGAGCACCGGCGCCGCTCAGCGCCGGCGTGCTCGAAAGCAGCGAGCCCGCCGCGCCGCAGGGTACGGCCTCGTCGCCGGTTACCGCGCCCGGTTCCGTTCAGGGCAGCGCCGCGCCGGCAGCGGCCGCCCCTGTCTCCGCCCCGGCAGCCGCCAGCGGCAGCTACGTGGTGCAGGTTGGCGCCGTCAGCGACCAGGGCCGCGCGCAACAGTTCCAGAAAAAGCTGAGCCAGCAGTTTTCCGTGCCGGGCCGCGTAATGCAAAACGGCGCGGTGTGGCGCATTCAGCTGGGTCCCTTTAACAGCAAAGGCGAAGCCAGCGGCCTGCAGCAGCGCCTGCAGAGTGAAGCCCAGCTCCAGTCTTTTATTACTCACGCCAACTAGCGGCCGGCGGCACCGGGTTATGCGTATGTGTAAAAAGCGTTAACATTCACATATGCTTTCCCGGATGCCGCGCCAGAACGCATTTGCTATAGTTGGGCACTATTTTAACTCCATCACGGATGTCGTTGTTCTGACCATGAAGACCTCTTTCTCTGCACGTATACTTATCACCGCGCTCTCCGTCGCGGCGCTCTCTCCGGCAGCGGTTCGCGCCGATGACCTGAACATCAAAACCATGATCCCGGGCGTACCGCAGATTGATGCGGAGTCCTACATCCTCATCGACTACAACTCGGGCAAAGTGCTGGCGGAGCAGAACGCCGACGCCCGCCGCGATCCCGCCAGCCTGACTAAAATGATGACCAGCTACGTTATCGGCCAGGCGATGAAGGCCGGTAAATTTAAAGAGTCCGACCTGGTCACCATCGGCAACGATGCCTGGGCCACCGGCAACCCGGTGTTTAAAGGCTCGTCGCTGATGTTCCTCAAGCCGGGTATGCAGGTGCCGGTGTCGCAGCTGATCCGCGGCATTAACCTGCAGTCCGGTAACGACGCCTGCGTGGCGATGGCCGATTACGTGGCCGGTAGCCAGGACGCCTTTGTTGGCCTGATGAACAACTACGTCAACGCGCTGGGCCTGAAGAACACCCACTTCCAGACCGTGCACGGCCTCGATGCCGATGGTCAGTACAGCTCGGCCCGCGATATGGCGCTGATTGGCCAGGCGCTGATCCGCGACGTGCCGAACGAGTACGTCATCTATAAAGAGAAAGAGTTCACCTTTAACGGCATCCGTCAGATGAACCGCAACGGCCTGCTGTGGGACAACAGCCTGAACGTTGACGGCATCAAGACCGGACATACCGATAAAGCGGGCTATAACCTGGTCGCTTCTGCGACCGAAGGGCAGATGCGCCTGGTCTCCGCCGTGATGGGCGGGCGCACCTTTAAGGGACGCGAAACCGAAAGTAAAAAGCTGCTGACCTGGGGCTTCCGCTTCTTTGAAACCGTCAGTCCGCTGAAAGCCGGGAAAGAGTTCGCCTCCGAGCCGGCCTGGTTTGGCGACAACGACCGCGCATCGCTGGGCGTCGATAAAGATGTTTATCTCACTATCCCGCGCGGGCGTATGAAGGACCTGAAGGCCAGCTACGTGCTGAACAACCCTGAGCTGCACGCCCCGCTGCAGAAAAATCAGGTGGTCGGCACCATCAACTTCCAGCTTGATGGTAAAACCATCGAACAGCGCCCGCTGGTGGTGCTGCAGGAGATCCCGGAAGGAAACTTCTTTGGCAAAATCATTGATTACATTAAGTTAATGTTCCACCACTGGTTTGGTTAAAATTTAACCACTTGAAAGTGTGATCTTCATCCCCATATACTAAGCATGACTACTTCTGCTCCCGCGCCACGCGCGGGAGCAGTTCTTTTACACACCCGGAGCTGACATGAAAACCAAACTTAACGAACTGCTTGAATTCCCTACCCCGTTTACCTACAAGGTGATGGGTCTGGCGAAACCTGAGCTGGTTGACCAGGTGGTGGAAGTGGTGCAGCGCCATGCGCCCGGCGACTACTCTCCGCAGGTGAAGCCGAGCAGTAAAGGGAATTACCACTCGGTATCCATTACCATCACCGCCACCCACGTCGAGCAGGTAGAGACCCTCTACGAAGAGCTCGGCAATATCGAAATTGTGCGGATGGTTCTGTAATATTCTTTCCTGCCCGGCTCCCCGCCGGGCAACATGTTAACTCCCTGTGATATAATCCCGCACACCCGTTTCACCCTCCAGCGGAGATGCTGTTTTGGATCTCAACACCATTATTGTGCGCCAGCTCGGCGTTCAGCCCTACGAACCCGTCTCGCAGGCAATGCACGAATTTACCGACCAACGCGATGAAAATACTCCGGACGAACTCTGGCTCGTCGAGCATCCGCCGGTATTTACCCAGGGCCAGGCCGGAAAGGCCGAACATCTGCTGATGCCGGGCGATATTCCGGTTGTGCAGAGCGATCGCGGTGGCCAGGTGACCTACCACGGACCCGGACAGCAGGTTATGTACGTACTGCTCAATCTCAAGCGCCGCAGGCTCGGCGTGCGCGAACTGGTCACCCTGCTGGAACAGACCGTGGTCGATACGCTGGGTGAGTACGGCATCGATGCCCATCCGCGGGCTGATGCCCCAGGCGTCTACGTCGGCGAGAAAAAAATCTGTTCGCTGGGCCTGCGCATTCGCAAAGGCTGTTCCTTCCACGGACTGGCGCTGAATATCGACATGGATCTGACGCCTTTTCTGCGCATTAATCCCTGCGGTTACGCCGGCATGGAGATGACCCAGATGCGTGCGCTGGTTGCCGGCGTTAAAACAGAGACGGTTTCACCGGTATTAGTCTCCGCATTTTTAGCTTTGCTAAACAACCCACCGAATATATATATCAACGCTTAATATATTTTGTTTTAACCCGGCCGATGTCGGGTTACCTCAATTTTTATCGGGTTATCCTTTACATTAACTCTGTATTTCTATATTTTCTTCTTCTCGGACAGTTAGCAGAATAGGTCTTAATACCTCTAACGAGGTATTAAATATAAATTCAGCACAGCACTCAGTGGTCCTACCCATTGATATTTAATAGCGAAAATCTTTTTTCCGCGAAATTTCTCTGAGAAAAATACCTAATCCTCATTCCTGTTATGAATGAACACGGAGTTCCATTGTGGAATATGACTACCAATCAGCACATCTAATAAGTCCTCATAGCGAAAAGGATTCACCGCAAATTTTCCATACCCTACGCGCCATCGACCTCAATCTGTTGACCATTTTTGAAGCAGTTTACATCCACAAAGGTATTGTTAACGCCGCACGTATTCTGAATCTCACGCCGTCTGCAATTAGCCAGTCAATTAAGAAACTCAGAACCGTATTTCCCGACCCGTTGTTTATCCGTCGGGGCCAGGGCGTGGTGCCGACAAGTTATGCCACGCATCTTCATGAATACATCAGCCAGGGGCTCGAATCTATTCTCGGCGCGCTCGACTTAACCGGAATTTACGATAAGCAGCGCACCATTACTATCGGCACGTCACCAACGGTGGGGGCAGTGGTAATGCCAACCATATATCCGATAATAAAAGAGAAATTTCCGCATCTGCTGCTGCGCAATATTCCGGTTACCGACGTCGACAGCCAGCTCAGCCAGTTTCAGACCGACCTGATTATTGACAGCCACAGCTACACGCCGCGCGCCCTGAATTATCAGGTCCTTTATCGCGACAGGCTGGTGCTGGTCGCCCGTAACGGCCATCCGGCCCTGCAGATACCGTTTAGCCTCGATATGCTAGACCACTACCGCTATACGCTACTGATGGTTGAGGGCGCGGCCCATACCGAGTTCCGCAACCGTATCCAGGCCATCCTTGCCGAGCAGCAGATAAGCGTCAGCAGCTATAACCTCGTAACCATTACCGCGCTTATCAGCAGCAGCGATCTGCTGGGGATCATGCCGGAGAGTTGCTACAACCTGCTCTCCCGCTGCTGGCCTATCCGGCGCCTCGACGTGCCGCTGATTGAAGAGGAGCCGATGGACATCTCCCTCTACTATAACAGCCACAGCCTGCTCGACCCCACGCTCGGCAACGTCATTGAGACTATCAGTCAGGCTTTTGGGGCAGCGAAATAGCCAGATGTAAACTCTGGTGAGCACATAACGCAACATATGATTTACAAATTGACGGGGCGGCGGAGTGCGCTCCGGGCGCAATTAGTGGTATACTTTCCGGCATCCTGATTCAAAAATAGTTGATAAATACAACATTACCTTGAATTGAACGCTTTCCTTCGTTACTCGCAACTGGAACACGCAAGCTATGAGTAAACCCATTGTTATGGAACGCGGCGTTAAGTACCGCGATGCCGACAAAATGGCCCTTATCCCGGTTAAAAACGTGGCTACCGAGCGCGAGGCGCTGCTGAGAAAACCGGAGTGGATGAAGATTAAACTTCCCGCCGACTCCTCCCGCATTCAGGGCATCAAAGCAGCAATGCGTAAGAACGGCCTTCACTCCGTCTGCGAAGAGGCCTCCTGCCCTAACCTCGCAGAGTGCTTCAACCACGGCACCGCCACCTTTATGATCCTCGGCGCTATCTGCACCCGGCGCTGCCCGTTCTGCGACGTGGCCCACGGTCGTCCGATCACGCCGGATGCTAACGAGCCGCAGAAGCTGGCCCAGACCATTGCCGATATGGTCCTGCGCTACGTGGTTATCACCTCCGTAGACCGCGATGACCTGCGCGACGGCGGCGCCCGGCACTTTGCCGACTGCATCAGCGCCATTCGCGAAAAGAGTCCGGGCATCAAGATAGAGACGCTGGTCCCGGACTTCCGCGGCCGCATGGATCGCGCCCTCGATATTCTGAAAGAGACCCCGCCGGACGTGTTTAACCACAACCTGGAAAACGTGCCGCGCCTCTACCGCCAGGTGCGCCCGGGCGCCGACTATAACTGGTCTCTGAAGCTGCTCGAGCGCTTTAAAGAAGCGCACCCGGAGCTTCCCACCAAATCAGGTCTGATGGTCGGCCTGGGGGAAACCAACGCCGAAATCATCGAGGTGATGCGCGACCTTCGCCGCCACGGGGTGACCATGCTGACGCTTGGCCAGTATCTGCAGCCGAGCCGCCACCACCTGCCGGTGCAGCGCTACGTCAGCCCGGACGAGTTCGAAGAGATGAAAGCCGAGGCGCTGGCGATGGGCTTCACCCACGCGGCCTGCGGCCCGTTCGTGCGCTCCTCTTATCACGCCGACCTGCAGGCGAAAGGGATGGAAGTGAAGTAATTCCGCCCTGCCCTGAAAAGCCGCAGCCCGCCTGCGGCTTTTTTGTCCATTCCGCACAATCCTGGTGCACATGGTGCGTTATGAAACTTTCGCTTCACAACTTAAAATCCATTAAATCAAATAGATAATATTTTAAGCACCAACATCATTATCTGGAACGTTTCATGCATCTCCTGTTTATCGCGACTTACAGGAGCACGCAATGTCAGCCCACGAACCCTCCGAACTGATTTACGGCCTGGAAGATAAACCGGCGCCGCTACCGGCCTTTCTCACCGCGCTGCAGCACGTCATGGCGAGCCTGGTCGGCATCATCACCCCGCCGCTGATCGTCAGCTCGGCGCTGGGCCTGGACGCCTATCTGCCCTGGCTTATCAGCATGTCGCTGATGGTCTCCGGCGCCGGCACCTTTTTACAGGCGCGCAGGCCGTTTGGCATCGGTGCGGGCATGATCTGCCTGCAGGGCACCAGCTTCGCCTTTCTCGGAGTTATTCTCGCCGCGGGCTTTACCGTCAAGAGCCGGGGCGGCGGCCCGGAGCAGATTATGGCGATGATCTTCGGCCTTACCCTCATTGCAGCCTTTATCCCGGTGGTGGTCAGCCGCTTTCTCGGCCAGCTGCGCCGGGTGATAACGCCGCTGGTGAGCGGCACGGTGCTGTGTCTGATCGGCATCAGCCTGATTAAGGTCAGCATCACCGACTGGGGCGGCGGCCACGGCGCCAAAGATTTTGGCGCGCCGGGCAACCTGCTGCTCGGCCTGCTGACGCTGATGACCATCGTGCTGTTCAGCCGGGCGGGGAACCGCTGGCTGCGGCTGGGGGCGGTTATCCTCGGTATCGCCTTCGGCTGCCTGCTGGCGGCGCTCAGCGGGAAGCTGCACTGGCAGCCATTTACCCACAGCTGGGTCGCCCTGCCGCAGCCGCTGCGCTTCGGCTTTGACTTCGACTACACGCTGTTTCTGCCGTTTGCACTGATCTCGCTTATCTGCATTCTGGAAGCGGTGGGCGATCTGACGGCCAACTGCCTGCTGTCGCGCCGCCCGATCGAGGGCGATGAGTACGTGGGCCGCCTCAGGGGAGGCATACTGGCAGACGGCGCAAGCTGCGTGCTGGCGGCGCTGTTTTCCGCCCTGCCGAGCACCACTTTTGCGCAGAACAACGGCGTCATTCAGATGACCGGCGTCGCCAGCCGCCGGGTGGGGCTGTGGATTGGCGCCCTGCTGGCGCTGCTGGGGCTATTTCCGATTTTTGGCGCCGCTATTCAGCAGATCCCGGCGCCGGTGCTGGGCGGCGCGACGCTCGTCATGTTCGGCAGCGTGCTGGCGGCGGGGATCCGCATCATGACCCAGTCGCCGCTGACCCGGCGCGATATGCTGATTATCGCCGTCTCTTTCGGCATTGGCCTGGGCGTAGAGGCCGAGCCGGCGTTTCTCAGCCAGCTGCCGCCGGTATTTAAAAACCTGTTCGGCTCTGCGGTCGCCAGCGGCGGCATTACGGCCATGCTGCTGAATCTGCTGCTGCCCGGAGAAGGCAGCGAGCGCCCGTCCGTTCAGGCCGCCGCGGCGAAAAATCGCGCGCCGCGCTGAAACAGTTCGTTGCACTTCTGCGAAAAAAAACGGACATGAAACACAAGAGGCCGCAGCAGGATTTGCTGTGGCCTCTCTGACAGGTGCGGCGTATTGAGAATATGGCTGCGCCGGGGATTACTCTTTATGCGAGAGTTTTTCTGCCGGGAGCTCGTCGTCGGCACTCTTTTTCACGCTGGTATCATCTTCGTTCATGGCCTTCTTGAAGCCTTTGATTGCCGAACCCAGATCGCCACCCAGCGTGCGTAATTTTTTGGTACCAAACACCAGTACAATCAGCGCAGCAACAACCAGCAGTTTGGTAATACTAATCTCACCCATAGATACCTTCTCATTAAATCAGCAACAAAAAAACGCGCTCTGAACCTTAGATCATTAAGGATCATTTAGCGGGGGCACACAATAGCAATCTGTAACAAGGTGAATCAAGCGCCGTTTAAAAAAACATCACATAATTTGCGGTGGCGCAAAGCGGCGGTTATTAAGCACCGGAAGCGCATCACGGATCTGCTGCAGCGCCGCTTTGCTCACCTCCGCCACGATCAGCTGCTGCTGATAGCCTGCCCCGGCGAGCGTAACGCCGCAGGGATCGACGATCCGGCTCTGGCCAATATTTTTATTACCGCACTCTCCCGCCGCCACAAAGTAGCAGGTGGTATCGAGCGCCCTGGCGGCCAGCAGCGTACTCCAGTGATGCTCCTTCAGCGGCCCGCGCACCCAGGCCGTCGGCAGCGCCAGGATCTCGGCACCCTGCAGGGCAAGCGCCAGCGCCATCTCCGGGAAGCGCAGGTCATAGCAGGTCATCAGGCCGACGCGCATACCTTCTACCTCAATAAGCGGCGGCAGTACATCGCCAGCGTCCACAAGCCGGGATTCCTGCACATTAAAGGCATCGTAGAGATGCAGCTTCCGGTAGCGGGCAATAATCTCGCCTGCCCGCAGCGCCACCAGCGTATTGGCGGCCCTGCCCTCGCCGGTAGGCACGTGGACGGTAAGGACCGTGGTGAGCCCGCTGCGGCGGCTCTCCTCGCGAAGCAGGCTGACAAACCCGCCGTCCAGCGGCTGCGCTGACTTCACCGACATATCAGGATCGCCGTCAGCGCGGGCCAGCAGCGCTTCCGGCAGCACCAGCAGGGCGACGCCAAGATCGGCAGCCTGCTGCATCAGCTGCACGCAGGTGCGGGCGTTGGTGGCCCAGTCTGGGGTAACGGCAAATTGTCCGGCGGCTACGCGCATGCTCCCTCTCCTTAAATCAGGCCGTAGCCAGATGGCTGGCCCGGCGTTAAACTCAACGATACTCTATTTCAATAACAGGAACACACGGTGATACAACTTCTTTTTGCCGTTTTTATCGGTGGCGGCACCGGCAGCGTCGCGCGCTGGATGCTGGGTATGCGCTTCAATCCGCTCCATCACGCTATCCCGGTGGGGACGCTCATCGCCAACCTGCTTGGAGCCTTCATTATCGGCGCAGGCCTGGCGTGGTTTAACCGGATGACGGATATCGACCCGATGTGGAAGCTTTTGATCACCACCGGCTTCTGCGGCGGCCTGACGACCTTTTCGACATTCTCTGCGGAGGTCGTTTTTTTACTGCAGGAGGGGCGATTTGGCTGGGCGCTGCTGAACGTGGCGGTGAACATGCTCGGGTCATTTGCCATGACGGCGGCCGCCTTCTGGCTCTTCTCCGCCTCGCGCTAAAACAAAAAAAACCCGCCGTGGCGGGTTTTGAATTCTGCTGTCGTTATGCTTACAGAGCGGTTACGTTAGCAGCAGAAGGGCCTTTGGCACCGTTAGTGATTTCGAACTCTACGCGCTGACCTTCAGCCAGAGTTTTGAAACCGTTAGTCTGGATTGCAGAGAAGTGTACGAACACGTCTTTGCTGCCATCTTCCGGAGTAATGAAACCAAAGCCTTTGGACTCATTAAACCACTTAACGTTACCTTTAATCTTAGACATCAATATTACCTTTACAAGAAAATAGACACAAATGCTGTGTCGGGTAACAGTACAGCAATTGTGGTGGCTTTTGTCCAGCTTAACTTCACTAAAAAGTGATAAAAGTCGCTAACTTTTTACTTACAGCCCGAATGGCTGTTTTTTTTACGCAGATTGTGCGTTTCGTCCAGGCATCCCGTGCTCCCTTCTCAGAAGCCGAAGCGCATCCAGGCGAAGTAGACATTGCCGTTATTGTAGGTGCCGGGAATGTAGGTCATCTGGAACGTGGCCGGGCCATAGCCGATGGACGCCAGCGGCAGCAGAACCGGAATGGGCACGTAGCGCCAGTTATCGCGGGCGGTGACGCCCGCGGTATAGCCAAGCCCCAGATGGAACTTATCATCCCTGAGCGGGCGCCAGGTCTTTTCCCAGCCGTAGCCGCCGATAGGCTCCCACTTGTTGAACGAGTCCTTAAACGCCATCAGGTAAAGGCCGTGCCAGTTCCCCTTATCGTCGCGTCGCGACTGGCCGAATCCGGCGCCCCAGGGACGCTCGTTGTATTTGTCCGTTTTCTCTTTGTCGTAGGCAAAGCGCGCGTGCCAGGTGATCGCGGGCACATACAGATCGTAATCCTGCGGCGCCTGCCAGGTCCTGGCGATATTGTCCCCCAGCGTGGAGAAGGCGTCGCCGACGCTCTCGCCAAGCGACGCCCGCGCGCCGGAAATGAATGCTAACTGGGTGAAAGCCAGCAGCAAAATAAACAGGTTTTGATTCAGTTTTAGCACATTTACTAACCTTTCATTTCAAGGTCGAACAAAATAGCAGCTGAAACCTGAACAAAACCCAAACGGCTGCGCCCGAGCGCAGCCTTGCTCTCCTACCGGCGCGGACGATGCAGCAGCTTATACAGCGCCGGGATCACCAGCATCGACAGCAGCGGCGCGCTCACCATGCCGCCGATCATCGGCGCCGCAATACGGCTCATTACTTCAGAGCCGGTGCCGCTGCCCCACATTACCGGCAGCAGTCCGGCCATGATGGTCGCCACGGTCATCACCTTTGGCCGCACCCGCAGGACCGCGCCCTCGTGAATGGCGCTCAGCAGGCAGGCCTCATCCACCGCGCCCTGCTGCCGCCGCTTTTCAAGGGCGCTGTTAAGGTACAGCACCATGATGACCCCGAACTCAGCCGCCACCCCCGCAAGGGCGATAAAGCCTACGGCGCCGGCCACCGACAGGTTGTAGCCGAGAAGCCACAGCAGCCAGACGCCGCCAATCAGCGAAAACGGCAGCGTACCGACGATAAGCAGTACGTCAGCCGCCCGTCGGAAGGTGAGCCACAGCAGCATCACAATAATCATCAGGGTCACCGGCAGCACCAGTTTCAGCTTCGCGCTGGCGCGTTCGAGGTACTCAAACTGCCCCGACCACGACAGGGTCACGCCCTGCGGCAGCGCCACCTCTTTTGCCACCCGCTGCTGCATCTCGGTCACCGCCGACTGCAGGTCGCGATCGCGCAGGTCAACGTAGATCCAGTTCGACAGGCGGGCGTTCTCGCTCTTGAGCATCGGCGGCCCTTCGCTAATCCGCACCTCCGCCAGCTCGCCCAGCGTCACCTGCTCGCCGCCCGCCGTCAGCAGCGGCAGCGCGCGCAGCTTATCGACGCTGTCGCGCAGGTCGCGCGGATAGCGGACATTGATCGGAAAGCGCTCCCGCCCTTCAAGGGTCTGACCGACGTTTTCGCCGCCCACCAGCGTGCCCGCCAGCGACTGTAGCTCCTTCACGGAGACGCCGTAGCGCGCCGCCTGCCGGCGGTTAAGGGTGATATCCACGTAGCGGCCGCCGGAAAGACGTTCCGCCAGCGCCGAGGTCACGCCGGGCACCGTCTTAACGACCCGTTCGATCTGCATCGCCACCCGTTCGATATCGGCGAGGCTGTTGCCGTTAACTTTGATCCCCACCGGGCTCTTGATGCCGGTCGCCAGCATATCGAGCCGGTTGCGGATCGGCGGCACCCAGACGTTGGCAATGCCCGGCAGCTGGACGATTTTGTCCAGCTCCTCCACCAGCTTTTCCGGCGTCATGCCGGGCCGCCACTGCTCGCGCGGCTTAAAGCGAATGGTGGTCTCAAGCATGGTCAGCGGCGCGGAGTCGGTGGCGGTGTCCGCCCGGCCCGCTTTGCCAAAGACGCTTTCCACCTCCGGCACGCGCTTAATCAACCGGTCGGTCTGCTGCAGCAGGCGTCCGGCTTCGCGGGCGGAGATCCCCGGCAGCGTCGAGGGCATATAGAGCAGGTCGCCCTCGTCGAGGGGCGGCATAAACTCGCTGCCGAGGCGCTGCAGCGGCCACAGCGTGAGGGCCAGCAGCATCGCCGCCAGCAGCAGCGTGGTCTTCGGCCAGCGCAGAACCTTATCGAGCAGCGGTTCGTAGGCGCGCACCAGCCAACGGTTGAGCGGATTAGCGCTCTCATCCGGCACCCGGCCGCGGATAAAGTAGCCCATCAGCACCGGCACCAGAGTGATACCGAGCCCGGCCGCCATCGCCATAGACCAGGTTTTGGTAAACGCCAGCGGCGCGAACATCTTCCCCTCCTGCGCCTCCAGCGAAAAGACCGGAATAAACGACAGGGTGATAATCAGCAGACTGCAAAACAGCGCCGGCCCTACTTCGGTCGCCGCCTTCTGGGTGATATGCCAGTAATCCTCGCCGGAGGGCGCGCGCTGGGGGTTATCGTGCCGCCACTGCTCCAGCACCTTGTGCATGTTCTCAATCATCACGATCGCGGCATCGACCATCGCCCCGATGGCGATGGCGATGCCGCCGAGCGACATGATATTGGCGTTAATCCCCTGGTAGTGCATGACGATAAACGCCCCGAGAATGCCCAGCGGCAGGGAGATTATCGCCACCAGCGCCGAGCGGAAGTGGAACAGAAACAGGGTGCAGACCAGCGCCACGACGATAAACTCTTCAATAAGCTTGTGGGTCAGCGTGTCGATAGCGTGCTCTATCAGGCCGGAACGGTCGTAGACCGGCACAATCTCAACCCCCGCAGGCAGGGTTTTCTGCAATTGCGCGAGCCTTGCCTTCACCGCGCGCAGCGTCTCCAGCGCGTTTTTGCCGTAGCGCATGATGACGATGCCGCCGGTGACTTCGCCTTCGCCGTTGAGCTCCGCCACGCCGCGGCGAATTTCCGGTCCCAGCTGCACGCGGGCCACGTCAGAGAGCATCACCGGCACGCCGCCTCTGCTGGCAATCACCACCTTGCGGAAATCCTCCACGCCGTGCAGATAGCCGCGGGTGCGTACCATGTACTCCGCTTCGCCCATCTCGATCAGCGCCCCGCCGCTCTCCTGGTTGGCCGACTTGATGGCGTCCACCAGCTGCTGGTGCGTCACCCCCAGCGCGCGCATGCGCTCGGGATCGACCACCACCTGATACTGCCGCACCATGCCGCCGACGCTGGCCACTTCGGAAACGTTCGGCACCGTTTTCAGCTCATACTTCAGCGTCCAGTCCTGAATAGCGCGCAGATCCGCCAGGCTGTGGCGGCCGCTTTTATCCACCAGCGCATACTCATAGATCCAGCCGACGCCGGTGGCGTCCGGCCCCAGCTCCGCCTTAACGCCCTCCGGCAGCTGCGACTGGATTTGGCTCAGGTACTCCAGCACCCGCGAGCGGGCCCAGTAGAGGTCGGTTCCGTCTTCAAACAGCACGTAGACGTAGGCGTCGCCAAACATCGAAAAGCCGCGCACGGTTTTCGCTCCCGGCACCGACAGCATGGTGGTGGTCAGCGGCCAGGTGACCTGATCCTCGATGACCTGCGGCGATTTGCCCGGATAGCTGGCGCGAACGATCACCTGCACGTCGGAGAGATCCGGCAGCGCGTCCAGCGGCGCCCGCTGCAGCGCCCAGACGCCCCACAGCGCCATGCCGATAGCGGCAACGATAACCAGCAGGCGGTTGCGCAGCGCGGCGCGAATGACCCAGGCAATCATGGCTGCATCTCCCCGTGCTCGTGTTCCATCGACACAGGCAGCGCGCTGCGCAGGCTGGCCTCCGAGTCAATCAGGAACTGGCCGGAGGTGACGACCCTCTCGCCCTCCTGCAGGCCCCGGCGGATCTCCGTCCAGCCGTCGGCGCTGATGCCGGTCATGACGTTCACCGCCTCGAAGCGTCCGCCGTCGCGGGCGACAATGACCCGACTGCGTTCGCCGGTGGCGATCACCGCCTCTTCCGGTACCGCCAGCACCGCTGGCGCCCCCTGTGCCTGCTGCGCCGCGACGTGCATATACATGCCCGGCCTTAACTTGTGCTGCGGGTTGTCGAGCACAATCCGCGCCTTCAGGGTGCGGGTCGCCGCGTCCATCTGCGGCAGGATCTCGCTGACCCGGCCGCGGAATGTCTCTCCGGGCCAGCTATCGGTGGCGGCCTCTATCTCTGCTCCCGCCGCCAGCGCTCCCGCCTGGCTCTGGGGATAGTCCACCACCAGCCAGACCGGATCGAGGTTTGCCAGTTCAAACAGCGGCGCGGAGGCCGCCACCTGCACGCCTTCGCGGGTATCAAGTTTCGCGACATAGCCGTCGCGCGGTGCCCGCAGCGTGATGCGGGTCTGCGGGCTGCCGCTGCGTTCGAGCTGGCGCAGAGTGGCCTCCGGCATAAACTGCAGCGCCAGCCGGCCGCGCGCCGCGCGGGTCAGGGCCGGATCGCCAAGCTGGCGAACCGCAAGATACTCCTGCTGGGCCGAGGTCCACGCCGGGATCCACAGCTGCGCCAGCGGTTCCCCGGCGCGCACCTGCTGCTGCTCGGCGCGAACGAACAGCTTCTCCACTACCCCGGCGGCGGGGGCCGGGACGGTCGTCAGGCTGCGGTCATCCTGGGTAATGGTGCCCCAGGCGGCAATTTTCTGGCTCAGCGCGCGCCGCTGCGCGGTCTTCACCACCATGCCCAGGCTCTGCTGCTGGCTGGCGCTGATGGCAACGCCGGCGGCCTGCTGCGGCTGCTCGTCGGCGTAGCGCGGCACCAGCTGCATATCCATAAAGGGCGATTTCCCCGGCTTATCAAAGCGCTGGCCCGGCACCATCGGATCGTACCAGTAGAGCACTTTGCGTCCGGCGCTTTCGGCCTGCGGCGCATCGGCGTGATGCCGGGTGCCGGCGTAATAGCCCGCGGCGGCGGCCAGAACGGCTACCGCGACGGCGATCGGGATCGGGCGCTTCATAGCGTGGTCTCCTGAGGGATCAGATAGCGAATGGCCGCCCAGCTTTTGGCGACGGTCTTCTCCGCGTTGAGAGTGGCCAGAGTGGCGGTCAGCAGGTCGCG
Source organism: Pluralibacter gergoviae ATCC 33028 = NBRC 105706 (assembly GCF_001598855.1). Classification (GTDB taxonomy): domain Bacteria; phylum Pseudomonadota; class Gammaproteobacteria; order Enterobacterales; family Enterobacteriaceae; genus Pluralibacter; species Pluralibacter gergoviae. Next base: position 79,666 of record NZ_BCZS01000011.1, on the reverse strand, counting down.
GCGGGCGGCGAGCAGCGCGCTCAGATCCGACTGTCCGCTGCGGTACTGGGCGTTGAGCAGGCTGACCCGCTGGCGCTGAAGAGGCAGTACCTCGTCCCGCTGGCGCAGCCAGATAGCCTGGGCCGCCTGATAGTCAGCAATCAGCGCGCTGAGCTGCGCCGCATGGGCGCGCTCGACCTGCGCCAGCTTATCGTTGGCCTGCAGGGTGCGTGAGACGTCGGCCGCGTGATCTTTATCCTGCCGCTTCGCCTGAAATAGCGGCAGATCGACGGTAAACATCACCCCCGCCATATCGTCATAGTCATCTCCCCGGCGAGCGTAGTAGAGCTCAACCTCGACGTCCGGAATGGCGGCGATAGCCGACTCCGCCGAACGCGACTTCGCCGCTCCGGCCTCCCTGACGGCGGCAACCACTTCCGGATGCTGCGCCACGCCCGCCAGCAGCGCGCTCTCATCGGCGGGCAGGCGCTGCCAGGACGGCAGCGGCCCGCTGACCGCGGTGACGTTTTTACCGGTGAGCTGAAGCAGCCTGGCCTGCGCCAGGCGCACGTCGCGCCCGGCAAGCGTCACGCTGTCGCGCATCCCCAGCAGGGTCATCTTCAGGGCCAGTACGCTGTCCGGCGAAGAGCTCCCGGCGCCAACGCTGGCGCGCTGGGCACTCTGCTGACGCTCGGTTTCCGCCACCAGCGCGCGGGCCGACGCCAGCGCCTGCTGCGACAGGGCGAGATCGAGCCACGCCTGGGCGGTGTCGCGCTGCAAATTTGCCAGCAGGGTTTGCGACTGCGCCTCGACGCTTCTGGACTGCGCGATCAGGGTCTGCGCCTTGCGGTCGCGCTTCTCGCCGCTGACATAGCGCTGCATGATGCCGACCCGCTGCATAGTCATGCCTTCCCGGGTGAATCGGCGGTCGTTGTTGCCCTGTACGGGGACGTTTTCGATGCCGAACTTGAGCTTCGGATCCGGCAGTTGGCGGGCGGAGTCGGCCATCGCATCGAGGGCGCTGGCTTCGTTGCGGCTGGCGGAAAGTTCGGCGGAGTAGCGACGGGCTGCGGTGAGCGCCTGCGTCAGCGTCCACGCCTCTGCCTGCGCAGAGACGTGAAAAAAGCCGAGCAGCGCCCCGCCGAGCCACAGGCTCAGGGTGCGTATTCTCATGATGTCCCCTGAATCAGCCGCGCGGGCGTATTGCCGTAATGACGTAGCGTCCGTCCACCAGGCTGACGTCGGCCTCAACGGCCTGGTCAACCTTCAGCGGCGGCGGCGTCAGACCGCTGGCCAGCGCAAACGGCATGGTCATCGCGGGCCACTGCAGTTCGGGAACGGCCTCATGGGCAAGGGTAACGGCGCCCGGCGCCGTGGCTTTCACCACGCCGTGGATGCGGTACACCGCGGCGGCGGGCTGCGGCTGTGCGGAGGCGGAAGTTTCCGCATGAGCGGACGTCAGGACAAAGGCAAACAGGGCACCGATCAGCGCCTGAACAAATTTGATGGACATGATATTCTCCGGATAGTTGTTAATTGTCAGATAATTAAGCAAACATCCGGAAAGCTATTCCCGAAACCGGCAAAAGCGGATCGTTGCCGGCGGCCCTGCGGCGGGAGGTTTAAGGCTACCGTCTACAGCCGAGCGGCTGCCGCACGGTATATCGATAACGGCGAGGGTCATAGAGAGCGGCAGCGCCACCAGCGGCGGATGCTCCACCTTCTGCTGTCCGCTGTCGGGAACGCAGTGCTTATCGCACAGCGCGCTTTTCATCATTTTACTGCCGGTCTGCCCATGATCCAGATGCTGTATCTGAACGCTTGCGCCGCTAAGATCGATCGGGCAGCGGTGCCCGGCCACGGCGAGTTGGCTTTGCAGTACTATCGCGCAGAGCATCACCAGCAGCATCGAAAGATGCCGCCGGAGAGCGTTCAGCCGGTATAACCACAGAGCGTTCATTAACACAACCTGTTCAGGACAGAGAGCTCCGAGTATACGCAGGGCTAATATTTTGGCGAAAGGTTTTTACCCGTTTTACAAATAATCAGAATTCCCGGGCTTATTTTCGATAATATTTATCTTACTGTTATCAATTAATCAGCAAATAGCACAAATATTTTACTCAAAAAAGCGGACACGCTGCGCCAGTTTCATGTTTTACTTATTGCGCCTTATGGAAAGAAATTACCCACAACATCATTCACGCTGCCCCGGAGCGGCAAAGTCTTGATTACCGTCAGAGAAAGATGGCTGCTTATTAGGCACATTCTTTAACCGATTATTAATACCTTTGGGATTTCAGGATTTCAGCATGTTAACGTTATTTGAGCTCCTTATCGGAGCCGCGGTCATTGTGGGCGTAGCCCGCTATATCATTAAAGGTTATTCCGCCACCGGCGTGCTGTTCGTCGGCGGCCTGCTGCTGCTGATAGCCAGCGCCCTGATGGGGCATAAAATACTGCCGTCCAGCGCGAGCTCCACCGGCTATTCGGCCACCGATATCGTTGAATATATCAAGATCCTGCTGATGAGCCGCGGCGGCGATCTCGGCATGATGATCATGATGCTCTGCGGTTTTGCCGCCTATATGACCCACATCGGCGCCAACGACATGGTGGTGAAGCTGGCCTCGAAGCCGCTGCGCTACATCAACTCCCCTTATCTGCTGATGATTGCCGCCTACTTTGTGGCCTGCCTGATGTCGCTGGCGGTCTCCTCGGCTACCGGCCTCGGGGTACTGCTGATGGCGACGCTGTTCCCGGTGATGGTCAACGTCGGCATCAGCCGCGGCGCGGCGGCGGCTATCTGCGCCTCGCCTGCGGCGATTATTCTCTCGCCCACCTCCGGCGACGTGGTGCTGGCCGCCCAGGCCGCCGAAATGCCGCTGATTGATTTTGCTTTCAAGACCACGCTGCCTATCTCCATCGCCGCCATTGTCGCAATGGCGATAGCGCACTTCTTCTGGCAGCGCTATCTCGATAACAAAGAGCAGGTCGCCCACGAGATGCTCGACGTCAGCGAAATCACCACCACCGCGCCGTCGTTTTACGCCATCCTGCCGTTCACGCCCATCCTGGGCGTACTGATTTTTGACGGCAAATGGGGCCCGGAACTGCACATCATTACCATTCTGGTCATCTGTATGCTGCTGGCGGCGGTGCTTGAATTTTTGCGCGGATTTAACACTCAGAACGTTTTCTCTGGCCTTGAAGTTGCGTACCGGGGCATGGCGGACGCCTTTGCCGGCGTGGTCATTTTGCTGGTCGCCGCCGGGGTCTTCGCCCAGGGCCTCAGCGCTATCGGCTTTATCAGCAGCCTGATCTCCATCGCCACCTCGTTCGGTTCCGCCAGCATTATCCTGATGCTGGTGCTGGTTATCCTCACCATGCTGGCGGCGATGACCACCGGCTCCGGCAATGCGCCGTTTTACGCCTTCGTCGAAATGATCCCGAAGCTGGCGCACTCCTCCGGCATTAATCCGGCTTATCTGTCGATTCCGATGCTGCAGGCCTCCAACCTCGGGCGCACTATTTCGCCGGTATCCGGCGTGGTGGTTGCCGTGGCGGGAATGGCAAAAATCTCCCCTTTTGAAGTGGTAAAGCGCACCTCGGTGCCGGTCGTCGTCGGCCTTATCGTGGTTATTGCGGCCACGGAAGTGCTGGTTCCTGCCCTGGCCGTGCACTAGTCACCTCATGCAACGAAAAGGCGCCAGAAGGCGCCTTTTTTATGCTTTAATATTTCAAGGAATGTCTCTCAGAACCAGGAAATCTCATGTTAAGGAAGAATATCGCGGCGGTTAGCATCGGCGCATCGCTGTTTATTGCCCATGTCGCTCAGGCTGATCCGCTGACGGCCACCCGCTACGGCGATTTTGATCGCTATGTGCTGGCGCTCTCCTGGCAGACCGGATTTTGCCAGAGCCAGTACGATCGCAATAACAAGCCGCCCGTTGAGTGCCGCCTCGATAAAGAGCCAAAGGATAAAACCAGCTACCTGACCGTCCACGGTCTGTGGCCGGGGCTGCCGAAATCCATCGCCGCGCGCGGCGTCGACGAGGGGCGCTGGATGCGCTTTGGCTGCGCCACGCGCCCTGTTCCCGATATGCCTGAAGTCAGGGCCAGCCGCAAATGCGACGCCGCCGAAACCGGCCTGTCGCTGGAGATGGCTAACCGGCTCAATAACGTGATGCCCGGCAGCGGCGGCAAGTCCTGTCTTGAGCGCTATGAGTACGCCAAGCACGGCGTCTGCTTCGGCTTCGATCCCGACGCCTACTTCGGCACGATGGTGCGCTTTAACGGCGAGGTGAAGCAGAGCGCTATTGGCCAGTTCCTGGCGAAGAACTACGGCAAGACCGTCAGCCGCGAGGATTTTGATGCCGCGATCGCCAGCGCCTACGGTAAAGAGAGCGTTAAGGCCTTTAAGCTTACCTGTAACGGCAACCCCGCCTACCTGACCGAAATGCAGATAGCGATCAGGGCCGCCGCCGTTAACCGCCCGCTGGCCGCCGACTCGCTGCTGCCGCAGCCGCATCCGGGCAACTGCGGTAACGCTTTTGTAGTCGATAAAGCGGGCTATTAGCGGGAAATTTTGCGAATGTGACGCGATGCACTGCAAAATAGCCTCACAGCGGCTACACTAGCCCTGTTGAAACCCTCGCCTTAAGACGGCGAGGTTTTTTTTTGCACCAGGCCAACTGGAAAGACATGGAGTGAACAATGACCAGACCTGCAATTATCATTAACGAACTGGACGCCGAGCGCATCGACAGGCTGCTGGAGCAGCCGCAGTGGGCCAGTCTGCCGGTTGCGGACGCGCTCAACGATGAGCTGGATCGCGCCGTGATGTGCGAGCCTGAGCAGATGCCGCACGACGTGGTGACCATGAACAGCCGGGTGCGCTTTCGCGATCTCAGTACGCACGAGGAGCGCACCCGCACGCTGGTCTTCCCCGCCGACATGAAAGACAGCGCCAGCCAGCTGTCGGTTCTCGCCCCGGTGGGCGCCGCCCTGCTCGGGCTGAAGGTCGGGGCGACGATCCGCTGGACGCTGCCCAACGGCACCGTCACGCACCTTGAAGTCCTCGAGCTGCTTTATCAGCCGGAAGCCGCCGGCGAATTCCACCGCTAAAATGCTCCCCAGAGGATGCCCGCCATCCTCTTAATGCCCGCCCTGCTGATATATTTGCGAGCTGAATGACATAAAAAATCGTGCAAATATGCTTATCTATCTGCAACGCTTACAAGGAGGAGTGCTATGTATAACACCATCATTATGCCGGTTGATGTTTTTGAAATGGCGCTGAGCGATAAGGCAATACGCCACGCAGAATTTCTGGCAGGAGAGACTGGCATTATTCACCTGCTGCACGTGGTGCCCGGTTCAGCCAGCATGACCATGACCCGCTTCGCCGCCGATCTCCGGCGCTTTGAGGAACATCTCTACAATGAATCGATGACGCGGCTGAAAACGATGGTCGATCATTTCAGCATCGACCCGTCCCGCATCAAGGTCCACGTGCGCGAAGGCAGCGTGCGCGACGTGGTTAACGAGCTGGCCGAAGAGCTGAAGGCTGACGTCGTGGTGATTGGCTCACGCAACCCGTCCATCTCAACCCACCTGCTGGGCTCCAACGCCTCCAGCGTGATCCGCCACGCGCACGTGCCGGTGCTGGTGGTCAGATAACGCCGCAAAAAAAGGGGCTACCTCGCGGTAGCCCCTGCACATTGCTGTGTAACGTCTTTTTAATTATGCGGTCTTCGTGCGGATCAGATAATCAAAGGAACTCAGAGACGCCTTCGCACCCTCGCCGGTAGCGATGATAATCTGCTTGTACGGCACGGTGGTGCAGTCGCCGGCGGCGAATACGCCCTTAACGCTGGTTTCGCACTTAGCGTCGATGATGATCTCGCCCATGCGGTTGCGCTCGATAGCGCCGTCCAGCCAGTTAGTGTTCGGCAGCAGGCCAATCTGGACGAAGATGCCGGACAGCGCAACGTGGTGCTCGTCACCGCTGACGCGGTCGCGGTAGTCGATGCCGGTCACTTTGCTGCCGTCGCCCTTCACTTCAGTGGTCTGAGCGTTAACAATGATATCGACATTTTTCAGGCTGCGAACTTTATCCTGCAGCACCTGGTCGGCCTTCATTTCAGGGGCAAACTCAAGCAGAGTCACGTGCTCAACGATCCCCGCCAGGTCAATGGCCGCCTCAACGCCGGAGTTCCCGCCGCCGATCACCGCCACGCGCTTGCCTTTAAACAGCGGGCCGTCGCAGTGCGGGCAGTAGGTCACGCCCTTGGTGCGGTACTGATCTTCGCCCGGCACGTTCATGTTACGCCACTTGGCGCCGGTAGCGATGATGATGCTGCGCGCTTTGAGCACCGCGCCGGAGGCGGTTTCAATCTGGTGCAAACCGCCTTCCTGAGCGGCAGGCGTCAGCCTGCTGGCGCTCTGGGAGTCAATCACGTCCACCTCGTAGTCGGAGACGTGCGCCTTCAGGGCGCCGGCCAGCTTCTGACCTTCCGTTTTCGGCACGGAGATGTAGTTTTCAATATCCACAGTGTCCAGCACCTGGCCGCCAAAGCGCTCGCCCATCAGACCAGTGCGGATGCCTTTACGGGCAGAGTAGACTGCAGCCGCCGCGCCTGCGGGGCCGGAGCCAACGATCAGCACGTCATAGGCGTCGCGCTTATTCAGCTCTTCCGCCGCGCGTTTTTCGGCGCCGGTATCCACTTTCGCGACGATTTCAGACAGGGTCATGCGGCCCTGGCCGAACTCCTGACCGTTGACGAACACCGCCGGAACGCCCATCACGTTGCGCTCGGTGATTTCGTTCTGGAAGGTGCCGCCGTCGATGGCGGTATGCTTGATGCGCGGGTTGAGGACCGCCATCAGGTTCAGCGCCTGCACCACGTCCGGACAGTTGTGGCAGGAGAGCGAGTAGTAGGTTTCAAATTCGAAGTCGCCGTCGAGATCGCGGATCTGCTCCAGCAGAGACTGGGCCTCTTTCGACGGATGACCGCCGGTCCACAGCAGCGCCAGCACCAGCGAGGTAAACTCGTGGCCGAGCGGCGAGCCGGCAAAGCGCGGCCCCTGCATGGAGCCCGGGTTAGTGATCAGGAAGGAGGGTTTGCGCACCGCAAGGGTGTTGTCTTCTTTAAAGCTCACCTTCGGCGACAGCTCGGCGATCTCCGTCAGCAGTTCTCTGATTTCAGCCGATTTCGCGCCGTCATCCAGGGTGGCAACCAGCTCAACGGGCTTGGTCAGTTTCTCAAGGTAGGCCTTGAGCTGGGTCTTCATGTTAGTGTCGAGCATTATTTATCTCCTGCTTAAAACGTCATCATGCAAGCAGCCTGAGTCAGGCAGCGCATGCGGCTTGCATCATAAAGTTAGGAAAAACGGGTGCGGCGCACCCGTTTGGGAAGGTAGAAACTTAGATCTTACCGACCAGATCAAGAGACGGCGCCAGAGTCGCTTCGCCTTCTTTCCACTTCGCCGGGCACACTTCACCCGGGTGAGAAGCAACGTACTGTGCGGCTTTGATTTTGCGCAGCAGGTCAGACGCGTCGCGGCCGATGCCTTCAGCGGTCACTTCGATAGCCTGGATGATACCCTGCGGATCGACTACGAAGGTTGCGCGGTCGGCCAGACCTTCGTCTTCACGCATGTTTTCGAAGTTACGGGTCAGGGCACCGGTCGGGTCGCCGATCATCGCATACTTGATTTTAGCGATGGTTTCAGAGCTGCCGTGCCATGCTTTATGGGTAAAGTGGGTGTCGGTAGAAACAGAGTAAACGTCTACGCCCAGCTTCTGCAGTTCATCGTAATGGTCAGCTACGTCACCCAGTTCGGTCGGGCAAACGAAAGTGAAGTCAGCCGGGTAGAAGAAGAACACGCTCCAGCGGCCTTCGGTGTCTTTCTCCGTTACTTCGATGAATTCGCCGTTTTTGAAGGCCTGGTTTTTGAAAGGTTTGATCTTGGTGTTAATTAAGGACATCTGTACTTCCTCCGTGTTTTCGTTGAGGTCTAAGGTAACTAACTTCGCCTGATTCGGCTAATGCGTTTCCATTATCAAATCAATAAGCGTTAGCTAACAACCCGACCGCAGCGACTCTGTGAACCTGATTGACAAACTGCCTGACGTAAAAAAGGCCGCCGGCTGCGGCGACCCGTTTGTCCGAAGCCCATCCGGGAGCCGGCGCCAGTCAGTCTGGCTGTGCGTTGCGCGCTGTATGACCGTAAAAGGCCATGACAGCAGAGGGGATTAGAACATCCGACCTCTATAAGGGCAATTGCACTCGCCGTGGGTCTTATCTATGGTTGTGATAGGTTCTGCCATTCATATAACAATATCCATAAAATTTACAAGGAATTACCATGTCCCGTTTTGCCCTTGCATGCTGTTTGCTGCCGGCCATCGCGCTGGCCGACGATCTTCCGGCCCCGGTAAAAGCGATTGAGAAACAGGGTATCACCATTATCAAATCATTCGACGCGCCGGGCGGAATGAAAGGCTATCTGGGCAAATATCAGGATATGGGCGTCACCATCTACCTGACGCCGGACGGCAAGCAGGCGATCTCCGGCTATATGTATGATGCGAAGGGCACTAACCTCAGCGAACAGATGATCCAGCAGGAACTGTACGGTCCCCAGGGCCGGGCGCTGTGGCAGCAGATGGAAAAATCGACCTGGCTTCTGGACGGTAAAAAAGAGGCGCCGAGGATAATCTACGTCTTTTCCGATCCCTTCTGCCCCTACTGTCGCCAGTTCTGGCAGATGGCCCGGCCGTGGGTTGAGTCCGGTAAGGTACAGCTGCGCACGCTGCTGGTGGGCGTTATCAGGCCCGAGAGCCCGGCCACCGCCGCTGCCATTCTCGCCAGCAGCGACCCCGCCAAAACCTGGCACGACTATGAGCAGTCGGGCGGTAAACTCAAGCTTACGGCCCCTGCGTCTGCGGCGCCGGCGCAGATGAAGGAGCTCAACGACAACGAAAAGCTGATGGACACCCTCGGCGCCAGCGCCACGCCCGCCATCTATTATCTCAACGACCAGCAGATGCTGCAGCAGGTCGCCGGCCTGCCGGATGCGGAGAACCTGCAGGCGATGATGGGCGACAAATAGCCGACTACAGCCTGCACAGACGCTCCGCCGCCGCCAGCAGGGTTGCCTCCTGCTTGGCGAAGCACAGCCGCACCAGCCGGTGCGGGAAGGGTCCGTCGCAGAACACCGACAGCGGGATCGCCGCCACGCCCACCTCGGTGGTCAGCCAGCGGCAGAAGCTGACGTCGTCGAGATCGGACACGGCGCTGTAGTCCACCAGCAGGAAGTAGGTGCCTTCGCAGGGCAGCACCTCCAGCCGGCTGCTGCTCAGCGCGTTGATAAACAGATCGCGGCGCGCGCGATAAAACGCCGGCAGGTCGCGATAGTGCTCCGGAGCGTGGCGCAGCATATCCGCCAGCGCCAGCTGGGCGGGCGTATTCACGGCGAAGGTCAGATACTGATGGATCTTACGCAGCTCGGCGCTGATGGCCGCGGGCGCCACCGCGTAGCCCACCTTCCAGCCGGTCATGTGATAGGTCTTACCAAACGAGGAGACCGCCACCGCGCGCTGCCGGAGCTGCGGATGGGCCAGCACGCTGGCGTGGCCGCCGTCGGCAAAGCAGATGTGTTCGTAGACCTCGTCGCTGATAACGTAGATTTCGCGGTCGGCGATCGCCTGCCACAGCGCCGCGAAATCCTCCTGCCGCCAGACGGTGGCCGACGGATTGTGCGGCGTATTGAGGATAACCAGCCGGGTGCGCTCGCTCAGCAGCCCGGCAAATGCCTGCCAGTCAACGCGGAACTGCGGCGGCTGCAGGGCAATGCGCTGCAGTATGCCGCCTGAGAGCTGTACCGCCGGGGCATAGCTGTCATAGCTCGGATCGAAGCAGATAACCTCATCCCCTTCCCGCACCAGGGCGGTAATGGCCGCGTAAAGCGCCTCGGTGGCGCCCGCCGTCACCGTCACATCGCTGGCGGCATCCGGCCTGTAGCCGTACAGCTCTGCCGTTTTATCGGCAATCGCCTCGCGCAGCGCCGGCACCCCGGTCATCGGCGCGTACTGGTTCGCGCCCTGGGCCACGTGGTGCGCCAGCCGCGCCTGCAGATAGTCCGGACCGTCAAAATCGGGAAAGCCCTGCGACAGGTTAATGGCCCCGTGCTCGGCGGCCAGGGCGCTCATCTGGGTAAAAATGGTGGTGCCCAGCGCGGGCAGTTTGCTCTGCGGTATCAGGGAGGGATTGCTCATCTTTTGTTAACCAGCCGTCATTGTGATGTTGAAGCCACTATAACACGATGTTAGTATTTGGCAATCAAGACGCTTAGACGTCTAAATGCAACAACAAGAGGACACGATGAGCGATCTCCCGCAGCTTCACGCCCTGGTCGACGCCTGCCGCTGGATTGGCGCCAGGGGCTGGGCGCCCGCCACCGGCGGCAATATGTCGGTGCGCGAAGACGCGCGCTGGTGCTGGCTGAGCGAATCCGGCAAGGATAAAGGCAGCCTCACCGCCGCCGACTTCCTGCAGGTAGATATCGCCAGCAACGCCGCGCCGTCCGGCCGCCTTCCCTCCGCTGAAACCGGTCTGCACACGCTGATTTACCGCCTCTACCCGCAGGCGGGTGCGGTCCTGCACGTACACACGGTCAACGCCACCGTGCTGTCGCGCATTGAGAAATCGCCCGCGCTGCGGCTGCGCGGCTACGAAATGCAGAAGTCGCTGCGCGGGCAGACCAGCCACCTGGAAAGCGTTACCGTTCCGCTGTTTGACAACGACCAGGATATCGACGCCCTCGCCCGCCGCATCGAACGCAGGGCCGCAGAAGCTCCGCTGGAGTACGGCTTTCTGCTGCGCGGCCACGGTCTTACCTGCTGGGGGCGCGACGTCGCCGAGGCCCGCCGCCACCTGGAAGGGCTGGAGTTTCTCTTTGAATGCGAGCTGCGCCTGCGCCAGCTGGAGGGAGTATGATCCGCGCTATCGTTACCGATATTGAAGGCACCACCAGCGATATTCGCTTCGTGCACAACGTCCTGTTCCCTTTCGCCCGCCGGCGCCTGGCGGCCTACGTTACGCAACATCAGGCCAGCGTCCCGGTCAGCGATATTCTGACCGCGCTGCGTCAGGAAATCGGCGAACCGCAGGCCAGCGTCGGGAAACTTATCGACGTCCTGCTCGGCTTTATCGACGAAGACCGCAAATCGACGGCGCTGAAGGCGCTGCAGGGCCTTATCTGGCGCGACGGCTACCTAGGCGGTGACTTCACCGGTCATCTTTATCCCGACGTTCTCCCTGCCCTGACGGCGTGGCAACAGCAGGGCATTGCGCTGTACGTCTACTCCTCCGGCTCCGTCGAGGCGCAGCAGCTGCTGTTCGGCTACAGCGACGAGGGCGACATCACGCCGCTATTTAGCGGCTACTTTGATACCCGCGTCGGCGCCAAGCGCGAAGTGTCCTCCTACCGCGAGATCGCCCGGCAGATAGCCCTGCCCGCGCAGCAGATCCTGTTTCTTTCCGATATTCACCAGGAGCTGGACGCCGCCCGCGAGGCCGGCTTTCAGACCCTGCAGCTGATCCGCGGCGACGCCGATCCCGCCAGCCGCCACCCGCAGGTGTCCGGCTTTGACCATATTCAACCGGAGCAGATGCCATGAGCGCCCTGACTATCTATGCAGATTCCCGCCCCGATACGCCCGTCTGGCACAGCACCCTCGGTGCCGAGATCCAGCAGCGCCTGAACGCGAAAGGCGTACGCTTCGATCGCTGGCAGGCGGATCGCGACCTCGGCGACGCCCCCACCGCCGAAACCGTCATCGCCGCCTACCAGCACGCCATCGACCGGCTGGTGGCGGAAAACGGCTACCAGAGCTGGGACGTCATCAGCCTGCGCGCCGACAACCCGCAGAAAGATGCTCTGCGGGAAAAGTTTCTCAACGAACACACCCACGGCGAGGACGAAGTGCGCTTCTTCGTCGAAGGCGCGGGGCTGTTCTGCCTGCACATCGGCGATGAGGTCTACCAGGTACTGTGCGAGAAAAACGATCTGATCTCGGTCCCCGCCGGCACGCCGCACTGGTTCGATATGGGCTCGGAGCCGAACTTTACCGCGATCCGCATCTTCGATAATCCCGAAGGCTGGGTGGCGAAGTTTACCGGCAGTGAGATTGCGGCAGGGTTTCCGCGGCTGGCGTGAAGCTATCGGGATTTAAGACAGCGCCTGCGGCAATTCACGCCCGCAAGCGTTGCCGAGACGGAGGAGAGTATTCGGCCCCGACGACTCAGCAAACTAACCGGTACGGCAGATCGCATTCGCGCGGATTTTCCAGATAGCCGTTATTTTGCAGAACAGACGTCACCGTCTGTTCGCTGACGCCAAAATAGTCTGACGCATCTTCAATAGCATTCTCTGAAAGGTCCCCGGCCAAAAAGCCGGTCAGGCTTTCGACCGGGCACAGAAATTCGGCGGCAAAGGCGCGCTGGCGCTTTTGCCGTGCGGTGGTTAACTCAGATGACACCAGCCAGCCGGGCGATTCACTGCTGCCCATACAGTAGCCGCCGAGAAAGCGCGCAAACTCAAAGCGCCTTGCGTCGGGGTGACGCTTGCGGGGGAGATACTCGAATGCGCCATTGCCGGCGGGTCTGGCAACGGAGACAGCGCAACGGCGGTTGACGTCGTAGCCGTTTACCGCGCCTGACGTTAAGCCTAATAACGTATAGAGGTCACCGTCCGCAACGGGCTTTTCAATATTCCCCATTTGCCTGCGCAGTGCTTTCGCCGCCTTCACTCCCTGATGCCAGGGCGCCAGTTGCGGGCAGCAAGGCCCGATGCCGAAAGGCTCTATTTCCGGTTTTCCTTCAATGCCTTTGAGGTCAATTAAGTTATCGATAGCAGTTAATACATGCGCTTCATCTTTACGGCCTAATACGGGCGCCAGCTCATCCATCGCCGCATTTCCGGTTACCTGCCCGAAATGCATGATGCGCTGAAGCAGGTCGTCAGGGCAGGATTCGGCATCGTAACCCAGGCGTGCCTCCAGCTTCCTCATGTTTGCCGTTTCCGCATCCGCGCGCTCGTCCTGCAGCAGCGTCCAGAGCGCGGAAAGGTCGGTCGAACGGTGTCCCATCGCTGTCTGCCGCTCGATGACTGCGGAGATAAATGTATCCAGCTCGCGAGAGAAGTCGGCAAGCGCCACGGATTTGGCGCCGCGTAAAGCTGCCAGATAGCTGACGGACTGATTTTCCTGGACGAGGGCTTCAGCCCAGATGTTCATCGCTTCGCCATCCGGTGAGAACAGCAGCGCAGGCCACACGTATCCGTGATTTGCGGCCCCCAGCTCATGGGCCATCCGCCAGTCATGAGAGGGTTTGATCCCCGGTTTGCTCAGCGGCTCGTAATGAAGCCGCCACCACGAATTGACCAGCCAGGCCGCCAGCGGATAAGCGGAGACAAGAACCGACTCGCACACCTTCTTCGACCAGATATCAAAATGCGTGGTCAGATTGGTGCCCGCAACATTGACAGTGAGGTATCCCGAGGTATCGCGTAAAAGAGCGTCTTTTTCATCCGTCGTGAGCCAGTCGATAGAGAGTTGTAAATCAGTCATTTTTTCTTCTCTTCCAGCGAGCGAGAACCTCTGCCGCCATAGGATCATTACCGGGCAATGGATAGCCATGATAACTGCCCGTCTGCGGATTCTCCAACTGTGATTCGAGCACCAGATTGCAGCCTGTTACCGCCCAGACATTTTTAGGCCAGCCTTTTTCGAATCTATCGCTGACGCAATCTGAACGTATACCTTCTTTGAGCAGCGCCAGCGCATCCCGGCGCCTGAAAATGCCTGCAACATCACAGAGCGCTTTACCAGGACGAGGCGCCATCGGCGGCGTCAGCCCAAAATCACCGGGGTTTTTCTTATGTTCAGGGTTGCCTCCGTAGCGCACTTTTTCAATAAGCTCTGGTAGCTGTCGTTTTTCATCACTATCAAGGTGGATAAGTCTGCGTTTGAGGTTAAAACTATTATTGCGTCTGGTTTTCATTCCCTTGCCTCCGTCAGGACTGCATCCTGCAGTGTTGCAATGGCATCAGCCCTTCAAATCCATCGGGCTTGAGAGCCATAATTAATCGCCCTCAAGTGTAATTCCCGCCACCGTCACTGACTACATTACAAGCAATTTTGTCCGAATTCTGACGCTCAGCGTCCGCGAGTCACGCCGCCGCAAAAGCTCCCGCCCTCACCGCCTCCGGCCCCACGATGCCGCTGTCCAGTACCCAGCCGGTGATGAGTTCCGCAGGGGTAACGTCAAACGCCGGGTTATAGACCCGCGCATCCTGCGGCGCCCACCGCACGCTGCCGAAGCTGCCCGCCGCGCCGGTAACCTCCGCCGCCGCGCGCTGCTCAATGGGAATAGCCGCGCCGTTCGGGCAGTGCGGATCGAGGGTGGTCCGCGGGGCGGCGACATAGAAAGGAATATTGTGGAATTTCGCCAGCACCGCCAGCGAGTAGGTGCCGATTTTATTCGCCACGTCGCCGTTGGCGGCGATGCGGTCGGCGCCAACCCACACCGCGTCGACCTGGCCCTGCGCCATCAGGCCGGCCGCCATCGAGTCGGTAATGAGCTGATAGGGCACGCCCAGCTCACCCAGCTCCCACGCGGTGAGGCGCCCGCCCTGCAGCAGCGGGCGCGTCTCATCGACCCAGACGTTGGCGACGTTGCCCTGGCGATGGGCGCGATTAATCACCCCCAGCGCCGTGCCGACGCCCGCCGTGGCCAGACCACCGGTATTACAGTGGGTCAGCAGACGGCTGCCGGGCGCCACCAGCGCGCTGCCCGCCTCGGCGATACGCTCGCAGAGGTGCTTATCTTCGTCCACCAGCCGCTGCGCTTCGGCCACCAGCGCCGGAGCGAACGCCTCCTGCTGCAGAGCCAGCCGCATACGATCGAGGTTGTTCATCAGATTGACCGCCGTCGGCCGGGAGGCGCGCAGCGTCTCCAGCGCCGCCAGCAGTTCATCGCGGCTCAGCCCGCGCTCGGCCAGCAGCCCGAGCAGCAGGCTGGCGGAGAGGCCGATCAGCGGCGCGCCGCGCACCCGCAGGGTCAGAATATGGTCAACCAGCGACGGCACGCTGTTGGCCTCAAGCCACTTCACTTCCTGCGGCAGCGCCTGCTGATCCAGAATAAACAGCTGGTTATCGCGCACCCGCAGGCTGGTCGTCTGTAATGTCTGCATGTCGTTAAATCCGTGTTGCGTTGTTGTAGGGCATTGTGTCAGGATGAAGTCCGGATGTATAGACGTCTGAACGGCTTTATTTCAATACGTTGAGGAACGAGGCATGTCGCACTACCACACCTTCACCGCCGCGGATGCCGTGGCCTACGCGCAGCAGTTCGCTAAACTTGCGGATCCCTCCGCGCTGGTCAGTGCGCAGGAAGTCGGTGACGGCAACCTGAACCTGGTATTTAAGATTTTCGATTCGGCGGGCGTCAGCCGGGTCATCGTCAAGCAGGCCCTGCCCTACGTGCGCTGCGTCGGCGAGTCCTGGCCGCTGACGCTGGACCGCGCGCGGCTTGAGGCACAGACCCTGACCGAGCACTATCGCCACAGCCCGGCGCATACGGTGAAAATTCTGCACTTCGATCCGGCCCTGGCGGCGATGGTGATGGAAGATCTCTCCGATCACCGCATCTGGCGCGGAGAGCTGATTGAGGGGAAACACTACCCGCAGGCGGCCAGCCAGCTGGGCAGCTATCTGGCAAATACCCTGTTCCACACCAGCGACTTCTTCCTGCACCCTCATGAAAAGAAAGCCCAGGTGGCGCGGTTTATTAATCCGGAAATGTGCGAGATAACCGAAGATCTGTTCTTTAACGATCCCTACCAGCAGCACGCGCGCAATAATTACCCGCCGGAGCTGGAGGCTGATGCCGCCACCCTGCGCCACGACGAACTGCTGCGCCGGGCGGTTGCCGGACTCAAGCACCGCTTCCTCTCCCACGCCGAGGCCCTGCTGCACGGCGATATTCACAGCGGCTCGCTGTTTGTGGCCGAAGGCAGCCTGAAGGCGATCGACGCCGAGTTTGGCTACTACGGGCCCATCGGCTTTGACGTCGGCACCGCCATTGGCAATCTGCTGCTCAACTACTGCGGCGCGCCGGGGCAGCTGGGGCTGCGCGATGCCGCCGCCGCCCGCGAGCAGCGCCTCGACGATATTCAGATCCTGTGGCGCACGTTTGCCGAGATTTTCCTCGGACTGGCCAGGGAGAAGACCCGCGACGCCGCGCTGGCGGTGCCGGGGTACGCAGAAGCATTTTTGCACAAGGTGTGGCAGGACGCGGTGGGCTTCTGCGGCACGGAGCTTATCCGCCGCAGCGTCGGGCTGTCGCACGTCGCCGATATCGACACCATCAGCGATCCGGAGATGCGCCACGCCTGCCTGCGCCACGCCATCGCGCTTGGCCGGGCGCTGATCGTGCTGGCCCCGCGCATTGATAGCGTAGAGGAACTGATCGCCCGCGTCAGGCAGTACGGCTGACGCGGGCCGCCGCTTACTTGTTTTTAGCCTCCAGGGTGGCAAACCAGGGCGCAATAAAGTCCTGGGTTTGCCCCCATCCCGGCACGATCTTCGCAAGCGTCGCCACGTTAACCGCCCCCGGCTGCGCCGCCAGCAGGGCCTGCGGGATCGCCGCCGCCTTAAAGTCGTAGCTGGCGGGGGTCGGCTCACCGGCAATTTTATTGGCGATAAGCCGCACGTTGGTCGCGCCGATAAGTTTCGGATCGACCGCCACGCTCACCTTCCACGGGCTGCCCGCCTCGCGCATCAGCTGCAGATCCTGGTTCGAAATATCAATGCTGTAGAGCTTAATTTCGATACGGCCATTCTCCTTGAGCGCCTTATAAGCTCCCTGACTAAAGGCATCCCACGCTCCCCAGATGGCATCAATTTTACCTTTCGGATACTTCGCCAGCACCGCGCCGACTTTGTTTGCCGTATCGCCCTGCACATCAGACGAGACCGCGCCGATAGACTCCAGCTCGTGAATGCCGGGATTTTGCTTCAGCAGCGCGCGATAGGCCGCCTCCCGGCGCTCCATCGGCGGAAAGCCGGCAACCCAGAGCTTGATGATGTTAGCCTTGCCGTTAAAGTCTTTCACCAGCTGGCCGAAAGAGAGATCCGTCAGCGACGCATCGTCCTGTTGCGAAACGGTCACGCCCGGAATCTGCCCTTTCACCGCCGTATCAAACGCGGCGACCTTAATACCCGCATCCACCGCCTTCTGCACCAGCGCGGTTGAGTAGGGATCGCGCCCCTGCGAGAGAATGATCCCGTCATATTTCTGGCTGATGGCCTGATTCACGAAGTCCTGAAACTTCGCATCGTCGCCGTTACTTAAAAAGGCGCTGACCTTAAAGCCCAGCTTCTTACCCTCGAGGATCGCCCCGGAGATAAACTGCGTGGTGTTGTCATCGGAGCCGAGATTGCGGATCACCGCAATGCGGATGGGCCCGCTGTGCCCGGCAATCGCCGCCGGGACGGGGGCCGGCGTTTCGGCCCAGGCAGCGGCGGTGAACAGCGCCGCGGCAAGCAGCGACAGGCTACGTGTTTTCATTGTGTTTACCTTTATTGTTATGTCCGGCGCTGAAAATAGGTCAGGGCCAGCGCGCCAGCCAGCACCAGACCTTTAATAATATCCATGGCGTAATAGGGCACCGAGAGCATCACCAGGCCGTTGGAGAGCACGCCGAGGATCACCGCGCCGACCAGCGTTCCCAGCGCGTTCGGCTTGCCGGAACCGGCCAGCGAGAAGCCGATCCACGCGGCGGCGACGGCATCCATCAGGTAGCCGCTCCCGGCGTTAACCTGCGATGAGCCGATGCGCGAGGCGAGCAGGATACCGCCGAGCCCCGCCAGCAGCGACGCCAGTACGTAGGCGGCAACTTTATAGCGGATGATGCGGATGCCGGAAAGGCGGGCCGCCTCCGGATTGCCGCCGATGGCGTACATCCGCCGCCCGTGGGTGGTCAGGGAGAGCGCCAGCTGCGCCAGCAGCGTGACCGCCAGCATGATTATCACAATCGTCGGTACCTGTCCCAGCAGGGCGAAGGCAGCCGGGATGGTGCCCTCCGCCATCTCGCCGCTGGGCAGCACCATGTTTTCGGTAATCGAGCCGCCGAAGCTGTAGGTGGCCGCCACGCCCTGGATAACGAACAGGCTGGCAAGCGTCGCCAGCATGTCCGGGATGCGCAGGACTACGATCAGAAAGGCGTTGAACAGCCCCACCAGGGTGCAGAGCAGCAGCGTCACCGCAATCGCCGCCCCGGTGCCGAAGCCGTGCCAGACGAACAGCGAGATAACCAGCGCGTTGGCCAGCGACGCGGTGGAGCCCACCGACAGATCGAAGCCGCCGACGGTCAGCGACAGGGAAACGCCCACCGCGATCACCGTCAC
This sequence comes from Pluralibacter gergoviae ATCC 33028 = NBRC 105706, assembly GCF_001598855.1. Lineage (GTDB taxonomy): Bacteria > Pseudomonadota > Gammaproteobacteria > Enterobacterales > Enterobacteriaceae > Pluralibacter > Pluralibacter gergoviae. The sequence continues at coordinate 61,206 of NZ_BCZS01000011.1, read as the reverse complement.
AATGGCGATCGAGCGCAGGATATTGACGATATTAAAGGGATCGAGGAAGTTATCCGCCGCGAGGCCGAAGATAGCCACCAGCGCCACCACGGTCAGCAGCATGCCCCACTTGTAGAAGAAATCAAAAATCTGCCGGCGAACCGATGTCGCCTCCCGAACGGTCAGGGCCTTGCTCACGATGTCACGCCTCCGGTGGAGTAATAAAGTAGTGTCTCTTCGCGGGCCTCATCGCCCGCCAGTTCGGCGACGATGCGCCCGTCCCAAAGGACGCAGATCCTGTCGCACAGCCCCACCAGCTCGGCGAACTCGCCGGAGGCGTAGATAATGCCCTTCCCCTCCCGCGCCAGGCCGTCGATAAGGCTGAAAAGATCGGTTTTGGCTTTGATGTCCACGCCTTTGGTCGGCTCGTCGAAAATCAGCACCCGGGCATCGCCGCGCAGCCACTTGCCGATCGCCACCTTCTGCTGATTACCGCCGGAGAGGTGGCGCAGCGTCTGCCCCGGCCCGGCGGCGCGGATCCCGAGGCGTCCGATGACCTCCTGCGCCCAGCGCCAGGCCCGGCGCTGGCCGAACAGGCTCCAGCGGGAAAAGCAGCGGTCGGCGCTGACCGCCAGGTTCATGCTGATGGGCTCATCGATAAAAATGCCCTCCCGGCGCCGCTCCTCGGGCACCAGCGCCAGTCCGCGGCTGACGGAATCTGCCGGGTCCCGCGGCTGCCAGGGGCGCCCGTCCAGCTCACCGCGGCTGACGCGGCTTTTCGCCGCACCGAACAGCGCCTTGCACAGCTCGGTTTTTCCGGCGCCCGCCAGCCCGGCGATGCCGAGAATTTCACCCTCGCGCAGCCGCAGGGAGATATCCCGCAGACGCCCGGCGTCCCGCAGCCCCTCCACCGCCAGCACCACGTCGCCGTCGGCGGGCGGGCGCGGCGGCGGAAAAATATCGGTCAGCGCGTGACCGAGCATCTTTTCGACAATCGCCTCGCCGCTCAGGGCCGCCATCGGCACGCTCTCCACCCGCCGGCCGTCGCGCAGCACCGTCAGCGTGTCGCAGATGCCGCGCAGCTCGTGGATGCGGTGCGAGATAAACACGATGCCGATGCCCTGCTCCCGCAGGCGGCGAACGACGGCAAACAGCCGCTCGCTTTCGCGGGCGTCCAGCGGCGCGGTGGGTTCATCGAGGATCAGGAAGCGGCAGCGGTGCGACAGCGCCCGCGCCAGCAGGATCTGCTGCTTCTCGGCGAGGGTGCAGCTGTCAACGGCGCGCCTGACGTCGAGTCCCGCGTCGAGCTGCGCCAGCGCGTCGGCGGCCCGGCGGCGGACCTCCGCCCAGCGAAAGCGGTAGCCCGGCTGCGCCAGATGGTCCAGCAGGATGTTCTCGGCAATCGACAGCCCCGGCACCAGCGCCACGTCCACCTCCTGCTGCACCAGATGGATACCCAGCTGCTTCGCCTGATGCGGCGTGCGGATTGAAACAGGCTGATTATTGATAATGATTTCGCCCTCGTAGCGGGCGTGGGTGCCGCAGAGCACCGCCATCAGCGTCGACTTACCCGCTCCGTTGGCGCCGGTAAGGGCGTGCACCGACCCGCCCTGCAGCGTAAATTCTACCCGGCTCAGGGCCCTTACGCCGCCAAAGGCCAGGCTGATACCGCGCATCTCAAGCCGGTTAGCGACCATGTTGTTTCATCCCCGCGCTGAAAAACGATATGTCCCGCCCGCCAGCAATGGCAATCTGGATGGCTGGACATCTAACAGAGAATGATATTACACAAGTCGCTTACAACTAAGCAACACACATATTGTGCATAAGCAGTGACGCCGCGCGGGCGTCAGAAGAGGGGAAACCGGGAAGAGGAGGTCAGAAAACAGGAATACAGAAGGAACCGATCAGCAGCACTTAGCGCCGCCCTTGCCGCCGTAGCGGGCGTCCTGACGCTCGCGGAAGAACTCCTCGTAAGTCATCGGCGGCTGGTCAGGGTGATTGACCCGCATGTGCTCAACGTAATTATCGTAGTCCGGCACGCCGATCATCATTTTTGCCGCCTGGCCGAGGTATTTACCGGCTTTGGACAGAGTATCAAACATAACGTCTCCCGAAAGGTGTGCCCCTCCCGGCGGGAGAGGCACTCAGATAACAACTTTAATGGGCGCCTTTGGCCTGCGCAACGATCTGCTCGACGTTTTCCGGCATTGCCTGGTACGGCGTCTCCTTCATCGTCGGCGTCGGCGACTTCAGCGCCGCCAGCGCGCACTTGATCGAGAACAGCGCCAGCACCACCACCACCACCATAAAGAAGATGGTCAGCCCGGCGTCGAGGCGGTTGTTAAACACCAGCTGGGCCAGCTGCGACTCGGTGTACTGCGGCGGAATATTGCCGCTGTCGATCATCGCCTGGAACTTGTTGGCAATGGCGAGGAAGCCCACTTTCACATCGCTGCTGAACGCCTTCTGCCAGCCTGCGGCCAGCGTACAGATCAGCAGCCACGCGGTCGGCACCAGGGCCACCCACGCATAGCGCTGGCGCTTCATCTTGAACAGTACCACGGCGCAGAGCATCAGCGCCATGCCGGCCAGCATCTGGTTAGCGATGCCGAACAGCGGCCACAGGGTGTTGATGCCGCCGAGCGGATCCACCACGCCCTGGTGCAGGAAGTAGCCCCAGGCCAGCACGCACAGCGCGGTCGCCAGCAGGTTGGCGGGCAGCGAATCGGTTTTCTTAAGGCCGGGGCTGATAACCCCCAGCAGATCCTGCAGCATAAAGCGCGCCGCGCGGGTACCGGCGTCCACCGCCGTCAGGATGAACAGCGCCTCAAACAGGATCGCAAAGTGGTACCAGAAGGAGACGTCCATCAGTCCGCCCAGCGAGCCGTGCAGAATGTAGGCCATGCCCACCGCCAGAGTCGGAGCACCGCCCGCGCGGGAGATGATCGACTGTTCGCCCACTTCGCTGGCGATCTGGTGCAGCGTATCCGGCGTAATCACAAAGCCCCAGCTGCTGACTACCTGCGCCGCCGATGCCACCACGTCCGCCGTACCCGCCGGCGCCAGCACCGCCATCGGGCTGTTCATGGCAAAATAGACGCCCGGATCGATCACGCAGGCCGCCACCAGCGCCATGATGGCGACGAAGGACTCCATCAGCATCCCGCCGTAGCCGATAAAGCAGGCCTGATTTTCATTAGCCAGCATCTTCGGCGTGGTGCCGGAGGCGATCAGAGCGTGGAAGCCGGAGACCGCGCCGCAGGCGATAGTGATAAACAGGAACGGAAACAGATCGCCGGTCCACACCGGGCCGGTGCCGTCAACAAACTTGGTCAGCGCCGGCATGGTCAGGGTCGGGCGCATGATAAGAATGCCCACCGCCAGGCCGACGATGGTGCCAATTTTCAGGAAGGTGGAGAGGTAATCTCGCGGGGCCAGCAGCAGCCACACCGGCAGCACCGCCGCCACAAAGCCGTAGCCCACCAGCATCCAGGTCAGCTGCACGCCGGTGAAGTCAAACCACGGCGCCCAGGTCGGGCTCTCCGCCACCCAGCCGCCGGAGATAATGGCAAACACCAGCAACACCAGGCCAATGACCGACACTTCGCCGATGCGGCCGGGGCGCAGATAGCGGATATAGATCCCCATAAAAATCGCCAGTGGAATGGTAAAGGCGACGGTATAGGTGCCCCACGGGCTGTGGGTCAGGGCTTTCACCACGATCATCGCCAGTACCGCGAGGATAATGACCATGATCATAAAGGTCGCCACCAGCGCAATCACGCCGACGGTAGTACCCATCTCCTCTTTTACCAGCTCGCCGAGCGAGCGGCCGTCGCGGCGGGTAGAGACGAACAGTACCATAAAGTCCTGCACCGCCCCGGCCAGCACCACGCCCGCCAGCAGCCAGATCATCCCCGGCAGGTAGCCCATCTGCGCGGCCAGCACCGGCCCCACCAGCGGACCGGCCCCGGCAATAGCGGCAAAATGGTGACCGAACAGCACTTTTTTGTCCGTCGGCACATAGTCGAGGCCGTCGTTATGGCGCACCGCCGGCGTCATGCGCGTAGCATCAACCTGCAGCACATTCTTCGCGATATAGAGGCCGTAAAAGCGGTAGGCAATAAGGTAGATACAGACTGCGGCAACCACTATCCACAGCGCATTAATCTGTTCGCCGCGGTTGAGAGCGATATAGCCGAGGGCAAAGGCCCCGACCACCGCCAGCACCGCCCATAGCAGATACTTTCCGGGGTTGTTCATAATCATGTTCCGCCTGTGTAGGAGAGAGATGTTACATTTTGTATCTATAACACCGACGCATTAATTAACAATAATGCAACGGTTAAAAAGCCGAAAAAATCCAAGTATTTTCATGACTTTGTTAAGTCGATCACTTTCCTGAGTAAACAGCAGCAATCACCGCAATCTCCTCTGGCATCACAATTTTTACACGCCGTTTATTTCGCTGCGTTATCAAATGATTTGCATCATTTTTTTTACTTCCGCTGTAGTGACAATACAGGTGCGAAATTATTCATATAAACAAGGATAAGGATATGAGTGTTCAACCGCAGGAACAGAAAATCGGGCCGGGGGCCTACATCGCCCTCGCCTTCGCCGCCCTCTTCTTTTCGGGGCTGATGGGCGGCAGCGAATGGTACGGCGTATTTGATTTCACCACCCTCAACGGCGCCTTTGGCAAGGTGGTGACCGGCGTCAGCCAGCAGGGCGATACCATTGCCGCCGCCACCGGCAGCTTTCGCGGCAAGGGCGGTCACGGGGCGATGGACGGGTTTCTCTTTGCCCTGGGGCTGATCCCGGCGGTCATGTTTGCGCTGGGAATGATTAACGTGCTGGAGCACTACGGCGCCCTGCGCGCGGCGCGCCGCCTGCTGACCCCGCTGCTGCGCCCGCTGCTCGGCCTGCCGGGCAATACCGGACTGGCGCTGATCGGCAGCCTGCAGAGTACCGACGTCGGCGCGTCGCTGACCCGCAGCCTGGCGGACGAAGGCGAGCTTAGCGAAAAAGAGAAAGACGTCTTCGCCATGTTTCAGTTTTCAGCCGGGGCGATGATCACCAACTTTTTCTCCTCCGGGGCAATATTGTTTACCCTCGTGGCGCTGGACGGCAGCGCGGCGGTTCCGACCTCCATCGGCGCCTGCATTGCGGTGATGTTCGTGATGAAAATCGTCGGCGCCAACCTGCTGCGCCTGGCCCTCACTCTCGGCGGGAAGCGATCCGCCGCCGCGGCACAGGGAGAAGCCTCATGAGCGCCCCCTCCTCTAACCCGGTCATCACCGATATCTTCGTCGAAGGCGCCCGCAAGGGCTGGAACATCGCCACCACCAGCACGCTGCCCAACGTGGTGATGGCCTTTATCATCATTAAGGCGCTGGAGATCACCGGCGCCCTGAAGGGGCTGGGGCTGCTGTTCGCTCCGCTGATGGGGCTGTTTGGCCTGCCCGGCGAAGCGGCGGCGGTGCTGATCGGCGGCTGGATGTCGATGGGCGGCGGTATCGGCGTCGCCATCGGCCTGTTCGATAAGGGCATCCTTACCGGCGAACACCTGGCCATTCTCGCCCCGGCCATCTACCTGATGGGTTCGCAAATCCAGTATCTGGGGCGCATTCTCGGGGTCATCGGCACCCGCGCTAAGCGCATTCCGCTGATGATCGCCATTTCGGTGATCAATGCCTTCCTCGCCATGCTGCTGATGAACATTATTCTTTAATTAAGGACGAACGATGGAACTGGAAAAATACATTAAAGAACTGCGCGCGCTGGTCAACGTCGACTGCGGCACCCACACGCCGGCGGGCGTTAACCGCATTGCCGACATCATGCGCGATCTCTGGCGGCAGGAGGGATGGCATGCCGACCTGGTGAATCTTGGCGATGAAGTGGGCTACGGCGTGTTTGCCACTAACAAACCGCAGGCGGCGCGCTACGACGTTCTGCTGGTGGGGCATATGGATACCGTCTTCCCCGAGGGCACGGTGGCGCAGCGGCCGATGAGCCGGGACGACGCCCGCCTGTACGGCCCCGGCGTCGCCGACATGAAGGGCGGCCTGCTCAATATCCTGTGGGCAATGCGTACCCTCGCCCCCGAGCACCGGGAGCGGCTCGCCATCGCCGTGGCGATGAATCCGGACGAAGAGACCGGCAGCGTCCACTCCCACGAATGGATCGGCGGGCTGGCGAAGCGTTCGCGCTGCGTGCTGGTGTGTGAGGCGGCGCGGGCCGACGGCTCGCTGGTCAAGGCCCGCAAGGGGATGGCGGGCTACCGGCTTACCTTTACCGGCGTCGCCGCCCACGCGGGCAACGAGCCGGAGAAGGGCCGCTCGGCCATCACCGCCTTTGCCCGCGCGGTGCTGGCGATTAATGCCCTGGCCGACAGCGGGTCCGGGACGACGCTCAACGTCGGCGTGGTCGAAGGCGGCAGCGCCGCTAACGTCGTACCGGAGAGCCTGACGGCCGAACTGGACGTGCGCTTCTGGCAAAACGAGGAGTACGCGCGGGTGGACGAGGCGCTGCACGCGCTGTGCCGCGAGGGCTTTCTCACCGGCGTGGAGACGCAGCTTGAGCTGCTGACCCACAAGCCGGCGATGGCCGCAGGCCCGGAGACGGAGCAGCTGATGCGCCTGGTGGAGCGGGCGGGCGAGGAAGAAGGGGTTGATATCCGCTGGCAGGCGGTAGGGGGCGGCAGCGATGCCAACCACACCGCCGCCCTCGGCATCCCGAGCCTCGACGGCTTCGGCCCGGTGGGCGCTGGCTTCCACAGTCCGGCGGAGTGGCTGGAGATAGCGTCGATTGCGCCGCGCATCGGGCTGCTGCGGCGGGTGGTATCAATGCTGTAAGTCAGTTATGCCGGGCAGCGCCCGCTGTCCGGCACTCCCACTCATCCCAGCACCATCGTACTCAGCCGGCAGGTGCAGCAGCGCCGCCCCTGCTCGTCGAATACCGTTATCTCCCAGCTCTGGGTCTGGCGTCCGAGGTGCAGCGGCCGGCACACGCCGCGCACCTTGCCTTTTGACACCGCGCGGTGGTGGGTGGCGTTCAGCTCGGTGCCGACCACCGCCTGGCCGTCAGCGGTCATCAGCCAGCCCGCCATCGATCCCAGCGTCTCCGCCAGCGCCGCCGACGCGCCGCCGTGCAGCAGGCCGAAGGGCTGGTGGGTGCGGCGATCCACCGGCATCTCTGCCTCAAGCAGATCGTCGCCCAGCCGGGTATAGACGATCCCCAGATGCTCCACCATGGTTTCGCCGCTGGTGGCGTTCAGTTCTTCAAGCGTTAAGTGGCGTCGCCAGATCATCAGGCCCCCAGGGTTGAGCCGCCGTCCACCACGATGTCCTGCAGCGTGATGTGGCTGGCGAGATCGGATGCGAGGAACAGCACGGTGCTGGCGATCTCCTGCGGGCGGGCGATTTTGCCCAGCGGAATGCCCAGCTTGAACTGCTCCCCGAAGCCGCGAATGCGCTGCTGCTCGGCGTCTTCGCTGACCCACAGCGTGCGCTGCATATCGGTGTCGGTGGAGCCGGGCGAAACCAGGTTACAGCGCACGCCGCTGGCCGCCAGCTCCAGACCGACGGTGAGGGCGAGGCTTTTCAGCGCCGCCTTCGACGCACCGTAGGCGCTCATGCCGATGCGCGGGGTGTGCGCGGCGTCTGAGGCGACGGTAACGATAGCCCCGCCCCGCTGCTGGCGGAACTGCGCCATCGTCTGTTGAAACAGGTTAAACGCGCCGCCGACGTTGACGGCGAAGGTCTGCTGCCAGTCGTCAACGCTAATCACATCGGTCGCGCCCATGCGCAAAATCCCGGCGGCGTTAACCAGTACATCCAGGCGCGGGGTCGCGGCCAGCAGGCGGCGGCAGGTTTCGGCCACCTGGCCCGCATCGGCGACGTCCAGCACTTCGGTGGTGAACGGGTAGTCGGCCTTGTCGAACTGCAGATCGAAGCCGACGACCTCCGCCCCGGCTTCAGCAAAGGCCAGCGCGGTGGCGTAGCCGATGCCTTTTCCGGCGCCGGTCACCCAGACGCGCCGGCCGTGAAAATCAAATCCGGCCATCACTTCACCTCGCGGGAGAGCAGCGCCCACCAGGCGTCGATGGTGGGGTTCTTCGCCAGCACCACGAAGTCGATATCGGCGTGAACTTTGCGCCAGCGCGCCGCCAGGGACATCATGCGCACCGAATCAAGACCGTAGTCAATCAGGTTTTCGTCGTCCATCGGCTCGTCGGATTCGTCGAGCAGCGGCAGAATGGCCGCCCGCAGCGCCGCTTTCGAGGACGGCAGGGTCAGCAGGTCTTCGGTCATCACCACCCGGCCCGAACGTCCGGCAACGTACTTCAGCGACATCAGATGCTCTTCGCGGCTGAAGTCCGCCAGCGCGTCGGCCACGAAAAACGGCTTAATGTCGCGCATGAAAGCGTCGGTGGCGGTGGTCATGCAGCCGATATGGGCGTATACGCCGGTGATGATCAGCTGATCGCGGCCGGTCTCCTTCAGGGACTGCTCCAGCGGCGAGCGGTGGAAGGCGCTGTAGCGCCACTTCACCAGCACCGTGTCATCGGCGTCCGGCGCCAGGTCGGCCACAATTTGCTGCTGCTCCGGGGAGCGGGTCAGGCCCGGTCCCCACATGTCGTTGAGCAGAGCGCGGTCCTCGTCGCTCTGCTCTTTCGGCTGGGCGGTGTAGTAGACCGGCATATCGTGGCGCTTGGCGAAATCGCGCAGCGCTTTGATATTGGCGACGACGGCCTGCATCATCAGACTGTCTTCGCCCCAGAAGTTGAGGAAGTACTCCTGCATATCGTGGATCAGCAGCGCCGCGCGCGCCGGTTCAAAGGCCCAGTCAACCTTGTTTGCCGGCATGTCGGCGGCGGTAGGCAGCGCATAGGCCTGCAGCTTAGGAATTGCCATTATTTATCTCCTTCAGGACTGAGCGCGCAGGGCCAGCCACTCGCGTAATTTTTTCTTATCCACTTTACCGACCGGCGTCAGCGGCAGGGCGTCAACGCACTCCACGCGGTCCGGCAGCTTAAATTCGGCCACGCCCTGCTCGCGCAGGAAGCGGCGCACGGCGACGGCCTTCAGCGGCGCGGTCACCACCAGGTAGGCGCAGCTCTTCTCGCCGAGCAGACTGTCCTCCATGCTGACCAGCGCGGCGTGGATCACCGCCTCGTGGCGCAGGAGCAGGTTCTCGACCTCTTCGGCGGCGATCTTCTCGCCGCCGCGGTTGATCTGATCTTTCTCGCGGCCCTGCACGGTGATGTATCCGGCGTCGTCGATTGAAATCAGATCGCCGGAGCCGTAGAAACCGTTGTCATCGAAGGCGCTGGCGTTGTGCTCCGGGCTGTTGTAGTAGCCGCGGAAGGTGTACGGGCCGCGGGTCATCAGGCGCCCTACTTCGCCGCGCGGCAGCGGATCGCCGTTTTCGTCGGCCACCCACACCTCATCATCCGGGCACATCGGATAGCCCTGGGTGTTAATAATGCGCTCCGGGGTATCGTCCAGCCGGGTGTAGTTCACCAGGCCTTCCGCCATGCCGAACACCTGCTGCAGTTGGCAGCCGATCTCCGCCGGAATGCGCGCCGCCAGCGTCGCCGACAGGCGCGCGCCGCCGACCTGCAGAAGCCGCAGGGAGCGAAGCTGCGCGTTACTGCCCCACTCGTGGATCGCCTGCAGCCAGAGGCTAACCGCGGGCGGCACCAGCGCCGCGACGTCAATCTGCTGCTGTTCAATCAGCGGGAAGCAGAGCGTGGCGCTCGGATCGGCGGCCAGCACCACGCAGCCTTCGGCCATAAACACGCCGAAGGCGCCCGGCGAGCTCATCGCATAGTTGTGGGCCGCCGGCAGCGCGCAGAGGTAGCGGGTGCTGCCGTCAAAGGCGCAGATTTCGTTGCTGCGGCGGATGCTGTAGAGGTAGTCGTTGTGGGTGCGCGGGATGAGCTTCGGCGTGCCGGTACTGCCGCCGGAGAGCTGGAAAAAGGCCACTTCGCCGGCGTCCGTCGGCGTCGGGACAAAGTTATCCGCCGGACGGGCAGCGGCCGCCGCCAGGTCGCGTTCGCCGCCGTCGCCGCGCAGCAGTACCGTGCGCAGGGAAGGATGCTCCTCGCGGAACGTCGTCAGAAAGCCGTCGTCAGCAAACAGGGCATGTTCGCGATCGGCCACCAGCACCGCCGGCTTAATCTGCGCGGCATAGGCATTGAGCTCGCTGCGCTGATGGCTGAACAGGGCGTTCACCGGCGCCACGCCGATGCGCAGCAGCGCAAAGAAGGTGATGTAGAACTCGGCGACGTTGCCGAGGTGGACCAGCGCCGTCTCGCCGCGCATCGCGCCTTGCTGCTGTAATGTACAGGCAAGATTGTCGATGCTGCGGTTCAGTTCGCGGTAGCTGATGCGGCGCTCGCCGTCGATCAGCGCCAGCGCATCGCTGCCGGCGTGGCGGGTCAGCAGATCGGTCAGCGGCAGATCCTGCCAGTAGCCCTTTTCGCGGTAGCGGGCGGCAAAGTCGTCCGGCCAGGGCGTAAATGCAACACTCATAGTCAATCCTTAATTGAGACCAAACGCGTTAAGCATGGTCGTCAGCTTCACGCCGGTCTCGCGCCACTCGCCCAGCGGCGAAGAGGCAGGCACAATGCCCGCACCGGCAAACAGACGAATATGGTTTTCGCGCACCCGGGCGCAGCGGATGGTCACCACCCACTCACCGTTACCCTCGGCATCGCACCAGCCGACAATGCCGCCGAACAGCTCGCGGTCGAACGGCTCCAGCTCGGCAATAAGCCGGGTGGCGACGTTGTGCGGGAAACCGCTCAGGGCGGGGGTCGGATGCAGGAGACAGGCCAGCGTCAGCGCGTTTTCATCGGCTTTTGCCTGCCCTTCGATGGGCGTGGCCAGATGCCACAGGGTCGGGGTGGTCACCAGCTGCGGCGAGTCGGGCATCACCAGCGATTCGCAGCGCGGCGCCAGCACTTTCTTCATCGCCTGGGTCACCAGCTCGTGCTCGTGCCTGTCCTTTTCCGAGGCCAGCAGACGGTTGCCCGCCTCCCTGTCCAGCGCGTCGTCCGGCTGGCGGCGGGCAGAGCCCGCCAACGGCAGGGAGCTGAAGTGGCGCCCCTCTTTGCGCAGCAGCAGCTCGGGGCTGGCGCCCAGCAGCACGCCGCCGTCGGGCAGCGGCACGTGAAAGTTAAAGCTCGCGGGGTTCTGGGCGATAAGGCGTTCCAGCAGCGCGCCGGTATTAACCTTCACGTCAGTATCCAGCTCGATAAGCCGCGAGAGCACGATTTTATCGACCTGCGGCGTCGCCGTAGCGGCCGCGCCTTCGGACACCATCGACATAAACGCCTGCTGTTCGGGGATCTCCCGGCGGGCCGCGATGTTCATCGGCGGTACGGCTGCGGCATACGGAGCCGCGTGCTGTTTCTGCGTGCGGGAGAACGGCGTGCTCTCCTGCGGGATAAACAGCGCCGAGGGTTGCGCGGTATCAAATGGGATCGCCCCCACCAGCACCGGCTTATCAATTCCCGCCGCCTTCGCATCGGCGAAAGCCTGCGCCAGCGCCTGCTGGAAATCGCTCTCCGGGGCATCGGCTCCGGCTACCGGCTGCGTCAGGCGGCGGAAGCACCCCGACGTGGTAAAGCTGCGGTAGGGCGACATAAAAAAGAAACTTTCTGGCGACAGAAACATTTCAGCATCCTGCATCTTCTCCTCCCATAACGTTTCCATATTATCCTCCAAAAAGATAAAGATAGTAAGAATAATTATCATTTATGATTTTGGGCGGTAAGCTAAAAGTAAAATGCCGCAATGTCAACGCTAACCCCATCCTCTGCTTGCATCCGCGGCGGCGCATAGTGAAAATGAGTATCATTATCCAGGCACAATACAGGACCCTTACCTCGTGAAATTAACCACCTTTTTGCGCAATACGCTGCTGATTATCGCGATTGCCGTTTCCGGATTAAACTCAGCACTTTCTGCAAACTGGCCCCGGCAAATTACCGACGCCCGCGGCAGCCATACCCTGCCCCACAAGCCGCTGCGCATTGTCTCCACCAGCGTGACCCTCACCGGATCGCTGCTGGCGCTCAACGCGCCGGTTGTCGCCAGCGGCGCCACCGCCCCTAACAACCGGGTCGCAGACGACCAGGGCTTTCTGCGCCAGTGGGGCGAGATTGCGAAGCAGCGCAAGCTGGCGCGCCTCTATATCGGTGAACCGAGCGCCGAGGCCGTCGCCGCTCAGATGCCGGACCTGATCCTCATCAGCGCCACCGGCGGCGACTCGGCGCTGGCGCTGTACGACCAGCTCTCGACCATCGCCCCGACGCTGATTATCAACTACGACGATAAAAGCTGGCAGCAGCTGCTCACCGAGCTTGGCACCATCACCGGCCAGGAGAAGCAGGCCGCCGAGCGTATCAGTGAATTTAACCAGCGGCTGGCGGCGGTGAAGGCAAACATGAAGCTGCCGCCGCAGCCGGTCAGCGCCCTGGTCTACACCGCCGCGGCCCACAGCGCCAACCTGTGGACGCCGGAGTCGGCCCAGGGCAAGCTGCTGGCGCAGCTGGGTTTTACCCTCGCCGAACTGCCCGCGGGCCTGCATACCAGCACCAGCCAGGGCAAGCGCCACGATATTGTCCAGCTCGGCGGTGAGAACCTGGCCGCCGGGCTGAACGGGCAGACGCTGTTCCTGTTCGCCGGTGACCAGAAGGACGCCGATGCGGTGTACGCCAATCCGCTGCTCGCCCACCTTCCCGCCGTTAAGGAGAAGCGGGTCTACGCCCTCGGCACCGAGACCTTCCGCCTCGACTACTACAGCGCCATGCGCGTCCTCGACCGCCTGCAGAAGCTCTTCGGTTAACCTTACGCTTTCTCCCCTCTCCCCGTGGGAGAGGGGCCGGGGGTGAGGCTATCCGGCTGCACGGCCTCCTGCCGGAAGCGACGCAGCTGCGCCAGCGCCAGCATCAGTACCGCCCCGACGATCGCCAGCCCCCAGCCGCTGGCGCTTGCCGCCGCCGCCGGCGTGAGCATCGCGCCGAAGCCGCCGAGCAGCGCCGCGCCGACGGCATCGCCGGTCACGTTCTGCGCCGTCCACAGGCCGTTAATGCGCCCGAGCATCGCCTCCGGCGTCTGGGTCTGGATCAGCGTGTACTGCAGCAGGGAGCTGACCGCGCTCAGCCAGCCGAACAGCGCCAGGCACAGCGCCGCCAGCGGCCACAGCGGCATCAGGCTGAACAGGCCTATGGCGACAAACGCCGCCATGCTGGTCGCCAGCATCAGCGCGCCCGGACGCGGGCTGTGCGCCAGCCGGCCGCTGGTCAGCGCCCCGAACGCCGCGCCGAGCGGGATCGCCGCATACAGCAGGCCAATCTGCGAGGCCGACATCTGCCAGCCCAGCGCCAGCGCCGGATAGAGCACCCGCACCGCGCTTGCCATCGTCAGCAGCGCGCCCATCAGGGCGATACCGCCGATCAGCGGGCTGCTGAAGAGAAAGCGCAGGCCGGTCATCAGCGAGGTCAGCGGATGCTCGCGCGGCTGCGGCGGCGGAGGTAGCTGCGGCAGGCGCAGCAGGGTCAGGGTAGTGATAAAGGTGCCGATGGCCGCCAGCAGATAGTTCCAGGAGAAGCCGCCGCTCGCCAGCAGCAGGCCGCCGACCATCGGGGAAATCACCGACCCCAGGCGCACCGTCAGCATGGTGATCGCCCCCGCCTGCATCAGATTCTCGCGCCCGACCAGCGCCGGGGTCGCTGCCAGCAGCGCGGTCACGCCGATAGAGGCAAACAGCCCGTCCCAGATGCCGAGCAGGTAGATAGCCGCCAGCGACGGCTCGGGCATCAGGGCATTGAGCCACAGCCCGAGAAAGCCGATGCCGCAGGTGCCGCGCGCCAGCAGAATCAGCTTTTTGCGCTCATAGCGGTCCGCCAGCACCCCGCCCAGCATCAGCCCGACGAACATCGCGCTGCCGGTGAGCGTCACCGCCAGCCCCACCTGCCAGGTCGAGTGGGTAAGCATCTGAATCTGCACCGGAACGGCAACGCCGAGCAGGCCCAGAGAGAGAATCGAGATAAAGCGGGCGATAAAGACGGCGCGAAACGCCGGATGGGTCTTCAGCAGGCTCAGATTGAGCAGCAGGGATTGTTTTTGCATGCGGGGCCTTAAGCGAACTTTCTACCATTTTTTTCTGCGCGCATGGTAACATAACCACACAAGATCGATAACGATAAGCACTATCATTATCATATCAGGGATGTCGATATGCCGTTCACACCCGCCGCACAGCGCGCCGTCGCGGTGCCCGGTTTTTTCATACTGCTACTGCTCGCCGCGGCACTCAGCCTGCTTATTGGCGCTAAACCGCTGCCCGTCTCCGTGGTCGTGGACGCCCTGAGCGGCAGCTGCCAGAGCGCCGACTGTACCATCGTCTTAGACGCCCGCCTGCCGCGCACTCTCGCCGGCCTGCTGGCCGGCGCCGCGCTCGGCCTGGCCGGGGCGCTGATGCAGACCCTCACCCGCAATCCGCTGGCCGACCCCGGCATCCTCGGCGTCAACGCCGGCGCCAGCTTCGCCATCGTGCTCGGCGCGGCGCTGTTTGGCCTCACCACGCCGCAGGAGCAGCTGGGCCTGGCCTTCTGCGGAGCGCTGATTGCCTCGCTGCTGGTGGCCTTTACCGGCAGCCAGGGCGGCGGCCAGCTCAGCCCGGTGCGCCTGACGCTGGCGGGCGTGGCGCTGGCGGCGGTGCTCGAAGGCCTGACCAACGGCATCGCCCTGATCAATCCCGACGTTTACGACCAGCTGCGCTTCTGGCAGGCCGGATCGCTGGACATCCGCTCCCTGCAAACCCTCAGGGTGGTTGTGCTGCCGGTGCTTATCGCCATCGCGCTGGCGCTGGGGCTCAGCCGCTCGCTCAACAGCCTGAGCCTCGGGGCCGACACCGCCACCGCGCTCGGCAACAAGGTGGCCCGCACCCAGCTGCTGGGGCTGCTGGCCATCACCGCCCTCAGCGGCAGCGCCACCGCGCTGGTGGGGCCGATTGCCTTTATCGGCCTGATGATGCCCCACGTTGTCCGCTGGCTGGTGGGGGCCGATCACCGCTGGTCGCTGCCGGTGACGCTGCTGGCGACCCCCGCCCTGCTGCTTTTCGCCGATGTGATCGGCCGCCTGCTGGTGCCCGGCGAACTGCGGGTATCGGTAGTGAGCGCCTTTATCGGCGCACCGGTGCTGATTTTCCTCGTCCGCCGCCGCGCCGGAGGTGGCCGATGATTGCCCCGCCGCGTCGCCTGGTTCTCAGCTGCGCGCTGCTGGCGGCGGCCGCTCTGCTGGTCTCCCTCTGGGGACTGTGCAGCGGCGCCGTGCCGCTTGACGTCAGCCAGGTCATTCAGGCCCTGACCGGCAGCGCGCCGCGCAGCGTAACGATGGTGGTCACCGAGTGGCGGCTGCCGCGGGTGGCGATGGGCCTGCTGGTCGGCGCGGCGCTCGGCGTCAGCGGGGCGATTTTTCAGTCGCTGATGCGCAACCCGCTGGGCAGCCCGGACGTGATGGGCCTCAACGTCGGCGCCTGGAGCGGCGTGCTGCTGGCGATGGTGCTGTTCGGTCAGCATCTGACGGCGGTGACGCTCACCGCGATGGCGGGCGGCATTGTGACGGCCCTGGCTATCTGGGCGCTGGCGTGGCGCAACGGCATCGATACCTTCCGGCTGATCATTATCGGCATCGGCGTGCGGGCGATGCTGATGGCCTTCAATACCTGGCTGTTGCTCAAGGCCTCGCTGGAGACCGCCCTCTCCGCCGGGCTGTGGTACGCCGGTTCGCTCAACGGTCTGACCTGGGCGAAGACCCTGCCCGCCGCGCCGCTGCTCCTGCTGCTGTTTTTTGCCGCCGCCCTGCTGGCGCGGCGCATGAGGCTGCTGGAGATGGGCGATGACAGCGCCTGCGCGCTGGGGGTCAGCGTCGAGCGCTCGCGGCTGCTGCTGATGCTGGTGGCGGTGCTGCTCACCGCCGCCTCCACCGCCATCGCCGGCCCGATTTCGTTTATTGCCCTGGTGGCGCCGCATATCGCCCGCCGCCTGAGCGGCACCGCCCGCTGGGGCCTGACCCAGGCCGCGCTGTGCGGCGCGCTGCTGCTGACGCTGGCCGACCTCTGCGCCCAGCGGCTGTTTATGCCCTACCAGCTGCCGGTGGGCGTGGTGACCGTCAGCATCGGCGGCCTCTACCTTATCGGTTTGCTTATTCAGGAGTCCCGTAAAAGATGACCACCTCCGAGG
The DNA here is from genome assembly GCF_001598855.1 of Pluralibacter gergoviae ATCC 33028 = NBRC 105706. Classification (GTDB taxonomy): domain Bacteria; phylum Pseudomonadota; class Gammaproteobacteria; order Enterobacterales; family Enterobacteriaceae; genus Pluralibacter; species Pluralibacter gergoviae. The sequence continues at coordinate 44,960 of NZ_BCZS01000011.1, read as the reverse complement.
CCCGCCTGCGCGGGGATCAGTTGACGCTGGGCTACGGCAAAAAAATTATTGCCGACAACCTGAGCGTCGCCATTCCCGACGGCCACTTCACGGCGATTATCGGCCCCAACGGCTGCGGAAAATCCACTCTGCTGCGTACCCTGAGCCGCCTGATGACGCCCCGGCAAGGCCACGTTTTTCTCGACGGCGAACATATTCAGCGCTACGCCAGCAAAGAGGTCGCGCGGCGCATTGGCCTGCTGGCGCAGAACGCCACCACGCCCGGCGATATCACCGTTCAGGAGCTGGTGGCGCGCGGGCGCTATCCGCACCAGCCGCTGTTTGCCCGCTGGCGGAAAGAAGATGAAGAGGCGGTGACGCGGGCGATGGCCGCTACCGGCGTACTTGAGCTGGCGGCGCAGAGCGTGGATACCCTTTCCGGCGGCCAGCGCCAGCGGGCGTGGATCGCCATGGTGCTGGCGCAGGAGACGCAGATCATGCTGCTCGACGAGCCGACCACCTGGCTGGACATCAGCTACCAGATAGACCTGCTGGAGCTGCTGAGCGCCCTGAACCGCGAACAGGGCTACACCCTGGCGGCGGTGCTGCACGACCTCAACCAGGCCTGCCGCTACGCCACCCACCTGATTGCCCTGCGCGATGGGAAAATCATCGCCGAGGGCGCGCCGGGCGAGATCGTCACCGCCGGGCTTATCGAGAAGATCTACGGAATGCCGTGTACCATCGTGCCCGATCCGGTGGCGGGCACGCCGCTGGTGGTGCCGCTGGGGCGCTGGGCAAAGTAAGAAATCAGCGTCCGACCCGCAGCCCGCCCTCCACGCCGTGGGTAAACACCACCTGCCAGAGCTGAATGTTGCGGGCGCGAAATGCCCCGGCGCAGGCCTTCAGGTAGTAGGTGAACATATTGCGAAAGCGCGGGGAGTAGCGGTCTTCCAGCAGGTGCCAGCTCTCCTGAAAGCGCTGCTCCCACGCCATCAGCGTGCGGTCATAGTCGCTGCCGAAATTGTGCCAGTCCTCCATCACGAAATAAGGCTCGCTGGCTTTGGCAATGTGCAGCACCGACGGCAGGCAGCCGTTGGGGAAGATATACTTATTGATCCACGGATCGACATTGAGGTCGGTTTTATTCGAGCCGATGGTGTGCAGCAGAAACAGACCGTCGGGACGCAGGTTCCTGTTCACCATGCGGAAATAGGTGTCGTAATTTTTCGGCCCGACGTGTTCAAACATCCCCACCGAAACAATCCGGTCGAACTGCCGGTCGAGATCCCGGTAGTCCTCAAGCAGGATCTCCACGTCCATGTTAGCGCAGCGCTCCTGAGCAAACTGCTGCTGCTCGGCGGAGATGGTCAGCCCGGTGACCTTCGCGCCGTAGTGTTCGGCGGCGTAAGAGGCCAGTCCGCCCCAGCCGCAGCCGATATCCAGCAGCGTCATGCCCTCTTTCAGCTGCAGCTTTTCGCAGATCATCTTCAGCTTGCTCTGCTGCGCTTCGTGCAGGGTGGTGGCCTCTTTCCAGTAGCCGCAGGAGTACTGCATCCACGGATCGAGCATCAGGGTGAAGAGGTCATTGCCGAGGTCATAGTGCTCTTTACCGACGATCCAGGCGCGCTTTTTGGTCTGATGGTTGACGATCCGCGCCCCGGCAATGCGCAGCATATCCTGCACGTTAAGGTGTAAAGAGGATTCGAGATCGGCGTTGATGACGCGGGCGATAAACTCGTCCAGCTGGTCGCAGTGCCACCAGCCGTCCATATAGCTTTCGCCCAGCCCCAGCGAGCCCTGCTGCAGCACGCGCTTAAAGAACTTAGGATTGGTGACCTGAATATCCCAGGGCCGGCTGCCGTTGAGGGTGATACCCGCGCGGGCGAGAAGCTCCTCGCCAATCTGCTGCCAGTGGTCGGCCTTTGCCGGCGCGTTAAGTACGTTTTCCGTTGCCATATAACCTGCTTACGCTGCGTGAGCGCTTTATTTTATTTGTCATACAAATCTACAAATAGAGTACATCAGGCAGGATAAGTCGGAAAAATGAAATAAATGAATGGCAATGATTGCCGGATGGAATGGCGGCAGGCTTGTGCTTTTCGCTCAGGCACAAGCCCGCCCCGCGGCTAGCGGAGAATTTCCCGCAGCCGCGGCCCAATCTGCTCAAACGCCTGCGGCGAGATAATCTCCACGTGGGCGCACGCCTGGCGGTGCACCTCCAGCTCGCCCACCCAGGGCGCCCAGATCTGCTGCGGATCCATCCCCGGCGTCATGGTTTTTTCAGCGGCGAACAGCGTCGCCTTACCGTCGAAAGGCACGCTGTGGGCGGTGGCCAGCAGGCGTACCGCATCGGCGTAGTTGCCCTCGATGGCGCTGAACAGCTCCCCGGAGGCCTGTCCCTGCTGGGCGGCAAGAAACGCCTCGCGCTCGCGTTCGATCTCCGCCAGCACTTCCGGATCGAGGCCGTTGGCCTCTTTCTCGGACCAGTTCTGAGTCTCCGGCGGCCAGGTATCCAGCAGACCGAGGAAGGCCACCTCCGCGCCGCGCTGGCGCAGGCGGGCGGCGACGCCGTGGGCAAGCGTGCCGCCGAGGGAGTAGCCGAACAGGTAGTACGGCCCCTGCGGCTGCTGCACCAGCAGCGTTTGCAGGTGCGCGTCGCAGAGCTGGTCGAGATCCGCGCTGGTCGCCATCGGTCCGGCCGGGCGCGGCGACTGGATGCCGGTAATCGACCAGCGCGGAGAGAGCCAGCGCGCCAGGATGCTGAACTGCCAGGCGAAGCCGGAGGCCGGGTGGAAGCACCACAGCGTGGGGCCGCCGCCGTCGCGCAGGGGCAGCAGCGTCTCATACCCCAGCCGGCGGGCCTGCTCGTCGTCCTCTGCCGCCAGCAGCGCGCTGAGCCTGCCGACGGTGGAGGCGACCATCACCTGCCCCGGCGTCACCTGCCGGGCGAAGCGGCGGCTGAGCAGCGCCGCCAGACGCATCGCCAGCAGCGAGTGGCCGCCGAGGGCGAAGAAGTCGGCGTCAACGTCGCCCACCTCGCAGCCGAGCAGCGCGCTGAAGGCCTCTGCTACCGCAATCTCGGTCTCGCTCTCCACCGCTCTGCCCGCCGATGTTTGCGTCAGCTCCGGCAGCGGCAGCGCTTTTCTGTCGAGCTTGCCGTTGGCGCTGAGCGGCAGCGCCGCAAGCTGCACCAGCACCACCGGTACCATGTGCGGCGGCAGCTGCTGGCGAAGCTGCGCCAGCAGGGCATCGTCGTCAAGCGGCTGCCCCGATTCGCTGACCAGGTAGCCCACCAGCTGGCGGGCGTCGCCGCCGGTGGCGGCGGCCTGGTTAAAGACGCAGGCGTGGGCCACCGCCTGGGCGACGTCCGGCAGGCCCTGCATCACGCGGTCGATCTCGCCGAGCTCAATGCGCTGGCCGCGGATCTTAAGCTGATCGTCGCTGCGCCCGAGGTACTCCACGGCGCCGTTTTCCAGCCAGCGCGCCACGTCGCCGGTGCGGTACATCCGCTCGCCGGGGGCAAAAGGATCGGCGATAAAGCGGCTGGCGGTCAGATCCGGGCGGCCGAGGTAGCCCTGCGCCAGCTGTACGCCCGTCAGATAGAGGTCGCCCGCCACGCCGAACGGCACCGGGCGCATCATCGCATCGAGGATGCGCAGGCCGGTGTTCCACACCGGGAAGCCGATGGGCACGCTGCTGCCGGTCACCGCCGCCAGCTCAGGGCCGAAGGCCGGATACCAGCTGACGTCCACCGCCGCTTCCGTCGGGCCGTAGAGGTTGTGCAGCGGGACGCCGGTCAGCGTTTCCCACTCGCGGCATAGCCCGGCGGGCAGCGCCTCGCCGCTGCAGAAGACGCGCCGCAGGCTGCGGCAGGCGGCACTTTCCTGCTCCAGAGAGGCGACAAAGGCCGCCAGCATCGACGGCACGAAGTGGGTGGTGGTCACGCCGCAGTCGGCGAAAAACTGCTGCATCGCCAGCGGATCGCGGTGGGCGTCCGGCTCGGCCATCACCAGCGAAGCGCCGGCGATAAACGGCCACCAGAACTCCCACACCGAAACGTCAAAGCTGCACGGCGTCTTCTGGGCCACCACGTCGTCGTCGCCCAGCGGATAGTGGTCCTGCATCCACAGCAGGCGGTTGACGATCGCCTGCTGGCCGACCATGACCCCTTTCGGGCGGCCGGTGGAGCCGGAGGTGAAAATAATGTAGGCGGTCTGCTCCGGGCGCGATAGCGCCAGCGGCGCGTCGTCCCCGGCGGGCAGCAGGCTCTCGTAGCAGAGGGTTTCAACCCCGGTAAAGCGGCTCAGCTGCTCGTTGGCCGTAATCAGCAGCGACGGCGCGGCGTCCTCCAGCATCATCCGCAGCCGTTCGTCGGGATAGCCGGTATCCAGCGGCAGCCACGCGGCGCCCGCTTCAACAATGGCGTGCAGGGCCAGAGTGAGGAACACCGAGCGCGGCAGCGCCACCGCCACGCTGTCGCTGGGCTTCACGCCCCGGGCGCGCAGCAGGTTCGCCAGGGCCACCACCTGCTGGCGCATCTGGCGGTAGCTCAGCCGGTGGCGGGCATCCTCCAGCGCCGGGGCGTCCGGGGTCTTTGCCGCCTGGCGGGCCACCAGCGCGCTTAGCGTGGTTGCCTCGACCTCTTTGGCCGTGGCGTTAATCTCCGCCAGCCGCCGGTATTCATCGGCGCTGACCAGATCCACCGCGCCGCAGGGCAGCGCCGGATTGGCGGCAAACTGGGCCAGCATCGCCTCCAGCCGGGCGGCGTGGCGCTTCAGCTCCTCTTCGCCGTAGCGCTGCCGGTTCGCCAGCACTTCGACGGAAAGGCCGCCGGTCTCGTCCGGGAACAGCGCCAGCTCCAGATCGTTAACTGGGCCGGTCGCCAGGGTGTGGGTCGTGGCCATTGTGCCCGGCATATCGAGGCGGTAGTCAAAGACCTTGACGTTAAATACCGGCCCGAACAACGGCTCATCGCCGGCGGCCCGACCGCCGTCGCGGACGATCTGCTCGGCGTCGTAGCGCTGGTGGCGGCGCATCTTTTTCAACTGCCCGGCCAGACGGGTCGCCAGCGCGGAGAGCGTCTCCTGCGGGTGGATGGTCACCGCCAGCGGCAGAACGTTAAGCACCGGGCCGGTGGCGGTCAGTGCCGCCGAACCGAGGCGGCGCATAAAGATATAGCCTGCGGCGTAATCGCTGCGCCCGCACAGGCGGCCGAGCCACAGTGCCGCCAGCGCCAGGGCCAGATCGGCGCGCTGGACATCATCCGATGCGGCGGCCAGGCGGCTGAAGGCATGCCGGTCGGCGGTCAGCTTCAGGCGCCAGATATCGGTACTGGCGGCGCGTCCGGGCAGCGGCGCGGCGGAGAGCGACGCCGGGGGCGGCAGGTCGGCGCGCTGCTGCGCCCAGAATGCCTTATCGCGCCGGCAGGCATCGCTATCGCGGTAGCGCTGATACTCTTCCACCACCTCGGCAAACGGCGTAAAGGGCGAGTCCGGCAGCGGCTCGCCGGCCAGCAGCGCCGCGTAAATTCGCGCGATGTGGCGGGTAATGGCCGGGAAGCTGAAGCCGTCCACCAGCAGGTGATGATAGCGCTGATACCAGAACCAGCGGCGTTCGCCGACGCGGATCAGCCTGTGGCAGAGCAGCGGCGCGCCGCTGTCCGCGCGCGTATTCTGCTGCAAATCGCCCTGCATAATGGCCTCTGCGGCGGCCTGCGGATCGGCGGCGGCGCGCACGTCGGCCTGCGCCGGCAGCGCCGGGCGCCACGCCGGATCCGGGCGCTGCCACACATCGCCGTTCTCCTCTTCGAAGCGCATCCGCAGCGTATCGGCATCGGCCAGTCCGCGCACGATGGCCTGCTGGAGCAGCGCGGCGTCAAGCTCGCCCTCAAGCTCAACGTAGTGGGCCACGCTCCAGGCATTCGTCAGGGTCGAGAGCTTCTCCGCCATCCAGATCCCCGGCTGGGCGGCCACCAGCGGTAAACGTTCACTCATGGCAGGCTCCCGCATAGCTCCCCGGCATCAGGGTCGTCCAGCGCTGCGCCAGCCAGGTGTTGCAATCCTCCAGAGGCTGCGGTTGGCAAACGGGATGCCACCCGGCGGGCAGCGGACACTGCTGCGGCCAGAGGCTAAAGGCCGAGCGGGCGTTCTGCAGAATATAGAACTGCCCCTGCGCGTCGTCGAAGGGATTACTGACTTGCATACAAACTCCTCGGAAAAGTGCGCTCAATCGTCGTTCAGGGGCTGCGGCTGCCATAGCTGCATCAGCCCGGCGGTAAGGCCCCCGCGCCAGCAGAGCGCGTCGTGGCCGCCATCGGTCGGCTGCCAGAATACGGGACAGTGTTGCTGCGTGAGCTGGTGCCATAGCGCCTGATTGGCCTGAAAAATAACGGGTTCGCGCCGCCCGGCCTCCAGCCAGATGCGCAGGCCCTGCGGCCTGAGTTCACCGCGGGCCAGTTGTTCAATAATCACGCCGCCGCCCTCGCCGCGGCGGGGCCACCAGAAGGAGCCGGACTGGCTCAGCACGCGGCCGAAGCGCTGCGGCCAGCGCAGCCCGGCGAACATCGCCGCCAGGCCGCCGAAGCTCTGGCCGGCGACGACCGTGCGGGCGGGGCTGTCGCTAAAAGGCTCGACGGCGCGGACCTGCGGCAGCAGCTCCTCCTGCAGCGCCAGCCAGAAGTCGGCGTTGCAGGGCAGCTCCTCGCCGCGCGTAGCGGTGTCGATAGCATCCACCAGCAGGTAGACGGCGGGAGGCAGTTTGCCTTCGCGGGTCAGGGCCGCCAGCGCGGGCCAGACAGGCATACTTTCGGCCCAAAACTGGCCGTCGAGCAGCAGCGCCAGCGGGCGCGTTTTTTCATCCGCCTCGCCGGTGGTGTAGATCCACACCCGCCGGGTATTGCCGAGCCGATCGCTCTGCCACTGCATGAGGCGCGGTTCCCCGTAGGGTTCAGCGGGATGGTCCCAGCCGGGCTGCGGCGGCGCGTCGGGCATCGACAGAGCCGAAACGCCGTGCCCGCGCCCGCCGCGCCAGCTGCAGGCGTTAAGCGGGTCGGCAATCGCCTTCGGCAACAGCCGCCGCCAGCCGTCGCGCAGCAGCCTGCGGTCCGGGGCATCGCCGCGAAACAGCGCCGGGTCGAAATCGTCCTCGCGATCGGAAGGAATAAAGCAGTAGCTGCCGCGCCAGCCGGCGGGTAGCAGGGTTTGCCACTGCCAGACGTCGGTGCCCGGTAAGCGGGTAAGCGTTTGCGGAAATGCGTTTTGATGGTGGTCGGTGACGCCGGTGATGTACAGCCAGACGCGCGCAGTGGCGGAATGGTGTTCGCTGCCTGCGGGATCGCGCCAGTAAAAGGTGACCCGGCAATGATCTCCTTCCCGCTGCTGCCGCGGGCCGTCGAGGCTGGCCCACCAGGCATCGCTCCCTGTCGTTAACTTCTGCGTCACGTTAGCCCCGTGCCCACTGTGAAAATATGTGTCGTAGATAAAAATTTATCAACAATCATATTGATAATTATTTGCATTTGCAATAGCGTATTGCCGCGCAATTTCATATTAACGCCTCAAATCATCCGGGTATTTGCCCGGCTGAAGACGCTGGACGCGCGGGGGGCGGATAACAACGATGAGCAGGGCGATAACGATAATGCATAGCAAAGTAAAATCACTGGCTTTGATGGTCAATCTGGGTATTTTTGGCACCGCGCTCCCGCTGTACGCGGCGGACACTGCCGATACGAAAAAAGACGATGCCGATGAGACTATCGTCGTCACCGCCGCCCAGCAGAATCTGCAGGCGCCAGGCGTTTCAACCATCACCGCCGACCAGATCCGCAAAGATCCCCCGGCGCGCGACATCTCAGAGATCATCCGCAAGATGCCGGGGGTTAACCTGACCGGCAACTCCACCAGCGGCCAGCGCGGCAACAACCGTCAGATCGATATTCGCGGCATGGGCCCGGAGAACACCCTGATCCTGGTTGACGGCAAGCCGGTCACCAGCCGCAACTCCGTGCGCCTCGGCTGGCGCGGCGAGCGCGACACCCGCGGCGACACCGCCTGGGTGCCGCCGGAGATGATCGAGCGTATTGAAGTTCTGCGCGGCCCGGCGGCGGCGCGCTACGGCAACGGCGCGGCGGGCGGCGTGGTCAACATCATCACCAAGAAAGGCGGCAACGAGTGGCACGGTTCGTGGGACACCTACTTCAATGCCCCGGAGCACAAGTCAGAAGGCGCCACCAAGCGTACCAACTTCAGCCTCAACGGCCCGCTGGGCGGAGACTTCAGCTTCCGCCTGTACGGCAACCTTGATAAGACGCAGGCGGACGCCTGGGATATTAACAAAAGCCACAGCTCGGAACGCACGGGCAGCTACAGCGATACCATGGCCGCCGGGCGCGAAGGGGTGATTAATAAAGACATCAACGGCTCGGTGCGCTGGGACTTCGCCCCGATGCAGTCTCTGGAGTTTGAGGCGGGCTACAGCCGCCAGGGCAACCTCTACGCGGGCGATACCCAGAACACCAACACCAACGATCTGGTAAAAGAGCGCTACGGCAAAGAGACCAACCGCCTCTATCGCCAGACCTACTCCCTGACCTGGAACGGCGGCTGGGATAACGGCATTACGACGACTAACTGGGCGCAGTACGAGCACACCCGCAACTCGCGCACGCCGGAAGGTCTCGCGGGCGGCACCGAAGGGATTTTCGATCCGAAGGCGTCGCAGAAGTATGTTGATGCCGACCTGAGCGATGTCACCCTGCACAGTGAGGTTAATCTGCCGCTGCAGATGCTGGTCAATCAGACGCTGACGCTCGGCACCGAGTGGACGCAGCAGAAGCTGAAAGATGAGCTCTCCAACTCGCAAACCTTTATGGGCGGCGCGATCCCAGGCTACGACAGCACCAACCGCAGCCCCTACTCAAAGGCGAAAATCTTCTCGCTGTTTGCCGAAGACAATATGGAGCTGACCGACAGCACCATGCTGACGCCGGGCCTGCGCTTTGACCACCATTCCGTCACCGGCGACAACTGGAGCCCGTCTCTGAACCTCTCCCAGGGGCTGGGCGACGACTTCACGCTGAAAATGGGCATCGCCCGCGCCTATAAAGCGCCGAGCCTGTATCAGACCAACTCCAACTATATCCTCTACAGCAAGGGCCAGGGCTGCTACGCCACCGGCGCCAGCAGCGGTATCGGCTGCTACATGATGGGTAACGACAATCTGGATGCCGAAACCAGCGTCAACAAAGAGATTGGCCTTGAGTTCAAGCGCGACGGCTGGCAGGCGGGCGTGACCTGGTTCCGCAACGACTACCACAACAAAATTGAAGCGGGTACGGTGCCGATTGCCAGTACCAATAACGGTAAAACCGACATCTACCAGTGGGAAAATATCCACCGCGCGGTGGTTGAAGGGCTGGAAGGTTCTCTCAACGTGCCGGTCAGCGATACCGTGACCTGGACCAACAACCTGACCTATATGCTGCAGAGCAAGAATAAGAAGACCGGCGAACGCCTGTCGATTATTCCGGAGTACACCCTCAACTCGACCCTGAGCTGGCAGGCGCGCGCGGATCTCTCGCTGCAGTCCACCCTTACCTGGTACGGAACCCAGAAGCCGAAGAAGTATGACTATCAGGGCAAACGCGTATCCGGAACGGACAGCCGCGAGGTCAGCCCCTACAGCATCGTCGGCCTGAGCGCGACCTGGGACGTAACCAAAAACGTCAGCCTGACCGGCGGCGTGGAAAACCTGTTTGATAAGCGCCTGTTCCGCGAGGGCAACGCCCAGACGACCGGCGATATCAAAACGGGTGCCTATATGGCGGGCGCCGGGGCCTACACCTACAACGAACCGGGCCGCACCTGGTATATGAGCGTTAACACCCACTTCTGATATGCTGTCCCTCCTCCCCTCTTCCGGGGAGGAGTTTTAAGGGGCCGCGCCATGCATATCCACCACTCGATCCTTACTCTCGCCGGAATAAACCTCCACCGAATTGACTTCGATCCCGCCACGTTAACCGACGCCGATCTGCACTGGCTACCGCACCGCGCCGCGCTCGATCGCGCCGTGACCAAGCGCAGGGCGGAGCACCTCGCCGGCCGCATCGCCGCATTTCGCGCCTTGCAGGCACAGGGTATCGACCACATCGCGGGGATCGGCGAGCGGCGCCGGCCCCTGTGGCCCGCGGGCTGGTTCGGCAGCATCAGCCACTGCGAAGGCTGCGCGCTGGCGGCGGTAGCAAAACGTCCGGTCGGCGTGGATATAGAGAAAGTGATGGCGGCGGAGCAGTGCCGGGAGATGGCCTCCGGCATCGTCGATGCCGGAGAGCAAAAGGTGCTGGAGGAAAGCGGGCTGCCCTTCCCGCTGGCGCTCACTCTGGCCTTCAGCGCCAAGGAGAGTCTGTATAAGGCGCTGTCGCACCGCATCGCCCACCTTCCCGAATTTAGCGCCGGGAAGGTGGAGGCGCTCGGCGCATCAGCGCTGACGCTGCGCCTGAACGCCGGGTTTGACCCGGCGCTGGCGGGCGCCGTCTACCGCCTTCCCTGGCGGCAGTCGGACGATCGGGTGATCACCCTCTCGTCAGGCTGACTCCCGCTCAACCGCCGCGTCCGGGAAGGTGACGTTATTCCCCGGCGCCTCGCGGTGCAGGTGGATAAAGTTCATGTGCCGCTCGTACTGGTCGAGAATATCGGTGATGACCTGCTCTTTGCTGTAGTCCATCAGGTCATTCCCCTGGCTGCCCTCCAGCAGGAAGGTTTCCAGCCGGTAGTAGGTCGATTTGCCGTTGCGGGCGCGGATAGTGAAGCCCGGCACCGAGTAGCGCTGCGGCCAGATCTGATAGATGAAGTTCTGCTCATCGCCCAGGTGCACCAGCAGCGACAGGTGGCCGAGCTTCTCGCCCGGCTCCGGCGCCAGCTTCTTCAGCTCGACGTAGGCGCCGCGCAGCTTCAGCTCCTTCGCGACCTCCTCCATCGCCGGATAACAGACATTTTCCAGCATCTGCTCGGTATAGCGGCTGCCCGGATAGTTCATCAGGCGCGACAGGCGCTTCTTCCAGTTAAGGCGATCCTGCAGGCCGATGGCGCGCGGCGCGGTTTCGCGGCTGGCGCTGGCGCGGCGGTAGTCCTCGACTTTTAACGACTTATAGAGCCCGGCCATCACAAAGAAGATCACGAAGCTGAACGGTAGTCCCATGATCACCGTGGTGTTCTGCAGGGCGGAGATGCCGTTGGTCATCAGCATGCCGATTGTCAGCAGACCGATGGCAATGGACCAGAAAATGCGCAGCCAGTTCGGCGCGTCGCTGTTGATATCCTTCAGCTTCGAGGTGAAGTTACCCAGCACCAGCGCCCCGGAGTCTGCGGAGGTCACGTAGAACAGCAGGCCGGTAATGGTGGCGATGGAGGCGCTGAAGGTAAAGCCCGGATACTGCGCCAGCAGGCTGTAGAAGCCGCGCTCCGGATAGTTCATTGCCTGCTGCGCAAACGCCGCGCCGCCGTGCATAATTTCATGCAGGGCGCTATTACCGAACACCGACAGCCACAGCAGGGTGAAGGTAAACGGAATGATAAGCGTCCCCAGCACGAACTGGCGAATGGTGCGGCCGCGCGAAATGCGGGCGAGGAACAGACCGACGAACGGCGACCACGCCACCCACCAGGCCCAGAAGAACAGCGTCCAGTTGTTCATCCACTCGGTGGGCTGATCGAAGGCAAAGCTGTTGAGGGTCATGCCGACAAAGCGGTTAACGTAGTCGCCGACGTTGAGCACCAGGGCGTTGAGCAGGAACGAAGTATCGCCCATAAACAGCACGAACAGAATCAGCCCCAGCGCCATCAGCACGTTCAGCTCGGAGAGAATGCGGATGCCCTTATCGACGCCGGAGGTCACCGAAATGGTGGCAATCACTACCGACAGCGCGATCAGCGCCGCTTTCGCCGCCATGCTGTCCGGAATATCAAACAGTATGCTCATGCCATAGTTCAGCTGCACCACGCCGATCCCAAGCGTCGTGGCAATCCCGAAGATGGTGCCGATGACCGCCGCAATGTCGACCGTATGGCCAATGGGGCCGTTGATTTTTTTACCAAAGATGGGATAGAGCGCAGAGCGGATCGTCAGCGGTAAATTATAACGATAGCTAAAGTATGCCAGCGCCATGCCCATCAGGGCATACATCGACCAGCCGGTCAGCCCGTAGTGAAACAGCGTCCATACCATCGCCTGGCGCGCGGCCTCGATGGTCTGCCCCGCCCCTTCCGGCGGCTGCATGTACTGCGTTACCGGCTCGGCCACCGAGAAGAACATCAGGTCGATGCCGATCCCGGCGGCGAACAGCATCGCCGACCAGCTGAGCAGGCTGAACTCCGGCTTAGACTGTTCCGGTCCGAGCTTCACCGAACCGAAGCGCGACCCGGCAATACAGACCACGAAGACGATATAGATCGTCGCCGCCAGCAGATAGTACCAGCCGAAGGTGGCCGACACCCAGTTCAGGGCACGGCTAATCCACGTTGCTGAAAAGTCGCTGAAAAAGATTGTCGTCAGGGAAAACAACAAAATCAGCCCCGCCGACGTGTAAAAAACCACCGGATTGACTTTGTCCTTTTCTCTGTGTTCCGCAGGTGGTGAAAGGTTTGACATCCCATTTCCTCACTGTTGTTAGTAACCAATAAACCCAAAAACGGTAACAATTAAGACACAATTTATATTGAACGTCCAATTAAAAAACGGTTAAATAGATAATTCATACTTATGGATGGAACAGGAAAATGCCCAAAGTAGGAATGCAGCCGATCCGCCAGCGGCAGCTGATTGACGCCACCTTAGAGGCGATCAATGAAGTAGGACTGCACTACACGACCATTGCGCAGATCGCCCGCCGGGCCGGCGTCTCTACCGGCATCATCGGCCACTACTTTCGCGATAAGAACGGCCTGCTGGAGGCCACGATGCGCGACATCACCAGCCAGCTGCGCCACGCGATTCTTGAGCGGCTGCGGGCTCTGCCCGGCGCCAGCGCCAGGGTTCGGCTTGAGGCCATCGTGGCGGGTAACTTTGACGAGACGCAGATCCGCCCCGCCGCCATGAAGGCGTGGCTGGACTTCTGGGCCAGCAGCATGCACCAGCCGATGCTTTACCGGCTGCAGCAGCTGAGCAACCGCCGCCTGCTGTCGACCATAACGGTCGAGTTTCGCCGCGAACTGCCGCGTGAAGCGGCGCGCGAGGCCGCCTACGGCCTATTGGCCCTGATCGACGGACTCTGGCTGCGGGGCGCGCTCAGCGGCGCGCCCTTCAACCCGCAGCGGGCCGAAGCGCTCGCCAACCGCTACATCAGCCAGCATTTGCCTGCACATTTTCCTGCCCAATCACAATAACGGAGGACAGCATGACCCGAATGGCCGACCAACAGCTCTACATTCACGGAACCTACACCCCGGCAACCGGCGGTAAGACGTTCGACACCATCAATCCGGCGAACGGTGAAGTGCTGGCCACTGTACAGGCCGCAGGAAAAGAGGATGTCGAGCGCGCCGTGAAAAGCGCCCGCGAAGGACAAAAAGTGTGGGCGGCAATGACCGCCATGCAGCGTTCGCGCATCCTGCGCCGCGCCGTCGATCTGCTGCGCGAGCGCAACGACGAGCTGGCGCGCCTGGAAACGCTCGATACCGGTAAACCATTCAGCGAAACCTCGACGGTCGATATCGTTACCGGCGCCGACGTGCTGGAGTACTACGCCGGGCTGATCCCGTCCCTGGAAGGCAGCCAGATCCCGCTGCGCGACACCTCGTTCGTCTACACCCGCCGCGAGCCGCTGGGCGTGGTCGCCGGGATCGGCGCGTGGAACTACCCGATCCAGATTGCGCTGTGGAAATCCGCGCCGGCGCTGGCCGCAGGCAATGCGATGATCTTCAAGCCGAGCGAAGTCACTCCGCTGACCGCCCTCAAGCTTGCGGAGATCTACACCGAAGCGGGCGTGCCGGACGGCGTTTTCAACGTCCTGCCGGGCGTCGGGGCCGAGACCGGCCAGCTGCTCACCGAACATCCGGGCATCGACAAAGTCTCCTTCACCGGCGGCGTGGTCAGCGGCAAGAAAGTGATGGCCAACGCCGCGGGCTCCACGCTCAAAGAGGTGACGATGGAGCTGGGCGGCAAGTCGCCGCTGATCGTGTTTGACGATGCCGACCTCGATACCGCCGCCGACATCGCCATGATGGCCAACTTCTTCAGCTCCGGCCAGGTGTGCACCAACGGCACCCGCGTGTTCGTCCCGCAGGCGCTTAAAGCACAGTTTGAACAGAAGATTGCCGAACGCGTGGCGCGCATTCGCGCCGGTGATGTATTTGATGAAAGCACCAACTTCGGCCCGCTGGTCAGCTTCCCGCACCGCGACAACGTGCTGCGCTTTATTGAAGCCGGCAAGCGCGAAGGCGCCACCCTGCTATGCGGCGGCCACGTACTGAAGGGCGACGGCTTCGACAGCGGCGCCTGGGTCGCGCCGACGGTGTTTACCGACTGCCGCGACGAGATGACCATCGTCAAAGAGGAGATCTTCGGCCCGGTGATGAGCATCCTCAGCTATCAGGATGAAGACGAGGTTATCCGCCGCGCCAACGACACCAACTTCGGCCTCGCCGCCGGCCTGGTGACCCGCGATCTGAACCGCGCCCACCGCGTTATTCATCAGCTTGAGGCGGGTATCTGCTGGATCAACACCTGGGGCGAGTCGGCGGCTGAGATGCCGGTTGGCGGCTATAAGCACTCGGGCGTCGGCCGTGAAAACGGGGTGATGACGCTGCAGAGTTACACTCAGGTGAAGTCCATCCAGGTTGAGATGGCGAAATTTCAGTCCATTTTTTAACTGAGGGGAACGCATGGAATTTGACTACATCATTATCGGTGCCGGCTCCGCCGGCAACGTACTGGCTACCCGACTGACGGAAGATGCCGACACCACCGTGCTGCTGCTGGAAGCCGGCGGGCCGGATTACCGCTTTGATTTCCGCACTCAGATGCCGGCCGCGCTGGCCTATCCGCTGCAGGGCAAGCGCTACAACTGGGCCTATGAAACCGAGCCTGAACCGCACATGAACAACCGCCGCATGGAGTGCGGGCGCGGCAAGGGCCTCGGCGGCTCGTCGCTGATTAACGGCATGTGCTATATCCGCGGCAACGCGATGGATCTCGACGGCTGGGCGCAAGCGAAGGGCCTGGAGCACTGGAGCTACCTCGACTGCCTGCCCTACTACCGCAAGGCGGAGACCCGCGACATCGGCCCCAACGACTGGCACGGCGGCGACGGTCCGGTCAGCGTGACCACGCCCAAAAATGGCAATAATCCGCTGTTCCACGCCATGGTGGAAGCGGGCGTGCAGGCGGGCTATCCGCGCACTGACGATCTCAACGGCTACCAGCAGGAGGGCTTCGGCCCGATGGATCGCACGGTCACGCCGCAGGGCCGCCGCGCCAGCACCGCGCGCGGCTATCTCGACCAGGCAAAGCAGCGCCCGAACCTGACCATCAAAACCCATGCCCTGACGGACCATATTATTTTCGACGGCAAGCGCGCCGTCGGCGTCGAGTGGCTGGAAGGCAGCGGCACCGCGCCGGTGAAGGCCACCGCCCGCAAAGAGGTGCTGCTGTGCGCCGGGGCTATCGCCTCGCCGCAGATCCTGCAGCGCTCGGGCGTGGGCGATCCGGCCCTGCTGCACCAGTTCGACATTCCGCTGGTGCACCCGCTGCCGGGCGTCGGCGAGAACCTGCAGGATCACCTGGAGATGTACCTGCAGTACGAATGTAAAGAGCCGGTGTCGCTCTACCCTGCCCTGCAGTGGTGGAACCAGCCGAAGATCGGCGCGGAGTGGCTATTCGGCGGTACCGGCATCGGCGCCAGCAACCAGTTTGAGGCCGGCGGCTTTATCCGCAGCCGCGAGGAGTTCGACTGGCCGAATATTCAGTACCACTTCCTGCCGGTGGCGATTAACTACAACGGCTCGAACGCGGTGAAGGAGCACGGCTTCCAGTGCCACGTCGGCTCGATGCGCTCACCGAGCCGCGGCCACGTGCGTATCAAATCGCGCGATCCGCACGATCACCCGGCGATCCTGTTCAACTACATGTCCACCGAGCAGGACTGGCAGGAGTTTCGCGACGCGATCCGCATTACCCGCGAAATCATGCACCAGCCGGCGCTGGACAAGTATCGCGGCCGCGAAATCAGCCCCGGCGAGGCGTGCCAAACCGATGAGCAGCTTGACGAGTTCGTGCGCAATCACGCAGAGACCGCCTTCCACCCGTGCGGCACCTGTAAAATGGGCTACGACGAAATGGCGGTGGTTGACGGCGAAGGCCGGGTGCACGGCATGGAAGGGCTGCGGGTGGTCGACGCTTCGATCATGCCGGTTATCATTACCGGCAACCTGAACGCCACCACCATCATGATCGGCGAGAAAATTGCCGACGCGATCCGCGGCCAGCGCCTGCCGCGCAGCACCGCCGAGTACTACGTGGCCGGCGATGCGCCGGTGCGCAAAGCGCCGCTCAGGACGTTCTGAGGCGGCTAAGCTGCTGGCCCTGGGCGTCGAAATTGACCGGGGCCAGCCAGCGCTGAATGGCCGCATCCACCTGCGGCCATTCATCATCGATAATCGATAGCCAGTCGCTGTCGCGGTTGCGCCCCTTGCGCACCATCTTCTTGCGAAAGCGCCCTTCGAAGGTAAACCCCAGCCGCTCCGCCGCCCGGCGCGAGGCGACGTTCAGCGAATCGCACTTCCACTCGACCCGGCGATAGCCGCAGGCAAACGCCTCCCGCAGCAGCAGCCAGACGGCCTCTGTGCCAATCGCACTCTGCTTCATCGCCCGCGACCAGGTGACGTGGCCTATCTCCACCGTGCCGTTGGCGCGGTCGATGGCCATAAAGCAGACCACGCCGACCGCCCTCTCCGAGCGGGCGTCAATCACCGCGAAAGGCACCAGCGCCCGGTCCTCGACCTTAGTCTGTATCCAGGCCGTCGTTTCGGCGAGAGACTCGGGACGATTGCCGACAAGCCAGGTCCAGTCGCGGTTATCGTCCACCAGCGTGTAGGCGGCAAACAGATCGGCGGCGTGGACCTGCGCGCTGAGCGGCGCCAGGCGGGTGAGTCTGCCGTGAAGGGTATGGCGCTGGAGCAGGTCGGCGCCATGCCAGTCGGGAAGCGGTGTACCGACCAGCTGGCCGTAGGGGTTAATTTCAGTCATCTTCCTTCCTGTCCGGTATTTTTATACTTTACGACAGCTTATCCGGAAAAGACCTCAAAAGAACAGCCAGTTTACCACCAGCAGCGTGACGGAGCCCGCAGCCCACAGGATAGTGGAGGTTACGCTCCAGACGCGGATCTGCTCCTGCACTTCGGTTACCCCTAGCGAGCGGTTTACCACCCAGAAGTAGGCGTCGTTAAAGTAAGAGAACATAAAGGATCCCACCGTGCAGCCCAGACCGGCGATAATAGGATCTACGCCAAGCGTTTTTATCATCGGCGCGGTAATGCTCGCCGCAGTGATCATCGCCACCGCACCGGAACCCTGAATCAGGCGAATAAGCGTGGAGAGCAGCAGCGGCAGCAGAACGCCCGGTACGCCTATCTTGACGATATAGCCCGCGATCATGTTGGCCGCGCCGGAGTCGCGCAGCACCATGCCCAGCGCCCCGCCGCCGCCAATCAACAGCAAAATGATCCCCGCCGAGCGAATGGCATTGTCCATACTCTGGATCACCTCTTTGCGCTCATAGCAGCCGCCAAGGCCGATTACGGCAATCAGCAGACCGGTGCCGACCGCGACAACGGGATGTCCGAGGGTAATGCACATCTGCCCCAGCGTGCCCTGCCACTGCCCCTGGTAAGCCGCTAATATTCCCGTTTCACGAAAAAAGGTTGCCAGCAGAATCAGCAGAATCGGCACAATCAGCGGCGCAAATGAGATAACCTTCCCCGGAAGATGCTCATCGGCGGAGGCGGTTTCCGAGGGCTGGATGCGCTCTCTTGAGAAGCCGTCCCCATCCTCGGCAGGGACGATATAAATCTTTTCGCCCAACCGTGAAGTGTAGAGATAGCCGCAGATCGTAACCGGGATTGCCACGACCATGCTCCAGAGCATAAAAGTGCCAATAGGCATATCAAACTGAGAGGCAACCCCAAAGGGTCCTACGGCAGGCGGGATCATGCTGTGGCTAATGACAAGCCCGGCAGCAAGCGTAGCCCCCAGACCCACGATCGATTTACCGCTGGAGCGCGACAGTGACTTCACCAGCGGCGTGAGGACGATAAACGCCGAATCGCAGAAGACCGCCATGGAGACGATCAGACCAATCAGCACCAACGCCAGCTCCTCGCGCTCTTTGCCGAGGAAACGAATGAAAGTGAGCGCCATCCTGCGCGATGCCCCGCTAAGCTGCAGCAGCGCGCCCATCATGACGCCAAAGCCGATGACAATTCCGATATGCCCCAGGGTGCCGCCAAAACCTTTGGTGATGGACTGGATCATGACATCGCTTTTCATTCCGCCCAGAGAGCCGGTAATAATTCCGGCAATAATTAATGCGGGAAACGTTGAGATGCGTGTTTTTAAAATCATAAACAGCAGTGCGGCAATGGCAATAAGCAGACCGCCGATCACCCGCGAACTTTCTAACTGGCTACTCCCCTTGCTGCCAATAAAAAAAATCGCCAGGCCGATAATAACCATTGAGACGCCTTTAAACCCGGGGCCTGAGAAAAAACTGCCCGTATCCTTTTTATTTTCGGACATCATTATTTCACCTGTAGAGATAGAGGTTGCTACTCCCACCGATGCGGCGGGAGTGAACAGATTGTCTTAGCGAACAAAACAGGGCGCATAGCGTGCCGCCAGCCTGACGGCTTCGATCATGCTGACAGGATCGGCGACGCCTCGCCCGGCAATGTCATTGGCCGTACCGTGATCGACCGAGGTACGCAGAATGGGCATACCGTTAGTAATTGAAATCGTGCGGTGAAAATCCACCATTTTTGTAGCGATATGCCCCTGGTCGTGATAGGGCGAGAGGACAGCGTCATACTCTCCCTGCAGCGCAAAATGGAATACGCTGTCGGCGGGTTTCGGGCCGCTGATATTGATGCCCCGTGCCCGCGCCATCTCGATTCCGGGCAGCAAAATATCATCATCCTCGGTGCCAAACAGGCCGTGCTCCCCACCGTGGGGATTAATCGCCGCCACCGTCAGGCGCGGCTGCGCCAGCCCCAGCCGGTTAAGCGCCCCGGCGCTGCGCACCGCATAGTCACATACTTTTTCCGGCGTCAGACTGCGGATCGCATTTACCAGCGACAGGTGACGGCTAAGGAAAAAGACGCGTAAATCGCGAACCTGGAACATAGTCAGCGGATCGGCTGTTCCCGTAAGCTTGCCGAATATCTCCGTATGGCCGATAAAGTCGACTTTCCCTGCCTTAAGCGATTCTTTATTAATCGGCGTCGTGGCGACAGCATCCACCTCTCTGGCCATTGCCATCATAATCACCTGCTCAATACAGTCGTAGGCGGCTTTGCCACACTGTCCCTGTATTTCACCCAGCCGCAGCGTTGAGAAATCAATATTTCCGCGCTGAATAAGATTTACCACGTCCGGAGAGTCAATAAATTCACTCAGGCTTTCAATAACGTTGATGTTTAATGTTACGCTGGAAAATTCGCAGGCCTGTTCCAGCACCTGCCGGTCGCCGACGACAACCATGCGGGCATATTTCTGCGCCTGCGGGGAGGCGATAGTTTTTACCGTAATCTCCGGGCCGATGCCGGCCGCATCCCCCATCGGGATAGCAATCAATGGTCTCATAGTGGATCCTCAGATTTTTTATTTACGCAATTTCTGCTGCTGATTTTTGGGTTGATACTTTTGTTGCCAGATAGTCAATACAGTGGACGAGCGTATTATCATCGCCGACAAAACCGCCTTTCGTGATAACCGGAACGCCGCGGCAGAGGCCGCCGGTAAGATGGCCATAAACGGTCAGCGGTTCGACTTCATCTTTGAGTATCACGCCATTGCCCTTTAGCCGCCGGGTAATCGCCACCACAACATCGCCGCCGCTGCTGTACAGCGCGCTGATGGGAGAGTTTTCCGCCCCCAGCACCTGGGCCGTTACTTCCGCGATCCCCTGATTAATGAGCAGGCTGATACCGTGCTCATCAAGGGCATATTTCTTTGCCAGACTTTTCAGGCAGCAGACGTGCTCCGGCAGTTCGACGGTATCAATGCCTACCACATCGTACTGGCGAGTTGTTTCAATAATCCCGCTGGCGATAGGCGAGCCCTGTTCCGGGTGCAGGGCGATATCAATAAGCGCCTCTGCGCTCAGGGTCTGAATACTGACCTGTCTCTCATAGCGCAGCTTCTTAATTTGCCGCTGAGTAAGCTCAGAGACGCTGCCAATAGCGACAAAAATTTTGTTGGCTCTCTTTCTGCCGCTGGCATAGTGCATATAGGCCAGATGGGCGGTAAACACGCCAGGATCGACGCAAAAGAAAGGGACTTTTGCTTTTAACACCGCCGCTGCAATACAGTGAATATCTTCATCGGTAGTGGCATCCATCACCACAATTCTGACGTTTTTCTGATAGAGATCTTTAAGCTGTTGCGCCAGCTCCCTCTCGCCCTTCAGCACCTGGCTAAGTGGAATATAGCCAACGCTCTTATTGGTCTGCTGACGAAAAAGCGCAATCACGGAGGATTCTGTCATCGGATTTTTTGGATCATTACGCATCGCCGTATTCTGCAGCGGAATGCCATCAACCAGCAGCGAGCCTCCTACGCAGATGCGCCCGCTGGAGGGATACACCGGCACGACTATCGCCATCAGCTGCGGATACCGATCTATGACTGCATCCACCTCAGCACCTAAATTACCGCGCAGAGTGGAATCAATGCGTTTGCTGATGGTGGTCGTATCCGGATTCACCAGCTCAAGGTAGCGGGACACCCGCTCATAGGCCTCCCTGGCGGGTACCGAGCGTGAGTCTGTGGAAAAAGAGATAACATCGTAGTCTTCCCCACTCTGCGGATTATCGAGACAGGTTAATGTGGTAAAACCCCGGGTACTTAGCAGGGCCGCGGTCGCATTCGCCCCGGTTAAATCATCGGCAATAATGGCTACTTTCATATCAGTATTTTCCCTAACAGGTTCTAATACTCGTCGTCCTTCGAGCTGCTAATAGGTTATCCTCTGCCATTGCCGAAACGTGAATAACACGTTGCGGCAATTTCAGTAATACTGATAGTGTGCAAGTCAAATGATTCAGAGTATCAATGCATTGTCATCGATTATTACTTCACTAAAGAAATCCAGGTCGGCTATTTTATAATTACAGAAAACATTTTCTTTTGTATGGTCGAGCAGCAATATTGATTTCGCCGCCCGATGCGCGGCCATCCATTTACAGTCCGCTTTCGCCTGGCTGGTGGTCATCGCTCCATACTCTTTGCTGAAGCCGTCCGCGCCGATAAAGGCAATATCGCAGGAGTGATCGGACAGAAAGCGCAGCGTTTCGGTACTGTAGGCCGATAAACTCTCCCGTACCAACTCCCCCGGACAGAGAATAACTTTAACGTATTGATTTTCGTTTAAAATACTGGCAGTGCTAATATCATTCGTCAGTACCGTAAGCGGCATATCTACCCGGAGCGCAAGCTCCTTAATCGTGGTGCCGCCGTCCATATACACCACCTGCCCCGGCTGTAAGAAATGCCAGGCCTTTAGCGCTACGTTTTTTTTATAAGCGGTATTTTCTCGCGCTTTATTATTGTAAGGGGGACTAGTCTCAATAAAGTTTTTTACAATTTTGCCGCCAAAAACGACTTTTATCATCCCCTGCTTTTGCAACTCCTCAATATCTCTGCGGATCGTCATATGAGAAACTGAAAAATGGTCAGCCAGTTCACTGATGGTGACGTGACTCTCTCTGCTAACGCGTTCAATAATGCGTTTAACCCGCTCTTCTTTGTTATATCTGGACACTCTTACTCTTTCCACCTGGCTAGCCTTACCATGACGCAAGATTAAAATAACTCCAGACATTAAAATGAGATCAAAATCACCAATTCACATCAAATTCACGTTTTAACATTGAGTTTCACACCATCTGTGTTTCCATAGCCGAATCTTACCTGAATCCATGAGGTGAACTATGTACCCGACAACTGATGACAAGCGTAGCGATATTATTGAGTGCGCCAGAGCGGTCCTGATTAACGAAGCCCGGACGCTGATAGATGCCGCCCCCCGGCTGGGAGAAGGGTTTATCAGCGCCGTGAATATCCTGCTTAAGACCCGGGGACGGGTAATTGTGACGGGTATGGGAAAACCCGGCTATATCGCCCACAAGATTGCCGCCACGCTTGCCAGCACCGGCACGCCAGCTTTCTGGCTTCATCCGGCAGAGGGTGTACATGGTGATTTGGGGATGGTGACATCTGCAGATAGCCTGCTCATCCTCTCTAACAGCGGCGAAACGCCGGAAATCCTGGCGCTTCTTCCGACACTAAAGCGTATTGGCGTACCGATTATTGCTCTGTGCGGCAATCCTGCCTCTTCACTGGCTAAACATAGCGACGCGATTCTTGATGCCAGCGTTGAGGAAGAGTGCTGCCCGCTGAGGCTGGCGCCGATGAACAGCACCACCCTGGCGCTGGCGCTGGGCGATGCGCTGGCCGCCGTCCTGATGAAAATGCGTGACTTTAAGAAAGAGGATTTTGCGTTTTATCACCCCGGTGGCTCACTCGGCAAACGTCTGCTGCTGACCGTAGGTGACGTGATGAAAGCCGGAGAGTCGTGCTGCGCCGTCCGCCAGACGGCAACCATCCTGGAGACGCTGTTTACGATGACCAGCAGCAAAACGGGCGCCGTTTCCGTCACCGATGACGACCAGCGGCTCATTGGTATTGTCACTGACGGGGATATACGCCGCTATGTAATGTACAACAACCTGTTTCTCGACAATCCGGTAACAGAAGTGATGACGACAGCACCCACCTGGATCTACGCGGACGAACTGGTGGAGGCGGCCATCAGAAAGATGGAGCAGCACTCGCCTGCGGCGATAACGGTACTGCCGGTACTGGATCGGCAAGAGACCGTGTGCGGTATTCTGAATGTGGCAGACCTGATGAAGCATCATTTGCTGTGAATGACAGCATAGCGCCTCTGGCAACCTGGCCCATTTATTCCCTACCCGGGAAGCCGTTGTTGATGGTTACCTGGCGAAGTGAGCATTAGCGCGTTTAGTCAAAAAAGTAGGGACTATTTTCCCGAATCACCACAACCCTCTTATCAAAAAAACGAAAAATCATACCGTCCGCCAATCTCATCATTTAAAACGGACGGTATTGCACTCACTAATAATTACTCCACCAAATGCCCAAACGCTCCCAGCACCGAATCCAGGATTCCCAGCCCCTGCGTCACCTGCTCTGCGCGGATAACGCACGGCGGCACGACGTGGATGCGGTTTTCCACCACGAAGCTGAGCAGGCCCGCTTCGGTGAGGGCCGACTTGATGGCGGCCATCCCGGCGGCGGCAATCGGTTTTTTGGTTTGCCGGCTGCTGACCAGCTCCAGGGCCTGGAACAGGCCGCGGCCGCGCACTTCGCCGATGATGGCGTGCTTTGCCGCCAGGGCGTCGAGGCCGGGGCGCAGGGTGGTGCGACCCACGGCGGCGGCGTTTTCGACCACGCCCTCCTCTTTCATCGCATCGAGGGTGCCGACGATGGCGGCCATCGCCAGCGGATGGCCGGAGTAGGTCAGGCCGCCGGCGAAGAAGTGGTCGTCGAAATAGCGGGAGATCGGTTCGCTGATGAGGACGCCGCCCGCCGGAACGTAGCCGGAGTTGACCCCTTTGGCGAAAGTAACCAGATCGGGCACCACGCCGTCCTGCTCAAAGGCGAACCAGCTGCCGGTGCGGCCAAAGCCCGCCATCACCTCGTCGAGGATCAGCACGATGCCGAACTCGTCGGCCAGCGCCCGTACGCCCTGCATGTAGCCGGCGGGCGGCACCAGAATACCGGCGGTGCCGGGCACCGATTCCAGCAGGATGGCGGCAATCGCCGCCGGGCCTTCGCACTCGATCACCCGGCGCAGGTGGGCCAGCGCCCGGCTGCACTCCTCCTCTTCGGTTACCGCGCTGAACTCGCTGCGGTAGAGGTAGGGGTTAAAGAAGTGGACGTGGCCCCGGGAGTATTCGTTGGGCACCCGCCGGGCGTCGCCGGTGGCGGCGATGGCGCTGCCGGTGTTGCCGTGATAGGAGCGGTAGGCCGAGAGTACCTTATCGCGCCCGGTGTAGAGCCGCGCCATGCGGATGGCGTTCTCATTGGCGTCGGCCCCGGCATTGGTGAAGAACACCTTGTCAAAGCCCGCCGGCGCCAGCTCAACGATGCGTTTCGCCGCCTCGCCGCGCGCCAGGTTAGCGGTGGCCGGGGCGATAGTCACCAGCGCGTCAAGCTGCGCCCGCATTGCCGCCAGCACTTTCGGATGCTGGTAGCCGATGTTGACGTTCACCAGCTGGCTGCTGAAGTCGAGATAGCGCTTGCCGTCGTAGTCCCACAGCTCGCAGCCCTCTGCCCCGGCGATCACCAGCGGGTTGAGGCCGCCCTGCGCCGACCACGAATGGAACACATACTCGCGGTCCAGCTGGCGTACGTCCTGATTGCTGACGGCGGTAGCGTTGTTAAATAGCGATGTCATACTCTGCTCCTCGCGTAGGTGGTTAGTCGCTTCATCATTGATGGCAGCGGCGGCGCGGCGTTAGAGCCAGACGGCGGCCGCGGTCGTGACACCGTGTCACAGCGGCGCTTCCTGACTGTCACTGTAGTCAGCCCGGCGGGATTTTTATAGTGGAGGGACATCAGAGAGCGGGAGCGCATTATGACAGTCAGTAAAGTGGTGTTTATTACCGGAGCAACATCGGGATTTGGCGCGGCGGCGGCGCGGGCGTTTGCCGACGCGGGCTGGGGAGTAGTGCTGAGCGGCCGCCGCCTGGAGAGGCTTGAGGCCCTGCAGGAGACGCTGGCTGCCAGCGTGCCGGTGCACATCATCGAACTGGACGTCCGCGACGCCGGTGCGGTGCAGGCGGCGGTAGCCGCCCTGCCCGCAGCCTTCAGCGACGTGCGGGCGCTGATCAATAACGCCGGGCTGGCGCTGGCGCCGCAGCCGGCGCAGAAGGTGGAGCTTGCCGACTGGCACACCATGATCGACACCAACGTCACCGGGCTGGTGAACGTCACCCACGCCCTGCTGCCGACGCTGATTAAGCACGGCGCCGGGGCGAGCATCATTAACGTCGGATCGATTGCCGGGCAGTGGCCCTATCCCGGCAGCCACGTCTACGGCGCCAGCAAGGCGTTCGTCAAGCAGTTCAGCTACAACCTGCGCTGCGATCTGCTCGGCACCGGCGTGCGGGTCACCGATCTGGCGCCGGGAATAGCCGAAACCGAGTTTACCCTTGTACGCACCAAAGGCGACCAGGCCGCGTCGGATACGCTCTATCGCGGCACCACGCCGCTCAGCGCCGCAGATATCGCCGGACAGATGCTTTACATCGCGGAACTGCCGGACCATATGAACATCAACCGCGTCGAGGTGATGCCGGTGCGCCAGGCGTGGCAGCCGTTTGCGATTGACAGGGATTGATGGCTATAGATTAAACGTCGAGCGCTTTCATTGTGCCAGAAAAAAGCGCAGTATAGCACCTGGTGCTATACTCAGGATAACAGGATGTTGACCTCATGCGCGTATTCAAAACCAAATGGTTCAGTAAGGCGGCCAAATCTCACGCCATCAAAGATAGCGAGTTATGCCAGGCTGTTGAGGCGGTCATGCAAGGGAAAGCAGACGATCTCGGCGGAGGCGTTTATAAAAAGCGGCTGAACCAGAATCGCGATCGCGCCATCATCCTGGCGAAAGGGGGACAGCATTGGTTTTACACGTTCCTGTATGCCAAACAGGATATGGTAAATATCAATAACCGCGAACTGGCCGGATTTCGCGAATTAGCAAAGCACTATGCTGTACTTGTCGATGAAAAGATTATGGCACTCATCGAGAGTAAAGAACTGGTGGAGATTTGCCATGACTGCAAAAAGTAAATTTAAGAGCCCAGCCTTTGAGGCTATCCATAGCGCAGCCGCTGGCTTATTGAGCGTCGACGCTATCCCGCAGGAAACAATGCGCAATTTCGATGAGGCGTGCCTCAGTAGTGTGGACGATCTTCAGCCTGTTGAAATAAAAGCGCTGCGTGAGAAGCTGAACGTCAGTCAGCCGGTTTTCGCACGCTATCTGAATACCAGCGTTTCAACGGTGCAAAAATGGGAAAGCGGCGTAAAACGCCCCAGCGGGCTATCGCTGAAACTGCTCACCGTGGTTCAGAAGCATGGTTTAAAGGTATTAGTTTGATTAACTAAATCGCTTCAGACACCTCGATTGAGGTGTCTGTCAATAATGCGTCTTTTTTTATCCCTACCCCCGGCTCTGCAAAAACTGCCTCACCCGCTCCGAGTCCGGCGCGGTAAAAAACTTCTCCGGCGGCGCTTTCTCAATCAGCAGCCCTTTTTCCAGAAACACCACTTCGTCAGAGACCTGGCGGGCGAAGGCCATTTCGTGGGTGACCACCACCATGGTGTAGCCCTCGGCGGCCAGCGCCTTCATCACCCCCAGTACCTCGTTTACCAGCTCCGGGTCGAGCGCCGAGGTGGGCTCGTCGAACAGCATCACCTCCGGCGACATCGCCAGCGAGCGGGCGATAGCCACCCGCTGCTTCTGCCCGCCGGAGAGCGTCACCGGCCAGGCGTCGGCCTTATGCGCCATCCCGACCTTAGTGAGCTGCTGGAGGGCAATGCCGTTAGCCGCCTCGCGCTTCATCCCCTTCACCCGCACCAGCGCCTCGCTGACGTTGTGCAGCACGCTGAGGTGCGGCCAGAGGTTGAAGCTCTGAAACACCATCCCCACCCGGGCGCGGACTTTCGCCAGCTGGCCGTGGGACATCGCCCGGCCCGAGGCATCGTCCACGCCGATGCGCTCGCCGCCGATGCGGATCTCGCCGCGATCCGGCTGCTCCAGCCAGTTCATGCAGCGCAGCAGCGTCGATTTCCCCGAGCCCGAGGAGCCGAGGATGCTCACCACCGAGCCCTTCGCCACCGTCAGGTTGATATCCCGCAGGACCTCGACGTTATCAAACTGCTTGGAGACGTTTTTGACGCTTACCGCCGCGTTATCAGACATGGCTGACTCCTCTTCGTTTTCCGTAGTTGCCGAGGCGCTTTATCAGCAGCTCCAGCAGAATGCTGATCCCCCAGTAGAGCGCGATCGCCACGATGAAGGCATTAAAGGGAATAAAGTAGGTCGCCTGCACGCCGTTGGCGGCGGCGGTGATCTCCTGCACGGTGATAATGCTGAGGAAGGCGGTATCCTTCAGGCAGATAATCAGCTGGTTGCCGAGCAGCGGCAGCGCCGAGGAGAGAATATTCGGCGCGATAATGTGCCGCCAGGTGCGGTAGCGCGAGAAACCCTGGGCAGTAGCCGCCTCGATATAGCCGCCCGCCAGCAGCCGCCGCTGGCTGCGCAGGATCTCAAAGAAGTAGGCGCCGTGATAGATAATCAGCGCCAGCAGCCCGGCGCTCCACGCCTCCATGCTGATGCCAAGCTCCGGCAGACCGTAATAGAGCAGATAGGCGAGGATCAGAAACGGGATCGCCCGCATCAGGTTGACGAAGCCGGTAATCAGCCGGTTGACCAGCCGCTGCTGATGCTCGGTGACGTAGCTCAGCAGCAGCCCGAGCAGCAGGCCCGCAACCGCCGCGATGATAAACAGCTCCAGGGTGACCAGCAGGCCGTCGATAAAGCTCTGGCGCGCGGACCAGATAACAGACCATTGATTCATTGCTACTCCTGGCGCATCAGGCGCTTGGCTTTGCGTTCCGCCAGCCCCTGCAGCTTGAGCAGCAGGCCGACGATGATCACGTACAGCAGACCCGCCGCGAGAATAGGCGACAGCGGCTCGTAGGTGACGGAAGAGATGCGGTTGGTGACGCGGGTAAGATCGACCACGCCGATCACCGCGATCGCCGGGCTGCCCTTGATCAGAAACGACATCTCGTTGACCAGCGCCGGCAGGCTCTCTATCCACATCTGCGGCAGCATAATGTAGCGGAACCACGCCCAGCGCCCCATGCCGACCGATACCGCCGCCTCGCGCTGTCCTTTCGGAAAGTTGCGAAAGGCGTTGCGCCAGATCTCGGCGTTAAACGCCGAGGTGTTGAGCGTCAGCGCCGCGATGGCGGCGGCGGTTTTATCAAGATTAATGCCCATCGTCGGCAGCGAGAGAAACAGAAACAGCACCAGCGTCACCAGCGGCGTGGCGCGGGCGAGGCTGATATAGACCACCAGGATCTGATCGATAACCGGGATCTTCAGCATCCGCACCAGGGCGATCAGCAGTCCAATCACCACGCCGAAGGCGATGGCGATGGCCGAGATCCACAGCGTCGTCCAGGCCCCCTCAATCAGTAACTGCCAGGCAATAAGATCCATGCGTTCCCCTCACGTTCACGGGCGGCGGTCTTCCGCCGCCGCAGATTACATCCCGGTCAGCTTGTGAAACTGCGCGGCGCTGGTGATGGGTTCAGTGGGCAGGTCATCGTAAGTTTCGCCGAACCACTTCATCTGCAGCGCCTTGAGCTTGCCGGTTTCCCGCATGTGGTTCATAAATTTGGTCATATACTCCAGCAGCTGCGGCGAGCTTTTCGGTATCGGCCAGCCCATATAGCCCGGCCCGGAAACCGGCAGGCCTTTAGCAAAGACCTTCGGGCGCTGCTTCACCAGATCGTTGACCGAAATCACGACGTTAATCACGTAGTCGAGGCGCTTGTTCGCCAGATCGGCATAGGCTTCCGGGTAGGACTGATACTCCACCACCGGCCCCAGCTTGCCGCCGGTTTTCTCCAGCATCGCCTTCAGTTCCGGCAGCCTTGCCAGCAGGGCGCTGCCCGCCTGCACGCCGACTTTTTTGCCGCTCAGATCGGCGATGGTATTGAGGGAGTTATCCCCCGCGCGCTTGACAAAGTAGTGCTGGGCCGAGGCCCACGGCGGGGTAAAGTTGAAGACATTCAGGCGCTCATCGGTGACCACCGCCCCGGTCAGGGCCATGTCGTACTGGCCGGTGGAGACCGCCGCCAGCAGGCCGGTCCACGGCAGGATGCTCTGCTCAACGTGGAATTTGGCGTACTTGCGCAGCTCCTCCAGCATGTCCTTATTGAAGCCGTCGGCCTGGCCGTTATTCATGAAGTTAAAGGGCGCGTAGTCATCTTCGGTCGCGACCTTGAGGGTGCCCGCCTTCTCAACGGCCGGCAGATCCGCAGCGACCGCTTGCCAGCTAAAGGCCAGGGCAATAACGGCGGCGAGACAAAAAGAACCAGTGGATTTTTTCATTGTTCACCCCTGAGTAGATCGCAATGTGGTTAAGCAAAAAGAGTGCCGAGGGCGACTTTCGCCGGGCGCTAAGGGACCGCGTTTTTACTGTAGGGAAGCTTTTCGATTTATGAACAGAGACAGTTGCCGCGCAAGGATGTGTCAGCCGGTGTCAGAGTGGTACAGAACTTGCTGAGATCTCCGGGGGAACAACACCGGGAGAAGAGTGATGATTAAACATCTGCTGCACGTCGACTTTGACCGCCAGCGCGGCCTGCAGGAACAGGTGCGCGAGACGCTGGTCAGCGCCATTCTCAGCGGTCTCTTTGATGCCCGGACGCCGCTGCCCTCCTGCCGCCAGCTGGCGGCCCAGCTTAACGTGTCGCGCAATACCACCGCGCTGGTGTTCGAGAGCCTGGTCAACGAAGGCTACCTGATAAGCCGCCCGCGCAGCGGCTACTACCTGCACCCGGAGTACCAGCAGGCGGTGGCGAATATGCCGGAACGCGCTCCCGCCGACGAGGCGCATGCACCGCGCTGGTGCAGCCGGCTGAAAATTACCCCCAGCCAGCAGGAGTCGATCCTCAAGCCGGCGGGCTGGATGCACTACCGCTATCCCTTTATCTACGGCCAGCCGGACACCCGCCAGTTTCCTCTCGCCAGCTGGCGGGCGGCGGCGAGCTGGCTGCACGGCGGCGGCCGCGAGCCGGACTGGGTCGTTGACCATATCGACAAAGACGTGCCGATGCTGATTGAGCAGATCCGCACCCGCATCCTGCCCCGGCGCGGCATTGCCGCCTGCGCCGATGAGATCCTGATAACCCTCGGGTCGCAGAACGCCCTCTATCTGCTGACCCGCCTGCTGCTGGCCCGCGGCACCCGAATGGGCGTGGAGAATCCCGGTTTTCGCGAGGCGATCAATACCTTCCAGCTCAGCGGCTGCGATATCGTGCCCCACGAGGTCGATAGCGAGGGGCTGCGCCTCGGCGAGGCGCGCTGCGACTACTACTACGTTACGCCCGGGCACCAGGTACCTACCGGCGTCGCCATGAGCAACGCCCGGCGCAGCCAGCTGCTGGCGCACGCGGCGGCGAGCGATGCGGTGATTATTGAGGACGATTACGATTCCGAGAGCAACTTCACCCGCAACCCGCAGCCGGCGCTCAAGGCCGGCGACGCGCAGGGGCGGGTTATCTACGTCAGCAGCCTGTCAAAGGCGCTCTCTCCCGGCCTGCGGCTGGGGTTTATGGTGGCCGACCCGGAGCTTATCGACGAGGCCCGCGCCCTGCGGCGGCTGACCTATCGCCATCCGCCTACCAACATTCAGCACCAGATGGCGCACTTTCTCGCCCAGGGCCACTACGACACCCACCTGCGCCGCTACCGCGACGACTCGGCGCGCCGCTGGGACCGGCTTGACGCCGCGCTGAAGCAGCTGCTGCCGGAGTGCCGCCCGCTGCCCGGCAGCGAACACGCCAACGCCTTCTGGCTGCGCACGCCTTCCGGGGTGAACACCCAGCAGCTCACCTGGCGCGCCGCCCACGCGGGGGTGCTGATCGAGCCCGGCGCGCGCCATTTTCTCGACGACGCCCCGCCGGAAAACTACTTTCGCATGGGCTTCCACGCCATCGACCCGGAGGCCATTGCGCCGGGCGTGGCGATACTGCAGGACCAGCTGGCGCGCATCTGAGGGGGAAGATTGCGTCCGGGAGGGATTTCCCGGACAATACTTTTTTAACTGACGGTTAACCTGACGATGAAGCACCCTCTTGAATCCCTGACCACCGCCGGCGGCATCCTGCTGATGGCGTTTCTCTCCTGCCTGCTGCTGCCCGCCCCGCTGCTGGGGGTCACCCTGGCGCAGAAGTTAATGGGATTCTTTCATCTGATGGATCTTAACCAGCTCTACACCCTGCTGTTCTGCCTCTGGTTTCTGTTGCTCGGCGCGGTGGAGTTCTTCGTGCTGCGCTTCGTCTGGCGCCGCTGGCTGGCACCGGGACGCTGAGTCCGGCCTCAGTGCGCCTGATGCTCTTTACGCCAGGCGCCCGGCGGCTGCTTAAAGGCGCGGGTAAAAACGCAGGTAAAGGTCTGCTGGGAATCAAAGCCGTACTTGAGGCTGATATCGTAGACCCTTTCATCAGTGTCGCGCAGATCCCGCGCCGCCAGGTACAGTTTGCGGGTGCGGATGTAGCGGCCGAGGCTCTCGCCCTTGTACTGTAAAAACAGGCGCTGCAGGTGCCACTTTGAATAGCCCGCGTGGCGGGCGATATCGTCGATGCGCAGGGGCCGGTGCAGATTGTCGTCAATCCACTCGACGATGGTCTCTATAACCTGAGCGGAAATCGTCATTGCTCCTCTCCTTCTGTTATCGCTTAGGGCGTTACTCCCACCAGACGCGAAATTGTTGGTCTTTATCCGCCACGCTCACCGGCTCGCCCTGAACCGGCGTCAGCAGGCGATAGTCTTTATCTGCGCTGGCCAGGGTTAGCTGCTGGTAGGGGTCGTTCCAGCGGTGGCGCGCCAGCACAAAGCGCCCGGAGTGCCCCGGCAGCACCGCTGCGGCGTTAACATCCGCCGCCGCCCGGGCGGTTTCATCCGGCATCATGTGGACGTGATGCCAGTCCGGGTCGTACTGGCCGTTTTCCATAATGGCAATATCGACGGCGCCAAACTGTTCGCCGATGGCCCTGAAGTGCGGGCCGTAGCCGCTGTCGCCGCTGTAGTAAATTTTCTGCGTCGGCGTCACCAGCATAAAGCTGGCCCACAGGGTCTGGTTACGCTTCAGGCTGCGGCCGGAAAAGTGCTGCGCGGGCAGGACGTGCACCGTTAAGGTGTCGTCAATCTTCACCTGCTGCTGCCAGTCCGCCTCGGTAATAATGTCGCCGCGCATTCCCCAGTAGCGCAGGTGCGACCCGACGCCGAGCGGCGTCACCACCCTGCGCACCTTCGGCAGCAGCCCTTTGATGGTGGCGTAATCGAGATGGTCATAGTGGTCGTGGGAGATAATCAGTAGATCTATCGGCGGCATGTCGTCCGCCCGCCACGGGTAGTCGCCGGGAAACGCTTTATTAATAAAGGAGAACGGCGACGCATAGCTGCTGAACACCGGGTCAATCAGAATGCGCTTGCCGGCGAGCTGCAAATACCATGAGGAGTGCCCGAGCCAGACGATGGTGTCCTGCGCCAGCGGCAGCGTGGCCAGATCGGTGGGTATTACCGGCAGCGGCGCGTCGGGCCAGGCGTAGTCGCGCTTCTCGGTCACAAAGCTCCACAGCGCGGCCAGTTTGCTGCGCTGCGGCTGGCCGACGCGCACCGGCGCCGGGACAGCGTTGCGAAATTCCCCGTCGCGGTAGTTCGGTGAACGCTGAACGGCATCCAGACCGTCGCCGCTGGGCGCCTGGCCAAAACCGGCATTCAATACGAAGGGAAAACTTCCTGCACTGGCAATTAACATAACGACGACCACGCTGATTGAGAAACGCTTCATTATGTGACCTACCCCAGGCTTCTGAATCCGGAGTAAGGGGAAGACTTGATTATGAGTGAGTAGGCACTCATTATAGGGGAGAGCTGAAAACCGTCAAGACGATTTTCATTTTTTGACATTGCCATTGAAGTCGCACCCGGGGCGTGTTTCAATCGCCGCTTTTCTAAAATCAGGAGAAAAATGCCGTGGCTCGTCCCAGGAGTGAAGATAAGAAACAGGCGCGGCTTGAGGCCGCAACGGTGGCTTTTGCCCAGCAGGGCATTGCGGCCTCAACGGCCACGATCGCCCGCAGTGCCGGCGTCGCCGAGGGCACGCTGTTTCGCTATTTCGCCACCAAAGACGATCTGCTCAACGCCACCTACCTGTACCTCAAAAGCGCGCTGTGCGAGACAATGCTGGCCGGCATTGCGCCGGGCAAAACGCCGAAAGAGCAAACCCGCGATATCTGGAACAGCTATATCGGCTGGGGGATCGGCAACACCTACGGCCACCGGGCGCTGCGCCGCATGGCGGTCAGCGAAAAAATCACCGCCGGGACCCGTCAGCAGGTCAATGAAATGTTCCCCGAAGTGCATAAGCTGTGCCAGCGCTCGGTACGTAAGGTCTTTATGAGCGACGAATATCTCCCCTTTGGCGATGCGCTGTTTCTGTCGCTGGCCGAAACCACCATCGAATTTGCCAGCCGCGATCCTGCGCGCGCCGGGGCTCTGACCGCCCTCGGCTTCGAGGCGATGTGGCTGGCGCTGGCGGAAGAGAGCCCGCAGTGAACGGCGATGAGGTGGTGCGCTTCGCGCGTGAGTATGCGCTGACGCTGCCTTTCACCGAGCCGTGCTGGCCGTTCGGACCGGAGTACGACGTCTTTAAGGTCGGCGGAAAAATGTTTATGCTCGCCGCCGTTATTCAAGGCCGACCGCTGATTAACCTCAAGGCCGCGCCGGAGATGGCGCTGCTGCATCAGGCTATCTATGACGGCATCCGGCCCGGCTACCATATGAACAAAAAACACTGGATAAGCGTTTACGGCGGTGAGAACATCACCTCAGAGCTGCTAAAGACGCTTATCGACGACTCCCGGCAGCGGGTGATTGATACGCTGCCCGCGCGCGTACGCCAGCGCCTTCGCCCGCCGCACGGATAAGGCCAACACGTGCGGTTAACGCATTTTACCCTTTACCCCTTTCCCTCTCTCCCTGTACTCTGATTTTCACTGAATGCGCCGCAACGCGCTGTATCTATTGAGGAGTTATTGTGGATATCATCTCTGTTGCTAAAAAACGTTACTCAACCAAAGCCTTCGATGCCGGTAAGAAGCTGACCGCTGAACAGGCGGAAAACCTGAAAACGCTGCTGCAGTACAGCCCGTCGAGCACCAACTCGCAGCCGTGGCACTTTATCGTTGCCAGCACCGACGCGGGCAAGGCGCGCGTGGCGAAATCAACCCAGGCAAACTTTGCCTTCAACGATCGCAAAATCCTCGATGCCTCTCACGTCGTCGTGTTCTGTGCGAAAACGGCAATGGACGACGCGTGGCTGCAGAAAGTGGTCGATCAGGAAGACGCCGACGGCCGCTTTGCGACGCCGGAAGCCAAGGCGGCCAATAACAAGGGCCGCGTCTTTTTCGCCGACATTCACCGCAAGGAGCTGAAAGACGACGGCCACTGGATGCAGAAGCAGGTCTACCTCAACGTCGGCAACTTCCTGCTCGGCGTGGCCGCAATGGGCCTTGATGCGGTACCGATCGAGGGCTTTGATGCCGCTGCGCTGGACGCGGAGTTCGGCCTGAAAGAGAAGGGCTATACCAGCGTGGTGATTGTGCCGGTTGGCCACCACAGCGCGGAAGACTTCAACGCGGCGCTGCCTAAATCGCGCCTGCCGCTCTCCGTCACCCTGACGGAAGTATAATGTTTCCGGGCCCGGCAGCCGCTGCCGGGCCCGCTTACTTCTGCCCGTCCAGCCACGCCAGCGCCCGCTCTCCTTCTTCATCCACCGGCAGATAGACCAGCAGCCGGGAGCCGTTGCGCGGCGCCGAATACCAGTACATCTGCTGCAGCTGAAAGCGCCCCAGAGCCGGGTGGGTGAAGGTTTTTAGCTGGTTTTCAACGCCCCTGACTTCATAGCGCTGGCGCCAGAGCGCCTCAAACTCCTGCGACGCGGCAAAAAAGCGCGCCAGCTTCTCTTCCCAGGCGCGCTCGCCGCGGTGCTCGGCCATCGCCGCGCGGAAGTAGGAGACAAAGGTCGGCAGTACGTCGGGATTCGCAATGCGCCCGCGCCAGGTTTCATTGGTGAGATAGAGGTAGATACAGTTGCGATCCGCCTCGGGGATCGCGGCAAAATCGAGCCCCATCAGCCGGCAGAAGCTGTCGTTCCACGCCACGATATCGAAATTCGCTTTCTGAATGCTGGCGGGCTGCGGCATCAGGCTGTCGAGCATCCGCCGGGTGCCCTCGCCGATCCCTTCACACTGCGCCTGTAGCGGAGATTCCGGCGGCGTCAGCCCGGCGAGCACGAACAGGTGGCGGGTCTCCAGCGGCGAGCACTGCAGAGCGCCCGCTACCGCTTCCAGCACCGTCGGCGAAGGATTAACGTCCCTGCCCTGCTCAAGCCAGGTGTACCAGGTCACGCCTACGTCGGCGAGCATCGCGACTTCTTCCCTGCGCAGCCCCGGCGTGCGCCGTCTCCCCGTGCGCGGTAACCCCAGGCGCTGGGGATCGAGACTTTCACGCCTCGCCCGCAAAAAGGCCGCAAGCTGCCTGCGGCGCTCATCGTGGTGGTTGAGGGGCAAATCGGCGGCAGCGGTCGGTAGCATATAACCTCCAGCAGGGTAGCGTCAGTACCAGTATAAGCAGGAACTGGTACCCGTTTGTGCATTGGGCGATGCTACGTCGAGTTACCGAAAGACGCAATGGAGAAGACCATGAATTCGCCTGCTGTTTCAAATTATCGCCCGGCCCTGCTACTGCTGCTGACCGGGCAGATGCTGCCGCTTATCGACACCTCGATTACCAACGTGGCGCTGGATTCGATTACCCACTCCCTGCGCACCGGCCCGACCCAGCTGGCGCTGATTGTCGCCCTGTACGGCGTTGCCTTCGCCACCTGCCTGGCGATGGCCAGCAGGCTCGGGGATAATTTTGGCCGCCGTCGGCTGTTTACGGCGGGCGTGGCGCTGTTCGGCGCGGCGTCGCTGCTGTGCGGCTTAGCCAACAGCGTCGCATTTCTGCTGGCCGCCCGCACGCTGCAGGGCATCGGCGCGGCGCTGATCGTCCCGCAGATCCTCGCCACGCTGCACGTCACGCTCAGGGGCCCCGCCCACGCGCGGGCAATTAGTCTGTATGGCGGCATCGGCGGCATCGCGTTTATCGTCGGCCAGGTCGGCGGCGGCTGGCTGGTCTCTGCCGATATCGCGGGGCTGGGCTGGCGCAACGCCTTCTTTATTAATGTGCCCATCTGCCTGCTGGTGCTGGCCCTCAGCCCGCGCTTTATTCCCGAAACCCGCAGCGAGGCGCGCGCAGGCATCGACTGGCGCGGCACGCTGCTGCTTGCCCTGCTGCTCTGCTGCCTGCTGTTTCCGCTGGCGCTGGGTCACGATCTGCACTGGCCGCCGGCGCTGAAGCTGATGCTGACGGCAACGCTGCCGCTTATCTGGCTGATGTGGCGCAGCGCGCGGGAACAAGAGCGACGCGCGAGCCCGGCGCTGCTGCCCCCGCGTCTGCTGAGGCTTCCCAGCATCCGCTTTGGCATTGTCATCGCCCTGCTCTTTTTCAGCGCCTGGTCGGGATTTATGTTCTGCATGGCGCTGACCCTGCAGGCGGGGCTGGGAATGACCGCGATGCAGTCCGGCAACAGCTTTGTCGCCCTCGGGGTGGCCTATTTTATCTCGGCGCTGAACGCTAGGGGATTGATTGCCCGTTACAGTACCGGCCGGATCCTGCTTGGCGGTCTGGCAGTGCAGATAAGCGGCCTGGCGCTGCTGGCCGTCACCTTCTGGTGGGCGGGAAAACGCGCCGATGCGCTGGTGCTGTCGCCCGCCACCGCGCTGATAGGCTACGGTCAGGCGCTGATTGTCAATAGCTTCTACCGCATCGGCATGCGCGACATTGCGGCCAGCGACGCCGGGGCGGGCAGCGCCATCCTGAGCACGCTGCAGCAGTCAACTCTGGGGCTGGGTCCGGCGCTGCTGGGCAGCCTGTATCTGGCGCTGGCGGGCACCGGCGGCGATATCTTCGCCATCACCGGCTTTTTGGTGCTGGAAATTGCCATGATGCTGCTGCTGGCGGCAGCGGCCGTCGGCTATCGGCGCCACCTCAGCGCCGAACAAATAATTCCCTGCAAATGAGCGATTTTTGCTGCCAGATAGCCTGAAATTTGCATCTTATTGCCGCAGCCGTCATCATACTCTTTGCCATTAAAAGGAGAAATTATGCAGGAGTTATTGTTAAAAATTCAGGACCTGGGCATTGATATCAACCACACCACGTCGCTGTTTATCCGGTTTGGTATTATTGTGCTCACCGCCGTCGTGCTGCACATCATCCTGCACAAGGTAGTGCTGCGCGGCTTTGAAAAACGGGCGACGGCCAGCAGCCACCTCTGGCTGCAGATAATCACCCAGAACAAGCTGTTTCACCGCCTGGCCCTGACGCTGCAGGGTATCGTGGTGCAGATCCAGGCCGAGCTGTGGCTGCAAAAGGGCAGCGAGCCGGCCACTATTCTTATCACCTGCGCCCAGCTGTGGGTGATGCTCTACGCCCTGCTGTCGTTCTTTTCGCTGCTGGACGTGATCCTCAACCTTTCCCGCCGCTTCCCGATGGCGGCGCACCTGCCGCTGAAGGGCATTTTCCAGGGCATCAAGCTTATCGGCGCTATCCTGGTCGGGATCCTGATTATCTCGCTGCTGATGGGCCAGTCGCCGGCCATTCTGATAAGCGGCCTCGGCGCGATGGCCGCGGTCCTGATGCTGGTGTTTAAGGATCCGATCCTCGGCCTGGTGGCGGGCATTCAGCTGTCGGCAAACGATATGCTGCGCCTCGGCGACTGGCTGGAGATGCCGAAATACGGCGCCGACGGCGCGGTCACCGATATCGGCCTGACCACCGTGAAGGTGCAGAACTGGGATAACACCATTACCACCATCCCGACCTGGTCGCTGGTCTCCGATTCGTTCAAAAACTGGAGCGGCATGTCCGCCTCCGGCGGACGGCGCATCAAGCGCAGCATCAGCATTGATACCACCAGCATCCACTTCCTCGGCGAAGAGGAGCAGCAGCGGCTGATTCAGGCGAAGCTGCTTAAGCCCTATCTGGAGAGCCGCAGCGAGGAGATCAGCAAGTGGAACGAGGAGCACAGCAGCGGCGACTCGGTGCTCAACAGCCGGAAGATGACCAACATCGGCACCTTCCGCGCCTATCTCAACGAGTATCTGATCAACCATTCGCGCATCCGCAAGGATATGACGCTGATGGTGCGCCAGCTGGCGCCGGACACTAACGGCCTGCCGATTGAGATCTACTGCTTTACCAATACCGTCGCGTGGCTGGAGTATGAGGCGATTCAGGCGGATATCTTCGACCATATCTTCGCGGTGGTGGAGGAGTTTGGCCTGCGCATTCACCAGACGCCGACCGGGAACGATATTCGCGCGCTGGAAGGGGCGTTCAGGCAGCAGTAGATTAACGCGCGCAGAATGGAGAAGAAGAAAAGGCACCGTTAACGGTGCCTTTTCTGTTGTTATCTTCGCTACACTTTACAACGTGCCGTTGTCCTGTCCGCTTCCCAGGATGTGAATTCTGTCCCTTACGGACTGGCTACACGCGCGCAGCGCGGACGGCGTTCGATAATTTACAGAGCAGGGCCGCTCATACCAGCTCTGGATACAAAAATGATTATGCGCGCGATCGACCGTAACCAAAAGTGCAGCTGTATCTACCGTGAATCCCATCAGCGCCTCCCTGGCCTGGCCATGAACTCATTTCAAAGATGATTTTCCGGCATACGTCCTTAATTCCCAATTCAGCGAAATTAAATAAATAACCTCGCCCACGCAATGCATTTCGTCGTCTGTTTGGCTACACGAATGCAAAGGCGGGCGAATAGATTACTTAGCGGCCCTCAGCGTCTTAAACGCCGCAAACAGCACCAGCACCCACACCGGCAGCAGAATGGCCGAGGTGCGCATACCGTCGATGGTGAGCATCAGGATGAAGATCATCAGCATGAAAGCGATGCACAGGTAGTTGCTCGCCGGGGAGAACAGCGCGCGGAACTTAGGCTCCCTGCCCTTGCGGCGCTGGGCGGCGCGGAACTTGAGGTGCGCCAGGCAGATCATTACCCAGTTAAGCAGCAGCGTCGCCACCACCAGCGCCATCAGCAGGCCGAGGGCGTCGTGCGGCAGAACGTAATTAATTACCACCACCAGGGAGGTGATCGCCCCGGAGAGCAGCAGCGAGTTGACCGGCACGCCGCGGCGGCTGATGCGGGTGAGGAACTTCGGCGCGTTGCCCTGAATCGACAGGCCAAACAGCATCCGGCTGTTGGAGTAGACGCCGCTGTTATACACCGACAGGGAGGCCACCAGAATGACGAAGTTCAGCGCCGAAGCGACGATGCCGCTGTCGAGGTTGTGAAAAATCATCACAAACGGGCTGCTGTCGGGCTTGATATGGATCCACGGATAGAGCGACAGCAGCACCGTCAGCGAACCGATATAGAACAGCAGGATGCGGTACACCACCTGATTGACCGCTTTTGGAATCGATTTCTCCGGTTCCCGCGCCTCTGCGGCCGTGATCCCCACCAGCTCAAGGCCGCCGAAAGAGAACATGATCACCGCCAGCGACAGGATGAGCCCCTGCCAGCCGGTCGCCAGGAAGCCGCCGTGCTTCCACAGATTATCGAAGCCGACATTCTTACCGCCGTGGCCGCTGAACAGCATCCACAGGCCGAAAGCTATCATGCCGACAATCGCCAGCACCTTGATCAGCGCAAACCAGAACTCGGTTTCGCCGTACAGGCGCACGTTGACCAGGTTCACGGCGTTAATGATGACGAAGAAGGCAGCGGCCCAGATCCAGGTGGGAACGTCAGGCAGCCAGTACTGCATGTAGATCCCGGCGGCGGTCAGCTCCGCCATGCCCACCAGTACAAACATCACCCAGTAATTCCAGCCGGAAAGAAAACCGGCGAACGGGCCCCAGTATTTGTACGCGAAGTGGGCAAAGGAGCCGGAAACCGGCTCTTCGACGACCATCTCGCCGAGCTGGCGCATAATCAGAAAAGCGATAATCCCGGCAATGGCGTAGCCCAGAATAACGGCGGGACCGGCAATCTGAATCGCCGGACCGATGCCGAGAAACAGGCCGGTACCGATGGCGCCGCCGAGGGCAATAAGCTGGATATGGCGGTTGTGCAGGCCGCGTGTGAGCGTCGGCTGATTCTCCGGCGCGGCATCCTGAAGTTGCTCTTTGGATGCAGATGACGCGTTTTTCACGTCGTTCCCCTGTTGCATTTTTACAGAAGGGGCACCTTTTAACACTTCAGGCGGCCTGCCGCAAGCGGCATCCCGGCGCCGATGCGCCGGAATGCGCTGGGCGCTATCAGAAATCGTAACTCATAGAGACTTTTACCGTGCGCGGCGCGCCCATGTAAAGGTACTCGGAGGTGTCATTCGCGCCGGACCAGTACTTCTTGTTCGTCACATTATCGACGCCCAGCCGCCAGACCATCTCATTCTGATCGGCGTTAACCCGGGTGCGGTAGCGCACGCCCAGATCGAGCGTGGTGTAGTCGCTGAGCTTCTTGTCGTTCTCCTTATCGGCATACTGCGAACCGGTGTGGTTCACGCGGGCGGTGGCGGTCAGCCCCTCAATCGGCTTGATGTCATACTCTGCGCCCAGCACCATGTAGAAGCGCGCGACGCCAACCGCGCGGTTGCCATCGTATTTGCCGCCTTCGGTTTTATTCATCTCCGCATCAAGCCAGGTCGCGCTGCCGTTGAGGCGCAGGCCGAGCATCGGTTCGCCGAAGACGTTCAGCTCCACGCCGCGGTGGCGCTGCTTGCCGTCCAGACCGTAGCGCCCTTCATCGTTGATGATAGCCAGCGGCTTTTTAATCTGGAACAGCGCCAGCGAGCCGCCGATGCGCCCGTAGTCCACCTTGGCGCCAACTTCATTCTGCTTAGAGTGCAGGATGCCGACGCTTTCGCCTTTGTTGGTCACGGTGTCATTTACCGGCGCGCGGCTGCCGGGCTCCAGCGCCTCGGTATGGTTGGCGTACAGAGAGAGCGTTTCCCACGGCTTGTAAACGATGCCGTAGGTCGGCATCCAGCGGCTGTCGGTGAAGCGCGAACTGAGCGTTTCATCACCCGTTGCATTGCTGTAGTTACGCACCACGACTTTCTGGCGGCGCGCGGCGGCGGTGACCAGCACCTGGTCATCAAAGAAGCCGAGCGTGTCGCTGAGCAGCCAGCCCTGAATGCGCTGGCGGCCGGAGGTTAACGGGTCGTGATAGTTGCCGCCAAAGAAGGTGTTATCCGGCTCGGCCACGTTGTGATTGTCGTAGATATTGGTGGTCGGCAGCGCCGTCGCCATCCGCCAGGCCGTTTTATCCTTCTGGATCCGCGCCGAGTAGCCGATGTTGACCTTATGGCTCACCGGGCCGGTGTCAAAATCGCCGCGCAGGCCGCCCATGCCGCTCCAGGTATCGGTAATACGGTTAGTGTCCATCCGGCTGACGGTGGCGTCGCCCGCGCGGTCGAGCAGCTTCGGCGTGCTGTAGGTGCCGGTTTCGTGGGCGTGCTGGCCGCCGAAGGCCGCGTAGGTGGTCCAGCTGTCGGTAAGATCATACTCCGCCTTCGCCATGCCGAACTCGTTTTCGATATCGCTGTAGCCCCACTTCTGGCCGTAGTTCTTGCGGTTGTCGGGCACCTTCGGCACAAAGTCCACCGCGCTGGTGTTAAGGCCAGTTTCACCGCCGTGGAAGGTCTTCTTCTGATAGCCGGCGTCCAGCGAGGTGCGCAGGCGATCGCCGCGATAGTCGAGGCCCACCGAGGCCAGGGTTGTGCGGCGGCGGTCGTCATTGGTCGCCGTATCGCCTTCGCGGTGCACCAGGTTGACCCGGGCGCCGAACTGGTTGCTGTCGCCGAAGCGGCGGCCGAGGTCGAGGGTGCCGCCCAGCTGCGAATCGGAGGTGTAATCCACGCCGACGCTGGTAATCGGAGTATCTTCCGCCCGCTTCGGCTCAAGATTAATCAGCCCGCCGACGCCCGATGAGGCCGCGCCGTTGACCAGGCTGTTGGCCCCTTTAAACACCTCCACGCGCTCCAGCATCTGGGTGTCCATCACCTGCCTCGGCACGACGCCCGCCAGGCCGCCCATGGTCATATCATCGCCGTCAAACTTAAAGCCGCGAATACGGTAGCCCTCGCCGAAGTTGCCGAAGCCCTGCACCGGCTGCACGGCGGCGTCGTTGCGGACCACGTCGGTGATGGTTTTCGCCTGCTGGTCCTTAATCAGCTTTGAGGTAAAGCCGATAACGTTGAACGGGACGTCCATCGCCTTCTGCTCGCCGAGCATGCCCAGGCGGCCGCCGTGGGCTATCTGACCATCGAGATAGGCGGGGACCAGCTGGTCACCGCCGGGTTTAAAATCGCTGCCTTCCGTGGCCTGCACAACCAGAGTCTCTTCCGATGTATTGCTGCTCTTCGCGGCGGTGCTGTCTGCCGCTGAAGCGGCGTAAGACACGGCGCCCACGGCGAGCGCGATCAGCGTTTTGCGAAAGGCAAACGCGGTCATGGAGGTATTTTGCATGGTAAATTTTACGAGACTAAGTGGAAAAAAAGCGGCCCGCAGGCGGGCCACGGCGGCGTGAAATTATTTATCCAGCGCGATGCGCACCACGCTGTCCGGACCTTTGGTGGTGTGGTCCTTGTTAAAGGCCTGCTTGACGGTCACGTACAGCGTCTGGCCGTCGGCAGAGAGCAGCAGGCTGTTAGGATTCGGCTTCAGATCCCAGCTCCGCTTCACCGCGTAAGAGGTGGCATCGAGGCTCAGCACCTTGCCGGACTCGCGCTGCGACACGTAGATTTCGCGGCGTTTCGGGTTGAACACCACGCCCAGCGAATCGCCAATGTCCAGTTGCTTAATCAGCTTGCCGGTGTGAATATCCAGCACCAGAGTGGTTTTCGCCTTCGAGTTATCGGTCACGAACAGGCGGCCGGTATCGCGGTCTTCAGCGATGTTGAGCAGTAGGGCAGGCTTGTCGCCCAGCGGCTTCCAGCGGTGCTCCACGCGGTTGGTGCGCGGGTTAATCGCCAGCACCTCGCCGCCGCCGTTGGCGACATAGATGCGCCCGGTGGACGCTGAGTAGTGGAAGCCGGTCATCCACTTGCCGGTATTCCTGATGCGGGTCTTCAGCTTGAGGGTATTGGCATCGACCACCCAAATCAGCGCCGGATCGGCCACCGCGCCGACGTACAGGGTATTGTTATGCAGCAGAATCTGACGCGCGCCGTAGGGTAGCCCCTTCTCATTGCGCTCCGGGAACAGCAGGCGCTTTTTCACCTTACCGTCGGCGGTGTTAATCGCGGAGATGCCGCCGTCAAGCGAGTTGGTGACAAACAGCGTGCTGCCGTCATCGGACAGCGCGGCGCCGAAATTCTTCAGGTCGGTATAGGTCAGGCCGAGAGTTTTGAGGGTCGTCGGGTCGAGCTTATAGACCGCCCCACCCTGCACGTTCCTGAAGCCTTCAGCGCTGGCAACGTACAGCGCATCGCCTTTCGGGCTCAGGGCCATCTCATACAGGCCATCGGCCAGCTCGCGCTGGGTCAGATCACTGGCAGCCGGCGCGGTCTGCTGCTGCGCGGCGGGCGCAGCCGTCTGCTGAGCGGTGTTGCTGTGCGCGGCGCAGCCGCCGAGGGCCAGCGCCAGGGCGATAACGGAAAGCTTCAGCTTCATTGGACAATCCTTGCAAAGATCAAAATGAAAACGAGAACTATACGCATTATCTTTTAATGTTCAAGAGAGATTGTCACTTGAGGGATAAGCGCCAGGCAACGTTTAGCGCCAGGAAGGAAACAGTACGGGTATGCCGCAAGCGACATTGCCACAGGCAGTCGTTCGCCTCTGCCGGGTTGTTTCGTGGCGGGATGAGATCAAATCTGAGCGTCAGCTTTGAGCGAGGAGCGGACATCCATAATTGTATGCATGCTGCCATCACGGTGTATGAATCGACCGGGAGCAGGTCAAAGTGTTACGCCTTGCGTGATCATAAATTGTTCGAAAAAACATCCTTTATTTGCCCATTCCTCAAAAATGAATTATTATAATCGTCAAATGGAGGTGCATAATGATTAAACACACCACAGCAGAAAGAGAAATCAACACTTCAGCTAAGCTGAATGAGTACCAGTTGAACCTTCTGAAAAGGATTAACAACCTCGCTATTTCCCTGATGCCTGAGTTTGAAGACAAAAATCAGGCTATGGATGCTATCACGCTGGATGACGGTTCTCTGATGCAATTGCTCTATACCGTTCAACTCGAGCAGAAGACACGCGTCAACGACTACGAAATGCGTAAAGTGCGCCGTCGTCGCGAAAATCTGGAAAGATTTTATCGTGAGCTTCAGGAATTGGGCGGTACGCTTAAGGTGAACGACGTGGTCGATATCCTTGGTATCACACGCCAGGCGATCAACATTCGCGTTAAGAAGAACAAGCTTTTAGCATTCAAACAAAACGGGGATTTTATTTTCCCAAAATTT
Organism: Pluralibacter gergoviae ATCC 33028 = NBRC 105706; assembly: GCF_001598855.1. GTDB lineage: Bacteria > Pseudomonadota > Gammaproteobacteria > Enterobacterales > Enterobacteriaceae > Pluralibacter > Pluralibacter gergoviae. The sequence continues at coordinate 267 of NZ_BCZS01000011.1, read as the reverse complement.
CAGTTCACTGATAATGGGCTAATTCCCGGCTTTGAAGACGTGATGGCGGCATTCGAAGAGGATACACATCCAATGTTGCGGTTGGGTGTGCTGAAATCACCGATAGAGGTTAATAGTGAAGGCCTACAAAAGACGCCGATTCAAATCATGCTGGACGGTGCTAAAAAGTGTGAACTTAGTATGGCCATACGTGCAGCTAAACAGTTCGGAAATCAAGTAGCCAGTTAACGGATTTAAAAAGAGGGGCCAACCTGCCCCTCTTGGATT
>NZ_BCZS01000010.1 GCF_001598855.1 Pluralibacter gergoviae ATCC 33028 = NBRC 105706 | reverse complement strand
TTAAACACCCGCGTCTCTTACCCGATCTACCACATTGAAAACATCGTTAAGCCGGTATCCAAAGCAGGCCACGCGACCAAAGTCATCTTCCTGACCGCCGATGCCTTTGGCGTACTGCCGCCGGTCTCGCGCCTGACCGCAGATCAGACCCAGTACCACTTCCTGTCAGGCTTTACCGCCAAGCTGGCGGGCACCGAGCGCGGCGTCACCGAGCCGACCCCAACCTTCTCCGCCTGCTTCGGCGCGGCGTTCCTGTCGCTGCACCCGACCCAGTATGCGGAAGTGCTGGTTAAGCGCATGAAAGCCGCAGGCGCTCAGGCCTATCTGGTCAACACCGGCTGGAACGGCACCGGCAAGCGTATCTCCATCAAAGATACCCGCGCTATCATCGACGCTATCCTCAACGGCTCGCTGGACGATGCGGAAACGTTCACCCTGCCGATGTTCGACCTGCAGATCCCAACCCGGCTGCCGGGCGTCGATACCCATATCCTCGATCCGCGCAACACCTACGGCTCCCCGGAACAGTGGCAGGAGAAAGCCCAGGCGCTGGCGAAGCTGTTCGTGAATAACTTCGAGAAGTACACCGACACCCCGGCCGGCGAAGCGCTGGTGGCGGCAGGTCCGAAACTGTAAATCACCGCATGCAGTAGTTAAAAGCCCCGGCAGATGTTTATCTGCCGGGGCTTTTTTAGCTCTCTTTCAGGCTGCTGACGACACGCATCACCGGCACCGGTAGCCAGGCGCGTATCAGCAGGCCACCGCGCTCGCTGGTGCCGATTTCCAGCATGCCGTTGTGGTTATCGACAATGCGCTGAACAATCGCCAGCCCCAGACCGGTTCCGCTGGTGCTGCGGGCGCTGTCGCCGCGCACAAAGGGCTGGAACAGGTACTGCCGCTGCTCCGGCTGAATGCCGGGACCGTCATCTTCCACCTGGAACCAGACGCGATTCTGCTCGCTGCCGCTGCTCACCCGGATCCAGCCGTTGCCGTAGCGGGCGGCGTTCACCACCATATTCGCCACTGCGCGCTTGATGGAAAGCGGGTGCATCCGCACCGGAATTTCACCGGGCTGCAGGTTGGTTTCGATTTCACGCTCGTAGCCGCTTTCCGCCGCCACCACTTCACCGAGTACGGCATTGAGATCCGCATCTTCCATCGGCATCTCCTGGCCGGTGCGCAGGTAGTCAATAAACTGCTCGATGATAGCGTTGCACTCTTCGATGTCCTTGTTGATGGACTCGGCGAGATAGCCGTCCTGCTCGCCCATCATCTCTGTCGCCAGGCGAATGCGGGTCAGCGGCGTGCGCAGATCGTGACTGACGCCGGCCATCAGCAGGGTGCGGTCATCGGCAAGCTGCTTGACGCCCGCCGCCATGTGGTTGAAGGCGCGGGTGACCGATCGCACTTCCGAGGCGCCATATTCGCGCAGCGGCGGCGGAATAATGCCTTTCCCCACCTGCAGCGCCGCGTGCTCCAGGTCGACCAGCGGCCGGTTCTGGATGCGAATAAACAGCCATGCGCCGCCAATCGCCAGCAGCATGATTGCCAGGGTGTAGCGGAACAGCGGCGAGAAGTCGCCCTGATGGATTTCGGTCAATGGCACGCGCACCCAGATGTTGGGCGACAGCCAGGTTTTCAGCCAGACGACGGGAGAGCTTTTGTTGACCTCGACGCGCACTTCCGTCGGGCCGCCCAGCTGCTGGGCCATCTGCTGGCTGAGGAACTCATAATGCTGCGCCCAGCGCAGCCCTGCGTCTTCCGCCGCTTCGTCAGAGTAAAGCGAAATGCCCAGCTCGCGGTAGATCTCGCGGCGAAACGCCGGCGGTACCACCAGCTGCGTGCCGTCCTCCAGCTGCAGTTTGTCGGTCATCAGCATACGGACTTCGTACGCCAGCACCTTATTAAACTGCTGGAGACTCGGCATGATGGCGAAGTTCAGCACCACGAGATAGGTCGTCACCAGGCTAACGAACAGCAGGGTGACGATAAGCAGCAGCGTACGGGCAAACGAACTTCGCGGCGAGAAGCGCAGTCGCCTCATGCTTTAGAACCGTCCGGCACGAAGACGTAGCCAAGACCCCATACGGTCTGGATATAGCGCGGATGGGCCGGATCCTCTTCCACCATGCGGCGCAGGCGGGAGATCTGGACGTCGATGGAGCGCTCCATCGCCGAGTATTCGCGGCCGCGGGCGAGGTTCATCAGCTTATCGCGGGAGAGCGGCTCGCGCGGATGGCTGACCAGCGCCTTAAGCACCGCAAATTCGCCGCTGGTGAGCGGCATCGGCTCATCTTCGCGGAACATTTCGCGGGTACCAAGGTTGAGCTTAAATTTGCCGAAGGCGATAACGGCCTCTTCCTGCGACGGCGCGCCCGGCAGTTCGTTGGCCTGGCGACGCAGCACGGCGCGGATGCGGGCCAGCAGCTCACGCGGGTTAAACGGTTTTGGAATGTAGTCGTCGGCGCCAATTTCCAGGCCGACGATACGGTCAACTTCTTCCCCTTTCGCCGTCACCATAATGATCGGCATCGGGTTGCTCTGGCTGCGCAGGCGGCGGCAGATAGAGAGGCCGTCCTCACCGGGCAGCATGAGATCCAGCACCATCAGGTGGAAGGATTCACGGGTCAGCAGCCTGTCCATCTGTTCGGCGTTGGCTACGCTTCGAACCTGGAAGCCCTGCTCGGTCAGATAACGTTCCAGCAGCGCGCGCAGGCGCATGTCGTCATCCACAACAAGAATCTTATAATTCTCTTGCATTGTTTTTACTCCCAGAAGATTCGCAACAATCGTGAGTGCGTATTCTTAAAAAAGCATAGGTTTTGCTCCAGCTAAATCTGGTATAAATTCTAGCCGAAATTGTTACAAAGCATATTTTACAGCAGGTTATCTGTACGTTTCATCACAGAAAGCCTTTTTTTAAGCATCTTTGGTACTATGTGCCAGGAATCTCAGCCTGAAGGTAAGATGCATGAAAACCCCGCTTATTACCCGCGAAGGGTACGAAAAGCTGAAAAAAGAGATGGACTATCTGTGGCGCGAAGAGCGCCCGGAAGTCACAAAGAAGGTGACCTGGGCCGCCAGCCTCGGCGACCGCAGCGAGAACGCCGATTATCAGTACAATAAAAAGCGCCTGCGCGAAATCGACAGGCGGGTTCGCTACCTGACAAAGTGCCTCGAACGTCTGAAAATTGTCGACTACTCCCCGCAACAGGAAGGGAAAGTGTTCTTCGGCGCATGGGTTGAAATTGAGAACGACGACGGCGACATAAAGCGCTTTCGCATTGTTGGCTACGACGAAATCTTTGGCCGCAAGGATTATATCTCCATCGACTCGCCGATGGCCCGGGCGCTGCTCAAAAAAGAGGTCGGCGATCTCGCCGTGGTGCAGACACCTGCCGGAGAGGCGAGCTGGTACGTTAACGAGATTGAGTATGTGAAGTGATCCGCCAGAGTACTCCGATTGGCAGGACGGCAACTGGCATTTTTAGCCGTCTGTCCGTATAACTATCCCCTGTTTTTTACTCCACCGAATGAAATATAGCCATGATGAATAATTCGCTCTGCCGCATAATTGCGGGTGAACTTCAGGCCAGGAACGAGCAGGTTGAAGCCGCCGTTCGCCTGCTTGATGAAGGGAACACCGTGCCGTTTATCGCACGCTACCGTAAGGAAGTCACCGGCGGGCTGGACGATACCCAGCTGCGCACGCTTGAGACCCGTCTTGGCTACCTGCGCGAACTGGAAGAGCGCCGCCAGGCTATCCTCAAGTCCATCGGCGAACAGGGCAAACTGAGCGATGAGCTGGAAAGCGCCATCAACGCCACCCTGAGCAAAACCGAGCTGGAAGACCTCTACCTGCCCTATAAGCCCAAGCGCCGCACCCGCGGGCAGATTGCCATTGAAGCGGGTCTTGAGCCGCTGGCGGAGCTGCTGTGGAATGAGCCGTCCCATACGCCGGAGGCAGAGGCCGAAAAATACGTCGATGCCGATAAAGGCGTGGCGGACGTCAAAGCCGCGCTGGACGGAGCGCGCTATATCCTGATGGAGCGCTTCGCCGAAGACGCCCAGCTACTGGCGAAGGTCCGCGACTACCTGTGGCGCAACGCCCACCTGGTGGCGACCGTGGTCAGCGGTAAAGAAGAGGAAGGCGCCAAGTTCCGCGACTACTTCGATCACCATGAACCGGTTTCCTCCGTGCCTTCCCACCGCGCGCTGGCGATGTTCCGCGGCCGCAACGAAGGTATTCTCCAGCTCTCCCTCAATCCGGACCCGCAGTTTGATGAGCCGCCGAAAGAGAGCCACTGCGAGCAGATCATCATCGATCACCTCGGCCTGCGCCTGAATAATGCCCCGGCGGACAGCTGGCGCAAGGGCGTGGTGAGCTGGACCTGGCGCATCAAGGTGCTGATGCACCTCGAAACCGAGCTGATGGGCACCGTGCGCGAACGCGCGGAAGATGAGGCTATCAATGTCTTCGCCCGCAACCTGCACGATCTGCTGATGGCCGCTCCGGCGGGCCTGCGCGCTACCATGGGCCTCGATCCGGGCCTGCGCACCGGCGTCAAGGTGGCGGTGGTTGACGGCACCGGCAAGCTGGTGGCGACCGACACCATTTATCCCCACACCGGCCAGGCGGCGAAGGCTGCGGTGGCGGTAGCGGCGCTGTGCGAGAAGCATAACGTCGAGCTGGTGGCCATCGGCAACGGCACCGCCTCGCGCGAAACCGAGCGCTTCTACCTCGACGTACAGAAGCAGTTCCCGAAAGTCACCGCCCAGAAGGTGATCGTCAGCGAAGCGGGCGCGTCGGTTTACTCCGCCTCCGAGCTGGCGGCGCTGGAGTTTCCGGATCTGGACGTTTCTATTCGCGGCGCGGTCTCCATCGCCCGCCGCCTGCAGGACCCGCTGGCGGAGCTGGTGAAGATCGACCCGAAATCCATCGGCGTCGGCCAGTACCAGCACGACGTCAGCCAGAGCCAGCTGGCGCGTAAGCTGGATGCGGTGGTCGAAGACTGCGTGAACGCCGTCGGCGTCGATCTCAATACCGCCTCCGTGCCGCTGCTGACCCGCGTGGCCGGCCTGACGCGGATGATGGCGCAGAACATCGTCGCCTGGCGCGATGAGAACGGCCAGTTCCAGAACCGCCAGCAGCTGCTGAAGGTGAGCCGCCTGGGGCCGAAGGCCTTTGAGCAGTGCGCGGGCTTCCTGCGCATCAATCACGGCGACAACCCGCTGGACGCCTCCACTGTCCACCCGGAGGCCTATCCGGTGGTTGAGCGCATTCTGGCCGCCACCGAGCAGGCGCTGAGCGATCTGATGGGCAACAGCAGCGCGCTGCGCAGCGTAAAAGCCGTGGACTTCACCGACGAGCGCTTCGGCCTGCCGACGGTGACCGATATCATCAAAGAGCTGGAAAAACCGGGCCGCGATCCGCGCCCCGAGTTCAAAACCGCGAAGTTTGCCGACGGCGTCGAGACCATGAACGACCTGCTGCCGGGCATGGTGCTGGAAGGCGCGGTGACCAACGTCACCAACTTCGGCGCCTTTGTCGATATCGGCGTTCACCAGGACGGGCTGGTGCATATCTCCTCGCTGGCGGACAAGTTCGTTGAGGATCCGCACACCGTGGTGAAGGCCGGCGATATCGTTAAGGTGAAGGTGCTGGAAGTCGACATGCAGCGCAAGCGTATCGCCCTGACCATGCGCCTGGACGAGCAGCCCGGCGAGAGCGGCAGCCGCCGCGGCGGCGGCAATCGCGAGCAGGGCAACCGCCCGGCGGCGCGGGCGGCAAAACCGCGCGGACGCGAGGCGCAGCCCGCAGGCAATAGCGCCATGATGGACGCGCTGGCGGCAGCATTTAAGAAAAAATAATTAACCTCTCAGCCCTCTTAATTAATTAAGAGGGCTTATCATTGATACTTTCTTACCTGAATTAAAAATCACGCCTTTTATTTTTCAGTTGCGTAACAACTGCCTCTTTCATTAAACATCACGTGCATCGTGAATATTGAGCAATGTCAAAAGGTGTGTGAATACATTGCCGGTTAAACATTTCGTCGTCCTTTTCCAATTGATGGCGGTAACTATTCTCATTATCATCGTAACTGTTGATATTTCATCCTTTCGCCTTTGGCAAATTCGTTGGTTTCATACGTTGACCCTACGTGTGAAGTGTTTTGGCAAGCGACAAAGAGCACAACCCTATGCAATTCACTCCTGACAGCACCTGGAAGATCACCGGGTTCTCACGCGATATCAGTCCGGCCTATCGCCAAAAATTACTCTCGCTCGGCATGTTGCCCGGTTCCTCATTTCACGTCGTTCGCGTCGCCCCTTTAGGCGATCCGGTCCATATTGAAACCCGCCGGGTGAGCCTGGTCCTGCGGAAAAAAGATCTGGCTCTCATTGAAATTGAAGCGGTTAACTGTTAATTCACGCCAAATAAACGAGTTTATAATATGAAAAAATTAACCATTGGCTTAATTGGCAATCCGAATTCAGGTAAAACAACCCTGTTTAATCAATTAACTGGCGCGCGTCAGCGCGTGGGCAACTGGGCAGGGGTTACCGTTGAGCGCAAAGAGGGGCAGTTTGCCACCACCGATAATCAGGTGACGCTGGTGGATTTGCCCGGCACCTACTCGCTTACAACGATCTCTTCGCAGACCTCGCTCGACGAGCAAATCGCCTGCCACTATATCCTCAGCGGCGATGCCGACCTGCTGATTAACGTGGTTGACGCCTCCAACCTTGAACGCAACCTCTACCTGACGCTCCAGCTGCTGGAGCTGGGGATGCCGTGCATCGTGGCGCTGAACATGCTGGACATCGCCGAGAAGCAGCAGGTACATATCGACGTTGACGCCCTTGCCGCCCGCCTGGGCTGCCCGGTAGTCCCCCTGGTATCGACCCGCGGACGCGGCATTGACGCCCTGAAGATGGCAATTGACCGCCTGCAGGGCAACCGGCCGATCGAGCTGGTGCACTATCCGCAGCCGCTGCTGCAGGAAGCCAACGTGCTGGCACAACACGTCCCTGCCGATATGCCGCTGCAGCAGCGCCGCTGGCTGGGGCTGCAGATGCTGGAAGGGGATATCTACAGCCTCGCCTATGCGGGTGACGCCCGCCAGCACCTGCAGGCCTCCCTGGCGCGTCTTGAGAGCGAGATTGACGATCCGGCTCTGCACATCGCCGACGCCCGCTATCAGACTATCGCCGCCATCTGCGACGCCGTCAGCAACACCCTCACCGCCGAACCGAGCCGTTTTACCGCAGCGGTGGATAAAATCATCCTTAACCGCTTCCTCGGCCTGCCGATCTTTCTGTTTGTGATGTACCTGATGTTCCTGCTGGCGATCAACATCGGCGGCGCGCTGCAGCCGATATTCGACGGCGGCTCGGTGGCCCTCTTTATCCACGGCATTCAGTGGCTTGGTGCCACCCTCCACTTCCCCGAATGGCTGACCATCTTTCTGGCCCAGGGGATCGGCGGCGGTATCAACACCGTGCTGCCGCTGGTGCCGCAGATTGGCATGATGTATCTGTTCCTCTCCTTCCTTGAGGACTCCGGCTACATGGCCCGCGCCGCGTTCGTCATGGACCGCCTGATGCAGGCCCTCGGCCTGCCGGGCAAATCCTTCGTGCCGCTGATCGTCGGCTTCGGCTGCAACGTGCCGTCGGTGATGGGGGCCCGCACCCTCGACGCCCCGCGCGAGCGGCTGATGACTATCATGATGGCGCCGTTTATGTCGTGCGGCGCGCGGCTGGCGATTTTCGCCGTCTTCGCTGCGGCCTTCTTCGGCCAGAACGGCGCGCTGGCGGTCTTTTCGCTGTACGTGCTCGGCATCGTGATGGCGATCCTTACCGGCCTGATGCTGAAGCACACGATCATGCGCGGCGAAGCCTCGCCGTTCGTCATGGAGCTGCCGGTGTATCACGTGCCGCACCTCAAGAGCCTGGTTATTCAGACCTGGCAGCGCCTGAAGGGCTTCGTGCTGCGCGCCGGTAAGGTGATTGTGATCGTCAGCATCTTCCTCAGCGCGCTGAACAGCTTTACCCTCGACGGCAAAGCCGCCGATAGCATCAACGATTCGGCGCTGGCCTCGGTCAGCCGGGTCATCACCCCGCTGTTTAAGCCCATCGGCGTACACGCAGATAACTGGCAGGCCACGGTCGGCCTGTTTACCGGTGCGATGGCGAAAGAGGTGGTGGTCGGCACCCTGAATACGCTCTATACCGCTGAAAATATCCAGGAGGAGGCGTTTAATCCGGCGACGTTTAATCTGCTGGATGAACTGGGCGCCGCGGTCGGCGAAACCTGGCAGAGCCTGAAGGACACCTTCAGCCTGAGCGTGCTGGCCAACCCGATTGAGGCCAGCAAGGGCGACGGCGAAATGGCCACCGGCTCGATGGGCGTAATGAGCAGCAAGTTCGGCAGCGCGGCGGCGGCTTACAGCTACCTGATCTTCGTCCTGCTCTACATTCCGTGCATCTCGGTAATGGGCGCCATCGCCCGTGAATCGAGCCGCGGCTGGATGGGCTTCTCTATCCTGTGGGGACTGAACATCGCCTACTCGCTCTCTACCCTGTTCTACCAGGTCGCCAGCTATAGCCAGCATCCGCGCTACAGCCTGGTGTGCATCCTGACGGTGGTGCTGTTTAACGTTATCCTGCTCGGCCTGCTGCGCCGGGCCCGCAGCCGGGTTGACGTTAACCTGATGGCTACGCGCAAAACCGTCCACAGCTGCTGCAGCACCACCACCGGCGACTGCCACTAAGGAGACACGCAATGGCGTCAATGATTGAACTGCGCGATACGCTGGCCCTGCAGGGTCGGATGGAGGCCCGGCAGCTGAGCCAGGCCCTGCATACGCCGCAGCCGATGGTTGACGCCATGCTGCTGCGCCTGGAGGCGATGGGCAAAGCTAAGCGGATCATTGACGACCCGCAGTCGTGCCTTACCGGCAGCTGCAAAAGCTGTCCGGAGGGAAAGGCGTGCCGCAGGGAGCTGTGGACGCTTATTGTTTAGTCATCGGCATAGCGTTTATTTAAGCGGCTTTTAATACGTGACTATGTTATTAAAGAGTCTTTTAATAACTAAAGACATTATTAAAGGAAGCTTTCATGAACCGTGAATCTGGTCGCTATGTGACCACAAACAGTTACCAGGAACGCGTGAAAGCATTTGTTCCTGAACCTCTCCCTCCTTCGAATCCCACGCTGGTCCAGGAGTCATGGTTAACGCATAACCAAAGCGCCGAACTGGCTCTTGCCAGGCTTTCCGGAATGTCTGGTCTCGTTTCGTCTGGCGAGTGGTTGATCTACAGTGCTCTTCGCCTTGAAGCTCTACTAACATCCCAGTTGGAGGGCACTCAGGCTACGCTTACGGATGTCTTTGATGAAGAGGCCGGATTATCTGTTGCCAATGCGGATGATGTTGAAGAAGTTATCCAATACCTACAGGCATACCGATATGTCAGAGAGCAGATCAACTCACCTCATGGACTCCCGGTTTCAGTCCGCTTACTGACAGAAGCGCACAAAATTCTTCTGCACGGCATTCGCGGTACAAATAAGCAACCCGGTCACATCAGGACAAGCCAGAACTGGATTGGGGGTTCCCGTCCAGGTAATGCAGCATTCGTCCCTCCCCCGCCGGAGTACGTCGTCGACTTGCTGGCAGATCTTGAGCTATTTATTCATGATGAGCGCCAGTCGCTTCCACCGCTGGTAAAAATTGCGCTAGTTCATGCGCAGTTTGAGACGATACACCCATTCCTGGATGGAAATGGTCGTATAGGACGGCTGCTCATCGCAATGCTACTTGAAACATGGGAGGTTCTACCGGAGCCACTTTTATACGTTTCCGGGTATCTAAAAAAACATCAGTTGGAATACTACAGATGTCTCTCTGAGATAAGAAGCAATGGCAACTGGGAACAATGGATAGTCTTCTTTCTGGAAGGAGTAGAAATAGCCGCAGAGGAGGCACAACACAGTATTATTCAGATTGCTTCTCTCCTTGCAATGGATCGTAAAAAGCTCCTGGAAAACAAATCAAGTTCTTTACAGGCCCTGCGTCTTTTTGAGCTTCTGCCAGTAATGCCAAAACTGACAGTCGAACGCGCCCAACAAGAACTTGGTGTGACGTTCCCCACGGCAAGTCTGGCCATAAAAGTACTTGAAAATGCCGATATTCTCGTCGAAACAACTGGCCGTAGCCGTGGGAAAAGCTATATCTACAGGCGATATGTCGATCTCCTGAGAAATGATTTATAAGGCCTATCGCCCCGCGACAAACGCCTCCAGCGCCTCGCAGAACGTCTGCGGATGGGAAATAAACGGCGCGTGCGCCGCCTTCTCCACGATAAGCGACCGGCTTTGCGGCCACTGAGCGTCGAGCAGCGGGACGATTTTGCGCGGCACCAGGCCGTCCAGCGCGCCGTACAGGCGTAGGAACGGTGCGCTAAGCGCGGTCAGCGCCGCGCGCAGATCGGCTGTTTTGAGGATCTCCAGCCCGCCGTTGAGCGCCTCCGTCGACGGCATCGGCAGCGACAGCACCGCGCTTTTCAGCCGCCGCGCGTCCTGGCGGGCGTTTTCGGTGCCCATCGTCTGCAGGGCAAGGAAGCGCTCCACGGTCTTCTGAAAATCCTCGCTCAGCTGCTGCTGGAAGCCCGACAGCACCGATGGCTTAATGCCGGGCCAGCCGTCGCGGGCGCTGAAGCAGGGCGACGAGGCGACGGTCACCAGCGCCGTTACGTGCTCCGGGGCCATCAGCGCCGCCCGGCTCGCCACCAGCCCGCCGAGGCTCCAGCCGAGCCAGACCGCGCGCGCCGGGGCCTGCGCCAGCACGCGCTCCGCCATCTCATCAAGCGTCATGGCGCCAAAGCCCTGGCTGCGGCCATAGCCGGGCAGATCGACCAGATGCAGGGTAAATTGCGCGCTCAGCAGCGGAACGATGCAATCCCACACCTGCGCATTCAGTCCCCAGCCGTGCAGCAGCACAAGATCGCATTTACCTTCACCCGCAGTGTGCCACCAGATGTCGCTCATCGGTTATTGTCTCTTTCGTCGCATTGGAGGAGCGCTATGCTATCAATACACGGCCTGTGCTGGCTATGCCGGATGCCGCTGGCGGTGAGCCACTGGGGAGTCTGCTCCTGCTGTACGGCCGCGGTCATGGCGACCGTACCGCTGTGTCCGCAGTGCGGGCTGCCGGCGGCCTATCCGCACCTGCCCTGCGGCCGCTGCCTGCAAAAGCCGCCGCCGTGGCGGCGCCTCGTGGCGATTAACGACTACGTCGCCCCGCTATCGGGGCTGGTGAAAAGCTTCAAGTTCAGCGGCCGGCCGGAAATCGCCCGCGCGCTGGCCCGCCTGCTGCTGCTGCGCCTGCTGCCGCAGCGGGAGAAGCCGGATCTGCTGATCGCCGTGCCGCTGTGGCGCCTGCGCCACTGGCGGCGGGGCTACAATCAGGCCGACCTGCTGTGCCGCCCTCTCGCCCGCTGGCTGGGGTGCCGCTACCGTCCGGAAGCGATACGGCGAACGCGGGCAACGCCGCTCCAGCACCGGCTGTCGGCCCGGCGGCGCAGGCAAAACCTGAAAAACGCCTTTCGGCTTGAATTCCCGGTGGCCGGACTCCATATCGCCCTGATAGACGATGTCGTCACGACCGGCGCCACCGCCGCCGAACTTTGCCGCCTGCTTTTGCAAAACGGCGCCGCGTCAGTTCAGGTATGGTGCCTGTGTCGTACCTTGTAGGCCCCCCGCGATGGGCGTATTATAACCAACTAAAGTAGTCAACTATTAGGCCAACGCTATGATCCGTATCTCTGACGCTGCACAAGCCCACTTTGCCAAACTGCTGGCAAATCAGGAAGAAGGGACACAAATCCGCGTATTTGTGATTAATCCCGGCACCCCGAATGCTGAATGCGGCGTATCCTACTGTCCGCCCGACGCGGTGGAAGCCTCCGACACTGCCCTGCCGTTCGAGCAGCTTACCGCCTACGTTGACGAGCTGAGCGCCCCCTATCTGGAAGACGCCGAAATTGATTTCGTCACCGACCAGCTCGGCTCGCAGCTGACGCTGAAGGCGCCGAACGCCAAAATGCGTAAAGTTTCTGACGATGCGCCGCTGATGGAGCGCGTCGAGTATCTGCTGCAGTCGCAGATCAACCCGCAGCTGGCGGGCCACGGCGGCCGCGTATCGCTGATGGAGATCACCGACGAAGGCTTCGCCATCCTGCAGTTCGGCGGCGGCTGTAACGGCTGTTCAATGGTGGATGTGACCCTGAAAGAGGGTATCGAAAAGCAACTGTTGAACGAATTTCCTGAGCTGAAAGGCGTGCGCGATCTCACCGAGCACCAGCGCGGCGAGCACTCCTACTACTGACAGCTTCATCGCCTCCGGCGGCGTCCGCTGCCGGAGCATCCCTCTCCTCTCCTACGTAATTTCATTTCTTTGTAAAAGAGTATGACCGGCTTCTCATAATTGAGATTTTACCCCGCCAGGTGATGTTCAAGCCCCGCATGTTACCCGTATCATTCACGCAGGTACTGTCGCGGGAAAAATAGCCAGCTATTCTTTCCGGACACAATGATAACGGAAACAGTGCCGCTAATGTTGCTGCCTGAAGGTAGTAAAAACGTTATTGCTTACACACTGAAGTTACCCATAACAAATTAAGGCCAGGTAAATCATGCCATTAGTCATCGTTGCAATCGGGGTTGCCCTACTGCTCCTGCTGATGATCCGCTTCAAGCTAAACGGATTCATTGCGCTGGTACTCGTCGCGCTTGCGGTGGGTTTAATGCAGGGTATGCCGCTGGATAAAGTCATTGGTTCTATTAAAACCGGGGTCGGCGGTACGCTGGGCAGCCTGGCGCTGATCATGGGCTTCGGCGCTATGCTCGGCAAAATGCTGGCGGACTGCGGCGGTGCGCAGCGTATTGCCACCACGCTTATCGCTAAATTCGGTAAAAAACACATTCAGTGGGCGGTGGTCCTGACCGGCTTCACCGTCGGCTTCGCGCTGTTCTACGAAGTGGGCTTCGTGCTGATGCTGCCGCTGGTGTTCACCATCGCCGCCGCGGCCAACATTCCGCTGCTGTACGTCGGCGTACCGATGGCCGCCGCGCTGTCGGTAACCCACGGCTTCCTGCCGCCGCATCCGGGTCCGACCGCTATCGCCACCATTTTCCACGCGGATATGGGTAAAACACTGCTGTTTGGCACCATCCTCGCGATCCCGACCGTTATTCTGGCCGGCCCGGTCTACGCCCGCTTCCTGAAAGGCATCGATAAGCCGATCCCGGAAGGACTGTACAACGCGAAAACCTTCACTGACGAAGAGATGCCGGGCTTTGGCGTCAGCGTCTGGACCTCGCTGGTGCCGGTAGTGCTGATGGCCCTGCGCGCGATTGCCGAGATGGTGCTGCCGAAAGGCCATGCCCTGCTGCCGGTGGCGGAGTTCTTCGGCGATCCGGTGATGGCGACCCTGATTGCCGTACTGATCGCGGTCTTCACCTTCGGCATCAACCGCGGCCGCTCGATGGATCAGATCAACGAAACGCTGGGCTCATCGATTAAAATCATTGCCATGATGCTGCTGATCATCGGCGGCGGCGGCGCCTTCAAGCAGGTGCTGGTCGACAGCGGCGTGGATAAGTACATCGCCTCCATGATGCACGCCACTAACCTTTCGCCGCTGCTGATGGCATGGCTCATTGCCGCGGTACTGCGTATCGCTCTGGGTTCGGCGACCGTTGCCGCGATCACCGCCGGCGGTATCGCAGCGCCGCTGATCGCCACCACCGGCGTCAGCCCGGAGCTGATGGTTATCGCCGTCGGTTCCGGCAGCGTGATTTTCTCTCACGTCAACGATCCGGGCTTCTGGCTGTTTAAAGAGTACTTCAACCTGACTATCGGCGAGACCATCAAGTCGTGGTCGATGCTGGAAACCATCATCTCGGTCTGCGGCCTGGTCGGCTGCCTGCTGCTGGGCATGGTGTTCTGATCCCCACTTGCGTCACAAAAAACCCGCCGACCGGCGGGTTTTTTGTTTCCTTTCTGCCTCTTCACGGTGCCGGATAGAGCGGCGCTGACGCGAGGGCTAGGCTTTCTTCGCCGCCCGCCGCCGCCGGTCCAGATCCTTAATCAGCCGGTTGACGCGCGGATCGGCGAACATCGCCTCCAGGGGCACCGTCAGCTTGCGGCGCCAGTTTTTATACTGGCTGCTGGTGCCGGGAACGTTAACCGGCCCGGCCATATCCAGCCAGTCCTCCGGCTGCAGGCCCAGCAGCGCGCTGCCGCTGTCGGCAATGTAGCGCTGCATGCCGCGATTGAGGGTGTCGGTCATGCCCATCAGCGACGCCCTGTGCCCGGCGCGCTTCGGCAGACAGCCGGCCTTGTGCAGCGCCTCCAGCAGCCCCTGCTTCGCCTGCTCGCGCTCCTGATAAAGCCCGCGCAGCACCTCGTCATCGGGATAGAGGCCGAGGGTTTTACCCAGCGACAGATCGCCGCTGTCCCACCAGCCGCGCAGAGTCGGCAGATCGTGGGTAGTGGCGACCGCCATTGACTGCGGCGGATAATCCTGCGGCCTGCGGAACACCTTGCGGTGGTCGCTTTCGAAGTAGAGCACCTTGTAAGAGTAAACGCCGCTCTTGCGCAGCTTGCCGACGATCTCCGGCGGCACGGTGCCGAGATCTTCGCCGATCACCATGCACTGATGGCGCTTGCTCTCCAGGGCGAGGATCGCCAGCAGATCGTCCACCGGATAGTGGACATAGGCGCCGCGATCCGCCGTTTCTCCATAGGGGATCCACCACAGGCGCAGAACCGACATCACGTGATCGATACGCAGCGCGCCGCAGTTCTGCATATTGGCGCGTAGCAGGGCGATAAACGGCTCGTAGGCGCGGGCGACGATGACGTGGGGATCCATCGGCGGCAGGCCCCAGTTCTGGCCCAGCGGGCCGAGAATATCCGGCGGCGCGCCGACGGAGGCCTTGAGGCAGTAGAGTTCGCGATCGCACCAGGTCTCCGCTCCGCCTTCGGCCACGCCCACCGCCAGATCGCGGTAGAGGCCGATGGGCATCTGCTGCTGCTGGCAGACCTGCCAGCAGTCGGCGAACTGGCCGTGCGCCAGCCACTGCAGCCAGAGGAAGAAGTCCACCTCGTCGGCGTGCTCCCGGCAGAACGCCTTCACTTTACCGCTGTGGATGTCCCGATACGCCTCCGGCCACGCGGGCCAGCCCCAGCGCTGCGGATCCTCTTTCACCTGCCAGGCGTGCAGCGCATCGAAGGCCGCCTGCCAGTAAAGGCTCTCGCCTTCATCGGCGACAAAGGTGCGGAAGGCCGACATCTGGCGGTCGTCGCGCTGCGAAAAGCGCTTCCACGCCAGCCTCAGCGCCGCCATCTTCAGCGCGGTCACCGCCGCGTAGTCCACCCACTCTGACGCCCGGGCGGCGGCCAGCAGCTGGCGGGTATCCGGCAGCTGCCACCAGGCCTGGGCCTCTTCGCTGTCGCGAAAATCCTCGACGGCGTTAACGTCAATGTAGATAACGTTCAGCCAGCGCCTGGAGGAGGGGCTGTAGGGACTGGCGCTCTCCGGATTGGCCGGATAGAGCGCGTGGATCGGATTGAGGCCAATAAACGCGCCGCCCCGGGAGGCTATCTCCGGCAGCATCGCCCTGAGATCGCCGAAATCGCCGATCCCCCAGTTATTCTCCGAACGCAGGGTATAGAGCTGCACGCAGCTGCCCCACAGCCTGTCGCCCTGCTTCAGCGCCTGCGGCTCGTAGCAGCGTCCGGGGGCAACAATCACCCGGCAGTGCCAGCGCTCGCCGTCCCGGGTCAGGGTCAGCGTGTGGTAGCCCTCGGGCAGCCGCTTTGGCAGCGCCAGCGCCTTACCGCCGGCGATATTGCCCTGGTGCTGGCCGCCCTCTTCGGTGGTCAGCATCCAGCGGTAGTCGCCGCTGCCCGCCACGGGCAGGGTCATGGTTTTGCCGCGGATAAAGACCTGCACGTTGGGCACCGGCCCCGCCGCCGCGCTCTCGCGATGCATCGCCTCCAGCAGGCGGCGCGTGGTATCTGCGCTAATCGACTGCGGCTTGCCGTGGGCGTTGATGTAACTCGGGCTGATGCCCGCCGCCTGCGCGGCTTTCTCCAGACGTTTGCTCTCCATAGCACTCCCTTAGCGTTTTGCCTGCCAGATGCGGGCCTGATAGTCGCGGATAGAGCGATCTGAACTGAACATACCGCAGCGGGCGGTATTCAGAATGGCGGCGCGGGTCCAGGCCTCCTGGTCGCGGTACAGCTCGTCCACGCGCCGCTGCGCTTCGACGTAGGCGGCAAAGTCCGCCAGCACCAGGTAGGGGTCGCCGCCCTGCTTGCCGATGCTGTGCAGCATCTGATCGAAGGCGTGCTTATCGCCGCCGCTGAACTTACCGCTCTCCAGCGCCTTCAGCACCGCGTCCAGCTGCTTGTCCTTTTTACGCCACTTGACCGGGTCGTAGCCCTCAGCCTTCAGCGCCTTAACCTCTTCGACAGTGTGGCCGAAGATAAAGATGTTCTCTTCGCCGACCTGCTCTGCGATCTCCACGTTGGCGCCGTCAAGGGTGCCGACGGTAAGCGCGCCGTTGAGGGCCAGCTTCATGTTGCCGGTGCCGGAGGCCTCTTTACCCGCCGTCGAGATCTGCTCCGACACGTCCGCCGCCGGGATCAGCATCTCCGCCGCCGACACGCAGTAGTCCGGCAGGAACACTACCTTCAGCTTATCGCCCACCTTCGGATCGGCGTTGATAACCTCGGCGACCTTATTAATGGCAAAGATAATGTTCTTCGCCAGGTAGTAGCCCGGCGCCGCCTTGGCGCCGAACAGGAAGACGCGCGGCACGCGGTCGGCCTGCGGGTTGTCGAGGATCTCTTTATACAGCGCAATAATGTGCAGCAGGTTGAGGTGCTGACGCTTGTACTCGTGCAGGCGCTTGATCTGGATATCAAAAATCGCCTCTGGGTTAATCTCAATCCCGGTGCGCTGCTTCACAAACGCCGCCAGCCGCTGCTTGTTAGCGCGCTTGATATCGCGGTACGTTTTGCGGAATTTAGCATTGTCGGCCTGTTTCTCAAGGGCGATAAGCTGGTCGAGATCGTTTGCCCACTCTTTCTTCAGCGTTTTATCCAGCAGCGCCGCCAGCGCCGGGTTGCACTGCTTGATCCAGCGGCGCGGCGTAATGCCGTTGGTGACGTTGTGGAACTTGTTCGGCCACAGCTGGTGATATTCCGGGAACAGATCCTTGACCACCAGATCGGAGTGCAGGGCCGCCACGCCGTTCACCGCAAAGCCGCTGACCACGCACAGATTTGCCATCCGCACCTGTCGGTCGTAGACCACCGCCAGCTTCGCCCAGGTTGCCTCGTCGCCGGGCCAGGTCTTCTCAACCAGCGCCTGAAAACGCTTATTAATTTCATGGATGATCTGCATATGGCGCGGCAGCAGGGCTTTCACCAGCTTTTCGTCCCAGCACTCCAGCGCCTCCGGCATCAGCGTGTGGTTGGTGTAGGCGAAGGTTTTGCTGGTGATGGCCCACGCGTCGTCCCAGGACAGCTGATGCTCGTCGATCAGCACCCGCAGCAGCTCGGGGATCGCGATAGTTGGATGGGTGTCGTTGAGCTGGATAACTTCGAATTTGGCCAGTTCGTGCAGTTTGCGCCCGGCCAGATGGTGGCGTCGCAGGATATCGGCCACCGAGCAGGCGCACTGGAAGTACTGCTGCATCAGGCGCAGCTTTTTTCCCGCCAGGTGGTTGTCGTTGGGGTAGAGCACCTTGGTCAGTTTTTCGGCGTCGATACCCTGCTGCTCGGCGCGCAGGAAGTCGCCGTCGTTGAATTTGGTGAGATTAAACGGATGGGCGTGGGTCGCCTGCCACAGGCGCAGCGGCTGCGCCACGCCGTTGCGGTAGCCGAGCACCGGCAGATCCCAGGCCTGGCCGGTAATCGTGAAGCCCGGCGCCCAGCGCCCCTTCACCACTTTGCCGCCGATGCCGACCTGCACATCCAGCGCCGCGTTGTGGCGGAACCACGGATAGCTGCCGCGCTGCCAGTCGTCCGGGGCCTCCATCTGCTGGCCGTCGGCAAACGACTGGCGGAACAGGCCGTACTGGTAGTTCAGGCCATAGCCGGTGGCTGGCTGGCCGACGGTGGCCATTGAGTCGAGGAAGCAGGCCGCGAGCCGCCCCAGGCCGCCGTTGCCGAGCGCCGGATCGGTCTCCTCCTCCAGCAGATCGGTAAGATTAACGTTGTGCCCTTTCAGCACATCGCTGACCTCCTGATACCAGCCGAGATTGAGCAGGTTGTTGCCGGTGAGGCGACCAATCAGGAACTCCATCGAAATATAGTTAACGTTGCGCTGCTCCTTTACCGGTTTTGCCGCCGGCTGCGCCGCCAGCAGCTCAGCCAGCGCGCCGCTGACCGCCTGCCACCACTGGTGCGGCGTCATCTCGTCGGCGGCGCGCAAACCGAAACGCTGCCACTGACGGGTCAGGGCAGCCTGAAACTGTTCTTTGTGAAAGGTCGTCTGTGACATATGCATCAATCCTGTTAGCTAAAACACTGGCGCTAGTGTGTCAGTCAGAGCCGCCGCCGTCCTCATCCCGGCGGGGATTCACCGGGGAGGAGCGGCGGGGATGAGCGTAAAGTGTGATCTTCGCCACTATAACGTTAGCGGAATGCGTAAGATTTGCCCGCTAATACTTTCCTGCCATTGCGCCACATAGTGCGCCACATCGTCCCGGCAAACAAAGCCGACTTGCTAACAATTGCTTAACCTTACAAAACCAGCAACCATGCGCGCTGGCACCGGTTTCAGGGTTTTATTTACTATTCGTTAATATTTGTGACAGAGTGCAAATTCATGGACATCAAATTCGGACATAACTTGCAATAACTCGCCATATATCCGACTTTATGGCCATTAATTACGAAGCTCAAAAAAACTCCTTAAGCCTACTCCCCCAAGCGTCGTTGGCGCAGCCAGTTTGGATCCAGACAGGCTTTTTTCTCACAGTGAAGTGATAAACCTATGTTGATTCCGTCCAAATTAAGTCGCCCGGTTCGCCTGGATCACACTGTGATCCGTGAGCGGCTGCTGACCAAGCTGTCCGGCGCGAACAATTACCGGCTGGCGCTGATCACCAGCCCGGCAGGCTATGGCAAAACAACCCTCATTTCGCAGTGGGCGGCGGAAAAAAGCGGCCTGGGCTGGTTCTCACTGGATGACGGCGATAACCAGCAGGAGCGCTTCGCCAGCTATCTTGTCGCCGCCGTGCAGCAGGCGACGGGCGGCCACTGCACCGCCAGTGAAACCATGGTACAAAAGCGTCAGTATGCCAGCCTCACCTCACTCTTCTCGCAGCTATTTATCGAGCTGAACAGCTGGCAGCGCCCGCTGTTCCTGGTGATCGACGACTATCACCTGATCGTTAATCCGGTTATCCACGACGCAATGCGCTTTTTCCTGCGCCACCAGCCGGAGAATATGACCCTGGTGGTCCTGTCGCGTAATCTGCCCCAGCTCGGCATCGCTAATCTGCGGGTGCGGGAGCAACTGCTGGAGATTGGCAGCCAGCAGCTGGCGTTTAACCATCAGGAGGCCAAACAGTTCTTCGACTGCCGCCTGCGTTCGCCTATTGAAGAGGTGGAGATAGGCCGGGTCTGCGACGACGTGGCGGGCTGGGCGACGGCGCTACAGCTGATTGCCCTCTCGGCGCGCCAGGACAGCAGCGCGGTGCACCAGTCCGCACGCCGCCTCTCCGGCATTAATGCCAGCCACCTGTCAGACTACCTGGTGGACGAAGTGCTGGACAACGTCGATGGCCCTACCCGCAATTTTCTGCTGAAAAGCGCGCTGCTGCGCTCGATGAACGATGCGCTGATCGTCCGGGTCACCGGGGAAGAGAACGGCCAGATGCGGCTGGAGGACGTAGAGCGCCAGGGGCTATTTTTACAGCGCATGGACAACTCCGGCGAGTGGTTCAGCTACCATCCGCTGTTCGGCAGCTTCCTGCGCCAGCGCTGCCAGTGGGAACTGGCCACCGAGCTGCCGGAGATCCACCGCGCCGCCGCCGAAGGCTGGATGGCGCAGGGCTATCCGAGCGAGGCCATACACCACGCGCTGTCTGCGGGCGATGCCGCAATGCTGCGCGACATTCTGCTCAATCACGCCTGGGGGCTGTTCCACCACAGCGAACTGTCGCTGCTGGAGGCTTCTCTCGCGGCGTTACCCTGGGAGAGCCTGCTGGAAAACCCGCGCCTGGTGCTGCTGCAGGCGTGGCTGATGCAGAGCCAGCACCGCTACAGCGAGGTCAATACCCTGCTGGCCCGCGTCGAGGAGGAGATGCAGGGCGAGATGGATGCCTCCCTGCACGGCGACTTTAACGCCCTGCGCGCCCAGGTCGCCATCAACGACGGCAACCAGGACGAGGCGGACCGGCTGTCAATGGTCGCCCTCGCCGAACTGCCGCTCGCCAGCTACTACAGCCGCATCGTCGCCACGTCGGTGCACGGCGAGGTGCTGCACTGCCGGGGCAAACTGAGCCCGTCCCTGAGGGTGATGCAGCAGACCGAGCAGATGGCCCGCCGCCACGAGGTCTGGCATTACGCCCTGTGGAGCCTCATTCAGCAGAGCGAAATTCTCTTTGCCCAGGGCTTCCTGCAGGCGGCGTGGGAATCCCAGGAGAAAGGCTTCCAGCTGGTCCGCGACCAGCATCTGGAACAGCTGCCGATGCACGAGTTCCTGCTGCGCATCCGCGCCCAGCTGCTGTGGGCCTGGGCGCGGCTTGATGAGGCTGAATTCAGCGCCCGCCACGGTATGGAAGTACTCGCCAGCTACCAGCCGCAGCAGCAGCTGCAGTGCCTGGCGCTGCTGGTGCAGAGCTCGCTGGCGCGGGGCAACCTCGACAACGCCCGCAACCACCTCAACCGGCTGGAAAACCTGCTCGGCAACGGCCAGTACCACAGCGACTGGGTCTCCAACGCCGATAAAGTGCGGGTGATCTACTGGCAGATGACCGGCGATCTGAAGGCGGCGGCCAACTGGCTGCGGCAGACGCCGAAGCCGGCCTTTGCCAACAATCACTTCCTGCAGACCCAGTGGCGCAACATCGCCAGGGCGCAGATCCTGCTCGGGGAGTTTGAGTCAGCGGAGATAGTGCTGGAAGAGCTGAATGAAAACGCCGGCGCCCTGCGCCTGATGAGCGATCTCAACCGCAACCTGCTGCTGCTTAACCAGCTTTACTGGCAGGCGGGCCGTAAAAACGATGCCCAGCGCGTACTGATGGAGGCGCTGGCGCTGGCTAACCGCACCGGTTTTATCAGCCACTTCGTGATTGAAGGCGAGGCGATGGCGCAGCAGCTGCGCCAGCTGCTGCAGCTGGGCAACCTGCCGGAGCTGGAACAGCACCGCGCCCAGCGCATCCTGCGCGAGATTAATCAGCACCACCGGCACAAGTTCGCCCACTTTGATGAGAATTTTGTCGAGCGGCTGCTTAACCACCCGCAGGTGCCGGAGCTTATCCGCACCAGCCCGCTGACCCAGCGCGAGTGGCAGGTTCTGGGGCTTATCTACTCCGGCTACAGCAATGACCAGATTGCCGGCGAGCTGGACGTGGCGGCCACCACCATCAAAACCCACATCCGCAATCTGTACCAGAAGCTCGGCGTGGCGCACCGTCAGGATGCGGTGCAGCACGCCCAGCAGCTGCTGAAAATGATGGGCTACGGCGTTTAGCTAGCACAGCTCCAACTGGATGCTGTGTTCAGTGATGACTCGCATCACCCCGGCGGGCGGCATCACGTCGGTGTAAACCGCATCGACCATGCTGATGCTGCCCATATTGACCATCGCGTTGCGCCCGAACTTGGAGTGGTCAACCACCAGCATCACGTGGCGAGAGTTGTCGATAATCGCCCGCTTGGTGCGCATCTCGTGATAGTCAAACTCCAGCAGCGAGCCATCGCTGTCGATGCCGCTGATCCCGAGAATGCCGTAATCGAGGCGGAACTGGGAGATAAAGTCCATCGTCGCTTCGCCAATAATGCCGCCGTCGCGGCTGCGCAGCTCCCCACCGGCGAGGATCACGCGGAAATCCTCTTTCGCCATCAGGGTGTTAGCAACGTTGAGATTGTTGGTGACCACCCGCAGATCGGCGTGGCCGAGCAGCGCGTGGGCCACCGCCTCCGGCGTGGTGCCGATATCAATAAACAGCGCCGAGCCGTTGGGGATCTGGCTGGCCACCTTGCGGGCAATGCGCTCTTTCTCCGCCGTCAGCGTCGCTTTACGGTCGTGCCATGAGGTATTCACCGAACTGGACGGCAGCGCCGCGCCGCCGTGGTGGCGCAGGATCATCTGCTGATCGGCCAGGTCGTTTAAGTCCCGGCGAATGGTCTGCGGGCTGACGGCGAACTGCTCGACCAGCTCTTCGGTGCTGACGTAGCCCTGCCGCTTAACCAGCTCAATTATGGCGTCGTGACGCTGCGTTTGTTTCATCAAAAGACCCTGAATATTATGTTCGTTTTCGCACATTAAGCGTATCGGCAAAGGCCATCGCCAGCCCCACCACCAGTCCGGCAAGGTGGGCGCCATTGGCAATCGACATGCCGAAAACATTAAACCAGCCCGCGACCAGCCAGATCAGCGAGAAGAGAATAAGCCCCCGCTGCAGGAAGATGCCGCTCTGCGGGTCGCGCTCGCCGCGCAGCCAGGCATAGCCCATCAGCGCATACACCACGCCGGAGAGGCCGCCAAACCACGGCCCGCCGAATTTGTGCTGCATAAAGCCGCTGAGCAGCGCGCTAATCACCGTGATGACCACCAGCTTACCGCTGCCGAGACGCTTCTCGACCATGCCGCCGAGATACCACCACCACAGAAGGTTGAAGAGGATATGCATCAGCGAGAAGTGCATGAAAATGTGGGTAAAGTAGCGCCAGGCCTCGAACTGCAGCTCCGCATCATAGGGCCACGCCAGCCAGATCATCACCGCCTGATCGCCGACGATATTCATCAGGATAAATACCGCGATACAGGCGACAGTAATGGTCCAGGTAAAGGGACCGGCGTTGCTTTTGAGGGTGGCGAGAAACGGGTAGCGCTGGTAGCGCAGGCCGCTTTGGGTATTGCCCGACTGCCAGCTCGCCGCCAGGTAGCGCGGATCGGCCGGGTTTTCTAAAAAGCGCTGCAGCTCATCCTGAACGCGGGAGGCCTGGCTTTCGTCGGCGAGCCAGATATCGGTTTGGGTATGTTGCTGAATCGTCAGGATAACACCCTGGGTTGCCATATAGTCGACAAACGCCTGGGCAACGCGCGGGTTGGCAAAAGAGGTAATCATCAACATACGGGGTTGTCGCTTATTCCACACAAAAGGGGACAGTATACCGTCTTAGCTCCCGTGCGCCACTTCGGCCGGAAAATGTCGGTGCCAGGCATCGAATCCGCCGTCAATGCTGTAGACCTGGTCATAGCCCTGCTGGAGCAGATACTGGGCCGCCCCCTTGCTGCTGTTGCCGTGGTAGCACATCACCATCACCGGCTGCTCGAAGTCATTTTCGCGCATAAACGCGCCCAGCGTATCGTTGGTCAGGTGAAACGCGCCGGGCGCGTGCCCGAGGGCGTAGCTTTGCGGGTCGCGGATATCCACCATCACCGCCAGCCCCTGCTGCAGCTTCTGATGGGCTTCTTCAACGTTAATACATGCAAACTGATCCATGGTGCTCTCTTTCTTTTATATACAGGTGGGTGGCGCGGGACAGAATCCGGCAACAGTCTACCGCCAAGTGTACTTTCAGGAGCCAGTGAAACGCTAATTTGTTACATGCATCACTCTGAAATGTTTTTTCGATGTTACCAAGTGCGCGTTTTTTTGCTATATTGAGCGATAACGAACATTTATGAGCTGAAACGAAAGCGCACGAGGACTGAGCATGGAAACCAAAGATCTGATTGTGATAGGCGGTGGCATCAACGGTGCCGGTATCGCGGTTGATGCCGCCGGGCGCGGGCTGTCTGTGCTGATGCTGGAAGCGCAGGATCTTGCCTGTGCGACCTCGAGCGCCAGCTCTAAACTGATCCACGGCGGCCTGCGCTATCTCGAACATTACGAGTTTCGCTTGGTCAGCGAAGCGCTGGCCGAGCGCGAAGTCCTGCTCAAAATGGCCCCCCACATCGCCTTCCCGATGCGCTTTCGCCTGCCGCACCGCCCGCATCTGCGCCCGGCGTGGATGATCCGCATCGGCCTGTTTATGTACGACCACCTCGGCAAACGTACCAGCCTGCCCGGCTCTACCGGCCTGCGCTTCGGCGAAGAGTCGGTGCTGAAGCCTGAGATCACCCGCGGCTTTGAATACTCCGACTGCTGGGTCGACGACGCCCGCATGGTGCTCGCCAACGCCCAGATGGTGGTGAAGAAAGGCGGTGAAGTGCTGACCCGCACCCGCGCCACCTCCGCCCGCCGCGAAAACGGCCTGTGGATCGTCGAGGCTGAAGATATTGATACCGGTAAGAAGCACACCTGGCAGGCCCGCGGCCTGGTTAACGCCACCGGCCCGTGGGTGAAGCACTTCTTCGACGAAGGGATGCATCTGCCGTCGCCGTACGGCATTCGCCTGATCAAAGGCAGCCATATCGTGGTGCCGCGCGTCCACACCCAGAAGCAGGCCTATATTCTGCAGAACGAAGATAAGCGCATCGTGTTTGTTATTCCGTGGATGGACGAGTTTTCGATCATCGGCACCACCGATCAGGAGTACAAAGGCGATCCGAAGAACGTCGAGATCGACGAAGGCGAAATCAGCTATCTGCTGAAAGTCTATAATGCGCACTTTAAAAAGCAGCTGGGGCGGGACGATATTGTCTGGACCTACTCCGGCGTGCGTCCGCTGTGCGACGACGAGTCCGATTCGCCGCAGGCCATCACCCGCGACTACACCCTCGACGTGCACGACGTGAACGGCCAGGCGCCGCTGCTGTCGGTATTCGGCGGCAAGCTGACCACCTATCGCAAGCTGGCTGAGCACGCGCTGGAAAAACTGACTCCGTACTATAAAGGTATCGGCCCGGCGTGGACCAAAGAGGCCGTGCTGCCGGGCGGCGAACTGGGCGGCAGCCGCGACGACTACGCCGCGAAGCTGCGCCGCCGCTATCCGTTTATCAGCGAGAGCCTGGCGCGCCACTATGCCCGCACCTACGGCAGTAACAGCGAAGTCCTGCTCGGCGAGGCCAAAACGCTGGCCGACCTCGGCGAAGATTTCGGCCACGAGTTCTACGAGGCCGAGCTGCGCTACCTGGTCGAGCACGAATGGGTGCGCCGCCTCGACGACGCCATCTGGCGCCGCACCAAGCAGGGCATGTGGCTGAATGCCGACCAGCAGTCGCGCATCTCCCAGTGGCTGGTGCAGAATATCGAAAAAGGCAAACTCTGCCTGGCCTCCTGATCCCGCCCGCGCCCGGTGAATCCGTTTCGCCGGGCCGTTAAAATCAGCTGACTTTCCGATAGTCAACCGCGCGCCACGCACTACACTAAGGGACTACCTTTCATAAGGATGTCCCTATGACCACCCCTGCCGCGGATAAAGCGGGTCTGCATATTCTGTTAAAACTGGCGTGCCTGGTTGTTATTCTGGCCGGCATTCACGCCGCCGCCGATATTATCGTTCAGCTGCTGCTGGCGCTCTTTTTTGCCATCGTCCTCAACCCGCTGGTGACCTGGTTTGTGCGCCGCCGCGTCTCGCGCCCCGCCGCCATTGCGATTGTCGTTTTCGTGATGCTCTGCGTGCTGACCGCGCTGGGCGGCGTGCTGGCGGCCTCATTAAGCGACTTCTCCGCGCTGCTGCCGACCTATAACCGCGAACTGACCAAAAAGCTGCTGGAACTGCAGGAGCTGCTGCCGTTCCTGCATCTGCACATGTCGCCCGAGCGCCTGCTGCAGCGCATCGACGGTGACAGGATGATGACCTTCGCCACCACCATGATGACCCAGCTCTCCGGGGCGATGGTCAGCGTGGTGCTGCTGATGATGACGGTGGTATTTATGCTGTTCGAGGCGCGCCACGTCCCCTACAAAATGCGCTTTGCGCTGGTCAATCCGCAGATCCATATTGCCCGCCTCCACCGCGCGCTCAAGGGCGTCAGCCACTATCTGGCGCTGAAGACCTTCATCAGCCTGCTTACCGGGGTAACGGTATGGCTCGGTCTGCTGCTGCTCGACGTACAGTTCGCCCTGATGTGGGGCGTACTGGCGTTTCTGCTCAACTATGTGCCGAATATCGGTTCGGTTATCTCCGCTATCCCGCCGATGCTGCAGGCCCTGCTGTTCAACGGCTGGTACGAGTGCGCCCTGGTCGGCGCGCTGTTTCTGGTGGTGCATATGCTGCTGGGCAATATCCTCGAGCCGCGCCTGATGGGTCACAGACTAGGAATGTCTACGCTGGTGGTCTTTCTCTCTCTGCTGGTCTGGGGCTGGCTACTGGGGCCGGTAGGTATGCTGCTGTCGGTACCGCTGACCAGCGTATGCAAAATCTGGATGGAGACCACCCAGGGCGGCAGCAAGCTGGCTATCCTGCTGGGGCCCGGGCGGCCGAAGAGTCGGCTGCCGGGTTAAGCAAAATGCGGCCAATCCGGTAGTAATCGGCGTCACATTGTGGGAAAGTCGCGGGCCAATAAAGACAAACGCGTTCCTTTTTGCATTGATAGCCTGGAGTTTGCATGTACCGCCTGTTTCTGGGAAGCATTTCGGCCCTTTCACAGACCGCCCTGCCGGCTGCGCTGGCGGCACAGGCCCCCGCCGGCCCGCGCCACAGCGCCTGGATTGCCGGGCGGGCGCTGCTCAGCCGCGCGGTGTCGCCGCTGCCGCCCGTACACTACGGCGAGCAGGGAAAACCGGAATTTGAAAAAGCGCGCGGCCCGTGGTTTAACCTCAGCCACAGCGGCGACGAGATCATTCTACTGCTCAGCGATGAAGGGCCGGTAGGCTGCGACATCGAGCGTTTGCGCCCGCATCCGACGTGGCAGCAGCTGGCAAATGCGGTATTCACCGTCGGCGAACATGCGCTGATGGAGCAGGCCGCCGATGCCGGCAGGCTCGACCTCTTCTGGCAAATCTGGACCCGCAAAGAGGCAATGGTGAAGCAGCGCGGCGGCAGCGTGTGGCAGATAGTGGCGATGGACAGCAGCGCGCCGCGAGGCTGTCACCTGAGCAGCCTGCTGCACGAGGGCGTAAGCCTGGCGGCGTGTACGGCAACGCCGCTCGCGCTGACGCCGTCGCTGATTGAGATCGTGGAGCCGTAGTTATTTAAGTCCTGCCGGAAAATCTTTCGGCAGCTCGCTGGCCGGGCAGTTAATCACCTCATCGTTGTCCGCGCCGCAGTCGCGCACGAAGGTCAGGGTGGCGAATTCATCAATCACTTCCGTTGGATAGGCCGGGCCGGCATCACGATACGTTTCCATCTCGGCAATGTGCTCATTCTGGAAGCAGACGGTTCTCTGCGGGTGGTTCATCACCCAGCGCGGGAAGAAGATGGTGCCGTGGAACAAGCGGTCTCCGAGATTGACGATCAGGCTGACGTCAGTGCCGGTCGGCTCGGTCCAGGAGATTTTATAGATGCTCTCCCCGACGCGAACGATATACGCCCGCTGATCTTTGACCCAGCGGTTGCCGACCATACCGCTGTGGATGCGGTAATCGACGGTGCGATCGTTTTTCACGTACAGCTCGTAGTTCCAGCCGTTATCGTAGGTATAAACCAGGTGTTTGCCAACGAAGCTGCTCAGGTCATGTTTATCAAAAGTGCTCATATTGTGTCTCCTCTGTTGCGTTACAGACAGGCTACACTCTTGAATTTTTAATTAATAACGCTATTTTTAACTCATTCTCATTCAATAATTCGATAAATTATGCATAAGACAACCCTTGAGCAGTGGGCGCTGCTGGAGAGAGTGGTGGCGCTGGGCAGCTTTGCCCGGGCTGCGGAAGAGACCCACCGCAGCCAGTCCTCGGTGAGCTATAACCTGTCGCTGCTGCAGGAGCGGCTGGGGCTGGCGCTGCTGCGCCAGGAGGGGAGAAAAGCCGTGCTGACGGAGCAAGGTGAACTGCTGCTGGGGCAGGTAAAGCCGATGCTTCAGGCATTTACCCGGCTGGAAAACCGGGCGGCCACGCTGCGCGACGGCGCCAGGGCGCAGCTGGATCTGGTGGTCGATAGTATCTTTCCCCGCCGCCGCCTGTTCGCTATCCTGCGCCAGTTCCAGCAGCAGTATCCGCAGATCCAGGTCCGGCTGACGGAGGTACTGGAAAGCATCAGCGAAGATGCGCCGACGCTGGCCGAAGCCGATGTAATGGTGCTCACCCGTCGCCAGCTGAATGGCGGACGCGGCGAATGGCTGATGAATGTTGATTTCGTCGCCGTAGCACATCAACATCACCCCCTTCTGCAGCTCCCTGCCCCGCTGTCGGAAAACCAGCTCAACGACTGGCCAGCGATCCGCATCGCCGATCGACAGCTCCGGCCAGAGGGTGATAGCTGGACCTTCTCAACAATAGATGCGGCGATGGAAGCGGTAATGACCCAGGTAGGATACGGCTGGCTGCCGGAAGAGCGGATCGCCGATGCGCTGGCTAGCGGAGAGCTCAGAAAGCTCCCTCTGCACCACGGCGCCCGCCGGGCAACGCCGCTGCATCTGATCGTCAGGGAGAGCCTCGTTCCTCTTGATGAGCCCGTTGCCCGCTTACTGGCTCTGTTTAAGCAGGCGGCTACGCCAGCCACATAATCCCAGCACAGTCATCATCAGCGCTCCCAGCACGGAGATTACCGCACAGGCCGGTAGTGATCAGCAGTTTCCAGGCGACAGGGTCGGCTCCACAGCGCATTCAGACGCACGGAAAGCAGCCAGCGAATGGCGCAGCCGACCGAGCCGCCAATGATGACGGCAATCAGGGATTTCATCATATAAGGCTCACGCCAGGCAACGCGGGAGACATCCGGCCTGCGGCCGGATGTCGGAGACAATGGAATGATTAGCGACGGATAAAGCCGTTACGCCCGGCATAGTGAGCATCATCGCCCAGTGCCTGTTCAATGCGCATCAGCTGGTTGTATTTCTCTACGCGCTCACCGCGGCATGGCGCACCGGTTTTCAGATGTCCGGCGCGCAGGGCGACGGTCATATCCGCGATAAAGCTGTCGGTGGTTTCACCGCTGCGGTGGGAGATAAAGGTGCCCCAGCCGTTCTGGTGACAAAGCGCGACGGCATCAAAGGTTTCGCTGAGGGTACCTATCTGGTTGAGCTTGATCAGCGCCGAGTTCGCCAGGTTCTCTTCGATCCCGCGGCGGATATACTTCACGTTAGTCACGAACAGATCGTCGCCCACCAGCTCGATTTTATCGCCCAGCTGCTGGTGCAGCACCTTCCAGCCGTCCCAGTCATCTTCGGCAAGGCCATCTTCCAGCAGGATAATCGGATAGTCTTTAAGCAGCTCCGCGTAGTAGTCGGTCATCTCTGCGGCGGTGAGGTCGGCGCCTTCGGTATGCAGATGATAACGGCCATTTTTATAAAATTCGCTGGAGGCCGGATCCATGCAGACGCTGATATCTTCCCCTGGGCGATAGCCGGCGCGTTCGATAGCCTGCACAATAAAGTCCAGCGGCTGGCGGTTAGAGGTCACCGCAGGCGCAAATCCGCCCTCGTCGCCAACGCCGACAGTGAGGCCCTTTTCAAGCAGCAGCTGGCGCAGCGTCTGATAGACCTCGCTGCCCATGCGCACGGCCTCGGTTAGCGACGGCGCACCGTGGGGAGCAATCATAAACTCCTGGAAATCCGCGCCCTGGCCGCGGGCGTGAACCCCACCGTTAATGATGTTCATGCAGGGCACCGGCAGCAGGTTGGCGGCCAGTCCGCCCAGATAGCGAAATAGCGGCTGATGATGACTGTTGGCCGCCAGACGCGCCGCCGCAAGCGAAGTGCCCAGCAGGGCGTTGGCGCCCAGGCTTTGTTTGTTTTCCGTACCGTCGAGCGCGATCAGGGTGTTATCGATCAGACGCTGGTCGCTGGCATCAAGTCCCTTCAGCGCATCGTTAATACGAGTATTAATCTCATTCACCGCTTCGCGCACGCCTTTACCCTGGTAGCGCGACTTGTCGCCATCGCGCTTCTCTACCGCTTCCCGCGAGCCGGTGCTGGCTCCGGAAGGCACAGAAGCTCTGGCAGTTATGCCTGTGCTGTCTGTGATATCGACCTCAACGGTAGGATTACCGCGGGAATCGAGTATTTCACGGGCCTGGATTTTATTGATAATAACGTTCATCAGTGCTCTCCTTTATCAGGAATGTGACGGATTAAAATATCAGTATTCAAATGGTTAATAAGGTCGAATGCGCGGGATGTGAAAGTACCAAACAGGCGATTGCGGTGGCCGACAATCACCAGATCGATTTTCAGATCGGCGATACACTTCTCCACATCATCAAACTGGCGGAGCGTAACAAGCTGTAGCGTTTTAATAGGGAATGGCGAGATCTTAACCAGATGGCTGAGCATGGCCTTTGCTTTAATCACATCCTCAGCAACGGCGTCATCCATCATGCTGTCAGAAATGTAGTTCATGGCCCGATAATCTTCGCTGAAATGAGAAAGGGTGATCTCGGTAGGCGACTGGGGATCGAGCGCTAACGGTGCCACACAGTTGAGCAGCGCGGCGCCATCGTCAACGTTTTCAACCATCACCATGGCATGCCGGTAGTTGTTCATGATGTCCTCCTGAGCTCATTCAGTCGCTCATCCAGCCAGGGGAGCAGCTGCTTCTTGCGACTGAGCATTCCCGGCACGCGGCAGGATGAATCTGCCGGACGCGCCGGACCGGAAAAGAAAAGTTCTGAACAGGTATGGCTTATATCTGTCAGCATAAGCACACAGATATCGGCAGAGGTTTCATTTGCTAACGTTTCAAGCTGATGCAGCAGAGAAGGCTGCAGTTCTGCCACCTGCCGCAGGCTGGCAAGCTCAATCTGGGCAATAAAGACCTTTTTCCCCTGCAGCGTGAAGGACTTCAGGTCGCGGTGCAGAAGCGTTTGCGCATCAATACCGCGGATATCCGTTTTTGCCTGCAGCAGCTCGCTGCTGAAGGCTTCGCAGTCGATGCCCGCCAGCGCGCTGAGGCGGGTGGCCGCCTGGCGATCGGTTTCCGTGGTAGTGGGGGAGCGGAAGGCAATCGTGTCGCTGAGGATCGCGCCCAGCATCAGGGTGGCAAGGGAGGGCGGCAGCGCGCGGCGGATCTCCGGCGACATCGTCTCCCACAGCACCGTGGCGCTGCAGCCGAAGGGTTTAATACAGATATCCGCAGGCTCGCGGGTAAAGAGGCCGCCGAGGCGGTGATGGTCGATAACGCCGAGAACCAGGCTCTCTTCAAGCGTCTCCGGTCCCTGGGCCGGCTCGGTAAAATCCACCAGCCAGACGGGCTTATCCTTCAGGGAACCCTGTAGCAATTCGGGGGCGCTCACGCCCGCCTGCTGAAAAATAAATTGGGTTTCGCGATTCATCTCGCCCAGCCGCCAGGCTTTTGCCCGCTGACCACGCTGATTCAGCCACCACGCGGTAGCCACGGCGCTGCAGATTGCGTCACTATCGGGGTTAAGATGCCCAAAAACGTTAATCATAGAATGGCCCAGGTTGGGGAAACGTGTCGGGCCGGCGACAAAAACAAAAAAGCCTGACACGTCTCTCGTTAATAAGAGACATACCAGGCGTCATCATCTTCTCAGGGAAGCGGTTGGGAAAGGTGGAACACCATCACCTTGTATTAAATAGTGAACTTCCGCAGCGGGATTTGCAAGAGGAAAGGTTATCTCTCCGCCAGCGCCTGCGCGCAGGCCCAGGCCGACGACCACGCCCACTGGAAGTTATAGCCGCCCAGCCAGCCGGTGACGTCCATCACTTCGCCGATAAAGTAGAGGCCCGGCACCCTGCGCGCCTCCATCGTGCGCGAAGAGAGCTCATTGGTATCGACGCCGCCGAGGGTCACTTCCGCGGTGCGGTATCCTTCGGTGCCGTTAGGCTGTACCCGCCAGGCTGTCAGCGTCTCAATCAGCTGCTGCTGTTCTTTATTGTTAAGCTGTCTGAGCGAGACATCGGGGATCTGTCCGAGCAGCTGCAGACACTCGACCAGCCGCTTCGGCAGCTGCATCGCCAGGGTATTTTTCAGACTCTGGTTGGGGTGCTCCGCGCGCTGCGCGTCGAGAAACGCCGCCAGATCGCACTCCGGCAGCAGGTTAATGGTGACAAATTCGCCCGGCTGCCAGTAGCTGGAGATCTGCAGCACCGCCGGGCCGGAAAGCCCGCGGTGGGTAAACAGCAGGCTCTCGCGGAATACCGTGCCGTCATCGGCGGTAATGACGGCGGGGACGGAGACGCCGGAAAGCGCCTGCAGCTGTTCGAGCAGCGGCTTGTGCAGCGTGAACGGCACCAGCCCGGCCCGGGTGGGCAGCACTCTGAGGCCAAACTGTTCGGCGATTTTGTAGCCGAAGGGCGACGCGCCCAGCCCCGGCATCGACAGGCCGCCGCTGGCAATCACCAGCCTGCGGGCAAAAACAGTTTCGCCGTTGAGCTGCAGCTGATAGCCCTCTTCATCGCGCGCGACGCTGAGAATTTCGCTGCGCAGGCGGGTCACTACCCCGCCCTTCCCGCATTCGCTGACCAGCAGATCGACAATCTGCGCCGCCGAGTCATCGCAGAACAGCTGGCCCAGCGTTTTCTCGTGCCAGGCAATGCCGTATTTGCCCACCAGGTCGATAAAGTCCCACTGGGTATAGCGGGCCAGCGCGGACTTGCAGAAATGAGGATTGCCGCTGAGGTAGGCCGCTGGCTCCACATACATATTGGTGAAGTTGCAGCGCCCGCCGCCGGACATCAGGATCTTGCGGCCGGGCTTCTTGCCATTATCCAGCAGCAGCACCCGCAGACCGGCCTGCCCCGCCTGCGCCGCACAAAACATTCCCGCCGCACCCGCGCCGATCACGATGGCATCAAACCTTTCCACGTATTCACCCCACTGTTTATAGTGTCGGGAATTGTAAATTTTCCCCGCCGCCGCGACCAGCCTCTATTTTCCGCCTTCATGACATGCCGTTGAAAGATATAGGATAAATCCTGAGTGCGCTGCTGCGGTTCTGAACAATAATCAATAAAAGTCTATATTTCTCTTTGCCCGCGCCGCGTTTGTCCACGATAATGCGCCGCGTTCATGTCCTCAAAATGGCGTAACGTCCTATGCTACATTTGTTTACCGGCCTGGATTTACATACCGGGCTTTTATTATTGCTTGCTCTGGTTTTTGTTCTGTTTTACGAAGCGATCAACGGCTTCCACGATACGGCAAACGCTGTAGCAACGGTCATCTACACCCGTGCAATGCGTTCGCAGCTGGCGGTGCTGATGGCGGCTGTCTTCAACTTCTTCGGCGTCCTGCTGGGCGGTCTGAGCGTCGCCTATGCCATCGTGCATATGCTGCCAACGGAACTGCTGCTTAACATGAGCTCTGCTCATGGCCTGGCCATGGTCTTTTCCATGCTGCTGGCGGCGATTATCTGGAACCTCGGCACCTGGTATGTCGGCCTGCCGGCGTCCAGTTCGCATACGCTGATTGGCGCAATTATCGGTATTGGTCTGACCCACGCGCTGATGACGGATACCTCCGTGGTCGACGCGCTGAACCTGCCTAAAGTTGCCGGGATCTTCGGTTCACTGATCCTCTCGCCGATTGTCGGCCTGGTGGTCGCTGGCGGGATGATCCTGCTGCTGCGCCGCTACTGGAGCGGCACCAAAAAGCGCCGCCGCACCCACCTGACGCCGACCCAGCGAACCAAGAAAGACGGTAAGAAAAAGCCGCCGTTCTGGACCCGTATCGCGCTTATCCTCTCCGCCGCGGGCGTGGCGTTTTCTCACGGCGCCAACGACGGCCAGAAGGGCATCGGCCTGGTGATGCTGGTCCTCATCGGCGTTGCGCCTGCGGGCTTCGTCATTAATATGAATGCCTCAAGCTATGAAATCACCCGGACCCGCGATGCGGTGAATAACCTGGAGATCTTCTATCAGCATAATGCTGGCCTGCTGAAAGAGGCGACCGGCGTTAATCAGCTGATCCCGCCGCCGGAAGAGGAGGCGAACCAGCCTTCCGACTTCCACTGCCATCCATCAAATACGATCAATGCGCTGAATTTCGTCAAGGATCTGCTGGGTAATACCGAAACTTACGACTCGCTGACGCTTGAGCAGCGCAGCCAGATGCGCCGCATTATGCTCTGTATCTCTGACACGGTGGACAAAACCGTTAAGCTGCCGCAGGTGACCGGCGACGATCAGCGCCTGCTGAAGAAGCTGAAAACCGATATGCTCAGCACCATCGAGTACGCGCCCATCTGGATAATCATGGCCGTGGCGCTGGCGCTCGGCGTGGGAACGATGATTGGCTGGAAACGCGTCGCGACCACTATCGGCGAGAAGATCGGTAAGAAGGGCATGACCTATGCTCAGGGCGTATCCGCGCAGATGACCACCGCGCTGTCGATTGGTCTGGCGAGCTATACCGGGATGCCGGTTTCCACCACCCACGTTCTGTCGTCCTCCGTTGCGGGTACGATGATCGTTGACGGCGGCGGCCTGCAGCGCAAGACCGTCACCAACATTCTGATGGCCTGGGTGCTTACCCTGCCGGCGGCGATTATTCTCTCCGGCGTGCTCTACTGGCTGAGCCTGAAGCTCATCTGACGGCGCTGAACGTCAGGCAATAAAAAACGGGTCGGCGCAGGCGGACCCGTTTTTTTTACGGCAGTTCAGTGCCAGATCATCAGTGCGATCATGCTCACCAGCACCAGGCCACACAGCGCGCTGGTCAAAATAAACTGCCCGCGCACCCGCTGGCAGCGGCGAATAAATTCATCATCATGATGATCGCGATAGCGCTGCGCCCAGATATACCACACGAGGCGCATCTGCTTTCCCGGCTGCCCATGAGAGGTAAAGAAACCGCCGCCGTCCACGTACTGATAAAGCAGCGGATCGCAGCCGCGCAGTACCACAAGCAGGGCGCGCAGCGATGAAAAATAGCGCGCCATATTTATCACACACACAATACACAGAGCCCAAAACAGCGCGACAGTGCTGATCATACCTCCTCCCCGGCGACCCGCCCACGGAGACCCTCTCCGGGGCTACCGCTCCCCCGAAACTCAACCGACAGTTTGTGAAAGAGTGCGAGTACGGTCACATTAATCCACCTGACCGACTCCTTTAATAGTGTAGGAGATCAGTGAATTTTTTTGCCACACTGATGCGCTGCGATCCCATCAGGTTGATGATGAAATCTTTTAATGATACCTGTATCTCTCTGGCACGTAAGGCTTATTGACGCGGATTGCCGCTCCGTTTTATGGTGAATCGTCTATAATTCAGGTAGCGCTTACACACTTAAGGAAGGAGTACACTATGGCTTACAAACACATTCTTATCGCGGTCGATCTCTCACCGGAAAGCAAAATGCTGGTTGAGAAAGCGGTCTCTATGGCCCGTCCGTACAATGCGAAGGTTTCCCTGATCCATGTTGATGTGAACTACTCCGACCTCTATACGGGGCTGATCGACGTCAATCTGGGCGATATGCAAAAGCGCATCTCCGAAGAGACCCACCATGCGCTTACCGAGCTCTCAACCGGCGCCGGCTATCCCATTGCGGAGACGCTGAGCGGCAGCGGCGACCTCGGCCAGGTGCTGGTCGATGCGATTAAGAAATATGATATGGATTTGGTGGTCTGCGGGCATCATCAGGATTTCTGGAGCAAATTGATGTC
The DNA here is from genome assembly GCF_001598855.1 of Pluralibacter gergoviae ATCC 33028 = NBRC 105706. GTDB lineage: Bacteria > Pseudomonadota > Gammaproteobacteria > Enterobacterales > Enterobacteriaceae > Pluralibacter > Pluralibacter gergoviae. The sequence continues at coordinate 131,475 of NZ_BCZS01000010.1, read as the reverse complement.
TTCCGCGCGTCAGCTGATCAATACCGTCCACGTTGATATGCTGATCGTACCGCTGCGTGATGAAGAAGACGAATAACGTCTTGCCTGACGCCAGTCCTTCCCTGTAAAACCTCTGCCGGTCGGCTTCACCGATCGGCAGAGCGCGTCATCTTAAATCTGCTTTTCGTAGAGACGATACTGCTTATACGGCAGGGCGCCGATTTTCTTCAGAATGTTGTTCATGCCGGTATTGCTTTCGAGGATCCAGGACATCTCCAGGGCGTCGATATTGCGCTTTTTAAACGGGTCGCGCAGCGCTTCAATCAGCAGCAGGGCAATCACCGGCCCGATGCGGCTGAACTGGTACTCTTCCCTTACGCCCATCAGCGGCACGCGGGCAGTGCGCACGCCGCTCACCTTCAGGCGCCACAGCAGCTTGGCCCAGCCCAGCGGCAGTAAGCGGCCGTGCAGATCGGCAACCGCTTCGTTGATATTCGGCATCCCGACGATAAAGGCGCAGGGTTTGCCTTCAATCTCGGCAATGTAAATCATGTCATCCGGCACCAGGAACTTCAGCTGATCGCCCATGGTGGCAAATTCGTGCTCGGTAAAAGGCACGAAGCCCCAGTTGTGCTGCCAGCCGGAGTTGAAGATCTCGCGCATCACCTGCATCTCCTGCGCAAACTGCTTGCGGTTGAGGCGACGAATGGTGACCTGGGAGCGCACCCGGTCCATCAGCTTGCTCAGGGATGGATTAAAGTGCAGATCGGTGCGCTGCATCCAGTAAGCCAGCAGGTCAATGCCTTTACTGTAGCCCTGCTCTTCTACGCGCGCGGCATAATAAGGCTTTGAGTGCGGCATCATGGTCGAGGGCGGAGTATCAAAGCCGTCGATCAGCAGACCGCTTTCCTGATTGATGTTGAGGCTGAACGGGCCGGTAATTTTACGTGCGCCCTGGGATCTGAGCCACTCTTCGGCGGCCGCGAACAGCGCGCTGAACACCTCAGGATCGTCGATGGCGTCAATCATGCCGAAGTGGCCCGTGTCGTCGCCGTGAAGTTCGCGGTGCAGGGTATCGATCTGCGCGGTGATGCGGCCAACAACCTTACCTTCCCTCTTTGCCACCCACGCCTGCCAGGTGATGTGGTCGGTGCCGGGATTTTTCTTCGACAGATGCTCTTCACGCTCAATAAAGAGAGGGTCAATCCAGTTAGGATCATCGCGAAACAGCGTGGAGGGGAAAGTGATGAATTCCTTAAGCTCTTGCTTATCCTGGACTTTTTCGATGCGGATCATAACCAGCCTTAGACTCTATAAATTACGGAAACAATTACGCAATAAAGCGCCATGAATTAAATGATGCGTGGAGCATTGCGCAGCATCATTACTAATCCATTAGGATAAGAAAATGAGATCAATCCATTAGCTGCGAGACAGTGCGGAGTTACCTTAAAATTACCTTAACGACGATTTTAGTAAATCCGGATTCAGATACGACAGCAATATTACAGCGCCTCGTCTGTTTTACTATTTGCAAAATCAGGCGCCCGGCGAGTATACCTTTTAACCTTTATTTGGATTTGATTTATTGAGCGTTATAGCGATAAATACAAATCATTGCTAATCGTATCTACTGATGTGACCCAGCTTTTTAGCACTTGATGCTGTTGTGGGCCTGAATCACAAACTAAGCATACACTTTTGAAAATCTTCCGTCATACTGGTCGAGTTATATCCATCTTTCTGAGTCAATCGCCATGTACCCGCGGGCGTAGTCGCTATGGATGCCAGGCATCTGTCGGCCATGCGGTAGACTCATGAATATGAGCGTTTACTTTTTCACCGTTTATGTTGACGAACGTGGGTTTATTAGTATAAGATATGGTAGAATGAAAATTTATTATTACAATATTATAAATAAATTTTTACAAAATACACCATCTTCCCCCCAAGTGAATATCTGTATCATTCGGTGATTTTGAATCTATGGCTGCTTTGCATATGTCTGAAACAAGTTCAACCCAATCTATCCCCATGCGATATGCTGACTTTCCATCCCTGGTAGAGGCTTTAGACTATGCCGCTCAGGGAAATACAGGGATGAATTTCTACGACCGGCGTAATCAACTCGTAGCCGTACTGGAATATAGCGATCTGAAGCGTCGCGCGATGGCCAATGCCCGTCGCCTGCTGTCGCTCAATCTGCGCAAAGGCGATCGCGTTGCCCTCATCGCTGAAACCAGCGTTGGCTTCGTTGAATCATTCTTTGCCTGCCAGTATGCCGGTTTAATCGCCGTGCCGCTTGCGATCCCAATGGGTGTTGGCCAGCGTGATTCATACATGAGCAAATTACAGGGCCTTATCGCCAGCTGTAAGCCCGCGGCGATTATCAGTAGCGAAGAGTGGCTGCCGCTGATCAACTCTGTAAGCACCGATACGCCAGACCTGCGTATTCTCAGCCATGCCGATTTAAATGCTCTGCCTGAAGCAGATATTGAACTGACGCTGCCCGCGCCCGAAGACATTGCCTATCTGCAATACACCTCCGGCAGCACGCGCTTCCCGCGCGGCGTCATCATTACGCATCGCTCCGTGATGGCTAACCTGCAGGTTATCAGCCATGACGGGATCAAATTACGTCCGGGCGATCGCTGCGTCTCCTGGCTGCCGTTTTATCACGATATGGGCCTGGTGGGCTTCCTGCTGACGCCGGTCGCTACCCAGCTTTCCGTGGACTACATGAGCACCCAGGACTTCGCCATGCGCCCGATGCTGTGGCTGAAGCTCATCAGCAAAAACCGCGGCACCGTCTCTGTTGCGCCGCCGTTTGGCTACGATCTCAGCCTGCGCCGCAGCACAGAGAAAGATATGGCCGAGCTGGATCTCTCCAGCTGGCGCGTTGCCGGGGTTGGCGCAGAACCTATCTCCGCCGAGCAGTTGGAACAGTTCGGCGAGCGCTTTGCCGCCGTGGGCTTCAACAGCAACGCCTTTATGCCGTGCTATGGCCTGGCTGAGAATGCGCTGGCCGTCAGCTTCTCTGATGAGAACGAAGGTTTCAAAGTCAACGAAGTGGACCGCGACATCCTTGAATACCAGGGCAAAGCCGTGGTACCGACAAAAGACACTCGCGCTGTTTCCAGCTTCGTCAACTGCGGCAAGGCCCTGCCTGGCCACCGTATCGAAGTGCGTAGCGAAAGCGGCATTCCGCTGCCGGAGCGCGAAGTTGGCCGCATTTTCATCTCCGGCCCGAGCCTGATGAGCGGCTACTTCCACGACGCCGCATCGCAGAAAGAGATCAAGAAAACCGGCTGGATGGATACCGGCGACCTCGGCTACCTGCTTGATGGTTACCTGTACGTCACTGGCCGTAAGAAAGACCTGATCATCATTCGCGGCCGCAACATCTGGCCGCAGGATATCGAGTACGTCGCGGAGATGGAGCCAGAAATTCATCCTGGTGACGCCATTGCGTTCGTCACTCCGCAGGATCAGGAAGAGAGCGGTCGTATCGTGCTGCAGATCCAGTGCCGCGTCAGCTCCGAAGAGCGCCGCGCGCAGATCGTCCACTCCCTCACCGCGCGCATCCAGAGCGAATTCAGCGTCGCCGTTGATATCGAGCTGCTGCCGCCGCACAGTATCCCGCGCACCTCCTCCGGCAAGCCGGCGCGTGCGGAAGCGAAAAAACGCTACCTGACTGCCCTGACTGAAGCCCTGACTCCTCCGCAAATGCAGCAAGTGGCAGGCTATGCTCAATGACGAAAACGGTCGCCATTACGGGTGTGACCGGTTTCATTGGTAAGCATATCGCTGACAATCTTCTCGCACGCGGCTTCCGCGTGCGGGCCTTAACCAGAACCTCGCGAAAAAGCGCAGCAGACAACCTAATCTGGGTACGCGGCTCACTCGAAGACAGAGATTCTCTTGCCGAGCTGGTCAGCGGCGCCGATTGCGTCGTCCACTGCGCCGGTCAGGTACGCGGACACGCACAAGCCATCTTTACCGACTGCAACGTCAACGGTAGCCTACACTTAATGCAGGCGGCGATAGAGAGCGGGCGCTGCGAGCGCTTTTTATTTATGTCTTCTCTTGCCGCCCGCCATCCCGATCTCTCCTGGTACGCAAAGTCAAAAAGCACGGCTGAACAGGAGCTGACCGCTATGGCTTCGGGCATGACCCTCGGTATTTTTCGTCCGACGGCGGTCTATGGTCCTGGCGATAAAGAGATGAAGCCGCTGTTCGACTGGATGCTTCGCGGTATACTACCGCGTCTGGGTGATGCCAGCGCAAAGCTCTCTTTTCTGCACGTCACTGACCTGGCCGAAGCCGTGGGCCAGTGGCTGGTTGCAGAGCGGCCGCCCTGCGGTCCGCGCGAGTTGTGCGACGGTGACCCGGCGGGCTATAACTGGCAGCGCGTGCAGCATATTGGTGAAAAAGTGCGTAATGGAAAGGTACGATTAGTCGGAATACCATTACCTGTGTTAAAACTACTGGCTGACATCAGCGTTATCGCTTGTCGTCTGGCTGGAAAAGAGCCGATGCTGACCCGCAGTAAAATCAACGAACTAACACATCAGAACTGGTCTGCAAGCAATAACGGCTTGTCGGAAGAGATAAACTGGTTCCCGAGGATCAGTCTTGAACACGCGCTGCGTGAACGGCAGTTCTGATAATCTGACAATAGGTGCGTCAAAGTTTCTATGCTAAATCGTGAAATAGTGATGGACTATATCCTTGAATGTTTACAGGGTATGGTTACAAATGGGGTGGAAATCGAGCCGGACAGCGACCTCGTTAATGAACTCGGTCTTGAGTCTATCAAAGTGATGGACCTGCTGATGATGTTAGAAGATCGCTTTGATATTTCCATTCCAATCAATATTTTACTGGATGTAAGAACGCCGGCGCAGCTGCTGGCAGCCTTGCTTCCTCACCTGGAGAAAACCTATGGGCCTTTATGATAGGTTTACGCGCCTTGCGAAGGATCGTGAACAGTTTCAAACCTCAGGTATCAATCCTTTCGGTACCTGCATTGACGAGATCTATTCGGCAACCGAAGGCCGTATCGGCGACCAGAAAATTATTCTCGCCGGTACCAACAACTATCTCGGTCTGACCTTCAATGCGCAGGCTATCGCCGCCGGTCAGGCAGCGCTGGCCGCGCAGGGCACCGGTACCACCGGTTCGCGCATGGCCAACGGCAGCTACGGTCCGCACCTGCAGCTTGAGCACGAGATTGCTGAGTTCTTCGATCGCCCTTCTTCTATCGTCTTCTCGACGGGCTATACCGCAAACCTCGGCGTCATTAGCGCCCTGGCCGTGCCGGGCGCCGTCGTTCTTCTCGACGCCGACAGCCATGCCAGCATCTACGACGCCTGCACCCTCGGCGGTGCCGAAATTATTCGCTTCCGCCACAACGACGCCAGCGACCTTGAACGCCGCATGGTGCGCCTGGGCGAGCGCGCCCGCGACGCTATCATCATTGTGGAAGGCATCTACAGCATGTTGGGCGACGTCGCCCCGCTGGCCGAGATCGTCGATATCAAGCGCCGCCTCGGCGGCTACCTGATCGTTGATGAAGCACACTCCTTCGGCGTGCTCGGCAAACATGGCCGCGGCCTGGCGGAAGAAGTTGGCGTTGAAGCCGATGTCGATATCATCGTCGGCACCTTCAGTAAAAGCCTGGCGGCCATTGGCGGCTTCGCGGTCGGTAACAAGGAGATGGACGTGCTGCGCTACGCCAGCCGCCCCTATATCTTTACCGCCTCACCGTCGCCCTCCAGCATCGCCTCCGTGCGATCTTCGCTGAAAACCATTGCTCAGCATCCGGAGCTGCGTGAAAAGCTGTGGAGCAACGCACATCGCCTCTATGAAGGCCTGAAGGCGCTGGGCTACGAGCTCGGGCCGAACATCAGCCCGGTTGTGCCGGTGGTGATTGGCTCGAAAGAAGAAGGCCTGCGCTTCTGGCGCGAGCTGATCAGCCGCGGCGTTTACGTTAACCTGGTGCTGCCGCCGGCGGCGCCGGCCGGTATTACCCTGCTGCGCTGCAGCGTCAACGCCGCACACAGCGACGAGCAAATCGATACCATCATTAAGGTGTTTGCTGATATGAAGAATCAGTAATTCAGCCACGCTCGTAAAAGCGGCCCGCCGGGAAACCGGCGGGCCGCTTTGTTTTAGCCGAAGTGTGCCAGCAGCTCTTTTGCCGCCAGCTGGCCAAGGGCGTTCGCCGCGAACGGGCTGTCGCCGGTGAGCACCTTGCGATCTTTGTACACGCTGCCCTTGATATCGTCATTTACCAGCGTCATGCCCATCGCCTTCAGCTCCTCGCCGAAGAACCACGTCAGGCTGCCGGGCATATAGCCGATATCCGGCGTTTGCTTGTCGGCCGCATCCGGGAAGGCGCAGATAGCGTAGCCGCTAAGCGGATTATCGCCGCCGCGCAGCGACAGGAACGCAGCCGGGCCGTGGCAGATTGAGATAACGAAGCGATCGCTGCCCATCGCCCAGCGCAGCGCCCGGGCAACATCCTCGCTTTCCGGCAGGCCAATTAAGGCACCGTGGCCGCCGGGAATAAAAACGCCGGCATATTCGCTATCGGCACCCAGCCCCGCCACCACTTCAGAGAGCTTTTTCGGGCTGCGGAACTGCGTCTGATACTGGCCGAAGAAGGGGACAATTTTTTCGTCCTGGTGCGGCATCGCCCAGTACTCAAATTTGGTCATCATGCCGGAGACGGTGGCAATATCGAAGCCAAAGCCCGCCTGGTGCAGATGGTACATCGGCAGCAGCGTCTCAACCGGATGGTTACCGGTGGAGAAGAGCGTACCGTTATCCATCGGCAGATAGCGTTCGTCTGCGGCAATAACCAGGATCTTCATTCCCGGCCGCGCGCGCTGAGGATACTCAGCGGCGCTGAGATCGGAGACGGGGCGGGTAAACTCGCTCAGCGAGTAGGCCGAGGGGAAGAAGGCATTCTCCTCGGCAGGATCGATCTGCGGCTGCCTGCTCTTTTCATCAGTCATGAGGTTTCTCCTTTAGTCAGCGGTGGGCGGTTCTAAAGGAGCTTAGCCTATGCTAGTGATTCTTATCGAACCGATAGACCAGCCACAGCGCCACCGCCAGCAGCAATAGCGGCGGCAGCAGCGTCGCCAGCTGAACGTTAAGCGACAGCAGCAGGCCGAGGTTAACGATAATCTGGTAGCTGATATAAGTGAGCAGACCGACGATCACGCCGACGGCCAGCCGGCTGCCGACGCCGGGCGAACGGGGCGCGACGAAGGTAAAGGGGATCGCCAGCAGGATCATCGCCAGCATCAGGATAGGGCGCCCCAGCTTCTGCCACAGCGCGATGCGGTACTGGACGCTCGGCTGCCCGGTGTCGTTGAGATAGCCGATATAGTGGTTCAGCTGCCGGATAGAGAAGCTGTCCGCCGGCATGGTCAGCTCCTCCAGCGACATGCCGGTGAAAATGGAGTGCCATTCCAGGCTATCCACCGTCTCAACCTTCTTCTGGCGGTCAAGCCAGCGCTTCTGATTAACGCCCTGCAGCAGCCAGGTACCGTCCTTCTGCACCGTGGCGCTGCGGGCGTAGATATAGCTCTCAAGCGACAGATCCGGCTTATAGGTGAAAATTTCCACCCCCTGCGGCTGCTGGTTCGCATCGAGCTGCTTGACGGTGACAAACTCGTTCCCTTTACGCGCCCACAGCACGTTGCTCGGATTGGTATTGTCTTTATCCTTCGCCATGGCGCTATTTTTCATCTGCAGCGCCCGCTGCTGCAGCGGCGAGGCCACCCACTCATCAAGCGCCCCCAGGGGCAGAGCGATCAGTACCCCGGCAACCAGCACCACCAGGCCAATGCGGAAAATAGAAAAACCGACGGTGCGGATAGCGGTCAGCTCCAGGTTTTTCGACAGTATGCCCATGCCGACAATACCGCCCAGCAGCGCGATAAAAGGCGCAAGGTCGATCAGGCTGCGCGGCGTGGTCATCACCACCACCATCACTGCCTGCGTCCAGTGGTAGCCCGCGGGGCTGACGTCATCCAGCTCGTTGATCAGGTTGAAGGTGGTAAACAGCGGGATCAGCAGCGCGGCGGCGGCGGCAAAGCCGAGAAAGACGTTGCGGATCAGGTAGCGGCTGAATATGTTCATCGGGAAAACTTCTGCAGCAGTGAAAAGTCGCGGGCAACCAGCAGCAGGACCCCGATCAGCATCAGCAGCGGCACCAGCCACATACCGGGCATCACCGGAATCGCGCCATTAGCCACCAGCGTCCGGCAGACGTTGCCGCCGTAAAAGATAACAATGAACAGCACCGTCAGCGGCAGCAGCGTGGCAAATCGCCCCTGCCGCGGTTTTGTCCGGCTCAGGGAGATGGCCATCAGCGCCATCAGGATAGTGCTTATCCCGCGGCTCTGTCGCCACTGCAGCTCCGCTTTATCCGCCGAATCATGGGAGCGCAGCAGCGCCCTGGCCGACTCCGCCTTGCGTTTGATATTCAGCCCCTGCAGCAGCGGCTTGAGATGCAGGCTGAGGTTCTTATAGATCTGCTCGTTGTCGGCGCTGCCGTTGTGGTCCAGCGTATAGGAGGTACCCGCCTTCAGCTCAACCGACGGCGTTTTCGGCGACGGGTTGGTAACCTGCACCACCTGCGCCCGATAGAGGCTGGTTTTGCTGTCGGACGCCGTGTAGATCAGGGCATCCGTCAGCCGGCTGGTGCCATCATTGATCTGCGAGGCCAGCACCATGCGACCATCGTCATTGACGTTGAATTTGTTGGCCACCAGGTGGTTAACGTCCAGCTCCGACTGGGACTGCTGCTGCAGCTTATAAATCTGCGCATAGGCCCAGGGACGGCCGTACATCGACAGCACGGTGACCAGGATCCCCAGCGGCACCGCCAGCCACAGTACGGCTTTGTAGATCTTCGCCGGGCTGGCGCCGGTGGCGAACATCGCCGTCATTTCCGAGTCGTTGTAGAGCTGGCCGAGCGCAATGCCGACCGACACATACAGGCCAACGGGCAGCAGCATCTCAAGGGCAATCAGGACCTTATAAAAGACCACACTCATCACCACCTCAAGCGCCAGCGTGCCGTTGGCAGCCTCGGTCAGGTAGCGCTGGGCGGAGTAGCTGGCGAAGATAAAAATAAGGAAGCCCACGATGGTAAGGACTAACCTCTGGGTCTGGCCAACGATATAGCGCTCAATCAAAAACATATACTTTCACTATCCCGCATTATCAAAGCGCAGACAGCCCGCTGGCCGCCTACCCTTCACTCTCTTTTTGCAGCATATCATGCACCATCGCCAGCACCTGATGGACTTCATCAGTGGTTAACGCCCCGTCTTTGGCCCAGCGCACGCGCCCCTCTTTATCCAGCACCAGAATCGTTGAGCTTTCCTCTTTCAGGTGCCAGGCCAGTCGGCCAATCCCTTCATTATCGACGATAAACTGCGACCAGGCGTAGCGACGTTTATTTTTCTCAAGCTTGCCCTTCACAAAAAAGCCGGAGCCGGGGATCGCGTCGTCCGTGTTTACCATGGTGGTAGGCTGAAAGCGGTCGTCGGGAAAGTGGGCAGCCTTAACGGCCTTGATCAGAAAAGAGTTCTTCTTTTTTGCCGAGGTACGCCCGGCGATATACTGCACGATGCGTATCTTCCCTGCAAACTGCGCGCTTTTCCACGGCCGGTAGCTGAAGGAACCATCGTCATTGAGCAGCATTTCTCCGCCATCGGTAATGGTTATCGGCGCCGGCGGCTGCCCCACCACAAAGTTGTGCGCCGAGGCCATCAGGGGGAAGAGACACAGCGGCAGGAGCAGCAATTTTAGTAACTTCATGTTGTTTCCTTTTGCGGGAGCGACCCTGTTAACTATAACGATAGACCAAGGGAAACAGCGTTACGAAAATGGCGAGATAGCGCCCGGCGGGCCACCGCGCACGGCCGCGGCCGTGCGCTGGTTGAGGCTTACAGCGGATAGCGCTCTAGCAGCAATTCAAGACGCTGGCGCAGATCCGCGTCTAGCGACACGGGCGCGCTGTAGGGCTTCACCCCGGACAGGTCGTCGGCCACCAGCTCGTCGTGCTTGTCACCCATAATACCGTTGATGGCGGCCATAAAGCGCGATACCTGCAGCGCCTCTTCGTTGTTCGGCTCGATAGCGCGCAGCGTATCGTAGTAGGAGACCTGCTCGCTGATTATCTTCCGCACGTCGTGGAACTCGCGTCCGGTCAGTTCGGGCCTGGCGATCATCTGCTGCAAATCACGCATCTGCTGCTGGCGGTAGGCGTTAAAATTCTCCACGCTGGCCAGCCGGATATGGCGCAGGGAGTAACGTACCATCATCCAGAACGGGATGCTTAAATGCATCCGCAACAGTTTGCCGTAATGCGCTATGCCCTGCGCGTTCTGGTTGCGGAACGCGTCCTGGAAACGGCCCAGATAGACCGTCACCTTGCCGAACAGATAGCGCGCTTCGTGTTTGTGGCTGTACAGACGCAGGGCAAAGCGCAGGTGCTTATAGCGTGAGCGAATATACTTAAACTGCTGGCGCTCCTGTTTGGAGAGACCGCCGTTTCTGATCTGCTTGCTCACCAGGCGCCACAGCTCCGTGCGGGTGAAGCCGTCCTCCCAGTGCTGCAGGCAGAGCGCGTAGTTGGCGCGGATCGTCTCTTCCGTGCAGCGTAAATTAATTACCGGCGGCAGGCTAACGTGCTCGTCAATAACATCATCTTCGTCAATAGCATCAAAAAGCCGTTGCTCCGTCTGCGCGGAAAAGTGATTCCATGTATTGGTCATGAGCTACTCTCGCTGGCACCCTTAAATTTTAATTGCTTGCGTTGAAAATAGGCACGCATCGTCGGGAAGAACGACGTCAGCACATCCAGTGCCTGGCCGCCAAAATAGGCCCAGGCGGCACCAATTACGCCAAAGAAATGCGACAGTACGATTAACAAAATAATATAAGAGACCGATGCGACAGTCTGCATCACGAGGAAAATACGCTGCTTACCGGCCATAAACAGCAGCGACTCCTGTGGAAAGCCCACCATTGAGATAACAATGGCGCCCAGCATCACCTGAATCAGGTCGTAGGCCTCCAGATATTTGTGGCCAAAGACCAGCGAAATAAGCGGTTTACCAATAAGCAGCACCGCCGCCGCCACCAGAATACCGACGCCGCCTGCCAGGGCCGCGGACTTGATGGCAAGCTTCCACGGTTTTTTCGTCCGCGGGTCCATGCGCATGATTTCCGGATAGAAGCTCTTCTCCAGCAGGCTTGCCGGGGTACCGGCCGCGTCGAAGAAGGTCATGGCGATTTTAAACAGACCCGCAGCCGCCGGGCCCAGCACGATACCGACCAGCACCGTAGTGCAGGAGTTGCGCGCCGCCCAGATAGAGTGGGCGAAGTTGGTGGTCCAGACGAAGTTCCACGCATCTTCCAGCTTGCGTCCGGCTTTGAAGATGCTCGGGCGCAAGGCATTGCGGATATTCAGGCGCTTGAGCTCTTTCGCCGCAAACCACCAGTACATGGTGCCGCCAACAAGGTTAGAGAGGTACCAGGCAACCACAAAACCGGCAAAGCCCAGTTCGAAGTACCAGGCAATCACGCTGCCCAGCGCCCGCAGGAACGGCTTGGTTGCCTGCTGAATGGCAATCAGATCGAAGCGGTCAACGGCGCGCAGGATCCCGGTCGGGGTCGAGGCCGCCATTGACGGGATCAGGGTACAGTAGAGCATCGCCAGCCAGAAATCGTCTGAGGTCAGCCCCATGGAATGAGAAAGGAACGGCAGCAGGATCATCCCGCCGGCCACGGCGACCGCGCCGCTGGCAATATCAAGGCCGAAGGAGAGCGAAATAACATCGCGAAAGCGCTGAATATTTTTACTTGCCAGCGCGGGCGTGCCGTACTGCACCACCAGCTGCCAGGTCTGGAATTTAATAAAATCACTGATCGCTTTGGCGTAGGACTGCACCACCACCAGCACGCCGAACATTTCCGGCGTCATGCCTTTACCGGCACAGGAGAGCGCAATCAGGCCGAGCAGAGCGCTCACAACATTACTGGAGCCCAGATAAGCGGTATTGCGGATAATGGTGCGGAACGCACCGTCAGAAAACCAACGTTTCATGCTAAAAAAACCAGTCAGACCAGATTATCGATCGCTCAGCGGAAATAACTTCCCCGGCATACACTTCAGACACGCCAATAGTTATGGTCTGAGTTAAGAGGTGCCTCTGTCCTTGGTATATAGAGCCAGAACGGTTGCGTTCCATTAACAGCGCCCGGACGACTAAAAAGTCCGGGCTGGCGCCAGGCGGGCATCAGAATAAACTAAAAATTGGTTAATCTAAAGGCGAGAAAGCATGTTAAGCCAAAGCCCGTTATGCCTGCCCGTCGGCGGCACCGTTCTGCGACGCGCGATTACGGTGCGACTTCCCGGCAACGTCAGAAACCAGCTCAAGCGCTTTCGCCAGCACATCTTTGTACGGCATTCTTGAGTCCAGCTCGTAAATATGGGTACCGTTGTACTGGATAGTCGACATGATGCCGATTTTATCCCGCAGCTCTTCGTAATCGTGGTCAGGCTTACGCGAGAAGGCGGTCTCGACGTCAATATCCAGGCGAATCAGCAATTCGGGGCGGTACTTCGCCATCTCTTGCTGGTAAAGCCGACGCTCGCGCTGCGCAAGCCAGGTCTTCAGCCTGCCGGTCACGCGCTCAACGCCAATGCCCGGGCCATCGTAATAAAAGCCGGAAACCTCCGCCTGCGGGTAGCGATCGCTGATGACTAGTACGCCGCTGTCGGCCAGCGCCTTCACCTTGCGCAGGTTCGCCATGCGGTAGAGAGAAAAGCCGTACATAATCAGGGCCGCCCACAGCGCCGGACCGCCGGTGCTCATGCTCTGGGCTTTAGAGGTCTTCTTCGCCAGCCGCCGCTCAAGCCAGACGCCAATCAGCGGCCACTGTTTAATTTTGTCCCCGGTTTCACCGGACACCAGTCCCAGATAGCGGCGCTCGGTGGCCCAGCGTTTATTCAGGTGTTTTACCAGATCGGCCGTCAGCGTGGATTTACCGGTGCCGTCACAGCCGACAACCGCGACAAGGCCGGGAATATAAGGCAGGGACGCATCGCTCTGCGTATTGAGTTTATCTGTTTGCATGTACTTTAATCTTTGGTGATGCAGCGTTATGCCAGCGCAGCGCGAACCGCGCGCAGCGATTCATCAACAACGTGGTCTGCGGGATCCCGGCCATCAAGGTCGAGAATATTTGCGCCGTTAAAGGTTAAACCGGGAATAACGGCCACCTTCTCGCGCAGCGCGGAGAGCTTGTGATCCGGCTTACGCGCGTGGGCGGTCTCGGCGTCAATATTGAGGCGAATAAGCAGCGCCGGCGGGTAAGAGGCCATCCAGTCGTAGAGCTTCTCTTCGCGCGCCCTGAGCATCTCCACCCAGCGTCCGCCGCCGCGGGTTTTCGCCAGCTGCGGGCCGTCAAAGCGAAATCCCGGTACTTCATTCTGCGGCCAGCGGTCGGCGATCAGCAGCTTGTCCGGGCCGCTGACGCGCAGCATGCGGCGGAATTTCCACGTGCGCCAGCAGGAGAGCAGGTAGATGACCAGCGCGGTCGCGCCGCCGGGCGGCGTGGAAGGCTTCTCGTTGACGTTTTCTGCTTTTTTGCGCAGGTAGCGGCCAAAGGGCGCGCCGATAATCGGCAGCTCGCTTATCCACTCACCGATACGGCCAGAGGACTGCCCGAGGTAGATCATCTCGACCGGATACTCTACAGAGAGGCGATTGAACAGGCTGGTTGTCAGGGTCGATTTACCTGAACCATCACAACCCGTTATGGCGATCACCCGCACTGGCGGGTGGCTGGAACCTGGACTAATCTGTTGACTCACGAAAAAACCTGCTTGCAAAAATTTGCTGTATATTAATGGATACTGAGTTCAGAATATTTGCGCCGCGTGCCGTGGCCCTTTTTTAATGCCGGAAGGGCAACTGCCCTATTGCCATTTAATGCGCGCCGCCTTGAGGATATCTGAATAAGGGAGTATTTTCTTACAATATTTTATGATGTGAGTATTTTTATGCCTTCAAAACTCCCACCACTCATCGCGGTTATTGGCAGCGATGGTTCTGGAAAATCAACGGTCTGCGAAAATCTCCTCCCCTACGTAGAACAATATGGCCCGGTTGCGCAGGTTCACCTGGGTAAGCAGGCCGGCAACGTTGGCCGTGCCGTGAGTAAACTGCCTCTGATGGGTAAAAAAGTCGGTAAATCCATCGAGAAGCACAAGGTCAAAACCGCAACTGAGCTGCCGGGCATGGGCCCTGCGCTGGTGGTAATGTTCTTCGTGCTGCGCCGTCTGATGCGCTTTCGCCACATGCTCGCCTGTCGTCGCAACGGCAATATCATCCTCACCGACCGGTACCCGCAGGAGCAGATCCCGGGTGCCTATGACGGCACCGTGTTTCCAGCGAATGTTCCGGGCAGCCCGCTGGTTTCCTGGATGCGCAAGCAGGAAAAAAAGGCGTTTCACTGGATGGCCAGCGTCAAGCCGGACCTGGTGATTAAGCTGAATGTCGATCTGGACGTGGCCTGCGCCCGTAAACCGGACCACCGCCGCGAAGCGCTGGAAAAGAAAATCGCCATTACCCCGCAGCTGACTTTTAACGGCGCCCATATCGTGAATATCGACGCCAATAAGCCGCTGAAAGAGGTTATTGCCGACGCCCAGAAAGCGGTCGCCGATTATATGGCGTCTGCAGGCTACGGCTATGCCGGGCAGCAGCAGGCCCAGGCCAGCTAATTTCGCTTAAATAAGCTGAAAAAAAACCGGGGCTTACGCCTTAATGCTTGTCAGTTAAGCTTTTGAAGGTAGCCGTAACGCGTAACGTTGCGGCTTCTTTTTTACTGCCCGAGGATAATGCCTCTTTCTTCGGCCAGGAAGAAAGAAACTCTCTGCCATATGAATGATTTCAGTGAGTATTTTAGGGATCTTACCGGGAGCTACTGCTGGCAGGATGCTTAACTGTGCCGTCAGATAGAGGCTTGCCTGCTTAAAACCTATCTGATACGGCTCCACGCCTTTCAGGCTGTAGGCCATCTGTGTCATCATAAAGCGCAGTAGGTTATAGGCCAGTACCACTCCCCATAGTTCCTGCTCTACCAGCTCCGGCTTTCGCCTCCTTAACGTCAGCTCATTGTTCAGAAGGTGCTGCTTCATTTCCCTGAACCCATGCTCTATTTCCCAGCGATGGCTGTACAGGTCAACGATGTCTGCTTTTGGATATCTCAGCGGGTCGCTCATTGAGGTCAGTATACAGACTGTTTTCTCGTTAACTTCTTTGCTGACCAGTCGTGCTGTCAGTATTTCCGGCACACTATCCCACTTACGCCTGGCCTGTGGTGAGACTTTCAGTTCAACCAACTCATCTCCCTTACCCAGTTTTTGCACCACCTTATACT
The DNA here is from genome assembly GCF_001598855.1 of Pluralibacter gergoviae ATCC 33028 = NBRC 105706. Lineage (GTDB taxonomy): Bacteria > Pseudomonadota > Gammaproteobacteria > Enterobacterales > Enterobacteriaceae > Pluralibacter > Pluralibacter gergoviae. The sequence goes on along the minus strand of NZ_BCZS01000010.1, from coordinate 116,016 downwards.
GTGCATCTTTTTTCAGCGGGATTAGCCAGTGCTTCTCCTGGCCTGATGTCTGCCAGTGATGCAGTAGCCCCAGGGCATAAAAACCCTTATCCATGAGCGTCAGCGAGTGCTCCGGCATCTGTTCGGCCAACTGAGCGGCGAGGTCAACCCCACTGATGGCTGATACGCTGCCGAATGCCGTTCCCGTCAACAGGTGGCTTGTCACTTCCATCTGGCAAACCATACGCAGCTGAGGCCATTCGGAGCGGTTATGACCGTTAGCCGTTCTTCCGAATGCAGCATCATTTTCCGGTGTATCCGGCGTTCGCCACAGGGTTCCATCTACTGCCATGAGCGTCAGCCCGTTCCAGTGCGACAGCGGCGTTTTTTCGAACCAGAGCTGGCTTGTTTTTTCGAATACGCTCCTGATGACATCGGCCCCCAGCCGCTGACGGGCCTGTACAACCGCACCGGGAGCAACAAAGGGACGCTTACCCGGGAGAAGAATATCAAGATGTGAAACCAGCTGATTCATGGAAAGTGAGCGGAACAGAGTCATTCCGGTGACGGCCCATACCATCATTTCCATCGGCAGTCGGCGCTTACGTATAGTGGCCACTCCGGTGTCCACAAGACATTCATTGATGAGTTCTGGTGACAGGAGATCAGACAGAGCAGAAAACTCTTTAGGTGTGAATTTATGGACGGTGTCGAGAGCCTGGCTAAGCAGCATAAAAAAAATCCGTAATCCTTGCGAGATTACGGATTTTTGCACAATCACTGGATCGTTCAACCGATCCTTAACTGATCGGCATTAAGGTTTACGCCTCGGTTTTTTTATTTATTCCGCGCTGCCGGGATAGATATCGAAGCGGTGTCCCTTGGTCACAACCGCATTGGCGGTAGCGACGTCCGCCAGCGGAGGCGCATAGTCCGGGCGTTTCACCACCACTCTCTTCGTCGCCAGCCGCCGCGCGGGCGCCAGCAGGCCGTCAGCGTCCAGATCCGGCCCCACCAGCGACTGAAACACCCGCATCTCTTTTTTCACCAGCGCGCTCTTCTGCTTGTGCGGAAACATCGGATCGAGATAGACCACCTGCGGACGCGGGGTAATGTCCGCAAGCGTGGTCAGGCTGGAGGCGTGAATAAGCGTCAGGCGCTCCCGCAGCCAGCCGCCGATCTCCGCATCGGCGTAGCCGCGCCGCAGCCCGTCGTCGAGCAGCGCGGCGACAACCGGATTGCGCTCCAGCATCCGCACCCGGCAGCCGACGGCGGCCAGCACGAAGGCGTCGCGGCCCAGGCCGGCGGTAGCGTCCACCACCTCCGGCAGGTAATCGCCTTTAACGCCCACCGCTTTGGCGACCGCCTCGCCGCGCCCGCCGCCGAACCGCCGCCGGTGGGCCATCGCCCCGCCGGCAAAGTCCACGAAAATCCCGCCGAGCTTCGGCTCATCGCGCTTGCGCAGCTCCAGATGCTCCGGCGTTAACACCAGCGCCATCGGGTTGTCGGCATCGTGCTCCAGCTGCCAGCGGGCCGCCAGAACGGATAAGGCGCCATCTCCGGCGCCCGATTCATCAACCAAACAGATTTTCACGAAGCGCGTCAGCCCTTGATGCCGTAGTGTTCGAGCATCGCGTCCAGCTGCGGCTCGCGGCCGCGGAAGCGTTTGAACAGGGTCATCGGCTCTTCGGAACCGCCGCGGCTTAAGATGTTGTCGAGGAACGACTGGCCGGTTTCGCGGTTAAAGATCCCCTCCTCTTCAAAGCGGGAGTAGGCGTCTGCCGCCAGCACATCGGCCCACAGGTAGCTGTAATAGCCCGCCGCATAGCCGCCGGCAAAGATGTGGCTGAAGGCGTGCGGGAAGCGGCCCCAGCCCGGCCCCGGCACCACGGCCACCTGTTTTTTGATTTCGGCCAGCGTCTCCAGCACCTTCGCGCCCTGCTCCGGGCTGAACTCGGCGTGCAGGCGGAAGTCGAACAGGCCGAACTCCAGCTGGCGCAGGATAAACAGCGCCGCCTGGTAGTTTTTCGCCGCCAGCATTTTATCCAGCAGCGCCTTCGGCAGCGGCTCGCCGGTCTCATAGTGGCCGGAGATAAAGGCCAGCGCCTCCGGCTCCCAGCACCAGTTCTCCATAAACTGGCTCGGCAGTTCAACCGCATCCCACGGCACGCCGCTGATGCCGGAGACACCGGCGGTTTCGATCTTCGTCAGCATATGGTGCAGACCGTGGCCGAACTCGTGGAACAGGGTAATCACCTCATCGTGGGTGAACAGCGCGGGCTTGCCGCTGACCGGGCGGTTGAAGTTGCAGGTCAGGTAGGCCACCGGCTTCTGCAGGGAGCCGTCCGCCTTGCGCATCTGGCCGACGCAGTCGTCCATCCAGGCCCCGCCGCGCTTGTGCTCGCGGGCGTAGAGGTCGAGATAGAAGCTGCCGCGCAGCTCGCCGCTGTCGTCATACAGCTCGAAGAAGCGCACGTCCGGATTCCAGACGTCGATATCTTTACGCTCTTTGGCGGTGATGCCGTAAATGCGCTTAACCACTTCGAACAGGCCGTTAACGGCTTTGTTCTCCGGGAAATAGGGGCGCAGCTGCTCGTCGCTGATGCTGTAGAGGTGCTGCTTCTGCTTCTCGCTGTAGTAAGCGATATCCCACGGCTGCAGTTCATCGGCGCCAAACTCCGCTTTGGCGAAAGCGCGCAGCTGGGCCAGCTCTTTTTCGCCCTGCGGGCGGGCGCGCTTAGCCAGATCGGTGAGGAAGTCGAGCACCTGCTGCGGGTTTTCCGCCATTTTGGTGGCCAGCGACTTAAAGGCGTAGCTCTCAAAGCCCAGCAACTGGGCCAGCTCGTGGCGCAGGGCAAGAATTTCCGCCATCACCGGGCTGTTGTCCCACTTGCCGGCATTCGGCCCCTGATCGGAGGCGCGGGTCACGTAGGCGCGGTACATCTCTTCGCGCAGGCCCTGGTTGTCGCAGTAGGTCATTACCGGCAGATAGCTCGGGATATCGAGGGTCAGCAGGTAACCTTCCTGCTCTTTAGCCTCGGCCTGCGCCTTTGCCGCCGCCAGGGCGCTTTCCGGCATCCCCGCCAGTTCGGCCTCGTCGGTAATCAGTTTCGACCAGCCCATGGTGGCGTCGAGGACGTTGTTGCTGTACTGGTTGCCGAGCTCAGAAAGGCGGGCGGCGATTTCGCCGTAGCGCTTCTGCTTCTCTTTCGGCAGGCCGATGCCCGACAGCTCGAAGTCGCGCAGGGCGTTATCGACCGCTTTTTTCTGCGCGGTATTGAGGCCGGCGTAGTTGTCGCCGTCGCGCAGATCGCGGTACGCCTGGTACAGGCCTTCGTGCTGGCCGACCCAGGTACTGTATTCGGAGAGCAGCGGCAGGGTCTGCTCATAGGCTTCGCGCAGCTCGGGGCTGTTTTTCACCGAGTTAAGGTGGCTGACCGGCGAGAAAATGCGGCCCAGCGCGTCGTCCACTTCTGCCAGCGGCTGGCAGAGATTTTCCCAGCTGTAGGGCGCGCCCTGCGCCACCGCGCGCTCTACCGCCGCGCGGCAGTCGTCCAGCGCTTTAGTGACCGCAGGCACCACGTGCTCCGGCTGGATTTCAGAAAATGGCGGCAGGTCGAAAGGCGTGAGTAATGGATTGGTCATCAGCGCGGTCCTTTGAAAGAGTGAATGTCGGAGCGCGTGCTCCGGCGCTTAAGCGATAAGAGCAAGAATGGGGTTAAGTGTAGAGGATTTCAATGGCAGAGAGAGCGGAACTGAAATAACCGGCCGGCGCGCTGCCGACCGGTAAAGGTCACTTCGCAGCGCGCCGGGCCTCCACCAAATTGAGCCGCTGCCAGAACTGCTGCTCCGGCGTCGAGCCGGAGAGCGGATAGCCCGCCGGCAGCGCCGTCTTCACCATCAGCGCCCGGCGCTGCGCGGCGGAGAGTTGCGGCAGGGCGGTCTCCAGCAACACCTCGGCGCCCTGCGGCACCGCCAGCGCGCCCTGCCCGCCCGCCTGACGCGGCAGATCGTAGGTCATAGTAAAGGTATAAAACGTTCTCATCGCCGGGCTGCTGTACGGATCGTCTTTGCCCGCCGGCTTCGCGCACTCGGTGAGGGAAACGCCGCACTCCTTCGCCAGCGCCGCGCGCAGCTGGTCCCGCGCCTCGTTAAACAGCGCCCGGTAGGCGGGATCGTTCAGGAAGGTCGCGACGTTGCTCTCGGCCACCATTCGCGAGCCCATCACGTCCAGCGGATAGTGAACGCCCAGCACCAGGCGCGAGTAGCCGTAGCGCGCCCCGCGCGTGACCAGCGCATCGTAGCGCTCCGGGATCATCTGCGCCAGCAGCAGCGCGTCGGTGACGCCGGTGTTGGTATGCCCGCTGGGGAAAGAGCCGCCGTCGGCGGTATAGGGCTTGTTATCCTTCAGCACCGTATCGTCCGGAACCAGGTGGATGGTGTTGCCCTTCACCAGAAACGGCCGGTCGTTGTGAAAGTGTTTTTTGGCTTTACCGGTGCCGATTTCGCTGGCCTTGATCAGCGCCGCCGCCTTGCCAAGCTCGCCCTTATCGTAGGCGGTAATAAACGCCCTGCCCAGGCGCGGTCCCAGCGCATCGCTGAGGAAATAGAGGAAATCGATCCCCTCCGCATCGGCCAGCGCCTGGTGACGGGTGGCGGCAGCGGCGTCGCGGTTGATGGTCGTCACCGTTGCCAGATTCGCCGCCAGCACCGGCGCCGGCAGCGCGCTGAAGCCGGAGAGCAGTTCAATACCCGCCTGCTGGCGCGCCTCTTTATGGAAATCGTAGCCGCTGGCCTTGAGCCAGGCTTTGTCGGCCTGAACGTCAGACTGCCCGGCATCCTCAAGACTCGCGCGCGTCACGGCGCCGTCTTTGTCCTGCAGCGCGCGGCGCAGGGCAGTGAGCGAATCCGCTTCAAGGGCAGTAAAATCCGGGCTGCTGGCGGCAGGCGTCACTGTTGCCGCCAGCGTCGCCGCCTGGGAGAGGGGCACATCTTTTGCCAGCGCGGGCAGCGCAAAGACCAGCGCGGCGGCTAAAAGCGAAACTCGTATCTGCATTTTATTATCCCTTTCAATCAATTACCTTGCTTGAGGCCACGCTAGCGCAGGCAGTTGACACTATGATGACAGTCGGGCGGGCAGCATCGCCGGGCAATCTGCGGTAAACTGTCGATAACGTTTATTATTTCGGAATCTCCGCTACATGCTCAGCTATCGCCACAGCTTTCACGCCGGTAACCACGCCGACGTCCTTAAACATACCGTCCAGAGCCTCATCATTGAATCAATGAAAGAGAAAGAAAAGCCGTTTCTCTATCTTGATACCCACGCGGGCGCGGGGCGCTATCAGCTGAGCGGCGAGCACGCGGAGCGCACCGGCGAGTATCTGGAGGGCATCGCCCGCGTCTGGCAGCAGGACGACCTGCCCGCCGAGCTGGCGCCTTACATCAGCGTCGTGCAGCACTTCAACCGCAGCGGCCAGCTGCGCTACTACCCCGGCTCACCGCTGATCGCCCGCCAGCTGCTGCGCGAGCAGGACAGCATCCAGCTCACCGAACTGCATCCGAGCGATTTTCCGCTGCTGCGATCGGAGTTTCAGAAAGACAGCCGCGCGCGGGTGGAGAAAGCCGACGGCTATCAGCAGCTGAAGGCGAAGCTGCCGCCGGCGTCGCGTCGCGGGCTGATCCTTATCGACCCGCCCTACGAGATCAAAACCGACTATCAGGCCGTGGTCGCCGGTATCGCGGAAGGCTACAAGCGCTTCGCCACCGGCACCTATGCCCTGTGGTATCCGGTAGTGCTGCGGGCGCAGATCAAACGCATGCTCAAAGATCTGGAGGCGACCGGCATTCGCCGCATCCTGCAGATTGAGCTGGCGGTGCTGCCGGACAGCGACCGCCGGGGCATGACCGCCTCCGGAATGATCGTCATCAACCCGCCGTGGAAGCTGGAGCAGCAGATGAATAACGTTCTGCCGTGGCTGCACCGCACGCTGGTGCCGTCCGGCACCGGGCACGCAACCGTCAATTGGGTCGTGCCGGAGTAATTGCAGGTATCGGTGGAAACGATGAATACCGGGTATACAATCGCGGCAATTAACGATTTTAAGGATGTGACATGAGCAAACATTACGACTACCTCGCCATCGGCGGCGGCAGCGGCGGCATCGCCTCCATCAACCGCGCGGCGATGTACGGCCAGAAGTGCGCCCTGATCGAAGCCAAAGCGCTGGGCGGCACCTGCGTTAACGTCGGCTGCGTGCCGAAAAAAGTGATGTGGCACGCCGCTCAGATCCGTGAAGCCATCACCCTGTACGGCCCGGATTACGGTTTCGATACTACCCTCAATCACTTCGACTGGGACAAGCTGGTCGCCAGCCGCAGCGCCTATATCGACCGCATCCATACCTCGTACGATAACGTGCTGGGCAAAAATAAGGTCGACGTAATTAAAGGCTTTGCCCGCTTTGTCGACGCGAAGACCGTGGAAGTCAACGGCGAGACGATCACCGCCGATCATATTCTGATCGCCACCGGCGGCCGGCCGATCCATCCGCAGATCCCCGGCGCGGAGTACGGCATCGACTCCGACGGCTTCTTCGAGCTGCCCGCCCTGCCGAAGCGCGTGGCAGTTGTCGGCGCGGGCTATATCGCCGTTGAGCTGGCGGGCGTGATCAACGGCCTCGGGGCCGAAACGCACCTGTTCGTGCGCAAGCACGCGCCGCTGCGCAGCTTCGATCCGCTGATCGTTGAAACGCTGGTGGAGGTGATGGCCGCCGAAGGTCCGACCCTGCACACCCACGCGACGCCGAAAGCGGTGGTGAAAAACGCCGACGGCAGCCTGACTCTGACCCTGGAAGACGGCCGCAGCCAGAATGTCGATTGCCTGATCTGGGCCATCGGCCGCGAGCCATCAACCGACAACATTAACCTGGCCGCCGCGGGCGTTGAAACCCGCGACGGCGGCCACATCGTGGTCGATAAGTTCCAGAACACCAGCGTACCGGGCATCTACGCGGTGGGCGACAACATCGCCGGTGCGGTAGAGCTGACCCCGGTCGCGGTCGCCGCAGGCCGCCGCCTCTCCGAGCGCCTGTTTAACAACAAGCCGGATGAGCACCTGGACTACAGCAACATTCCGACCGTGGTCTTCAGCCACCCGCCGATCGGCACCGTTGGCCTGAGCGAACCCGCGGCCCGCGAGCAGTACGGCGAGGATGCGGTAAAGATCTATAAATCCTCGTTTACCGCGATGTACACCGCCGTCACCTCGCACCGCCAGCCGTGCCGCATGAAGCTGGTCTGCGTCGGGCCGGAAGAGAAGATCGTCGGCATCCACGGCATCGGCTACGGTATGGACGAGATGCTGCAGGGCTTCGCGGTCGCGCTGAAAATGGGTGCTACCAAGAAAGACTTTGATAATACCGTCGCAATCCACCCGACCGGCGCGGAGGAGTTTGTGACCATGCGCTAGCGGTTTCCCGCTGGCTCATAGCTAAGTCAGGCCCGGCGACCGCCGGGCCTCTCCCTCAGCCGCGCGCAAACGGATCTTCATCCGGGTTTCGGTTCCAGCAGTACTCCATTTTCCCGGCCAGCGCTTCAGCCTGCGCCACGCCGTCATTTTCCGCCACCGCCCCCAGCGCCATATCCATGCCGGCGCTGACCCCGGATGACGTCCAGAACTTACCGTCGTGGACCCACCTTGCACGGGGCTGCCAGCGCACCTGCTGCCGCAGGGAGGTGACCCAGCCGTAGGCGCGCTTATTGGTCGTCGCCCTGACGCCGTCCAGCAGGCCGGTTTTAGCCAGCAGCGCCGAGCCGGTGCACACCGTCATACAGACGTTCGACGCATTTGCCAGGCCGTACAGCCAGTGAAGATATTCCTCATCGTCCACCCGCGTTCGCGTACCCTGCCCGCCGGGGATCAGCAGCGCCTCACCGCCGGGCGCGGCAATCCCGGTCTGAACGATGACGCCCTGGGTACTGACAACCGGGCCGCCCTCGCGGGAGATAAACCGCAGCCTGCAGGACGGCAGCGAACCAAAGACTTCCGCAGGCCCCATGGCATCCAGAGTTTCGAAGCCGTCGAACAGAACAATATTGAGCGTACTGAAGTGCATTACTGCCTCCTTGACTGTACGGAATGGACTCCCCCAAGAGTAAGCCGCCGCCGGGAACGCTGTCATGCAACTTCAGCGCCGCCTCTCGTATTTATCCCTATAGGCGTATCGCGAAAGGGCTGCTAACGTTACAGAGCAGAAATCGATCGCCCGCTAAACATGGAGTTCCGGCAAAATGATCAAAGCCATCATGGCCACCGCCCGCGACAGGGCCCGCCTTCAGGAGATAACCGGCGTCCTGGTGCGCTACGGTCTGCAGGATCTGCTGCGGGCGCTGGGCCTCTCCGGCCTTCTCGACAAGCTCAGCCACGGCCACTCGCGCGACGACCGCCCGCTGCCGCAGCGCCTGTGCGCCGCGCTGGAGGAGCTGGGCCCGGCGTTCGTCAAGCTGGGACAGATCCTCTCCACGCGCAGCGATCTGCTCGCCCCCGAATGGACGGAAGCCCTCGGACAGCTCAACGCCGGCGCCAGCCCCCTGCCCTGGTCGGCCCTCGAAGCCCAGGTCAGCGCCACGCTCGGCGATGCCCCGGCGAACGTCTTCGCCTGGTTTGATGAAGCGCCGCTTGCCAGCGGCTCGATGGCGCAGATCCACCGCGCGCGCCTGCGCGACGGCGACGAGGTAGTGGTTAAAATTCAGCGGCCGGGCATCGAGCCGGTCATTCGCGCCGATCTGCGCCTGCTGCACTTCCTGGCGGCCAGCATCGAGCAGCAGAGCGAAACCCTCGCCCGCTTTCGCCCTGCCATGCTGGTACGCTATCTGGAGACGGCCCTGCAGCAGGAGCTGGACTTCTGCTACGAAGCCGCCAACGGCGAGAAGATGCGGCAAAACTTCGCCGACGACCCGCAGGTCGTTATCCCTGAGATTTACTGGGCGTGGACCAGCCCGACGCTGATGGTACAGGCGCTGCTCAGCGGCACCGCGCCGCTGGACGGACAGCAGTTGGCCGCCGCCGGCCTTGATGGCAAAGTGCTGGCGCGAAGAGGGGCGGAGGCGTTCATCAAAATGCTGTTCGACTACCGCCTCTATCACGCCGATCCGCATCCCGGCAACGTCATGGCGCTTTCGGACAACCGGGTAGGCTTTATCGACTTCGGCATGGTGGGATACCTGAGCGACACCCGTCGCAACGAGCTGCTTTCGCTGCTGTATGCCATCAGCGAGCGCGACGCCGGCGGGATCGTTGATGCGCTGATCGCCTGGAGCGATCGCGACGATCTCAACATCACCGAGCTGGAGCTGGCCGCCAACTACTTCCTGCAGCGCCAGGGCAGCCGCACTCTGCAGCTGGGCAAGGCCCTGACCGACATGCTCGCCACCGCGCGGGAGTTCCGCCTGTCGCTGCCGCCGGACCTGGTGCTGCTGTTCAAGGCGCTGATCACCGCCGACGGCGTGCTGCTGCGCATGGACCCGCAGTTCGATATTATCGCCGTGCTGCGCCCGCAGCTCAGGCGGCAGCTGATGCGGCGCTATACCCGCTTCGCCAGCCGGCGGCGCATGGTCACCCTCGGCAACCGGCTGCTGGACAGCGGCGATACTCTGCCGCAGACCCTGCGGCTGGTGATGCAGCGGCTGCGCCACGGGCGGCTGCACGCCGATATCAACGTCGATAACCTCAATCAGCTGGGCAAATCGCTGGAGCGCGCCGCCTCAACGCTTGCGCTGGCCATCGTACTTGCCGCCACCGTGCTGGTACTGACGCCGTGGCTGCTGGGCCTGCACTGGACGCTGCTCGGCGTGCCGGCGATCCCGCTGCTCCTCGCCCTGTGCGGCATCGGCGGCTCGGCGTGGCTGATATGGCGGCTGTGGTCGCGGTGAGCGATCGGAATCGCCTCAAAACGTGATCTTGCGCACATTTTACTCATCTTCCGGCCATCGAATGGCTATGATTAAAGATGCGCTACGTTAAAAATGACGAGATACCGACACTACCGGAGGTTGCGATCGTATGCTCAGCACTAAATTACGCCACCCGCCCGACGGCATCCAGCTTATCGAAACCGGAGATCCCAATTACCAGATGGATCCCTGCGAGTTAAAGCTGGTTGAAATGCTGGAGGTGGAGCCGGAGCCGGAGATGATCGAAGGCCTGCCTGCCTCCGACGCCCTGACGCCTGCCGATCGCTATCTGGAGCTGTTTGAGGCGGTGCAGTCTGCGCGCATTTTTACCGACAGCAAAACCTTTCCCGACTGCGCGCCGCGCATGGATCCGCTGGATATCCTGATCCGCTACCGCAAACTGCAGGGTAAGCCGGGATTCGATCTGCGCAAATTCGTGGTATCCCACTTCTGGCTGCCCGACAATATCGACAGCGACTACGTTTCCGACCCGAGCAGCTCGCTGAAGGACCATATCGACAACCTGTGGCCGGTGCTGACCCGCGAGCCGCAGGATCATATTCCCTGGTCCTCGCTGCTGGCGCTGCCCCAGGCCTATATCGTGCCCGGCGGACGCTTCACGGAAACCTACTACTGGGACTCCTACTTCACCATGCTGGGGCTGGCGGAGAGCGGCCGCACGGACCTGATGAAGTGCATGGCGGACAACTTTGCCTGGATGATCGAGCGCTACGGCCACGTGCCCAATGGCAACCGCACCTATTATCTGAGCCGCTCCCAGCCGCCGGTGTTTGCCCTGATGGTGGAGCTGTTTGAAGAAGACGGCGTGCGCGGCGCCCGGCGCTATCTTGAACATCTGAAGCTGGAGTACGCCTTCTGGATGGACGGCGCCGGCTCCCTGCTGCCGAACCAGGCCTATCGCCGGGTAGTCAGAATGCCGGACGGATCGCTGCTCAACCGCTACTGGGACGATCGCGATACCCCCCGCGACGAATCCTGGTTTGAGGATGTGGAAACCGCGCGCCGCTCCGGTCGCCCGGCCAATGAGGTCTACCGCGACCTGCGCGCCGGAGCCGAGTCCGGCTGGGACTACTCCTCCCGCTGGCTGCGGGACTGCAACCGACTGGCGAGCATCCGCACCACCCAGTTTGTACCGGTGGATCTCAACGCCTTTATGTACAAGCTGGAAAACACCATCGCCAATATCTCCGCTCTTAACGGCGATCGTGAAGTCGAGGCAGAGTTTCGCGTTAAGGCCAGCGAACGCCGGTCGGCGGTGACCCGCTACCTGTGGGACGATGAGCAGGGCTGCTACCGCGACTACGACTGGCGCCGCGAGCAGATGGCGCTGTTTTCCGCCGCCAGCGTAGTGCCGCTGTACGTGGGCCTGGCGACCCACGAGCAGGCCGACAGGCTGGATACCGCTATCCGCACCCGGCTGCTGACCCCCGGCGGTATTCTGGCAACCGAATACGACAGCGGCGAACAGTGGGACTTTCCCAACGGCTGGGCGCCGCTGCAGTGGATGGCGGTCCAGGGCTTCAAGCTGTACGGCAACGATGCGCTGGGCAACGAAATCGCCCGTAGCTGGCTGAACATGGTGAACGCGTTCTACCAGCAGAACCACAAGCTGATTGAGAAGTACCATATCGCCTGCAGCACCCCCCGCGAGGGCGGCGGCGGCGAGTATCCGCTGCAGGACGGCTTCGGCTGGACCAACGGCGTAGTGCGCAGGCTGATTGGCCTCTACGGCGAGCCGTAGCCGCTACTCAATCTCCTCATAAATGGCTGACTGTATCGTCAGCCATTTTTTATTCTCGTCATTCGGCGCCGCCGCCGCCCGCTGCCGCGCCTGATCCAGGCTGTAGCGCTGGCGCTGCACCACCGGTTCGGTGGTGCAAAAGGTCTGCAGATAGGTTTTGCGCATCGCCGTGAGGGCCGCTCCGCTCGCCATCGCGTGACTCAGGGTATTGATAAATCGGCGGCAGGGTTTGGCCTCATCCATCTGCAGCCGGTAGCGCAGCAGCAGCCCGAGCACCTCGTCGCTGCCTGCGGCCAGCGCCTGCTCGGTCCACGCCAGCCGCCAGGTCATGCCGCCCTGTAAAAATAGGCGTACGATGCCAACATCGTTACGGTCGATGGCCGCGCGCAGGGCGTTGGCGTCCCACGAAACGCCGCGGCGGCTGAGCGTCTCGCGGGCCGAGGGACGCTCGGGCGCGGCGCCTGCGGACGACACCGGGGCGGCGGCGGTCGGGGCCTGTTCCGGCGTCGCGCTGGCGCCGATAAGCCAGGCGCCGCCGCCGATGATAGCCAGCGCCACCGCGCCCACCAGTCCCCACAGCCCGCGCGCCATCAGCCTGTCCCGGGCCTGCGGCGTACGCTGTTCCCCCTGTCTGGACGGGTCGATACTCTCACCCACGGGCAGCGTATCCTCGCCGAGGCTCTCCGCCCGGCGAACCGCCCGCGCCCACCAGGCCGCCAGCGCGGCGTCATCGGCGCGGCCGAGCGCCTGCGGATCGACCCCTGTCCGCCCTTCCCGACAGGCGCGCTGCACCGGACCGGCGATCTGCTGAAAATAGAGATCCAGCAGCCTGCCCTCCGCCGCCGACAGCGGACGCCCGGCGAGGATGGCATTGCGCAGCGGGCGGCACGACTCCAGGAAGGCGTGCAGCGTCGCCCGCTGTTCAACCAGCAGCGTCAGCGCTGCCGCCGAGTTAAACAGTCGCGCGTAGTGGCGGGCAAACAGCTTTTTATCCACCACCAGCAGCGCCAGCTCGCTAAAGCGCATCCCGGAGATAATGCCCTCGCCCTCGCTCTTCGACAGCCAGCGGCGCACGCGGTCGGGACCAAAATGCAGCTTGAGATAATTATGAAAGCGGGTGACATCTGGCCAGGCGCGCGTCACCAGCGCCTCCAGCATCAGGGTAAGGGTCCGCATCTGCTGCCGGGCCTGATAGCGAATGGCCGCAGCATCGCCCGGCAGAGAGGTAAACGTCAGCCCGGACACCTGCTCCAGCATCACCAGCAGGCGCAGAGCGGCAATGCGCTGATTGTCACTGGCCTCCTGTTCGCGTCCGGCAACCGTCTGGCGGAGGAGGCGCAGGCGCAGCGTCAGCTCGCTCAGTTCGGCATCACTCATATTCAGACGCCGGGCGACGCGGCCCCAGCCGCCGAGGCTGAGGCGGGCCTGCTCGAGACCGTCAAGAAACTGGTGCAGATCGCTTACCTCGGCGACGTGGACGTTCAGACGCGCCAGAAGCGCCGCCGCCGCGCGGTGAATCACCTCCAGGTAACGCGCCAGTTCCTGCACTGCATCTTGCCCTGCTGTGGACATCTCGCTTCCTTTTGCCGCGTCAGGCTCAGGCCTGAATAAAGTAGGGTTTGTTTTTATTTTTAGTGAGTTAGCGTAGATTACTGCAACAGTTCTCTTTTTATCCATCCGTAAAAGTGAGAAATGCGATGACGACCCTGATAACGCCCCGCCTGACCTGCAGCCCGCTGTGCGAGGCAGACTGGCCCTTTTTTCTCGCGCTCCAGCAGGACCCGGAGGTCATGCGCTACGTCAGCGATCCCCGTGGAGAAGATGAAATCCGCGCCGCATTCGACAGCCGCCTGCCCGCCTGGTCACCCGGCGCGGCGCACTGGCTGTGCCTGGTGGTGCGGGAGCGCGGCAGCGAAGCGCGGCTTGGCGTCACGGGCTACATTCACCGCGAGCCGGACTGCGCGGAGGCCGGGTTTCTGTTCTGCCGGGCGGCGCAGGGGCAGGGCTACGGCGGCGAGTCCCTGCGGGCGCTGTGCGACTACGCCTTTTGCGAGGGCGGGCTGCGCCGCCTGACGGCGACGGTCACCGCCGGCAACGCGGCGTCGCGCAGGGTGCTGGAGAAGGCCGGCTTTCGCCTGGAGGGGGAGCTTCGCGAGAGCTACCGGCTGGCGGGTGAGTGGCGCAACGACTGGCTGTTTGGCCTGCTGGCCCGTGAATATCGGCAGAAAAAATCCGAAAAATAGTCGTTCCCGTTCTCAGTTATCCACCCGGACGGTCATAAAGACAGTGCCAGGACCACCATTGACTGCTATACAATCAACAAACAGCATCATGATGGCTTAACTATCCCAGAAAAAACAACAAAGGGAGCTGTCGATGGATAAAATTCACGCAATGAAACTGTTTCTCCAGGTGGCGGATCTCGAGAGCTTTTCGCTGGCGGCGCAGGCGCTGGATCAGCCGAAGGCCAGCGTATCGCGGCAAATTCAGGCTCTGGAGGCCTCGCTGGGCGTGCGCCTGCTGCACCGCACGACCCGCCGGGTACAGCTCACCGATGAGGGCATGGTTTACTACGAGCGGGCAAAAGACCTGCTGGCTAACCTCGACGAGCTGAATACGATGTTCAGGGAGGATGCCGCCAGCGTCAGCGGCCGGTTGCGGGTCGATATGCCCGCCTGGGTCGCCAGCGCGCTGGTGCTGCCCCACCTCTCCGCCTTTTTGCAGCTCTACCCCGGCATTGCGCTGGAGCTGAGCAGCAGCGAGCGCCCCGTCGATGTGGTGCGGGAAGGGTTTGACTGCGCCCTGCGGGTCGGCGAATACCCGCAGGGGGGCCTCGCCGTCCGCAGCATCGGAAAGCTGACCGTGATTAACTGCGCCAGCCCCGACTACCTGGCGCGCTTCGGCTATCCGCAGACTCTGGAGTGCCTCGCCGACCACGCGCTGATCCGCCTGGCGAACGATGAAGCGCAGGGCTTCGCGCTCAGTATTAACGGCGATAGTCGCCGCATCCAGACCGGCGGCGTGTTGACCGTCAGCTGCGCGGAAACTTACCATAGCGCCTGTATCGCCGGGCTGGGCATTATTCAGACGCCGCGCGCCGGCGTAAAAGCGGCGCTGCGCGACGGCAGGCTGATAGAGATCCTGCCCCAGTACCGGGCCGCCCCGCTGCCGGTTACCCTGGTTTATCCGCCGGGACGCGGCCTCTCCCGCCGGGTCCACCTGTTTATGGCGTGGCTGACGGCGCGACTGAAAGGCGCTGTGGACGAAACCAGACCGGCGTAGGCCTTAGGCTATACTGAGATTTACGTTGTGAAAATAAAGGGAAAATCACCTGATGACGCAGGATAATGAGGCAAAACGTCCGACCCAGGACCTGGAGTATGAGCCAGTCAGAAAAATGGATACCGACGATAGCACCCCGTCAAAGGTGACGCAAAAGGCCAGCGATGCGCTGAAGGCGGCAACCGGCACCGCGCAGAAGGTACAGCGTCAGCCGGCCATCGCCCACCTGATCCGCGCGGTCGAGCGCTTTAATGACCGCCTCGGCAACCAGTTCGGCGCGGCGATAACCTACTTCTCGTTTCTGTCGATGATCCCGATCCTGATGGTCTCTTTTGCCGCCGCCGGTTTCGTGCTGGCCTCGCACCCGACGCTGCTGCAGGATATCTTCGATAAAATTTTGAATAACGTCAGCGATCCGACGCTGGCCTCCACCCTCAAAGGCACGATCAATACCGCCGTACAGCAGCGCACCACCGTCGGGATCGTCGGCCTGCTGGTGGCGCTCTACTCGGGACTCAACTGGATGGGCAACCTGCGCGAGGCGATCCGCGCCCAGTCGCGGGACGTCTGGGAGCGCACGCCCCAGGACCAGGAGAAGATCTGGGTGAAGTATTTTCGCGACTTCATCTCGCTGACCGGCCTGCTGGTGGCGCTGGTGATCACCCTCTCTATCACCTCTGCCGCCGGTGCGGCCCAGCAGACGATTATTAACGCCCTGCACCTGAACAACATCGAGTGGCTGAAGCCCGCCTGGCGGCTGATTGGCCTCGTTATCTCGATTTTCGCCAACTACCTGCTGTTCTTCTGGATCTTCTGGCGCCTGCCCCGCCACCGCCCGCGCAAGAAAGCGCTGGTGCGCGGCACCTTTATTGCCGCCATCGGCTTTGAGGTGATTAAAATCGTCATGACCTGGACTCTGCCGTCGCTGATGAAGTCGCCCTCCGGCGCGGCGTTTGGCTCGGTGCTCGGCCTGATGGCGTTTTTCTACTTCTTCGCCCGCCTGACCCTGTTCTGCGCCGCCTGGATCGCCACCGCCGAGTATAAAGACGATCCTCAGATGCCGGGACGTTCGCATAACTGACTAAGCCGCCGCGCGCTTTCAGCAGATAAAACCAGTTGGTAACTTTTATTTAACCAACAACTGGTTTTATCTGCCAACGTATCTTTTCTGTGAAGCATTTCATAGAAGTGAAATCGCAGGAGCACAAATTATTCGCTTTTTGCCTCTTTTTTATACTGAAAGCCCCTTTGTTACACATTGAAATGTCGCTTTTGCTGTGCCTAATATGGCGGTTCGCTTGTCCAAAAATAAGAAATTATTATTATGCAAACTGCCGCCACAACGCTCGATACGCCCCAGGATGCCGCGCCGGTCAACTCCCGCAATAAAGTGGTTGTCGCCTCGCTTATCGGCACCGCTATCGAGTTTTTTGACTTCTACATTTACGCCACCGCCGCGGTTATCGTCTTCCCGCACATCTTCTTTCCCCAGGGCGACGCCGCCGCCGCGACCCTGCAGTCGCTGGCGACATTTGCCATCGCCTTCGTCGCGCGGCCGATTGGCTCGGCGCTGTTCGGCCACTTCGGCGACCGCGTGGGGCGCAAGGTGACGCTGGTGGCCTCGCTGCTGACGATGGGCATCTCGACGGTGGTTATCGGCCTGCTGCCGGGCTACCAGAGTATCGGCATCATGGCGCCGCTGCTGCTGGCGCTGGCGCGCTTCGGCCAGGGCCTGGGCCTCGGCGGCGAATGGGGCGGCGCGGCGCTGCTGGCGACGGAAAACGCGCCGGCGAAAAAGCGCGCCCTGTACGGCTCCTTCCCGCAGCTCGGGGCGCCCATCGGCTTCTTCTTCGCCAACGGCACCTTCCTGCTGCTCTCCTGGCTGCTGACCGACGAACAGTTTATGAGCTGGGGCTGGCGCGTGCCGTTTATCTTCTCCGCGGTACTGGTGATCATCGGCCTGTACGTGCGCGTCTCGCTGCACGAAACGCCGGTGTTTGCCAAAGTGGCGGCGGCGAAAAAACAGGTGAAAGTACCGCTGGGCACCCTGCTGAGCAAGCATCTGCGTCTGACCATTCTCGGCACCTTCATTATGCTGGCGACCTATACGCTGTTTTACATCATGACCGTCTATTCGATGACCTATAGCACCGCGCCGCTGCCGGTTGGCCTCGGCCTGCCGCGCAATGAAGTGCTGTGGATGCTGATGATGGCGGTGATTGGTTTTGGCGTGATGGTGCCGATTGCCGGCGTGCTGGCGGACCGCTTCGGCCGCCGCAAGAGCATGATAACCATCACTACGCTGATTATTCTGTTTGGCCTGTTCGTCTTCCAGCCGCTGCTCGGCTCCGGTAACCCGACGCTGATTATGGCCTTCCTGCTGATTGGCCTGAGCCTGATGGGGCTGACCTTTGGCCCGATGGGCGCCCTGCTGCCGGAGCTGTTTCCAACGGAAGTGCGCTACACCGGGGCCTCGTTCTCGTATAACGTCGCGTCCATTCTCGGTGCGTCGGTCGCGCCCTACATCGCCGCGTGGCTGACCGGCAACTACGGCCTGGCCTACGTCGGGTACTACCTGGCCTCCATGGCAGTGCTGACGCTTATTGCCCTGCTGTTGACCCACGAAACCCGGGAGCAGGCGCTCTAAAAAAGCAGGGCACCGCAAGGTGCCCTTTTTCTTACCAGCTAAGAATGACCTTCCCGGACTGCCCCGAGCGCATCGCGTCAAAGCCCTTCTGGAAATCATCAATGCCGAAATGGTGCGTAATGATCGGCGTCAGGTCGAGTCCGGACTGGATCAGGGCGGCCATTTTGTACCAGGTTTCAAACATTTCCCGGCCATAGACACCTTTAATAAACAGTCCCTTAAAGATGACTTTGGTCCAGTCGATGGCCATCTCCGACGGCGGAATACCGAGCATCGCAATACGCCCGCCGTGGTTCATGGTATCAAGCATGGTGCGGAAGGCCGCCGGGGCACCGGACATCTCCAGCCCGACGTCAAAGCCTTCGGTCATGCCCAGGTCGGCCATCACGTCGGTCAGGCTTTCGCTGGCGACGTTGACCGCGCGGGTGACCCCCATTTTGCGCGCGAGATCCAGGCGGTATTCGTTCACGTCGGTGATCACCACGTTGCGGGCGCCGACGTGCTTCGCCACCGCCGCCGCCATCACGCCGATCGGACCGGCGCCGGACACCAGCACATCCTCGCCCACCAGATCAAAAGAGAGCGCGGTGTGCACGGCGTTGCCGAACGGATCGAAGATAGAGGCCAGATCGTCAGAGATATTGTCCGGGATTTTAAAGGCGTTAAACGCCGGGATCGCCAGATACTCGGCAAAGCAGCCGGGGCGATTCACGCCGACGCCAACGGTATTGCGGCACAGGTGAGTGCGCCCGGCGCGGCAGTTGCGGCAGTGCCCGCAGGTGATGTGCCCTTCGCCGGAAACGCGGTCGCCGATGCTAAAGCCTTTCACTTCCTGGCCGATGCCGACCACTTCACCCACGTACTCGTGGCCCACGACCATCGGCACCGGAATCGTCTTCTGCGACCAGTCATCCCAGTTGTAGATGTGGACGTCGGTGCCGCAGATGGCGGTTTTGCGAATTTTAATCAGCAGGTCATTGTGGCCAACCTCCGGCACCGGGACGTCGGTCATCCAGATGCCTTCTTCGGCCTTCAGCTTGGATAATGCTTTCATCTCACGATCCTCAGGCAATCACGCCCAGTTGCTTACCAATACGGATAAACGCGGCGACCGCGCGCTCGATCTGCTCCGGAGTGTGGGCGGCGGACATCTGGGTACGGATGCGCGCCTGGCCCTTAGGCACCACCGGATAGAAGAAGCCGGTCACGTAAATGCCCTCTTTCTGCAGCTCGCGGGCAAATTCCTGCGCCACGGTAGCCTCGCCCAGCATTACCGGGATGATGGCGTGGTCGGCCCCGGCGAGGGTGAAGCCTGCGGCGCTCATTTTTTCGCGGAACAGGCGGGCGTTGGCCCACAGGCGATCGCGCAGTTCGCTGCCCGCTTCCACCATCTCCAGCACTTTGATCGAGGCGGCAACGATGGCCGGCGCCAGCGAGTTGGAGAAGAGATACGGGCGCGAGCGCTGGCGCAGCCACTCGACCACCTCTTTGCGGGCCGCGGTGTAGCCGCCGGAGGCACCGCCGAGCGCTTTGCCGAGGGTGCCGGTAATGATGTCGACCCGGCCCATGACGTCGCAGTATTCGTGGGAGCCGCGGCCGTTGTCGCCGACGAAGCCGACGGCGTGGGAGTCATCGACCATCACCAGCGCATCGTATTTATCGGCCAGGTCGCAAACGCCCTTCAGGTTGGCGATCACGCCGTCCATCGAGAACACGCCGTCGGTGGCGATCAGCACGTGCCGGGCGCCGGCCTTGCGGGCCTCCTTCAGGCGCGCCTCCAGCTCCTGCATATCGTTGTTGGCGTAGCGAAAGCGCTTCGCCTTGCACAAACGCACGCCGTCGATGATTGAGGCATGGTTGAGCGCATCGGAAATAATCGCGTCTTCCGGGCCGAGCAGAGTCTCAAACAGGCCGCCGTTGGCGTCAAAGCAGGAGGAGTAAAGAATGGCGTCTTCCATGCCGAGGAAGTCGGCCAGTTTCTGTTCAAGCTGCTTATGGCTGTCCTGGGTGCCGCAGATAAAGCGCACCGAGGCCATGCCGAAGCCGTGGCTGTCCATGCCGGCCTTCGCAGCGGCGATAAGATCGGGGTGGTTAGCCAGGCCAAGGTAGTTGTTGGCGCAGAAGTTGATGACGCGGCTACCGTCACCGACCACGATATCCGCCTGCTGCGCGGAGGTAATAATGCGCTCCTCTTTAAACAACCCTTCTGCCCGGGCGGTGTCGAGATCGCTGTTCAACTGCTTGTAAAAATCACCACGCATTGCAATTCTCCAGATTCGGCAAAATTTGGCACATCTTACCCAATGCCTCGCCTCTGTACGAGATGACGCAGCACAGGATTCCCGTTTTGCAGCATAAATCACGTGTACCCCTGCGGCCAGTCGGTGAATGGCTGAAGCCTCAGCAATGTAATGATATGATATTCAGCATTAGCGTCCGGGATAGTCCCGGCCATCCACTCTCAAGGGCTATCGTTATGATCATCGTTACCGGCGGCGCGGGCTTTATTGGCAGCAATATCGTTAAAGCGCTGAATGACAAGGGCATCACCGACATTCTGGTGGTCGACAACCTGAAAGACGGCACCAAATTCGTGAACCTGGTGGATCTGAATATCGCCGACTACATGGATAAGGAAGATTTCCTGATTCAGATTATGGCCGGGGAAGATTTTGGCGATATCGAGGCGGTTTTCCACGAAGGCGCCTGCTCCTCCACCACCGAGTGGGACGGCAAGTACATGATGGACAACAACTATCAGTACTCTAAAGAGCTGCTGCACTACTGCCTGGAGCGCGAAATTCCGTTCCTGTACGCCTCTTCCGCCGCCACTTACGGCGGACGCACCTCCGACTTTATTGAATCCCGCGAGTACGAGCAGCCGCTGAACGTCTACGGCTACTCTAAGTTCCTGTTTGACGAATACGTGCGCCAGATCCTGCCGGAAGCGGACTCGCAGATCGTCGGCTTCCGCTACTTCAACGTCTACGGCCCGCGCGAAGGCCACAAGGGCAGCATGGCGAGCGTGGCGTTCCACCTCAACACCCAGCTCAACAACGGCGAAAGCCCGAAGCTGTTTGAAGGCAGCGACGGCTTTAAGCGCGACTTCGTCTACGTTGGCGACGTGGCGGCGGTAAACCTGTGGTTCCTCGAAAACGGCGTCTCCGGCATCTTCAACCTCGGCACCGGCCGGGCGGAGTCCTTCCAGGCGGTGGCCGACGCCACTCTCGCCTTCCACAAAAAAGGCAGCATCGAGTACATTCCGTTCCCGGAGAAGCTCAAGGGCCGCTACCAGGCGTTTACTCAGGCGGACCTGACCAACCTGCGCGCCGCCGGCTACGACAAGCCGTTTAAGACCGTTGCCGAAGGCGTAACGGAGTATATGGCCTGGCTGAACCGCGACGCATAATCATGAAGATTCTGGTGGTTGGCCCGTCATGGGTAGGCGACATGATGATGTCGCAGAGTCTCTATCGCACGCTCAGGGCGCGCTTTCCCCAGGCCGTTATTGATGTGATGGCGCCCGCGTGGTGCCGTCCGCTGCTGTCGCGGATGCCGGAAGTCAACGAGGCGATCCCGATGCCGCTGGGCCACGGAGCGCTTGAGATCGGCGAGCGGCGCAGGCTCGGCCATAGCCTGCGCGAGAAGCGCTACGACCGCGCCTACGTGCTGCCAAACTCCTTTAAATCGGCGCTGGTGCCCTTCTTTGCGGGCATTCCCCTGCGCACCGGCTGGCGCGGCGAAATGCGCTACGGCGTGCTCAACGACGCCCGGGTGCTGGACAAAGCCGCCTGGCCGCTGATGGTCGAGCGCTACGTAGCGCTGGCCTTCGATAAGGGCGCGATGGAGTCGGCCAACGATCTGCCGCAGCCGCTGCTGTGGCCGCAGCTGCAGGTGACCGAAAGCGAGAAGATGCAGATGACCGCCACCTTCACGCTATCGAACGAGCGTCCGATCATCGGCTTCTGCCCCGGGGCCGAGTTTGGCCCGGCCAAGCGCTGGCCGCACTACCACTACGCCGAACTGGCGAAGCAGCTGATTGATGAGGGTTACCAGGTGGTGCTGTTCGGCTCGGCCAAAGACCACGACGCCGGCAACGAGATCCTCACTGCGCTGAGCCCGGAGCAGCAGCCCTGGTGCCGCAACCTGGCCGGGGAGACCCAGCTGGAGCAGGCGGTGGTGCTGATTGCCGCCTGTAAGGCGGTGGTCACCAACGACTCCGGCCTGATGCACGTCGCCGCCGCGCTGAACCGCCCGCTGGTGGCGCTCTACGGTCCGAGCAGCCCGGATTTCACCCCGCCGCTGTCGAAAAAAGCCAGAGTCATTCGCCTGATCAGCGGCTATCACCGCGTGCGCAAGGGCGACGGCGACGAAGGCTATCACCAGAGCCTGATCGACATTACCCCGGCACAGGTGCTGGACACCCTCAATCAGCTGCTGCTGGACGAGGACGCCTGACGGATGCGGGTACTGATCGTAAAAACCTCCTCGATGGGCGACGTGCTGCACACGCTGCCGGCGTTGACCGATGCCGCGCGGGCAATACCGGGCGTCCGCTTTGACTGGGCGGTGGAAGAGGGCTTCGCCCAGATCCCTGCCTGGCACGACGCGGTTGACCGCGTTATCCCGGTGGCTATCCGCCGCTGGCGCAAGGCGTGGTTCTCTGCGCCGATTAAAGCCGAGCGCCGCGCCTTCCGCCGGGCGGTACAGGCGCAGCGGTATGACACCGTCATCGACGCCCAGGGGCTGGTAAAGAGCGCGGCGCTGGTTACCCGGCTGGCCCACGGCGTGAAGCACGGCATGGACTGGCAGACCGCGCGCGAGCCGCTGGCGAGCCTGTTTTATAATCGCCGCCACCATATCGCTAAGCAGCAGCACGCGGTGGAGCGCACCCGGGAGCTGTTCGCCAGAAGCCTCGGCTATGCCAAGCCGGCAACCCAGGGCGACTACGCCATCGCGCAGCATTTCCTCAGTCATCTCAATGCAGATGCCGGGCAGTACGCGGTCTTCCTCCACGCCACCACCCGCGACGACAAGCACTGGACGGAGGCGGGCTGGCGCGAGCTGATTGCTCTGCTGGGCGAGTCGGGAATAACGATTAAGCTGCCCTGGGGCGCGCCGCACGAAGAAGCGCGCGCTAAGAGGCTGGCGGAGGGGTTTGATTACGTCGAGGTGCTGCCGAAGATGAGCCTGGAGGGCGTGGCGAGGGAGCTTGCCGGGGCGAAGTTCGTGGTGTCGGTGGATACCGGGCTGAGCCATCTGACCGCCGCGCTGGACCGCCCGAACGTCACGCTCTACGGGCCGACGGATCCGGGACTGATTGGCGGGTACGGGAAGAATCAGGTGGTGTGCCGGGCGCCGGGGGGAGATCTGAGGCGGCTTACGGCAGGAGCCGTCGCACAGGTAATTAAAAATAGCTAAAATTGAAAATGAGTGGGTGAGTCACCCACTCGCATTCGAACTAGATGTTATCTTCTTTTTTCTTACCTAACACCGCAATTGAGAGCATCAGGCAAACAATCCAAGATGCCGGAATAGGTTTGGCATGAGTAATCACATCACTCAGGCCAAACAGAATAATGGATGAGGGAAATACCAGTAGCAAATAGAGTCTCTCACGCAGGCAGTAGTGAATAAGCCCGAAGTAGAATATGACCAGGAAAATAATTCCGAAAATGCCTTTTGTAGAAATAGCTTCTGCAAGCTCGTTATGCATGTGGACATCCATAAATACCGTTGCGCCAAGATAGACAGAATCTCTTTGACTTAAGTCTGTAATTTTCACGGCCCGCTGTTCAAGAGATTGCCAATGAAGACCTTCCGGACGGCTTGCGAATCCTGCCTGTATCATGGAAAGACGAGCTCCTACAGAAGACATACTATTACTCTTATTTGAATAAGATACCATGTCACTTTTGAAGTCATCAATACGTTTTGTAATATCTTTATTGAATAATAATCCACACCCAATTAACAGAAACATAAAGCCACATAAGCCCTTTAGGAGGTATTTTTTTTGATTCTGATTTTGAATAAAGAGAAGAAAGACTGTCATAAGTGGATATGTAAAGAAAGCTGAACGTGTTCCGGTCATCATGATTGCTGCCAACGTCAGCGCAAAATTAATATAAAAAAGTGGCCACTTATATTTTGAGTGTAGAGATAGAAAAACAATCGATGAATATAAGGCGCAAAAAGTGATCATGTAAGCAGCAACAGTTGCAGCACCCATCTGACCAATATCGCCCCCCATAGCAGAGAGAGGGATTCTTTCCGCATGCAGATAAATGCTCTGATAGAATGATCTTCCGATCATTACTCCCTGGACAATAGAGGCAGCAACTACGTGGGATTTTATATTATGACTGAAGCGTTGCTTACTCAATAATAAGAAAGTAAACGCACTGAATACAAGCATCTTACCAGCTTCCAGATATCCCCGGTAGCCATTTTTATAGATCACATCATGTGTCTTATAGAAACCATACCATGCTAGATCTAATGCCCCAAGTAGAAAGATCCCTAATGCCAACACCAAAATACTACGCTGATAAGAGCGATACTCACCAGAAATGAGAAGCAGCAGAAATGAGAACGCACCCGTTATATTAATTATCTTATTAGTAATATTTGGTTCAATGGGAATAAAAACCACTCCGACCAGGTACAGTAAAAAAATCAATTTACAGCTAACTTCTCTGAATGCATTCACTTTTGTTCCCACGTATTATCCTGAATATTTTTAAACAAGAGATAATTTGTTACTTACAGAACGAAAAAAAAGAAACCTTCAGCCATGAACGCCATAGCTTCAGTTTTTTCTGTAAGTAAGTTCTGGGCCTCTTGGCCTTCCCGAATGCCTGCAAGCGCTCACTTTCTAGATGACTGTTCGCACCGCAGACGACAGGATGTAATATAATTTCATCCAGATAAAAATCATTGATGATATTTTGCTGATGCATCAGTTTCCAGCTATCCGCCCGATATGTACCGTGCACCTGCGTCAAATGCAGCAGCTTATCAGCCATCACATCATTCATTAGATAGCAACAAGTTCGACGAACTTTTTTCTTGTTATAATTTACCCGACGGAACGAACAGGTGCTTATTCGTTGCCGACTAAAAAGGCTAAGTCCAAGAACAGGATAGTCATGCAAACCTTTCTGCCCGCCAAGCATGTAAAGGTGATCTTTCCTGAGCTTCTTTTTCTCATTATCATTAAAAGAGGAGAGGAATTTTTTAAACCGCTTATCGACTATCACGTCGTCCTCAAGGATAATCGCCCACTCGTGCAAATTCTCCAGCATATCCTTAAAGATCAGCTGGTGGCTCAGGGTACATGCAATCTCGCCATTAGTCATTTCTGCCCCAATGCCATGCATCCTCATACTTTCAATTAAAGCATGATTTTTCGGATCTTTGGCATCAACAGCATCAAAAAACTGAAAGTCTATGCCTAACTCTGAGAAGTCTTTCTCAATTTTGTTTCTTCTGTCGTCATCTCGCAGCAAAGAGACCACGTATACTGGAGTTTTCATTGTAAACCTTTAAAAAGTCAATATTACGATTATGCCTTACCTTTGAGCTTTTTAATAAACTTACGTAACTTCGTTTTATAGACTACAGAGTAATAACCAAAATCCTTATTTTCATTAGGAATCCCAAGATGCCGCTCCATTGCCATACGATCGCGGGCCTTCCGATCAGCAGTGCTGCTTTTACCCGACAAGTCAATAATACGTACACCGTCCTGACTGATAATAAAGTTACCGCGATGTGGGTCGCCTGAGAGCATATTCAAAGCATGAAGTTTTTCCATTAATACCTTAATTTCATTTTTAACACCATCAGGAATAACCTCCATGTCATTCAACTCAACACCTTCAATATATTCAATGAGCATAATAAACACACTGGCATAGTTAAAAATCTTACGCTCGGCAAGGAAATAAAAATCATTGGGAAATAATAATCCTGCGTTACGCACGCGGTCAGTTTCCACAATCAGGTTTTTATAATAATCGCCTTTTACAAAAGATTTAAAGAAGCGCTCGTTCCTTTTACTCTTCGGCGCAAAAACTTTAAAGACGTAACGACCATACCGTGTATCGATAAGGGATACCTTGGTATCATCAATATTGCGCAACACCTTTATTGTTTTAAAGTTATACGCCAGGATATCATCAAATATTTCTTTATACTTAGCATCATTATCTTTATAGTAAAATGCAAAGCCTTGGTACTTAGTAGAAGTAATCATAATTTTTTCTTAATTCTGTATCTAATCAGCGCCTTTATACCACTAAGATATCTTCTGCGGGCAAAATGGTGCTTATATTCCTTTTGCATTTCCATGACCGATCTCGCAGGCATCAAAGCGCTACCGTACCACGGTGATGCACGCCATGCTCGATTAAATACTTCTCGAGAGCTATAGTCAGCCCACGCATGCCAGGGCTTAGTGATACCAGTGTAATGCACCAAAACCGTCTCATCCGTAATCACGTTTTGATATACTTTATGTGTTCTGTCTTTTAATTCAGATTTTAAAGTATAAATCGTATTATACTTGCGTTCGAGGTAGCATAATTTACCGCTGAGCAGAATATTCAATACGTCCTGATCAGGATACTTAATGATCGAACTATACTGCGGTGAAAGCAACATCTCAAGCGCCTGACGAGTCAAATCATGCTGCTGCCACAGGCGTAAATTTACCAGCATAACGCCGGAATTAAAGTAATGACCGGTATCGTATAACAATGAACCGAGCCGCTGAAGGCTGCAGGCTCGGGTTCCCGGTAAATCATCAACGACGGCGGCAATATTATTGTTGAAATGGAACCCGGATAAGACGCCGAGATCCCCAGCGCACATCACATCGGCATCAAGATATAAAACTCTGTCTACACTCTGTGATAAGTGCTGATAAGCTAGCAAACGATAATACATTGCATGAGACCACACATTCGTACTTGGCAACGTACTAAAAAATGTGGCATCGACGACATATATCACAATTGTTGTCGAGAATTTTTCTGCTATAGCCTGAAGATCGCGTTGATATTCAGCGCTATAAACATCTGTAAAGATATGAAAAACAAAGTGTTTATCAGGATTATTGATAAGAACTGATACAGCAGAAACAGCAACACCTAACTGATATTTTTCATCAGAACCATAGGTAATATGAAAAA
Source organism: Pluralibacter gergoviae ATCC 33028 = NBRC 105706 (assembly GCF_001598855.1). GTDB lineage: Bacteria > Pseudomonadota > Gammaproteobacteria > Enterobacterales > Enterobacteriaceae > Pluralibacter > Pluralibacter gergoviae. The sequence continues at coordinate 89,195 of NZ_BCZS01000010.1, read as the reverse complement.
GGCTTTTCTGCTCCAACAGACCTGGATCGCCAATCATGGTCGAATTTTTTATTGAATCCCGAAGAGAATAGTTCAACATGAACGAACCAACTTAGCTTTAAAATAGAGAGCATAATATTTCAAACCGGACAGCCACCGCTTTTGTTTAAAGCAGTGCTTTGCTGCATAGCGCAACTGCATGCTTGAAAGCGGCAGCTGATATGGCAAATCGCGCCACGGTGATGCGGCCTTTGCGCGTGTATAAGAGGCAGAGATTGCATAGCGGCTGGCGTACTGGTGCCAGGGCTTCGTCGGACCAATGTAGTGCAGAAGCGTATAGCTCCCTTGCTCAGGGCGCGAATGCTTACTACCAAGCTCATAGTTGAGGCTGTACTGAACATTATATTTTTTGTCCAGAAAACACGTTTTCCCACAAGTTGTCAGATTGAGCACGTCCTGATCAAAATAGGTAAGGCGAGCCACGAGTTGGGCATCCTGTAACCGTTCTATCGCTCGGGGAGTGGCGTTCTCTTCAAACCAGCGTTGCGTATCAATAAGCAACACTCCGCTATTGTAATAACCCGCGGACAATTCTGGCTCACCGAGGCGTGATGCTCTGGACTGCCACCATTGGCTATCGCGCTCAGTAACCGCCGCTACAATATTATCCTGTAAATTGGTGGTAAAGAGCGGCTCAAGCGAACCTGTGCAGACAATATCGGAATCGATATACAGGATTCGATCTCTCTTCTGGTAAAAGAAATCAGCAATAATAAACCTGTAATAGATAGCCGTTGACCAAAGTTTGTTCTGCGGTAGCGACTTAAGTAAATCGCTATTGATGACATAAAGGACGACGGTAACTTTTTGCTCCTCAGCAAAAGCGGCAAATCGTGTTCGATACGCCTCCTCAAGCCCATTGGTGAAAATATGAAATGCAATATTAATCCCGGGATTTTCAGCAGCGACGGAAAAGGCAGATACCGCCGCCCCCGGCATAAAGCTGCCGTCCGTGCCATAGCAAATGGTCATCATATCCTGCAGAGCCGCATCACGCACGTGGGTGAACGAGATAGTTTCAACAACGATGTCATCATCGAAATAGCGCATCGAATTCTCTTCCTATAAGCCCTTACGGAGGGTTCTCTCTTTGATCTTTTCTGCTTTAGCCTGAGTCGCCGCCAATAAATGCTGTTCAACACGCATTACTTCCCTCAGCGGCATAGCAAAGTAAACTTTCATAAACCGCCAGATATCCCGCCGGGTCAGCCCGATATTCAGAGAAGAAAAGTATAGCCCAATCAAGTCCTTATCGCGCCACCGGCGCGGGACCTTCGCGCGGATCTGCGCCCGGTGCAGGTCGATCACCGAGATCTTCAGATCTTCTTCGCGACCGCTGAACGGCAGGTGCAGCAGCAAGTGGCAGATGTAGCAGTCGCGGTGGTTAATGCCGCCGGCGTGCATCCTGCGCACCATCCCGGCAACCCGGCGGATAATCATCCGCTTAACGCGCACGTCCGGCGGATTGGTCGCCCAGTCCGCGCAGTAGTCTTCCAGGCTCACGGTCGGCGTCAGATCTTCGGTAATGATAAAAGAGGTCCGGGTCAGCGGATTGAGGCCTTTCGCACCAAAGCCGACGCCGCGCATAGTGTCAACGCCCAGATCCCGCAGCCGGTGAATAGCGTGCCACTCGCGGTCGGCGCCCAGCACCGGCGTGCGCAGCGACAGCAGGTTTTTGGCTATCTCTTTTGCCGTAGTGCCTTTGTGCCACTTGAGAAAGTAACTTTTCCCCGCCGCCTCAAAGCGCAGGGTGCGCCGCGTCTCCAGCTCTCTGAAGACCTCGCCGTCCAGCTTTTTCACCTCTTCGAAGGCGTCTTTGCCGCGCCACAGGGTGGCAAAAGGCTCTTTGAGCTCAACCATCAACATCACCTGTTATGAGATCCGCCGCTCGTTCCGGCAGACTGTATAAATCCTGCGTATCCGCGTAGTAGCGGGCATTCGCCGCCCAGGCTTCGCGCAGCGCCGGCTGGGTTAGCGCCCTGCGCAATACCTCATTCAGCGCTTCCTGGCGAAAGGGTTCGGTAATCACCTCGCCGCAGTTAGCGTCGGCGATGTAGTGCGCGTAGCCGCACACCGCCGTGGTCAGCACCGGCAGACCCGCAGTAACCGCCTCCAGCAGCACGATGCCCGCCGCTTCCTGATAGGCGGGGTGCAGCAGCAGGTCGGCTGCGGCCATCAGCTCGGCCACGTCGTCGCGGCCGGCGAAGAACTGCACGTTGCCTTTGACGCCCAGCTTCTCCGCCAGCGCGGCAAACTTTTTCGGCCTGTCCTGGCCGACGACGCACAGCAGCGCGTCGCGGCGGACGCTCTCCGGCAGAGCGGCCAGCGCCCGGATGGAGCGGTCGACGCCCTTGCGGGTAAAGTCTGAGCCGACCTGCAGCAGCAAGTGCTGGCGCGGCATGATGCCGTTTTTCTGCCGGTAGATCTCCCGCGCGTCGGGGATCTGCTGGCTGTATTTGCGGTCCGGATAGATGCCGGGCGGCAGAATGTGAAAGCGCTCGGCCTCGGTCTGGTAGTGCTTCTGGAAATCGGCAATCTGCCGGTCGGTTAGCATCAGCAGCTGCGTGGGCAGCCCCCGCGCAAAGGTCGCGCGCTCAAAGGCGGCGAAGTGGCGATAGCGCGGCGTCAGCCGGTAGAAGAAGCCCTTTTCGCGGGCAACCTTCTCGGCGTAGCAGACGTCGGCCGCGTAGTAGACGTCCAGCCCCGGCATCTTATTGAAGCCGACAACCCGATCCGCCGGATGTTCGCCCAGATGCGCCTGCACCCAGGCGTGATACTCCGCGCCGCGCCCGTGGTTAGTGCGGGAGGCGACCGGAACGTCGATGATGTCAAAGTCCCCGGGACGCTCGCCCTCCCACGACCAGGCGTAAACGCGCACGCGGTGGCCGCGGGCGGCAACGGTCCTGGCAATACGCATAAAATCGCGCTGCAGCCCGCCAAACGGAAAATATTTATAGAGGCAGAAGGCGACGATCATGCTGAGGCTCCCGGATACTCTGCCAGCAGCTTATCAACGGCGGCGATAACGTCGCTGGCCGGGATCGCAGAGAGGTACATTTCGTTGCGATCGCGCTGTTCCCGGGCCGGCATCGGCCGATAGTCCCCGGCCCAGAACTGGATCATTTTCTGCGACCACGGACGCCAGAAGCGGTGGTCGGTGGCGCCAAACAGGCTCACCAGCGGCGTATCCACGGCGGCGGCGATATGCGCCGGGGCTGAGTCGACGCCGATAAACAGCCGGGCGCCGGCAATCAGCGCTCCCAGCTCCGGGAAGGTCAGCTTACCGGCAAGCGCCGTTACCGGTGCCCGGCGGCAGCCGCCGGCAATAGCATTAACGCAGGCCAGATCGTCGGCGCCGGGGCCGGAGGTGAGCACCACCTGCAGGCCGCGCTCGTGCAGGGCGTCAATCACTTCGGAGAATTTTTCGTTGTTCCAGCACTTAAAAATTTGCCGTGCGGTCGGCTGGATCACCACGTAGCGCTGGCCCACGCCCGCGTCATCAAGCAGGCCGCGCACCCGCGCCTGCGCGGCAGCCGGGTAGCTCATGGTGGTGCGCGCCACGAGGGTCTTTGGCCGCAGCGGCGCCAGTACCGAGAGATTGCTCTCTACCACATTGCCACCTTCCAGCGGCGCCAGCAGCGTGAAGCTGTTCTTCCAGAACGCGGACTGGCGGTGCCTGAAGGACTGAGAGAGTTTTACCGGCACATTGAGGAGGCGGACGAGGATAGCGACCATCCACTGATCGGCCAGATTGACGATCAGATCGTATTTATTTTTCCGCAACACCTTGATCAGATGAAGGAAGTTGGAGACTTTTTCTCCCGCCGACGCTTTCTTATTCTTAATGCCGTAAAGCGTATGGATTTCGGGGTTTTCAGACAAAATAGGCATCGTGTCTTCATAAAGCAGGACATCGACCCTGGCCTCGGGATAATTTTGCTTCAGCGTACTGATCACCGGGGTTGTCAGTAACATATCCCCATGAAAGCGCATTTTTATAACCAAAATTTTTCGAAATGGCTTATCCACAAGCGACTCTTTTGTTGAGATTGTCCGTCAGGAATGCAGCAGAAAAAGCACGCTACCGCCCCGGGCTCAACAGCTACCCGTCCGCGAATACCGCACTTGCTTTAACGCGCTAGTGTAGCACTTCTTTGTATCCAAGCCGACCCGAATAAACTTTAGCCATCATCCTGTGTTTTACACATAAAATCAGCAAGATAATCTTAATAAAGGAAAGCCTCTGCCCACAGAGCGCAGGCTAACCTCTATCACACAACGACGAAAATCAATGAATCGAATAAAAATACAAAAAAACTGTGGCCCTATGGCAACTTTCAGCCGATTACGCGCTATTTCAGTCAAATCCGGGAAAAGTAATGGCAAAGCCCTGGCTAAATACATAGAATCCCCAGCACATTCCTAAGTCAGTTATCTACATATGCTCGAATTGCTTTACACCGCCCTGCTCTACCTTATTCAGCCGCTGATCTGGATACGGCTTTGGGTACGCGGACGTAAGGCACCGGCCTATCGGAAACGCTGGGGCGAACGCTACGGCTTTTACCGGCATCCTCTGAAGCCCGGCGGCATTATGCTGCACTCGGTGTCGGTCGGCGAAACGCTGGCGGCCATTCCGCTGGTGCGCGCCCTGCGCCACCGCTACCCGGACCTGCCCATTACCGTCACTACCATGACGCCGACCGGTTCGGAGCGCGTCCAGTCCGCCTTCGGCAACGACGTTCAGCACGTTTATCTGCCCTACGATCTGCCGGATGCGCTCAACCGCTTCCTTAACCGGGTCGATCCTAAGCTTGTGCTGATCATGGAAACCGAGCTGTGGCCGAACCTGATTGGCAGCCTGCACCAGCGCCATATTCCGCTGGTGATTGCCAACGCCCGCCTCTCCGCGCGTTCGGCCAAAGGCTACGCGAAGCTCGGTAAATTCGTCCGCACCCTGCTTCAGCGCATTACGCTTATCGCCGCCCAGAATGAAGAGGACGGCGAGCGCTTCATCGCGCTCGGCGCCAAGCGCAGCCAGGTGAAAGTCACCGGTAGCCTGAAGTTCGATATCTCCGTCACGCCGCAGCTGGCGGCGAAAGCCGTAACCCTGCGCCGCCAGTGGGCGCCGCGCCGTCCGGTGTGGATTGCCACCAGCACCCACGACGGTGAAGAGAGCATTATTCTCGATGCGCACCAAACCCTGCTTAAACAGCATCCCGATCTGCTGCTGATCCTGGTGCCGCGCCACCCTGAGCGCTTCCCGGATGCCGCCGACCTGGTGCGCAAGGCCGGGCTGAGCTTTATCACGCGCTCCTCCGGCGAAGTACCCTCCTCCGGCACTCAGGTAGTTATCGGTGATACGATGGGTGAGCTGATGCTGCTGTACGGCATTGCCGATCTCGCCTTTGTCGGCGGCTCGCTGGTCGAACGCGGCGGCCACAACCCGCTGGAGCCCGCAGCGCACGCCATTCCGGTGCTGATGGGGCCGCACACGTTTAATTTCAAAGATATTTGCACGCGCCTGAGCCAGGCGAGCGGGCTTATCACCGTTACCGATGCCCCGTCGCTGGTAAAAGAGGTAGACTCGCTGCTCACCGACGCGGATTATCGTAGCTTCTATGGACGCCACGCCGTTGAGGTGCTCTATCAGAACCAGGGCGCCCTGCAGCGTCTGCTACAGTTACTGGAACCGTATCTTCCCCCTAAATCACACTAAGGTCTGATATGCAAAAGCGGGCAATTTATCCGGGTACCTTTGATCCGATAACCAACGGGCATCTCGATATCGTGACCCGCTCCTGCGCCATGTTTGACGAAGTGCTGCTGGCGATTGCCGCCAGCCCCGGCAAAAAGCCGATGTTCAGCCTCGACGAGCGCGTCGAACTTGCCCGTCAGGCGACGTCCCACCTGAAAAACGTGAAGGTGATAGGCTTCAGCGATCTGATGGCCAATTTTGCCCGCGACCAGCAGGCTAATATTCTGATCCGCGGCCTGCGCGCGGTGGCGGACTTTGAGTACGAGATGCAGCTGGCGCACATGAACCGTCATCTGCTGCCATCGCTTGAGAGCGTCTTCCTGATGCCGTCGAAGGAGTGGTCGTTTATCTCATCGTCGCTGGTTAAAGAGGTGGCGCGCCACGCGGGCGACGTCAGCCATTTCCTGCCGCCCGCGGTGCACCAGGCACTGCTGGAGAAGCTGCGCTAGCGCCTACTTCTGACACTGCCGGCAGTAGAAGGTCGCCCGCTGCGCGTGCTTGCTGGCGACAATCGGCGTCCCGCATACCCGGCAGGGTTCACCTTTTCGACCGTAGACCTGCAGCTGCTGAGCAAAGTAGCCCGGCTTACCGTCGCTTTGCAGAAAATCCTTCAGGGTGGTGCCGCCCTGCTCAATCGAGCGCAGCAGCACGGCCTTAATGGCCTGCACCAGCAGCGCCGACTCCTCGGCCGACAGCGATGACGCCAGCCTGTCGGGATGGATCCCGGCGGCAAACAGCGACTCGCTGGCGTAGATGTTGCCCACGCCCACCACCAGCTTGTTATCCATCAGCCAGGGCTTAATGGCCGTCTTCTTCTTCGCGCTCTTCTCGCGCAGGTACTCCGCATTAAAGGCATCGCTCAGCGGCTCCGGGCCGAGGTGCGCCAGGACGTTGTGCCCCTCCAGCTCACGGGTCCACAGCCAGGCGCCAAAGCGCCTAGGATCGGTGTAGCGCAGCACCTTGCCGTTGCTCATCACCAGGTCGACGTGGTCGTGCTTCTCCGGGGGAAGCTCTTCGGTCAGAATGCGCAGGCTGCCCGACATGCCGAGATGAATGATTATCCAGCCGTCCGGCAGCTCCAGCAGCAGGTACTTGGCGCGCCGCTGCACGCTGAGCACCGGCTTGTCGCTGAGGCTGTGAATTTCGGCCGATACCGGCCAGCGCAGGCGCCCGTTGCGCACAACGGCGTGAAGGATAGTCTCGCCAACCAGGTGCGGCTCAATGCCGCGGCGGCTGGTTTCAACTTCAGGTAATTCAGGCATAGCGACTCCGACTGCAGACAGATATCGTTATTATGGGGACGGCCAGAAAACAAAAAACCCCGCCGGAGCGAGGTTTTTTGCGCAAGAAAACTAAAATTATTTGATTTTAGCTTCTTTGTACAGCACGTGCTGACGGACAACTGGATCGAACTTTTTCAGTTCCAGTTTTTCCGGCTTAGTACGCTTGTTCTTCGTGGTGGTGTAGAAGTGACCAGTACCAGCAGAAGAAACCAGCTTGATTTTCTCACGAATACCTTTAGCCATGACTTTTTCCTCTTAAGTACTTAGTACTTTTCGCCACGGGCACGCATGTCGGTCAGGACCGCATCAATGCCTTTCTTATCGATAACACGCATACCTTTAGCAGATACGCGCAGGGTGACAAAACGCTTCTCGCTCTCAACCCAGAAACGGTGAGAGTGCAGGTTCGGCAGGAAACGGCGTTTGGTCGCGTTCAGTGCGTGGGAACGGTTATTACCGGTCACCGGACGCTTGCCAGTTACTTGGCAGACTCGGGACATGTCTATTCTCCAAAAATCAAATTAGCTCGAGCTTCGTATAGGGTATTGGCGCCTCGTCAGGCTGATACAGCCTGGTTTGACGGTTCTTAGTGAACTCGTACAGCCAGGCCCAATTGCCAAACCCGAGATTCTCAAAGGTGGCGTAGTATACGCTGCCTGAGCGGTCCGCTCAAGTCCCGAACAGACAAAGATCCCGATGGATCGCTCAGAACCTGTCCCGTCAGGGGCTAAATCCAGCCGCGCTCGGCGAAGGAGACTATCTCACCCTGGCCAATCACCAGGTGGTCGAGCACTTTTATCTCCATGAAGTCGCAGCTTTTTATCACTTTTTCGGTGACCAGGCGATCGGCTTTACTGGGTTCGGCACTCCCCGATGGATGATTGTGCGCAAGGATCAGCGCCGCCGCATTGACTTTTATCGCTTCGCGCACGATTTCCCGGGGATGTACCTCGACGTAGCTCAGCGTGCCGGCAAACATCCGGCTGTGCCTGATGACCCGATTCTGGCTATCGAGAAAAATAACGATAAAGATCTCCCGCTCTTCGTCGCAAAACTGGCTGTGCAGAAAATCCCGGGTAGCGTCCGGGGTGCGAATCGGGTCCTCCTCCAGCAGTTGCAGGCTAAAAGAGCGGCGCGCCAGCTCGGTGATGCCCTTCAGTTGGGCATATTTCGCGATGCCGATGCCTTCAACGCTTTTTAGCTCCTCCTCCGGCGCCTGCAGCAGCCCCCGCAGGGAGCCGAAGCGCTGCAGCAACCGCTCGGCAAAGGTGAGTAAATCCATACCGCGCGTACCGGTGCGCAAAAACAGCGCCAGCAGTTCGGCGTCCGACAGTGCGCCGATGCCGTGGTGCTGCATTTTTTCCCGCGGCAACATCCGTTGTGCAGTCTCCATATTCCGCTCCTCTTCCGCCGCCCATTGTGCGCTACGGGCGTGGACGAGGCGACTGTGCGATACCGTCCCTGCGCAGAGGCTCGCAAAGTGAATTGCGCATTGCAGCACGACAGCAGGGCTAATGTGATAAAATGGGCACATTCTGATGTACTCCACGGGAAAGAATCATGATCAGTCTGGCGGGTAAAAAAATCGTCCTCGGCGTCAGCGGCGGCATTGCCGCCTACAAAACGCCGGAACTGGTGCGTCGCCTGCGCGAACGCGGCGCCGAGGTGCGCGTCGCCATGACCGAGGCGGCAAAAGCCTTTATCACGCCCCTCAGCCTGCAGGCCGTCTCCGGCTATCCGGTTTCGGATAGCCTGCTCGACCCGGCCGCCGAAGCGGCGATGGGCCACATTGAGCTCGGCAAGTGGGCGGATCTGGTGATCCTCGCCCCCGCCACCGCCGACCTTATCGCCCGCGTCGCCGCGGGTATGGCTAACGATCTGGTCTCCACCATCTGCCTCGCCACGCCATCGCCCATCGCCGTTGTGCCCGCCATGAATCAGCAGATGTACCGCGCGGCGGCCACTCAGCATAACCTTGCCACCCTCGCCGGGCGCGGCATCGAGCTGTGGGGCCCCGACAGCGGCAGCCAGGCCTGCGGCGATATCGGCCCGGGGCGCATGCTCGATCCGCTCACCATCGTGGAGATGGCGGCAGGCCACTTTTCGCCTGTCAAAGACCTGCAACATCTCAGTATCATGATTACCGCAGGCCCGACCCGGGAGCCGCTCGATCCGGTGCGCTACATCACCAACCACAGCTCCGGTAAAATGGGCTTTGCCATTGCCGCCGCCGCCGCACAGCGCGGGGCAAAGGTGACGCTGGTCAGCGGCCCGGTCAGCCTGCCCACGCCGCCCTTCGTCCAGCGTATTGACGTCACCACCGCTCTGGAAATGGAGGCCGCCGTCCAGGCCCACGCCCGGCAGCAGCACATTTTTATCGGCTGCGCCGCCGTCGCCGACTACCGCGCCGCGGCCATTGCTGATGAAAAAATCAAAAAGCAAGGCGATGAATTAACGCTGAAAATGGTAAAAAATCCGGATATCGTTGCCGGCGTTGCCGCACTAAAAGCGCAGCGCCCCTATGTCGTAGGGTTTGCCGCAGAAACAAATAATGTGGAAGAATATGCCCGGCAAAAACGAGCCCGCAAAAATCTTGATCTGATTTGCGCTAACGACGTATCGCAGCAAAATCAGGGCTTTAACAGTGACAGCAATGCACTGCATCTTTTCTGGCAGGAGGGAGATAAAGTCCTACCGCTTACGCAGAAGGCGCTCCTTGGCCAACAACTACTGAACGAGATCGTTACCCGTTATGATGAAAAAAATCGACGTTAAGATTCTGGACCCGCGCGTGGGTGAGCAGTTCCCGCTGCCGACCTATGCCACCTCCGGCTCTGCCGGACTTGACCTGCGAGCGTGTCTTGATGACGCCGTTGAGCTGGCCCCGGGCGCAACCACGCTGCTGCCGACCGGACTGGCTATTCATATCGCTGACGCGTCGCTTGCGGCGGTCATCCTGCCGCGCTCGGGCCTGGGCCACAAGCACGGCGTCGTGCTGGGTAACCTTGTGGGCCTGATTGATTCCGACTACCAGGGCCAGCTGATGATTTCCGTCTGGAACCGCGGCCAGCAGAGTTTCACCATCGAACCGGGCGAGCGCATCGCGCAGATGGTCTTCGTCCCGGTGGTGCAGGCGGAATTTAATCTGGTAGAAGAGTTTGACGCCACTGACCGTGGCGAAGGCGGCTTCGGCCATTCAGGGCGTAAATAACTCGCCCTGCTGAGTACCCCACTGCGTAATAAGTAAAAACGCATCGCAACACGGCAGTTGCGGTCGCAGTGCGGGTGCCCGTCTGATGCGCGTTTATTTCAGGGGTATTTTAAAACATGGCAGAAAAACAAACTGCGAAACGGAATCGTCGCGAAGAAATACTTCAATCTCTGGCACTGATGCTTGAATCCAGCGATGGCAGCCAACGCATCACCACCGCCAAGCTGGCGGCGTCGGTAGGCGTTTCCGAAGCGGCGCTGTATCGTCATTTTCCCAGTAAAACCAGGATGTTCGACAGCCTGATCGAGTTTATCGAAGATAGCCTGATCACCCGCATCAACCTGATTTTAAAGGATGAAAAGGACACTGTTGCCCGCCTGCGGCTCATTGTGCAGCTGATCCTCGGCTTCGGTGAACGCAATCCCGGCCTGACCCGCATTCTCACCGGCCACGCGCTGATGTTTGAGCAGGACAGGCTGCAGGGGCGCATCAACCAGCTGTTCGAGCGCATTGAGGCCCAGCTGCGCCAGGTGCTGCGCGAGAAGAAGATGCGCGAAGGCGAGGGCTACAGCACCGACGAAAATCTGCTGGCAAGCCAGCTGCTGGCCTTCTGCGAGGGCATGCTGTCGCGCTTCGTGCGCAGCGAGTTCAGGTATAGCCCGACGGCTGATTTTGAGATCCGCTGGCCGCTGGTCGCCGCGCAGCTGCAGTAAGAAAAACCGGGCGTCCGCCCGGTTTCGTTTTTATACGCCAAACGCTTCGCGATAGGCCCGCACCGCCGCCAGGTGGTCGGCCATCTCCGGCTTCTCTTCCAGGTAAGCAATCAGGTCCTTGAGGGTGATGATAGAGATCACCTTACAGCCGTAGTCGCGCTCCACTTCCTGAATGGCGGAGATCTCGCCCCGGCCGCGCTCCTGGCGGTCCAGAGAGATAAGCACGCCCGCCAGCGTCGCGCCGTGGGCCTGGATAATCTCCATCGACTCGCGAATGGCCGTACCGGCGGTGATCACGTCATCCACCAGCATAATGCGACCTTCCAGCGGGCTGCCGACCAGGCTGCCGCCCTCGCCGTGGTCCTTCGCCTCTTTGCGGTTAAAGCAGTAGGGCACGTCGCGCTCGTGGTGCTCGGCCAGCGCCACGGCGGTGGTGGTAGCAATCGGGATGCCCTTGTAGGCCGGCCCGAACAGCAGGTCGAAGTCGATGGCGGAATCCACCAGCGCTTCGGCGTAGAAGCGGCCCAACAGTGCCAGATCGCGCCCGGTATTAAACAGCCCGGCGTTAAAGAAATAGGGGCTCTTACGCCCGGATTTCAGCGTAAATTCGCCAAACTTCAGTACCTGCTTGTTAAGCGCAAATTCAATAAACTGGCGCTGATACGGTTTCATGGACTCGCTCCTCTCTACACTCTCTGGACAAAAAAAAGGGCGACCGCGTCGCCCTTAATATCAATTTTCTAACGCCGCCTTCTGCGTCGCAATAATGGATTCGATGCCCCCCCGGGCCAGCGCCAGCAGCTCCAGCAGCTCTTCGTGGGTAAACGGCTCGCCCTCGGCGGTACCCTGCACCTCGATGATGCGCCCGTCTTCGGTCATCACCACGTTCATATCGGTCTCTGCGGCAGAATCTTCCACATACTCCAGATCGCAGACCGCCTGGTTGCCGACGATGCCGACGGATACCGCCGCCACCATGCCCTTCATCGGGTTGGTCTTCAGCTTGCCGTTGGCGATCAGCTTATTGATGGCGTCGGCCAGCGCCACGCAGGCACCGGTGATGGAGGCGGTACGGGTGCCGCCGTCGGCCTGGATAACGTCGCAGTCGAGGGTGATGGTGAACTCGCCAAGCTTTTTCAGATCGACGGCGGCGCGCAGGGCGCGGGCGATCAGGCGCTGGATTTCCATAGTGCGGCCGCCCTGCTTGCCTTTCGCGGCTTCGCGGGCATTGCGGGTGTGGGTGGCGCGCGGCAGCATGCCGTACTCGGCGGTGATCCAGCCCTGGCCCTGGCCTTTCAGAAAGCGCGGCACACCCTCGTCGATAGAGGCGGTGCACAGGACTTTGGTGTCGCCAAATTCGACCAGCACGGAGCCTTCTGCGTGTTTAGTGTAGTTACGGGTCAGGGTAACGGGACGCACCTGCTGTGCGCTACGGCCTGCTGGACGCATAGGAAATTCTCCGGCTTCAAACGAATGTGGCTGCGCATTATACACAAAATCATTCGAGTTGCATCGCGGCGGCAACCGAGCGAGTCCCCGGGAGCTTACTCAAGTAAGTGACCGGGGTGAGTAAGGGCAGCCAACAAAGAGGCAACTTGAAGGATGACGTGTATATACGGATAAAGGGCGCTTATTCCTATCCTGTGATAGCCCCGGCGGCTATAATCCTCCCACTCTCCTTTAAAAACAGGAACGTCTATGATCCGCAGTATGACCGCCTACGCCCGCCGCGAAGTCAAGGGCACATGGGGCAGCGCCGCTTGGGAGCTGCGCTCGGTAAACCAGCGCTATCTTGAAACCTATTTCCGCATGCCGGAGCAGTTCCGCAGCCTGGAGCCGGTAGTGCGCGAGCGCCTGCGCACCCGCCTGACCCGCGGCAAGGTGGAGTGCACCCTGCGCTTCGAACAGGACCCCAGCGCCCAGGGCGAGCTTATCCTCAACGAGAAGCTGGCAAAGCAGCTGGTCAACGCCGCCAACTGGGTCAAGATGCAGAGCGACGAGGGTGAAATCAATCCGGTCGATATTCTGCGCTGGCCGGGGGTCATGGCCGCTCAGGAGCAGGATCTGGACGCCATCACCGCCGAAATCCTCACCGCGCTGGACGGCGCGCTGGACGACTTCATCGTCGCCCGCGAAACCGAAGGCCAGGCCCTGAAGGCGCTTATCGAACAGCGCCTCGACGGCGTCAGCGCCGAAGTCGCCAAAGTGCGCGCGCATATGCCTGAGATCCTGCAGTGGCAGCGCGAGCGCCTGGTGGCCAAGCTGGAAGAGGCCCAGGTGCAGCTGGAGAATAACCGCCTGGAGCAGGAGCTGGTGATGATGGCCCAGCGCATCGACGTCGCCGAAGAGCTGGACAGGCTGGAGGCCCACGTCAAAGAGACCTGGAACATCCTCAAGAAGAAAGAGGCCGTCGGCCGCCGCCTCGACTTTATGATGCAGGAGTTCAACCGCGAATCGAACACCCTGGCGTCGAAGTCGATCAATACTGAGGTGACGACCTCGGCGATTGAGCTGAAGGTGCTGATTGAGCAGATGCGGGAACAGATTCAGAATATCGAGTAAATTCCACAACAGACCAATAATATTCATAAGCCCATTATATATATGGGCTTTTTAATGCTCATTCCACACCAATACTGGGCATGATTATTCAATGAAATCCACGGATTTTCGTAGACTGGATTATTAATGTATAACCATGAAAGCTTCATATTACATCAACACTCATCTTCTCTCCTCTCAATAATCCGGGAAAACTCGACAGGCTTGCCATTGATGTAAAAAATAATTCAGGAATGTTTTCGCCGCGCATGAATACGCCGCGATACCAATAAGGTATTGCATCAGCATAAACTATTATGGCTATATTGAATGCGTTATGGATTGCAACCGTTATGAGCATTACCTTGCTCTGACATGCCCGTCGTTAGGCCCGAATCATCTCCGGAGACTTCTTATGGCGATTAATCCTGCTGCAATTTCCCGTTTATCCCCTGATGTTAAAAAAATGCTGGCCCTGATGGCAGACAAGACTATTCCTCCTCTGGAAACATTGACCATTCCAGAAATGCGTAAAGCATACAAGCAGATAGGGAACATGCTGGGAGGAGAGCCATTAGCTGTCCACGCCGTAACAGCATTAAAGGTGACGGAAGGTCCCCACGCGATTCCTTTACGTCTTTATCAGCCCGATCCTCCAGGAGATGAAGCGCTGCCGGTAACCGTTTATCTGCACGGCGGCGGCTGGAGTGAGGGAGATCTGGATAGTCATGACAGAGTCTGTCGCAGATTTGCACGTACAACAGGTTATCCTGTTCTGGCCGTTGATTACCGCCTCGCGCCTGAACATCCGGCCCCAGCCGGGCCTGACGATGTGGTTTCCGCGATCCGATGGCTGGCAGCCCACGCAGATGAACTGGGACTTGATGCCTCCCGGATAGCGGTGGCGGGCGACAGTGCGGGAGGCAGCCTGGCCGCAGTCGCCTGCCAGCAGTTACGGACCGGGGAAGTGACATTGCGTGCGCAAGTTTTATTTTACCCCTCTACCGACCTGTCGCCGTCGGGAGACGCCTTCCCCTCCCGGGAGCAAAACGGCACGGTCCCCCCGCTCACGCTGTCGCTGATGAAAGCAATGTCAGAGCCTTTCGTTGTCGGTTTTGACCGTCGAAATCCGAAGGTTTCCCCTTTGCAGGCGACGGATTTTACAGGGCTCCCCCCGGCGCTGATTTTCACCGGCGAATGTGACGTGTTACGTGATGATGGGCGTGCGTATCGCGATGCGCTGCAACAGGCCGGCGTTGCTGTGGAATATATCGAATACCCCGGCATGGTACATGGTTTTATCGAAATGGCTGGCGTACTGCCCGTTACGGATGCCGCAATACAGAGAGCCGGGGAGTTTCTCACGGAATATTTCCATCGCTAAGCTGACCTTTTTCAGTGAAACGTATTGGCGCCGCTGGCCCTGTTTGTCAGCTGCTCGCCCGGTGGTTTTTGTTATCCTCGTCCCCGCAGGAGGACGCGTGGTCTGGCAGCGGTATAAGGTGCCGCTATTTATATTGCCAGGGGGGATAACCGAGAATTTACATGTCCTTACCGGATACTGTCAGAGATAACAAAGTGTTAACTCGTTGTAAAATATTAACATTACGCGCATTCCAGGCGCATTGTAACCACCGACTACCCTCTCATCAGGTAGGGGATTCATGGTCATTATGTGACAAACATCACATGCCAGATCAAAATTTGACCGGGCGTTCAATTTCGTAATGAAACTCGTTACCCGGAGGATTATTGTAGGCTCAAGGGTTCAGAACGGATGGGCAAGAAGAGAGGTCGAATCCCGATAAAATAAAAGTCGCGCAACGTAATCATAAAAATGCTAATTAAAAATGCATTGGCCGATTTTTTCCGATGGGTGGATGAACGACACCTCTTAATAATCTCATGAGTCAAAGGACCGTTGTATAACTATTTTCAGGCAAAGGTGGGGATTCTTAACGCCTTCACTGTATTTATTACAACTGCGCCTTTTAATGACAGCGCCAGGATGGATAAACTATAAAGCCAAACCTGAACGATATATTCTATGGTATTACCGGAGGGTTATGATTATGTTCTGATTCCGCTCCCGGCCAGATATTTTTCTGACATGTCAGCGATGATAGATACTTCATTAAGTAAAATACCTATCTCCGTAATGAGATAGGAATTGTTGGCGATAAAAATAGCCGGAGTTAAAAAATGAAAAACGACAGGGTTGTGAGTCAAAAGAGTATTAATGAGTTAACCTACTTAAAACCACGGTATGTCCCGGACAAATTAATCTCGGCAATCGTCTTTATAGCATTACTTATTGCGATTTACTGTGGTTTTATATCGGATCAGCTCCCAGATTTCTCTGCTTATACAACGACACTTTTGTTACTTATCTCTTTAGTTATTTGCACAACCGTCATGCCACGCAACTTTTCTGTCGGCTTCCTGACGTCATTATTACCCTTCGCGATCGCCTGGCGAGTAGGCGCAATGAACGACGTAAAACCAATTATGGTCATATGCTCCATTGGAATGTTTTTCTTTGCCATTCAATTTTTCGACTGTATGCGAAATGACCAGAATCATTATAAGAAAGATGGCTGGCTTGGGGATATGCAGTGGCAGATGACCTTTGTACGTATCTACTTCGCATATAACGAAGTCGGTCACTGTACTGAAAAGCTATTTGCAGGCAACGACTCTTTCCAGCACCTCGAACAAGTATTCTACCGGTATGGACTGCACACCAACACCGGCAGCTATGTGATTTTTGCCGGGCTCTGCGAACTGGCGCTGGCAATTGGTCTTGGTTTCGGTTTCCTGACTCGCCTCGCGGGTCTGGGCGGGTTTTTATATATTCTGAGCGTCAATCAGTATGGTGGACATTTCTTTAATGGTTATACCTGGAATATCCGGGCATCGGGTGGCCTGAGCAACGGCGGCTGGGAATACATTCTGCTGTTGCTGGTCTTTTTTGGCAGTTTCGTTATTTCCGGCGCAGGTAAGTTCTCCGTCGATCGCTGGCTTATCGACCGCCACCTGATGCCTTCATTTCTCATACCATGCTGCCTCAGCAAAGCGGGTAGAGAGGCATTAGAACGAAATAATTGATGTCCGCTCCCCGCCTGCCTGCGGACGGGGATGTAACCCGACGACCACTCTCCCTCGCCCGCCCTGCTCACCCGGGGTTACATCAATGGCACGACGCCCACCGCATTTTTAATCCGATGACGTTTCTCAACCGCCGCGGCATCAGGACCCGTTGCGCCGATTTAAGGCGAGAAAATCGTTGACCCGTTAGCGCGGCACCTGATGGAACAGACGACCCGACAGGATAAACATTGGCCTATCTGGATATGCTGTTTTTGCCCGCGCCTTTGGCACGGTACAGCGCCTTATCGGCCCGCTCAAGAAAATCAATTTGCGTTTCGTTTTCGCAAAACTGAACAACGCCAAAGCTCAGGGTCAGCTTTATTTGCTGCTCATCGGGTTGCCGTATTTGATTGACGTTCCTCTGAATCAGACAGGCAACCTGTTCCGCCTCTTCATGCGCGGTCTCCGGCAACACCAGCACAAACTCATCTCCGCCCCATCGGGCGACAACGTCCTTTTCACGCAGGCTGCTGCGAATGCAGTCTGCGATTTTTATCAGCGTGGTATCGCCGAAGAGATGGCCATGCTTATCATTGATCTCCTTGAAATCATCGACATCCAGCACGATCGCTGAGAGCGGCTGGCGAAAGAGACGCGCCCTTTCGCACTGTTCGGAAAGGGCTCTTTCAAGCCCGTAACGGTTTGCGGCCAGCGTCAGCGGATCGCGTTCCAGCAATATTTTGTATTCTTTCAGCCGATGCTGCAGCTGCTGATTGAGAACCAATAACTCAGCAGTACGCTCTGCGATAATAGTTTCAAGGGATTTATTTTTCTGCTGTAAATTTAGGATAAGACGTTTTGCCGCATCAATATTTTTATGGACACCCAGCATTCGGGCGACAGAGCCATCCGGATTGCGGGCAATGATTCGAGCGCGGTCTTCAATCCACAGGTACGTTCCATTCCGGCACTGGCACCGATATTCAATTTGATATTGCTCGTCCTGGGTTATGCAGCGCCTGAAGTGTTCCATAACGCGCGGGTAATCATCAGGATGGATAATGTTCTCCCATGTTCCCACCGTCCCGGAAAGGGAATCACGGGGATAACCCAGCATGCTGTACCAGCCTGGATTACGATAGACTGCGCCCGTATTTGCATTCCAGTCCCAGATACCATCGCTAATGAGTTCGAGTAGAGTGTGCAGATTTTGCTCACTGAACCCCAAAATCGCTGAATTAACATGCTGTTTCATCGCTGTTTTATTTCCATCCCGTGAACCGGGTTGCCAAAAACAACCTGCCTGATAAGGCCGGGAACGGCCCCATCAATAACCTTGCTATCAACATGGCAATATAATCGTAAACAGAGAGGAGTGCGCAATTATATCGTAAAATATGACGTTATTGTTGTCCGCCCCCGCAACTCTCTCATTCACTGCCGATGTGCCTGCTGCAGCGGGCCTGAAGGTAGCGGCAAATAACCCCCCTCTTCACGCATGAAAACATGGCCGCTTTTCCGGTAACCCGCCATTGACCTTAAACCCAACTTCAAACCTATACTTCCCCATGGCTGGCTCCGGCAGGACTGCGGCAATTGCCGAACCTCTCCGGCGGCTACTGTCTCCAATCCAGGCGCGAAAAAGCGCCATCTTCAGCGATTACACTGACGGGAGTAACGGCATGGGTTACGTAACCACCAAAGACGGCGTTGAGATTTTCTATAAAGACTGGGGGCCAAAAGAGGGAAAGGTCATTTTCTTCCATCACGGCTGGCCGCTCTCCGGCGACGACTGGGACACGCAGATGCTGTTCTTCGTTAACAAAGGCTTCCGGGTCGTCGCCCACGACCGGCGCGGCCACGGCCGCTCCAGCCAGGTGTGGGACGGGCACGATATGGACCACTACGCCGACGATGTTGCGGCCGTGGTTGAGCAACTTGGCGTCCAGGGCGCGATGCACGTCGGTCACTCCACCGGCGGCGGCGAGGTGGTGCGCTATATTTCCCGCTACGGCGAGGACAGGGTATCGAAAGCAGTGCTGATAAGCGCGGTGCCACCGCTGATGGTGAAAACCGACGGCAACCCGCAGGGCACGCCGAAATCGGTGTTCGATGATATGCAGGCCCAGCTGGCGGCAAACCGCTCGCAGTTCTACTACGATGTGCCCGCCGGTCCCTTCTACGGCTTTAACCGCCCCGGCGCAGCATCCTCCGACGCCATTATCTATAACTGGTGGCGCCAGGGGATGATGGGCGGTGCAAAGGCGCATTACGACGGGATAGTCGCTTTCTCCCAGACTGACTTCACCGAAGATCTGAAGGGTATCTCCATTCCGGTACTGGTGATCCACGGCGATGACGATCAGGTGGTGCCGTACGCCGACTCCGGCGCGTTGTCGGCGAAACTGGTGCAAAACGGTACGCTTAACACCTATGAAGGTGCGCCGCACGGTATTCCGACCACCCACGCCGATCGGGTCAACGCCGACCTGCTGGCCTTTATCAACAGCTAAGAGTGAGGGCGCAGCGGATGCGCCCCTGCTACCTGCCCGCGCGTCCCGGAGACGGGATATCAAACTGCATCAGATCCATGACGCGCTGCATATTCTCCTGACAGGTAATGCCGTCCGGCCTGCTTTCAATACCGGCGATCAGATCGTTTATCTGTGCGATATTCTCCTCCAACTGCTGCTGAAGCAGCCTGATCCCGGCCACCCGCTCCTCCAGGGACTGCACCAGCCCCCGATGATCCCACTTCTCCCCACCCTGCGGCAGCACGCGACGTATCTGCGCCAGCGAAAACCCAAGCTGCTGCGCGCGCTCGATAAGCTTCAGGCTCAGCGCCGCTTCCGGCGGATAGTTCCGATAGCCGTTATCTTTGCGCGGCGCCCGGCCGATAAGCCCCTCCGCTTCATAGAAGCGAATACGCGACGGCGCAAGGCCCGTTGCTTTCGCCAGTTCACCAATCTTCATACCCCTCCCGAATGCACCGTCAACATTAAAGTTTACTTTAAACTTATACTCAAAAAACGATTGGCGATCAGTAGAATAAATTAGCATGCAGACAATTTCAGGCGCCGGTGGCCAGGCAGACACAGGAGGCCATCAAGGGTAGCCGCATTGTCTATTTCACCGCCGGGCTGCAGACGGAAGAGACGCCCTTCACGCCGATTGGACGAAAAGGGCGCGTGCGCGACATGACGGTCACCAGGGTGCTGGAGGCGATGCGCAGCAGCGACATCCCGGTACGGGACGACAGGCTGCGAACCCTCAGTGTACACCCGACGCCGGCCGCGCCCTGGGGCCGCTCGGCAATACGCCGGAAGCCTACAGCCGGACCTGGCACCTGCCCTGCGACGACGAGCGCTATACCTACGCCCGGCTTACCGCCCTGCCCCGCGATGCGCCCCTGCACTTCGATGTTGAACTGGCCCACAGACAAAAATAGCGTCATCAGTAGCCAAAACCGCGTCCGGATAGCTGCCGGACGCGGTTTTTTCCGTCAATTTTTCTGAATTAAAAATTAAGTAAAGAAATGTATTTATAACTTACCCGCAATATGTAAAATGCTAAGCAGAATGATAATTATTCCTTTTATCATTTAAACCGTTCGCCACCTCAAAGAATCTATCTTGATGATAGATAGGGTTTTCTTTGCTTTCTACTGGCGAAAATTGTTACTTAATAACAAAAACGCACCTGCTAAAATGAATAAAAGTTCACCTCTTGCATTTAATAGCTTCAACTCATTGGCGCTGTTCACCGGCTTCTGTCTGGGTACTTTACCCGTCAGCAGCCTGGCAGCAGAGAAATCAAACAGTAATGGTGATGAAACTCTGGTCGTACAGGCGCCGCTGCCGTCGCTCTATTCACCGGGCGTGTCCGCCGATCCGAAATTTACCCAGCCGCTGGTCGACACCACCCGCACCATGACGGTCGTGCCGGAGAAGCTGCTTAAAGACCAGGGCGTGACCAACCTCACCGACGCGCTGAAAAACGTTCCCGGCGTGGGCGCCTTCTACGCCGGCGAAAACGGCAGCTCTTCGACCGGCGACGCTATCTATATGCGCGGGATCGACACCTCTAACAGCATCTACCTCGACGGCATTCGCGATATCGGCACCGTCAGCCGCGATACGTTTAATACCGAGCAGGTTGAGGTGATCAAGGGCCCGGCGGGCACCGACTACGGCCGCAGCGCGCCGTCGGGCTCGATCAATATGATCAGCAAGCAGCCGCGGCTGGAAAACTCGCTCGACGGCTCCGCCAGCATTGGCAGCGCCTGGCGCCGCCGGGGAACGCTGGACTATAACCAGGTCATCAACGACAACGCCGCCTTCCGCCTCAACGTCATGGGCGAGAAGAACCACGATAAGGGCCGCGATAACGTCCAGAACGAGCACTACGGCTTTGCGCCGTCTCTGGCGCTGGGCCTGGACACCCCGACCCGGCTTTACGTCAACTATCTCCACGAGCACCAGAACAACACGCCGGACGGCGGCGTGCCGACCATCGGCCTGCCGGGCTACTCGGCGCCGTCGGACAAATACGGGGCGCTCAGCGACGCGGGCAAGGTCAACACCCACAACTACTACGGCACCGCCTCCGACTTCGACCATTCGACCCGCGATACCGGCACGATCCGCTTCGAGCGCGATCTGACGGAAGGCACCACCATTCGCAACACCACCCGCTGGTCGCGGGTCAAGCAGAAATACCTGCTGACCGCCATAATGGGCGGCGCGAGCAATATCACCGCTCCGGATATCAATGACCTGGACAGCTGGTCATGGTCGCGGCTGGCGAACACCAAGGACGTCAGCAACCGCATCCTCACCAACCAGACCAACATCACCTCGAAGTTCAACACCTGGCAGGTGGGCCACGACGTCAGCGCAGGCGTGGAGTTCACCCGCGAGAAGCAGACCAACTACGGCGTTAACGCCATCACGCCGCCGGCGGTGAATATTTATCATCCGATAAGCGATATCTCCGTCGGCGGCCTGCAGCGCAACGGCGCCAATGCCAACGGCCAGACGGATACCTTCGGGGTTTACGCCTTCGATACCCTGACCATCACCGACGATATTGAGATTAACGGCGGGCTGCGCATGGACCGCTACGACACCGACTACGACAGCGCCACCGCCTGCGGCGGCACCGGCCGCGGCGCTATTGCCTGTCCGGTTGGCGTGGCGAAAGGATCTCCGGTCAGTACGGTCAATACCTCAAAATCCGGGACGCTGATGAACTGGAAGGCCGGGGCGCTCTATCGCCTGACCAAAGAGGGCAATATCTACATTAACTACGCCACCTCTAAGCAGCCTCCCGGAGGCAGCAGCTTTGCCCTCAGCGCCGGCGGCAGCGGCAACAGCGCCAACCGCACCGATTTCAGCCCGCAGAAGGCCAAATCCGGCGAAATCGGCACCAAGTGGGAGATCCTCAATAAGCGCCTGCTGCTGAGCGCCGCGGTATTCCGCACCGACATCGAAAATGAGGTTGAGGCCAACGACGACGGCACCTACTCACAGAATGGCAAAAAGCGGGTGGAGGGCTACGAGCTGTCGGCCACCGGCAATATTACCGACGACTGGGCGGTGATGGCGGGCTATACCAACCAGCACGCGACGGTGAAAAAAGGCACCAGCGTCTCGCAGGACGGCTCCTCCTCGCTCTCCTACACGCCAAAACACGCCTTCACCCTGTGGACGCAGTACCAGGCCACCGAAGCGATTTCCGTCGGCGGCGGCGCGCGCTACGTCGGCAGCATGCGTCGCGGCAGCGACGGCGCGGTGGGCACGCCGGACCACGCCGAAGGCTACTGGGTGGCGGACGCGAAAGTGGGCTACAAGGTGAACAACAACCTCGATCTGCAGCTCAACGTCTATAACCTGTTCGATAAGGATTACGTTGCGTCGATCAACAAAAGCGGCTATCGCTATCATCCGGGCGAGCCGCGCACCTTCCTGCTGACGGCAAACGTCCATTTCTGAGTTATCTGCGGGGCGGCAGCGCCCCGCGTTTTAAAGGACAGTAGATCATGATGTATCACATCCCGGCGGTGCTCACTGCGGCCGAAGTTGCCGACTTCAGACAGCTGATGCAGCAGGCGAACTGGATTGACGGGCGGGCGACCGTGGGCCATCAGGGCGCCACCGTCAAAAACAATCAGCAAATTGATACCGACAGCGAGCTTTATCAGCGCCTGCAGTCGGCGGTGATGGAGGCCCTGAACCGCAGCCCGCTGTTCTTCGCCGCCGCTCTGCCGCTGACCATCTCCACGCCGCTGTTTAACCGCTATCAGCAGGGAGAAACCTACGGCTTCCACGTTGACGGCGCGATGCGCAGAAACGGTCAGGCCGGATGGATGCGCACCGACCTCTCCGCCACGCTGTTCCTCTGCGCGCCGGAGAGCTACGAAGGCGGCGAACTGGTGATTGAAGACACCTACGGCCAGCACAAGGTGAAGCTGCCGGCGGGCGATCTGGTGCTTTACCCTTCCAGCAGCCTGCACTGCGTGACGCCGGTAACCTGCGGCTGCCGGGAAGCCTCTTTCCTGTGGATCCAGTCGATGATCCGCGACGACAAACAGCGGGCCATGCTGTTTGAGCTGGACCAGAATATTCAGGGACTGAAGGCGCGCCACGGCGACAGCCCGGAGACCCTGTCGCTGCTCAACATGTATCACAATCTGCTGCGGTCGTGGAGCGAAGTGTAAGCCGGTCCCCCTTGTATTAAGATACGCTTTTTGGCTCCGGAAGAGGCGGCACATGGAACGACTGGATTGCGATCGCATGTTCGTGGCGGTGATGGAAACCGGCAGCTTTACGCTGGCCGCCCAGCGGCGCGGCACCAGCCACGGCCAGGCATCGAAGCTTATTTCCCGGCTGGAAAAAGAGCTCGGCGCCAACCTGTTTCGCCGCAGCACCCGCTCGCTGACGCCCACCGACGTCGGCCTGGCCTACTACGAGCGGATCCGCCAGCTGCTCATTGATTATGACGAGCTCAACGATGCGGTGCGCAATATCTCCAACGCGCCCTCCGGCCAGCTGCGGATCTCCGCCCCGGTCACCTTCGGCACCTCCCGACTGACCCCGCACCTGGTGGCGTTTGCCCGCCGCTATCCCGAGATAGAGCTTGATGTCAGCTACGCCGACCGGCTGGTCAACGTCGTCGATGAGGGTTTTGATCTGGCGCTGCGCATCGGGAGCCTTACCGACAGCAGCCTGCTGGCCCGCCGCCTGTGCCCGATACGCAACGTGGTAATTGCCTCACCGGCCTATCTTGCCGCCCACGGCGAGCCGCAGCACTGGCAGGAGCTGAGTCAGCATCCGCTCATCGTCGATACTAACTTTCGCGATCCGTGGCACTGGCCGTTTCTAGACGCCCAGCAGAAGCTCCACTCACAGCCGGTAAGCGGCAGAATGCGCTTTTCAAACGCCGAAGTGTGTCTGGAAGCCGCCTGCGCCGGGCTCGGGATCGCCCGCCTGCCGCTGTTTATCGCCAGTGACGCGATAGCAAATGGCCGCATCCGCCCGCTGCTCACCGCCTATGAGGCGCCGCCGCTGGCGCTGTTTGCCGTCTTTCCTCCCGCACGCTATATGGCGCACAAAACCCGGGTAATGATCGATTTTCTGGTGGCGATCTTCGCCGATGAGGAGAGGCGCAGACAGCTGTGAGTATTATTTCCATTATGGAAATAAACATCTCCCTTTTAGCGGGATAATCGGGCAGAAAAAAAACGTTACAGTATCCTCCATCAACACACAGGAGATACAACCACTATGTTCGATCAACGCACGACTCCCTACGCAGCGCTGCTTCTGCGCCTGGCGCTGGCCGTACTGTTCTTTGCCCACTTTGGCCTGAAATTTTTTGTCTTTACCCCAGCCGGCACGGCGAAGTTCTTTGCCTCCCTCGGCCTGCCGGGCTGGCTGGCCTACATCACCATGGCAATTGAGCTGGTAGGCGCCATTGCGCTGCTGCTCGGTATTTATGCCCGCGCGGTGGCCATTGTGCTGGTTCCTGTTCTGCTTGGTGCTATTGTTACCGTACACGGTCCGGCAGGCTTCTTCTTCACTAATCCGAACGGCGGCTGGGAGTTCCCGGCATTCTGGATAGTTGGCCTGCTGGCGCTGGCGCTGATTGGCGACGGTAAATACGCGCTGAAACCAACGACCAAAGCTTAATGGTAACGATATGCTGATAGACGGAAAGTGGACGGCGGACTGGCATCCGGTCCAGGCCAAAGATGAAAAAGGCGGATTCGTCCGCCAGACCTCCAGCTTTCGCCACTGGGTTACCCCGGACGGCGCGGCGGGGATCACAGGCGACGGCGGCTTTATTGCCGAGCCGGGCCGCTACCACCTTTACGTCGCGCTGATCTGTCCCTGGGCTTCGCGCACCCTGATTGCGCGCAAGCTCAAGGGACTGGAGGAGATCGTCAGCCTGTCGGTGGTGGAGCCCTGGCTGCTCAACGAAGGCTGGCACTTCGGCGATTACCCCGGCTCAACCCCGGACGCGCTAAAGCAGGTCGAGTGGCTGCACCAGCTCTACACCTACGCCGACCCGCACTTCACCGGCAGGGCAACGGTTCCCGTGCTGTGGGACAAAAAAACCGACACCATGGTCAACAACGAGTCCGCCGATATCCTGCGCATGTTTAACTCCGGATTCGGCGATCTCGCCAGCCGCGAGTACGACCTCTATCCGGATCACCTGCAGGCGGAGATAGACGACCTCAACGCGGAGATCTATCCGAAGCTCAACAACGGCGTTTACCGCTCCGGCTTTGCGACAACGCAAATAAGCTATGAAGAGGCGGTTCGCGACGTGTTCACCATGCTGGATACCCTGGAGCAGCGCCTGGCAAACCGCCGTTTCCTGTGCGGCGAGCAGCTTACCGAGGCGGACATTCGCCTGTTTGTTACCCTGGTGCGCTTCGACGCCGCCTACCACGGCCTGTTTAAGTGTAATCTTCGCAAGCTGGCGGAGTACCCGAATCTGGATCGCTATCTCCAGCATATTCTGGATATTCCCGGCGTGCGCGAAACGGTCAACATCGACCATATCAAGCAGGGCTACTACTCGATTAAAGCGCTGAACCCGAACGGTATTGTACCGGCGGGACCGGATTTGAGCGCCTACGGGCTGTAATCATCAATTGGCGGCGGCTATGCACGGCCGCTGCTGATTTACGCCCGCATAAAGGTAATCAGCTGCGCAATCGCCGCGTCTTTTCTGAACCGCTCCCAGGCAAAGCAACTCTCCGTTTTAATGATATCCTTACCGATAATCTGCTGTGGAAACTGCAGATCCGCCACGATGCTCTGCGGCACAAAACTGATGCCAAAACCGCTGGTCACCAGCGCCTTTATCAGCGGATAGCTCTCAATATCCACGATCTGATAGCGGCCGGCGGGACGGTCGGCGATCCATGCCTCGATCATTGCCCGGTAGAGACAGTCGTGGCCAAAGCTATAGACCCGGACGGTCTCCCCGCGCGCCGTCTCCGGAAAGCCCACTTTTTGCAGATAGCCGTTAAATGCAGGCTGACTCTCAATTTCGGGATGAACGAGCGGGCCATCAGAGTAGATAACGTCATAACGGTTTTCAAGCAGCCCGCTCTCCAGCTCGCGGGAAAAAGCGCGGTACACTTTGAGCAAATAGTGGGGATAAGCCTGCTGAAAGGCGACGAGCTTGTCCGGTAGCCAGTAATCGGCGGCGATATCCAGCGCGCCAATTCTGAGGGTACGGCTGGCGTCAGATTGATATTTCTCCTCAATATTCGCAGCCATCGTCAGAAGCTGGCTTACTTCATCGTAATAACTGAGGCCAAAGGTGGTCACGGTCAGCCTTCCCCTGTCGCGGTTAAACAGGGGGGCGGGCAGGCCGGACTCCAGCTCCTTTATCATTTTGGTGATGTTAGAGGGAACGCAAAATAGCGCGTCGGCCGCCGCAGAAACACTTCCCAGACGCACGACCTGACAAAAAGCCTCTATATATCTGATCTTTAGCATGTTATTTCACTTTTAGTGAATTGATTAAGTCATTTTAATTCAATTTTAGTAATTTATCTCCTGCCCTATTATTTGCCGCGTCGGCGTTAAGGCGTATAGCTGCGACGCGCTATTCACCTCCCAATATCCATCGGGATAAACAGTAAAAGGGCAATTCCATGATTATTCTTAACGTATTTTTTAAGGTCTCCCCGTCTAAAGAAGCTGATTTCCTTAGTGTTCTGCACAATATGGTCACTGAATCCAACAAGGAAGCCGGCTGCCTGCGCTACCAGTTGTGGAACAATGACGCCGATCCCCTGCACTACGCGCTGATTGAGGCGTGGACCAGCAAAGCGGCGCTGGAAGAACATCAGAAAACGGCGCACTGGATTGCGTTTAACGACGTAGTGAACAGCTTCCTGAGCGAAGCCTATGATGAACACCATTACAGCGAAATCGCCCGCTAACGTTTTGCAGCCCCGCTGCGTCGGGGCGCTATTTGGAGAAGAAAATGACTATGCGTAATCCAGATAAGACATCAGCAACGGATGGCTATATTTTCAACCACACCATGATCCGGGTGAAGTCCCTGCAGGCGTCAATGGATTTCTATGACCACGTGCTGGGATTCACACCGGTTTATCGTCGGGACTTTAACGACGATGCTTTTACCATCGTCTATATGATCGCAAACGCGGCAAGCGATATCCCTCAAGACGACGCGCTGCGCTACCAATGGATCCTGTCCCGGCCGGGCGTGCTGGAGCTCACCTGGAATCACGGCACCGAAAAGCAGAGCGCGTTCAGCTACCACAGCGGTAACGACGAACCGCGCGGTTTTGGCCACTTATGCATGGTGGTGCCGGATCTCGCCGCAGCCTGCTCGCGGTTTGAGAACATGGGCGTCTCCTTTAAAAAACGGCCGTCAGAGGGGCGGATGAAAGAGGTGGCATTTATTCTCGATCCGGACGGCTACTGGATTGAGATCCTGGAGCTTCCCCACTGAGCCCGGGCGGGGTCTGCTTCCCGCCGGAGGCAGCCGCACGCCGCAACCCCAGCGCCATGTCGGGGCAGTTCCGTACGAGGCCCGACCTCTGGCGATAGTAAAATTTATGATAAAAAAACCACCAACCCTTATTAAAAGCGTGAAAATTCGATTTTAAGATTAGAAAAAGTAATCAATTGCATCTTGCCTTAGAAAATCTCAATCGTGAGTCTGCTCACAATTGACTACCCTGCGGCCTCAGTTCAGGGAGGCCCCATGCTGCTACACGTACTCTACTTAATTGGCATTACTGCCGAAGCCATGACCGGCGCGCTGGCCGCCGGGCGTCGCCGGATGGATACTTTCGGCGTGATCATTATTGCTTTTGCCACGGCCTTAGGCGGCGGCTCCGTGCGCGACATTCTGCTGGGACACTATCCGCTGGGCTGGGTAAAGCATCCGGAGTACGCAATCATCGTGGCCGTCGCCGCCGTCGTCACCACATTCGCCGCGCCGGTAATGCCGCACCTGCGCCGCCTGTTTCTGCTGCTTGATGCCCTTGGCCTGGTGGTGTTTTCCATTATCGGCGCCCAGATTGCGCTCGATATGGGCCATGGCCCCATCGTGGCTACCATTGCCGCGGTGGTGACCGGCGTTTTCGGCGGCGTGCTGCGGGATATGTTCTGCAAGCGCATCCCGCTGGTATTCCAGAAAGAGCTGTATGCCGGGATCTCCTTCGCCTCCGCGGTGCTCTATATCGCCCTGCAGCACTACGTCAGCAGCCAGGACGTGGTGGTGATCGCCACGCTGCTGTTTGGCTTTACCGCCCGCCTGCTGGCGCTGCGTCTGAAACTCGGCCTGCCGGTGTTCTACTACCGCCACGACGCTCACTGACTGCCAAAACCGCTCACGCCCTGCTCCGCCAGCCAGCGGGCAAGGGCGGCCACCTCCGGCGCGCGCAGCCACTTCATTAGTTGGCCGGCCTTTACGCTCCCTACCTGCGGCAGCCGCTGCCACTCCGCCTCGCTGCGGGCCAGCAGCTGACCCCAGCGTTCATCGCCGAGCAGACGCAGCGCATCGGCGCTCAGCGGGATGCCTGCCGCCTGTAACCACAGGCGAAAAGGTTTGCGCCGGGCGAGATTAAACTGGTGCAGCAGCGTCGGTACGCGTTTGGCCGACAGACCCGGCGTCTTTTCGAGGGCCCCGGCATCCAGCGCCAGCCAGCCGAACAGCGTGTCGAAGCGGTGCGCCCGCAGCAGCTGCCGCCACATCGCCTCGCCCGCGCCCTCAATCTGCAGCATTTTTCCGGCCCACTGCAGGCGCGACAGGAACTGCGCCCGACAGCCGGGCAGGTCGCGATAGCAGCTGAGCGCGTGGAAATCGCCGGCGGGCGGCGCTGGTTTCGTTCGCTCTGCGGCCCGCCACGCCACGCGCTCAAGGCGCGGAATGCCCTGCCCGGCAAGACCGATCACCAGCCGGTCGCCCGGCGCGATATCCAGCCGCCGCCAGCGGTCGACCGTGCCGAGGCTAACGCGCGTTACCTGCTTATCATCAAGGGTCACCGGCGCCAGCTGCGCCACCGCCGCGACCTTGCCGGTGCGCCCGACGCTGAAGGCAATCGCCCTGACTTCCGCTACCCTTGTCACCGGCGGATATTTCCACGCCACCGCCCACTCGCCGTCGCCGGGCTTCCAGAACCTGCCCGCAGGCTCTCGGGCCGCACGCACCACCACGCCGTCGGTCACGAACGGCAGCGGCGCGGTCAGCCAGCGCTGGCGCAGCCGCTCGACGTCGCCCAGGTGCGCCACCGGCAGCGTGTAGTCGCTGACGTAACCAAAACCGGCCGCCTTCAGCTGCGTGAGTCTCGCCGCCATCGCGGCCGGGCCGTCGGGCCAGCCCCAGATAAAGATGCCGATCGTTTCCGGTGCGGAAGCGGCGGCCCTGCGCTTCATGGCGCCCGCAACCTTCGCCCGGGCGTTGATGCCGCCCATCGCCTGCTGCACGTGTCCGTCGCGCAGCAGGAACAGCTCGCCCTGCAGCACGCTGTCGCCCGGCGGCCCGGATATCCGCGCCGGCACCGCCGGGAGCCGCCTGACGGCATCCGTCCAGTCCTCGCCGGCGAAGCCGTCGCCGCGGCTGATGGCCCGGTACAGCGCGCCATTGCGGTACTCCAGCGTCACCGCCACGCCGTCAATTTTGGGCTGCGCCCACAGATCCTGCTTTGCAGCCATCCAGCGCGCGAGCGCGTCGCCGTCGGCCATTTTACGCAGCCCGACGTGGGCAACCGGATGACGCGCGCCGCCGCGCCGGGCGGCAATTGGCGGCAGCGGTTTCGACCGGCCGAAGCAGCCCTGTAGCTGACCGAGGTGTTCGCTGAGCTGATCGAAGGTCTCATCGCTGACCTCGGAAATACCCGCCTGCCAGTAGCGATCGTTCCAGCGCGCTATCTGCGCCTCAAGCCGGGCGATCTCGCTGGCGGCCCGCCCGGCCGACCACGCCGGGCATGTCGCCTGCCCCGGCGTGCCGATCAGTATGAGTATCAAAAGCCCAACGCTGCGCCATATCATCGTTGCCTCCTTTTATCTGCGGCGAGTTATAGCCCGGCGGAAAACGCCAATCGACGACGCATTTTCGCCTTTGCGAAGCCGATTCAGAGAAACCACTCTCGTGACTGCAACGGTGCAAAAAATCGTGGAAACGGCGCGTAAAAGCCGCCGCTGGCTGACAAAAAGTGTGACAAAGGCTACGTCGCGCAGCGGCGACGTGTATAATAGGCTCGTATGTAGACTTTCTTTCCGACTCACATACAAGACTTCTCATGGCTCAAGGCACGCTTTATATAGTTTCTGCGCCCAGCGGCGCGGGTAAATCCAGCCTGATTCAGGCTCTGCTGAAAACCCAACCGCTGTACGATACCCAGGTTTCCGTTTCACACACCACGCGCGCGCCGCGCCCGGGTGAAGTGCACGGTGAACACTATTTCTTTGTTAATCACGACCAGTTCCGGTCAATGATTGGCGAAGACGCCTTTCTTGAGCATGCGGAAGTGTTTGGCAATTATTACGGCACCTCGCGCGAAACCATCGAGCAGGTGCTGAAAACCGGTGTCGATGTGTTTCTCGACATCGACTGGCAGGGCGCGCAGCAGATCCGCAAGCGCATGCCGGAATCGCGCAGTATTTTCATTCTTCCGCCGTCGAAGGATGAACTGGATCGTCGCCTGCGCGGCCGCGGCCAGGACAGCGAAGAGGTGATTGCCAGACGCATGGCGCAGGCGGTTGCAGAAATGAGCCACTACGCCGAATATGATTACCTTATTGTGAATGATGATTTTGATACCGCGCTGAGCGACCTGAAAATCATTATCCGCGCTGAACGTCTGCGCATCAGCCGTCAGAAGCAGCGACATGACGCTTTAATCAGCAAACTATTGGCAGACTGAGCCCACATTCAGTATCATGCCCAGTCATTTCTTCATCTGTGGAGCTTTATACATATGGCACGCGTAACCGTTCAGGACGCTGTAGAGAAAATTGGTAACCGTTTTGACCTGGTGCTGGTCGCCGCGCGTCGCGCTCGTCAGATGCAGGTAGGCGGCAAGGATCCGCTGGTACCGGAAGAAAACGATAAAACTACCGTTATCGCCCTGCGCGAAATCGAAGAGGGTCTTATCAACAACCAGATCCTCGACGTGCGTGAGCGCCAGGAGCAGCAAGAGCAGGAAGCCGCAGAACTGCAGGCCGTGACCGCAATTGCTGAAGGTCGTCGTTAATTAACCCTGCGGGTAACCCTTGTATCTGTTTGAAAGCCTGAATCAACTGATTCAAACCTACCTGCCTGAAGACCAGATAAAACGTCTTCAGCAGGCGTATCTCGTTGCACGTGACGCTCACGAGGGCCAGACACGTTCAAGCGGTGAGCCCTATATCACGCACCCGGTCGCGGTGGCCTGTATCCTGGCCGAGATGAAACTCGACCACGAAACGCTGATGGCCGCCCTGCTGCACGACGTGATTGAAGATACCCCCGCCACCTACCAGGACATGGAGCAGCTGTTTGGCAAAACCGTGGCCGAACTGGTGGAAGGGGTCTCCAAGCTCGACAAGCTCAATTTTCGCGACAAGAAAGAGGCCCAGGCCGAAAACTTTCGCAAGATGATCATGGCGATGGTGCAGGATATCCGCGTCATCCTCATCAAGCTCGCCGACCGCACCCATAACATGCGTACTCTGGGCTCCCTTCGCCCGGACAAGCGCCGCCGCATCGCCCGCGAAACGCTGGAAATCTACAGCCCGCTGGCCCACCGTTTAGGTATCCACCACATCAAGACCGAGCTTGAAGAGCTGGGCTTTGAAGCGCTGTACCCGAACCGCTACCGCGTCATTAAAGAGGTGGTTAAAGCCGCGCGCGGCAACCGCAAAGAGATGATCCAGAAGATCCTCTCGGAAATTGAAGGCCGCCTGCAGGAAGCCGGCATTCCGTGTCGCGTCAGCGGGCGGGAGAAGCATCTTTACTCGATCTACTGCAAAATGGTGCTGAAAGAGCAGCGTTTTCACTCGATCATGGATATCTACGCCTTCCGCGTGATCGTCCAGGACTCCGACACCTGCTACCGGGTGCTGGGCCAGATGCACAGCCTCTACAAGCCGCGTCCGGGCCGGGTGAAAGACTATATCGCCATCCCCAAGGCGAACGGCTATCAGTCCCTGCACACCTCAATGATTGGCCCGCACGGCGTGCCGGTTGAGGTGCAGATCCGTACCGAAGATATGGATCAGATGGCAGAGATGGGGGTTGCCGCCCACTGGGCGTATAAAGAGCACGGCGAGACCAGCACCACCGCCCAGATCCGCGCCCAGCGCTGGATGCAGAGCCTGCTTGAGCTGCAGCAGAGCGCGGGCAGCTCGTTTGAATTTATCGAGAGCGTGAAATCCGATCTGTTCCCGGATGAGATTTACGTTTTCACCCCGGAAGGCCGCATCGTCGAGCTGCCGGCAGGCGCGACGCCGGTGGACTTCGCCTACGCGGTACACACCGATATCGGCCACGCCTGCGTCGGCGCCCGCGTCGACAGGCAGCCTTATCCGCTGTCGCAGCCGCTGACCAGCGGCCAGACGGTAGAAATCATCACCGCGCCGGGCGCGCGCCCGAACGCCGCGTGGCTCAACTTTGTGGTCAGCTCCAAGGCGCGGGCCAAAATTCGCCAACTGCTGAAAAACCTTAAGCGCGATGACTCCGTCAGCCTCGGCCGGCGCCTGCTCAACCACGCGCTGGGCGGCAGCCGCAAGCTTGCCGAGATCCCGGCAGAGAATATCCAGCGCGAGCTGGAGCGCATGAAGATTGCGACGCTTGACGATCTGCTGGCAGAAATCGGCCTCGGCAACGCCATGAGCGTGGTGGTGGCGAAAAACCTGCAGCAGGGCGATGCGACCGTCGCGCAAATGCCCGCCCCGGCTGGCCAGAGCCATCTGCCGATAAAGGGCGCGGACGGCGTGCTGATCACCTTCGCCAAGTGCTGTCGCCCGATCCCCGGCGATCCGATTATTGCCCACGTCAGCCCCGGCAAAGGACTGGTTATCCACCACGAGTCCTGCCGCAACATTCGCGGCTATCAGAAAGAAGCCGAGAAGTTCATGGCCGTGGAGTGGGATAAAGAGACGGCCCAGGAATTTATCACCGAGATTAAGGTCGATATGTTCAACCATCAGGGGGCGCTGGCCAACCTGACGGCGGCCATCAATACCGCTACATCGAACATCCAGAGCCTGAATACCGAAGAGAAAGACGGCCGCGTGTACAGCGCCTTTATCCGCCTGACCGCCCGCGACCGCGTGCATCTGGCCAACATCATGCGCAAAATTCGCGTTATGCCGGATGTGATTAAAGTTAACCGCAACAGAAACTAGCGTTATGAACCCACAGCGTTACGCCAGAATTCGCGAGATGCTCGCCCGGCGTCAGCCCGACCTGACCGTCTGCATGGAGCAGGTCCACAAGCCTCATAACGTCTCGGCGATTGTCCGCACCGCCGACGCCGTCGGCGTACACGAAGTCCACGCCGTCTGGCCCGGCAGCCGGATGCGCACCATGGCCTCAACCGCCGCGGGCAGCAACAGCTGGGTGCAGGTGAAAACCCATCCGACCATCGCCGATGCGGTGTCCGTCCTCAAGGGACGCGGCATGCAGATCCTGGCGACCCACCTCTCGGCGAAGGCCGTCGACTTCCGCGACATAGACTACACCCGCCCGACCTGCATTCTGATGGGCCAGGAGAAGACCGGCATCACCGAGGAAGCGCTGGCGCTGGCGGACCGGGACATTATCATCCCGATGACCGGCATGGTGCAGTCCCTGAACGTCTCGGTGGCCTCGGCGCTGATCCTCTACGAAGCCCAGCGCCAGCGGCAGAACGCCGGCCTGTACGAGCGCAGCAGCAGCATGCTGCCGGACGACGAGCAGCAGCGCCTGCTGTTTGAAGGCGGCTATCCGGTACTGGCGCGGCTGGCGAAGCGCAAAAAGCTGCCCTACCCGCACGTCAACGGCCTCGGCGAAATCGAAGCCGATCCCGCCTGGTGGGCCACCATGCAGGCGGCAAAGTAAGCCATGCAGGGGCGCCTTCTGGATGCCGTGCCGCTGAGTTCGCTCACCGGCGTCGGGGCGGCGCAAACCGCGAAACTGGCGAAAATTGGCCTGCATACCGTGCAGGACCTGCTGCTGCACCTTCCCCTGCGCTATGAAGACCGTACTCACCTCTACGCCATCGGCGATCTGCTGCCGGGCGTCTACGCCACGGTGGAGGGCGAGGTGCTTAACAGCACCATTACCTTCGGCGGCCGCCGGATGCTCACCTGCCAGATAAGCGACGGCAGCGGCATTCTGACGATGCGCTTTTTTAACTTCAACGCGGCGATGAAAAACAGCCTCGCCGCCGGCCGCCGGGTGCTGGCCTACGGCGAAGCGAAGCGCGGCAAGTTCGGCGCGGAGATGATCCATCCTGAATACCGCGTGCAGGGCGATCTGAGTACGCCGGAGCTGCAGGAAACCCTGACGCCGGTCTATCCGACCACCGAAGGCGTGCGCCAGGCGACGCTGCGCAAACTGACCGACCAGGCGCTGGATCTGCTGGATACCTGCGCCATTGCCGAACTGCTGCCGCCCGAACTGGCCCAGGGCATGATGAGTCTGCCGGAGGCGCTGCGCACCCTGCACCGCCCGCCGCCGACGCTGCTGCTGAGCGATCTGGAAAGCGGAGAGCACCCCGCCCAGCGGCGCCTGATTATGGAGGAGCTGCTGGCGCACAACCTGAGCATGCTGGCCCTGCGGGCCGGCGCCCAGCGCTATCACGCCCAGCCGCTCGATGCGCAGGATACGCTGAAAAACGCCCTGCTGGCCTCGCTGCCGTTTACGCCCACCGCCGCCCAGAACCGAGTGACGGCGGAAATCGAAGGCGATCTGGCCCGCGACGTGCCGATGATGCGCCTGGTGCAGGGCGACGTCGGTTCCGGTAAGACGCTGGTCGCCGCTCTCGCGGCCCTGCGGGCCATTGCCCACGGTAAACAGGCGGCGCTGATGGCGCCGACCGAGCTGCTGGCCGAACAGCACGCCAACAACTTCCGCAGCTGGTTTGCGCCGCTGGGCGTTGAAGTGGGCTGGCTGGCGGGTAAGCAGAAGGGCAAAGCGCGGCAGGCCCAGCAGGAGGCCATCGCCACCGGCCAGGTGCAGATGATCGTCGGCACCCACGCGATTTTCCAGGAGCAGGTGCAGTTTAACGGCCTGGCGCTGGTGATTATCGACGAACAGCACCGCTTCGGCGTCCACCAGCGGCTGGCGCTGTGGGAGAAGGGCCAGCAGCAGGGCTTTCATCCCCACCAGCTGATCATGACCGCCACGCCTATTCCGCGCACCCTGGCGATGACCGCCTACGCCGATCTTGATACCTCCACCATCGATGAGCTGCCGCCGGGCCGCACGCCGGTGACCACCGTCGCCATTGCCGACACCCGCCGCAGCGAGATCATCGACCGCGTGCGCCACGCCTGCATCGGCGAAGGCCGCCAGGCCTACTGGGTCTGCACCCTGATTGAGGAGTCGGATCTGCTGGAGGCCCAGGCGGCGGAAGCAACCTGGGAGGAGTTGAAAATCGCCCTGCCTGAGCTCAATATCGGCCTGGTCCACGGGCGGATGAAGCCCGCTGAGAAGCAGGCGGTGATGCAGGCCTTCAAGCAGGGCGAGCTGCACCTGCTGATCGCCACCACGGTTATCGAAGTGGGCGTTGATGTGCCCAATGCCAGCCTGATGATTATCGAGAACCCGGAGCGGCTGGGGCTTGCCCAGCTGCACCAGCTGCGGGGCCGCGTCGGCCGCGGCGCCGTCGCCTCCCACTGCGTACTGCTCTATAAATCGCCGCTGTCGAAAACCGCCCAGAAGCGCCTGCAGGTGCTGCGCGACAGCAATGATGGCTTTGTCATTGCCCAGAAAGACCTCGAAATCCGCGGGCCGGGCGAACTGCTGGGCACCCGGCAGACCGGCAACGCCGAATTTAAAGTCGCGGATCTGCTGCGCGATCAGCGCCTGATCCCCGACGTTCAGCGCATTGCGCGTCACATTCACGAAAAGTATCCCCAACAGGCCGAGGCACTGATCGCGCGCTGGATGCCGGAAACCGAGCGTTATTCCAACGCGTAGCCCCTGCGGCTGCGCGCTCATTTTTAGCTTCTACAACGAGTGTGTTATGAAACGAGAACTTGCCATCGAATTTTCGCGCGTGACCGAGGCCGCCGCGCTGGCCGGCTACAAGTGGCTGGGGCGCGGCGATAAAAATACCGCCGACGGCGCGGCGGTCAACGCCATGCGCATCATGCTGAATAAGGTCAATATCGACGGTACCATCGTGATTGGCGAAGGCGAAATTGACGAGGCGCCGATGCTGTTTATCGGCGAGCGGGTCGGTACCGGCAGCGGCGATGCGGTGGATATTGCCGTCGATCCGATTGAAGGCACGCGCATGACCGCCATGGGCCAGGCCAACGCCCTGGCAGTGCTGGCGGTCGGCGATAAGGGCTGCTTCCTCAACGCGCCGGACATGTACATGGAAAAGCTGATCGTTGGCCCGCAGGCGAAAGGCAGCATCGACCTCAGCCTGCCGCTGGAGGAGAACCTGCGTAACGTGGCCGCAGCGCTGGATAAGCCGCTTGGCGAGCTGACGGTGACCATTCTCGCCAAGCCGCGCCACGACGCGGTGATTGCGCAGATGCAGCAGCTGGGCGTGCGGGTGTTTGCCATTCCCGACGGCGACGTGGCGGCCTCGATCCTGACCTGCATGCCGGACAGCGAAGTGGATGTGCTGTACGGCATCGGCGGCGCGCCGGAAGGCGTGGTGTCGGCGGCAGCGATCCGCGCGCTGGACGGCGATATGCAGGGCCGCCTGCTCGCCCGCCATCACGTTAAGGGCGACAGCGAAGAGAACCGACGCATTGGCGAAGAGGAGCTGGCCCGCTGCGCGGCGATGGGCATTGAAGCAGAGAAGGTGCTGCGCCTCGACGAGATGGCCCGCAGCGATAACGTTATCTTCTCCGCCACCGGCATCACCAAGGGAGACCTGCTGGACGGCATTACCCGCAAGGGCAATATCGCCACCACCGAAACCCTGATGATCCGCGGCAAATCGCGCACCATTCGCCGCATTCAGTCCATTCACTATCTCGATCGCAAAGATCCGGAAATTCAGCGCCATATACTCTGAATGATTTGATCAATCGAGCTTTCCGGCCCTCCCGGGCTGGAAATCTCCTCCTCATCTGGCGAAGATAGAACCCACAACGCAGCGAGGAGAGGATTATGGCGACCTGGGTTACCGGCAAAGTTATCAGAGTGGAGTACTGGACTGACGCACTGTTCAGCCTGATTGTTCACGCCCCCGTGCAGCCCTTTACCGCCGGGCAGTACGGCAAGCTGGGTCTCGAAATCAACGGCGAGCGCGTGCAGCGCGCCTACTCCTACCTCAATGCCCCCGGCAATCCCGACCTCGAATTTTACCTGGTAACGGTGCCAGAAGGTAAACTCAGCCCGCATCTGGCGGCGCTGAAGCCGGGCGATGAGCTGCAGCTGGTCAGCGAGCCCGCCGGTTTTTTCGTACTGGAAGAGCTGCCGGACAGCGACACGCTGTGGATGCTCGCCACCGGCACCGGACTCGGGCCGTATCTCTCTATTTTGCAGGAGGGAAAAGATCTCGAGCGCTTCAACAATCTGGTGCTGGTACACGCCGTGCGCTATGAATCAGACCTCAGCTATCTGCCGCTGATGCGCGAGCTTGAGCGGCGCTATGAGGGCAAACTGCGCATTCAGACGGTGGTCAGCCGGGAGACGGCGGAGGGATCGCTGACCGGCCGCGTGCCGGCGCTGATCGAGAGCGGCGCGCTCGAGGCCGCCGTGGGTCTGACGATGACCACCGAAAACAGCCACGTGATGCTGTGCGGTAACCCGCAGATGGTGCGCGATACCCAACAGATGCTCAAAGAGACCCGGCAGATGACCAAGCACCTGCGCCGCCGGCCGGGCCATATGACGGCGGAAAACTACTGGTAGTCAGCGGTACTTCACCGCCCGCGTCTCTTTACCGTACTTGTTCTCGCCCTGGGTGCCGACAAACGCGCCCAGCTCAATCACCAGCATTACCAGAATAACCGTCGGCAGCAGGCGGCCCACCGCCCATGACCAGATGCCGCCGAGCTGCGTCCAGTTGCCGACCAGCAGCATCCACGCCAGTACCAGCAGCAGGGCCCACAGCCCGGAGCGCCCGCGATCGTGCAGGCGCTTTATCGTCACCGCGGCGGTGGGCCACAGCAGGCACACCAGCGCAAAAGCGGCGGTTTGCAGCTCAAGCCACGCCCGGCCCGCGGCGATAAACAGCATCATCATCGCCAGCAGCCAGACCGCAATCCACGCCCAGAAGTCGCGGCGCCCGATGCGCCCCTTAATCGAAAATAGCCACTGCTGTAGGGTCATTGAGAAATCTCTTATTATCATGGTCGGGCTAGTTTACCCTGGCTGCGCCACTTTTTGACAAGCGGGA
Organism: Pluralibacter gergoviae ATCC 33028 = NBRC 105706; assembly: GCF_001598855.1. Lineage (GTDB taxonomy): Bacteria > Pseudomonadota > Gammaproteobacteria > Enterobacterales > Enterobacteriaceae > Pluralibacter > Pluralibacter gergoviae. The sequence goes on along the minus strand of NZ_BCZS01000010.1, from coordinate 50,503 downwards.
CCCTTTCCCGCTTTAATCAGGGCTAAAAAAATACGGGTGCTGCTAATGAAGAGATGGATAGCGTTGTGTCTGATGGGGATCGCGATAATGGCGGCGGGCCAGAGTGCCCTGTCGGCAGAGCCCCCGGCTGCCCCTTATCTGCTTTCCGGCGCACCGAGCTTCGATCTATCCATCAGCCAGTTTCGCGAAAGGTTTAACCACGACAACCCCACCCTGGCGCTCAGTGAATTTCGCTCTATTTCCGGCAGCAGCGACCGGCTGAATCTGACCCGCGCCGCCAGCAAGATTAACGAAAACCTCTATGCCTCCACCGCGCTGGAGCGCGGCACGCTGAAAATAAAGTCGATGCAAATAACCTGGCTGCCGATTCAGGGCCCGGAGCAGAAGGCGGCGAAAGCCAGGGCGCTGGAGTATATGAGCGCGGTGCTGCGGGCGTTCACGCCCGGCATGAGCCGCGCCCAGAGCAGCCAGAAGCTGCAGAAGCTGCTGGCTGCCGGTAAAAACAAGCGCTACTACGCGTCGCCGGAAGGCGCGCTGCGCTATGTGGTGGCGGATAACGGTGATAAGGGGCTGACCTTCGCCGTTGAACCGATTAAGCTGGCGCTATCTGACGCGCTGGAAGGGAGCAATAAATGATAAAAAGCAAAGCCTTTCCGCCGTCCAATCTCTATACTGTTTCACAGACCATGCCGCCCAGCGGGCGGCCATCTTACTTAATTCGCTTATCTAGCGTGGAGAATTAAAATGCGACATCCATTAGTGATGGGTAACTGGAAGCTGAACGGCAGCCGCCAGATGGTTAACGATCTGATTGCGAATCTGCGTAAAGAGCTCGCCGGCGTTGCGGGCTGCGACGTGGCTATCGCGCCGCCGGAAATGTACATCGACATGGCAAAACACGCCGCCGGCGGCAGCCACATCAACCTCGGTGCACAGAACGTTGATCTGAACCTGTCCGGCGCATTCACCGGTGAAACTTCTGCCCAGATGCTGAAAGACATCGGCGCGCAGTACATCATCATCGGCCACTCCGAGCGTCGCACCTACCACAAAGAGTCTGACGAGCTGATCGCCAAAAAATTCGCCGTGCTGAAAGAGCAGGGCCTGACCCCGGTACTGTGCATCGGTGAAACCGAAGCCGAAAACGAAGCGGGCAAAACCGAAGAAGTGTGCGCGCGCCAGATTGACGCCGTGCTGAAAACGCAGGGCGCAGCGGCGTTCGAAGGCGTGGTCATTGCTTACGAACCGGTATGGGCTATCGGCACCGGCAAATCTGCGACCCCGGCGCAGGCGCAGGCGGTACACAAGTTTATCCGCGATCACATTGCCAAAACCGACGCCAAAATCGCCGAGCAGGTTATTATCCAGTACGGCGGCTCCGTTAACGCGGGCAACGCTGCAGAGCTGTTCGGTCAGCCGGATATCGACGGCGCGCTGGTTGGCGGCGCATCGCTGAAGGCAGACGCATTTGCGACGATCGTGAAAGCGGCAGCGGAAGCTAAGCAGGCGTAATCGCGACTGCTTTCGCCCTCTCCCCGCCCGGGGAGAGGGCAATTCCTACAGCGCCCCCAGCAGGCGATACCACAGATAATCCAGCGGCAGCAGCAGCAGATAACTCCCCAGCGCCAGCGCAAAACACAGCACCATTCCCGCCCTGACCGGCACTTTTCCTAGCGCCATCGCCACCACAATCGGCGACGCCTGATACGGCAGCAGCGGCGTCGAGTAGCCCATCACCTGAATCATAATCACGCTCAGCAGCGGGAAGCCCGTCGCGTCGGAGAAGCTCTGCGCAAAGGTGGTATACAGCGCCGGAACACCGTTGGCGGTCATAATAAAGTTCAGCGCCGAGGTGATGCCGGTCAGCGCCAGGAAGCTGGTAAACGGCCTGTCCGCATCCAGCGGCATCACCCGCATCAGCGCCTGCCCTACCGCCTCGCCGATGCCGGTGTGGGTCACGGTCAGCGCCAGGCCGAGGATACCGGCAACGTAAAAGCAGGTACGCACGTTCACCCCGGTAGAGAACTCCTCGCCGCTGATGAAGCCCACGCGAGGCAGCAGGGTCACGCAGGCGGCCGCCAGCCCCACCCAGGCCGGGCCGATGCCGTGCCAGCTCCCGGTGACCCACAGCGCCAGTACCACCGCCAGCAGCCACGCCAGCCGCTTCTCATCAGCGCTCATCGGCGCGGGCGGCGGCAAATTCTCCGGCGGCTGCGGCCTGCCCGGAAACAGCCAGCAAATAAGCCCCACCAGCAGGAGACCCTTCAGCCAGCCGAGCACCGGCGTATGGAGAAACAGGTAGGGCAGATAGTTAAGATGAATGCCCCAGGCTCCTTCCGCCGCGCCGCTCATTACCAGATTAGGAACGTTGGCGGGCAGGATGGTGGCCGACAGCTCGAAGGTGCCGAAGCCCACCGCCAGCGCCAGGCCGTACCAGCCGCGGGTACCTTCGCCGATCCCGGCCCGCGCCGCCATCGCCGCCACGATCGGCATCAGCAGCGCGATGCGGCCCATGTTCGACGGCATCACGAATGCCAGCGCGTAGCTGAGCAGCACCACGCTCGCCACCATCCGCAGCCACGAATCGGTAAGCCTTGCGGAGAGCGCCCCGGCGGCGCGGTCCGCCAGCCCGGTTTTGCGGATGGCGATACCGAGTACAAAACCGCTGAACACCAGCCAGAAGGCCGAGGAGGCAAAGCCGCCGAAAACCACCTCCGGCGGCGCGATTTTTGCCGCCATCGCCGCGGTGAAGAACAGCAGCGCGGTGATAAATTCCGGCAGCAGGGAGGTGGCCCACAGCAGGATCGTGATGCCGACGATCAGCGAGGGGAGGAACAGAGGGTGGGTGAACCAGAGCGACATACCTGTCTCCTGTCGTTTTTTTCCGCAAGTCTACGACGCCCTGCGGGACAGGTAAACGACCGATCAGCCAATTTGCGCGAGCGACGACGCGCCGTCTTCGATGCTCAGCTCGAAAAGGCTGAACGCCGCGTGCGCCTTAATCAGCGTCGCCAGCGCCATCGAGTGGCTGGTTAGCCAGATCTGAGTGTAGCGGCTGGCTTCGGCAATCAGCTTTGCCAGCGCCGGCAGCATATCCTGATGCAGGCTGTTCTCCGGTTCGTTGAGGGCGATAAACGCCGGCGGGCGCGGGCTCAGCAGGGCCACCGCCAGGCAGAGGAAGCGCAGGGTTCCGTCCGACATCTCCGCCGCGTCCAGCGGCCTTCTCAGGCCCTGGCGGATCATCTGCATCTGAAAGCGTCCGTCCACCAGCGCCACCTGAAAAGCGCACTGCGGAAACGCAGAGTCCAGCACCTCATGCAGCAGATCACCATCGCCGACCTCTTCAATGGTGCGAAACGCCGCCGCCAGGTTAAGGCCGTCGCCGGCGAGCACCGGTGAACGGTAGCCCACCTGCGGCGCGCGCAGCGGCGATCCGCCGGAGACGTTGAATTCGTGATAGAAGCGCCAGTTGCGGATGAACTCCCGGGCGCTGGAGACCTCCGGATAGCGGTGCGGCTCGCCTATCTGGCCGAACACCGATTCGTTCTCATACAGCGATGCCGCATAGGAGACCTTTTCGCCTTCGACGTTGGTCAGAAAGACCGTCTGGTTCCGGCGCTTCATTACAAGCGAAGAGGGGCGGCGGCCAAAGCCCGCCAGCCAGAGTCTCTCCTCTTTGATAACCGGGTCGAGTTTAAAAAAGGTTGGATAGGGAATTTTATCCGGATAGCCAATCTGCATCTCGTAGCTGAAGGCGTCGGTATCCACGGATAGCGTCATGCGCCGTAGCTCACTGGTTTTAGTATCACCCGCCCACATCGCCCTCTGAATACCGCCCTCGCCCGCCAGCTGGGCAGAGATGCGCCCGTCGGCCGCTCCCTGAATCAGCCGCAGCGCGTTGTAGATATTCGATTTCCCCGCCCCGTTGGCGCCAAACACCAGGTTGAGGCGGCCGAGGTCAAACGCTACCTTTCTGGCAGAGCGGTAATTTTCGATGATGATGCGATTAATCACTGCCCCTCCAGAATCCGGCAACGATGGTCCTGAATCTCCTCCGCCGACGCCCGGTTTAGCTTCAGCAGGTTGCGCGACGTTGCCAGCAGCACGAAGCTGCCGTCGCTCTGGCGCACCACCGCCAGCGAAAACCGCCCCATGTGCTCCCGGGCCTCCGGCACTTCATCGGCCAGCATCAGGAACGGGCTTTTCTGCGCCAGTTCGCTTTCATTCACCCGGCGGGCAAGATATTCGTGGCCCTGCAGGCCGCCGGGGAGCGGAAGCCAGCGGCTGCTGATAGCGGAGGCCGAGACATTAAGCTGCTGGCGCACGTCGGGCCGCAGGCAGGAGATGTGGATGTGGAAATGGTTCTGGGTGCGGCCGCTGCGGGAGTTGATGGTCAGCGACACGGCGCTGTCCGGCACCGGCTGCCCCCGGCGCTCGGCCATCAACTGGCGATTTTGCCAGGCCTGCCAGAAAAAATTCTGGGTATGAGGATCGAGCAGCAGCGGGCTTTCGATGCCGTTGATGCGGTAGGTGGGCATCAGCAGGTACTGCAGCGGGCCGTTTTTATCTTTGAACAGCACGTAGCCGCCCCGCAGATTCACCGACTGGCAGGGAGCGGGATTATTGTTCTGCTGTTGATGAGGGACGCACTGGTCGATAACAAAATGGCGCAGCACATTCGGGTTGCCAGACTGCAGCCAGTACCCACCTCCCGCCGCCGCACCGGCAAACACCATCGCCAGTATCCCGTATCGCCATCGCTTCATTGCCGCCTCCCCAGTATTCCGGACAGGCAAGGGTAACGCAAAGGCGATGAAATAAAAATGATCCTCAGGACACGCGCCCTGAAGGGGTTGATACGTTATCATGCCGGAATAATTCAACGCGCTCCCGGCGCACGCAACACGAAATGTCTACGACGGAATGATGCAATGCACAGTCTGAAAAACTCACCGGAAAGCCGCCCTGGAGGGATCCAGGTTATCGCCAGGGCGGTTGCCGTCATGCGCTCGCTCAGTCGCCATCCGTCGGGGCTGAGCCTGTCGGCTATCGCCCAGGATGTCCAACTGGCGCGCTCGACCGTCCAGCGGATTGTTGCCGCGCTTGAAGCAGAGAACATGGTTGAGTCTATGGGCAGCCAGGGAGGGTTTCGTCTCGGCCCCGCGCTCGGGCAGCTGCTACACCAGACTCAGGCAGATATTATTACCAGCGTCAGAGAGCACCTGAACGATCTTGCCGCCTCGGTACAGGAGTCCGTCTGCCTGTCGACCCTCGCCGGCGATAAAGTGTATGTCGTGGACTGCACCATCTACGAGCGAGAGCTGCGCGTCGCCTTTCCCGTCGGCGTTGAGGCTCCGGCGTATTCAACGGCCGCGGGCAAAATCATCCTCTCCCAGCTTGATGCCGATGCGCTGGAAAAGCGGATCCCCGCCCGGCTGCCGATGCTGACGCCGAAAACGCTGAACAGAGAGCAGCTCCTTTGCCAGTTGACGGAAATCAGGTCCTCAGAGATTGCCTGCGATATGCAGGAGCATCTGGAAGGGGTCTGTACCTTTGCCGTGCTGATTAATACCTATCTTGGCGCCTACGCAATCAGCATTATTGCGCCGAGCGTGCGCGCCGAATACAGCCAGCAGCGCTTTCAGGACGCCCTGTTCGCCTGCAAAAAAGTGATAGAGCAAAAAATAGGCAGTGCATTAATCAATAAAAAAATACAGTAACTTCATATAATTATAGTCATCCCCCCGCGCAGTATGCCCACCATTGCCGCCGCTGCCGCTCTGCGGCAGGGCCTTAATCGCTCAAAAAGCCAATGTACCACATTGCGGTATAGTATACCGTATTATGGCGTTAACATTAAAATCACACACGCCTACGTCGCTTAAAACAAAGATAGCTATGTGCCCGAAGCCTCTGCGGCAGCGGCGAGCGCAGGCGTCGGCAACAGGCGTAATGTCCGAATAGAGAAACAGATGCCAATATACGAAGAAAGCGTCATGGGCCTGTTGCTGAGCCCAATTGTGCTGATGATTATGCTTTCGCTGGTAATTACCAGCGCGGTAACCCGGGTAATTGATAAGGTTATTCCCTGGCCCCTCAAGCGCAGTGAGAGCCTGGTCAGCATGCTGCTGTTTACCGTCATTCTTGCACTAATGGTCAGTACTACTTTTTAAGAACTCCACTATGAACAGAATAACCAGTCTTGCCATCACCGTGCTGTGTATTGCCGGAATCATTATTGCCGTCGCTTTTATATGGGACCGCTATATGTATTCGCCGTGGACCCGCGACGGGCGCATCCGCGCCGAGGTTGTGAATATCGCTCCCGATGTTTCCGGCTGGATTGATACGATGAACGCGCATAATGCGCAGAATGTGAAAGCCGGCGATATTTTATTTATCGTCGACCGCGAACGCTATCGCGTGGCGCTGGATCTGGCGCAGGCGAAAATGGAAAAGGCAAAGGCGGCGGCCAATAATGCGGCCCACGTCTATGGTCGCAGAGCGACGCTGAAAAACGGCATCGTCAGCCATGAAGAAGTCGATAGCGCACGCTCCGATATGCTCGAAACCCAGGCCGACTATAAAGAGTCGCTTGCCGCCGTTGCGAGCGCGAAAATCGACCTTGACCGTACCGTATACCGCTCTCCGGCCAGCGGGAAAATCATCAACCTCAGTCTGGAGAAGGGTGATTACGTTAACCAGGGCAGCGAACTGCTGGCGCTTATCAAAGACGACAGCTATTACGTCACCGGCTATTTTGAGGAAACGAAAATTCCGTCCATTAAGCCCGGCGACAGCGTAGAGATCTGGCTGATGGCCGGTACGCAAAAATTGGCGGGCCACGTAGCGTCCATCGATAGCGGCATTTCGAATACCAATACCACGCCCGGTAACCAGATGCTGCCCGCAGTTGAGCCAACATTTGCGTGGGTACGCCTCGCCCAGCGCATTCCGGTGAATATCAAAATCGACGCCATTCCCGACGGACTGATATTAAGCTCCGGGATGTCCGCCACGATAAAAATCATTCCTACTGGCGAATCATCGAATAACCGTCGCTCGGTCTGGCGTGCATTTGCCGAGAACCTCAACGCGCTTTTTTAAGCTCTGCCATCACGTCATGTGATTGAGACCCGATAATGAAAATGTCACTGATTGACACGTATTTACTCACCAATAAAACGGCAGTAAAAGCTGCGATTAAACTTAGCGTGTCGGTGTGGGGAGCGCTATTCATTGCGTTACTGTTGGGCCTCGAACATCCGATATGGTCAATGATCACCGGCATGATCTCCTTTTTCGCCCCGGACCACGCGCAGGTGCTAAAAAAATGCCTCTATCAGTGCATCTCCACCCTGTGCGGCGGTATTCTCGGCCTGGCATTGATGGGCTCAGTGGCGCAAAGCCCGTTTCTGGCAGCACTCTGCGGCGGCGTGATTATTTTTCTCGCCTCGGCGGCATCCTTTCACACCCGCGATGCCAACGTGACCTTCTGCTGCTCCATCTTTACGGTCACGGTGTGCATTATGATCATGGTCCCGGCCGTAACCGGCCCCTCCAGCGACGTCATTATTGATATCTTTATCGACCGGGTGGGCACGATCCTGTGCGGCATATTCTGGGCCGGGTTCGTCAGCGCCTGCCTGTGGCCGTCGTTCAGCACCGACGCCGTCAACGGCGCCGCCAGCCGGCTGTTCAGCGCCACGCTGGAGCTGGTGACATCCACTGCGCAAAACGACCGCATTCCGGAGATCTATGCCGGGATCATAAATACTGCGGATCTGGCCGATCACGCTGACTTCGAGGGGAGCTGGGGGCGCCGCGCGGCGGGTATCGTCCGCGAGATGAACCGGCTCGCTATCCAGATAACCACCCGAATATATACGCTGCAGCAGCAGCCCGTTGCCGACTTTAGCGGACCGGCATCGGCCCTGCGCACTCTACAAAGCATCGTGAGCGACATTCAGGCCGCGCCGGGGCTGTTAAAGAAGGCGGACCTCGCGCCCTTAGAGCAGCTGCGCGCCCGCCTTTCCACCAGCGATGAACGCGACGACGCCACGGTCAGCGTCGCTGAGCGCCTCACCGCCGCAGCGGTACAGCAACTGATCGGCGATTTGCTTATCTTTGCTACGCTTTTCATCAGCCTGCTGCGGGCAGAGAAGGTTTCGGTCAAAGGCCTGCGCATCCGCAGGCACTCGCAGCCGGTCAACTGCCTGATCACCGGCCTACGCTCAATGCTGCTGTTTTACTCCGGCTTCGCCTTCTGGTACGCCACCGGCTGGCAGTACGGCTTTCTGATTGCCGTTATTCCCATTGTGTTCAGCCTGGCGCTGGCGAAAGCGCCGCATCCGGCGGCAGTTGCGCGCAACGTGCTGAAGGGGGCACTGCTGGCCATTCCATTTGGCTTTACCGTGAGCAGTATTCTGGGGCAGGCTTCCAGCGCCGTCGAACTGCTGATACTCACCGCCGGCATCGTGCTATTTTTCGGCTTCATGGGCTTAACCAGCATGATGACGTTCGCCTATAGTCTCGGATTCTGCATCTCCTTCATGATCTTTCTGCTGCCGGAAAACCACCTTGAAATAGATATGGTGTTTCCCCTTGAGCGCAGCCTGTCGCTGGCGGCCGGGACGTTCATTTTATCGCTGCTGTTTTCGCTGCTGCCCCGGCGGCAGATGATAAAAGACGGCAACAATCCTGCCTCCCTCTACGATGCCGATCTTGAAAAAGCGTTTTTACGCGAAAATGACGATCGCGCGTCGGAAACGCAGCTTCATGACAGAATGGGCCTGCTGATCGATAAGCTGGTGGATGTCGTGCTGCACGAAGCCCCGGAGAAAAAGCGCGAACTGATCCACTATGCGGGACAGAGTCTTTTTTTAATGAGTCAGCTACAGAGCATCAGCGCCGCGCTGAAGTCGCGCGGGGCAAACGTGCGGAGTAAGGGCTTTTTACTGGCGTGGCGGCGCGAAATTTACCGCAACTATCGCCATCAGGAGAGCCGGGCGGAGCACCCGCTGGCGGTTAATGCACTTGCTGCCTCCTCCGACGATCCGGCGGCGTCCTCAATGACCCGCTATCTTCAGGAGATGGACAGGATCACCCGCCGCGCGTTTGTCCGCGAACAGGCCGGACGTTAAAAGGCCGGAGAGGCGCCAGCCCCTCCGGCCCCGATGAAGACGATCAGCGCTGATTAATCTGATCGAAAGTGCCGCCGTTAGAGAAGTGCTCCTTCTGCGCCTTCGTCCAGCCGCCGAACACCTCGTCGATGGTAAACAGCTTCAGCTTCGGAAATTCGCTTTCATACTTCTTCGCGACCTGCGGGTCGCGCGGGCGGTAGAAGTTTTTCGCCACGATCTCCTGGCCTTCCGGCGAATAGAGATACTTCAGATAGGCGTTGGCCACATCGCGGGTGCCTTTCTTATCCACCACTTTATCGACGACCGAGACGGTCGGCTCGGCGAGAATGGATTCGCTCGGCGTGACGATTTCAAACTTATCTTTACCCAGCTCTTTGGTCGCCAGCAGGGCCTCATTCTCCCAGGCGATCAGCACATCGCCGATGCCGCGCTCGACGAAAGTGTTGGTCGCGCCGCGGGCGCCGGAGTCCAGCACTTCGACGTTCTTATACAGCGCCTTCACAAAATCCTGCGCTTTCGCCTGGTCGCCGTTGTTGTGGTGCAGGGCATAGCCCCAGGCCGCCAGGTAGTTCCAGCGCGCGCCGCCGGAGCTTTTCGGGTTCGGGGTGATCACCGACACGCCTGGCTTGACCAGGTCGTTCCAGTCCTTGATCTGCTTTGGATTGCCCTTACGCACCAGGAAAACAATGGTCGAAGTGTAGGGGGCGGAGTTGTCCGGCAGACGCTTGATCCAGTCCTTATCGATGCGGCCGCGCTCGGCGATAGCATCCACGTCATAGGCCAGCGCCAGCGTGACGACGTCTGCCTCAATGCCGTTAATAACGGACGTGGCCTGCTTACCGGAGCCGCCGTGGGACTGGCGGATCACGACGTTATCGCCGGTCTGCTGTTTCCAGTGGGCGCTGAATGCCTTGTTGTACTGATCGTAGAGCTCACGGGTCGGGTCGTACGATACGTTAAGCAGCTGGATATCCTTGGCCAGCACGCTGGCAGACGCCAGCAGAAGGGTTAATCCTACGCTCCACTTGTTCATTGACCGCTCTCTTATTGATTGTATTGGATGAGCGTAGCCTGCCAGAAACGAAACCGATGATTAAAGAATAAAAAAAGATTGGCTATAACGATAGGGTATAAAAAGGCGGGAACAGAACACCCTTCCGCAGAAGGGTGTTGGCGTGCTTAAACTTCTTCCATGCGGCCGAGCAGCGCCTGCAGACGCTCCTGCCAGCCGTGCTGCTGCTCTTTAAGCTGGTTATTTTCGCGCTCCAGCTCTTCGCGACCGTGCTGGGCGTTCTGTACGTCCTGTGACAGGGCGTTGTTCTTCTCTTTCAGCTCTTCAATTTCCATCTGCAACAGCGTAATGGTGTCAATCGCCTGCTGGACTTTCGCTTCCAGTTTCTCAAAAACTTCTAAAGACATGGTCTTACCTCTCCTGAATATGCAAGGCGTTGATCAAATATTCGCTCGTCCCGAACTATCGGACGCCTTAATGAATTAGCGCACTACAGTGTTGCTTTCGATTGTATGAAGCCCCGCACTCTCTGTCCAGCGCCAGGGCGCGCAGATCGCGGTTTGCAACACTTTTCAGTCTATGCCTGGCCTTTTGACGACACCTCACTTCAGCAGGTAACAGATTTGTTACCTTGAGTGATAGTTCCGTCCTTAATGCCCCTCCAAAAGGTTCCCTTTGGCGCGCGAAAACGCTCATTTTATGACGAGGTACACATATTTTAATTTCGATATTTCTCGTTTTTGCTCGTTAACGATAAATTAACACTGTGCCTACACGGCAGCATGGCCGTCATCGACCACCATGTACACAATAATCATTAATTTGTCTTTAGGATCCGATTATGAGTCAAACATCAACATTAAAAGGCCAGTGCATTGCCGAGTTCCTTGGTACCGGGTTGTTGATTTTCTTTGGCGTAGGATGCGTCGCAGCACTCAAAGTAGCGGGTGCAAGCTTCGGACAGTGGGAAATCAGCGTCATCTGGGGCTTAGGCGTTGCAATGGCTATCTATCTGACCGCCGGCGTTTCTGGTGCTCACCTCAATCCGGCCGTGACAATTGCACTCTGCCTTTTTGCTAATTTCGAAGGACGCAAAGTCGTTCCGTTTATCATTTCTCAGTTTGCCGGCGCATTTTGCGCAGCGGCGTTAGTTTACGGGCTTTACTACAATCTTTTCGCACACTACGAACTCACGCACCACATGGTGCGCGGCAGCGTAGAAAGTCTGGATCTGGCGGGCATTTTCTCCACCTATCCTAACCCCTACATTTCGCTGTTCCAGGCCTTTGCCGTTGAAATGGTAATTACCGCAATCCTGATGGGCGTCATTATGGCCCTGACCGACGACGGTAACGGCGTGCCGCGTGGCCCGATGGCGCCGCTGCTGATTGGCCTGCTGATTGCCGTCATCGGTGCCTCCATGGGCCCATTGACCGGATTTGCGATGAACCCGGCGCGCGATATCGGCCCTAAAGCGTTTGCCTTCGTGGCCGGCTGGGGTAAAGTCGCCTTCACCGGTGGCTACGTCATCCCTTACTTTATCGTACCGCTGTTCGCTCCTGTTGTAGGCGCAGCGCTGGGTGCTTTCGCTTATACCCGACTGATCAGCCGCCATCTGCCGGGCTATGTGTTTGTACCAAAATCGAAAAAGGCAAAGGTTTCTGCCGCTGCCGCCCAGAACAAAGCTTCGCTGTAACTGACCAGGGAAATTCGTATCATGACTGACAAAAAATATATCGTAGCGCTCGATCAGGGCACCACCAGCTCCCGCGCTGTCGTTATGGACCACGACGCGAACATCGTCAGCGTTTCACAGCGTGAATTTGAGCAAATTTATCCTAAGCCCGGCTGGGTCGAGCATGATCCGATGGAGATCTGGGCCTCCCAGAGCTCGACGCTGATTGAAGCGCTGGCGAAAGCGGATATCGACTCCGATCAGGTGGCCGCCATCGGCATCACCAACCAGCGTGAAACTACCATCGTCTGGGACAAAGAGACCGGCAAGCCGATTTACAACGCCATCGTCTGGCAGTGCCGCCGCACCGCTGACATCTGCGGCAAACTTAAGCGCGACGGTATGGAAGACTATATCCGCAGCGCCACCGGCCTCGTGATCGACCCCTACTTCTCCGGCACCAAGGTGAAGTGGATCCTCGACCACGTTGAGGGCGCCCGCGAGCGGGCAAAGCGCGGCGAGCTGCTGTTCGGCACCGTTGATACCTGGCTCATCTGGCGTATGACCCAGGGCCGCGTGCACGTGACCGACTACACCAACGCCTCGCGTACCATGCTGTTCAACATCCACGAGCTGGACTGGGATGACAAAATGCTGGAGGTGCTGGATATCCCGCGCGCCATGCTGCCGGAAGTGCGCAAATCCTCCGAGGTGTACGGCAAGACCAACATCGGCGGTAAGGGCGGCACCCGTATTCCTATCGCCGGTATCGCCGGTGACCAGCAGGCGGCGCTGTTCGGCCAGCTGTGCGTCAAAGAGGGGATGGCGAAGAACACCTACGGCACCGGCTGCTTTATGCTGATGAACACCGGCGAGAAGGCGGTGAAATCGGAGAACGGCCTGCTGACGACTATCGCCTGCGGTCCGACCGGCGAAGTGAACTACGCGCTGGAAGGCGCGGTGTTCATGGCGGGTGCCTCAATCCAGTGGCTGCGCGACGAGATGAAGCTGATTAATGACGCCTTCGACTCCGAGTACTTCGCCACCAAGGTGAAGGACACCAACGGCGTGTACGTGGTGCCGGCGTTTACCGGTCTCGGCGCCCCTTACTGGGACCCGTACGCCCGCGGCGCGATTTTCGGCCTGACCCGCGGCGTCAACTCGAACCACATCATCCGCGCGACGCTTGAGTCTATCGCCTACCAGACCCGCGACGTGCTGGAAGCGATGCAGGCAGACTCCGGCATTCGCCTGCACGCCCTGCGCGTGGACGGCGGCGCGGTGGCCAACAACTTCCTGATGCAGTTCCAGTCCGATATTCTCGGTACCCGCGTTGAGCGTCCGGAAGTGAAAGAAGTTACCGCCCTCGGCGCGGCCTATCTGGCCGGTCTGGCGGTAGGCTTCTGGCAGAATCTTGATGAGCTGCAGGAGAAAGCGGTCATTGAGCGCGAGTTCCGCCCGGGCATCGAGTCCAGCGAGCGCAACTACCGCTACAAAGGCTGGCAGAAAGCCGTCAAGCGTGCCATGGCGTGGGAAGACAGCGACGACTAAGCCGCTTTAGAGATGACGAAGCCCGACATGCAAATGTCGGGCTTTTTTTATCGGCAAGATCAGCCAAACAGCGGCAGCATCAGGTAGAGCTTGATCACCAGGGCGTTAACGATATCAATAAAGAAGGCGCCGACCATCGGCACCACCAGAAACGCGGTGTGCGACGGCCCAAAGCGCTCGGTGATCGCCTGCATGTTGGCAATTGCCGTCGGCGTCGCGCCGAGACCAAAGCCGCAGTGCCCCGCCGCCAGCACCGCCGCGTCGTAGTTTTTGCCCATCATTCGCCAGGTCACAAACATGGCGTACAGCGCCATCGCCAGCGTCTGTACCGCCAGAATCGCCACCATCGGCAGCGCCAGGGAGGCCAGCTCCCACAGCTTGAGGCTCATCAGCGCCATCGCGAGGAACAGCGACAGCGATACGTTGCCGAGCACCGACACCGCGCGCTCAAACACGCGATAGAAGCCGAGCAGCGCCAGACCGTTACTGAGGATCACGCCGACGAACAGCACGCAGACAAACGTCGGTAGCTCAAACGCCGAGCCCGCCAGCAGCTGCGAAACCACTTTGCCCACCGTCAGGCAGATGGCGATCAGGGCAATGGTTTCGATCAGCACCAGCGAGGTGATCATCCGCCCGACGTCGGGTTTCTCAAAGGCGCTCGGAACCGCCTGATCGTCAGGCGAACCGTCCGGCGTTGAGGAGTGTTTAACCAGGAAGCGCGCAACCGGCCCGCCGATCAGACCACCAAGTACAAGGCCGAAGGTGGCGCAGGCCATCGCCACTTCGGTGGCATTTTCAAAGCCGTAGCGCTCGCTGAACAGCTTGCTCCACGCCGCTCCGGTGCCGTGGCCGCCGGAGAGCGTAATGGAGCCCGCCAGCAGCCCCATCAGCGGATCCAGCCCCAGCGCTTTCGCCATGCCGATGCCAATGGCGTTCTGCATCAGCAACAGCCCCACCACCACAATCAGGAACGTACCCAGCACCTTACCGCCCGAGCGCAGGCTAGCGAGGTTGGCATTCAGGCCGATTGTTGCGAAGAACGCCAGCATCAGCGGATCTTTCAGGCTCATATCGAAGTCAATTTCCCAGCCGAGGCTTTTTTTCAGCACCAGCAGCGCCAGCGCCGCCAGCAGGCCGCCGGCAACGGGTTCGGGAATGGTGTATTTTTTCAGGAGGGGAACCGTGTGGACCAGCTTGCGTCCGAGCAGCAGTACCAGCGTTGCCGCCACAAGCGTTGATAGGGTATCAAGATGAAACATAAAGGCTCCTTGTAACAAATAATCCAGTACTGCGTCGCGTAAATTTCGGGGCGTTGCTCCTGTTGGCGAAAAGATGAGGGTCAGATTTTAGGCAAAATGCAGTTAAATTTAACAGAAAAAGTTTCAATTTAGGTGTTTTTCTGCGATAAAACTGACAGAAACAGTATAAATATCTGAGTCCTTATGCACGTTCGGCATAACAGAAGCAACCGTTTGCTTTTGCCAGGCAGTCCGTTAAAATTCCCCCTTTTCCACCACGGGAATCCCTCTGTAATGTCAGCCAATCCCCTTGAATCCGGGCCCGCGCAGCCGGCCGCGCCTAAGCAGACCAGCGAACTCATCTACCGCCTTGAAGACCGCCCGCCGCTGCCGCAGACGCTGTTCGCCGCCTTTCAGCACCTGCTGGCGATGTTCGTCGCCGTCATCACCCCGGCGCTGCTGATTTGCCAGGCCCTCGGCCTGCCGGCGCAGGATACTCAGCACATCATCAGCATGTCGCTGTTCGCCTCGGGCGTGGCCTCGGTCATTCAGATTAAGGCCTGGGGGCCGGTGGGTTCAGGGCTGCTCTCTATTCAGGGCACCAGCTTTAACTTCGTCGCGCCGCTGATCATGGGCGGTACCGCCCTCAAAACCGGCGGCGCGGACGTGCCGACGATGATGGCGGCGCTGTTCGGCACCCTGATGCTGGCGAGCTGCACGGAGATGGTGCTCTCGCGGATACTGCACCTGGCGCGGCGGATTATTACCCCGCTGGTCTCCGGCGTGGTGGTGATGATTATCGGCCTGTCGCTGATCCAGGTCGGGCTGACCTCCATCGGCGGCGGCTACGCCGCCATCGCCGACCACAGCTTCGGCGCGCCGAAAAACCTGCTGCTGGCGGGCGTGGTGCTGGGGCTGATTATCCTGCTTAACCGCCAGCGTAACCCCTACCTGCGCATCGCCTCGCTGGTGATTGCCATGGCGGCGGGCTATCTGCAGGCGTGGATCCTCGGCATGCTGCCGGCCACGACCGCGGCGACTGAGCAGCCGCTGATCGTGGTACCGACGCCGCTCTATTACGGTCTCGGTATCGACTGGAGCCTGCTGCTGCCGCTGATGCTGGTATTCATGATCACCTCCCTGGAAACCATCGGCGACATCACCGCCACCTCTGATGTCTCCGAGCAGCCGGTCTCCGGCCCGCTGTACATGAAGCGCCTGAAGGGCGGCGTGCTGGCTAACGGCCTCAACTCCTGCGTGTCGGCGGTGTTTAATACCTTCCCGAACTCCTGCTTCGGCCAGAACAACGGCGTGATTCAGCTGACCGGCGTCGCCAGCCGCTACGTTGGCTTCGTGGTGGCGCTGATGCTGATCGTCCTCGGCCTGTTCCCTGCCGTCAGCGGCTTCGTGCAACACATTCCCGAGCCGGTACTCGGCGGCGCGACGCTGGTGATGTTCGGCACCATCGCCGCCTCCGGGGTGCGCATCGTCTCCCGCGAGCCGCTCAACCGCCGGGCTATCATGATCCTCGCCCTGTCGCTGGCGGTCGGCCTCGGCGTCTCCCAGCAGCCGCAGATCCTGCAGTTTGCGCCGGACTGGCTGAAAAACCTGCTCTCCTCCGGCATTGCCGCCGGCGGCATCACCGCGATTGTTCTGAATCTGATCTTCCCGCCGGAAAAAGAGTGATCTCCCGCGCGGCGGCGCTTCTTCGCCGCCGCGCAGCCTTACCCGGGCATTCCTTCCCTTGAGCATTGCGCCTGAATCAGGCATAACACCTCTATGTGCCTCTCTCAGGACGAAAGACGATGAAATTTATCGGAAAGCTGTTGCTCTGGTTAGCAATTGCCGCGCTGCTGGCTATCGTGCTGGTCTACTTCATGCTGCAGACCCGCTGGGGGGCGCGCCAGCTCAGCGGCTGGGTGTCGGAAAACAGCGGCTACCGCTTAAGCGTCGAGCGGATGGAGCACCACTTCTCCTCCGCTTCGCGCGTGGAGCTGATTAACGTCACTTTCGGCCGCGACGGCAGGCCGGCAACGCTTGTGGCAAAGCGGGTCGAGATCGGCCTCAGCAGCCGCCAGATCACCGATCCTCTGCACGCCGATACCATCACGCTGCGCGACGGCACGCTGAACCTCTCCCCGGCCAGCGCCGCCCTGCCCTTCCAGGCCGACGCGCTGCGGCTGAATAATATGGCCATTCACAGCCCGGAAAGCGGCTGGGACCTCAGCGCCCAGCGGGTCACCGGCGGCGTAGCGCCCTGGCAGCCGGAAGCGGGCAATGTGCTCGGCAAGCAGGCGCAGGTGCAGATGAGCGCCGGTTCGATGACCCTTAACGGCGTGGCGATGAGCAACGTGCTGGTGCAGGGCGATATTCGCGATGGCGTGGCTAACCTGACCACCGTCGGAGCGGATATCGCCCGCGGCTCGCTGACCGGCAGCGCGAAGCGCGGCGCCGACGGCAGCTGGCAGGTCAGCAGCCTGCGCCTGAGCGACGTGCGGCTGCAGAGCGATAAATCCCTCGCCGACTTCTTCGCCCCGCTCGCGGCGGTGCCGTCGCTGGCGATTGACCGCCTGGAGGTGACCGACGCCAGCCTGCAGGGGCCGGACTGGGCGGTGACCGATCTCGATCTCAGCCTGCGCAACCTTACCCTGAGCCGCGGCGGCTGGCAGAGCGAGGACGGTCGGCTGTCGATGAACGCCAACGAATTTATCTACGGTTCGCTGAACCTGCTCGACCCGATTGTGAATGCTGAGCTTTCGCCCCAGGGCGTTAACCTGCGCCAGTTCACCTCCCGCTGGGAGCGCGGCATCGTACGCACCTCCGGGCGCTGGCTGCGCGACGGCGGCGCCCTGCAGCTTGACGATCTGGCCCTCGCCGGGCTGGAGTACACTCTGCCGGACAACTGGCGGCAGCTGGCCCAGGCCCCGCTCCCCGACTGGCTGCAGAACATCAGCCTGAAGCACTTCAGCGCCAGCCGCAATCTGCTGATTGATATCACCCCGGATTTCCCGTGGCAGATAACCTCTCTGGAGGGCTACGGCGATAACCTGCAGCTGGCGCAGGACGGCAAGTGGGGCATCTGGAGCGGAACAATGTCGCTCAACGGCGCAGCGGCCACTTTCAATCGGGTAGACGTGCGTCGGCCGTCGCTGAAGCTGGCGGCCAACGCCTCGACCATCAACGTCACCGATCTCAGCGCCTTCGTGCAGCGCGGCCTGCTGCAGAGTACCGCGGTCATTTCCCAGCTGCCGCAGCACCAGGCGACCATCAGCCTCAACGGCCGCGGCGTGCCGCTCAATACCCTGCAGGCCTGGGGCTGGCCGGCGCTGAACATCGGCGGCGAAGGCAACCTGCAGCTGCGCGCCAGCGCCAGCCTGCAGCCCGGCGCGGCCCTGAAGCCGACGGTGAACGGCGAACTGCACGCGGTGAACGCCGGTGGGCAGCAGGCGACGCAGGTGGTGCGGGGCGGGGAGGCAGAAAAGGCGCAGCCTGCGCCCGTCAGGTAGCGCGGCAGAGACCGAAAGACATCCCGCCAGGCTGCTTGCTGGCGGGCAAGAAGGAGCGGCGCGTCCCGTTCAGCTCTGCCAATAACAGTCTAATTGGCTGATTTTATGCGCATTTATGAAACCATTAATGCCTTATTGCGCAATATGATGAAAAAAGTTGCGTAAGGAGTGTGGCAACGGCGCGAAAGTAGCTATAATGCGCTCCGCCTCCATGTAGCAATGCAGGCGCGGAAGGTCGTCGTCTCCGGTGAGGCGGCTGGACTTCAAATCCAGTTGGGGCCGCCAGCGGTCCCGGGCAGGTTCGACTCCTGTGACTTTCCGCCAACATTGCTCCGCCGCTATCCGAGAACGTCTAAAAATCCTTTATTTTCAATATAGATTGTAAATCACTCATCCGTAACCGTCCGACAGGTTCTCCCTGAATCCATGAAAAATATGTATAGTGATGAGTATAGATTTTATGCACGTTTTTGGCTTATACATATACACATGGCACTAACAGACATACAAATAAAACGAGCAAAACCCTAGGACAAATCATACACCTTGAACGATGGGCAACTGGCGGTTCCGTTTTCGCCTTCCTGGAAAAGCGCGGTTAATGTCATTTGGCAGCTACGACTTGATAAGCCTCGCTGAAGCTCGCGAAAAGCGCGAGATCGCAAGTGAGCAAGTTGCTAATGGCATTGATCTGGTTGGGGAACGGAAGGCGCAAAAACTGGTGCAGCAGTTTTCAACAGAAAACTCATTCGAAGCCATAGGCCGCGAATGGTATGCAAACAAAGCAGACCGCTGGACAGTGGCATACCGAGATAAAATCAATAAGATCTTCGAGCAAGATGTTTTCCCGTTCATCGGCAAACGTCCGGTCGGTGAGATCAAACCGTTAGAATTACTTGAAGTGCTGCGACGAATTAAGAAACGTGGAACACTGGAAAAAACATGCAAGGTACACCAGCGATGCATAGAGTTTTTTAGCACGCGATCATAACTGGCTGCGCTGAATACATCCCTGCCCCTGATTTAGCTATCGCATTGGCCGTTCCTAAGCAAAAGCATCACTTTTTTATCAGCCGAAGAGTTGCCCCATTTTATTCTAGATTTAGGAGCGTATACCGGAAGTGTCATTACTATAAATGCTACTAAGATAGTTATGCTAACTGGGATAAGGTTGATCTTGAGAAAGGTATATAGGAAATACCAGCAGAAAAAATGAAAATGCGCAGGCCACACATTATTCCTTTGTCTACTCAGGTAGCTTACCTCTTCAAACAGCTCAAGCCTATTACCGGCCATTATCCCTATATTTTATTGGCAGGACCAATCGTAGCAAATCAATTTCAAAAGATCTTCAAAGAGTAATAAAGTTTGATAAGTTAAAAAATAATGAACCGAGTAGAAAACAGACTTTAAATCATAGGGTTGCCTCAGCTTAGCTTCAAGATATTAAGTCAGATAAAAATAGTCATATGATAGCTGAGTACTCTTTTGACGATGAAGATAATATGGAAGTAAAAAAATATGTTAGATAAACAATATGACTACTTTCTTTTTGATACCGACATAATAGGCTTGGAGCTATATGATTCCGTCCAAGCCTATAGAAAAAATATAATTACAATTCTTAATTAGTAAGAGAATAAATCTTTGTATTTTTCGAATAATGAATTTTTAGTATTTTTCTGTTCCTGATTGAATTCATCATTATGGGTGCTATTTTCTAGGGAGGTACTATATACATTAATACTTTCTTTTATCAACCATGACATTGACATCATCTCTAATGGAACTCTTAACAACATTTGCCAGGAAACACCAAATATAATATCTTCACCAATTTTTTTTAAAATGATACTATATTCATCATTAGAAACAAAAACTAATTCATAGCCTAGTTCTATAGCAAATTCTTTGTATTCATCGAGCATTAAAAAACAAGCTATTGTTAATTCCCCTTCGATAAAATCATGGAGATCGTAGGGATCATTAATTAATAAAGTAAATGGTGTTAATGGTAGCCACTCCCCATTATTTTTATATTGATTGAGAAATACGGGAAAAATTTCTTTTTTTCCATCAAAATCTATATCCTCCAGAAAAGAAAGCATATTCCATTCTCTAACCGCGCAGATATAAAATCCTTTTTCAGCTTCAGCCAGAGCCCTTCCTTTGCTGCGACAATCATTAAGACACTCATTTAAAATTTGAGAATATGATACCTCTTCAGTTAGCAAATTTTTCCTAATTAATAATGGAATCCCTCGAAAATTTTCAGCTTCGTCTTTTGCTATGAAATTTCTTAATTTTTCAAGGTTAGATTTTTGCCGCTCAACTCTCTTATTTGTATTTGAGCTTGATTTCATCTCAATAATAAATGGCTCACCTTTACCCAAAAGTGATACATCTCCATACCTTATACTCATTGTAATATCATGCAACAGAGCTGGAACTTTATTATCACATGCAAGTTTTACACATTCCCATTCCTCTCGCAATCCAGACTTACCGCTCAAATTCCCCGATGTTTCTTTAACGTTGTAATTATGTACATTATAGTATAACTGTTTAATTGTATATTTATCGATGTATAAAAATGCAACGGCATCGCCAAACATTTTATACGTATATATCTTGAATTTTTCATCAGAAATTACTTCAAAATTGTATTTAATTTTTTCTTTTACTGCCAAAGATTTTTCTTTTGGAAGTCTTGAGTTTTTTAACATCGACTTTAAATGAGCATTATATTTTTTAATAATCTTAATTTCTTGCTCACATTTCATCACGCACACTAATATTTTAAACTGTAACTTAATTAATAACTCAAAATTATTCAAATCATCTTTTAAATTATTCAGCATACCTTTAAGAATAAGTACGTCAGAGTTTTTATTGCGGTTGCCAACAATTTTTTTCATAGGTTTTTTTACACTCCATTGATAATAATCAAATCTGCATCATAATAAAGAACACTTTAAACAATCGCAACCTATAATAAAATTGGCAACTATTCCGCCATAATAATGAAATTGTTATTCTTTTTTTTAAAAGTTTTGAATACCATGGTACAACTTTGTGCAACCATAGGCCCTTTGAGAAATGAGCTTAGGGATATACTTCAGTGATATAAATTAATTCACGCATCTAAGTAAGCGCACAATGCTCTTCCCGCCACACCTGCTCGCTTAAAGGGTCGCTTTTAATGCAGGTACAATGGTGGGCTCAGGCCGCGCCGGGGCTGGCGCAGGCAGGGAGTGCAGGAACGAGAAAACACAAACAAAACCATGCACCTCATGAAGGCATAGCTTATTTCGTTAAAAATAGCGAGATTTGCGGGGGATTTTTTGACAGTCTACAGCGAGGTCAGCCCGACGTGTCGACGGGCGTAAATCATGTTCTTTGCAGGAGTATATTTTTCACGATTATTATCCCGCGAAGGCGCGTTAGGCCTGTACCCGATAGCCGTTAAAATGTCGTTATCCTGTGCAGAATAATTAATGTCATTTTCTGCGGCCAGCCAGACGGAAAGGGCTTCACGAAGATATGCCATCGAACGGTCAAGCGCGCATTTTTTTATCATCGCGGGCTGGTTCTTAATCCCCATCAGTTCTGCTGCCAGTGCGGTGACCAGCTCTGCGCCGTTCTACTGCATAAATCATGCAGCCGGTTACGGACGCTGATGCGCTGCCCCTCCTCATGCGAGAAGATGTAGCGACCGGCAGCCTGATAACCTCCCATTTTTTTACGTCAATCAGGTTACGCAACGACTGTAATCTGCGGGAGCCTAATGCGTTGTCATCCAGCAATAATTCCTGATATTCCCACACTGCGGCGGCCAGTTCGACTTTACGGTTCAGCCACGCCTTTTTGTTCCTCTGACTAGCTTCAGAGGCCTGCTGTAAGGTCAGGGTTGTCTCTCCTGATTAATGGCGGAACGGTGAGCTGTAGCAGCCTTTTACCCGGCGGAGTGCCACTGATGCTGTCGGTAACGGCGCAGGCTTCGAATCAATGACCGGGGAACGGATCACTGTCGCTGGTAGCCGCCGAGGCGGACCGCATCGTGGGACATATCGCCTTTTCACCGGTGAGCGTCGGCGGCAATGCCGCCGGCTGGTACGGCCTGGCCCCGGTGTCGGTCCTGCCCGAGCGTCAGGGCGAGGGCATCGGCAGCCTGCTGGTGCGCGAGGGCATCAGCCGGCTGCAGGCGGCGGGCGCCGCCGGGATCGTGCTTCTCGGCGAGCCGGGCTACTACGGCCGCTTTGGCTTTAAGGCGTGCGCGGAGATGACCCTGCCCGGCGTGCCGGCGGACTATTTTCTGATCCTGCCAACGCCCGGCGGGAAACCGCTGCCCGCAGGCGAAGTGGCCTTTCACCCGGCGTTTAACAGCTAGCGCCGGGGGGCCCCTTCAGCCGGATAATCCCGGTTGATCCACGCGTGATCCTCCTCCCAGCTGAAGATCCACTTTCTGACCGGCCCGGCCATCACGTTCAGATAGTAGCTGTCGTACCCGGCCATGGTGGCCACCGGATGGTAGCCTTTCGGCACCATCACCACGTCGCGGTCGTAGACCGCCATGCACTCATCGAGCTGGCGGTCGTCGGTGTAGACCCGCTGCATGCAGAAGCCCTGCGGCGGATTAAGCCGGTGGTAGTAGGTCTCTTCGAGGTACGTTTCGTGAGGCGGATTGTCGGTATCGTGCTTGTGGCTCGGATAAGAGCTGGTGCAGCCCTCGTTGGTCCACACTTCGACCACCAGCAGACTGTCGGCGGCCTTATCCTCCGGTAGAATATTGTGCACATAGCGCTGGTTGTGGCCCTTGCCGCGCGCCTCGGCGCCGATGTCGTCCGGGGCGATAAGCCGCGTCGGGTAGGTGCCTTTACCCGGCGCGGCGCACACCGCCAGCTCCAGGCGGGTAAGCGCCTCGACCTCAGCGCGCTCCCCGGCGGTGACGTACACCGCCCAGGGTTTAGTGCGCTCGAAGGGGCTCATGCGCTCGCCGATATTAGTAAATTCGGCGCCGGGCGTGGCGACGGTCGCCCGTCCGGCCACCAGCACCAGGCAGCGCTCCTGGTCGCCGGCGGGCAGCGACAGCCGCTGGCCCGCCTCCAGCTGATAGGCCTCAAAGCCAACGTAGCCCCAGCCGGCGCTCGCCGGGGTGACCGACTGCGTGCGCCCGCTGCCGTCGGGCGGCTGCCAGCGGGAGTGTAAATGCGACATAGCGCCTCC
This sequence comes from Pluralibacter gergoviae ATCC 33028 = NBRC 105706, assembly GCF_001598855.1. Lineage (GTDB taxonomy): Bacteria > Pseudomonadota > Gammaproteobacteria > Enterobacterales > Enterobacteriaceae > Pluralibacter > Pluralibacter gergoviae. The sequence continues at coordinate 27,149 of NZ_BCZS01000010.1, read as the reverse complement.
TTACAGCAGCCCGGCGTCGTGCGCCAGGCGGTGCAGATTGTTGAAACCCAGCCGGGCATAGGTCAGCGGATGCGCCACGGCAGGGTCCTGCTCGGCCTCCACCACCAGCCAGCCCTGATAGCCCTGAGATTTTAGCAGCGCCATGATCGGCGGATAGTCCACGCAGCCGTCGCCCGGGACGGTAAACACGCCGCTCAGCACCGCATCGAGGAAGCTGGTTTTGCGGTTTTTAACGTCCGCCAGCACATCGGCGCGCACATCCTTGCAGTGGACGTGGTTGATGCGCGAGATCCAGCGTTCGGCTACCGCCAGCGGATCGGCCCCGGCAAAGGTCAGGTGGCCGGTATCCAGCAGCAGCCCGACTTCGTCACCGGTGTGGCGCATCAGGTTATCCACGTCGTCCGCCGACTCGATCACCGTCCCCATGTGGTGATGGTAGGCGATCTGCACGCCCTGCTGCTGGGTGTAGCGGGCGAAGGCGGTCAGCTTTTCGCCGTACTCCGCCCACTTGTCCTGCGGGAAGCGCGGGCGCAGGTGGACCGGCGTCTGCTGCTCGCCGTGAATGCAGCGGCTCACCTCGGCGAACACCAGCACCTTTGCCCCCAGCTCGCGCAGCAGGGTCAGATGCGGCTGCACGGCGGCAATCTCCTCCTCCACGCTGCGCTCCAGCAAGCGGCCAGAGTACCAGCCGGAAACCAGCTGCAGGTCGTGGCGGCGCAGGATCGGCCCCAGCACGCCCGCCTCGCGGGGAAATTTATTGCCCAGTTCAAACCCGGCAAAGCCCGCTTCCCGCCCTTCGCGCAGGCAGGTCTCCAGCGGCGTATCCGCGCCGAGGGAAGGCAGGTCGTCGTTGGTCCAGGTCAGCGGATTGATGCCCAGTTGTACGGTCATAATGTTCTCCTGAATTATGCGTGTCCGCGCTCGCGCCACCAGGCGATAAGCTGCAGGTAGTTGTCCCGAATGCGCGCCACCAGCTGCGCGTCATCAATGTCGTGATTGAGCCATGCGCGGGAGGCGTCTCCAAACAGCGTTCTGCCAACCGCAAAACCTTTAACCAGCGGGTGCCCGGCAGCGGCGCGGAACCCGGCGCGCAGCTGCTCGGCGGGGGCATCGAGCCCGAGGATCACTACGCCACGGCAGTGCGGGTCGCGCTTTTCAACGATCTCCGCCAGCGCCGTCCAGCCCTCAGAGGAGAGCGGCGGCAGCTTCCACCAGTCCGGAAAGATACCGAGGTTGTAGAAGCGGGAAACGGCCCGCAGGTACATCTCGTCGCTGTGCGGCATGCCGGCGGGGAGGATCACTTCCAGCAGCAGCTCGTGCCCGGAGTGACAGCAGGCGTGATACACCTCGGCGACCTTCTGCTCCTGTTCGAGGCGCAGGGCGTGGGCATCTTCCGGGTGGAAAAACACCAGGCATTTCACCACGTGCTCCTGGGGCCAGCTGATAAGCTGGGTGCCGATATTGCCGCGCTCCATCGCCAGCGGCCGGGAGCCGGGCAGCTCAACCGGGCGGCCGATCCACCAGCCTTCGCCGGTGATGGCATTCAGCGCTTCCTGGCCGAAGGTGCCGTCGCACAGCAGCCCCGCTTTCCCGGCCAGGCCCGCGCGGTCGGCGGCGTCGCGGCTGGCCTGCAGGATCAGCGACTTCAGCGGCGCGATGCGCGCGAGGTCCGCGCCGCACTGCAGCGCCATCTCCTCAAGCTGGCTGCGGTGGTCGAAGGCCATCACGCACAATTCGGGCCAGCGGCGGCGGCGGGTAGTGACCCGGTGCAGATGGTTGAGGCGGGCGTCGAGGTCCGGGCGCGGCACGTCGGCGGCGCGGGACAGGTAGTCGTCCAGCTCAATCCTGCTCGGCATTGCCGGGGCGCAGCCGTGGCGCGAGACCACCAGCGCCCCGCAGGCGTTGGCGTAGCGGCAGGCCTGAGCCCAGCCCTCGTCGTTGAGGTAGCCGCGCAGCAGGCCGGACATAAAGGCGTCGCCCGCCCCCAGCACGTTGAGCACCTCGACGCGCACGCCGGTGACGGTCAGGCCGTCGTCGAGGCTCGCCGGAATGGCCTGCTCGTAGACCGAACAGCCCAGCGCGCCGCGCTTGCAGACCAGCGTCGCGCCGCTGACCTCCCGCACGCGGGTCAGGGCCTGCAGGGTATCGGTGCTGCCGCCGGCAATGTGAAACTCCTCTTCGGTGCCGACGATAACGTCAAAGAAGTCCAGTACCGCCTGCAGCTCGCGGGTAACCTGGTCGGCGGCGATAAAGCGGGTTTCGCCGTCGCCGGGTGAGGTCAGCCCCCACAGCACCGGCCGGTAGTCGATATCCAGCACCGTGCGCACACCGTGGCGGCGGGCGTATCCGAGCGCCGTCAGCACCGCCTCGCGGGTCTGCGGATGCGACAGGTGGGTCCCGGTGATGGCGAGACAGCGGGCGGAGGCAATGTACTGCTCGTCCACGTCGGCGGCGGTAATCGCCATGTCGGCGCAGTTATCGCGGTAAAAAATCAGCGGAAAGGTGTCCCGGTCTTTAATGCCGAGCAGCACCAGCGCCGTCAGCCGGGTTTTATCAACGATCAGGTGGCCGGTGTCGCAGCCGACCTGGTTTAGCTCTTCGCGCAGAAAGCGCCCCATGTGCTCGTCGCCGACCCTGGCCAGCATCGATGAGCGCAGCCCCTGGCGGGCGGTGCCGTAGGCGACGTTGCCGGAGGAGCCGCCGAGATATTTGGCAAAGCTCGACGCATCCTCCAGCCGGGCGCCGATCTGCTGGCTGTAGAGGTCTACCGCCACGCGGCCCATGCAAATTACATCAAACTGCTTTTCCACGTTGATACCTCATCAGTCAATGTCATTGACGTTCAGCCAGCGCCCTTCTTCGTGGGAGCGGGCAATTGCATCCAGCACGCGGGACACGCGCCAGCCCTCGGCAAAGTCCGGCCACAGCGGCAGGTCGGCGGCAATGCCATCCACCAGATCGCGTACTTCGACGGTTTTCTGATCGTTAAAGCCGATACCGTGCCCGGCGCCCATGCAGAAGGCGCCGTACTCCGGATGCGCCGGCCCCACCAGCAGGGTGCGGAAGCCCTGGCGATTGGCCGGATCGTCGTGCAGATAGAGCTTGAGTTCGGCCATCCGCTCCTGGGTGAAGCTGATGGCGCCCCTGGTGCCGGTAATGACGTAGGAGAGACCCATCTTGCGCCCGCAGGCGACGCGGGAGGTCTCAATGACGCCCTGGGCGCCGCCGCTAAAGCGCACCATCGCGTGGGCCTGATCTTCGTTCTCCACGGCCACCCTTTCCGCCGAACCGGCCTTTGCCGGGCGCAGCGGCACCACGGTTTTCAGATCGCCGCATACCTGCTCAATACCGCCCACCAGGTAGTGCGCCATATTGACGATGTGCGCCGCCAGGTCTCCCAGCGCGCCGAGCCCGGCGGTTTCGCGGAAGCAGTGCCAGTGGATGGGCGACAGCGGGTCGGCCATATAGTCTTCGTTGTGGGTGCCGTAGAAGTGAATCACCTCGCCAATCTCGCCGCGGGCGATAATCTCCTTCGCCAGCGCCGCCGTCGGGTTTTTCATGTAGTTAAAGCCGACCAGCGTTTTGACGCCGGCCCGCGCCGCCGCCTCGACCATCTCTCGGGCATCGCGGGCGTTGAGCGCCAGCGGCTTTTCCGAGTAGACGTGCTTGCCGTGGGCAATCGCCGCCAGCGCCATCTCCTTGTGCAGATGGTTGGGCGAGCAGATATCCACCAAGTCGATGTCGGGGTCTGCGACCAGCGCGCGCCAGTCGCCGGTGGCGCGGTTGAAGCCGAAGGCCTGCGCCCTTTGCGCCGCCAGCTCGGGCGTCACCTCCGCCACCATCTCGCGCACCAGCCTGCCGCGCAGGTTAAACACCGTCGGCGCCTGGGCGTAGGCGATGGCGTGAGCCTTGCCGATATAGCCGGTGCCGATAAGCCCTATCCGTACCTGTTTCATGACTGGCTCCTTAAATTGCGCCGCGGCGGCTCTTGGCGTAAGTGTCGAAGGCCACCGCCAGTACGATAATCAGGCCGGTGATGATCTGCTGGTAGTAGGCGGAAACGTTCATCAGCACCAGGCCGTTGATCAGGATGCCCATAATGATCGAGCCGATAATGGTGCCGCCGATGCGCCCGTAGCCGCCCATCAGCGAGGTGCCGCCAATCACCACCGAGGCGATGACCCGCAGCTCGAAGGAGATACCCGCTACCGCCTCGGCGCTGCCGAGGCGGGCGCTGAGGATAAAGCCCGCCAGCCCGGCGAGGCAGCCGATCACCACATAGACGCTGACCAGCACCCGCCTGACGTTCACGCCCGCCAGCCGCGCCGCCTCCGGGTTACCGCCAATGGCGTAGACGAAACGCCCCCAGCGGGTTTTGTGCAGCGCCAGATAGCCCGCCAGCGCCACGAGGGCAAAAATCCAGATCGGAATCGAGATGCCGAGCAGCTCGCCTCGCCCCCACCAGCGGTAGCCTTCATCGAAGCCTGCAATGGGCGCGCCGTCATTGATAACCAGGGTCAGGCCACGCCAGATGGTCATGCCGCCAAGAGTGACGATAAAGGGCGGCAGGCGCAGACGGGTGACGCCGAGGCCGTGCAGAAAGCCGATGGCGGTGCCCATCGCCAGGCAGATGCCGAGGCCAATCAGCCAGCTCATGCCGCCCCAGGCGCCGGGGTCGACGGTGGTAAAGTTATCGCCCTTAATCACGTAGGCGGCCGTCATGGCGCACACCGCCAGGATAGAGCCGACGGAGAGGTCGATACCGGCGGTCAGAATGACGAAGGTCATGCCCACCGCCATGATCCCGTAGATCGACACTTCAGTGAGAATGTTGAAAATATTGCGCTCAGAGAGGAAGTTGCTGTTCTGCATCTGAAAGAAGATCAGCAGCAGGATCATAAAGATCAGCACGCCGAAGCGCTCGAAGAAGGCGATCGGATCGATGCCGCCGCGGCGCTTGTCCGCGACCGTGGTTTTGGAAATCATCTGCGTCATTGGGGACTCCGTTAAGCCGCGTTAAGGCTGTCGTGGTTGATGGCCATCATCATCATCAGGGTCTCTTCCGTGGCATCGTCGCCGTGAATTTCGCCGGTCACCCGTCCTTCGCTGAGGGTGATGATGCGGTCGGAAACCGCCATTACCTCCGGCAGATCGGAGGAGATAACGATCACCGCGACGCCGGTTTTAGCCATCTCAAACAGCACCTGGTGCACTTCTGACTTGGTGCCGACATCGATGCCGCGCGTAGGCTCATCGACGATCAGCACCCGGGGATTGAGGGCCATGCAGCGGGCGAGGATCACCTTCTGCTGGTTGCCGCCGGAGAGCTTGCGAACCTCCTGCTCGCTGTTAACCATCTTGATCTGCAGCGCCTTGCGGTAGGACTCAATCAGGTCGTCCTCCTTGCGGGCGTTGACGAAAAAGCCCCAGCGCAGCAGCGAGGAGAGGCAGGAGAGCGAGAGGTTGTCGCGGATCGACAGCCCCAGCACCGCGCCCTCTTTTTTGCGATCTTCCGGGACCAGGGCAATGCCCTGGTCGAGGGCAAACAGCGGATCGCGCGGCCGGTAGGGCTCGCCGTCGAGCGTAAATTCGCCGCGCGTAAAGCCGTCGGCGCCGAACAGGCAGCGCGCCACCTCCGTGCGCCCGGCGCCCACCAGCCCGGCGATCCCCAGCACCTCACCGGCGTGAACCTCAAAGGAGATGTCGTGCAGGGCGATGCCGTGGGGGTCGAGCGGCGGCCTGACCCGCGATAGCCCCTTCACCGCAAGGCGAACGGGCTTATCCTTATGATGGGTTTCGCTGGCCGGGCGGCGGTTGAAGACGACGTCGCGCCCCACCATCAGACGAATAAGCTGCCCGACATCGGTCTCCGCCACCGCGCCGCTGCCGGTGTAGCGGCCGTCCTGGAAGACGGTGAAGCGGTCGCAGAGCTGGAAAACTTCGTGCAGGCGGTGGGTAACGTAGATAATGCTGACGCCGCGGCCCTTCAGTTCGCGCACTACCCGGTGCAGGCTCTCAACCTCGCTGTCGCTGAGCGCCGCCGAGGGCTCATCCATGATGATAAGCTTCGCATTGAGCGTCAGGGCGCGGGCTATCTCGATCATCTGCTGCTGGGCCACGCTCAGGCGGGCGACGGCGGTGGTCGGGGCGACGTTGAGCTGCAGGTAGTCGAGGATCGCCTGCGCCTCCTGATTCACCGCCTTCTCATCGACAATCAGCCCGCGCCGGCGCGGCTCGTGGCCGAGGAACATATTCTCGGCGACGCTCATGTTGGGCAGCAGGTTGAACTCCTGGTAAATGGTGATGATGCCCCGGTTCTGGCGATCGACGGGCGACTCATCTGCCGCCAGCACCTCGCCGTTAAACCAGATTTCGCCCCGGGTCTGCGGCTGGGCGCCCGCCAGCGCCTTCAGCAGCGTGGATTTTCCGGCGCCGTTCTCGCCCAGCAGGGCGTGAATTTCACCCGCGCCGACGGTGAGCTGGGCGCTGCTGAGCGCCCAGACGCCGGAGAAGCTTTTCGCCAGATCGGTGACTTTGAGTAAAGGTTGTGACATCGCTCCGCTCCTGGGTTACTGCCGGGCCCGGGCCCGGCGACCGTCATTTACCGGCTTCGCCGATGCGCTCGGCCTGCTGCAGGTTGGCCTGGGTAATAAGCGTCGGGGCATAGTCCGCGCCGGTGATCGCTTTTTTCGTGCGGATGTTATCCACCAGCTGGCTCATGGCGGTTTTCACCGCATAGCCCGGACGCTGGTCGGCGGTCACCGCCATCCAGCCGTCGCGCACGCGGGCCAGCGCTTCCGGTACGGCGTCAAAGCCGGTCACCATCACATCGCCGGGCTTCACGCCCTGGCCCTGCAGGGCTTCGATGGCGCCGAGCGCCATATCATCATTCGCGGAGAGGATCACCTGCGGGCGCTTCGGCAGCGAGGGCAGCACGCTTTCAACAATGCGCATTCCTTCAGAACGCAGCCAGTTACCCGTCTGATCGGCGACGATATGATATTTTTCCCCGCCAGCCTTCAGGCTGTCGCGGATGCCTTTGGTACGCTCGATGTTAGAGGAGGAGCCGGGCTGGCCGGTCAGCAGCACGATGTCGGCGCCGTCGGGGAATTTAGCCTTCACGAAGTCGGCAATCGCCTGGCCGCCCTTGTAGTTGTTGGCGCCGAAATGGGGCACCTTCTTCTGGCTGTTGACCGAGCGATCGAGGGTGACCACCGGCAGGTTAGCGTCCTGAATTTCATCTACGGCGCCGGAGACGGCGTTAACGTCGTTAGGCGAGACGATAAAACCCTGCGCGCCGCGGGTAATGGAGTTTTCCAGGTCGGCCACCTGCTTGGGCGAACTGCCCTGGCCGTCGAGAACCTGCAGGTTGATGCCCATCTCTTTAGCGGTTTTCACCGCCGTGCGCTGCATGCTGACTTCAAACGGCGTCGCCAGGTTCGGCGTACTGAAGACAATCTGCTCATTTTCGGCAACGGCGGCCCCGGATGTGAGGGCGATGAGGGCGGCCAGGAGTAGCTTTTTCATTATGTTGTCTCTCTGTGTAGGGTGCTGTTGTTATGGGTAAATCAGAGGAAGACTTCGCGCTGAGTGCGCAGGGATTCCAGCGCCTTATCGGCCAGCAGCAGCGCCCGCTCGCCGTCGTCGCCGCTGCACTCGGGTGCGGCCTCGCCGCGCAGCACCGCAACAAAGTGCTGCCATTCGGCGGCGTAGGCTTCGCGGTAGCGCTGGAGGAAGAAGTGCTCCGGCAGGGCGCCGGTCGCGCCGCTCTGTCCGTAGTGGCGGACCTGGTTTTCAAGGATATTGCCCGCGCACAGCAGCCCTTCGGAACCGTGCAGCTCCAGACGCTGGTCGTAGCCGTAGGCAGAGCGGCGGCTGTTAACAATGGTCGCCAGCGCGCCGGAGGCGTACTTGAGCACGATAAACGCGGTGTCGATATCGCCCGCCGCGCCGATGGCCGGATCGACCAGGTTGCTGCCCTGGGCAAATACCGAAACCGGCTCCTCGCCCATGATGAAGCGCGCCATATCGAAGTCGTGAATGGTCATGTCGCGAAACATGCCGCCGGAGACCTTAACGTACTCGGCGGGCGGCGGCGACGGATCGCGGGAGATGATCAGCAGCGATTCCGGCGTGCCGATGCGGCCCTGCTGCGCCTCGGTTTTGACGCGTCTGAACTGCGGGTCGAAGCGGCGGTTGAAGCCAACAAACAGCGGCACGCCGCTGGCCTTAACCACCTTCAGGCAGTCGCGCACCCGGGAAAGATCGAGGTGGACCGGCTTTTCGCAGAAGATGGCCTTACCGTGGCGGGCGGCCAGCTCAATCAGATCGGCGTGGGTATCGGTAGCGGAGGCGATAAGCACGGCGTGAACGCTGGGGTCGGTCATCGCCTCGTCCAGCGTCTGAATACGCGCCTGGTACTGTCGGGCAAGGCGGCTGGCAAACTCGCGGTTGGGATCGACGACAGACCAGAGCGTCGTCTCTTTGTGGCTGGCAATGTTAGCGGCATGCACCTGGCCAATGCGGCCGGCGCCCAGTAAAGCGATGTTAAACATAACGGCTCCCGGTGTTGGTGAACGCAATGAACTAACGACACCGTAAATAAAACATTTATTTCATTTTTCGAGAAAGTGAAAGTTATGTTTTTGCGTACCGCTTAACAGTTTTGTTAACGCACAGATAAAATTCGTTATCAACATCACAACATCAGGGTGAAAAACAGTCAGATTTCGCCGGGAAATGGAATGCCCTTTCCGCCCCGGCCGGCGGCAGTGCCGGACGGGACAGAAGGGGCAGGTTGGGAGAGATCAGTACTGGCGGGCGCGCGTGAGCCGCTCTGCGGTCTCCGCCGCCGCGCGGCGAACCGCCGCGGAGTCCGCCTGCTGCGCATCGCCGGTGCGCCACCAGGCGCCATAGTCGTGGGTCATGGTTTTGGGCAGTACCTTGATGTCCAGCAGCGACGGCCCGGGGTGCGCTTTCGACTCCGCCAGCGCCTGCAGCAGGCTCGCCTCGTCATGCACCCGCCAGGCGCGGCAGCCGTAGCTTTCGGCGTTTTTGGCAAAATCGACGGTCACCAGCGGCCCGTCCAGCCTGCCGCTGTCCGGATTACGGCGGCGGTTTTCGGTGCCAAAGCTGCCCATGCCGTGGCCCATCTGCAGGTTGTTGATGCAGCCGAAGCCGGCGTTATCGAACAGCAGGACGGTGATTTTAATTCCCTCCTGCACCGCCGTCTGCAGCTCGGAGTGCAGCATCATGTAAGAGCCGTCGCCGACCATCGCGTACACCGGCCGTGCCGGCGCCGCCAGCTTCGCGCCGACGGCGGCGGCGATTTCATAGCCCATGCAGGAGTAGCCGTACTCCAGGTGATAGCCGTCCGGTGCGCGCACCTGCCAGAGGCGCTGCAGATCGCCGGGCAGCGAGCCTGCGGCCCCCACCACGATGGCGTCATCCCCGACCTGCTGGTTGATAAGCCCCAGCGCCCGGGTCTGGGTCAGGCGGGTGTTGAGGGTGTCGGCATACTCCGCCAGCTGCGCGTCGAGGTGGCCGGCGATTTCCGGCGCCTCGTCCGGGCGCCACTCCCGCGCCCACAGCCGCTGCAGCTCTTCGTCCCACGCGCCCCGGGCATCGGCTATCTCTCCCTGCCAGCCGCTGCGGTAGCCGCCGAGCGCCCGGGTCAGCTGTTCCAGCCCGCAGCGGGCGTCGGCGATCAGCGCCGTGGCGTCCAGCTTGAGGGCATCAAATTCGGCGACGTTGAGCAGCAGAAAATCAACATCAGGATGAGAAAACAGCGACTTCGAGCCGGTGGTGAAGTCTGTCAGCCGGGTGCCGACGCCGATCACCAGGTCCGCCTGCGCGGCCAGGGTATTCGCCGCCTGGGCGCCGGTGACGCCAAGCCCGCCGAGGTTCAGCGGGTGCGCGCTGACCAGCGCGCCCTTGCCCGCCTGGGTTTCCGCCAGCGGCAGGAAGTGGCGCTCGGCGAACTGCTGCAGCGCCGCGTGGGCCCCGGAATAGCGCACCCCGCCGCCGCAGATAATCAGCGGGCGGCGCTTGCGGGCGATCAGATCCCGCGCCTGCGCCAGCCGCGAGGCGTCCGGCGGCCGCCGCTCCAGGTGATGCACCCGGCGGGCAAAGAAACTCTGCGGATAGTCCCAGACCTCGCCCTGTACGTCCTGGGGCAGGCAGATAGTCACCGCGCCGCAGTCCGCCGGATCGGTGAGGGTGCGCATCGCGCTGAGCATGGCGCTCATCAACTGCTCCGGGCGGTTGATGCGGTCCCAGTAGCGGGAGACCGGGCGGAAGCAGTCGTTAGTGCTGATGCTCAGGTCGTGATACTGCTCAATCTGCTGCAACACCGGGTCCGGCTGGCGGCTGGCGTAGATATCGCCCGGCAGCAGCAGCAGCGGAATGCGGTTCGCCGTCGCCGTGGCGGCGGCGGTCACCATGTTCGCCGCCCCCGGCCCCACCGAGGAGGTAACGGCGATGATTTTTTGCCGGCGGTGCTGTTTGGCAAAGCCGGTGGCGATGTGCGCCATGCCCTGCTCGTTGCAGCCCTGCCACACCCGGAGGTGGCCGGGATCCTGTTCCAGCGCCTGGCCGATACCGAGCACGTTGCCGTGCCCGAAGATAGTCATCACGCCCTCCACGAAGGGCGTCTCCTCGCCGTCCACCGACAGATACTGCTGATTGAGGAAGCGGACCAGCGCCTGCGCCATGGTCATGCGTTCGGTCTTCATGAGGCCTCCCGTCAGCCGAGCGTCGGCATGGAGAATGCCGCTCCCCGGTCCTGCTGCAGGTCGGGCCAGCGGGCGGTGAGGGTTTTCATCCGGGTGTAGAAGCGCACGCCGTCGTTGCCGTGAACGTTCAGCGGCCCGAAAATGGAGCGCTTCCAGCCGCCGAAGCTGTGGAAGGCCATCGGCACCGGGATCGGGACATTAATGCCCACCATGCCCGCCTGTACCTCTTCGCCAAAGCGCCGCGCCGTGCCGCCGTCGCGGGTAAAGATGGCCGCGCCGTTGCCGTATTCGTGGTCGTTAATCAGCTGAAGGCCGCTTTCGTAGTCGGCAACCCGCACCACGCTCAGCACCGGGCCGAAGATCTCCTCCCGGTAGATGCGCATCTCTGGCGTGACGTTATCGAACAGCGTCGGGCCAACGAAGTAGCCCTGCTCATGCCCCTTAACCCGCAGGCCGCGCCCGTCAACGCGCAGCCTCGCGCCCTGCTCTTCGCCGCTGTCGATGTAGCCCAGCACCTTGCTGCGGTGGGCGGCGGAAATCAGCGGCCCCATCTCGTTTTCCGGCGCCTGGTCAAGACCCGGTCCGACGCGCAGGGAGGCCATCTGCTCTTCCAGCCGCCGGCACAGGTCGTCGGCGGCCTCGTCGCCAACGGCAACCACCACCGACAGCGCCATGCAGCGTTCGCCCGCCGCGCCGAAGGCCGCGCCCATTATCGCCCCGATGGCCATCTCCATATCGGCGTCCGGCATCAGCAGGCAGTGGTTTTTCGCCCCGCCGAGCGCCTGGCAGCGCTTGCCGTGGGCCGAAGCGGTCTCGTAGATGTATTGCGCGATCGGCGTTGAGCCGACGAAGCTCACCGCCTGCACGCGGGGATCGGTCAGCAGCACGTCCACCGCCTCTTTATCGCCCTGTACTACGTTGAAAACGCCGTCCGGCAGGCCCGCCTGTTTCAGCAGACGCGCCAGCTCGAGGGCCAGAGAGGGATCTTTTTCCGACGGTTTGAGTACGAAGGTATTGCCGGTGGCCAGCGCAATCGGGAACATCCACATCGGCACCATCGCCGGGAAGTTAAACGGCGTAATGCCGGCGCAGACGCCCAGCGGCTGCATCAGCGAGTGGCTATCGACGCCGGTGCCGACGTTGGCCGAGTGCTCGCCCTTCTGCAGATGCGGAATACCGCAGGCGAACTCCACCACTTCCAGGCCGCGGGTCAGCTCGCCGATGGCGTCGGAGAACACTTTGCCGTGCTCTTCGCTGATAAGCCGCGCCAGGCGATCGGCGTTTTCTTCCAGCAGCGCCTTAAAGCGGAACATCACCCGCGCTCGCTTCAGCGGAGACTGTTTCGACCAGCCGGAAAACGCCTGCTGCGCGGCGGCAATCGCCTGCTGCGTCTCCTGCGCCGTGCTCATTGCGACCTGGCGGATCTGCTCGCCGGTCGCCGGGTTGAAGATCGCCTGAATGCGCTGGCCTGCACCGGTGACACATTCACCGTGAATAAAATTCGCTACCGTCTCCATCCTGAACCTCTCGCTGTTGTTACGTTAATGTGACCAGAACACTGTATATGAAACAAACATTCCATTTTAAGTTGAAATAAAATAAATATTGATTATTGTGATCGGCGATGGGTTTTTATGATGTAGAATTGCGCAATGACATGCGCAGAGAGGAAGAAATGGCAACCGCATCCAGCCTGAGTGAACTTCAACAGCAAATCCGCGACCGTTACGACGGTCTGAGCAAGCGCCTGCAGCAGGTTTCGCGCTACGTGCTGGATAACACCAACAGCGTCGCCTTTGATACCGTCGCCATTATTGCCGAGCGCGCCGACGTGCCGCCGTCAACGCTTATCCGCTTTGCAAACGCCTTTGACTTCACCGGCTTTAACGAAATGAAACAGCTGTTTCGCATGAATCTGATGGAGGAGACGGCGAGCTACAGCGACCGCGCGCGCCTGTTTAAAGAGATGGAGAGCGAAGAGGTGCCGGAGACCCCGCTCGATATTCTGCAGGAGTTTGCCCGCTCGAATGGCCAGGCGCTGCAGCAGCTCGCCGCCCGCACCGATCCCGATATGCTCAGCAGGGCCGTCGAACTGCTGGCCGCCGCCGAGACTATTTACGTGGTAGGCCTGCGCCGCTCGTACAGCATCGCCACCTACCTGACTTACGCCCTGAGCCACCTCGACTGTCGTCCGGTGCTGCTCGACGGCATGGGCGGTATGCTGCGCGAGCAGTCCGGGCGCATCAAGGCGCAGGATATCGTGGTGTCGGTGAGCTTTTCGCCCTACGCGGAGGAGACGCTGATGGTCAGCGAAAACGCCGCCGCCGTCGGCGCCCGGCAAATCGTCATTACCGACAGCCAGATAAGCCCGCTGGCGACCTTCAGCGATCTCTGCTTCGTGGTGAAAGAGGCCCAGGTGGACGCCTTTCGCTCCCAGTCGGCCACGTTGTGCCTGGTGCAGTCGCTGGTGGTAGCGCTGGCGTACCGGGGTAATAAAAAGTCCTGAGGCCAGGCCCTGGCGACTACATCCTTTCCGGGGCCTCAATCCCCAGCAAATTCAGCCCCGCCTTAAGGGTGCGCGCGGTCAGGGCGACAAGTTTCAGACGGCTGGCAGTCTGCGCCGGCGCCTGGGCGTTAATCACCGGGCAGGCGGCGTAGAAGCTGGAGAATGCGCCCGCCAGATCGTACAGCCAGGCGCACAGCACGTGCGGCGTGCCGTCGCGGGCAACCCGGCGCAGCGTCTCTTCAAACTGCACCAGCCGCAGCGCCAGGTCGCGCTCCTTCTCATTGCTGATAACCAGCGGACCGCTCACCTGTTCTACCTGCAGTCGCCGCAGAATTGAAGCAATACGCGCATGGGCGTACTGAATGTAGGGCGCGGTATTGCCTTCAAAACTGAGCATGTTATCCCAGTCGAATACGTAGTCGGTGGTGCGGTTTTTCGACAAATCGGCGTACTTAACCGCACCAATGCCGATAACATTCGCCAGATAGTGCTGCTCGGCGGGATCGAGGTGCGGCGCCCTGACGCTAACCAATTGCCCGGCGCGAAACACCGCCTCATCCAGCAGGTCCGACAGCTTCACCGTCCCGCCTTCGCGGGTTTTGAACGGCCTGCCGGATTTGTCCAGCATTACGCCAAACATGTGGTGCTCCATCGGCACCTCCGGCGGCACGTAGCCGGCCCGGCGCACGATGGCCCACGCCTGCATCAGGTGCTGGTGCTGGCGGGCGTCGATGTAGTAGAGCATCCGGTCGGCGTGCAGGGTTTCATAGCGGTACTTCGCGCAGGCGATGTCGGTGGTGGTGTACAGATAGGCACCATCCTTTTTACGGATGATGACCCCCATCGGCTCGCCCGCTTTGTTCTGATATTCCGGCAGGTAGACCACCACCGCGCCGCGGCTCTCTTCGGCGATGCCGCGCGCCAGCAGGTCGCCGACGATGCCGGGCAGCATCGGGTTGTAGAGGCTTTCGCCCATGATGTCCTGCGGCGTCAGGGTAACGTTCAGGCGCTGATAGGTGTGCTGATTCTGCTCCATCGTGATCTGCACCAGCTGCTTCCACAGCGCCCGGCAGTGGGCGTCGCCCTGCTGTAGCCTGACCACGTACTCCCGGGCCCGCGCAGCAAAAGCGGCATCCGTTTCGTCCCGCCTTTTTGCTTCGCGGTAGAAGGCCTCAAGGCCCGACAGAGAGCCGTCGCTCTCCTGCTGGCGCTCCTCCAGCAGGGCAATCAGCATGCCGAACTGGGTACCCCAGTCGCCGATATGGTTGGCGCGAATGACGCGGTGACCGAGGAACCGGAGAGTGCGCACCACCGCATCGCCAATGATAGTGGAACGCAGGTGGCCGACGTGCATCTCTTTGGCTACGTTGGGCGAAGAGTAGTCCACGACGACGGTCTGCGGCGCCTCTTTAGCAACGCCCAGCCGCTCGTCCGCCAGCGCCGCCTCCAGCATCAGCGCCAGCGCATCGTCGCTGAGGAAAATATTGATAAATCCGGGCGGCACCACGTCTACTTTCGCCACCACCCCGGCCAGCGCAGGCGCTGTTTTCAGGCACGCCGCCACGCGATCGGCAAGCAGCAGCGGCGGCGTTTTCAGCCGACTGGCTATCTGCATAATGCAGTTAACCTGATAGTCGCCAAATTTTTTGGCTGCCGCAGAACGAATGGTAATGTCGCTCTGCGCCTCAATGTTTAATTCCAGGAAGACATTAGCTAATGCCTCACAGAGTTTATTTGCAATATCCATAATTAAGCCTGTTAATTGATAACCATCCATCACCGCCGGGTAAATTTCAGGTATATTCCGCCAGCACTATTTTTTGGCCTTCAGATCTGCTGGGCGCAAATAATCTTATAAGCAGCGCGCTTTCTTTTTTTGGTGGGGCTAAGCATGGTTGGTTTGTAATATATTTGTAACGGTCTGCTGTAGTTCACCCACGTTAAATCCGGCTACCGGTACGATAAATATGGTGTCGTCACCGGCAATGGTGCCTAAAATGCCCTCCGGCTTACCGCAGGAATCCAGCAGCCGGGCAATTAGCGGCGCCGCGCCGGGAACCGTATGGGTCACCACCATCGTATCATTGGAGGTTATATCGACGATCGATTTACACAGCGGCGTATCGGTGGTGGGAACCCCCATTTCCGAGGGCAGGCAGTAGACCATCTCCATTCTGGCATTGCGCGTCCTGACCGCACCGAGGCTGGCCAGCATACGAGAAACGCGCGACTGATTAATATGTAGGAACCCCTTCTCTTTTAAATATTCAACGATTTCATTTTGCGAGCTGATATTTTCCTCGCGTAACATAGTCTTAAAAATATTTTCCAGATCGTGTGTGGTACGCATAACAGTAATTCCTGCCAGTAATTATTATCACCATTATCCTCCCGGGTACTTACCAGTCAATGTGCAATAACGCATGACTGTTGCGAAATTAAAACATATTATTGACATATCGACTTATGCCTTTTACATAATGATGGAGATCAATATTATCCGCCTATTTATGGCTCAGCTCTTTTCGTCACGTAAGCAGCTGTTATCACTCTTTTGAAGTCGCAATCATTATTACCTAATCGTGCCACTCTCATTAGAATTACTTAATCACTATTAATAATGATAATAATCGCTGCTATAACCATCGCCCACGTAAGTGAATAACTTGTTATCTAATATGCATAGTTAGACAAGTGGAAAAATAAAGGGCGATGTGACATCGCCCTTTACCCCAACAGCCGTCTGCTTTAACGCGCCTGTTTGATACACATTACGTGATAGACGCCGTCTACTTTGTGAGTGCCCTCGGTTTCATGTTCAAAACCGGGGAAAGCGTCATCCCACGCCTGCAGCGCTTTCAGGTAGGCGATCTGCGGGCTGCTGCCATCGCCGAAGTTCTCACCGGACATCAGCATCGGGATCCCCGGCGGGTAAGGAATAACCGAGTTCGCGGCGGTGCGGCCGGCGAGGTTAACGATGGAGACCAACTCGACGTTGTTGCGCACCAACTGCCTGTTTGCCTGGCGCGGGATCATATCAATCGCCGGCAGCGTTGAGTACGCCTTGTTCAGCTGCACGCTCGGGTTGTAGTCGTTGAGGAAGCGTAACATTTTTCGCCCAAGCTGCTGCATGGTCATGCCGCTGTACACGTCGGGAGCGCTGGCGACCAGCGCCGGCATCACTTCTGACAGCGGATCGTCGTTGTCATAGTGCTGCTTGAAGGAGAGCAGGCTGTTCATCAGGGTGACCCACTTACCTTTGGTGATCCCCATTGAGAACAGGAACATGATCTGGAAATCGGTAGTGCGGGTCGGCACGATACCGATGCTGGACAGATAGGCGGTGACCAGCGCGGCGGGAACGCCGTTCTCGGACAGGGAGCCATCTTCGTTGAGGCCGGGCGCCAGCAGGCTGACTTTGACCGGATCGAGCATCACCCAGTCCTCATCGAGGTCGCTAAAGCCGTGCCAGCTATCCTCAGGATCGAGCTTCCAGCAGGACTGTTCGCTGCTCAGCAGCGAGAGCGGCGCATCGGCAAAGTCATATTTTTCGCCGGTGCGCGGGCAGGTCACGCTATCCGGGTTCCAGGGTTTAAAGAACCAGTCGCCTTTCTGCTGCGCATCGCGCCAGCTGCGGGCGACGGCCTGGCGGAAAGCGACCGCTTCTTCAATCACTTCGCTGGTCAGGTTGATCCCCTGCTCGCCGTCCATCATCGCCGCCGCCACGTCATTAGAGGCGGCAATAGAGTACAGCGGCGAGGTAGTGGCGTGCATCATATACGCCTGGCTGAACTGCGCCGGCTCGACGTTACCGCGGCCTTCGCGGATATGAATATAGGAGGCCTGAGAGAGCGCGTTGAGCAGCTTGTGGGTCGAGTGGGTCGCGAACAGAGTCGGCTGATTCTTGCCGTGGCTCGCTTTGTCGCCGCGCATTGCGTGGAAGCCTTTATAGATAGGGTTAAAGCGCGAGTAGCCGAACCAGGCTTCATCATAGTGGATGCGGTCGCAGCTTTCGCCCAGCAGCTGTTCAATAGTCTCGCCGTTATAGATCAGGCCGTCATAGGTGCAGTTGGTGACCACGCTGTAGGCGGGCTTCTGATTGGGGGCTTCAGCAGCAAAGGGGTTGCGGCTGATGGCATTTTTGATGGCGGCCGCCGTCATCTGCTTTTTGGGGATCGGCCCGATAATACCGTAGGCGTTGCGGGTCGGAGTCATGTAGACCGGACGAATGCCGGTGAGCATCAGGCCCTGTTCAATCGATTTGTGGCTGTTGCGATCGCAAAGCGCGATATCGTCTTCCGTGCAGCAGGCCTGCATGATGGTGCGGTTAGCGCCGGAGGTGCCCACCACCAGCGAGTAGGAGCGGTCGGCGCCGAACACGTCGGCAATATATTTTTCACTTTCACCGAAAGCGCCGGTGTGATCGAGCATCGATCCGAGGCAGGCGCGCTCGATCCCCATATCGGTACGGAAGATGTTCTCGCCGTAGAAATCATAGAACTTGCGGCCGACCGGCGTTTTGCAGAAGCCGATCCCGCCCTGATGGCCCGGCGCGGACCAGGAGTACTCTTTCTCGCGGGTGTACTTCATCATCGCGGCCATCAGCGGCGGCATAATCATTTTTTCGTAACGGGCAACGGCGGCGCGCAGGCGCCCGACGATAAAGTCGGTGGTGTCATCCAGCACGAGGAAGGTTTCAGTCACCCGGTTCATGATTTCCGGCACCAGCTCGCCGTGCTCGGCGTGGGAGTTGACCATCATAAAGACCGGGACTTTGGCATGATGGCGATAGAGGCTATTCAGGAAGTCGACAATCTCCGCGGCCTTCGCCGGCGCCCACTCCACCATGACGCAGTCTACCGCCGCCGTCGACATAACATAATCAGTACCCTGCGCATAGGTCGCGGCGAAGCGGACGTGCTCCCCTTTATTAGTCAGGGAAGTAACAATTTGATCGACGGCCTCTTCCAGGGTTGGATTATTGGCAATTGAGCCACCCACCACTAAATACTTTTTATCTGACATGGGCTGTTCCTCATGTAGCGAGCGCACACCGGTCTGCCTGGCTCTGAAAACCTTAACTATATTGCCTGCAGCGGCAATATAACTAATTCCTTCGCCGGCGGCGGCGCTGATTAATGAATTAGTTGACGGCACTGACGATAGAACAACAAAAATGAATTGGATAGTCCAAAAATATTACCAAAGAATAATCAGAGATAATCATTTTCCGCCATCAAAATAACTATTCAGAAGGCCAAGAAGAAACTATATTTTTATGCGAAAAAAACTTAACCACGCTTCAAAAACAAACACAATAGATTGTTTTCAAATGACTTTAATATGTTTATTCAGCTAACGGAAATAATCATTCAATTTAAACATTTAAAAATAATTTGCTGTTTGACGAAAGTAAATCGCTCCAATATCATCAGCCATACCTGAGGATTCTGGTGGTTTAATTTTTCTGACAAGACTCCCTGAGCCATTGGTAAATATTAAAGAATAATTATCAACGCTCAGTGAATTTCAATCTATTAATTAGAAACTCGTCTCCTTTTACTTGAGTGGAGTAAATCTACATGGCTAGTGAATCAAAAAAAATGGGGCTAACTGGCCTGACTATTTTGGTCGCAGTTAATATGATGGGCTCCGGGATAATTATGCTCCCGGCCAGTCTCGCGCAGATCGGCGCAATTTCGATTCTTTCATGGATCGTTACCGCGCTGGGTTCCATGTGTATTGCCTATACTTTTGCGAAACTCGGGGCCTATTGCAAACGGGCCGGCGGCATGTCCGCCTACTCCGCCGAGGCGCACGGCCCCTCCTCCTTCTTTATCGCATCCTATACCTACTATATTTGCCTGGTCATCAGCTGTGTCGCTATCGCCGTTTCCGCAGCCGGCTATCTCGCCCCCTTCTTGCCGTGGGTAAAAAGTTCGCCGATGCATACCTTTGCGACGGTGGTAGCGATTCTGGTGCTGACCATGGTGGCCAACTTCAAGGGGCCGCGCGTTACCGGACGCATCTCCAGCATTACCGTGTGGGGAATTATTATTCCGGTCGCCGGTCTGTCGGTGATCGGCTGGTTCTGGTTTAAGCCAGAGCTGTATATGGCCGCATGGAACCCGCACGGCGCGGCAACCGGCAGCGCTATCTCCTCCGGGATCTCGCTGACCCTGTGGGCCTTCCTCGGTATCGAGTCCGCCGGCGCCAACTCCGATACGGTGGAAAATCCGGAGCGCAACGTACCGCTGGCCTGTCTGTTCGGCACTGGCTTCGCAGCCATCGTCTATATCGCCTCGACCTCGGTTATCCAGGGTATCGTGCCGAATGCGCAGCTTGCCACCTCTGACGCGCCGTTTGGTCTGGTGTTCAGCATGATGTTTTCCCCGGCCGTCGGGAAATTTATCACTGCCCTCGCGGTTATCGCCTGCATCGGTTCTCTGCTGGGCTGGCAGTTCACTAACGCCCAGGTATCGAAGGCGGCGGCCGATACTACGCTGTTCCCGGCGGTATTCAGCAAAGTAACCAAAGACAACGCGCCTATCCCCGGCATGATTATCATGCTGGTTCTGGAGCTGCTGCTGGCCAGCATGACCATTTCGCCAAACCTGCTCAAACAGTTCAACCTGCTGCTTAACCTGGCGGTGTTTATCAACATGGTGCCATACGTGCTGGCAATGACCGGCCTGCAGGTGATGCTGCGTAAAAATCACGTCACCCAGTCGCAGTATATTCTCGGTTCACTGCTGGGCACGGTGGCGGTGGTTTACAGCATCTACGGCGTGTACGCCTGCGGTGAAGTCGCGGTTTACGGCGGCTCCATCATCACTATGTTTGGCTATATCTTCTACGGCTACCTGGCCGGTCGCGAAACCGAGTTCCAGATGACCCATCCGGGCGAGAAGCACTTCCCGACCCACTAACAAAGAGGCGTAAAAAAAAACCCACGAAGCCTGTGCGACGTGGGTTTTTTGTGCCTGCAGCGGTTAGCCCGCGTTCAGCTCATCAAAGTGAGTAATCTGTTTACCG
This sequence comes from Pluralibacter gergoviae ATCC 33028 = NBRC 105706, assembly GCF_001598855.1. Lineage (GTDB taxonomy): Bacteria > Pseudomonadota > Gammaproteobacteria > Enterobacterales > Enterobacteriaceae > Pluralibacter > Pluralibacter gergoviae. The sequence continues at coordinate 6,875 of NZ_BCZS01000010.1, read as the reverse complement.
ACAATGCCGTAGTCGAGCGCTTCCTGCGGCGACATCCAGAAGTTGCGGTCGGTATCTTTCTTCACGCGCTCCAGCGGCTGGCCGGTAGCGTCGGCGATCAGGCGGTTGATGCGGTCGTGCATGCGGATGATTTCGCGGGCTTCAATTTCGATATCCGTCGCCTGGCCGCGCACGCCGCCCATCGGCTGGTGGATCATAAAGCGGGTGTTCGGCAGCGAGTAGCGGTGCTCTTTTTTCGCCGCGAGGAAAATGGTGATCCCGGCGCTGGCCACCCAGCCGGTACCGATGATGTGCACGTCCGGGCGAATAAACTTGATGAAGTCGTGAATGGTATCGCCCGCTTCAACGTGGCCGCCCTGGCTGTTGAGATAGATGCGGATCGGCTCGTCGCTGATGCTCTGCAGCAGAATAAGCTGGGTCACCACCTTCTGCGCCAGCTCCTGGTTGATTTCGCCGGAAATGACGATTGAGCGCGAGGAGAGGAGTTTTTGCTGGATGAAAGCGGGTTCGCCACCCTCGGCGTTCTTTTTATCGTCGTTATCTTCATTCATGGTAAAAAATGGCATGTCGTGCTCCTTAACAGATACGGGCATAGGCAGATAGATATAGCATATCAGAACCGCGCGGCCCTTATCTTTCAGGTAGCAATATGTTTGCGGCAGTAAGCAATGAAAAAAACCGCATCGCGGCCGCCGCAGGATCCGGAGAAAAGGTTATTACTTAAACAGCCACAATAACAACATACCATTGCTCATTGCGTGAACGTTAGAGACCGCCCGCCGCGCTTTCGTGGGCGAGGGCCGTAAACGCCCGCGCGGCGGCGGTTTGCCAGCTCCCTTTGCGCCGCAGCAGCACCGCCGTTCTTTCCAGCAGCGGCGGAGAAAGCGTAATCGCCGCAATGCCCTCCCGCTGAGCGGCAATCGCCGCCGGGAGAAGCGTCGCCAGGCCGGTGCGACGCACCATCTCCAGCACGGCGCTGATGGCGTTCACCTCCATCGCCACCGCAAGATGCAGGCCGGCCTGATGGCTGAAGCGGTCGATCTGCTCCCGGGTAGCGAACTCGCCGCTCAGCAGGACAAACTTCTCCTCTTTAAGATGCTGGAGATCGACAGCCTCCCGGCCCGCAAGAGGATGGTGGTTTGCCACGACCAGCGCCAGCGTTTCCGTCAGCAGCGGACTGGCCTCTATCTCAGCGGTATTCACCTGCGCAAAAGCAATCCCGATATCCAGCTCATCGCGCTCCAGTAACATCTCGATAGATTCCTGAGACATTTCACGCAGTTGCAGAGTGACGCCGGGATAGCGGAGGTGAAATGCCGCCAGCAGGGGGCCGGTGAGATAGGCGGTAAAGGTTGGCGTCACGCCCACCCTGAGCGTGCCGCAGGTGAGATCTTCGACATCGTGAATGGCGCGGCTGCCCGCCTTCAGCGCCCGGAGCGCTTCCCTGGCATAGCCCATATAGATCTCACCGGCATCGGTCAGGCGGATCTGCCGCCCGCTGCGGTCGAACAGCTGTGCGCCCAGAGAAGCCTCAAGCTGCCCAATCTGCTGGGAGAGCGCGGGCTGGGAAACGTGCAGCGCCTGGGCCGCCCGGGTAAATCCGCGGTGTTCCGCCACGGCCAGAAAATAGGTGATATGTCGTAGTAGCATCGCCAACCCATAAGCATAACCAATAGACTTGATTATAAATGGATATTTTACCTTATGGAAAGGGCCGGGTACTCTGCTTCGCATGGCACAGGGTGCGGAGGAGTCACAATGAAAGACATTATTGACGGTTTTCTGAAATTTCAGCGCAGCGTTTTTCCCGAACGCGCCGGGCTGTTTAAGCGGCTGGCCAACCAGCAGAGTCCGCGGGCCCTTTTTATTTCCTGCTCGGACAGCCGGCTGGTGCCGGAACTGGTCACCCAGCGCGAACCGGGCGATCTGTTCGTGATCCGCAATGCCGGCAACATCGTCCCCTCTTACGGGCCGGAGCCGGGCGGCGTCACCGCCTCGGTTGAGTATGCCGTCTCGGCGCTGCGGGTCAGCGATATCGTTATCTGCGGCCACTCCGACTGCGGCGCCATGACCGCTATCGCGGGGTGCCACTGCATGGACAATATGCCCGCCGTCGGCCACTGGCTGCGCTATGCGGATTCGGCCCGTATTGTGAATGAAGCCAAACAACACCGCTCGGCGCACGAAAAAGTGCATTCGATGGTGCGGGAAAACGTCATTGCTCAGCTGGCAAATATCCAGACCCATCCCTCGGTGCGCCTGGCGCTGGAGGAGGGGCGCATTGCGCTGCACGGCTGGGTATATGACATCGAAAGCGGTGATATTACGGCCTATGACGGCCTGCGCCGGCAATTTGTCTCCCTGGCCGAAAACCCGGGTACCCGCGCCGTGCCGCAGAGTGCCCACGTTTAATCTACTACCGGAGGTTTATATGATTCAGTCGCAAATTAATCGCGATATTCGCCTGGCCCTGGCCGACCAGATCCTGCTGGCCAAAGCCAGAAAAGATCTCTCCTTTGCCGAACTGGCAGACGGTACCGGGCTGTCAGAAGCGTTCGTCACCGCCGCTCTGCTGGGCCAGCACGCCCTGCCCGCCGATGCGGCTCGCCTGGTCGGGGCCAAGCTGGCGCTGGATGAAGACGCCGTTCTGCTGCTCCAGAGCATCCCGCTGCGCGGCAGCATTGAGGACAGGGTGCCCACCGACCCGACCATCTACCGCTTCTATGAGATCCTGCAGGTCTACGGCACTACCCTGAAGGCGCTGGTGCATGAGAAGTTCGGCGACGGCATTATCAGCGCCATCAATTTCAAACTGGATGTGAAAAAAGTGGCCGACCCGGAGGGCGGAGAGCGGGCCGTGATCACACTTGACGGCAAATACCTGCCGACGAAGCCGTTCTGATGCGGCGAGACGATACGCAAAGGCGTATCGTCTTTTTTTGCTTTCTAAGGAGAGTTTATGGTTTCCCACGCGCCGGCAAGACATCGACTACTGATGCTGCTGGTTCTGGTGCTGGTCGGCATCAATATGCGGCCGCTGCTCACCTCCGTCGGCCCGCTGCTGCCGGAGCTTCGCCGCGCCACGGGCATGAGCTTTGTGACGGCTTCTCTGCTCACCGCTCTGCCGGTAGTTGCCATGGGCGTGATGGCGCTGGCGGGAAGCTGGGTTAACGGCCTGCTCAGCCAGCGTGCGGGTGTGGCGCTGAGCCTGGCGATGATCATTCTCGGCGCCCTGGCGCGCGAAATGGCGCCGAATAGCGCGATGCTCCTGACCAGCGCCCTGCTGGGCGGCATTGGTATCGGCGTTATTCAGACCATTATGCCGGCCCTGATCAAACATCTTTTCCAGCGCCACATGCCGCCGGTGATGGGCCTGTGGTCGGCGGCGCTGATGGGCGGCGGCGGCCTCGGCGCGGCGCTGACGCCGTGGATCGCCGGACACAGCGAGTTCTGGTACCGCGCTCTGGCATGGTGGGCGCTGCCTGCCGCCGTGGCCCTGCTGGGGTGGTGGTATCAAAGTCGTCACCTTACCGAACCTGCCCGCGGCGTCGGCACGGCGGCGATCCGCATCTCCCGGCATCCGCGTACCTGGACGCTCGGCCTCTATTTCGGCGCCATTAACGGCGGCTACGCCAGCCTCATTGCGTGGCTTCCGCCCTACTATATTCAGCTCGGCAGCACGCCCCAGTACAGCGGCAGCCTGCTGGCGCTGATGACTCTCGGACAAACCGCCGGCGCGCTGCTGCTGCCGATGCTCGCCCGCCATGAGGACAGGCGCAGGCTGCTATTGCTTGCGCTGGCGCTGCAGCTGGTCGGGTTTTGCGGACTTATCTTCTGCCCGCAGACGCTGCCCGCGGCGTGGGCGATAATATGCGGTCTCGGCCTCGGCGGCGCTTTCCCGCTCTGCCTGGTACTCGCGCTCGATCACGCCGCACATCCGGCAGTTGGCGGTCGGCTGGCGGCGTTTATGCAGGGAGCCGGGTTTATTATTGCCGGGCTGTCGCCGTGGTTGTCGGGGATTTTGCGCAGCGCAAGCGGTGATTACCTGCTGGACTGGGGCTTCCACGCCGCCTGCGTGGCGGGCCTGATGCTGCTGACGCTGCGCTTTGGGCCAAATGGCTATCCGCAGGCGTGGAGAAGCAAAGAGGCTTAAGTCTCCCAACTCCGCGTCGCTGTGATGTTTATAAAGAGTGGCTGGCGGGCTGCGTGATATGGAAATAAAAACGGGCCAGCATCCCGCTGGCCCTTATCGCTACAGGTGACGCTCTCACTGCCAGCCGGGCACGGCCCCGCCGTTAAAAATACGCTCTGCGGCCCGCGCCACCTCCGGCGACTGATAGGCCTTAATAAACTCTTTCACGTTTTCCGCATCTTTATTGTCCTCGCGCGCCGCGACAATATTAACGTAAGGCGAGTTTTTATCCTCGATAAAGATGCTGTCGCGCACCGGCGACATGCCGGTTTGCTGAATGTAGGTGGTGCTGATAATGGCAATGTCCACTTTCGGATCGTCGAGCACCCGCGGCAGCTGGGCGCCCTCAAGCTCCATGATGTTCAGCCGGTGCGGATTGTCGCTGATGTCAACGGCGGTAGGTAGCAGCCCTTTTCCCGGCTTGAGCGTTATCAGCTTCTCTTTTTGCAATAGCAGCAGGGCGCGGCCAAGGTTGGTCGGGTCATTGGGGATCGCGACTGTTGCGCCCTCTTTCAGCTCCGATATCGACTTCATTTTGCGCGAATAGCCCGCCATCGGAAATACGAAGGTATTGCCGACCGCCACCAGGCGATAGCCGTGGGCCTTATTATCTTGTTCGAGGAACGGGCGGTGCTGAAAGACGTTGGCATCCAGCTCACCGGCATTGGTCGCGTCGTTTGGCAGCAGCGATCCGCTGAAGCCCACCAGCTCGACATCGAGTCCATATTTGTCTTTGGCCACTTTTTTAGCGACCTCGGCCACGTCCTGCTCGGCGCCGTTGATAACGCCCACTTTAATCGAGTGCGCATCACCGCTTTGCCGATCGCAGCCCACCAGCAGCAGCCCCGCCAGCAGGAGGGCGCCAGGATAAGATAAAGAGAGTTTCACGCCAGCATTCCTTATTGAAAACAGTACGATCCCGTAGTGATTGACTATAGCGACTTTGGCACCCGGGGGTTTACAACGAAAAGGAATGAGCGATAACCAAATTGCCTAAAAAGTGATAAGCGCCCTCCGCCGGCTGGCGAAGGGCGCAGCGCTTATTTCGCCAGCGCGTTGGCGATAGCGTTAAACATCAGCGAGGCCTCCAGCGGCTGGGCGCTGAACGACGGCTCCGCCTTCGGCCAGACCGACCACTGAACGATGACCAGCTTCTCTTTCTGATTTACGGCGATAATCTGCCCGAAGATCCCCAGCGCCCACATCGTATCCTGACTCTCAAGTCCCTTCACCGGGCCAACGTTCCGGGCAGTGACCGGCACGCTGTTATTCCACCACTGGTAGCCATAGCTGCCGTCGGGATGGCCCGCGGTGACGGATTTGTCGGCGGTGCTCCAGCTCCGCGCCGCCTTCACCCAGCCGTCCGGCAGCACTTTCGTACCGTCCGGCAGCACGCCGTTGTTCATAATAAACAGGCCGAACTTGCCCCAGTCCTCCAGCGTGGCGTTAAAACCGTGGGCCCCGACGTCGTGCCTGCCGGGCTGATAGCTGTGCCAGACGCCGTCATGCGTCATGCCATAGGGCTGCCAGATCTTTTCCTGCAGGTACTGCGCCAGCGATTTGCCGGTCGCTTTTTCCAGCGTATCGCCCAGCAGCCAGGCGCCGCCCGAAGAGTAGGACCACGCCTCGCCCGGCCTGGCGTAAGCCTGCCGCTGCGGATCGTTCACCAGGGCATTTACGCAGGCGTAGGTGCCCGCATTCGCCTCGCACTGGGTTAGCTTTGCGAAGTCAGACTGAGGATTAGTGTAATCTTCGCTCCACTTCACGCCGGAGGTATGCTGCATCAGCTGGCGGACGGTAACGTGTTCCCAGGCCGTTCCCCTGACGGCAGGGTTATATTTGACGATTTCATCATCAAGCGAGGCAATTTTCCCCTCTTTTACCGCCGCCCCCACCAGTGTGGAAACGACTGACTTTCCTACCGACCGCGAGGTCCAGAGCGTGGTCGGCGTGTTGCCGCCGCCGTAATACTGCCAGGCGATCTTACCGTCCTTAATCACCATCATACCGGTGACATTATTGCGGCTGATGTACTCCTGCAGACCGTAGCGCTGGCCGTGGTAGTCATAGGTCGCCGCGCTCAGGGAGCGGGAAAGTCGCGGGATTGGCCGGGGGACTGCGGCTTTGAAAACATCACCGCGATAAGACCGGTAGTCGTTGCGAAAGCCGACGATGCGCTGCTGCCCGTCCCAGGTCAGCATCTCCTTAACATCGGGCAGACTATCGTCCACCGGCTGCGGGCAGGTGGCCAGCTGCGGTACGCCGCAGTTACCGGCGGGCTGCGCCGCGCCGGCATTCAGACTGAAGCCCAGGCAGAGGGCGAGGAGACAGAGTTCGCTTTTCATCTTGCACATAAACATGACCTTCATCGTTAGCGTTATGGATGTCAGGCCACACTGTAAGGGAGGAGGGATAAGCAGGTGCAGTCAGTCAGCGGGGGAAAAACCCCCACAGGGCGCGCAGGAAAGATGTACTGAAACGGACTCGGATAATTGGTTGCCAGGCGTTGATCGCCGCCGCGCTCCCCGACATGATAACCGCGCCGGTTTTTTACCGGCAGGTGCAGCGACGCGGGGGATCTTTCTCTCGCGGCTTCTTGCGCTAGATAGAGAAAACCCCCGCACGTTGCGATGTTAAACAGGCAACAAACGGGGGTGATCCTTGACACTAGACACGTCAAGAA
>NZ_BCZS01000009.1 GCF_001598855.1 Pluralibacter gergoviae ATCC 33028 = NBRC 105706 | reverse complement strand
ACGGATGCATCGGGAAACTTACTTTACTGCAGATTTTGATACTGCTGCTAAAGCCGTATCAAGTAAGAGATGGTGCATCCGGGAGGATTACTCGGCTGCGCCTCACCTTACAGGTCGTTGCTAAAGCAACGCTATCCTCCCTGGTACTGAACCTATCGCTTCAGCTCCATTCAATAACGGCATTCGCTGTTATTAAGGAGAGATATGGTGCATCCGGGAGGATTCGAACCTCCGACCGCTCGGTTCGTAGCCGAGTACTCTATCCAGCTGAGCTACGGATGCAAAATGGCGGTGAGGCGGGGATTCGAACCCCGGATGCAGCTTTTGACCGCATACTCCCTTAGCAGGGGAGCGCCTTCAGCCTCTCGGCCACCTCACCACACGCCTCTTACGAGTGCTTCGAAGAACTTGTTAAAGCTCATCGTCGCTGCGATGGCGCACATATTACTTTCTGGTACTTATAAGTCAATGGCTTTTTCCATCACTTTTATTTGTTTGCACACTTCACGCACAATCAGGCGTCAAAAACGGCAAAAAGAGTGAATTATCAACAGAAAAAGCGCGACAAAAGCCGGTTCTGGCAAAAATTAAAAAGCGATAAAGTACGATAAAAAGGGCAACGCAGGAGGAAAATGAGTGCGTCTCACCTGTCGGTGAGACGCGAGAATATCAGTAACTGGACTGCTGGGATTTTTCAGCCTGGATACGCTGGTAGATCTCTTCACGATGGACAGAGACTTCTTTAGGGGCGTTGACACCAATGCGTACCTGGTTACCTTTAACCCCTAAAACTGTCACGGTGACCTCATCTCCAATCATGAGGGTTTCACCAACTCGGCGAGTCAGAATCAGCATTCTTTGCTCCTTGAAAGATTAAAAGAGTCGGGTCTCTTGTATCCCGGCATTATCCATCATATAACGCCAAAACGTAAGCGATGACAAACACATATCGTGCCCGCAGTCACGGCATCACATTCTGTTAAACGTAAGTTTAGCCGATATACACAGTTTCAACCTGACTTTATCGTTATCAGTCTGGCTACAACAAGGCGCCGTTATCCGAAGATGCAGGCGCCTGCCGTGTTCTTGTTCTTACAATTTTGCGCTGACCCAGCCTTTTACGCTGGCCAGTGCGGCCGGGAGAGCCGCTGCATCCGTACCACCGGCTTGCGCCATATCAGGACGACCGCCCCCTTTACCGCCCACCTGCTGGGCGACCATACCAATCAGTTCCCCTGCCTTAACGCGGTCAGTCACATCCTTAGAGACGCCGGAAATCAGAGAAACCTTACCGTCTGCTACCGTTGCCAGCACGATAACCGTTGAACCCAGCTGGTTCTTCAGATCGTCGACCATAGTACGCAGCATCTTCGGCTCAACGCCGGCGAGCTCGCTCACCAGCAGCTTAACGCCATTGATATCTTCCGCTTTGCCGGAGAGGTTTGCGCTCTCCTGCACGGCTGCCTGCGCCTTCAGCTGCTGCAGCTCTTTTTCAAGCTGGCGGGTACGCTCCAGCACGGAGCGAACCTTGTCGCCTAAATTGTGGCTATCGCCCTTCAGCAGCTGCGCGACGTCGTTCAGCTCATCGCTGTCGGCGTGCAGGCTAGCAATAGCGCCTTCACCGGTCACGGCCTCAATACGGCGAACGCCTGCGGCGGTGCCGGATTCGGAAGTGATGCGGAACAGGCCGATATCGCCGGTACGCGAGGCGTGAGTACCGCCGCACAGCTCGGTGGAGAAATCGCCCATGCTCAGCACGCGAACGCGGTCTTCGTACTTCTCGCCGAACAGCGCCATGGCGCCCTTCGCCTTCGCGGCCTCGAGATCCATGATATTGGTCTCAATAGGCAGGTTGCGGCGGATCTGAGCGTTAACCATATCTTCGACCGCGCGGATCTCAGCAGGTTTCATCGCTTCAAAATGGGAGAAGTCAAAGCGCAGCGCCTTGTCATTCACCAGCGAGCCTTTCTGCGCAACGTGGGTGCCCAGCACCTGGCGCAGGGCCTCGTGCATCAGGTGCGTTGCGGAGTGGTTCAGGCGAATGCGGGCGCGGCGTGCCTCATCCACATCGGCCTGCACGGCATCGCCCACTTTCAGCGCGCCGGTGGCAAGCTTGCCGAGATGACCAATCGCCTGGCCATATTTCTGGGTATCGCTGACGCTGAAGCTGAAGGCCGCGCCTTTCAGCTCGCCGCGATCGCCCACCTGGCCGCCGGATTCGGCGTAGAACGGGGTCTGATCGAGAACGACGACCGCGTCCTGACCGGCAGAAATAGCGTCAACCGCCTTGCCGTCAACGAACAGCGCGGTCACTTTAGCGTTCAGCTCAAGGTGGTCGTAACCTTTAAATTCGGAGGCGCCGTCAACGCGGATCATCGCATTATAGTCGGCGCCAAAGCCGCTGGCGTCGCGCGCGCGGCGGCGCTGCTCTTCCATGGCCGCTTCAAAACCGGCTTCATCAACTTTGATATTACGTTCGCGGCAGACGTCAGCGGTCAGATCCACCGGGAAGCCGTAGGTGTCGTACAGGCGGAAAGCGGTTTCGCCATCGAGCGTATCGCCCTTAAGCTTCGCCAGCTCTTCGTCCAGCAGCGCCAGGCCGCGCTCAAGCGTGCGGGCAAACTGCTCTTCTTCGGTTTTCAGCACCTGCTCGACCTGCGCCTGCTGGCGCTTGAGGTCTTCACCGGCGGCGCCCATCACCTCGATCAGCGGCGCAACCAGCTTCCAGAAGAAGGTGTCTTTCGCGCCCAGCATGTTGCCGTGGCGAACCGCGCGGCGGATGATGCGGCGCAGCACGTAGCCGCGGTTTTCGTTGGACGGCATAACGCCGTCGGCCACCAGGAACGCGCAGGAGCGGATGTGGTCGGCAATCACGCGCAGCGATTTGTTGCCGAGATCGGTAGCACCCGTCTCTTTCGCCACGGCTTTAATAAGCTTCTGGAACAGGTCAATCTCATAGTTGGAGTTGACGTGCTGCAGCACGGCGGCGATACGCTCCAGGCCCATGCCGGTATCCACGGACGGCTTCGGCAGCGGCTCCATGGTGCCGTCGGCCTGGCGGTTGAACTGCATGAAGACGATGTTCCAGATCTCAATGTAGCGATCGCCGTCCTCTTCCGGGCTTCCCGGAGGGCCGCCCCAGATATGGTCGCCGTGGTCGAAGAAGATCTCGGTACACGGACCGCAGGGGCCGGTATCGCCCATCTGCCAGAAGTTGTCTGAGGCATACGGCGCGCCTTTGTTGTCGCCGATGCGGATAATGCGCTCGCGCGGGACGCCCACTTCGTTCGCCCAGATGTCAAACGCCTCGTCATCGGTCTCGTAGACGGTGACCCACAGCTTCTCTTTCGGCAGGTTGAACCAGTTTTCCCCGGTCAGCAGCTCCCACGCGTAGTTAATGGCGTCATGTTTGAAGTAGTCGCCGAAGCTGAAGTTGCCCAGCATTTCGAAGAAGGTGTGGTGACGGGCGGTGTAGCCGACGTTTTCCAGATCGTTGTGCTTACCCCCGGCGCGCACGCAGCGCTGGGCGGTAGTGGCGCGGGAATAATTACGCTTATCAAGGCCAAGGAACACGTCCTTGAACTGGTTCATCCCGGCGTTGGTAAACAGCAGAGTCGGATCGTTGTTCGGCACCAGGGAGCTGCTGGCAACAACCTGATGTCCTTTACTGTGGAAAAAGTCGAGAAACGCCTGACGGATCTCAGCGGTGCTCTTGCTCATAATTATCCTGAAATCAAGCTAACGAATGGTCGCCGCCAGCCGCTGTACAGTTTCTGCACATTTTGACTGACTGACGGAAAAAGTGGGAATAAGATAAGTTTTCTTTAGAGGGAAGTAAAATCCAGTATGGGGTCATTCATCAATATTTCGCCAGATATTCTGAATATCCTCCATCAGATAGCCGCGATTAAGCAAAAATCGCTGAACTTTGACCTTTTCTGCAAACGTCACCGGCAGCGGCTCGCCGAACTTGCGCTGCGCCTGCTCCCGGGCGTTCTGCGCCCAGTCGGTTTCGCACGCATAAAGGGCGCTATCAATCTCCGACCGCCCGATGCCCTTCTGGTTCAGCTCCTGGCGAATGCGCGCCGGGCCGTAGCCCTTGCGCCCGCGGCTGGCGATAAACTGGCGGGTAAAGCGGGCGTCGTCGAGATAATGGCTCTCCTGACACCACGCCACCACCTTATCAACCTCCTCCGGCGGAGCATCGATCGGCTCCGGCCCGCTTTTGGTCATTACCGGCTGCGTCAGCTTGCGCCGCAGCTCGCTTTCGCTGTGATCGCGCATGGCCAGAATGCGGATGGCCCGGTCCAGCAGGCGTGAGTAAGCGGTGCGCGAGGGTAAATCAGTGCGCCGGGATTGATTTTCAGACATTTACGCATATCTCCGTCGAGTCGAAATGCAAAAGGGCCGCATCACAGGCGGCCCTTTGTCACAACGGTAATGATCAGAACTCTTCGTGCGTCTCTTCCGCATCGTTGCCGTCAACGGCGAACGCCGGCTTATCGTCCTGGTTGTTCAGCAGCAGTTCGCGCACCTTTTTCTCGATCTCTTTGGCCGCCGCCGGGTTCTCTTTCAGCCAGGAGATAGCGTTCGCCTTACCCTGACCAATTTTGTCGCCGTTGTAGCTGTACCAGGCGCCCGCTTTCTCAATCAGCTTCTCTTTCACGCCGAGATCGACCAGTTCGCCGAGGAAGTTGATGCCTTCGCCGTAGAGGATCTGGAACTCCGCCTGCTTGAACGGCGCGGCAATCTTGTTCTTCACGACCTTGACGCGGGTTTCGCTGCCGACGACGTTATCGCCCTCTTTCACCGCGCCGATGCGGCGAATGTCCAGACGCACGGAGGCGTAGAACTTCAGCGCATTACCGCCGGTGGTGGTTTCCGGGTTACCAAACATCACGCCAATTTTCATACGGATCTGGTTGATGAAGATAAGCAGGGTGTTGGACTGCTTGAGGTTACCGGCAAGCTTACGCATCGCCTGGCTCATCATACGCGCCGCGAGACCCATGTGAGAGTCGCCGATTTCGCCTTCGATTTCCGCTTTCGGCGTCAGGGCCGCGACGGAGTCAACCACCAGCACGTCCACCGCGCCTGAGCGCGCCAGGGCGTCACAGATTTCCAGCGCCTGCTCGCCGGTGTCCGGCTGGGAGCAGAGCAGGTTGTCGATATCGACGCCCAGCTTGCGGGCATAGACCGGATCCAGCGCGTGCTCGGCATCAATAAAGGCACAGGTTTTGCCTTCACGCTGCGCGGCGGCGATCACCTGCAGGGTCAGGGTGGTTTTACCGGAGGACTCAGGCCCGTAGATCTCTACGATACGTCCCATCGGCAGACCGCCCGCACCCAGCGCGATATCCAGAGAAAGCGAACCGGTGGAGATGGTTTCCACGTCCATGGTACGGTCTTCACCCAGGCGCATGATGGAGCCTTTACCGAACTGTTTTTCGATCTGGCCCAGTGCTGCCGCCAACGCTTTCTGTTTGTTTTCGTCGATAGCCATTCTTACTCCTGTCATGCCGGGTGTTCCCTTCATAGTTCGCGCCGCGGGTGCCTGATGCGAGGCGGATTATGTCGGGTATGTAATACAGAGAAATTCTGTTTCGTTGCCGCAATTATACTGTACAGTCATACAGTATCAAGTATTTTGTAGAAATTGTTGCCACAGCAGCTGCAGCGCGCACGCCGCCGCCTGACGGCGCACCGCTTCGCGGTCGCCGCTGAAGCACTCGCGGCGGGTAACCCCCTGCCCCGTGGCGCAGGCAAGGCCAAACCAGACGGTGCCGACGGGCTTATCGTCGCTGCCGCCGTCGGGGCCGGCGATGCCGCTTACCGACAGCGCATAGGTGGCGCGGGCCGCGCGCAGAGCGCCTATCGCCATCTCAACCACCACCGGTTCACTGACCGCGCCGTGGGCCTGCAGCGTCTCTTCGCGCACGCCGATCATCTGCGACTTGGCCTCGTTGCTATAGGTCACGAAGCCGCGCTCAAACCACGCCGAGCTGCCGGCAATGTCCGTGATCGCCTTGGCTATCCAGCCGCCAGTGCAGGACTCGGCGGTGGTCACCGTCGCGCCCTGCGCTTTTAGCGCCAGTCCGACCCGCTCGCTGAGCTGCATAAGTTCTGAATCTGTCATTGTCTTGCCGCCTGACCAATGAATGAGGCCATCAAAGATAGCACTTTCCGGGCAGATATGGGGATGCGGTGGCGAAATTGCGAGGGGCTTTCCGGAAAGGATCCGCTCAGGCATCGCCCGAGCGGAAAAGGTGCGGATTACTTCATGCTGTCGGCAAGAACGTTGACGTTGTGGCGCATCATTTTCACATAGCTGTCCGCCACGCCGCCGGGGGCAGAGAGCGCTTCCGGATAGAGCTCGCCGCCCGGCTGAGAACCGGTCGCCGCGGCAATCTGCTTCACCAGCCTCGGATCGAGCTGGTTTTCCATAAACCAGGTGTGAACGTGCTCGGCCTTGATCTGTTTGATCAGCGCCGCCACGTGGGCCGCGCTGGCCTCGCTTTCTGAGGAGAGGCCCTGCGGGGCGAGGAAGGTGACGCCGTAGGCGCGGCTGAAGTAGCCGAACGCGTCGTGGCTGGTCAGCACCTTGCGCTTAGCCTGCGGGATCGCGCTGAAGCGGGCCTTCGCCCAGCCGTCTATCTTGTTCAGCTCGGCGATGTAGGCCTCGCCGCTGGCGGTCAGGGCCGCTTTATCCTCAGGATCGGCCTTCACCAGTCCGTTGAGGATATTCTTCGCGTACAGCGCGCCATTGGCGGCGCTGTTCCAGGCGTGCGGGTCGGTGACCTCTTTGCCGTCCTCATCCAGCGTATGGGTCTTCACGCCCGCAGAGGCGACCACCAGCTCGCCTTTAAAGCCGGAAGCCTTGATCAGCCGATCCAGCCAGCCCTCCAGACCGAGGCCGTTGACCACCACCACGTCCGCTTTGCTGAGCAGCGCGCTGTCCTTCGGCGACGGCTCAAAGGTGTGCGGGTCGCCGTCCGGGGCCACCAGCGAATCGACGTGGACGTGCTCGCCGCCCACCTGCCTGGTGATATCCCCGAGCACGGAAAAGCTGCTCACCACATTCAGCGTTTTCGCCATCAGCCCCTGGGACACCAGGCCAAGCGCCAGCGCCAGCAGGACTCCGGTACGTTTCATCATATTCTCCTTACCCCATCAATTTTCGCCAGCCGACGGTAAGCCGGCTGTGCGTGCCAAAAAATACGGAAATGCAGAAGATGCCGCTGGCGGTCAGCACAATGGCGGGCCCGGCGGGCAGATTCACCGCCCACGACAGGCTCAGCCCCATCCAGGCGCAGAAGGTGCCGCTCAGCGCCGCCAGCAGCAGGATGGCCGGCAGAGTCCGCGCCCAGCAGCGCGCCGAGACGGCGGGCAGCATCATCACGCCCACCGCCATCAGGGTGCCCAGCACCTGAAAGCCCGCCACCAGGTTGAGCACCAGCAGCGCCAGGAACAGGCCGTGCAGCAGCGCGGGCAGCCGCCGGGCGTTGACCTGCAGCCAGGCGCTGTCGAAGGCCTCGGTCACCAGCCCGCGGTAGAACAGCGCGATGCAGGCCAGCGTCAGGCTGGCGACGCCCGCCACGAACAGCGCCGAGTCGCTATCCACCGCGAGGATCGAGCCAAACAGCAGGTGCAGCAGATCGACGTTAGAGCCGCGCAGGGAGACCAGGGTGACCCCCAGCGCCAGCGAGCCGAGATAGAAACCGGCAAAGCTGGCGTCCTCTTTGAGCGGCGTGCGGCGGCTGACCCAGCCCGCCACCAGCGCCACGACAATACCGGCGATAAAGCCGCCGACGGTCATCGCCAGCAGCGACATGCCGCTGAGCAGGTAGCCCACCGCCACGCCGGGCAGAATTGCGTGGGAGAGCGCGTCGCCCATCAGGCTCATCCGCCGCAGCAGCAGGAAGACGCCGAGGGCGGTGGTGCTGAGCGACAGCGCGATGCACACCACCAGCGCCCGGCGCATAAAGCCAAACTCAATAAACGGCTGAAAGAAGGTGTGCCAGATCATGCCTGCCCCGCGGTATCAAAGGCCGGCAGCACGTCGCGCGTCGCTCCCCAGCTAAGATTGTCTGGCCCCAGAAACAGGGTCTGCGGAAAGTAGCGCATCACCCGCTGGTTATCGTGCAGTACCGCCAGCACGGTCTGCCCGCGCTGGTGCATCTCCAGCATCAGCGCCATCAGCGCCAGGCTGGTGGCCTCATCAACGCCGGTAAAAGGTTCGTCAAGCATCACCAGCGGCGCCTGCTGGACCATCACCCGGGCAAACAGCATCCGCTGAAACTGCCCGCCGGAGAGCGCCTCTATCGGGCTATTCGCCAGTGCGGAAAGTCCGACCCGATCCAGCGTCGCGTCGATTCGCCTGCGTTCACCGCGCAGGCCGCGCAGCAGCGATACCCGGGGCCACGCCCCCTGGCTCACCACGTCGCGCACGGTGAGCGGAAACTGCGACTCCAGCATATGCCGCTGCGCCAGCCAGCCGATGGTAGGCCGTCCGCCGGGCCAGCGCAGCGCGCCGCTCACCGGCGGCAGAAAGCCGGCCAGCGTTTTCAGCAGCGTGGATTTACCGCAGCCGTTAAGGCCGACAATAGCCGTCATGCTGCCGGCCTCCAGAGTGCCGCAGAGCGCAGGCGTAATGGCCTGCCCGTCGTAGCCCGCCACCAGATTGTCCAGTTCGATCATGGCAGCGACACCGCCCAGCAGACCGCCAGCCACAGCAGGGCCAGCAGCACCAGCGCAGCGCCCAGGCGGGCCGACCCCGATGCCGGGAAAAGGGAGAAAGAACGCATTATACACCTCAATGTTATATCATAACGATATCGGGATAATGCGCAGAAGTAAATTAAACCTGCGTCCGGAGGGTGTATCGAAGTGTTACGGCGGCACCGCGGGGCGCCGCCGGAGGAAAGGAGACTACTGCGCGCGGGCCACGGCCACCGCCTGACCGAGCTGCCAGACCGCCATCGCGTAGTGGGTGCTGTGGTTATAGCGGGTGATGGTGTAGAAGTTGGGCAGACCGTACCAGTACTCATACCCGGTGCCGACGTCAAGGCGCAGCAGGCTGGCCTGAGTGTGGTTACCCAGCGACTGAGTCGGCGACAGCCCCGCCGCCGTCAGCGTCGAAATGCTGTATTTGGTCTTAAAGCCGTTCTCCAGCCCCGGCGCCTGGCCCATCGCCGGTACGGCCACCGTATCGCCCGCCTTCCAGCCGTGCTGCTTGAAGTAGTTGGCGACGCTGCCGATAGCGTCTTCCGGGTCCCACAGGTTGATGTGCCCGTCGCCGTTGAAGTCCACCGCAAACTCCTTGTAGGACGACGGCATAAACTGCCCGTAGCCCATGGCCCCCGCAAAGGAACCCTTCAGATCCAGCGGATCGTCCTGCTCGTCGCGGGCCATCAGCAGGAAGGTCTCCAGCTCGCCGGAGAAGTAGGCGGCGCGGCGCGGGTAGTTAAAGGAGAGCGTCGCCAGCGCGTCGAGGATGCGGGTTTTGCCCATTACCCTGCCCCAGCGGGTCTCCACGCCGATGATGCCGACGATAATCTCCGGCGGCACGCCGTAAACGCGCCGGGCGCGCTCAAGCGCCTCCTGATGCTGATTCCAGAACGCGACGCCGTTTTGCACGTTATCCGGCGTAATGAATTTCTTGCGGTAGCGCAGCCACGCGCCGTTGGGACCGCTCGGCATCTGAGCGGTCGGCGCCTGCCTGTCCATCAGGCGCAGCACGTAGTCCAGCCGCTTCGCCTGGGAGAGGATCTCGTGCAGCTGCTGGCGGTTGAAGCCGTGCTTGCTGACCATCATGTCGATGAACCGCTCGGCGTTGGGGTTGTTGGCGAAGTCGCCGCCCATCATGGTGACGTTGTGCTGCGGCTCCAGTAAAAAGCCGCCGGAAGGGGCATTAACGGTCGTGGGCGCTTCGGCATTTTTAGGCTTGCTGCTGCACGCGGCAACCAGCACGCAGAGCGGGAGTATGGTCAGATAGCGACGCTTCAACATGAGACATCCATTTAACAGTTCAGCCAGAGGCGGTTATGGTAATCATCCCGCCCGCGTTAAGGAAGAGCAGGCAATGCGGGTAACACACTTTTACTCTTAGCTTAGTCCTTAAGTCCGAGCCGTCGCGCCAAACGATGTAAATTTGCCACATCCATCGCCAGGGCGCGGGCCGCCGCCGCCCAGTTATTGCCGCTGCGCTGCAGCGCCCGGGAGATAGTCTGGCGCTGAAACGCCTCCGTGGCCTCGCGCAGACCAACGTTGTCCTCCGCCTCCGCCTGCGGCAGCTCCGCAGGTGCGCAGGCAGCTGCCGCCGGAAAGTGCTGCGCCTCAAGCACAACATCTTCGCCGCCGCCTGCCGCCGCCGCCATCACCACCGCCCGGTGAATCGCGTGCTCCAGCTCGCGCACGTTGCCCGGCCAGGCGTGGGCCAGCAGATAGCCGCGCGCGCCGGGGCCAATCGACACGCCGGCAAGCCCGGTCCGCTGGCGCACGCGCTCGCAGAAGTAGCCCGCCAGCAGCAGCACGTCGTCGCCGCGCTCGCGCAGCGCCGGGGCCCGCAGCGGGAAGACGCTCAGGCGGTGGAACAGGTCGGCGCGAAAGCGTCCGGCCAGCACCTCCTCGCGCAGATCGCGGTTGGTGGCCGCCAGCACCCGCACGTCCACCCGCAGGCTGCGATCGTCGCCTACCCGCTGAATATCGCCGTACTGCAGTACCCGCAGCAGCTTGGCCTGCAGCGCCAGCGACAGCTCGCCGATCTCATCGAGGAACAGGGTGCCGTTATCCGCCATTTCAAACTTGCCGCTGCGGTTGCTGATGGCGCCGGTAAAGGCGCCCTTCACGTGGCCAAACAGTTCGCTTTCAGCGACGCTCTCCGGCAGCGCGGCGCAGTTGAGGTAAACCAGCGGGCTGCTGGCGCGGAGCGACTGCCGGTGGATAGCCTGGGCAATAAGCTCTTTGCCGGTGCCGGTCTCGCCGCTAATCAGCACGTTCAGATCGGTCGGCGCCACGATGGCTATCTCTTTTTTCAGCTGCGCCACCGGCTCTGAAAGGCCAATCATCTCCTGGGCGGCGGAGGGCGCTTCGCTGACGCCCCTGCCCACCAGCACGTTCTGGCTCTCCAGGCGAGCAATCAGCAGAGCATTATTCAGCGCCCCGGAGACCAGGGCGGCAATCAGCCGCAGGGTCTCGTCGCTGAAGCCGTCGAACCGGTGGGCGTCCATACCGTCGAGGGTCAGGGCGCCTATCAGGCTCTGCCCGGCGAACAGCGGCAGCCCGAGGCAGGCGTGGACCTTCAGCGCTTCGTGACCCGGAATCAGCCCGTCATAGGGATCGGGAAGTTCGCTGTCCGCCGGAAAGCGCACCACGTCTCCGGCGCGGGCAATGGCCTCCAGCCGGGGGTGGCTCGCAAGATGAAACCGCCTGCCGAGCACGTCCTTCGACAGGCCGTCGATGGCCAGAGGAATAAATTGATGCGCCTCGTAGCGCAGCAGCGCGGAGGCATCGCAGCCCAGCAGCTGGCGCAGGGTGGCTATCAGGCGCGAGAAGCGGTCCGGCTGGCCGATATCGCTCTGCAGTTCAATGGCGATTTTCGCCAGCGCTTCAGTGGAAAACCCCATCAGAGACTCCAGGTCATTTTGACTACACACATAGTCATTTTAACAATCATCATCATAGTCATAATGACTGTCACCTGCCAGGCATTAAAAATAAAAGCATTAAATTTCAATAAAATAAAATTTGGCACGCCGCTTGATATCAGCAGATGTACTTACCGAAATACATGACCGAGGACATTATGGCTATCAACGTTAAAAACAACATCCACTGGGTTGGGCAGCGCGACTGGGAAGTGCGGGACTTTCACGGCACCGAGTATAAAACCCTGCGCGGCAGCAGCTACAACAGCTACCTGATCCGCGAAGAGAAAAACGTGCTAATCGATACCGTTGACCATAAGTTCAGCCGCGACTTCGTGCAGAACCTGCGGGCGGAGATCGATCTTGCCGATATCGATCTGATCGTTATCAACCACGCCGAAGAGGATCACGCCGGGGCGCTGACCGAGCTGATGTCGAGTATTCCGGAGGTGCCCATCTACTGCACCGCCAACGCCATCGACTCAATCAACGGCCACCACCACCATCCGGAATGGCACTTCAACGTGGTCAAAACCGGCGACAGCATTGATATCGGCAACGGCAAACAGCTGATTTTCGTCGAAACCCCGATGCTGCACTGGCCGGACAGCATGATGACCTACCTCACCGGCGACGCGGTGCTGTTCAGCAACGACGCCTTCGGCCAGCACTACTGCGACGAGCACCTGTTCAACGACGAAGTGGATCAGGCCGAGCTGTTCGAACAGTGCCAGCGCTACTACGCCAACATCCTGACGCCCTTCAGCCGACTGGTGACGCCGAAAGTGAACGAAATCCTCGGCTTCAACCTTCCGGTAGATATGATTGCCACCTCCCACGGCGTGGTGTGGCGCGACAATCCGACGCAAATCATTGAGCTGTATCTGAAGTGGGCCGCCGACTATCAGGAAGATCGCATCACGATTTTCTACGACACCATGTCCAATAACACCCGCATGATGGCCGACGCCATCGCTCAGGGTATCAACGAAGTTGATCCGCGCGCGGCGGTGAAGATTTTCAACGTCTCCCGCAGCGATAAAAACGAGGTGCTGACCAGCGTCTTCCGCTCGAAGGGCGTGCTGGCGGGCACCTCGACCATGAATAACGTGATGATGCCGAAAATTGCCGGGCTGGTGGAGGAGATGACCGGCCTGCGCTTTCGCAACAAGCGCGCCAGCGCCTTCGGCTCCCACGGCTGGAGCGGCGGCGCGGTAGACCGTCTCTCCACCCGCCTGCAGGACGCCGGGTTTGAGATGTCCCTGAGCCTGAAGGCCAAGTGGCGCCCGGACCTGGATGCGCTGGAACTGTGCCGCGAGCACGGTCGCGAAATCGCCCGCCAGTGGGCGCTGTCGCCGCTGCCGGATGCGACATCGGCCCCGAAAACCGCTGAGAGCGACTGCGCCTGCGCAGCCGCGCAAACCGCCGACCTCGGCGCGTCGATGCAGTGCAGCGTCTGCCAGTGGATCTACGACCCGGCTCAGGGTGAACCGAACCAGGATGTCGCCCCGGGTACGCCGTGGAGCGAGGTCCCGGACGGCTTCCTCTGCCCGGAATGCTCGCTGGGCAAAGAGGTGTTCGACGTGCTGGCGACGGAGGCAAAATGAACCACGGCATCGTGATTATCGGCTCGGGCTTCGCGGCCCGGCAGCTGGTAAAGCATATTCGTAAACTCGACGGACAGGTGCCGCTTACCCTGATTGCCGCCGACGGCATGGATGAGTATAACAAGCCGGATCTCAGCCACGTCATCAGCCGCGGCCTGAGCGCCGATGCGCTAACGCTGCAAACCGCCGGCGAGTTCGCTGAACAGTATCAGCTTCAGCTGTTCCCGCAGACCTGGATAACGGACATCGACAGCGCGGCCCGTGCCGTTCGCAGCGCGGACCGCAGCTGGCAGTACGACAGGCTGGTGCTGGCCACCGGGGCACGAACGGCGGTGCCGCCGGTGCCGGGCCACGAGCTGATGCTGACGCTCAACAGCCAGCAGGAGTACCGCGCCGCCCGGCAGCTGCTGTGCGACGCCCGGCGGGTGCTGATCGTCGGCGGCGGCCTGATTGGCTGCGAGCTGGCGATGGACTTCCGGCTGGCGGGCAAAACCGTCAGCGTCGTGGACAATAATGCCAGCCTGATGGCTTCCCTGATGCCGCCGGAGGTGAGCAGCCGCCTACAGCAGAAGCTGGTACAGAGCGGCGTGCAGCTGGCGCTGTGCAGCCAGCTGGCGCGGCTGGAGCCCTGCGGCGGCGGCGTGCGGGCAACGCTTGCCGACGGGCGCGAGATTATCGCCGATGCCGCCCTGGCGGCCACCGGCCTGCGTCCGGAAACGGCGCTGGCCCGCCGGGCGGGGCTGACGGTTAATCGCGGCATTCAGGTTAACAGCCGCCTGCAGACCAGCGACCCGCATATTTTTGCCCTCGGCGACTGCGCGGAAATCAATGGCGCGCTGCTGCCCTTCCTGCAGCCGATTTTGCTCAGCGCCATGTGCCTGGCGAAAAACCTGCTCAACCAGACCGCCGCGCTGGCCCTGCCGCCGATGCTGGTGAAGGTGAAAACGCCGGAGCTGCCCCTGCAGCTGGCGGGCGACGCCGGACGACCAGACCTCAGCTGGCATATCGTCAGTAACGCCGGGGGAATGGTGGCAAAAGGCGTGGACGATGCCGGTAAGCTGTGCGCCTTTGCGGTAAGTGAAGGAAGGATGAAAGAAGCCTTCGCGCTGTTGAAAAGTCTGAGCTAGCGCTTAACGGCGGTGGAAAGCGCCGGGTGGCGGCTGCGCCTTACCCGGCCTACGTAAGCTACAGCATGGAGGTCGGGTAAGCGTAGCGCCACCCGACACAGGGCAGCGCAGAGGTTGAATTCGGCCTGCAACGTTAAGCAAAAAACCTCACGCGCACGGCAGCGCGTCATATCCCCGCCAGCGGTAGACCGCCATCGAGATAATCCAGCAGGCGACGAACAGGCCGATCACCACGAAGCCGGCGTTGCCGAGGTTGTCGTTCAGCGCGCCTACCGCATCCCATATGCCGCCGCTGAGGGCGAACTTGTCCATCGCCAGCCCCAGCGCCTCGAGGCCGCCGATAAACAGCGCCACCACCACGGAGGTGCCGGTGATGGTCATGTTGTAGTAGAGCTTGCGCTGCGGCTTGCTGAAGGCCCAGCCGTAGGCGCCGACCATCAGCACATTGTCGAGAGTGTCCACCAGCGCCATGCCGCTGGCAAACAGCGCCGGGAAGATCATGATGCTCCAGATGGACATACCGCTGGAGGCGCTGGCGGCGGAAATGCCCAGCACGCCCACTTCGGTGGCGGTATCAAATCCCAGTCCGAACAGAAAGCCCACCAGATACATTTGCCAGCTGCGGTTCACGAGGCGGAACGTTTTACCAAACAGCCAGCTCATGATCCCGCCCGCCTGCGCAACGTCGGTGCTAAAGGGCCGCCCTTCGCGGAAGGCGCGGAAGCTGCGCCAGACGCTGCGCAAAATCACCAGGTTCACGAAGGCCATCGCCAGCAGGAACAGCGATGAGACCGCGGTCCCAATCAGGCCGCCGGCGTCGTGGAACCAGCCCATCTTCTGCTGAAACGCGGTGGCCGTAGCGGCGATAGCCGCCGAGGCCAGCACCACAATGGTCGAGTGCCCCAGTGAAAACCAGGCCCCGACGCCGAACGGGCGCTTGCCCTGCTGCATCATTTTGCGGGTGACGTTGTCGATGGCGGCAATATGGTCGGCGTCGACCGCGTGGCGCAGTCCGTAGCCCCACGCCAGCAGGCTGGCGGCCATCAGCGTACCGCTGTGGCCAAAGGTTTTCCACGCCGCGCACCAGGCCAGCAGATTTGCCAGCGCCAGTCCCGTCACCAGCACGGCCGCGCGCGGCTGCTGGCGTAATGCCTTCATCAACATGTTTCGTTCCTTTGTTGCAGATAGCGGGCGGCGGCGACCGCCGCCTGCCCGAAAGAGATCCCGCCGTCGCCCGCCGGCAGGCGGTGCGGAAATAACAGCTGAAAGTCGCCGAGATGCGCCGCCAGCCTTTTGCGCAGCAGGCGGTTGTGCAGCACCCCGCCGCCGAACGCCAGCGTGGTAATGGCCCGCACCCGTGCGTGCTGGCGCATCATGTCGGCCAGCCCGCAGGCCAGCGCATCGTGAAAGGCCCAGGCTTTCTCCGCCGCCGGGGCGTCCCAGCGCAGCCACGTCCGCCAGAAGGCGGCGAGGTCGAGCGTGTTGTCCAGCGGCGGCATCGTCAGCGGATGGGCTATTTCACCGCAGCCCCGGGCCAGGGCTTCTAGCCGACAGGCGGCCTCGCCTTCATAGCTCAGGCTCTGCGGGGCACAGCCCAGCGCGCAGGCCACCGCATCAAACAATCGCCCGCAGGAGGAGGCCAGCGGTGCGTTAATGCCCCGCCCGACCGCTCTTGCCAGCGCCTGAATATTCGGCTGTTCGCGCAGCGGCGCCAGCGCCTGCCAGTCGGGAATAAACGCCAGGCCCTGCGCCAGCAGGTTGCGCCACGGCTGGCGGGCGGCCAGGTCGCCGCCGGGCAGCGCCACCGCCGGCAGGCCGCCCAGATGCTCACACTCAGCATAGTTTACCCGCAGGCATTCGCCGCCCCACAGCGCCCCGTCGGCGCCCATGCCGATGCCGTCGAGGATCAGGGCAATGACGTCGCCGCCGTCCAGCGGCCAGCCGTGCTCGGCCATGCAGGCCGCGGCGTGGGCGTGGTGGTGCAGCACGCGCTCCTGCGGCAGCGCCATGTCGCTGGCCCAGGCGGTCGCGCGGTAGCCCGGATGGGCGTCCACGGCCAGCCGCGCGGGCTGAAAATCATAGATGTTCTGCATCAGCGTCAGGGCCTGCCGCCACTGCGCCTCAACCCCCGGCTGCTGTAAATCCCCGAGATGCTGGCTGAGCACCGCCTGGCGCCCGCGCGCCAGGCAGAACGTGTTCTTCATGTCGGCACCGAGGCACAGTATTGGCGGCACGTCGTCAAAGCCCGGCGGCAGCTCCAGCGCGTCCGGCACGAAGCCCCGCGCCCGGCGCAGCATCGCCCCGTCCTGCTGCAGCACCGAATCATCCATGCGCTGGACGATATCGCGGTTGTGCAGCAGAAAGCCGTCGGCAATGTCAGACAGCTCCGCCAGCGCCTGCGCATTGGTCATCGCGGGCGGGCAGCCGTTGAGATTGCCGGAAGTCATCACCAGCGGACGGCACAGGCTCTGCAGCAATAAGTGCTGGACGGGATTGGACGGCAGCAATACTCCCACTTCCCCCAGGCCCGGCGCTACTTCATCGCACGTCCCGTTGAGCCGCGGTTTATCTACCAGCACAATCGGCGCCGCCGGAGTGGCAAGCAATTTACGTGCCGCTTCCGGCAATCCGTCCGCGTCCGACAGCATCACCGCCAGCGGCTTCGCCGGACGGCGTTTACGGCGGCGCAGCCGCGCCACCGCCTGCGCATTGCCGGCGTCGCAGGCAAGGTGAAAGCCGCCCAGCCCCTTGACCGCCACGATTTCGCCCCGCGCCAGACTGGCGCAGGCGGCGGCGAGCGCTTCATCGCGGTGCAGCGTTTGCCCGCCCCGCAGCCAGCTGAGCTGCGGCCCGCAGTCGGCGCAGGCCACCGGCTGGGCGTGAAAGCGACGGTCGCGCGGGCTGCGGTACTCCTGCTCGCAGGCGGGGCACAGCGGAAAGGCCGCCATCACGGTAAAGGGACGGTCGTAGGGCATGGCATTGATGATGGTAAAGCGCGGCCCGCAGTGGGTGCAGTTGATAAACGGATAGCGGAAGCGGCGGTTGCCGGGATCGTTCATCTCCGCGAGGCAGGCCGGGCAGGTGGCGGCATCCGGCACGATTTGCGTGCTCATGCTGCCCGCCCCGCTCGGCAGAATGCTGAAGCCCTCCGGCAGGGTCTGCCACTGCCAGGGGTCAGCCACGACATCGTCGATGCGCGCCAGGGGGGGACAGCGTTCGCGCAGGCGGGCGATAAAGCCCGCCTCGTCGCCGACGAGGTGCACCAGCACCCCTTCGGCATCGTTGCTGACGTCACCGGTGCGGCCAAGTTCCCCGGCCAGCTGCCAGACGAAGGGGCGAAAGCCGACGCCCTGCACTCTGCCGCGAATACGGATGGCCGTACCGTTATGTTTCATCAGGCGCTGGCGGCCTCCTTCAGGCGGGTTTTCATCTGCTGGTAACTACTCTGCGCCCAGGCTTCGGCCCAGGGCTGGTCGTCAATAGCGCTGACCCGCACCGCGCAGTATTTGGTTTCCGGCGTTTTGGACACCGGATCGAGGTTGTCCTGCGTCAGCTCGTTGCAGGCGCCGATCCACCACTGGTAGGTCATATAGACCGAACCGGCGTTGGTGCGTCCGCTGACGCTGGCGCGGCTGATCACCTTCCCGCGCCGGGATTCAACCCACACCAGCTCACCGTCATTGACGCCGAGCCGCCGCGCGTCGTCCGGGTGCATCTGCACCCTTCCCGGCTCGTCGGCCAGGGCCTGCAGCGCGGCGCAGTTGCCGGTCATCGAGCGGCAGGAGTAGTGGCCCACTTCGCGCACGGTGCAGAGTACCAGCGGATAAGCGTCGTCCGGCGTCTCGGCGGGCGCCCGCCACGGGGCGGCAAACAGGTGCCCCTTGCCGTCGGCGGTATCGAACTTACTGTCCTCGTACAGATACGGCGTTCCCGGATGGTCGAGGGTCGGACACGGCCACTGGACGTGGCCCATCAGGCCCATTTTCTCGTAGGTGACACCGAAGAACAGCGGGCAGAGGGCGCGCATTTCGTCCCAGATCTGCTGATTGTTCTCATAATGCATCGGATAGCCCATTGCGCTGGCGATAAGGGAGATGATCTCCCAGTCGCGCTTGACGTTGCCCGCCGGTTCAATTGCTTTTTCAAAGCGCTGGAAGCCGCGGTCCGCGCAGGTAAAGACGCCGCCGTGCTCGCCCCAGGAAGTGGCGGGCAGCAGCACATCCGCCTGCTCGGCGGTTTTGGTCATAAAAATGTCCTGCACTACCACGAAATCGAGGGCACCGAAACCTTTGCGCACCAGCCCCAGGTCGGCCTCGGTCTGCAGCGGATCCTCTCCCATAATGTAGTAGGCCTTCACCTTGCCCTCCAGCGCCAGGTGCGGTACTTCGGTGATGCGCACCCCGACCTTGTCATCCATCAGGGCGCTGTCGATGCCCCAGGCGTCGGCAAACTTCTGGCGTACCTGCGGATCGGTGACGTTCTGATAACCGGGAAACTGGTTGGGCAGCACGCCCATATCGCAGGCGCCCTGGACGTTGTTCTGCCCACGCACCGGGCCGACACCGACGTTGTTACGCCCCAGATTGCCGGTGAGCAGCGCCAGGCTGGAGAGCCCCTTCACCACGTCCACCGCCTGGCCGAACTGAGTGACGCCCATGCCCCACATAATGGTGGCCGACGGCGCGGCGGCGAACATGCGCATTGCCTCGCGCACCTCGCGGGCGGGAATGCCGGTCAGGTGCTCGACCTTTTCCGGAGCATAGTCTTTGACCACCTCCCGGTAGGCTTCAAGCCCGGTGGCGTGCTGCGCCACCCAGGTTTTGTCGTACAGATCCTCTTCCAGCAGTACGTAGCCGAAGGCGTTGACCAGCGCCATGTTGCAACCGTTCTTCAGCTGCAGGTGGCGGTCGGCAATGCGGGCGGTTTCGATGCGCCTGGGATCGCAAACGATAATTTTCGCACCCTTCTCCTTCGCCTTCAGCACCCGGCGGGCGACGATAGGATGCGAATCGGCGCAGTTGTAGCCGAACACCAGCAGGCAGGCGGAGTTTTCAATTTCGCCGATGGAGTTGCTCATGGCGCCGTTGCCGAGCGTCTCCTGCAGTCCGGCCACCGACGGGCCGTGGCAGACTCGGGCGCAGCAGTCGACGTTGTTAGTATGCAGCACGCCGCGGGCAAACTTCTGCATCACGTAGTTGGTTTCATTCCCGGTGCCCCGCGAAGAGCCGGTGGTCATGATGGCCCGCGGGCCAAAGGTCGCTTTAATGTCACCGAGCTTTTGCGCCGTATAGCGGATAGCCTCTTCCCAGCTGACCGGCGTGAACCTGCCGCCCTTTTCATAGCGGATCATCGGCTGGGTCAGCCGCGGCGTCAGCAGCTGGGTATCGTTGAGGAAATCCCAGCCGTAGTAACCCTTCAGACAGAGTTCATTCTGGTTAGTGAACCCGTCTGCGGCTTCCGCGCGCAGAATTTTGTTGTGCTCAACCACCAGGTTCAGCTTGCAACCGGCGCCGCAGTACGGACATACGCTCGTAATTTTTTTCATCAGTAACAGACCTGTTAAAAGTGAAGTAAGTAAAGTGACTTAAAACGACAGGGATACCGCGCCATCAAGGGCGGCACGGCGGCGTTTTTCAACGCTCATGCGCTCCAGCGCTTCGCGATCGACGCAGACCAGCGCCCGGGTCGGACAGGCGCTCACGCAGGCAGGGCCAGCGTCGCGGTGGTAGCAGAGATCGCACTTATTGGCCTCCGCCTTTTCCATTTTGACCGGCATTGACGCGGTGCCGCGCACGACCGGACGCACTACCACCTCCATCGCGCCATACGGGCAGGCGACGACGCAGGTTTTGCAGCCGATGCAGCGCTCCTGCATCACCCGCATGAAGCCGTTTTCGCGGGCAATGGCGCCGTTCGGGCAGACGTTGGCGCAGGGCGCATCTTCGCACTGGCGGCAGGCGGTGGCGGTGGAGATATTCACGCCCTTAATCACGTGAATGCGGGGCAGGAAGGTTTGCGGCGTCAGCGCCGCGCAATCCTGATTTTCCTGATGCGAAACGACGCAGGCCACTTCGCAGGTGCGGCAGCCGATGCATTTGCTGGCATCGGAAATAATAAAACGGTTCATTTACGCCTCCGGCGATGATCATAATCGCCGGGGATTTGCATTATCCATGCCAACTAAAAAATAGTTATTTATCAAAACAATAAAATGTCAACCTGCATTTTCCCGGCTGTCATCGTCATTTTTGCCACTGTCGGCAGCGCCGCCGACAGGCCGCCGCTGAGGGTATTTGCCGCATGAAAAAGAACGCATTGGCCGATACCGGAGCTTTGCGTAATTGTTGCTCGTTAAAGCCGTGCGTTGAGGGTAGAGTTTCGGCGGGTGCCTGAAGCCGTCTGCTTCGGGTAACTGCGGCAGACAGCAAAAAGCCCCAAGCGATTTTTCAATCAACTTGAGGCTCTCTGTTATGCATGAACAACATGATAGTAGCCTCCTGACTTCAGAGGTGCAAGAAAATGTCACGAAAGCTGTTGTATAGCCTGGTAGTGGTCTGTCTGACGCTACTGGTGTTCACCTGGATGGTAAGAGACTCACTCTGTGAGGTGCGTATCAACCAGGGCAGTACGGAGTTTGCGGCGTTTCTGAACTACGAAGGCAGGCGCTAACCCAAGGCGGGGTTCGCCCCGCCTTTCGGCGGTTGTTTCTGCTGGCTACGGGCACCCTTTCAGCAAACCTCAATGGGCAGGCGCGACGCGTCTCGCCGGGTATTTACCGCGATCGCTATGCATTCCAGTACAGGCGCGGGGAAAACCGTCTCAAGGCAGATCTCGGACATTTGCGCAATTTTCAATCGTTAAAACAGCGCGTTGAGCGTAGAGTTTCGGCGGGTGCCTGAAGCCGTCTGCTTCGGGTGACTGCGGCAGACAGCAAAAAGCCCCAAGCGATTTTTCAATCAACTTGAGGCCTCCTGTTATGCATAAGCAACATAATAGTAGCCTCCTGACTTCGGAGGTGCAAGAGAATGTCACGAAAGCTGTTGTATAGCCTGGTAGTGGTCTGTCTGACGCTCCTGGTGTTTACCTGGATGGTAAGAGACTCACTCTGTGAGGTTCGTATCAACCAGGGCAATACGGAGTTTGCGGCGTTTCTGAACTACGAAGGCAGGCGCTAACCCAAGGCGGGGTTCGCCCCGCCTTTCGGCTGTTGTCTTTGCTGGCTACGGGCACCCTTTTGCTTCCCACACTCCGTGTCAAGCGGGGGATCCAGCTACGAAGATCCCGGCCTGCCTGAAGTTAATCCCTGGTATTTTTCGCGTTGATCGCCCCCGCCCGCCGCCGCTACTCTGCTTGTCACACCTGCGGGCTAAACTGCGAGACAAACGATGGGCACAACGCTAACGGAACAGCTGAAAAATCGCCATGCCGCGACCTGGGCATCGGTGATAGAGCACAGGTTCGTACGCGAACTGATGGCCGGCAGCATCGATGATAAAGTGATGGCGAGCTACCTGATTCAGGACTATCGCTTTTTTGAAGTTTTCCTGAGCCTTATCGGCGCGGCCATTGCACAGGCTGATAGCCTTGCTGCAAAACTCACCTTCGGCCGCTTTGCCGGGTCGATAAGCTCGGACGAAAACACTTACTTTACCCGCGCCCTGGCGGCGCTGGGCATCGACGAGCGGCAGTTCAATCAGCCGCCCGATACCCCGGCGACCGCGGGCTTTAAGGCGATCATGCAGGAAGCCGCGGGATCCGGAAGCTACGCCGCGATCCTGTCCGTGCTCAACGTGGCGGAAGGATCGTACCTCGAATGGGCATCCTCTATTCCTGCTCCGCTATCGGAGAGTTTTATTCACGCGGAGTGGATAACGCTGCATAACAACCCTGAATTTGCCGACTTCGTCCACTTCCTGCGCCGCGAGCTGGATCGCGTCGGGCCGACGCACGAGGCGCTTTGCGAAGACTTTTTCCGCCGTGCGATTGCGCTGGAGAAAGATTTTTTTGATTCGGTGTATTAAGGGGGCGCAGAAAGATAGCGTCGGAGCGCAACTGCAGGCATGAAGCGCCGTACACAGGGCGATGGACAGCACCTGCTAGACAGATTGACTCAAACTGACCGCTTCTACAGACATAAAACGCTCAACTCTGAAAGTCCGCTATGAGCGAACAGCGGAAGCTGGCATTTGATTTAAATGCCAACTTAAAGGATGCCTACCGAAACTGCGGCGATTCAACATAGTGATTGAGTTAAGCCTCAAAAACAGAGTTTTCGAAAAGCTTCTCTGCGCTTAAATGCTTGTATCTGAATTTCCGTGCCGCCCTATCCAGTAGCTCATACGGTTGTAGAGGGTCGCATCGTAGTATTTTGCTTCTATCTGAACTGTATACACCTCATCTCCCCCTTTGGCGGTATCTGAGTCGGCAAAGGATTTAGAGCAATTTACAATATGCAGATTATGATTGTTGCTGGTTACTATCTTGTCGTCACCTTTGCTGTGCTCAATATTGTTTATTTGCACAACATAAGATCTACTCCAGTCACCACCGTTCCGTTTTTTTGATAAATCGCTATCCTGAGCAATGATGACTGTAATATCTGATAAATAATAATCTTTGTTTTTCGCGATAATGGCTGGAATGTTATAGGATCCATTAGCAGAACGCGCATGAGAAACCCTATACTTCAAAATACCATATTCTCGGTCATTCCTACGAAATTCGAGAAGTATCATTGCTGTTGTAGGTTTTAGCTCATCTTTTGATACGAGTGACACTTTAATATTGCCTGATGTATTCTCAATTTTTTGCAACTCGTCATACTCAAGATTAGTTATTTCAGTCCCATAATCCTTTGGGGCGGTAATCAAAGAGATTGGATTTATAAACGCTACCCCCCCTCCATACGGACCGACCACACATCCAGTTAGTAGTATAAAAACAAGACAGAGCAGGGGTTTTAAATTCATTGGCATTCCTTTTAAGTAAATTCCATCGTACTTATGCTACCACATGTAGTGAAGTGGCTTGTTGAATTTGGTCATCTGACCTGCGGTATATCATGTCCGCTCCTGGCACAAAGCAGACCGTCAAACAAGTCTGCCTCTGTGCCATCGCCACGCCCGGTCAAATCCGGGCTAATACGCCCAATCAAAGCGCCTCAAACCCGCCGTTTCCCTCCCAGCCAGCCAGCCGCTGATACACCACCTCAACCGCCGCTTTAATCTTCTCCGTCATCGGAAAATAAAACCCAACAATATCCGGCTGGATCCCAAGAAAAATCACCTCGCCCACGTCGTCGCGCAGCTGATCCACCAGGTAGTTCAGCGGCATATTGTGGGTGGTCATCATAAACATCTCGGCGATGTCGTCGGGATCGACGATGCGGATCTCGCCGGGGTCCAGGCCCATGTCGGTGGCATCGACGATCAGCAGCCGGGAAGGCTTCATGGCGCGAATGGCGACCACTTCGTTTTCCGGGGCGCTGCCGCCGTCGAGCACCGTCCAGCTGCCGGGTGCCCCGGCGGCGCACATTTCCGCCAGCAGCGGGCCGGCGCCGTCGTCGCCCATCATGCTGTTGCCTACGCAAAGCAGTACGTCAGTCACGGAGTCTCCTTACCATCAGGTAGATGGCGTTTTCCTGATGGATATCGTGCAGCATGCCGAGCAGCTGATTGCTCCAGGCCTTCTGCGCGTCGGTCTGGGTGGCCCGCGCGGCGTCAAACGCCTGCGCCAGCATCACCACGTGGTTAATATCGATGACGATCTCGCCGTACTTCGGTACGCCCTCCATTTTGCGGCGGGCGTCGCTGCCCGCCTCCAGGGTGCCGATCCACGCCAGGTAGTCCTCCCACGGGCAGCTCAGGGCCGCCTCCAGGCAGTCGATGACGCCGAGGTGGTGGCCAATCGCCAGGCTGTAGTAGACCACCTGCTGCGCCGCGTCCGGCGTGGCGTCGTTTTCGTCAATAAACTTGCGGCTCAGCTGGCTGAACACCACCGTTTCACTCATCGGATGCGCGCCTCCTCAACCACCTGATTGAGATGGGTGACGATCTCGGTGAGGCGCGGATCGCTCTCAGCATCGAGCCAGCGCTGCACCTGCCCGTCGCCCTGCTCCAGCTGGCGCAGGTAGTCGTCGGCGATCTGGCGGCCATAGCGGTAGCCCGCCAGTTTGCGCGCGGCGCGGTCCACCTGCACCCGCAGGGGCTGCACCATTTGCGGATGCAGGATCTGCGCCGGCTGATTGTCCCGCTCGCCCGGTTCGCGGGCGTGGATTTTCTGCTCCAGCAGGCCCAGCGCCATGGCGAAGCCGTACAGGGTGGCGGCGGGCGTCGGCGGGCAGCCGGGGATGTAGACGTCAACCGGGACGATTTTGTCGGTGCCGCCCCAGACGCAGTACAGGTCGTGGAAGATGCCGCCGCTGTTGCCGCAGGCACCGTAGGAGATGCAGATTTTCGGATCCGGTGCCGATTCCCAGGCGCGCAGCGCCGGCGATCGCATGGCGCGGGTCACCGCCCCGGTGAACAGCAGAATATCGGCGTGGCGCGGCGAGGGCACTACCTTGATGCCGAAGCGCTCGGCGTCGAACAGCGGCGAAAGTGTGGCGAAGATCTCAATCTCGCAGCCGTTGCAGCCGCCGCAGTCGACGCGGTAAACGTAGGCGGAGCGCTTGATTTTTTTCAGCAGCGACGCCTTCATGCTGGCGATGGACTCGTCCACGCTCATCGGGACGGGCAGGCCGTTTTCGTCGCGCGGCCCCAGTAAGTTACTCATTAGCTGGCCTCTCTCATGTGGCGAGTCAGTTCAATGCGGTCAGACGGCACCAGGCACTTCTGGCGCTTGCAGGCCGGGCAGGTCTCAAAGCTTTCGCGGTGCGACTCGGCGCGGCTGTCGCCATTGTGCGCCAGCAGGGCGATGGCGTAATCGATCTCTTTCTGCACGGCGAAGGGGCGCTGGCAGACGCGGCAGGCGCAGATGTCGAAGC
This sequence comes from Pluralibacter gergoviae ATCC 33028 = NBRC 105706, assembly GCF_001598855.1. Taxonomy (GTDB): domain Bacteria; phylum Pseudomonadota; class Gammaproteobacteria; order Enterobacterales; family Enterobacteriaceae; genus Pluralibacter; species Pluralibacter gergoviae. Next base: position 146,199 of record NZ_BCZS01000009.1, on the reverse strand, counting down.
GCGACCGGGTGAGGAAGGCCTCTTTTTTCCACACCGCCAGCTCGTAGGCCTGGGAGAGCTTAATCGCCGCCGTCGGGCAGACCTCTTCGCAGCGGCCGCAGAAGATGCAGCGCCCGAGGTTAAACTGCCAGGCGAGTTGCCCCTCCGCCAGATCGGTTTCTACCGTCAGGGCGTTAGACGGGCAGGCGTTGACGCAGGCGGCGCAGCCGATGCACTGCTGCGGGTTGTGCTCCGGCTTGCCGCGAAAGTTTTTGTCTACCGGGATCGGCTCCAGCGGATAACTGCTGGTGGCGGTGCCGGTTTTGATCGCTTTTTTAATGAAATTAAACATGGCTGTGTCCTATTTCAGCGGCGAGTTCTTGCGCTCAATGCTGTAGCGCTCAAGCTCTTTGTACGGCACCGTTTTGCTCTTCTTCTTGCGCACGTCCACCACCGTCATGCGGTCAGTGCAGGAGTAGCACGGATCGAGGCTGCCGATGATCAGCGGCGCGTCGGACACCGTGTTGCCGCGCAGCATGTAGCGCAGGGTCGGCCAGTTGGCGTAGGTCGCCGCCCGGCAGCGCCAGCGGTACAGCTTCTGGTTGTCGCCGGTCATGCTCCAGTGGATATCGTCCCCGCGCGGCGCCTCCGAGAAGCCGAGCGCGAAGCGGTTCGGGATATAGGTGAAACCCTCCACCATCAGCGGGCCGCCCGGCAGGTTGTCGAGGCCGTAGTCAATCATGTTCAGCGCGGTGTAGACCTCGTTGATGCGCACCTTAAGGCGCGAAATCACGTCGCAGCCCTGCTCGCTGTGGACTTCCATCGGCAGCAGGCCGTAGCCGACGAACGGGTGATCGGCGCGGGTGTCGCGGGCGTGGCCGCTGGCGCGCACCATCGGGCCGACGTTGCTGAAGTCGCGGGCAATCTCCGGGTCAAGGCGGCCGACGCCGACGGTGCGCTGGTCGATATTCGGGGTGCTGAGCAGCATCTCTACCAGATCCTGTACCTCTCGGCGCATCTGCTGCGCCAGCTGGCGGGTCTGGATCATGTCATCCTTGAGCAGATCGCGGCGGATGCCGCCGATCAGGTTCAGGCCGTAGGTTTTACGCGCGCCGGTCAGAATTTCCGCCATCTTCATCGAGGTTTCGCGCCCCCGGAAGAACTGCATAAAGCCGGAGTCGAAGCCGGTGAAGTGGCAGGCCAGCCCGAGGTTGAGCAGGTGCGAGTGCAGACGCTCCACCTCCAGCAGAATGGCGCGGATCGTTTGCGCCCGCTCCGGCACCGCGATGCCCATCGCGTTCTCTACCGAGGTGGTGTAGGCGGTGCTGTGGGCGAAGCCGCAGATGCCGCACACGCGGTCCGACAGGAAGGTGACTTCGTTGTAGCCCATGCGGGTTTCCGCCAGCTTCTCCATGCCGCGGTGGACGTAGAACAGGCGGTAGTCGGCGTCGATGATGTTTTCGCCGTCGACGAACAGGCGGAAGTGGCCCGGCTCGTCGGAGGTGACGTGCAGCGGACCGATCGGCACGACGTTATTTTTCTTCGTGCCCAGTTCGTTGATGAACTCGTAGGTTTCGCTGTCGGTGGTCGGCGCCGGGCGCTGGCGGTAGTCCATGCTGTCCTTGCGCAACGGATAGAGTTCATCCGGCCAGTCGTCCGGCAGCACCAGGCGGCGCTCGTCCGGCAGGCCCACCGGTACCAGGCCGTACATGTCGCGCACTTCGCGCTCGCCCCATACGGCGGCGGGCACGCGCGGCGTGACGGACGGATATTCCGGCTTGTTGGCGTCCACCTCCACGCGCACGGTGATCCAGCACTTCGTGCCCTGCTCCATCGACAGCACGTAGTAGACGGCGTAGTGGCCGTTGAGCTTGCGCTCGTCGTTGCCGAACAGCACCGACAGCCAGCCGCCCTGCTTGTAGTAGAGAAACTCCACCACTTCCGGCAGGTAGTTCAGCTTGACGGTGAGGGTCAGCTGGTCTTTGGTTTGCCAGGCTTCATCCAGCACCACGCCGGGAAAAGCCTCGTGCAGCGCCGCCAGGTAGTGTTGACCGATTTTTTGTTCAGACATGCTAAAACTCTCTTAAATCACGCCACCAGCAAGGAGACGAAGGCTAAAAAGGCGAAACCAAACCCGGCCCAGGTGACCCGGGAGGTGGCGTTGAAGCGCAGGCGCGCCATGCCGTTTTCGAACAGGGCGATGATCAGTACGCCCGCCAGCAGCTTAACGACAGCGATAACCACCGCCAGCAGCAGGCCGCCGACGGAGAAGCTCTCCATCTGGCCCCAGGGCAGAAACACGCCGAGGAACATCTGCAGCACCACCAGCTGCTTGAGGCTGATGCCCCACTTGAGCACCGCGAAGCCGCTGCCGCTGTATTCGGTCAGCGGCCCTTCCTGCAGCTCCTGCTCGGCTTCCGCGAGGTCGAACGGCAGCTTGCCCATCTCAATAAAGGTGGCGAAGGCGCAGGCGCACAGCGCAAGCGCCAGCGGCAGGCTGCGTGCCGCGGGCCAGTGCAGCACGGTGGCGGCAATGTTGCCCACGTAGGTCGAGTTCGCCACCAGCGCCGCCACCCACAGGCCGAGCAGCAGGATCGGCTCCACCAGCACGCCGAGCACCGCCTCGCGGCTGGCGCCGATGGCGGTGAACGGGCTGCCGGTATCCAGCCCGGCGATGGAGAAGAAAAAGCGCGCCAGGGCGAACAGGTAGATCAGGGTGATCAGATCCCCCAGCGGCGGCAGCGGCGCGTCAACGGTCACCACCGGCAGCGCGGTGGCGATGGTCAGCATGATGCCGACCATCACGAACGGCGTCAGGCGGAACACCCAGCCGGACGCCGCCGGGGCGACGCTCTGGCGGCCCAGCAGCTTGACCAGGTCGCGATACTCCTGCAGCACCCCCGGCCCGCGCCGGTTGTGCAGCCGGGCGCGCAGCACGCGGGTGACGCCGCTCAGCAGCGGCGCGAAGGCAAACAGCACCAGCGCCTGAATAACGGCAAATAGCAGACTCATAATCCGGCTCCTCGGGAAACGACAATCACAACCAGCACCGCCAGCTCAATCAGCGCGATGCCGCGCAGCAGGCCGGGAGCGGCGGCGCTCTGCCAGCCCGGCACCCAGCGCACCGGGTTCAGGTGCCTGCGCAGGGCCATTACCGGGGCAAAGGCCTCTTTGACAGGCATGGCAAAGCCGTGGGCGGTGATCACCATCGACTGCTCGTGATCGTAGCCGCAGACCCACGCCTTGCCGCGCGTGCGGTTAGGCAGGCGGTCGCCCTTCATCAGGGCGGCAATCAGGAACGGCAGCAGCGTTGCGGCAATCAGCAGCAGGGTAATCATCGGCTGGGAAACCACGGTGCTGGCGGTGCGCAGCGGCAGCGGGACGGCGTTGCCGAGCAGCGGCAGCAGCCACGGCGCGGCCACGCCGCCGATAACGCAGCAAACGGCCAGCGCGACGGTACTAATAGCCATCAGCAGCGGCGCGCAGCAGGCACTCTCCGCCTCTTTGGTACGCGGGGCGCCGAGGAAGGTAACGCCGTAGACTTTCGCCATGCACATCACCGCCAGCGCGCCGGTAATCGCCAGCCCCACCGCCAGCAGCGGCCCGATAAGGTGGCCGACGAAGCCGCCGCTGCTGCTCAGGCGGAAGAAGGCCTGATAGATAACCCACTCCCCGGCAAAACCATTAAGCGGCGGCAGGGCCGCCATCGCCATCAGGCCCACCAGCATCGACAGCGCAATCACCGGCATCCGCTTACCGATGCCGCCCAGCTTCTCGATATCGCGGTGGCCGGTGCGGAACCAGATGCTACCCGCGCCGAGAAACAGCGTGGTTTTAAACAGCGTGTGGTTAATCAGATGATAGAGACCGCCGACCATGCCCAGCGCAATCAGCGCCGGCTGGTGCAGCGCCACGCCGGTAACGCCCGCGCCGAGGCCGAGCAGGATAATGCCGATGTTCTCCAGGGTGTGGTAGGCCAGCAGACGCTGGATGTTGTGCTCCATCAGGGCGTACAGGCCGCCGACGAAGGCGGTGATGGCACCCAGCACCAGCAGGGCGATGCCCCACCACAGCGGCGGGCGGCCGCCGAGCAGGGAGAAGGTGAGCACACCGAGCAGGCCAACCTTCATCACCACGCCGGAAAAAATTGCCGCCGCCGGGGCGCTGGCGCTGGCGTGGGCCTGCGGCACCCAGCCGTGCAGCGGGATGATCCCCGCCAGCAGGCCGAAGCCGATGACGCCCGGTAGCCAGATGTCGGACCCGAGCGGCAGGATGCGCATCTGCAGATTCAGCTCGGCCAGTTCGAGGGTGCCGTAGCGCTGCCAGGTCAGCCAGCAGGCGATGACCAGCAGCAGCGTGCCGAGACGCCCCAGCGCAAACCACAGCTTGCCGGACTGCGCGCAGCCGGTGAGGAACGCCGCGCAGAGGGCCATGATCTCGGCCATCACCACCAGCCCGCCGAGACTACCGGCAACCACCGCGCAGGTGGCGGCGGCCAGCAGCAGATTGAGCAGGCCGCCGTTGCACTTCACCTGCGGGTGACGATGCCAGTCGATGTTATACAGACTGACGAACAGGCCGCACAGGCCGAGGGTTAGCAGCCATACTGCGTTGAGCGGGGTCAGTTGGATAAGGTGGTGGACGATCGGCATTTCGCCGGTCACCGCCGCCGCGTTCAGCAGCGCGGTCAGCCCGGCAGACGCCGCGCACAGGCTGGCGGCCATGCCGCCCAGGCCCGCGGCCAGGCCGCTGAGGGTTTTGCTAAAGCTCAGCAGCCAGGCCAGCAGCGCCGCAGCGGTAAAAATGCCCGCGGCGCTATTAATCAGAGTCAGAACGGTCATTATGCCTCCCCGCCCGGCGACTGCAGCAGCGACAGATCGCCGTAGTCGGTCATGATGTTCATTTCACGCTTGCGCCTGCTCGCCTGGTCGATATCGCGGATATCCACCAGCAGCAGGGCCTTAGTCGGACAGGTGCGCACACAGGCGGGCCCCTGGTCGTCGAACTGGCACAGGTCGCACTTCACCGCTACGGCGCGCACGCCGGGCACCCAGTCGAGAAAGCCGCTGACGCGGGCGGGCGCCGGCGGCGCGGGCAGCGCCTTCGGCGTATTGGCGTTGGCGGGAATATCCAGCGGGCGGCTGCCGCTGAACTCGATAGCCCCGAACGGGCAGGCGATGCCGCACAGCTTGCAGCTGACGCACAGGCTCTCGTTGAGCTGCACCGCGCCGTCGACGCGGGTAATGGCGTTAACCGGGCAAACCCCGGCACAGGGCGCGTCTTCGCAGTGGTGGCACAACTGCGGCGCGGATTCTCGATCGTTTCTCACCACCCGCAGGCGCGGCATCGACTGCAGGCCGTGCTGGCGATGGTTCTCTGAGCAGGCGGCTTCGCAGGTGCGGCAGCCGATGCAGACGGAGGAGTCAGCAATTACAAAACGGTTCACCGGGCAATCCTCTGGTGACGGTCATTTTTGACGAAACAGGCGGCGAAATCGTCATTTTTGACGCTTATCGCCACCTCGCGGCGGTATTCAGGCATGTTCCACCCGCTCTGACATCAGCTGCGCCAGGCGTACCGGACGATCGTTCTCAAGCGCGTCATACAGGCGCTGATAAACCGGTTCAATTTTGTCGAGATAGTGGGCCAGCACCTGCTCGCGGTCGTGGCAGTTGACGCCGTCGTCAACGGTGCCGTCGCTGCCGAGATGCGCCTGGCCAATCGGCTGACGCTCGTCACCGTCGCGGGTTGCAAGGCTGTAGTGGATGGTGTGGCTGTTGAAGCCGGCATCGAGCGTCACGTGAATAATGAAGTGCTCGAACAGCACGAAGCTCACCCCTTCTGACGGGGCGCCGCTCACGGCGTGATGCAGGCGGGCTTTAGAGAGGGTTATGCCCTGAACCAGCGAATTGCAGTAGCTGTGCCACAGCTTCTGCTGGCGGCGATGGCGGTCGGCGATGTAGTCCGCCTTTTCACTCATTTCCCAAATGGTCATTTCAGCGTATCCGGTTTTAAACGTTATGCCGGATAAGCACTTTCTATGCCAATTTTTAATTTATTGATTTAAAACAAAAATAAACCTCACACCGGCTGTTTACGACATGTCATTTTCGTCATTGTGACGTCGACATCGACAGTTTTGAATATCCGGCCTCTTTATACCTGGCATTATTATTGCATTTACGCCGGTACATCCCTCCGGAGGCAACATGCACGAAATCACCCTCTGCCAGCGCGCGCTGGAAATTATTGAGCAGCAGGCGGCGCAGAACGGCGCCCGCCGGGTTACCGGCGTCTGGCTGAAGGTCGGCGCCTTCTCCTGCGTGGAACCCGCCGCCCTCACCTTCTGCTTCGAGCTGGTCTGCCGGGGCACGGTGGCCGAAGGCGCCGCGCTGCATATTGAAGAGGAGCGGGCCGAGTGCTGGTGCCCCGCCTGCCGGGAGTACGTCCATCTGCTGTCGCAGCACGTCCGGCGCTGCCCGCAGTGCGGCAGCGGCGAATTACGGATCGTGGCCGACGACGGTATGCAGATCCGGCGAATTGAGATTTCTGAGGAGTAAATTATGTGTACTACCTGCGGCTGCGCCGACGGCAACCGTTATATTGAAGGCGACGAGCACAACCCGCACTCCGCCTTTCGCAGCGCGCCGTTTGCGCCAGCCTCGCGTCCGGCGATCCGCATTATCGGCATTAAACATCCCGACTTCAGCCCCGAGCGCTCCGCCGAGGGCGATCTGCACTACGGCCGCGGCGACGCGGGCACCCACGCGCCGGGCATCAGCCAGCGCAAGATGCTGGAAGTGGAAATTGACGTTCTCGATAAGAACAACCGGATCGCGGAGCGCAACCGCGCCCGCTTCCTCGCCTCGCGCCAGCTGGTGCTCAATCTGGTCTCCAGCCCCGGCTCCGGCAAAACCACCCTGCTGAGCGAAACCCTGCTGCGCCTGAAGGGCAACACCGCCTGCGCGGTGATTGAGGGCGACCAGCAGACGGTCAACGACGCTGCGCGCATCCGCGCCACCGGCACCCCGGCGATTCAGGTCAACACCGGCAAGGGCTGCCATCTCGACGCGCAGATGATCGCCGACGCCGCGCCGCGCCTGCCGCTGGACGACGGCGGCATTCTGTTTATTGAAAACGTCGGCAACCTGGTGTGCCCGGCGAGCTTTGACCTCGGCGAGCGCCACAAGGTGGCGGTACTCTCGGTCACCGAGGGCGAAGATAAGCCGCTCAAGTACCCGCACATGTTCGCCGCCGCGTCGCTGATGCTGCTCAACAAGGTCGATCTGCTGCCCTATCTCGATTTCGACGTCGAGGCCTGCATCGCCAACGCCCGGGCGGTCAACCCGGAGATTGAGATCCTGCCGGTCAGCGCCACCAAAGGCGACGGCATGGAGCAGTGGCTGAACTGGCTGGAGGCGCAGCAATGTGCATAGGCATTCCGGGGCAGATCGCCCGTATCGACGGCAATCTGGCGAAGGTGGACGTCTGCGGCATCCAGCGCGACGTTGACCTGACGCTGGTCGGCGCCTGCGATGAGCAAGGCGAGCCGCGCCTCGGCCAGTGGGTGCTGGTCCACGTCGGCTTCGCCATGAGCGTGATTAATGAAGCCGAGGCGCGGGATACGCTGGCGGCGCTGCAAAACATGTTTGAGGTCGAACCGGACGTCGGCGCTCTGCTCTACGGCGAGGAGTAGCCATGCGCTTCGTTGACGAGTACCGCGCCCCGGAGCAGGTAATGAAACTTATCGCCCGTCTGAAGCAGCGCGCGGCCCTGCTGGACTATACCGCCGCGCGACCGCTGCGCATTATGGAGGTGTGCGGCGGCCATACCCACGCCATCTTTAAGTTTGGCCTCGACCAGCTGCTGCCGGAGAACATCGAATTTATCCACGGCCCCGGCTGCCCGGTGTGCGTCCTGCCGATGGGCCGGATCGATACCTGTAACGAGATTGCCGCCCGCCCCGAGGTGATTTTCTGCACCTTCGGCGACGCGATGCGGGTGCCGGGGCGCAGCGGCTCGCTGATGCAGGCGAAAGCGCGCGGCGCCGATGTGCGCATCGTCTATTCGCCGATGGACGCCCTCAAGCTGGCGCAGCAGAACCCGGACCGCAAAGTGGTGTTTTTCGGCCTGGGGTTTGAGACCACCATGCCCGCCACCGCCATCACCCTGCAGCAGGCGAAGCGGCTGGCGGTGGAGAACTTCTTCTTTTTCTGCCAGCACATCACGCTTATCCCGACGCTGAAAAGCCTGCTGGAGCAGCCGGACAACGCCATCGACGCGTTCCTCGCCCCCGGACACGTCAGCATGGTGATCGGCACCGAAGCCTATACTTTCATCAGCGACGACTATCAGCGGCCTTTAGTGGTGGCTGGATTTGAACCCCTTGATCTACTGCAAGGCGTCAGCATGCTGGTTGAGCAGAAAATAGCGCACCGCAGCCGGGTCGAAAACCAGTACCGCCGCGTGGTGCCGGACGACGGCAACCGGCTGGCGCAGGCCGCCATCGCCGAGGTGTTTACCGTCACCGGCGACAGCGAGTGGCGCGGGCTGGGGCTGATTGAAGACTCCGGGGTGCGGCTGACCGCGCCCTATCAGCAGTTTGACGCCGAAGCGCACTTTCGCCCGGCGCCGCAGGCGGCCTGCGACGATCCGCGCGCCCGCTGCGGCGAGGTGCTGACCGGGCGCTGCAAGCCGCACCAGTGCCCGCTGTTTGGCAGCACCTGCAATCCGCAGAGCGCCTTCGGCGCGCTGATGGTCTCCTCCGAGGGCGCGTGCGCCGCCTGGTATCAGTATCGCAGTCAGGAAAATCACAGCCAGGAAAACAGCCAATGAAGAGTATCCAGATAGCCCACGGCAGCGGCGGCCAGGCCATGCAGCAGCTGATTAACGACCTGTTTATGCAGGCGTTTGACAATCCGTGGCTGGCAGAGCAGGAAGATCAGGCCCGCCTGAGCCTCGCGGCGCTGACCGCCCGCGGCGACCGGCTGGCGTTCTCCACCGACAGCTACGTCATCGATCCGCTGTTCTTTCCCGGCGGCAACATCGGCAAGCTGGCGGTGTGCGGCACCGCCAACGACGTGGCGGTGAGCGGCGCGCTGCCGGAGTACCTCTCCTGCGGCTTTATCATCGAAGAGGGTCTGGAGATGGCCCTGCTGGAGCAGGTGGTGACGAGCATGGCGCAGACCGCGCGCGAGGCCGGGATCGCCATCGTTACCGGCGACACCAAGGTGGTGCCGCGCGGCGGCGTCGATAAGCTGTTTATCAATACCGCCGGCATCGGCGCCATTCCGGCGGAGATCCACTGGGGCGCGCAGCGGCTGGCGGCGGGCGACGTGCTGCTGGTGTCCGGCACCCTCGGCGATCACGGCGCGGCGATCCTTAATCTGCGCGAAGGGCTGGGCCTGGAGGGGGAGCTGGCCAGCGACTGCGCGGTGCTGACGCCGCTGATCCAGACCCTGCGCGATATTCCCGGCGTGAAGGCGCTGCGCGACGCCACCCGCGGCGGCGTCAACGCCGTGGCCCACGAGTTTGCCGCCGCCAGCGGCTGCGGGATTGAAATTAACGAAGCGGCGCTGCCGCTGAAACCGGCGGTGCGCGGCGTCTGCGAGCTGTTGGGGCTGGACGCCCTCAACTTTGCCAACGAGGGCAAGCTGGTGATTGGCGTCGACAGCGCCTGCGCCGGTGAAGCGCTGGCCCGGCTGCGCGCCCATCCGCTGGGGCGCGACGCGGCGCTGATTGGCGACGTGGTAGCAAAACCCGGCGTACGCCTTAACGGACTCTACGGTATTAAACGCACGCTTGATTTACCTCACGCAGAGCCGCTGCCGCGCATCTGCTGAGCACGATTTACTATTATTAAATCTCTTTTTTTGCGCCGCACCGCCGGCGCTTGTGGACAATTGCAATGTCATATACCCCGATGGGCGAGCTCGGACAGCAGGGGCTGTTCGATATTACCCGAACGCTGTTACAGCAGCCGGATCTGACCGGCCTCAGCCACGCGCTCACCGGCCTGGTGAAGCGCGCCGCGCTGGCCGACAGGGCGGCGATTATCCTCTGGACGCCGGGCTACCATCGCGCCCGCTACTACGCCCACGATGAGAGCGCGGAGCCGGTGGAGTATGAGGATGAAACTGTCCTTGCCCACGGACCGGTGCGCCGCCTGCTGTCGCGCCCGGAGACCCTGCTCTGCCGCGCCGGAGAGTTTGTTGAAGCCTGGCCGCAGCTGGCGGACGGCGGCCTCTATCCCGCCTTCGCCCATTACGCCCTGCTGCCGCTGGCCGCCGAGGGCCGCATCTTCGGCGGCTGCGAGTTTATCCGCCGCGACGATCGGCCGTGGAGCGAAAAAGAGCTCCAGCGCCTGCATATGCTGGCGCAAATCGTGGCGGTGGTCAGCGAGCAGATCCAGAGCCGGATGAGTAACAACGTCGACTACGATCTGCTGTGCCACGAGCGCGATAACTTCCGCATTCTGGTGGCTATCACTAACGCCGTGCTGTCGCGCCTCGACATCGAGGAGCTGGTGGGCGAAGTGGCGAAAGAGATCCACCACTACTTTCGCATCGACGCCATCAGCGTGGCGCTGCGCAGCAGCCGCAAGGGCAAACTCAGCGTTTACTCCTCCCACTATCTGGAGGCGGACAGCCCGGTGCACGACCGCACCGAGTGCGACGAGAGCGGCACGCTGTCCGAGCGGGTATTCAAGAGCAAGGAGATGCTGCTCATCAACCTGCAGGCGCATGACGCCATGGCCCCCTACGAGCGGATGCTGTTCCGCATCTGGGGCAATAAGATCCAGACCCTGTGCCTGCTGCCGCTGATGTCCGGCGACACCATGATCGGCGTGCTGAAGCTGGCCCAGTGCGATGAAAAGGTCTTCACCACCGCCAACCTGCGGCTGCTGCGCCAGATAGCCGAGCGCGTGTCGATTGCCGTCGATAACGCGCTGGCCTATCAGGAGATCCACCGCCTGAAGGAGCGGCTGGTGGACGAGAACCTTGCCCTGACCGAACAGCTGAACAACGTCGACGGCGAGTTCGGGGAGATCATCGGGCGCAGCGACGCTATCACTAACGTGCTGCGCCAGGTGGAGATGGTGGCCCAGAGCGACAGCACCGTGCTGATCCTCGGCGAAACCGGCACCGGCAAGGAGCTTTTTGCCCGAGCGATCCACAACCTCAGCGGCCGTAACCGGCGGCGGATGGTCAAAATGAACTGCGCCGCCATGCCCGCCGGGCTGCTGGAGAGCGATCTGTTCGGCCACGAGCGCGGGGCCTTCACCGGCGCCAGCGCCCAGCGCATCGGCCGCTTTGAGCTGGCGGATAAAAGTTCGCTGTTTCTCGACGAAGTGGGCGATATGCCGCTGGAGCTGCAGCCCAAGCTGCTGCGCGTGCTGCAGGAACAGGAGTTCGAGCGCCTCGGCAGCAATAAGCTGATCCGCACCGACGTGCGGCTGATCGCCGCCACCAACCGGGATCTGAAAAAGATGGTGATGGACCGCGAGTTCCGCAGCGATCTCTACTACCGCCTCAACGTCTTCCCGATCTGCCTGCCGCCGCTGCGCGAGCGCCCGCAGGACATTCCCCTGCTGGTCAAGGCCTTCACCGCCAAAATCGCCAGGCGCCTCGGACGACAGATAGACAGCATTCCGGCGGATACCCTCCACCAGCTGGCGAGCATGGAGTGGCCAGGCAACGTGCGCGAGCTGGAAAACGTCATCGAGCGCGCCGTGCTGCTGACGCGCGGCAGCGTGCTGCAGCTGTCGCTGCCGGAGATGAGCATCAGCCGCCGCCCCGCCCCGGCCCCTGCCGCCGAGCCGCCGCGCGACGGCGAAGACGAATACCAGCAGATCGTCCGGGTGCTGAAGGAGAGCAACGGCGTGGTCTCCGGCCCGAAAGGCGCGGCGCAGAGGCTGGGGCTTAAGCGCACTACCCTGCTGTCGCGCATGAAGCGGCTGGGAATTGATAAGGATGCGCTGGTGTAGTCGGCCCGCACGGTCTATAACAACGTATCACCCACAGAATGGAGGCAGTATGTCTGTATCAGCACGCAATCAGCTGGCCGGTAAGGTCAGCGCCGTAGAAACCGGCGCGGTAAACGATGAAATTGAACTGACCCTCGACGGCGGCGCGAAGCTTGTCGCCATCGTCACCCACAGCAGCCGCGAGGCGCTGGGCCTGGCGGCGGGAAAAGAGGCCATCGCGCTGATTAAGGCGCCGTGGGTGACGCTCGCCTCAGAGGACTGCGGGCTGAAATTCTCCGCCCGCAACCAGTTTGCCGGCAGCGTCTCGCAGGTGACCGAAGGGGCGGTAAACGCCACGGTGCATATTAAAACCGACGCCGGATTTGAACTGGTGGCGGTGATCACCAACGAAAGCCAGCATGAGATGAAGCTGGCAGCGGGCAGCCGGGTCATTGCCCTGGTAAAGGCGTCGGCTATTCTGATCGCCACCCGCGCCTGATAGCGTAAATTACGGCGCTGGCGCCGCCCTTTCGCCGGGCGTCTTTCTACTCCACGTCCAGCAGCCACTTCTGCGCCGGGGTTAAGCGCCCGGCGGTTTCCGGCCTCAGCCAGCGGCGCTGGTCCTGCTGGGCGACATCATTCCGGTCAATATAGAGCCCGTGCAGCACCCGGCGGCGGCTGCCCTCCGCGTTGCGCGTGCCGCCGTGCCAGGCGTGGGCGTTATAGATCATCACGCTGCCCGCCGGGGCCTCAAAAATCACTTCGTCAGGGTGCGGCGCATCGACATCCGCCAGCGCCTCTTCCGGCAGCTCGCGGCGCAGGTGGGTGGCGGGAACAATCCTCGGCGCGCCGTTGGCGGCGCTGAGATCGTCAATAGCCCAGATGGTATTGACCAGATGCACCTTCGGAAAATCCGCGCGCGGCCGCTTCCAGTCGGCGTGCAGGGGCTGATGGCCGCCGTCGCGCAGCGCCTCGCGGGCGTTGAGGCTGGAGAGCTTAAATTCGCCGTTGAAGACGTAGCGGCAGGCCGAGAGGATCAGCGGATGGCACCACACTTTCTCCCACACGACGCCCTTGTTAACCAGGTTGGCGATGCGGGTCGCGGTCGCCTCCTGGTGATGCTCTATCGCCAGGTTATCGCCCTCTTCCACCACCAGGGCATCGAGGCGCTCGCGCATTGCCGCCAGCCAGGCCGCGTCGGCAACGCCCTCCACAACGGTATAGCCCAGGGTATCCAGCTCATCGCGCATCTTTGCCGTCAGTTCGGCCCCTGCGCCGAGCGCTTCCAGCCATACTTCTGCCTGCTTCTCCATCTCGCACCTCTTTACGTTAACCATTTCACAACATACGAGTAAAAATACTGCAAAGAGACGGCGGATTCTGTATGAGAGAGATACGCAAAACTGGACGATTGTGCTCTTAATGCGAAAGCGTGAGGCGGCGCATAGTCCAGATAATTAAGGAGCAGAGCATGTCAGAACCGCTGGTTGACCTGCTGCGCGGGATAGCCGCGCAGCCGGGACGCTGGAGCGTACGTTTTCCCGTTCAGCGCCCGCCCGCCCCGGCGCTGTCGATGTGCGTCCCCTTTCCCCGGCTGGAAATCGTGCTGGAGGGCGAGGTGCGCGACGGCTGCCTGCCCGCCGGAGACGACCGCCTGCGGGCGCAGCAGGCGCTCTACATTCCGGCCGGGCGCTGGAATCTGCCGCAGTGGGACGCGCCCGCCCTGACGCTCAGCATCCTGTTCAGCAAGCAGAAGCTCGGCTTCAGCCTGCAGCGCTGGAGCGGCAAAGGCATGGAGAGCATCAGCAAACAGCACGTGGCGCGCCTGGGGCCGCGCGTCGGCTCCTATCTGCTGATGGCGATGAACGAACTGGCCCTGCTGCCCGCCGAACCGACGCTGCGGCTGACCTTCGCCGGGCTTATCAGCCACTGCGTCGATCAGCTGACCCACCTCCCGGCGAGCATCAGCAAAAGCCAGGCGCTGCTGCGGGCGATTCAGGAGTACGTGGACGATAATGCAGGCCAGTCGCTCAGCCGCGACAGCGTGGCGAAGCGCTTTCACATCACGCCCAACTACCTGTCGCATCTGTTCCAGAAGGCGGGCCAGACCGGCTTTAACGATTACCTGACGGCGGTACGCCTTGAGCAGGCCAAAAAGCTGCTGCGCGGCTACGACATGAAAATTAAAGAGATTGCCCACCGCTGCGGGTTTGAGGATAGCAACTACTTCTGCCGGCTGTTCCGCCGGCACACCGCGCGCTCGCCGACGGAGTACCGGCGCCACTGCCGCACGCTGTAGGCTACTTTTTCGGCCGGTACTTCTCCGGCAGCTCGGGCACCGGGCGGCGGTCGTCAATCAGATGGCGCACGGTCAGGATCGGATGCCGCCACAGCATCCGCGGCCCGGCCCAGCGCATGATCTGCTTCATCTCTTCGCGCTTCGCGGGCTGATAGCAGTGCACCGGGCACTGCTTGCAGGCGGGCTTCTGTTCGCCAAAGACGCACTTATCGAGGCGCTTATCGGCGTAGGCGTTCAGCGCCGCGTAGTGGGCGGCATCGGGGAGCGCCTGCGGGCAAGTATTGGCGTAGAGAGCGATCATCCGGCGGATGGTGAGCTTTTCGCGCGGGATGCGGTTGGCGGACATGGCAGGGCTCCTGGAGAGTAAAGACGCATTTATAATACGCCTTTATCGCCGCCCTCGCCATGCGCGGCTTCCATCGCCTGCTGCGCTCCGGCGGACGCCCGGATCCCCGCCTCAATTTTCCCCGCCGTCGCCTGCAGCGCGCCGAGGTAGCGCCCGGCGGCTTGCTCAATACTCATCGCCTGCGCGATATAGACCAGGTTGAGCACGGCGATAGCCCCCCCTTCGCCGCACACCGGCACGGCAATGGAGGCAATTTTCTGCTCCTGCTGCCAGGTCATGTAGTTTTCGCCGTAGCCGTTTTGCCGGATGCGCCGCAGGAGGCTTCCGAGGCGCAGCGGCTCGCGCGCCAGCCGGTATTCCGGTTCCTCGCGGGCGGCCAGCAGGGAGATCAGCTCTTCGCGCTCGTGATCGGGGCAGAAGGCCAGCCAGGTCAGGCCGGAAGCCGTCTGCAGCAGAGGCAGGCGCCGGCCCACCATCGAGCGGTGAAACGACAGGCGGCTGAAGCGGTGGGTGGTTTCCCGCACCACCATCGCGTCGACGTCGAGGGTGGTGAGATCCGTCGGCCAGACCACCTCCTGCAGCAGCTTGCCGAGCAGCGGCGCGGCGATGGCGGAGATCCACTGCTCGTCGCGGAAGCCCTCGCTCAGTTCACGCACCTTCAGCGTCAGCCGGTAGCTGTCGTCTGACCGGCTGCGCCGCACGTAGCCCTCCTCCTGCAGCGTCTCCAGCAGCCGGCGAACGGTAGTGCGGTGCAAATTTGTGAGCTCGCTCAACTCGGCAATGCCCGCTCCGCCGTCTAACCGATTCAGCGCGTTGAGTAGCGCCAGTCCGCGGGTCAGGCCGCGAACGGTTTTATAGTCGGCCCCGCCGTCATTCGCCATTAAAACCCTCCTGAAAAACCTTTTAAAACAGTTAAGTGCACCTGGTGCACAGCAGACCCACTTTTCATTGTAGGGCAAAAATGCGGCTCATATACTCCACAAACAATAAAAATATTAACAAGTGAGTAACATATGCCCTACAGCAACGTGAAAGAAAACAACAGCGCGACCGGCAAGGTTCAGGTTGCCATCGTCGGCGCAGGTCCGGTCGGCCTGATGATGGCGAACTACCTGGGCCAGGCGGGCGTCGAGGTGCTGGTGATCGAGAAGCTCGATACGCTGATCGACTACCCCCGAGCCATCGGCATTGACGATGAATCCCTGCGGGCGATGCAGTCCGTCGGGCTGATTGAGAACGTGCTGCCCCACACCACGCCGTGGCACGCCATGCGCTTCCTGACTCCGAAGGGGCGCTGCTTCGCCGATATTCAGCCGATGACCGACGAGTTCGGCTGGTCGCGGCGCAACGCCTTCATCCAGCCCCAGGTCGATGCGGTGATGTACGAGGGGCTGAGCCGCTTCCCCAACGTGCGCTGCCTCTTCTCCCGGGAGGTGGAAAGCTTCAGCCAGTCCGCGGACGAAGTGACCCTGCACCTGAAAGGCCCCGGCGGCGAGCGCGAAACGGTGCAGGCCGACTGGCTGGTGGCCTGCGACGGCGGCGGCAGCTTTATTCGCCGCACCCTGAATATTCCTTTCGAAGGCAAAACCGCCCCTAACCAGTGGATCGTTATTGATATCGCCAACGATCCGCTGGCGACCCCGCACGTCTACCTGTGCTGCGATCCGGTGCGCCCCTACGTTTCCGCCGCCCTGCCCCACGGCGTGCGCCGCTTTGAATTTATGGTAATGCCGGGAGAGACCGAGGCCCGGCTCAGCGAGCCGGAGAATATGCGCAAGCTGCTGAGCAAGGTGCTGCCCAATCCGGATCGCGTGGAGCTGATCCGCCAGCGGGTCTACACCCACAACGCCCGCATCGCCGAGCGCTTTCGCGTTGACCGCGTGCTGCTGGCGGGCGACGCCGCGCACATCATGCCGGTCTGGCAGGGCCAGGGCTACAACAGCGGAATGCGCGACGCTTTTAACCTCGCCTGGAAGCTGGCGATGGTGGTGAACGGCACGGCGGACAGCCGGCTGCTCGACACCTACCAGCAGGAGCGTCGGGATCACGCGAAGGCGATGATCGATCTGTCGGTGACCGCGGGCAACGTGCTGGCGCCGGCGAAGCGCTGGCACGGCGCGCTGCGCGACGGTATCTCCTGGGCGCTGAACTACCTGCCGCCGGTGAAGCGCTACTTCCTTGAGATGCGCTTTAAGCCGATGCCTCAGTACCGGGAAGGGGCGCTGCTGATGCGCGGCGAAGGTAAAACCTCGCCGGTGGGCAAAATGTTTATCCAGCCGAAGGTGACCCTGGAGGACGGCTCCATCGCGCTGCTGGACGATGTTATCGGCGCTAACTTTGCCGTTGTCGCCTGGGGCTGCAACCCGCAGTGGGGGCTGAGCGAAGCGCAGATCGCCCGCTGGCAGGCCGCCGGGGTGCGCTTTATTCAGGTGGTGCCCGAGGTACAGATCCGCCGGGATCAGGACAATTTCCCCGGCGCTATCCGCGTCGGCGACACCCAGAACCGGCTGCGCGGCTGGTTCGCCCGGCACAACTGTTCTATTGCGGTGCTGCGCCCCGACCGCTTCGTCGCCACCGTCGCCATCCCGCAAACCGTGGGCGAGCGGCTGGAGGCGCTGGCCGCCGCCGTCTCCCTGGCGCCCGCCGCCGCTCCCGTTTCTGTTGCTAAGGTGGCCTGATATGCACGCTTATCTCCATTGTCTCTCCCACACGCCGCTGGTGGGCTACGTCGACCCCGAGCAGGCGGTGCTTGATGAAGTCAACGGCGTCATCGCCGACGCCCGGGCGCGCATTGCCGCCTTCGATCCCGAGCTGGTGGTGCTCTACGCCCCGGACCACTACAACGGCTTTTTCTACGACGTGATGCCGCCCTTCTGCTTAGGCGCCGGCGCCACGTCGATTGGCGACTTCACCAGCGCCGCCGGCGAGCTGCCGGTGCCGAAGGCGCTGGCGGAAGCCTGCGCCCACGCGGTGATCGACGACGGCATCGATCTGGCGCTCTCCTACTGTATGCAGGTGGATCACGGCTTCGCCCAGCCGCTGGAGTTCCTGCTCGGCGGGCTGGATACGCTGCCGGTGCTGCCGGTGTTTATCAACGGCGTCGCCGCGCCGCTGCCGGGCTTTCGCCGCACCCGGATGCTCGGGGAGGCCGTCGGCCGCTTCCTGACTACCCTCGACAAGCGGGTGCTGATCCTCGCCTCCGGGGGTCTCTCCCACCAGCCGCCGGTGCCGGAACTGGCGAAGGCCGATGCGCATATGCGCGACCGCCTGCTCGGCAGCGGCAAGCACCTTCCGCCGGACGAGCGCGAACTGCGCCAGCAGCGGGTGATCGGCGCGGCGAAGCAGTTCGTCCACGATCAGAACTCCCTGCACCCGCTGAACCCCATCTGGGACACCCGCTTTATGTCCCTGCTTGAGCAGGGCCGCCTTGACGAGCTGGACGCCGTCAGCAACGAGGCGCTGTCGGCAATGGCCGGGAAATCCGCCCACGAAATTAAAACCTGGATGGCCGCCTTCGCGACGCTGTCCGCCTTCGGCAGCTGGCGCTGCGAGGGGCGCTACTACCGGCCGATCCCCGAGTGGATCGCCGGTTTTGGCTCCCTCAGCGCCGCTGTACAGAACTGAATACAAGGAAATTATGATGAGCTATCAGCCGCAAATTGAATCCGACACCAGCCGCTTTCTTAACATTGAGGAGGGCGGCCAGACCCTGCGTATCCACGTCAACGACTGCGGCCACGGCGATGAAACCGTAGTGATGCTGCACGGCTCCGGCCCCGGCGCCACCGGCTGGGCCAACTTCAGCCGCAATATCGATCCGCTGGTGGCGGCGGGCTACCGGGTGATCCTGGTGGACTGCCCCGGCTGGGGCAAGAGCGACACTTTCGTCAACACCGGCTCCCGCTCGGATCTCAACGCCCGCATTCTTAAAGGCGTCATCGACGAGCTGGATATTGCCAGAGTGCACCTGCTGGGCAACTCGATGGGCGGCCACAGCGCGGTCGCCTTTACCCTCACCTGGCCCGAGCGCGTCGGCAAGCTGGTGCTGATGGGCGGCGGAACCGGCGGCATGAGCCTGTTTACGCCGATGCCCACCGAAGGGATCAAGTTGCTCAATGCGCTCTACCGTGAGCCGACGATTGAGAACCTCAAGAAGATGATGAACATCTTCGTCTTCGACACCCGCGATCTGACGGACGCGCTGTTTGAAGCCCGTCTCAACAACATGCTGGCGCGCAAAGATCACCTGGAGAGCTTCGTGAAAAGCCTCGAAGCCAATCCGAAGCAGTTCCCGGACTTCTCCCCGCGGCTGGGCGAAATTAAGGCCCAAACGCTGATTGTCTGGGGCCGCAACGACCGCTTCGTGCCGATGGATGCCGGGCTGCGCCTGCTGGCGGGCATTAACGGGTCCGAACTGCATATCTATCGCGACTGCGGCCACTGGGCGCAGTGGGAGCACGCGGACAGCTTCAACCAGCTGGTGCTCGATTTCCTCGCCCGTCCATAAGGAGACGCCGTGACAACAAATTCCCCGGAACACCTGGCCCGGCAGCTGCGCGAAGCGGAAGCCTCCGGCCAGGCCATCGCCCCCCTGCGCGACATTATCGGCAGCGACAATGCGCAGATGGCCTACGACATTCAGCGCATTAACGTAGCACACCACGTTGCCCGCGGGCGGCGGGTGGTTGGCCGCAAGGTCGGCCTGACGCATCCGAAGGTGCAGCAGCAGCTCGGCGTTGACCAGCCCGACTTCGGCACGCTGTTTGCCGACATGTGCTATGGCGATAACGCCGACGTGCCCTTTGCCCGGGTACTGCAGCCGAAAGTCGAAGCAGAAATCGCCCTGGTCCTGAAGCGCGATCTTCCCCACGGCGATACCACCTTTGACGAGCTGTACGCCGCCATCGACCTGGTGCTGCCCGCTCTCGAAGTGGTGGGCAGCCGCATCCGCGACTGGGCCATCGGCTTTGTCGATACCGTGGCCGACAACGCCTCCTGCGGGGTGTACGTCCTCGGCGGTCCGGCGCAGCGCCCGGACGGGCTGGATCTGAAAAACTGCGCCATGCGGATGACCCGCAATCAGGAGGAGGTTTCCAGCGGGCGGGGCAGCGAGTGTCTCGGCCATCCGCTCAACGCCGCCGTCTGGCTGGCGCGCAAAATGGCGAGCCTCGGCGAGCCGCTGCGCGCGGGCGATATCGTCCTGACCGGCGCGCTCGGCCCGATGGTGGCCGTTAACGAGGGCGATCGTTTCGAAGCCCATATTGAAGGTATTGGTTCGGTGGCGGCCCGCTTCGTCGCCGGACAAGAAGGACGTCAGCCATGAGAAAACGTAACGTCGCCATTATCGGCTCCGGCAACATCGGCACCGATTTGATGATCAAAATTTTGCGCCAGAGCGAGCATCTGAAGATGGCGGTGATGGTCGGCATCGATCCTGAATCGGACGGCCTGGCCCGCGCCCGACGGATGGGCGTGGCCACCACCCACGAAGGCGTCGGCGGCCTGATGCAGATGGCGGAATTTGCCGACATTGATTTTGTGTTCGACGCCACCAGCGCCGGAGCGCACGTCAAAAACGACGCCGCCCTGCGGGAAGCGAAACCCGGCATCCGGGTTATCGACCTGACGCCCGCGGCCATCGGCCCCTACTGCGTGCCGGTGGTCAACCTGGACAGCAACCTTCAGCAGGGGAACGTCAATATGGTCACCTGCGGCGGCCAGGCCACTATCCCGATGGTGGCGGCAGTATCAAGAGTGGCGAAGGTCCACTACGCGGAGATCATCGCCTCGATTGCCAGCAAGTCTGCCGGACCGGGCACCCGCGCCAATATCGACGAATTTACCGAAACCACCTCGCTGGCTATCGAGCAGGTGGGCGGCGCGGCAAAGGGCAAGGCCATTATTATTCTCAACCCCGCCGAGCCGCCGCTGATGATGCGCGATACGGTCTACGTCCTGAGCGAAGCGGCCTCTAAGGCCGACATCGAAGCCTCGGTGAACGAGATGGCGGCGGCGGTGCAGGCGTATGTGCCGGGCTATCGCCTGAAGCAGCAGGTGCAGTTTGAGGTTATCCCCGACGATAAGCCGGTCAATCTGCCGGGCGTGGGCCGCTTCTCGGGCCTGAAAACCGCGATTTATATTGAAGTGGAGGGTGCGGCGCACTACCTGCCCGCCTACGCGGGCAACCTCGATATTATGACCTCGGCGGCGCTGAAGACGGCGGAGAAGATGGCTCAGGCAATGAACGCGGCGGCGGGAGACAAAGCATGAACGGTAAAAAACTCTATATCTCAGACGTGACGCTGCGCGACGGCATGCACGCCATCCGCCACCAGTATTCGCTGGAGAGCGTGCGCCGGATCGCCGCCGCGCTGGACAGCGCGGGCGTGGATTCCATTGAAGTGGCCCACGGCGACGGCCTGCAGGGCTCCAGCTTCAACTACGGCTTCGGGGCGCACAGCGACGTTGAGTGGATCGAAGCGGCGGCCTCGGCGGTCAGCAACGCGAAAATCGCCACCCTGCTGATCCCGGGGATCGGCACCCTGCACGATCTGAAAAACGCGTATCAGGCCGGGGCGCGGGTGGTGCGCGTCGCCACCCACTGCACCGAGGCGGACGTCTCCGCCCAGCATATCGCCTTCGCCCGCGAGCTGGGGATGGACACCGTCGGCTTTCTGATGATGAGCCACATGACCTCGCCGCAGGCGCTGGCGGAGCAGGCGAAGAAGATGGAGTCCTATGGGGCGACCTGCATCTACGTGGTGGACTCCGGCGGAGCGATGAACATGAACGACATCCGCGACCGCTTCCGCGCCCTGAAAGATGTTCTTCAGCCCGACACCGCGACCGGGATGCACGCCCACCACAACCTGAGCCTCGGCGTCGCCAACTCCATCGCCGCCGTCGAAGAGGGCTGCGACCGCGTTGACGCCAGCCTCGCCGGCATGGGCGCGGGCGCGGGCAACGCGCCGCTGGAGGCGTTTATCGCCGCCGCAGACAAGATGGGCTGGGATCACGGCACCGATCTGCTGGCGCTGATGGACGCCGCCGACGATCTGGTGCGCCCCCTGCAGGACAGGCCGGTGCGGGTGGATCGCGAGACGCTGGCGCTGGGCTACGCGGGGGTCTACTCCAGCTTCCTGCGCCACAGCGAAGCGGCGGCCAGACGCTACGGCCTGAGCACGGTGGATATTCTGGTGGAGCTGGGCAAACGCCGGATGGTCGGCGGCCAGGAGGATATGATCGTCGACGTGGCGCTGGATCTGCTCGGGCGCAGTCAATAAAACGCGCGCGGCCGGCAACGTACCGGCCGCCGTTCCTCTGTTCCGACCGTCCGGATTTCGCAAAGGTACCCTATGACTTCAACCACCTCTGGAAACAACCCGCGCCTGATAGTCACTATCGGGCTTTGCTTTATGGTCGCCCTGATGGAGGGCCTCGATTTGCAGGCCGCCGGGATCGCCGCCGTCGGCATGGCGCAGGCTTTCTCTCTCGACAAAATGCAGATGGGCTGGATCTTCAGCGCCGGGATCCTCGGCCTGCTGCCGGGAGCGATGGCGGGCGGCGTGCTGGCGGACCGCATCGGCCGCAAGCGCGTGCTGACCGCCTCGGTGCTGCTGTTTGGCCTCTTCTCCGTAGTGACCGCCCTGGCGTGGAACTACCCTACCCTGCTGCTGGCCCGGCTGATGACCGGCGTCGGGCTGGGGGCGGCGCTGCCCAACCTGATCGCCCTCACCGCCGAAGCCGCCGGGCCGCGCCTGCGCGGAACGGCGGTGAGCCTGATGTACTGCGGGGTGCCCATCGGCGCGGCGCTGGCGGCGGCGCTGGGCTTTTTCGGCCTCGCCCGGGCGTGGCAGACCGTCTTCTGGGTCGGCGGCATCGTGCCGCTGCTGCTGGTGCCCGCCCTGCTGCGCTGGCTGCCGGAGTCGCAGGCCTTCAGCGCCAGCAGAAAGGCCGCGCCGCTGCGGGCGCTGCTGGCGCCGGAGAGCGCGGCGGCGACCCTGCTGCTGTGGCTGAGCTACTTCTTTACCCTGCTGGTGGTCTATATGCTAATTAACTGGCTGCCGATGCTGCTGGTAGACCAGGGCTTCAGCGCCAGCGAGGCGGCAGGGGTGATGTTCGTCCTGCAGTTCGGCGCCGCCAGCGGCACGCTGCTGCTCGGCGCGCTGATGGACAGGCTCAGCCCGCTGGCCATGTCGGTGCTGATCTACACCGGGATGCTGGCCTCGCTGCTGGCGCTGGGCAGCGCCAGCTCGCTGAGCGGGATGCTGGTTTCCGGCTTCGTCGCCGGGTTGTTCGCCACCGGCGGGCAGAGCGTCCTCTACGCGCTGGCGCCGCAGTTCTATCGCACGGAAATTCGCGCCACCGGCGTCGGTACGGCGGTGGCCGTTGGCAGGCTGGGGGCGATGACCGGCCCGCTGCTGGCGGGAAAAATGCTGGCGCTGGGCACCGGCACCGTTGGCGTGATGGCCGCCTCGGCGCCGGGCATTCTGCTGGCGGGAGCCGCGGTCTTCTGGCTGATGGGTCGGCAGAAAAATACCGCTATTGCCTGAGGCTTGCGGCAGAGGGAGGGCCGGACGCCCTCCCACTCGTCGATCAGGAGTAATACTCCGGCGCCTTTTTAAATCCGGCCCAGGCGTCGGGATCGTGTCCCGTCACCACAATTGCATCGCTGCGCTCCGCCACGGCGCGCAGCTTCTGCACCGAGCGCACCGAATCCACCGCCGAAGCGAGAAAGCCCGGCAGCGCCCTCTCCTCCCAGTGATCGACCGTGTAGGCGGCATCCACTGTTAACAGCAGGGGCCTGCTGTTGGGCAGACGGACCAGGAAAGACTGGTGCCCCGGCGAATGGCCCGGCGAAAAAATGGTGGTCAGAGTACCGTCGCCGTAGACGTCGTAAAAATCGTCCTCAACGCCGTTGAGAAACTGCCATTTCAGCCCGGGGCGGTCAAAGTCCTTACGGATATAACCTCCGGCGGCGAACCAGTCCGGCGTGAAGGCATACTCGTACTCCACACGCTGCACCAGGTGCCGGGCATTGGGGAAGCGGCCGATGGCCCCGGTATGATCGAGATGCAGGTGCGACTGGACGACGTATTTTACATCACCCGGATCGATCCCCAGCGCTTTGATCTGATCAACACAGCCCTGATCCTCCGCCAGCACCGGCCAGTAAACGTCGCAGATGCCGCCCCAGTAGCCGCGCGGATCGGTCGCCACTTCAATTGCGTTGCCGCCGTCGATAATGGTGTGGCCCTCTGGATGGGTGATGAGGAAGAAAGGCACAGGGATCTCGTAGTCGGCGCCGCCGCCCTGGTTCATTTTGATATTGTGCACCTTGCACTTGAGGGTGCCTGACTGGAGCATGTAGAGGCGAATATCATTCATACGGAACATCCTTCTGCAGTTGATGGGATAGGCGCGGTCAGAACGCGGCCTGATAAAGCCTGAGCGCGGCCTGTTCATCGACATCGATCGGATTGTTCATCAGCAGCCGGGTCTGAAGCATGGCATCGGCGGCAAGCCGAGGCAGGCTATCCTCCGTCACCTGCACATCGCGAAGCCGGCGCGGTGCCCCGCTCTGCTCCATCAAATCGACCATAAACTGTACAAAAGCGTTAGCGCGCTCGCGGACATCGCCGCCGCCGGCAATGCCTACGACGTCGGCAAGCTCAGCGTACAGCGGCGCCGCCGCGCTGGCGTTGTAGCGCAGCACCGGTTCAAGCATCAGCGCGTTGGAGAGGCCGTGGGGGATGTGGTAGTGCCCGCCGAGCGGATAGGCCAGGGCGTGAACGGCCGCCACGGGCGAGTTGGCAAAGGCCTGACCGGCCAGCGTCGCGCCGAGCAGCATCGCCTCGCGCGCGCTGCGATCGGCGCCGCTGCGGCAGGCGGCGACCAGGTTGACCGACAGCAGCCGGAGCGCCTCGCGGGCCAGAGCGTCTGACAGCGGATTCTTCTTGTGTTTACTGGTGTAGGCTTCAATCGCGTGGACCATCGCGTCAATGCCGGTGGCGGCAGTATGCAGCGGCGGCAGCCCGACGGTAAGTTCGGCATCCAGCAGGACAAAATCGGCGTACAGCTGCGGGGCCACAACGCCCATTTTGGTGGTCTCGCCGGTGGTAATGATGGAGATATTGGTGACCTCGGAGCCGGTCCCGGCGGTAGTCGGGATCAGCACCAGCGGCAGGCGCGAACCGCTGACCTTGCCGATGCCGTACATCTCCGACAGCGGCTGGCTGCCCGCCGCCAGCACGGCCGCCAGCTTGGCGATGTCCAGCGACGAACCGCCGCCGAGGCCGATGATAATATCGGCATCCGCGTCGGCGGCTACCCCGGCGCAGGCGTGGACAATCTGCTCCGGCGGATCGGCCACCACGCTGTCGAACACCGTGACGCGAAAGCCCGAGCCCTCCAGCGAGGCGAGGACCGGCGCAATCAGCCCGGCGCTGACCAGCCCCTTATCCGTAATCAACAGCGCGCTGCGGGCGGAGAACCTCGCGGCAAGGCTCTCGCCCAGCGCGCGTGCGCCGCCCCACTGAACGGCTATGGAGGCTACCGTACGAAACTCAAAGGGATTCATGCTCATCGTCGCTCCTGCTGGCTATGTTAATAAAATGTGATTAACAAGCGTAGCAAGCGGCGCGGGAAGAAAAGGCGATCGGGACCGCAAAGCGCGTGCGGAGATGCGGAAAAGGAAAGGTAAAACGGCCTCATTGCGAGGCCGGAGTCCGTTAACCGAACAGCTTCGCCAGCAGACGCTGCAGGAAGCCGGTCGGCGCTTCTTTGCTGTCGGCGTCGCGCGCTGCCTGTGCCGGATCGTTGGCGGCTTCTGCGGCAACGGCCCTAGCGGCCCGGGTACCCGCCAGCGCGGCGATAGCCGCCTTCGCTTTTTCAACCGACTGCGCGGCATGGTCGCTCATCGCCAGGCCTTCGGCCAGTACGACTTCCACATCCTTCACGCCGATAAAGCCGAGGAACAGCTTCAGGTAAGGAGTCACGAAGTCGTTGGCGCTGCCGTCGTAAATACCGCCGCGGCTGCTGACGATAATCGCCTTTTTACCGGTCACCAGGCCTTCAGCGCCCGCTTCGGTATAGCGGAACGTTTCGCCGGCGCGGGCGATCAGGTCGATATAGGTTTTCAGCTGGGTAGAGATATTGAAGTTATACATCGGCGCGGCGATCACCAGAATATCGTGGCTCTTCAGCTCGGCAATCAGGGTATCGGACAGTGCGCGGATGCCCTTCTGACGCTCGTTGGCGTCATCGCCTGCGCCAAACCCGCCAACGATCTCGCCGTCCAGTACCGGCAGCGGCTCGGCGGCCAGGTCGCGCACGGTGATCTTGTCGGAGGGATGGGTTTTCCGCCACTCGGCGGTAAGGTAGTCGGCCAGTTTGCTGGACTGGGAAAAGTCCCCGAGGATGCTGGATTTCAGAACGAGAATGCGTGACATAAGAGCCCCTGTAAGCGTAAGCAGTTAGTGAATCAGATTGTTCAGTTTCGGCTATGTTGGGGCGAAATTTATGATAAAGACAGCGAAATAGTTAGTTATTGGAATTCAATAAATTTGAATATACTGATAGTGACCGATCTTCTGATACGTGTTGAAGGGCGAAAATCGTAGTCGGTATATAAGAAAAGGGGATGTTAATGACCACGCGGTATCCAAAGTAATCTACACCCCTCTTTCAATGTGGGTACTGCGACACCACCGATGACGGAGGGTATGGCATGCTTTCTTATTGTTCTCGAAGTAGCATAATTGACATAAATGATCACCCACATTACATTAGGATGATTCTCAAACAATATTAACCCATAATATTCTATGCTACTAACCATATTAATCTAAGTATTGTAAGGAAAAGCCATTTCTTACAAGAATCATTATAAATATTGAGTTCATCATGGATAACTACTTAGCTAAACATCGCCATCAACATTACTACAACGCGATTGCGCAGGCAGAAGCTAACACTCTAACCAGAAAGGCTAATTTTATTGCCCATAGTCATCTTAATCATCCTTTAGTTCGTCTGGACTTCAACAATGAAATTCAGGCATTCATCAAGGCACAATTCGATGTTATTAGTCGTACAAGTGATGACAATATTTGCCAGCAATGCATTCAGAATATAAAGGCAGAGATTGACTATTTAGATACTCAAGACCGTTTGTTACGAAGCGGTAATGCAGCTATTCATGCTTCAATTTCAGTCATTAAGGATAAAGACAACTGGGTATATATTATAAATGGCATCGGTGTAGTTCTGGGCGGATTACAAGTTGTTGCGGGGCTTGCAGTTATTAGCGCATCACTTGCTTCGGGTGTAGTTATCGGAACGGCCTTCGGAGGAATGCTGGTACTCCATGGGCTCAATGGTGTTCAGGAGTCTGCTGAGAATTTAATATTTAATAAATCAGATAGCATTGGTTTTCTTAAGAAAGGGTATATAGTCACCGCTGAATTTCTTGGTTTTGACAGCAAAGTAGGACAGATTGCATACAGCTCAATGGATTTAGCGCTTTCGCTTTATGGCTTTGTTCGCTTAATAAAAAAACCCGAAGCTTGGCGGCTTTTTTATTATCTTAATACGGACTATGTGAGGAAAATTAAGGAAATGAGCAGAAACGAATTGCTCATAGAAATATATAATGATGGCATGGCAATAAAATCCATTCGGGACAGCTATAATAAGTGACTATTTCTACTCAATAATTTGCATGCCTTATACCCAGTATTTAATGGAGTGAATACATATATAATAATAAAACCTATAATTAGCATCACTGAATAGGAGACTTTATTTTCATAACTACCATAGATAAATGTCAGTATACCTCCTACCAAAAGGATTAACATTAAAACGACTGATACAATAAATCTTTTCTTAAGTTGCTGTAATAACCAAAGATAGGGGTGTCCATGTTTTTCTGCATGTAGCTTCATGACAGATATTTCTTTAGGATTGAAACCATTTTGAATAAGTAAAGTTTCAATTTCATAAGCTTTCATTTGTGACCACCATCAAATAGTTAACCAATCACATCTATAATATGACCTCTTACAATTACCAGTATTTTTAACATAAGGCTATAGATTAAACAATCAGAATTATAGAATTATGACTACGCTGGTGCTCGTCGCCCCTTGGTGCTTCAACATCCGAAGCGTGAGTTGCAATGACGAGAATAATTATCTGTGGATACAGCTTTGCAAGTATACCATCGCCATTAATAATGACTGGATTAATCCAACCCAATTCATGTGGTTTATTGAGGTACATCTATATAAGCGGTTGGCATCCGTTTATCCCCGGACTGCAGGTGCTTTCGATAGAATGACATCTATCTAAGCAGATCCCGTGATTGTGATCATAGCTGCCGGACGGCCTCAAAGTCACCGTTCAGCCCGTAGAACCTCTACTCTTTTCATGCGACAATATTATCAATTCTTCGTACCAGAAATGCCTAAATAACATTGCGTTTCAATGAGATGGATATCTTAACTCCATGACGACACTTGATAATTTCGACGCCCACACTCCCATGATGCAGCAGTACCTCAAGCTCAAAGCGCAGCATCCGGAAATCCTGCTGTTTTACCGCATGGGCGACTTCTACGAGCTGTTTTATGACGACGCCAAACGCGCGTCGCAGCTGCTCGATATCTCCCTGACCAAACGCGGCGCCTCCGCCGGGGAGCCGATTCCGATGGCGGGCGTGCCGCACCACGCGGTGGAGAACTATCTGGCGAAGCTGGTTAACCTCGGCGAGTCGGTGGCTATCTGCGAACAGATTGGCGATCCGGCTACCAGCAAGGGGCCGGTAGAGCGCAAGGTGGTGCGCATCGTCACGCCGGGCACCATCAGCGACGAGGCGCTGCTGCAGGAGCGCCAGGACAATCTGCTGGCGGCCATCTGGCAGGACAGTAAAGGTTTCGGTTTCGCGACGCTCGATATCAGCTCCGGGCGCTTTCGCCTGAGCGAGCCGGCGGACCGCGAGACGATGGCCGCCGAGCTGCAGCGCACCAATCCGGCGGAGCTGCTGTACGCGGAAGACTTCGCCGAAATGGCGCTGATCGAGGGCCGTCGCGGCCTGCGCCGCCGCCCGCTGTGGGAGTTTGAAATCGACACCGCCCGCCAGCAGCTCAATTTGCAGTTCGGCACCCGCGATCTGGTGGGCTTCGGCGTGGAAAACGCGCCGCGCGGCCTGTGTGCGGCGGGCTGCCTGCTGCAGTACGTGAAGGATACCCAGCGCACCTCGCTGCCGCACATCCGCTCGATTACCATGGAACGGCAGCAGGACAGTATCATCATGGACGCCGCCACCCGCCGCAATCTGGAGATCACCCAGAACCTGGCCGGCGGCGTCGAGAACACGCTGGCGTCGGTGCTCGACAGCACCGTCACGCCGATGGGCAGCCGGATGCTCAAGCGCTGGCTGCATATGCCGGTGCGCGATACCTCTGTGCTGACCGGGCGCCAGCAGACCATCGGTGCCCTGCAGGATCGCTATAGCGAGCTGCAGCCGGTGCTGCGCCAGGTGGGCGATCTGGAGCGTATTCTGGCCCGCCTGGCGCTGCGCACCGCCCGCCCGCGCGATTTGGCCCGTATGCGCCACGCCTTCCAGCAGCTGCCGGAGCTGCGGGCGCAGCTGGCGGACGTTGACTGCGCCCCGGTGCAGGCGTTGCGCGAGACGATGGGCGAGTTTAGCGAGCTGCGCGAGCTGCTGGAGCGGGCGGTGATTGAAACCCCGCCGGTGCTGGTGCGCGACGGCGGGGTTATCGCCCCCGGCTACAACGAGGAGCTGGACGAATGGCGCGCGCTGGCGGACGGCGCCACCGACTATCTGGATAAGCTGGAGATTCGCGAACGCGAGCGCCTGGGACTGGACACGCTGAAAGTCGGCTATAACGCGGTGCACGGCTACTACATCCAGATCAGCCGCGGCCAGAGCCACCTGGCGCCGATTAATTATGTCCGCCGCCAGACGCTGAAAAACGCCGAGCGCTACATTATTCCGGAGCTGAAAGAGTACGAAGACAAAGTGCTCACTTCGAAAGGCAAGGCGCTGGCGCTGGAGAAACAGCTCTACGATCAGCTGTTCGACCTGCTGCTGCCGCACCTGGCCGAGCTGCAGCAGAGCGCCGCCGCGCTGGCGGAGCTGGACGTGCTGGTCAACCTCGCCGAGCGGGCCTACACCCTCAACTACGTCTGCCCGACCTTCAGCGATAAGCCGGGCATCCGCATTACCGAGGGCCGCCATCCGGTGGTGGAGCAGGTGCTGCACGAACCGTTTATCGCCAACCCGCTGAACCTGTCGCCGCAGCGGCGGATGCTGATCATCACCGGCCCGAACATGGGCGGTAAGAGTACCTATATGCGCCAGACGGCGCTGATCGCCCTGCTGGCCTACATCGGCAGCTACGTGCCGGCGCAGAAGGCGGAGCTGGGGCCGATTGACCGCATCTTTACCCGCGTCGGCGCGGCGGACGATCTGGCCTCCGGCCGTTCGACCTTTATGGTGGAGATGACCGAGACCGCCAACATTCTGCACAACGCCACCGAGAACAGCCTGGTGCTGATGGACGAAATCGGCCGCGGCACCTCGACCTACGACGGCCTGTCGCTGGCCTGGGCCTGCGCGGAGAACCTCGCTAACCGCATCAAGGCGCTGACCCTGTTTGCCACCCACTACTTCGAGCTGACCCAGCTGCCGGAGAAGATGGAGGGCGTGGCCAACGTCCACCTCGACGCGCTGGAGCACGGGGACACCATCGCCTTTATGCACAGCGTGCAGGACGGCGCGGCGAGCAAGAGCTACGGCCTGGCCGTGGCGGCGCTGGCCGGGGTGCCGAAAGAGGTGATCAAGCGGGCGCGGCAGAAGCTGCGCGAGCTGGAGAGCCTGTCGCCCAACGCGGCGGCAACGGCCATTGACGGCACGCAGATGTCGCTGCTGGCAGCGCCGGAAGAGACGTCGCCGGCGGTAGAAGCGCTGGAAAATCTCGATCCGGATTCGCTGACCCCGCGCCAGGCGCTGGAGTGGATCTACCGGCTGAAGAGCCTGGTGTAAGGCTGCGGATTCTGCCCGGCGGCGCTGCGCTTGCCGGGCCTACGCTATAGGTTGTACGCAATTCTTACGTACTCTGAGGGTTTAACGTCCGGCTTAAAATCGCCTCAGATTCTGCCGTCTGGCCGGGGCAGCCCGCAGGGATGCGGGCTGAGGCGAAACGAGGCATGGACAAAATCGTCCGGAACGATTTTGAACAATGCGCAGCATTGGCCCCGGAGGGGCGAGGCTCAGGGATGAGCCGAGTAATCACGAGTCGAGCCGAACCCGAAAGCCAGACGTCAGAATCTGAGGTTCCGCGCAGCGGCGATTTTTGTTGCCGGGAGCCGAGATTGTTAAGAGGGCGGCGGCGAGCCCTCTTAACACGTTCACCGCAGAAAACCTGACAGAGAAGCAGAGTGCTGCGAGTGAACGGAACCTTTCCACAATCCTGTATAGAATGGGATTATCTATCGCTTATCCGCCGCCAGCAGCGGCGGCACAGTCGGCACCTGCGGGGCGTTATCAATATCCGCCTGGGTCATGCGAAACGCCTCCGGATAGTGCTCGCGGCTGGTGCGGCGCAGCGGTTCGGTATTGCGCCAGGTGTAGAGGCAGTGCTGGCACTGGTAGACAATCCAGACATCTTTTACCGGCGACGTCGCCATTACCTCAATGTGCGCATCGGCACAGCGTGGACAAATCATCATCTCCTCCTTATTTACGCGCGGCCAGCATGGCGGTGAGTTTTTCCGCCCAGGCTTTGGTTTCGGGCAGATCCTGTACCGGCTGGCTGTAGTGGCCGCGGGTATCCGGCGCCACCGGCGTGGTGGCGTCAATAATCAGCTTATCGGTAATGCCCGCCGGGCTGGAGCCGGGGTCCAGCTCCAGCACCGACATATTCGGCAGCTGCACCAGGTCGCCCGCCGGATTGACCTTCGACGACAGGGCCCACATCACCTGCGGCAGGTTAAACGGATCGACGTCCTCATCGACCATAATCACCATCTTGACGTAGCCGAGTCCGTGGGGCGTGGTCATCGCACGCAGGCCTACCGCGCGGGCGAAGCCGCCGTAGCGCTTTTTGGTGGAGATGATCGCCAGCAGGCCGTGGGTGTACATGGCGTTAACCGCCTGCACTTCCGGAAACTCGGCCTTCAGCTGCTGGTAGAGCGGTACGCAGGTGGCCGGGCCCATCAGATAGTCGATTTCGGTCCACGGCATACCGAGGTACAGTGATTCAAAGATAGGTTTCGTGCGGTACGACACTTTGTCGATGCGCACCACGGTCATGTTGCGCCCGCCGGAGTAGTGGCCGGTGAACTCGCCGAACGGGCCTTCGATTTCGCGCTTGCGCCCTTCTATTACGCCTTCGAGGATAACTTCTGAGCCCCAGGGCACGTCGAAGCCGGTCAGCGGCGCGGTGGCGATCGGGTACGGGCTTTCCCGCAGCGCGCCCGCCATCTCATATTCGGACTGATCGTACTTCAGCGGCGTGGCGCCCATCAGGGTGATAATCGGATCGTTGCCGAGGGTAATGGCGATCGGCAGATCTTCACCGCGCTCTTCGGCTTTATGCAGGTGCAGGGCAATGTCGTGCATCGGCACCGGCTGCAGGCCGAGCTTGCGCTTACCTTTGACCTCCATGCGGTAGATGCCGACGTTCTGCTTGCCGAAGTGGTCCGGGTCGAGCGGATCGCGGGAGACGACGCAGGCCTTGTCGAGGTAGAAGCCGCCGTCGCCGTCGTTGAGGCGAAACAGCGGCAGGATGTCGAACAGGTTGATATCGTCCGCATCCACGCTATTCTGCGCCCAGGGCGGATTATCGCGGCGCTCCGGCGCCACCGGGAAGTTGTCCCAGCGGCGGATAAACTCATCGATCTGCTTTTTCACCGGCGTATTGGGCGGCAGGCCCAGCGAAATGGCGTGGTTCTGCCAGGAGCCGATGGTGTTCATCGCCACCCGGGCGTCGGTAAAGCCGCGAATATTATCAAACCACAATGCGGGCGCGCCGTCGCCGATGCGCCCGGTGGCGTTAGCGGCGGCGGCCAGATCCGGCTCGGCGTTCACCGCTTCCGAAATCCTCAGCAGCTGGCCCTGCTCCTCCAGCCCCTGCAGAAAACTGCGTAAATCATCAAAAGCCATGTTACTCCTCCTGTGAATGGCGCGATGCGGCCTGCAGCCCCTGCCAGCGTCGGGCGAGCGGATTCTGCAAACCAAACTGATCCATAACGCGGGTCACAATGTGCTGCGTTACGTCGTCAATGGTTTCCGGATGGTTGTAGTAGGCGGGCATGGGCGGCACCATCGCCACGCCCATGCGCGAAAGCGCCAGCATATTTTCAAGATGAATAGTGCTGAGCGGCATTTCGCGTGGGATCAGCACCAGCCTGCGCCCCTCTTTCAGCACCACGTCAGCCGCCCGGCCGACCAGGCCGTCGGCGTAGCCGGCGCGGATGCCCGCCAGCGTTTTCATGCTGCAGGGGATAACTATCATGCCGTCGGTGTGAAAAGAGCCGGAGGAGATGGTCGCGCCCTGGTCGCCCGCGCTGTGGCAGACGTCGGCCAGCGCCGCGACGTCGCGAACGCTGTAAGCCGTTTCCAGTTCAAGGGTGGCTTTCGCCCACTTCGACATCACCAGATGGGTCTCCACTTTTCCGGTTTCGCGCAGCGCCTTCAGCAGCGCCACGCCGAGCGGCGCGCCGGTGGCGCCGGTCATTCCGACAATTAATCTCATGCCTCACCTCAAAATTGTTCGTGTACGAACTTTGTATTTAAACTACGCCCAATTGCGGGTCCTGGCAATATTGTTCGTACACGATCACACTAACTGTTAAAACAGTTCGCATTAACCAATGGGCAAGAAGCGGCTATCATGGTCCGCTACATCTTTTCCCGGAGCGGGGCATGGAACTCAGACAGGAAACTTTTCACCGGCTGCGCCAGCTTTTTCAGCAGCACACCGCGCGCTGGCAGCAGGCGCTGCCGGATTTAACCAAGCCGCAGTACGCGGTGATGCGTTCGGTGGCAGAAGCGCCGGGCATCGAGCAGGTCGCCCTCACCGAAGCGGCGGTAAGCACCAAGGCGACGCTGGCCGAGATGCTGAGCCGCATGGAGGCCCGCGGGCTTTTGTACAGGGAGCAGGATCCGGCGGACAGGCGCCGCCGCTTCGTGTTTCTGACCGCGGAGGGCGAAACCCTGCTCGCGCTGTGTCAGCCGGTGGGCGACCGCGTTGATGAGGCGTTTCTGGGCCGCCTGACGGCGGAGGAGCAGGCGCAGTTCTCGCGGCTGATCGACAAGATGCTGGACGCAGAATAAAAAAAGGCCGATCGCGAAGGATCGGCCTTTTTGCTGAAGAGTGTTATCGCTTATTCACGGAACAGCGCTTCAATGCTGAGTCCTTGCCCCTGCAGAATTTCACGCAGGCGGCGCAGGCCCTCAACCTGGATCTGGCGCACGCGCTCGCGGGTCAGGCCAATTTCACGACCGACGTCCTCAAGCGTTGCCGCTTCGTAGCCCAGCAGGCCAAAGCGGCGGGCCAGCACTTCACGCTGCTTAGCGTTAAGTTCGAACAGCCACTTGACGATGCTCTGCTTCATGTCATCGTCCTGAGTGGTGTCTTCCGGGCCGTTGTCTTTCTCATCGGCCAGGATGTCCAGCAGCGCTTTTTCTGAATCACCGCCCAGCGGGGTATCCACTGAGGTGATGCGTTCATTGAGGCGCAGCATGCGGCTGACGTCATCGACCGGTTTATCCAGCTGCTCTGCGATCTCCTCCGCACTCGGCTCATGATCGAGCTTGTGGGAGAGTTCGCGAGCGGTACGCAGATAGACGTTCAGCTCTTTAACAATGTGGATCGGCAGACGAATGGTACGGGTTTGGTTCATGATTGCCCGTTCAATGGTCTGACGAATCCACCATGTTGCATACGTAGAGAAGCGGAAACCCCGTTCCGGGTCGAACTTCTCAACCGCGCGAATCAGTCCCAGATTGCCCTCTTCAATCAGATCCAGCAGTGCCAGACCACGATTGCTGTAGCGACGGGCAATTTTTACCACCAGGCGCAGGTTACTTTCGATCATCCTGCGACGGGAGGCCACGTCGCCACGCAGTGCGCGACGTGCAAAGTAGACTTCTTCTTCTGCGGTAAGCAGTGGAGAGTATCCAATCTCACCAAGGTAAAGCTGAGTCGCATCAAGGACACGCTGAGTGACACCTTGTGATAGCAGCTCTTCTTCGGCTAAATCGTTATCACTGGGTTCCTCTTCGACCAGGGCTTTCTCATCGAAAACCTCTACTCCATTCTCATCAAACTCCGCGTCTTCGTTTAGATCCTGAACTTTCAGCGTATTCTGACTCATATAAGGTGGCTCCTACCCGTGATCCCTGGACGAAACCCACCTGAGGTGCGTTTCGTCATATTATCGCTGCGGTAAATATTGCAGCGGGTTGACGGATTTCCCCTTGTAACGAATTTCAAAATGCAAGCGTGTAGAACTGGTGCCGGTACTACCCATGGTAGCTATTTTCTGCCCCGCCGTGACCTCTTGTTGCTCCCGGACCAGCATCGTGTCGTTATGGGCGTAGGCACTCAGGTAATCATCATTATGTTTGATGATAATAAGGTTACCGTAACCGCGCAGCGCGTTACCGGCATAGACGACGCGTCCTGATGCGGTCGCGACGATAGCCTGTCCTTTACTGCCTGCGATATCGATGCCTTTATTACCGCCATCGGCGCCGCTAAAGCTGTCGATAATTTTGCCGCTCGTCGGCCAGCGCCATGAGGAGATCGGCGAACTGGTAGACGTGCTGCTTGCAGTTGGTTGGGTTGTGCTGGCGGATGGGGCCGTAACGGGCGCTGTGACCGGGGGCGCAGGCTTATTGTTGGGCAACATCTTGTTAGCACTTTGTTCACCTGAATCTTCAGAATACGTAATTGTTGGTTGAGAAGCAACCACCGGATAGGATTTTTCTACCTGACTGGACGAAGATGTTGGTGCCGCGCTGGCCCTGGCGCTGGCCTGGGCAACGG
Organism: Pluralibacter gergoviae ATCC 33028 = NBRC 105706; assembly: GCF_001598855.1. Lineage (GTDB taxonomy): Bacteria > Pseudomonadota > Gammaproteobacteria > Enterobacterales > Enterobacteriaceae > Pluralibacter > Pluralibacter gergoviae. The sequence continues at coordinate 110,527 of NZ_BCZS01000009.1, read as the reverse complement.
CGTTATCACCGGTGATCGGCTGGCCGGAAGCGTTGCCTACCTGCAGCGTCTGGCCGACCGTCAGGCCGTACGGTTCAGGGATATTGTTACGCTGGGCCAGATCGCGGAAATCGTTGCCGGTCACCCACGCAATGTAGAACAGCGTATCGCCGCGCTTAACGGTATAGGTACTCCCGGTATAGCTGCCCTTCGGAATGTCGCCATATTTACGGTTATAGACAATGCGGCCGTTGACCGTTTCGACGGGCTGAGACGGCGGCTGCGTCTGGACTTGCGGCGCTGTCCGCTGCGGCTGAATTTGCGGCTGCGGCTGAACCGGAACCGGCTGACTCTGCGGGGCAGAAGCGCCCATCTTCGGCGGCGGCGTGATCATCATACCGGAGTTGGTGCCGGACGATGCGCTGCCGCCCACGGAGCTAACCGGGGCAGGCGCGTTGTTGGATGAGGAGCATCCTGCCAGCCAGAGTGAAACCAGTGATAAGGCCGCCAGGCGGCTAACGGTGAATGTCGGGCTTCCCGCGCTCATTTATCCCCCAGGAATAGGTTAGTGACTTACAGACCGCGCAACGCGACAGCGAGAGTACACAAGATGGCGATTACCCTACGCCAATCATCGCGTTGAAATAAACAGGAAAAATCCTGTATTACGCCAGTTCGCCTTTTACCAGCGGCACAAAGCGAACTGCTTCTACGGTATCAATAGTGAATTCTGTTCCCCGCCGGCGCACGCGCTTAAGGAACTGGTGCTCGTCGCCGACGGGTAAGACCATCACGCCGCCGTCGTCCAGCTGCGCAACCAGCGCCGCCGGGATCTCCTGCGGCGCGGCGGTAACAATAATGGCATCAAACGGCGCTCTTGCCTTCCATCCCTGCCAGCCATCGCCGTGTCGAGTTGAAACATTATGTAAATCAAGCTGCTTAAGCCTGCGGCGGGCGTGCCACTGCAGACTCTTGATGCGCTCAACGGAGCAGACGTGGTGCACGAGATGGGCGAGGATCGCCGTCTGGTAGCCGGAGCCGGTGCCTATCTCCAGCACGCGCGATCCCGGGGTCAGGGCCAGCAGTTCGGTCATCCGCGCCACCATATAGGGCTGAGAGATAGTCTGGCCCTGGCCTATCGGCAGGGCCACGTTCTCCCAGGCCTTATGCTCAAACGCTTCGTCGATAAACTTTTCGCGCGGCACCGCGGCAATCGCCGCCAGCACCCGCTCATCGCTGATGCCCTGACTGCGAAGAAGGTTGAGCAGCGTCTGGACGCGTTGGCTTACCATTTCGCGCCGACCTCCGCGCGTTCAAGCCAGTCGGATACCACCTCCCGCGCGCTGTGGGCGGTAAGATCGACGTGCAGCGGGGTGACGGAGACGTAGCCTTCGTCAACGGCGGCAAAGTCGGTATCCGGGCCGGCGTCGCACTTTTCGCCCGGCGGCCCAATCCAGTAGAGGGTATTGCCGCGCGGATCCTGCTGCGGGATAACCTTGTCCGCCGGATGGCGGCTGCCGCAGCGGGTGACGCGGATGCCTTTGATCTCAGAGAGCGGCAGGTCCGGCACGTTGATATTGAGGATGCGCCCGGTGCGCAGCGGCTCTCTGGCGAGGGCGCGCAGGATGGTGCAGGTGACGGCGGCGGCCGTGTCGTAGTGCTGATGGCCGTTGAGGGAGACGGCAACCGCCGGGAAGCCGAGGTGGCGCCCCTCCATGGCTGCCGCCACGGTGCCGGAATAGATAACGTCGTCCCCGAGGTTCGGCCCGGCATTGATGCCGGAAACGACCACGTCAGGGCGCGGGCGCATCAGCGTGTTAACGCCGAGAAAGACGCAGTCGGTAGGCGTTCCCATCTGCACGGCGATATCGCCATTGTCAAAGGCCACGGTGCGCAGCGACGACTCAAGGGTCAGCGAGTTGGATGCGCCGCTGCGGTTACGATCGGGTGCAACAACCTGAACCTCGGCGAACTCCCGCAAGGCCCTTGCCAGGGTCTGGATCCCCGGCGCGTGGATCCCGTCATCGTTACTCAGCAATATTCGCATAGTCACCCGTTGTAGTGATTAGTTCCCTGACGACGCTGGTGGCAAAGCTGCCCGCCGGCAGCCAGAACTTCACTTCGGCGGTGGCGTCGTCCCACCACTGCCAGCTGAGCTGCTGCGGATAGAGCAGCATCGCCCGGCGCGCGGCCTCCACTTTTTCGCGCACCAGCAGCGACTGCAGCAAAGTTTCGTCAGCCAGCGCCTGCTGCTCGAAGGCCTGCGCCGCGCGCTGGCTTCCCCAGTCGCCGCTGCCCGGCAGCGGGGCGGTGACCATCAGATCGCGGTCATCGACGCGGACCTGCAGGCCAGGCATCTCTTCTTCGGTGGCCACAAACCAGCTGCCGCGCCCCGCTAATTGTAGCGCATCGCCGTCAACAACTTGATTAAAGTCCGTTTTTTTTAGCCGCTCGCTGACTACCTGATTAAACAACGCGCTGCGGGCCGCCGACAACCAGAAACTGCGTTTATTGCGATCGCGTACCGGCCCGCCGCTTTCCGCCCAGCGCAGAGCGCCGCTGAGGTTGCTGCCGCCGATGCCGAAGCGCTGGGCGCCGAAGTAATTAGGCACGCCGTTTTCCGCCACGGCCTGCAGGCGGGCCTCGACGTCGGCGCGGCGGGAGATATCGCGCAGGATAAGCGTAAAGGCGTTCCCCTTCAGCGCCCCCAGGCGCAGCTTGCGCTTATGGCGGGCGAATTCCAGCACCTCGCAGCCCTCAAGCTGGAATTTGCCCATCTCCGGCATCTCTTTGCCGGGCAGGCGCGCGCACAGCCACTGTTCGGTGACCGCGTGCTTGTCTTTTTGCCCGGCGAAGCTGACTTCGCGGGCAGGCACTTTCAGGAACTTCGCCAGCGCATCGGCCACGAAGCGGGTGTTGCAGCCGCGCTTGCGGATGCGCACCAGCAGATGCTCGCCCTCGCCGTCCGGCGCAAAGCCTAAATCCTCCACCACCAGAAAGTCTTCCGGGCTCGCCTTGAGCTGCCCCTCGCTTTCCGGCCTGCCGTGCAGGTAAGTTAGCTGGTCAAAGGCGATCATGACTGCGCCTTGTGCAGCAGCGCCACCGCCTCGCAGGCAATGCCTTCTCCGCGCCCGGTAAAGCCGAGCTTCTCGGTGGTGGTGGCTTTGACGTTAACGTCATCCATATGGCAGCCGAGATCTTCGGCGATAAATACCCGCATCTGCGGAATGTGCGGCAGCATCTTCGGCGCCTGGGCGATGAGAGTGACGTCGACGTTGCCGAGGGTATAGCCCTTCTCCTGGATACGCCGCCAGGCCTCGCGCAGCAGGGCGCGGCTGTCGGCGCCCTTGAAGGCCGGATCGGTATCCGGGAACAGCTTGCCGATATCGCCCAGCGCCGCCGCGCCCAGCAGGGCATCGGTCAGGGCGTGTAGCGCTACGTCGCCGTCGGAGTGGGCCAGCAGCCCCTTGTCAAAAGGAATGCGCACGCCGCCAATAATGATCGGGCCCTCGCCGCCGAAGGCGTGTACGTCAAAACCGTGTCCAATTCGCATTATGCCTGCTCCTGATGTCCGATACGGGTAAGGTAAAATTCCGCGAGCCGCAGGTCTTCCGGGCGGGTGACTTTAATATTATCGGCCCGGCCCGGCACCAGCTGCGGATGATAACCGCAGTACTCCAGCGCCGAGGCTTCGTCGGTGATGACGGCACCTTCTTTGAGCGCCCTGTTCAGGCAGTCAAAGAGCAGCTCGCGGGGAAAAAATTGCGGGGTCAGCGCGTGCCAGAGGTCAACGCGCTCGACGGTATGGGCGATCGCCTCTTTGCCGGGTTCCGCGCGCTTCATGGTATCGCGCACCGGCGCGGCGAGAATGCCGCCAACCCGGCTGATTTCACTCAGAGTCAGCAGCCTGTCGAGGTCATCGCGGTGCAGGCAGGGGCGCGCGGCGTCGTGTACCAGCACCCAGTCGGCGTCGCCCGCGGCGCGCAGGCCCGCCATCACCGAGTCGGCGCGTTCGCTGCCGCCGTCAACGACGGTGATCTGCGGATGCTGCGCCAGCGGCAGCGCGGCAAAGCGCGCGTCTCCCGGCGAGATGGCGATAATCACCCGCGCAACGCGCGGATGCGCCAGCAGCGCGCCGACGGCATGTTCGAGAATCGTTTTGTTACCGATTGAGAGGTACTGCTTGGGGCATTCCGTCTGCATGCGGCGGCCGGCTCCAGCGGCCGGCACCACGGCGCAAACGCCCGGAAAAGTGGCTGCCATGTAATAATCCTGGGCCCGTCTGTTTATCGAGTATTTTGTCCCGCGCCTGGGCCCTGATTGCGTTTCGAAGCGTCGGGAACCAGGCGGTAGAAGGTTTCGCCCGGGCGGGTCATGCTGAGTTCGTTGCGCGCGCGCTCTTCGATAGCCTCCTGGCCACCGTTAAGGTCGTCAATTTCCGCAAACAGCTGATCGTTGCGCGCCTTGAGTTTGGCGTTGGTCGCCTGCTGGGCCGTCACGTCATCATTGACGCGGCGGTAGTCGTGCAGACCGTTCTTACCAAACCAGAGCGAATACTGCAGCCAGACCAGTAAAGCCAGCAGCAGCAGCGTAAGTTTACCCATCCTGCCCCCTGAAAAACGGCATCATCATCCCGTAACCTGCCGGCGAACGCAGTCCGGCGTGCGGACGACGCCGCATATCGCCGGGAATGTACCACATTTTGTAGCTTGAGTTGTACGTCTCATTGCAATCCGTTGGCGTCTTTCGCGGCGCTTATCCCAGCAGCCACAAAAAAAGCACTCCGAACATCACCATCACGGCAAGCAGCGTCGCCACGATGCTGTAGGGGAGCCGGCCGTTAAGCAGCGAGTGCAGCGCAACGCCAATGACCACCGAAACCGGCAGCAGCGCGAGGAAGAAAGGCCAGGTATAGAGGAAAAACAGCAGGGTGTTTCTACCGTACAGCAAGAACGGAAGCCCCAGGGCCATCAGCCACGCCGCAAACCCCACGGCGGCACCGGAAAGGGACCAGATGGTCTCTTCCGAGTCCGATGCCATAGGGTTTGAGCGGGCAATCGTCATATTCTGGGTATTACGCATATCCAATCCTGTTTACTGACGGGCCAGCAAAACCGGCCCGGTCTCAGGATCTGATAATATCGTTCTGCCTCAGGAGGTCTAATAATTGGTTAACCAAATTTGTTACCAATTGTTCACCCTCCAGGTGGATCTCAGCCGCTTCCGGCGCCTCGTAGACCGAGTCTATGCCGGTGAAGTTGCGCAGTTCGCCGGCCCTCGCTTTCTTGTACAGCCCTTTCGGATCGCGGGCTTCACACACCTCTAAAGGCGTATCCACAAACACTTCAAAGAAGCGCCCTGCCCCGAGCCTGTCGCGCACCATCTGCCGCTCGGCCCGGTGGGGTGAGATAAAGGCGGTCAGCACCACCAGCCCGGCTTCCACCATCAGGCTGGCGACTTCGCCAACGCGGCGAATATTTTCCTTACGATCGGCATCGCTGAAGCCCAGGTCGCTGCACAGGCCGTGGCGCACGTTGTCGCCGTCCAGCAGATAGGTGCTGACGCCGAGCTTGTGCAGCGCCTCCTCCAGCGCCCCCGCGACCGTCGATTTACCCGACCCCGAGAGGCCGGTAAACCACAGCACCACGCCGCGATGGCCGTGGAGCTGCTCCCGCTGTTCGCGGGTGACCGGATGCGGATGCCAGACCACATTCTCGTCGTGGGCGGCCATTACTTGCCTCCCAGCAGATCGCGCGCGCCCCAGTGCGGGAAGTGCTTGCGTACCAGCGCGTTAAGCTCCAGCTCAAAGGCGCTGAAGTTGCCGCTACCGGCAACCGCTCCGGCCTTCGGCTCGCGGACCATGCCCGCGCCGACGGTAACGTTGCTCAGGCGGTCGATAAAGATCATCCCGCCGGTGACCGGGTTATTCTGATAGCTGTCGAGCGCCAGCGGCTCATCAAAGGTCAGCTCCACCAGCCCGATGCCGTTCAGCGGCAGGCTATCGACCTCGCGGTGGGTCAGATTGTTGATATCCACCTGGTACGCGATGCTGTCCACCCGCGCGCGGGTCTTTTTACCGGCAATCTTGATCTCGTAGCTCTGGCCCGGCTGCAGCGGCAGCTCGGCCATCCACACCACATCAACGCTGGCGCGCTGTACGGCGGGCAGATTCTGATCGGCGTCGAGCAGCAGATCGCCGCGGCTGATGTCGATTTCATCCTTCAGCACCAGGGTAACGGCCTCGCCGGCAGCGGCCTCCTGCAAATCGCCGTCAAAGGTGACGATCCGCGCCACGCTGGACTCAACGCCGGACGGCAGCACCTTCAGGCGCTGGCCGACCTTCACCGTGCCGGAGGCCACGGTGCCGGAAAAACCGCGAAAGTCGAGGTTCGGGCGGTTAACGTACTGTACCGGGAAGCGCAGCGGCTGCTCGTCAACCACGCGATGGATCTCCACGGTCTCCAGCACTTCCAGCAGCGTCGGGCCGCTGTACCACGGCATGTTCGTGCTCTGGGTCGCGACATTATCGCCCTCCAGCGCCGACAGCGGGACAAAGCGGATATCCAGGTCGCCAGGCAGCTGTTCGGCGAAGGTCAGATAGGCTTCGCGGATCTCGTTAAAGCGTTCTTCGCTGTACTCCACCAGGTCCATTTTATTGACCGCCACGACCAGGTGCCTAATGCCCAGCAGGGTGGAGATAAAGCTGTGGCGGCGGGTCTGATCGAGCACTCCCTTGCGGGCATCCATCAGCAGGATCGCCAGGTCGCAGGTGGAGGCGCCGGTGGCCATGTTGCGGGTGTACTGCTCGTGGCCGGGGGTGTCGGCAATAATGAACTTACGCTTTTCGGTAGAGAAGTAGCGGTAGGCCACGTCGATGGTGATGCCCTGCTCGCGCTCCGCCTGCAGGCCGTCCACCAGCAGGGCCAGATCCAGTTTTTCGCCCTGGGTGCCGTGACGCTTGCTGTCATTGTGCAGCGAGGAAAGCTGATCTTCATAAATCTGGCGGGTATCGTGCAGCAGGCGGCCGATCAGGGTGCTTTTGCCGTCATCGACGCTGCCGCAGGTCAGAAAGCGCAGCAGGCTTTTATGCTGCTGGGCGTGCAGGTAGGCTTCGACGCCGCCTTCGTTGGCAATCTGTTGTGCAATAGTGGTGTTCATGGCGGCTCCTTAGAAATAACCCTGACGTTTCTTCAGCTCCATCGAGCCTGCCTGGTCGCGGTCAATCACGCGGCCCTGACGTTCGCTGGTGGTCGAGACCAGCATCTCTTCGATGATCTCCGGCAGAGTCTGCGCTTCGGACTCCACCGCGCCGGTCAGCGGCCAGCAGCCGAGAGTGCGGAAGCGTACCATGCGGTTTTCGATCTTCTCGCCCGGCTGCAGATCGATGCGGTCATCGTCGATCATCATCAGCATACCGTCACGCTCCAGTACCGGGCGCTCCGCCGCCAGGTACAGCGGAACGATCTCGATATTTTCGAGGAAGATGTACTGCCAGATATCCAGCTCGGTCCAGTTGGAGAGCGGGAAGACGCGGATGCTTTCGCCTTTGTTAATCTGGCCGTTGTAGTTGTGCCACAGCTCCGGGCGCTGGTTTTTCGGGTCCCAGCGGTGGAAGCGGTCGCGGAAGGAGTAGATGCGCTCTTTAGCGCGGGACTTCTCCTCGTCGCGGCGCGCGCCGCCGAACGCGGCGTCAAAGCCGTACTTGTTCAGCGCCTGCTTCAGCCCTTCGGTTTTCATGATATCGGTGTGCTTGGCGCTGCCGTGAACGAACGGGTTGATGCCCATCGCCACGCCTTCCGGGTTTTGATGCACCAGCAGCTCGATACCGTACTCTTTAGCGGTGCGGTCGCGGAACTCGTACATCTCGCGGAACTTCCAGCCGGTATCGACGTGCAGCAGCGGGAACGGCAGCGTGCCCGGATAGAACGCCTTACGCGCCAGGTGCAGCATGACGCTGGAGTCCTTACCGATGGAGTACATCATCACCGGATTGGAAAATTCAGCGGCCACTTCGCGGATGATGTGGATGCTCTCCGCCTCCAGCTGCCGCAGGTGAGTCAGTCGTTTTTGGTCCATAACCGTTCCTTAAGCCATATTTACCAGTTCGGAGCGTACGCTCTCTGGATGTTGTGTTTTGTTAAACCAGGCGAGGCTCTGGTGCAGTTGCACCACTTCACCGATGACCAGCAGCGCCGGCATCGGGGCGTCTTTCGCCAGGTCTTCTAACTGTTGTAAGGTGCCCGCGATCACCTGCTGATCGGCGCGGGTGCCGCGGCTTATCACCGCCACCGGGGTGCGGGCATCGCGGCCGTGGGCCATCAGCTGGCGGCTGATGTCACCCGCCTTAAGAGTGCCCATGTAGATAGCCAGGGTCTGGCGGCTCTGCGCCAGCTGCGCCCAGTCGAATGGCGCGCTGTCGGCCTTATAGTGGCCGGTCACGAAAGTTACGCTCTGGGCGTGGTCGCGGTGGGTCAGCGGAATGCCGGCGTAGGCGGTAGCGCCCGCCGCCGCGGTAATGCCCGGCACCACCTGAAACGGAATGCCCGCCTCGGCGGCCGCCTGCAGCTCTTCGCCGCCGCGGCCAAAAATAAACGGATCGCCGCCTTTGAGGCGGACCACGGTTTTGCCTTCGCGGGCGGCGTCGACCAGCAGGCGGTTGGTCTCCTGCTGCGCCACGCTGTCGGACCCCGCGCGCTTGCCGACGCAGATCATCTCCGCGTCGCGGCGCACCAGGTCGCGCACCGCGTCGCTCACCAGATGGTCGTAAAACACCACATCGGCCTGCTGAATCATCTGCAGCCCGCGCAGGGTCAGGAGGCCGGCATCGCCGGGACCGGCGCCGACCAGCACAATTTCGCCGACCGGACGTTCGGGCCGGGCCAGTTCCTGCGCCAGCGCGTCTTCAGCGGCGGCTTCATTTCCGGCAGCCATCAGCCCGGCAAAAGGACCGGTCAGCGCCCGCTCCCAGAAGCGGCGGCGCTGGGCGACGGTGGTCAGGCGGCCTTTGATGCGCTCGCGCCACTCCCCGGCGGTCTGCGCCATCCGTCCGAGGCTCGCGGGCAGCAGCGCCTCCAGCTTTTCGCGCAGCAGACGCGCCAGCACGGGCGCGGTGCCGCCGGAGGAGATAGCCACCAGTATCGGCGAGCGGTCAACGATCGAGGGGAAGATAAAGGTGCACAGCGGCCTGTCGTCGACGACATTCACCAGCCGCTGCCGCGCTTCGGCGGCGGCGTGAACCCGGCGATTGAGGACCGGATCGTCGGTAGCCGCAATCACTAAAAAGATGCGGTCGAGCTGCGCCTCATCAAACGCCTGCGCCAGCCATTCTGCCTGCTGGTTCTCAACCAGCTCCCGCAGGTCGGGCGACAGCGCCTGCGCGACAATTTGCACTCTGGCGCCGGCCCGGCGCAGCAGCGATATTTTGCGGGCGGCAACGTCGCCGCCGCCGATCACCAGCACCGGACGGCCCTTCAGGGCGGCAAACAGAGGCAAATAATCCACAGCGTTACAACTCTTTCACATTAAGCATAGGGGGGACTATAGGGGGAGGCCGAAGGCAAATGAAATTACGAAATGGAATGAGTAGTTCCGCAAAGGAATAACACACCGGCAAAGCAAAGATCAAAATGTGCTTAAGCCGCAGAATTCCCGCATTTTCAGAGCGATTGAAATTGTGCGAGCGGGCGCACAGTCTCATACTAGCGCGGCGTATTTTTTTGCCCAGATTTAAGGATATCCCTATGTTCGCCCCCCTGTGCCGCCGCCTCTTCTGCCTGGCGCTCGGCGCATGCATCTCTGCACCCTCGTTCGCCGCGCCCACCGGCAGCTTCGCCAGCGAGCAGGCTCGCCATATCGCCACCTATTTTCCCGGCCGCATGACCGGTACGCCGGCCGAGATGCTGACGGCGGACTATCTGCGCCAGCAGTTTGCCGCGATGGGCTACGAGAGCGATATCCGCACCTTTAACAGCCGCTATATCTACACCGACCGCAACCATCGCCAGAGCTGGCGTAAAGTCACGGGCAGCACGGTGATTGCCGCCCGGGAAGGCTCAGATCCTCAGCAGATCGTGGTCATGGCGCATCTTGACACCTATGCTCCGCTCAGCGATGAGGACAGCGCCCATAACCTCGGCGGCCTGACGCTGCAGGGCATCGACGACAACGCCCTCGGCGTCGGCGTGATGCTGGAGCTGGCGGAGAAGCTCCGGGACGTCCCGATCCGCTACGGCATCCGCTTTATCGCCACCAGCGGCGAGGAGCAGGGCCGCCTGGGCGCCAAAAACCTGCTGGAGCGCATGACGCCGGAACAGCGTAAAAATACCCTGCTGGTGATCAACCTCGACAACCTGGCCGTGGGCGACAGGCTCTATTTCAACAGCGGCAAAAACACCCCCGAGGCCGTGCGCAAGCTGACCCGCGACCGGGCGCTGACTCTCGCCCACCGCTGGGGCGTACCGGCCGCCTCCAACCCCGGCCTTAACGCCGCCTATCCCAAAGGCACCGCCTGCTGCAGCGACGCCGACGTTTTCGACAGCGCCGGCATCCCGGTGCTGTCCGTCGAGGCCACCAACTGGTCGCTGGGCAAGAAAGACGGCTACCAGCAGCGGACCAAGTCCCGCACCTTCCCCGAGGGCACCAGCTGGCACGACCCGCGCCTTGATAATCAGCAGTACCTCGACAAAGCGCTGCCGGGGCGCATCGACCTGCGCGGACGCGAAGTGGTCAACGTGATGCTGCCGCTGGTGCGGGAGCTGGCAGGAACGGCGAAAGGCGCCAATGGGAATAAGAAGGTGGGGAAATAAGGGAACAGGGAATTGTTTATTGCTGATGCTGCGGAGGAGAGAGCATTGTCAGCTATTGCGGCATGGTTAGGTTGGTTTTGTTTCCGTAAGTACGGGGGAACACGTAATCTTCTTGCTCTTCCCACGTCCATTTGTCGATTTATCCCCGCTGGCGCGGGGAACACTCTAAATACAACCAACTGTTTTAAATCAGCTTTTTCAATGCACAAAATTCTACCAACATAAAACAAACAATTCCCCATTATTAAAGAGCTAATAACCTACTGATTATTATCAGGAAGAAACGAAACCAGCCTCAGTCCATCTAAATCTACCGGCACTCTTCTGTTTTCGCCCCAGGTCTGAAACTCAAAACCCGACTCCGAGTTGGTGGCCCACGCCATAACGACATTGCCCTCTTCAGCGAAGGCGGTGATTTGCTGCCAGATCATCTCGCGTATTCGCGCGGAGGTATCGCCGACGTAGACGCCCGCCCGTACCTCAAGCAGCCAGATAGCCAGTCTGCCGCGCAGGCGGGGCGGCACGTTTTCGGTAACAACCATCAGCATCGCCATGCTTACGAACTCCTGTGACCAGCATCGCCGAACGAGACCGGAGGGGGGATCGCAATCGGCTGCGCGTCGGCGGGCGGCTCGGGTGGAGAGATCTCTCCGGCCGCCAGCACCTCTTCAATCAGCGGAATGAGTTTCGCCAGTGTCTTGCCGCTGCGGAAAATATCCCGGCAGGCAATTCTGACTTCGCGGTCGGGCTCAGCGGGCCGGCGCCGCGCAATTTCAAAGGCTTTGGGCACGACGGTGTCGAACTTGATGATATCGGCAATATCGTAAACAAAAGAGAGCGGCTTGCCGGTATGCACGAAGCCAATAGCGGGCGCATAGCCCGCCGCGAGGACAGCCGCTTCAGTCACGCCGTACAGGCAGGCGGTTGCGGCGCTGATGCACTGATTGACGGTATCGCCCTTCTCCCAGTCTTTGGGATCGTAGCGGCGGCCGTGCCACTTAACGCCGTACTCTTTCGCCAGCAGGGCGTAGGTGGCCCTGACGCGGCTTCCTTCGATACCGCGAAGCTGATCGACCGATCGCCGCGCCGGGGCGGGTTCGCCGAAGCGCAGTTCGAACATTTTGCGCACCACCTTCAGGCGCAGATCGTCATCCAGCGCCAGCTTCGCCTGATAGAGCAGCTTGTCCGAGCGGGCGCCGCCGGGCTGGCCGGAGGCGTACAGGCGCACGCCCGCTTCGCCAACCCACACCAGCAGCGTCCCGACCGTTGCCGCCAGCCGGATCGCAGCGTGAGAGACGCGGGTGCCCGGCTCCAGCATAATGCAGGCTACGGATCCCACCGGGATATGCGTCCGCACGCCGGTTTTATCGATCAGGACAAAGGCGCCGTCGATCACGTCGATCTGCCCGTACTGGAGAAAGATCATCGAAACGCGATCCTTCAGCGGGATTGGGTTCAGCGGCAGCCAGGCCATCAGCGCCTCCTTTTCACCATCAATAGCCCGCAGCCCAGAGCCTTGCTTTTGCCCAGCCCGCAATAGAGCGCGGAGGTAAACGCCTGCGGATCGGTGACGCGCAGGGTGCCGGCAAAATCAACGCTGCTGAAAACAATCGGTTTGTCCTCTGCTGTGCGAGTAAGGCGGTGCTGGGTATAGGCAACAATGGTCGCTGTCGCCAATAGATCCTGCTGTTCGTCTTCCTCACCGGCCCACTCAAACAGCAGATCGGGCGCCTGTGCGACAAGTTCAAAGCCGTGCTTCTCTCCCTGCGCCTCAAGCCAGCGCCGGGCAGCAGCCTCCTGTAAGGCACTCCAGCGCTCCCGCGGGATCTCCTGTCTTTTAGCCTGATACCGCGCGTCCATCATGACATCGCTGCGTTTACCGCCCCGCGTCACCACCGGGTTGGCCCGCAGCTGAAAATCAAGCATCGCGCCGCTGGCGAGCTGCGGCGTGTAGGGGCGGGTTTCAATACAGAACAGATTATGCTGCGCCAGAGGCGGCACGGAGGAGAGGACAAAAAAGCCTCCGCCTTGCTCCTGGCGAAACAGAAACTGACGCTTATCCTGCTCCGGGAAAAGCTGCCACAGCCACTGGTGGCTGGCATAGGCCGCGTTCTCCTGCCATTTTTCCAGCATGGCAGGGCGAAGCGCGTCAAACTGAAGTTGGATCCGTGACAGGTACATTATTCCCTCCCCCGCAGCGGCCCGCCAAAGCGGGTGTAGCTGCCGAACTGCCAGCGGCGTCTGCTGAGCGGCTGATTGTTGCTGTGCAGGGTTTGTTCCGGCACAAGGCTTGTTTCCTCAGCGTCATCCCAGTAGCAGTATCCGCTTTCTTCGAGAAATCGATTCAGCTCCACCGGACGCAGCGTTTCTGCGGCGCGAAGTAATACCTGCTTCAAATCGCCCTCCAGCAGCTGCGGCATAAGCGGCAGCGCCAGCGGACAGGATTTCCTGCCAAGATAGAGCGAGAAATGCGGCCTGGTCAGCGCATCGCGCAGTTCGGCGAGCGTATGCGGGGCCCCGGACTTCGCCGATATGGCGACGTGCCAGTAACCATCGCAGCGGTATTCGCGCTGGGAAATCAGCGTGCCGACCTCATCAGGGGCCAGAGTAAGTTCATCCCGGCGGGTGTAGTAATTGAGCTTTTTATTCTCGCGCGGCGCGCTCACGGTGTGATAATCCCGCAGCCAGCGCGCTTTTTCAGAGAGGACGTGAACCGCAGTGTGGTAAGCCTCGTTAAACGCCGCTAGCCGTGACTCTTCCTCGCGGCGAATGCCTACCGCTGCGGCGAGCAGCCCGAGCAGCGCCGAGCGGGTCGGCATCGGCGCGGAGTGACGAATTTCGCCCACCGCCTCCTCTCCCCACGACGCCAGCGGCGAATAGAGCTGAAATACCAGATATTCCTTCATCGCATGTCCTTACTGGCTGACGAAAGTCAGCAGCGCGTCCAGAGATCCTCTGCTCTCCGGCACGCTGAATGCGCACTGGTCATCGGCACATTTACCGTAAACTTTTTCAAAGCTGTCGCGCTGCGCTTCCAGGCGCAGAATGGCCGTCTGAATCTGGTCTTCGCCGCGTACCGGCGTGAAGAAGGCCGCCGCCAGCGAGCGGGGCTGCTGCTGGCCGATTTCCGCCAGCGCGTAGGAGGCGTAGGCGCGGGAGGCGAAGCTGTTCTGCTTGCCGGTTGGCGCAACGGTGAGGGAGGCTTTGGTCAGGGCAACAATGGCGCGCTTCGCCAGCGCTTCATCGCCGCCGAGGTTTTCCACCAGCAGGTCGCGGTTAATGCACAGATAGGTGTAGAACAGCGCCGAGGCAAAGCCCTGCTCGCCCATGTGCGCAGAGCCTGCATCCTGCTCTTTATTGTTGAGGTCATCGACGGCGGTGAAGAAGTCGGACTCCACGGTCACGGCGCTGACGCCCAGCGCGTGGGAAACCTGGCAGGCCGCCTCGACGTTGAACTCCGGCGATGACGCCAGCATGCGGCCGAACATGGCGATATCCACGGACTGCTGATCTTTGCGCAGCAGCTTCAGCTCTTCATCATCGGGCTCGCGATCTTCAGCGATAAGCGTGGCAACCAGCGATTCGATCAGCGCTATCTCGTGATTGCTAATGTGAACCAGCTGTTCTGTTTCCAGATTCTTTTTGGGATCCGTGGGCTTTTTGTCGCTTTTTAATTTGCCGAACTGGCTGGCAATTTTCTCGGCCGCACTTTTTGCTTTTTTATCACTGATACCGGCTGCCACCATCGGATCAAAAACGTAATCACGCCCGATGCGCTGGGTGCGCTTACCGGTATTTTCACCGAGCTGCTCGTAAAAGGCTTCCGAGACGCGCCAGGCACGCTTGAGGCTTTGGGAGGAGACGCGCAGGCGATCCACGCCGCCCATAATGGCGGTTTTAGGTCTTCCGGAGTCGTCGCGGTTGAGGTTTGCCGGTGCGTAAGCGGTCAGAAAGTGAAGCTGAATAAAAGTGGTCATGGTGAATTCCTTTTAAATAACGGATTAGCGCAGAGTTGAGAGATATTCATTGGTCCAGCGAACGCGATGGCGGGCGAAGGGATCGGCCGGTTCGGGCCGGTGCGCTTCGCGCGCCTCCCACTCCCGCATCCAGATAAACAAGCTGTCTGCCAGGGACAGCACGTTGCATCCCTCCTTGCTGCGGATCCTGACGGCCTGAATCAGCAGGCGGCAAAAGTCATCCGGCGTGCGGGCATTCAGCAAACGCTCAAAGCGCAGTTTAGAAACGCACGGTGTCGCATCGTTCAGCTTCTCCCCCAGCTGGGCGGCAAAGCTATTCCTGGTATTATTGGTTTTGATATGCGCGGCCACGCAGGCAAAAAGCGAAAGTGCCATTTTATCAATGGGTTTGAGTTCAATCACTGCCGCCAGTCGGCGACACAGATCGTTGTAGGCCTCGCACAGCATCGCCCCGTAAGGCGGCTCCGCGCGCCTGAGCTCCGCCCGCCAGGCGCGTCCGTTGATTTTGGTATTGTTGTTCGTCACGTTGCGCTCAGACAGCATCTCACACCAGTCAGATAGCACCTTCTCGCATTCAGGTTTATTCAGATAGATTAAGGCGTCCGTTTTACTGCTTATCATGCTGCGTTTCCTTTTCTTCCTCGGCGCGCAGCAGCCACTCCTTGCGCGTCTTGAGTTTACGGTAGTCGCCGTCCAGCTGCTGACGGGCAGCAAGCTGGCGCATCAACACTTTTTCATCGCCTTCAGTGCTGTTCAGGATGCTGCGATCGAAGACGTTAACAATATAATGATGAAGGGCCCTGCTCCACTGGCGGCAAGCGGCCCGCGCCTCGGGCGCCTGCAACAAAGGATCGTCAGCCAGACGGTGAATTAAGCGGAGAAAAAGATGCTCAGTCTCCTGCCAGAAGGCGACCTCCGTCATGCTGAAATCGGCCTTTGCTTCCGAGGGAGCGTCAAACATGGCGCTTTTCAGCGCTTTCTTCAGGCAGAAGAGGGCATCAGAGGCCAGACCAATAGCCCTGGAAGCAAGTGCGGTAAAGCGATCAGGCTCTTCAGTGGTAATCAGCGGCACCCGGTGCTGATACCAGCAGCGCGCTTTGGCGTTATCCATATCGTAGGCAAAACACCACAGGCGGTTGCCGCGCAGACTTCTGGCTTCGCGCACTACTTTCGCAGGCTGCATGCTGTAGAAGTTATCCTCATTCTCCAGCAGCAGGCTTAGCCAGTCCTTATAGCCCAGCCCGCCCGGCTGTCCCTTGAGCGCCAGCCAGGGCGCGGAGGGATCTTTTTTGACTTTTCGGTACGGTGAGAGCGGATGCAGCCAGCTGTCGTACTGCACGCCGTAGTTTTTGCCGCGCATTTGCGTCAGCAGCGCGTCACTGTGCTCGCCGCAGAGATCGCAGCGCCCTGCTCGCGTGGCGGCGAAATCCAGCTCGATGCGGCGCGGCATCCCCCAGTACGCCTGCAGAGGATGGGCATTCTCCGGCGTCACCACCTTCCCTGCTTTATCGCTGGTCACGGTAGGCGCAAGCCAGGGGAAAATCAGCGGATATTTCGAGGGTTCCGGCAGGCTGTCACACGTTACGTTGAGCCAGAGCTTTTTCCACAGCGGCACGCTGCCTTCGTTCTCCGGGACAATCAGCGTCGTCATCGGCCCGCCGCCGCGCATCCCGACCCGATAGCCCGCGCCGCCCGCCGGAGAGTTGGTCTGTACGGTATACAGCGCCATTACGGCGCAGTGCGGGCAGATGCCCTCCACGCTGCCGCGCTTTACAAAGTGGTCTTTATTAAGCTTGAGGGTATTGCCGCCCGGGGCGTCAATCAGTAGCCCGCTGATGGAGCTACTGTCGCTGTCGAGTGCGTCAAAACTTTGCAGGAACGACGGCTTCTGCGGACCAAACCGCAGCGCGGTTGAGATGGCGCTCAGCCCCTTCTCCCACTGCCCGTCGGCAAAACCTTTCTTCCAGACGCGCTTCCAGTCGCTCTCATCCTCCGGCGGCACCGCACACTGCATAACGCCGATCAGCATCTGCCAGGCGGCGCCCTGAAAATCCGACCGCGGCCAGGCGAGGTCGATGACGGTGTCGTCTATCAGCTCCGAGAGAGAGATCTTCGTTTTCTTACCGGAGGAGAGCGTGACCGGAAGCCACTTCTCCGAAATCAAATCCATTCTGCTGACTCCTTTATGGCTGTCTTAATAGCTGGCCCCGGAGGGCCAGCTCTGCATTACGAACGTTTAAGTAAAGAAAACAGAAATGCGAATGCTATAATCATTTCCGCCTGGTTGAAGATAAAAGAGATGGTCAATCGAGCTCCCTTTCCGTTGATTACACACCAGACATCCAGTTAGAATTCAGTTCTCACACAGACTCGGCTTGGATGGCCTCCCTGGAGGCTGCAATTAAACCTCCATTAAGGCGATATTAATCCTTTGCTGAGTCACACTCAACGTAAATTTAAGTAGTAGCGTTCTTTTTTAACAAGAGAGATCCACGTCAATACTCCACCACTACTATTGGTTATCGATAAAATTTGCTGATAAAGTCCTGTCTTTCCCCGCATCAGCGGGGATGAACCGTAGTAGCGTTCTTGATTTACAGTGTTCCCCGCGCCAGCGGGGATAAACCGCAGCAAAACCGCGCTGAGATTCTGGAGTTGCTGAGTTCCCGCGCCAGCGGGGATAACCTACTTCCCCACCAACCCATACCGTCTGCTGTAATACTCCGCCTCACCGTCATGGGATACCAGCACCACCTGCGCAACCGGCCTGTGCTGCTGCTTGCGAAACTGCGCCAGCTGCTCGTCGTCCGGCTGTAAAAATGTGGCTTTGCGCTTATCCCACCAGCCTTTGCGCAGCGAAATCCGGCTTCTCTCCCAGCGGAAATCGCCCCCGCTGACGATGGGGTGAAGCTCGCCCTGCTCATCGCGCCAGGCCAGATACACGTCGATGCTCTCCTCGCCGAGGCGGGTAGAGAACTCCCGCTCCTCGTCCCACATAAAGTCGCTGGCGGTCCGGCTGTAGCCCTTATTGCGGTCGAGCAGGTTTTGTGAAGCCACAGAGCGCACCGCCAGAGTTTTGGCGTAGGCGTCATCGGAAACGGTTTGTAATCCTTCAGGTGCTTCTATGGTCTGTTCATAAACGCCGTCCACCAGCGCTCTGGCCCCTTCCGGCATGCGGATTTCTCCGATCTCGCGCAGCAGCGCCTGGGTACGCCACAGCGCGCCGTGGTCCGGATAGACATACTGCGTTCCCCCCAGTGCGGCGGCAAAGTGGTCTGCCGCCATATCGTCACGCCACTCGGGGGCGAGGACGTAGAGCACCGGCGCAGGCCGCTCGTCATCGCCGCGTCCTTTGAAGTTGCCTTCCGCATCGCGGATATGGCGCTGCAAGCGCCCGGCACGCTGGATAAGCAGGTCTATCGGCGCAAGGTCGGAAATCATGTAATCGAAATCGAGATCTAAAGATTGTTCGACGACCTGGGTGGCAACCAGTACTTTTCCCCGCCGCGCTTCTGACGGTGCCTCTTTCCCGAACCAGCTGAGGGTGTTGTCCTCAATGGATATCCGATCGGCAAACGCAAACCGGCTGTGGAACAGCAGCATATCGTCTTCAGGAATATCACCGGAATTGAGCAGCTGCCGGTAGCTTTCCAGCGCCTCATCGACGGTATTGCGGATCCAGCAGATGCACTGCCCGCCGGCAGCGGCCTGCTTAATCAGGGCTATCGCCTCGGCAGGCTGCGTCAGCCAGCGCACCTGCGAGGTGCGCTGCACTTCCGGTCGGGTGGCGAGCCTCTGCTCAGAGAGCCCGGCCGCGCTCAGGTGGCTGAGCAGAGGGTAATCCGACTGCTGGAGTGCGCTTGCGGCGTAACCGGCGCCGGCATTGAATGCCGCCAGCAGCTTCTCGCGCAGCGAAACGGGAAGCGTGGCGCTGAGCACCACGGCGCTGCCGCCCTGCGCGGCGTGAAAGCGCAGCAGCCCCTCCAGCAGGCGAACCATATAGCCGTCGTAGGCGTGGACTTCGTCGAGCAGCAGCACTTTGTCGCGCATTCCGAGCAGGCGCAGAGACTGGTGGCGAAACGGCATCACCGCCATCAGCAGCTGGTCGAGCGTGCCGACGCCGATCTCCGCCAGCAGCGCTTTCTTACGCGAGTCGGCGTACCAGGCGTTGCACTGGCTGGTTGCTGTGGCCTCATCTCTGGCATAACCCTCGTTCGATCCGGCCATCGGCTGCCAGATAGAGTGGCGGAAGGCATCGGACATCTCGCGGGTGCTGTGGGCGAGCATCAGCGAGGGCGCTGAATCGGGGCTAAAGAGTTGCCGGTAGGCTTTCTGCAGGCGCTGATACATGGCGTTGGCCGTCGCCATGCCCGGCAGACCAACATACAGCCCCTTGCCTTTTCCCGCCGACAGCAGGCGGTGCGCCAGTATCAGCGCCGCCTCTGTTTTCCCGGCGCCGGTAACGTCCTCCATGATGACGAGCTGCGGTCCCGGCGCGGTGATATCCAGCTCGCACGCCTTCTGCTGCAGCGGCGTCAGCGTATCAATAAACGGAAACAGGGCCTGATGGCCGGAGTAAGGATTCAGTAATGAAGGCCGAGGGATGTTCGCCAGCGCCCGCTCTGCCTTTTCGCAGGCCAGCGGCCAGTAGTCAGCAAGCGGCATCGGAGTGTCTGAGAGGGGAAACAGAGCCTGGTCAGAACCAATCCAGTCGCAGAGCGTCATCACCCCGGCGAAGAGCCAGCTCTGCTCGCGGATATGCCTGAGCCCTTCTTTATTGTCGTCCAACCACGCATCGGGCAGTGAAAACGGGAACAGGATGCTGAGATCTTCGATAAAGCGCTGAGCGGCGGCCTTATCGCCCTGATAAAAAGCCTCGGAGGCTTTCCTGTTTCCTTCCTCTGGTGGAAGACCGTGATGCCCGGTACTCAGTGAAGCCCAGGCATTAAGCGCCTGGTCGTATTCATCGCGCATTTCGACATCAACATCAGGAATAAGCTGGCTATCTCCCTGCGTCCAGTCGGCAAAGAGCTCATGCCATAGATGCATACCCAGAGAATCGTGCCGCAAAGATGCGTGAATGCCCGTTACGGGAGGAACCAGCGGAGAGTCGGGAAAGCTGGCAAAGCGCTGAAAGCCGCGGGCGAATTTACCGATATCGTGAATGGAGAACAGCCAGGCAACCCAGTTCAGAGCATCCTGCCCCTCTATACCGCAAGCTGCCAGCCTGTCACGCAGACCAAACCGGTTTGTTTCGGCCATCTTATATCCGCAGGCGGCGACATCGAGACAATGATAGGCCAGCAGGTGCCAGGCAGGCTCGTTTTCTACCGGCGGACGCCGCGTTTTACCCCAGTAGCGAAGATAGTCTGGATACCCGGCATACTCCATGTCGTTTTATACTCCTGATGAATGATGTTCAATCAAACGATATCTTCAATTGATACAGCGTTTTCTGACCGTTCGCCGTGATTTCGGACGCGATTTGTTCTTTTACCAGGATCCGCAGATTGGCCCTGGCCGTATTGTCGGCAATGCCGAGCGTATCCCTGACCTCTGCGACCGACCAGAGTTTTCCGGGATCGGTGAGCATAATATTGCCCAGCGTCACCTGCCGCGGCGTCAGGCGTTTTAACGCTCCTGACTGGTAAAGCAGTCAGTCTACTTTCGCCGAGCGGGCAAGAGTCTCCTCGACATGTTTTTACATCAACAAGGAGGTTCAACGATGCCCGCTGTTGAGTTGATAATTCGACGCATCCTGATTGCCGATAACGCCTTCGCGGCCATCCGCATTTTAGAGTGGATCCGGCAATTTTAGATAGTCAGCACGCGTACAAATACAGCCTGTCCTGTATCGTTGATGGCGTTTGCGTGATGTGCTATGACAATGAACGCGGTAAAGGAAACCATAAGCATTTCTGCAACCGCGAATTTCCGCTTAAGTCACCACGATTGACAACCTGATTGCCAATTTTTATGCCGATATTCCACAGCCCATCAAAGTACATGCGGGAACGCAAATCGGTGAAACCCTGGGCAAGCAGCAGGGTAATTTCCGGCTCCAGCAGGTACCTAGGATTGTTGGCCGACGGGTGACGGGGTGGCGAACGGCCAGAGTGGTTTCAAAATCGATCCGGGGCGTTGCCAGGACGCACGGCAGCAGCCCGGCGCTGGACGGTTCTGTCATGCGCCCCGCTCCGATAATGTGAAAAGACACTGCCTTTTAAATAAGAGGAACGCTGAAATTTAAGTGACTTATTTTCCGAGTTCATACGACTACTCTTCGTTGGTTAAATACCTAAAATCATCATGTCGATTGCAGAAACCAGCTGATCGCGTAAATGTGACGCATCCATTACAGCCTCCTCTGCGTTAAGATTTTTTACATCTGTTGTCGTTATCATTGTCGCCAGCACGACATACTCAATCTGGTCGATTTTAATCACCGGTGTTAATGCTTTTACCTGCGAATTAGAATTATCTTTCTTAGTTAGCGGCATAACCAGGCGAGTATTGAGATGCGCTAGCATATCTGTCTGCACATCAATGAAATACGGGTATGCCTGTTTATTTCGGAATTTATTTTTATAAACTGCAAACTGTTTCACTAAATTACCCCGAAATTTTCATCATCGGAAAAAATACCCGTTTCTTCTACAAAGCCGTTTAACGCCTCAATACCCGCGCGGTTTTCCTCGATCCAGCGTTCGCGCCTACGTGCTATGACGGCCATTTCCAGCGCATGGTTAGTTATCGCGGAAATGTTCAGATCGAGTTGTTTGGCCTCTTCAAGCAGTCCAGCATTTAAGTACAGGTTTGTACTCCGTTTTTTTTCGGCAACATTCGTTCTCATCATAACCTCCTGCGCATAGTTTATGTGCATAATCATAGCGCACAAACATGGAACAGCCAATGCTATCGGTTTATCCTCGCTAGCGCGGGGAACACCCAGGGCGGCCGTTGCGATAGTGGGCTACGCGCGGTTTATCCCCGCTGGCGCGGGGAACACTCATGTGGCGAGGAAGAGCCGCTGCCAACTGGCGGTTTATCCCCGCTGGCGCGGGGAACACCAGGACCGCAGGATGAAGCCGCGAGGTGACTGCGGTTTATCCCCGCTGGCGCGGGGAACACCGATGATACGCGGCATCCCCGCCTAAATGAGACGGTTTATCCCCGCTGGCGCGGGGAACACTCAGCGATCGCGACCAGTTGGTTGCCAAGGTTCGGTTTATCCCCGCTGGCGCGGGGAACACGAAGCTGAATGACATGACGTTCCAGTCGTCGCCGGTTTATCCCCGCTGGCGCGGGGAACACTCTAAAAGCAACCGCATGAATAATAATAGTTTTTTTTGAAAGAAAATATCTACCAACTTTTCCAGATTAGTAAAGAGCAGTAACTAATTGATTTTATTAGAGCGTTATAGGAAGTCTTTTACCTGGATCGCATTCTACGGAAAGTAGCCCATAAATATCCCGGGATAACGCTGAGGGAGCGCTCAGGAAGGTAAGACCCCGGCGTAAGGTATTAGCACAACTTTGTTCTGAAGATTTGACGTTCGGTAATAGCACCGCCAGGATCGGATGCCGTAACAAACTATCTCAATGATTAAAAATATTGAGATAGTTTGCGCCAGGTTGAGCCAGCCTCTGCCCTTACCCTTCGTGCAACCCGCACTCGCGCTTGAGTCCGAAGAAGCGCGTCTCCTCTTCCGCCATGCCCGGCTCCCACTTGCGGGTAGTGTGGGTATCGCCGACGGAGAGGTAGCCT
Source organism: Pluralibacter gergoviae ATCC 33028 = NBRC 105706 (assembly GCF_001598855.1). Classification (GTDB taxonomy): domain Bacteria; phylum Pseudomonadota; class Gammaproteobacteria; order Enterobacterales; family Enterobacteriaceae; genus Pluralibacter; species Pluralibacter gergoviae. The sequence goes on along the minus strand of NZ_BCZS01000009.1, from coordinate 87,998 downwards.
TCGTCCCACAGCGGGTGGTACTTAAGGCCGTGCTTTTGCAGGTACTGGTAGACGGTGCGGTTGTCCCAGTCGATGATCGGCAGGATTTTAAATACCCCGCGCTGAACGGCCAGCACCGGCAGGCTGGCGCGGCTGCCGGACTGCTCGCGGCGCAGGCCGGCGAACCAGGTCTGAGCCTTGAGTTCTTCCAGCGCGCGGTTCATCGGCTCGACTTTGTTGATCTCGTTGTACTTCTCTATGCCTTCAACGCCCTGCTCCCACAGCTTGCCGTAGCGCGCCTCCTGCCAGGCCGGGCTCTGCTCGGCGCGGTAGATTTTGAGGTTGAGCTTCAGCTTGTCGGTCAGTTCATCGATAAAGCGGTAGGTCTCCGGAAACAGGTAGCCGGTGTCGGTGAGGATCACCGGGATGTCCGGGCGCAGCTGATTGACCAGGTGCAGGCTTACCGCCGCCTGAATGCCGAAGCTCGACGAGAGCACGTATTCGCCCGGCAGGTTCTCCAGCGCCCAGGCTACGCGCTCCTCGGCGCTGAGCTTTTCCAGCCGGGCGTTGGTTTCGGCCAGCGCCAGAATGCGGTCAACTTTGGGTAGCGCGTTGAGAGCGTGCAGATCGAGTTGTGACATGATGACCTCGCAGGTTTATCCCCGCTTACGCGGGGAACGACAGTTATTCCCAGAAATCCCGCGCCGGGTCGAGCACCGGGCGGACGATGCCGGCGCGAACGGTGAAGTCGCCGAAGCCTTCACCGGCCTCGCGCTCTTTGGCCCAGCGGCCTACCAGTTCGTCCACATTGTCGAGAATTTCGGATTCAGTGATGTTCTCGCGGTACATACGCGGGATGCGCGTGCCCATGCGGTTGCCGCCGAGGTGCAGGTTGTAGCGGCCCGGCGCTTTGCCGACCAGGCCCAGCTCCGCCAGCAGCGCGCGGCCGCAGCCGTTCGGACAGCCGGTGACGCGCAGGACGATGTGCTCCTCGCCGACGCCGTGCTTGTCCATCACCGCCTCGACCTTATCGACAAACGATGGCAGGAAGCGCTCGGCCTCGGCCATCGCCAGCGGGCAGGTCGGGAAGGCGACGCAGGCCATCGAGTTTTCGCGCTGGGGTTTAACGGCGTTCATCAGGCCGTGATCGCGGGCAAGCTTCTCAATTGTTGCCTTCTGGCTCTCGGGCACGCCCGCGACGATCAGGTTCTGGTTGGCGGTCAGGCGGAAGTCGCCCTGATGGATCTTCGCGATCTCGAGCAGGCCGGTTTTCAGCGGACGCCCCGGATAGTCGAGAATACGGCCGTTTTCAATAAACAGCGTCAGGTGCCACTTATCGTCGATACCCTTCACCCAGCCGATGCGATCGCCGCGGCCGGTAAATTCGTACGGGCGAACGGGTTCAAATTTGATGCCCGCGCGGCGCTCGACTTCGGCTTTGAAGGTCTCGACGCCGACGCGCTCGAGGGTGTATTTGGTTTTCGCGTTCTTACGATCGGTACGGTTGCCCCAGTCGCGCTGGGTGGTCACTACCGCCTCGGCCACGGCGAGCGTGTGCTCCAGCGGCAGGAAGCCGAACTCGCTGGCGGTGCGGGCGTAGGTTTTCTTGTTACCGTGATCGATAGAGAGCCCGCCGCCCACCAGCAGGTTGAAGCCCACCAGCCTGCCGTTTTCAGCAATCGCCACGAAGTTCATGTCGTTAGCGTGCAGATCGACATCGTTCTGCGGCGGAATAACTACCGTGGTTTTGAATTTACGCGGTAAGTACGTTTCACCGAGGATCGGCTCCTCATCGGTGGTGGCAACCTTCTCGCGATCCAGCCAGATCTCTGCATAGGCGCGGGTGCGCGGCAACAGGTGTTCGGAGAGCTTTTTCGCCCACGCGTAGGCTTCGGCGTGCAGCTCGGACTCCACCGGATTCGAGGTGCAGAGCACGTTGCGGTTGACGTCGTTGGCGGTGGCCAGCGCGTCAAGGCCGACTTCGTGCAGCATCTGGTGCGCCGGCTTAACGTTTTTCTTCAGAATGCCGTGAAACTGGAAGGTCTGGCGGTTGGTCAGGCGAATGCTGCCGTAAATCGTTTTATCGGCGGCAAACTTGTCGATCGCCAGCCACTGCTCGGGCCTGATAATCCCGCCCGGCAGGCGGCAGCGCAGCATCATCGCGTGGCGCGGCTCCAGCTTCTGAGCGGCGCGCTCGGCGCGAATGTCGCGGTCGTCCTGCTGGTACATGCCGTGAAAGCGGATCAGCAGAAAGTTATCGCCGTTAAAGCCGCCGGTCAGGCCGTCGTTTAAGTCTTCGGCGATGGTGCCGCGCAGAAAGTTGCTCTCTTTCTTCAGCCGCTCGGCATCGGACAGCTTGCCTTCGACCACTAAAGGGCCGGGATGTTTTTCGCTCATTAGTAGACATCTCGCTGATATCGGCGCTCAACGCGCAGCTCACTTAAATAATCATCCGCCGCTTCGGCGTCCATCGCGCCGAATTCAGCTATCACTTCCAGCAGCGCCTGCTCGACATCTTTCGCCATGCGATTGGCGTCGCCGCAGACATAAATATGGGCACCGTCATTGATCCAGCGCCACAGCTCTGCGCCCTGTTCGCGCAGCTTGTCCTGTACGTAGACTTTTTCTTTTTGATCCCGGGACCAGGCCAGGGAGATATTGCTCAGGACGCCCTCTTTGACATAGCGCTGCCACTCCACCTGGTAGAGAAAATCCTCAGTGAAGTGCGGGTTGCCAAAGAACAGCCAGTTTTTGCCTTCCGCGCCGTCGGCGGCGCGCTGCTGCATGAAAGCGCGGAACGGCGCGATACCGGTACCGGGGCCAATCATGATCACCGGCGTCTGCGGGTTGGCGGGCAGGCGGAAGTTGTCGTTGTGCTCGATAAAGACGCGCACTTCGCCGTCCTCTTCCAGACGATCGGCGAGGAAGCTGGAGGCACCGCCGGCGCGCGCGCGGCCTTCAATGTCGTAACGCACGACGCCAACGGTGACGTGTACTTCGCTCTCCACTTCTGCCTGGGAAGAGGCGATGGAGTAAAGACGCGGGGTCAGCGGACGCAGCAGGCCGATCAGCGCCTCAGCGTCCAGCTGCGCCGGCGAGAAGCGGACCATATCAACAATCGGCGTGGTGGCCGCGTAGTGCTGCAGCTTCGCTTTATCGCCCACCAGCGGCAGCAGGGACTCGCTGCGGGTCAGGGTGGCGTAATTTTCGACGATGTTGGCGGTGTTGACCGTCAGCTCATAGTGCCACGCCAGCGCTTCAGACAGCGGCCTGGTCTCGCCGCCAACGCTGACCGGCTCGTCGCCCTTCAGCCACAGCAGTTCGACCAGCTCCTGCACCAGGGCCGGATCGTTCTGATACCAGACGCCCAGCGCGTCGCCGGGCTGGTAGCGCAGGCCGGAGTCGCCGAGGTCGATTTCGAGATGGCGAACGTCTTTCTCCGAGTTGCGGCCGGTAATTTTCTGATTCACCGCCAGCGTTGCGGTCAGCGGCGCCTCTTTGCTGTAGGGGCTGGTGTGCACTTCATTCGCGACGCCGGCGGCGGTGACGCAGGCCTCGGCGGGCGTCTCCTTCGGCGCGCGGGCCTTCAGCACCTCGACGATGCGCGCGCGCCATTCGGCGGCGGCGGGCTGGAATTCGACGTCGGTATCAACGCGGTCCAGCAGGCGGTCGGCGCCCAGCTCTGCCAGCTTGCTGTCGAAGTCTTTCCCCGCCTGGCAGAAGAACTCGTAGGAGCTGTCGCCGAGGCCGAATACCGCGAAGGCGGTGTCGGTAAGCTTCGGCGCTTTTTTCGAGAACAGATATTTGTGCAGCGCCATGGCCTCTTCCGGCGGCTCGCCTTCGCCCTGGGTGGAGCTGACGATCACCAGCAGCTTTTCCTGGGCTATCTGCTTAAATTTATAGTCGCCCGCGTTCACCAGCGTGACGTTCAGCTGAGCCGCCAGCAGGTCATCGCGCAGCTGCTCGGCCACCCGCCGGGCATTGCCGGTCTGTGAGGCGGAGATAAGCGTGATCCCAGGCGCAGGCGCGGCGGCCGGGGCAACGGGCGCAGCGGCAGCACCGGGCTGCTGGTTGAGCATGCCCCAGAAATAGCCGGAAACCCAGGCAAGCTGGGTCGGTGAAAAATCGTTAGTGGCCGCCTGCAGGCGGGCCAGCTGCTCCGGGTTGAGCGGAAGCAACGCGGATGGAGGAGCCTGTGTCGTCATGCGTCGTTATGTTCCAGTAGCAAAGCTGTTTTAATTGTAAAAACAGAACGGAGAGTAAGGTTAACGGCAGGAATAATAACAATTAAAGAAGGGTTGGAAATAATAAATAACCAAAAGGACTAACCGCTTTTAACGCTTGGCCTTATCGCTAAAACAGGTTAATTAACGCTATGATTTAAAAGTATTAATAGCCGGGACTCCGCTGCCCGGCCGGGGCTTACCTGAAAAGTCGGTTTTAGTTAATGCGAAAAGAGATACATTGCTGTAAGATTCGCCGGTTTTTCCGCATTATTCGAGAGTTCACGATGTCCACCACCCTGTTTAAAGATTTCACCTTCGAAGCCGCCCACCGCCTGCCGCACGTTCCGGAAGGCCACAAGTGCGGCCGTCTGCACGGTCACTCCTTTATGGTTCGGCTGGAGATCACCGGCGAGGTAGATCCGCACACCGGCTGGATCATGGATTTTGCCGAGCTGAAGGCGGCCTTTAAGCCGACCTACGATCGCCTCGATCACTACTATCTGAACGATATCCCTGGCCTGGAAAATCCCACCAGCGAAGTGCTGGCGAAGTGGATCTGGGACCAGATGAAGCCGCGGGTACCGCTGCTGAGCGCGGTGATGATCAAAGAGACCTGCACGGCGGGCTGCGTGTATCGCGGCGAGTAAAAGCGAAACCCGGCTCCGGCGCCGGGTTTTTTATCAGGCAATATTCAGATACTTGTGGGTCTGCATCGACAGGCGCCAGTTGCGGGCGATGCAGGTTTCAATGCACAGCCGCGTCGCGTCCTCTTTCTGGCTTATCGGCTGCAGGGCGATGATGCGCGGCTTATCGTCGGCAATCGTCTCCAGCAGTTCGTCCAGCGCTTCAATATCGCGGGTGCGGCCAACCGGGTGTTTGATTTCATCGGCGCGGTAGAGCGCCTGGGAGAGGACGTCGTAGCCGCCGCGCATGTTGACCTTCGGCGATACCGTCACCCAGGTATCGCGGGAGCAGCGCACTTCGTGGGTGCCGCTGGTCTCTATCTGGCAGCTGTAGCCGTTCTGCTCCAGCAGCTCGGTCAGCGGCGTCAGATCGTGAATGCAGGGTTCGCCGCCGGTGATCACTACGTGACGGGCGGTCCAGCCCTGGCGGACGATGGCGGTCAGCAGCTCTTCCGCGCCTGCCGCACCCCACTTGTCATTCTCTTTCGTTTTCGCCAGCACGCTGAACAGCGAGACTTCCCGATCGCTAAGCTTATCCCAGGTATGTTTGGTATCGCACCACGCGCAGCCAACAGGGCATCCCTGTAGACGGATAAAGATGGCTGGAACGCCGGTGAAGTAACCCTCGCCTTGCAGGGTCTGGAACATCTCGTTAATCGGGTACTGCATAGTCGTCTCAGTTTTTGGCTAAACCGTTAGTATCGCAGATTTAGCTGAAACGATCATTTCTGATTAATGCGCAAAAAAAATGCCAGTCCGCAGACTGGCATTTTTCATTCAGCGCAGGGGATTATGCCTGGCCTTTGATCTCTTTACGACCGTTGTACGGTGCTTTTTCGCCCAGCGCTTCTTCGATACGAATCAGCTGGTTGTATTTAGCAACGCGGTCAGAACGGCTCATGGAACCAGTTTTGATCTGGCCAGCCGCAGTACCTACCGCCAGATCGGCGATGGTTGCGTCTTCGGTTTCGCCAGAACGGTGAGAGATAACGGCGGTGTAGCCAGCGTCTTTCGCCATCTTGATTGCAGCCAGGGTTTCGGTCAGGGAACCGATCTGGTTGAATTTGATCAGGATGGAGTTAACGATGCCTTTCTCGATACCTTCTTTCAGGATCTTGGTGTTGGTAACGAACAGGTCGTCGCCCACCAGCTGGATTTTGTCGCCCAGCACTTTGGTCTGGTAAGCAAAGCCGTCCCAGTCAGATTCGTCGAGACCATCTTCGATGGAAACGATCGGGTACTGCTTGGTCAGGTCTTCCAGGAAGTGGGTGAACTCTTCAGCGGTGAACGCTTTGTTGCCTTCGCCGGCCAGAACGTATTTACCGTCTTTGTAGAATTCAGATGCCGCGCAGTCCATCGCCAGAGTGATGTCTTTGCCCAGCTCATAGCCTGCAGCTTTAACCGCTTCAGCGATAACGGCCAGCGCTTCGGCGTTGGAACCCAGGTTCGGCGCGTAGCCGCCTTCGTCACCGACAGCAGTGTTCATGCCTTTGGCTTTCAGCACTTTCGCCAGGTGATGGAAAACTTCAGAACCCATGCGGATAGCTTCTTTTACGCTTGAAGCGCCAACCGGCTGGATCATGAATTCCTGAATATCAACGTTGTTGTCAGCGTGCTCGCCGCCGTTGATGATGTTCATCATCGGAACCGGCATGGAGTATTTGCCCGCAGTGCCGTTCAGTTCAGCAATGTGCGCGTACAGCGGCATACCTTTGGAAGCAGCAGCAGCTTTAGCAGCAGCCAGGGAAACGGCCAGGATAGCGTTCGCACCGAATTTGGATTTGTTTTCAGTACCGTCCAGATCGATCATGATCTTGTCGATGTTAGCCTGGTCTTTAGCGTCTTTACCCAGTACAGCTTCAGCAATCGGGCCGTTAACCGCGGCAACCGCTTTGGTTACGCCTTTGCCCAGGAAACGGGATTTGTCGCCATCGCGCAGTTCCAGCGCTTCGCGGGAACCAGTAGAAGCACCTGACGGAGCAGCTGCCATACCGACGAAACCACCTTCCAGGTGTACTTCGGCTTCAACAGTCGGGTTACCACGGGAGTCGATGATTTCACGACCGATGACTTTAACGATTTTGGACATTAGGTTTTCCTCAGTACAAGTTAAACTAAAACTCCAGACAAACAGTGCACCCGTTTGGGTGCACTGCCGTTCTAACTTTTTTACTTCGCCTGGCGTTTCTGGTACTCGCTGGCGGCTTTCACAAAGCCGGCAAACAGCGGGTGCCCATCACGCGGCGTAGAAGTAAACTCCGGATGGAACTGACAGGCGACAAACCACGGATGGTTCGGCACTTCGACGATCTCGACCAACTGATCGTCCCCGGAACGGCCCGCAACGCGCAGACCGGCAGCTTCAATCTGTTTCAGCAGCATGTTATTAACTTCATAGCGGTGACGGTGACGTTCAGTGATCGTCTCTGCGCCGTACATCTGGCGAACCAGGCTGCCATCGCTAAGCTGGCAAGCCTGTGCGCCGAGGCGCATGGTGCCGCCGAGATCGCTCTTCTCAGTGCGGACTTCAACGTTGCCGTTTTCATCGCGCCATTCGGTGATGAGTGCGACGACCGGGTACTTACAGTCTGGCACAAATTCCGTAGAGTTGGCGTTCTCCATACCCGCTACGTTGCGCGCAAACTCAATCAGCGCAACCTGCATACCCAGGCAAATGCCGAGGTAAGGAATATTGTTTTCACGCGCATAGCGCGCGGTGGCGATCTTGCCCTCTACGCCGCGATAGCCGAAGCCACCCGGGATGAGGATAGCGTCGAGATCTTTGAGGATCTCCACGCCGCGCGTTTCAACATCCTGCGAATCAATCAGCTTGATGTTAACGGTCACGCGATTTTTCAGACCGCCGTGCTTCAGCGCTTCAATCACTGATTTATAGGCATCCGGCAGCTCGATGTACTTGCCGACCATACCGATAGTGACTTCGCCTGCCGGGTTGGCTTCTTCGTAAATAACCTGTTCCCATTCGGCCAGGTTTGCTTCCGGGCAGTTCAAGCTGAATCGTTTACAAATATAATCGTCAAGCCCCTGAGATTTCAACAGGCCCGGGATTTTATAAATGGAATCGACGTCTTTCAGAGAGATAACGGCCTTTTCAGGAACGTTGCAGAACAATGCAATTTTGGCGCGTTCGTTGGCCGGTACGGCGCGGTCGGAACGGCAGATCAGGATATCCGGCTGGATACCGATAGAGAGCAGCTCTTTTACCGAGTGCTGCGTCGGCTTGGTTTTCACTTCACCGGCAGCGGCCATGTACGGCACCAGGGTCAGGTGCATGAACAGAGTGTGCTCACGGCCCACCTCCACCGCCATCTGGCGAATAGCTTCGAGGAACGGCAGGGATTCGATATCGCCGACGGTGCCGCCGATTTCGACCAGCACCACGTCGTGGCCTTCGCCGCCCGCGATAACGCGCTCTTTGATGGCGTTAGTGATGTGCGGGATAACCTGAATAGTCGCGCCGAGATAGTCGCCGCGGCGCTCTTTGCGCAGGACTTCGGAGTAGATACGGCCGGTAGTAAAGTTGTTGCGGCGGGTCATCTTGGTGCGGATGAAACGCTCGTAGTGACCCAGGTCCAGGTCTGTTTCAGCGCCGTCTTCCGTCACGAACACTTCCCCGTGCTGCGTCGGGCTCATGGTGCCCGGATCGACGTTGATGTACGGATCCAGCTTCATGATAGTTACGTTGAGGCCACGGGCTTCAAGAATGGCTGCCAGGGAGGCTGCGGCAATGCCTTTACCCAGAGAGGATACGACCCCGCCGGTCACAAAAATATAGTTCGTTGTCATGCTGAACCTGAGAAGTTAGGGTGAAACGATGGAATAACCAGGACGGGAAAGTAGTATACCCGAACAGAGCAGTCGCCACAAACTTTCATTCTTCCTCTCCGGGGCCAGGTTCTGACAAAAGAAACTGTGAGAAAATAGCCCTTTTTGGGTAAATGTTTTTGACGCAAATCAACCGCTTGTTATTTAGAAAATCGCACAAATCGCGCTTAGCAGCGAAAAAACGTTAGAGATCAGTTTCCTGGCGCTTAACCTCCTGCCACACCTCTTCCATGGTATTCAGATCGATCCCGGTCATCTCCAGCCCGCGTTCGGCAACTATGCGTTCCACTTCGCGGAAACGGCGCTCAAATTTGAGGTTGGCTTTTTGCAGGGCGGTCTCCGCCTTAACGCCAAGGTGGCGCGAGAGATTGACGGTAGCAAACAGCAGGTCGCCCATCTCCTCTTCGAGTTTTTTCTCGTCGATAACCGCCTGCTGCGCTTCGTGCATGACTTCATCCATCTCTTCGTGCACTTTATCGAGCACCGGGCCGATCGAGTTCCAGTCAAACCCCACGGCCGAGCAGCGTTTCTGAATTTTATGGGCGCGCATCAGGGCCGGGAAGGCGTGGGGGATGTCGTCCAGCGCCGAGTGCTGCGCCTTTTCCGCGCGCTCGGCGGTCTTGATGGCCTCCCAGCGGGCAAGCACCTCGCCGCTGCTGCCGGCTGTCGCGTCACCGAAAATGTGCGGGTGGCGGCGCTCCAGCTTATCGCTGATGGCGGCGCAGATGTCGTCGAAGTTAAAGCGCCCCGCTTCCTGCGCCATTTGCGCATAGAACACCACCTGAAACAGCAGGTCGCCCAGCTCGCCGCGCAGATCGTCAAAATCTTCCCGGGCAATGGCGTCCAGCACCTCGTAGGTCTCTTCCAGGGTATACGGCGCGATGGTGGCGAAGGTCTGCTCTTTGTCCCACGGGCAGCCGTTTTCCGGGTCGCGCAGGCGCTGCATAATGCTGAGCAGTCGGGTGATTTGAGTCATGGAGGCTCTCCTTAACGGTAAAAATAATCGGCCCCTCTCCCGCCGGGAAAGGGGCCGTCGCGACGGGAATTTAACCGCCGTGCAGGCGGCGGGCGTCAATCACGTCGGGCACCTGGTTCAGCTTGCCGAGCACGCGGCCCAGCACCTGCAGGTTGTAGATTTCGATGGTCATGTCGATGGTCGCCACCTGCTGCTTAGTGTCGCTGCGGCTGGCGACGCCCAGCACGTTGACCTTCTCGTTGGCGAGAATGGTGGTGATGTCGCGCAGCAGGCCGCTGCGATCGTTGGCGGTAACGCGCACCACCAGCGAATAGCCTGCCGAGTAGCTTTCGCCCCACACGGCGTCAACGATGCGCTCCGGCGCGTGGGCGCGCAGCTCAGCGAGCTGGTCGCAGTCCGCACGGTGCACGGAAATACCGCGTCCCTGGGTGATAAAGCCGACGATTTCATCCCCCGGGATCGGCTGGCAGCAGCGGGCGATATGGTGCATCAGATTGCCCACGCCTTCGACCACCACCCGGCCATCGTCTTTCTTGCGGGTCTGCGGATTGTAGGTTTTCTGCTGCAGCTGCTTCAGGGCGGCGGCATCCTGCTCGGCGGCGCTCGGCTTGTTGAACTGCGCCTGCAGGTAGTTGACCATCTGGTTGAGGCGAATGTCGCCGCCGCCGATGGCCGCCAGCAGCTCTTCCATTTCGTTAAAGTTGTAGCGCGACAGCAGGAACTTCTCGGCCTCTTTCAGGCTGATGCCCAGCTGCCCCAGCTCGTCGTCGAGGATCTGCCGCCCGGCAAGAATGTTCTTGTCCCGGTCCTGCTTGCGGAACCAGGCGTGAATTTTCGAGCGCCCGCGGCTGGTGGTCACGTAGCCGAGGTTGGGATTGAGCCAGTCGCGGCTGGGGTTTGGCTGCTTCTGGGTGATGATTTCAATCTGATCGCCCATCTGCAGCTGGTAGGTAAACGGCACGATGCGGCCGCCAATTTTCGCCCCGATGCAGCGGTGCCCCACGTCGCTGTGGATGTGGTAGGCGAAGTCCAGCGGCGTGGAGCCCGCCGGCAGGTCCACCACGTCGCCCTTCGGCGTAAAGACGTAGACCCGGTCGTCGAACACCTGGCTGCGCACTTCGTCGAGCATCTCGCCGGAGTCGGCCATCTCCTCCTGCCAGGCAATCAACTTGCGCAGCCACGCGATGCGGTCTTCGTGCCCGCGCCCGCCGCCCGCCGAGGCGCCCTCTTTATACTTCCAGTGGGCGGCGACGCCCAGCTCGGCGTCTTCATGCATCTGCTTCGTGCGGATCTGAATTTCGACGGTTTTACCGCCGGGACCGAGCACCACGGTGTGGATCGACTGGTAGCCGTTGGGCTTCGGATTGGCGACGTAGTCGTCAAACTCATCCGGCAGATGGCGGAAATGGGTGTGAACAATGCCCAGCGCGGCGTAGCAGTCCTGCAGGCGCTCGGCGACAATGCGCACGGCGCGCACGTCGAACAGCTCGTCGAAGGCCAGGTGCTTTTTCTGCATTTTGCGCCAGATGCTGTAGATATGCTTCGGACGGCCGTAAACCTCGGCCTTCACGCCCTCCTCTTTGATCGAGGCGCGCAGGGTGCTGACGAACTCATCGATATAGTGCTCGCGGTCAATGCGCCGCTCGTGCAGCAGTTTAGCGATGCGCTTGTACTCGTCCGGATGCAGGTAGCGGAAGCAGTAATCCTCCAGCTCCCACTTGAGCTGGCCGATGCCGAGCCGGTTGGCCAGCGGCGCGTAGATGTTGGTACACTCCTTGGCCGCCAGCACGCGCTCATCTTCCGGCGCGTCCTTCACTTCGCGCAGGTGGGCGATGCGCTCGGCAAGTTTGATGACCACGCAGCGGAAGTCGTCGACCATCGCCAGCAGCATCCGGCGCACGTTATCCACCTGCTCGGCCGATACCGAGTCAATGTGGGTCGCCTTCAGCTGGCGGATGGCGGCCATGTCGCGCACGCCGTGGATCAGCTGCACCACCGATTTACCGACGCTCTCTTCCAGCGCTTCTTCGCTGACGACGTCGCCCACTACCAGCGGATAGAGCAGCGCGGCCCGCAGCGAGTCGCTGTCCATGTTGAGCATGGAAAGGATCTCAACCATCTCAACGCCGCGCCACAGCAGCAGCTCGGCGTCGGGATGGCCCAGCGTGCGTTCATGACAATAGGTCCACGTCTCGGCAAGGCGCTCGCACGACTGCTGGCTGGAAATGCCCAGGCTTGCGATCCATTTTACTGAATCGAACTCTCCAGCTCGGTTAAGATGTGCACTGCGTACCGCAACCATCGTCCTCTCCTTTGGGAACCGGGCCTGCCGGATTCAGCAAGCCATTCTTCATTATGGATGTTCAAACAGCACCATCGACTCCAGGTGCCCAGTGTGCGGGAACATATCCAGCATTGCCAGACGCGTTATCTGGTAGCCTGCCGCCAGCAGCACTTCGCTGTCCCGGGCGAGCGTCGCCGGGTTACAGGAGACATAGACCACCCTGGCGGGGGCTAATTTAACGATATGCTGTAACACGCCCGGCGCGCCCGCGCGCGCCGGGTCGAGTAAAATTTTGTCAAAGCCGTTTCTCGCCCAGGCCTGGCGCGTCACGTCCTCTTCCAGATTCTCGTGGTAAAAAGTGACGTTATGCAGACCGTTATCGGCCGCATTCTGCTGCGCCTTAGCCACCAGCGCCGGCACGCCCTCTACGCCGACCACGCTTGCCGCCCGCGTCGCCAGCGGCAGGGTAAAATTGCCCATGCCGCAGAACAGATCCAGCACCCGGTCCTGCGGTCCCACCTCCAGCCATTCCAGCGCGGTAGTCACCATCTGCTGATTCACGCCGTCGTTGACCTGAATGAAGTCCCGGGGGCTGAACGTTAAGCGTAGCCCGTCTGAGCTATACCAGGGCGCCTCGCCGGAAAGCTGCACCATCTTATCGCTGTCCGGCGCCAGCCACAGGGCAAGCCGATGTGAATGCGAAAAGCGTTCCAGTTTTTCCCGGTCGCCCGCCGGCAGCGGCGCGGTATGGCGCAGCACCATCAGCGGGCCGTTATCGGCCTGCACCAGCTCAACGTGGCCGAGGTGGCGCGCCGACTGCAAATCGCCGAGGCACTCGCGCAGCGCCGGCAGCAGCGCCTCAAGAGTGGGCACCAGAACGGGGCAGCGGTGGATATCCACGATATCGCTGCTGCCCGCTTTACGAAAGCCCATCTGCAGCTGGCCGTTTTTCGGCTGATAGCTGAGGCTAAAGCGCGCCCGGCGGCGGTAGCCCCAGGGCGAGGCGGCGATGACCGCCTCAACGTCGTGCTTCATCTGCCGCGCCAGCGCGGCCCGCTTGCTGCGCTGCTGGAGCGCGACGCTGGCGTGCTGCTGCTGGCAGCCGCCGCAGACGGTAAAGTGCGGGCAGCGCGGCTGTTCGCGCTCAGGGCTATCGCTGAGGCGGCGCTTAACCTGTCCGCGCGCGAACTGTTTCTTCTCCTCCGTGAGGGTCACTTCCGCCTGCTCATCGGGCAGTAATCCGCTGATAAACAGCAGCTTACCGTTATATTTCGCCACGCCCTGCCCGAAAGTATCGAGTTCGCTTGCCGTTACGGTTATGATCTGGCGCGTCGTCACGCGCCGTTTTGCAGAGTAGAATTGCGCCATCGTAGAGAGTGTTCTCAAACCAACAAATTAACCCTGATTCTCCCATAACGGACCGCCATGACCAACTACAGCCTGCGCGCGCGTATGATGATCCTGATTCTGGCCCCGACCGTGCTTATCGGTCTGCTGCTCAGCGTCTTCTTTGTTGTACATCGCTATCATGACCTGCAGCGCCAGCTGGAGGACGCCGGGGCCAGCATTATTGAGCCGCTGGCGGTGTCCAGTGAATATGGCATGAACCTGCAAAATCGCGAGTCCATCGGTCAGCTTATCAGCGTTCTGCACCGCCGCCATTCGGATATTGTGCGCGCCATCTCCGTTTACGATGAGCACAACCGGCTGTTTGTGACCTCCAACTACCATCTTGATCCGACTGAACTGCAGTTGCCCCACGGCTCGCCGCTGCCGCGCCAACTGAGCGTCATTCGCAGCGGCGATCTGATGATCCTGCGCACGCCCATTATCTCGGAGAGCTACTCTCCCGACGAGTCGCCCAACTCGGATGCGAAAATGCCGGAGAACATGCTCGGCTACGTGGCGCTGGAGCTGGATCTGAAGTCCGTTCGCCTGCAGCAGTATAAGGAGATGTTTATCTCCAGCGTCATGATGCTGTTCTGCATCGGTATCGCGCTGATTTTCGGCTGGCGGCTGATGCGCGATGTGACCGGGCCGATTCGCAACATGGTCAATACCGTTGACCGCATTCGCCGCGGACAGCTCGACAGCCGGGTCGAGGGCTTTATGCTCGGCGAGCTGGATATGCTGAAAAACGGCATCAACTCGATGGCGATGTCGCTGGCCGCCTATCACGAAGAGATGCAGCACAACGTCGATCAGGCGACCTCCGATCTGCGCGAAACGCTGGAGCAGATGGAGATCCAGAACGTCGAACTGGATCTGGCGAAAAAGCGCGCCCAGGAAGCGGCTCGCATCAAGTCCGAGTTCCTTGCCAACATGTCCCACGAGCTGCGCACGCCGCTCAACGGCGTCATCGGCTTTACCCGCCTGACGCTGAAAACCGATCTCAACCCGACCCAGCGCGATCATCTGAACACCATCGAGCGCTCGGCCAACAACCTGCTGACCATCATCAATGACGTGCTCGACTTCTCAAGGCTCGAGGCCGGCAAGCTGATGCTGGAGAGTATTCCGTTCCCGCTGCGCAGCTCGCTGGACGAAATCATCACTCTGCTGGCCCACGCCGCCCACGACAAGGGGCTGGAGCTGACGCTCAATATCCGCAGCGACGTGCCGGACAACGTGATCGGCGACCCGCTGCGCCTGCAGCAGGTGATCACCAACCTGGTGGGCAACGCCATCAAGTTTACCGAAAACGGCAACATCGACGTGCTGGTCGAGAAGCGCGCCCTGAGCAACAACAAAGTGCAGATAGAGGTGCAAATCAAAGATACCGGCATCGGTATCCCGGAGCGCGGCCAGTCGCGGCTGTTCCAGGCTTTCCGCCAGGCGGACGCCAGCATCTCCCGTCGGCACGGCGGCACCGGGCTGGGGCTGGCCATCACCCAGAAGCTGGTGAAAGAGATGGGCGGCGATATCTCTTTCCACAGCCAGCCCAATCGCGGCTCCACCTTCTGGTTCCATATCAGCCTCGATCTTAACAGCAACGCCGTGTGCGAAGTGCCGATGCTCAACAGCCTGGCGGGCAAACGCCTCGCCTATGTCGAAACCAACGCCGCCGCCGCCCAGTGCACGCTGGACCTGCTGGCCACCACGCCGCTGGAGGTGATCTTCAGCCCCTCCTTCACCGCCCTGCCCGACGATCGTTACGACATTCTGCTGATCGGCGTCCCGGTGTCGATGCGCGACCTGACCAATGAAACCGAGCGGCTGGCCCGCCCCCACAGGATGACCGACTTCCTGATTATGGGTCTGCCCTGCCACGCGCAGGTCGATGCCGAAGCCCTCAAGCAGGGCGGCGTTGCCGCCTGCCTGCTCAAACCGCTGACCTCGACGCGCCTGCTGCCGACGCTTGCCGAGTACTGCCGCAGCAACCAGCTTCCGCTGGTGGCCGAGGCCAGCAGCGAGCGGCTCGATATGACGGTGATGGCCGTCGACGACAACCCGGCCAACCTGAAGCTGATTGGCGCGCTGCTCGACGATCAGGTTAAGCACGTCGTACTGTGCGAAAGCGGCCAGCGGGCTTATGAGACGGCCCGCCAGCAGCCGCTGGACCTGATTCTGATGGATATCCAGATGCCGGACATGGACGGCATCCGCGCCTGTGAGCTGATCCGCCAGCTCTCCCACCAGCAGCAGACGCCGGTGATTGCGGTCACCGCCCACGCCATGGCGGGGCAAAAGGAGAAGCTGCTCAGCGCCGGTATGAACGACTACCTGGCCAAACCCATTGAGGAGAGCAAGCTGCGCAACCTGCTGCTGCGCTATAAGCCCGGCATGACCACGCCGAAGGTTGAGATGCCGGAAACGCCGCCGACCGGGAATATCAACTGCACCCTCGACTGGAATCTTGCCATGCGCCAGGCGGCCAATAAGCCGGACCTTGCCCGCCAGATGCTGCAGATGCTGGTGGAATTTCTGCCGGAGGTGCGCAACAAAGTCGAAGAGCAGCTGGTGGGTGAAGCGCCGGAAGATCTGCTTGATGTGATCCACAAGCTGCACGGCAGCTGCAGCTACAGCGGCGTGCCGCGCATGAAGAACCTCTGCCACCTGATTGAGGGGCAGCTGCGCAACGGCGTCAGCGCCGGGCAGATGGAGCCCGAGCTGCTCGAGCTGCTGGACGAAATGGATAACGTCACGCGGGAAGCGGGGAAAATGCTGGCCTGAGCCTGACGGCTTTTACCGGGCAGCGACGGCACCTTACCCGGCCTGCATCGTGGCGCACGGCCCTACTGTAGGCCCGTGCAAGCGAAGCGCCGCCGGGCATGGCCTCAGACGGCGCAGCGGCTCAGCCCAGCAGCGTCGCCCACTGCTCCACCCACGGGTTCGACACGCTCTCCGGCTCGGGATCTTCGGCGGCATCAATCATCAGCATCTCGCCGATGCGCTGCGCGCCCTGCTCCTGCAGCAGGGCATCGAACTTCTTGCCGCCGCCGCAGAAATGCTCGTAGCTGCTGTCGCCCAGCGCAATCACGCCGTAGCGCAGGTGCGGCTGATACCTATCGCGAATGCCTTCGTACAGCGGCGCGATGCTCTCAGGCAGCTCGCCCTGCCCGGTGGTGGAGGTCACCACCAGCACGTACTTGCCCTGGCAGGCCTCCCAGTCGCGGATCTCCGGATCTTCAAAAACCTGCGCCTTGTGCCCGCGGGCGCTGAGAATAGCCTGCGCCTCTTCGGCCACCAGCAGCGCGTTTCCGTACATGGTGCCGACAAAAATGCCTACTTCCGCCATTGCGTATCTCCCTGAGATATTAGTGAATGTCGCCATCCTGAACGCTGTCAGGCGTAAACTCAACCCTTTCCATCTGAGGGAGCAGGCCGCGCCAGCCGAAGTGTGACAGCGCCTGCATCCAGATGTCGTCAAAACCGGCGCGGATCGTCAGCGGCTCGCCGGTGAAGGGATGGGTCAGCGACAGCTCGCTGGCGTGCAGCATCAGGCGGCCGCAGCCGAAGTGCGCCGCCGCGCTGCGGTTCTGGCGCAGGTCGCCGTGCTTGCTGTCGCCGATGATCGGGTGGCGCAGGTGGCTCAGGTGGCGGCGCAGTTGGTGCTTGCGGCCGGTTTTTGGCTCCAGCTCAACCAGCCCGTAGCGCGTCGTCGGATAGCGTCCGGTGGCCACCGGCATCTCGACGGTGGCCAGTCCGCGATAGTGGGTGACCGCCGGCTGCGGGTCTTTGTCCTCGCGGGCGAACTTGTCGGCGATTTTATCCAGCTCCTCGACCAGAGGATAGTCGAGCGTGGCCTCCTCCGTCAGCCAGCCGCGCACGACGGCGTGGTAGCGCTTCTGGATCTGATGCTGCTCAAACTGCTGCGACAGCAGGCGGCCCGCCTCGCTGGAAAGCCCCATCAGCAGCACGCCGGAGGTGGGCCGGTCGAGGCGGTGGGCGGTAAAGACGTGCTGGCCAATCTGGTCGCGCACGGTCTGCATCACCACCACTTTTTCATCGCGGTCCAGCCAGCTGCGGTGCACCAGCCAGCCGGAGGGTTTGTTGACGGCGACCAGCCATTCGTCCCGGTAGAGGATCTCCAGCATCAGGCGCTCTCGCCCGCGAACAGCGCGTCGAGCTGCTCCAGCTCCGGCAGAATGATGGCCCGCAGCGGATGGCCCGCGTCCAGGGCCATCTCGTAGTAGGGCGCGACGGCGAAGCTTTGCGGCAGCGCCTGCCGGGCATCGAGCAGCTGGTGCAGGCGTGGAATAAGTACCCACTGCAGCCACGCAAGCGGCTCCAGCGTGTCCATGCAGAACGGCTGGGTGCTGGCGAACGCGGCGCTGTCGGGGGCTTCAGCCTCCCAGTACTGGTGTTCGCGCATCAGCGCCTCAAGCGCGTGCAGGCGCTGGCGGACGGGATGGTGTTGGGTCATGGAAACCTCGCAAATCTCGCTCTATCAATTTGCGCAGGAGAATACCCTACTCAGCGTCCGCAGACCAAAGACTTCTCCCTGGCCAGCAGAAATGGCCGCAGGTAAGCGACGGCGTTGGAGAGCGGGATAACCTCCTCCGGCAGGTCAATGTTCAGCACCTCGCGAATGTACGCCCGCCGCGCCGCAATGCGCGGCCACGGCACGCCTCGGATTGGCAATAACGCGCACGAAAGTATCAGAGTCGCCTATAAATACTGGATGCTGAATAATCGCTGACGGCAGGCTGGAAGTGATAGGGGTTGTGTAGGAATCGCTCGATGTTACTCATAACCCCTGCTGAGTTATAGCATTGCCCGATACCTATCCAGCGCTTTGGCTGTCATTGGCAGCCCCTGGCGAAGCAGCGATTCAAGGTACTCCTCGACGCTCTTCGCCGGTCTTCTCATACTGGCCCGCTGTTCAGCGGCAGCCTGCAGTGCCAGCGCATGGTTTAAGTCAAAAAGATCTGAAATAAAGTCCAGCGTCCTGGCTGAGATCGGTCAGCGCTTGCTGACGCTGGCGATCGCGCTGCTGCTTGTAGTTCATTAGATCGGCAAAAAGCACGCGGCGGTGGCGTCCTGTCTTATGAAAGGGCAGTTCGCCATTTTCGAGAAGTTTCACCATATGCGGACGCGAAACATTCAGAATATTGGCGGCTTCCTGAGTCGTCAGCTCAGCGTGTACAGGCACGACCTGCACCGCGTTTCCCGCAGCCAGCTCCCCCAGGATAGTCATTAACAATATCAATGCAGAAGTAGGCAACTCAATCTGATGCGAAATACTATCCGCATCCTGAATAGCTATTTTTTGCGTTTCGAGCCGGGTTGATAACCAGGTTGCAAGCTCACGCTGTCCGCGAACGGCAGCCTCGATCTCTTTTGGAGCCGGTAAGCATACGCTATCAAGAATTGCGTTTTTCATGGGTTATTCCGCCTGCATTAAACACTGAATTACAGGATAAACGAAATAAACGAAATAAACAACATTCGAAATAAACGAAACACCATAAACCGGACATAAAAAAAGGGAGCACTGTTTTCACAGTGCTCCCGGTTCGTTTCGCAGCAATCCGGCTACATAATTTGGTGCTCCCTGCTCATCCATGACAACTTTTCCTGCGGTCTCCTGACCAGTTCATCCATAAACCGTTGCATCCTGCACGTACCACCCCGATACGATATGCCTGTCCATAAGCAGGTCCCGATCTTCCCGATCCGCCAATCGTCCCGACTGGCTCTCATTCTCCATCCTGGAGGTGTCCCTTAACGCGTCCTGCGCCATCCTCTTTGCTTCATCCTGAAGCCTTTCCTTGCAGCACCATCCTGGCGTTCCTCTGAAACGTCATCATCCTGATGTTCGTCTCAATGTCTGACGTCTTGTCGACGTGCATAGAATCCCTTATTACGCCTCATCTTACAAGCCTCTTTACTTATGAGTAACATGAGGATTTTCATATGAAAGCCGTGGTTTTAATAGTTAAATAACTGTTTTATAGATAAATTAAAAGACAGAATGAGGGTTATATCGCGCGTTTAACCAGGCGATCTCTCACAAGCCATGTAAGAGATCTCTCACAAAAAACGCTGGTGAATAGCTTACAGCGCGGGCTCAAGATGGGAAAGGAAGCTGGCAAGCGATGCGGAAAGCACGCTGCGCCTGCGGGTACCGACCGTTTCGAGTAATACCTCGCCTGAGAGATTACACACCGAAATGACGTCCAGCTCACTCTCAAGGGTAGCAATAAACAGCGTCGGCGACAGCTTCAGGCGGCGCTGCATGACCAGATGGCCGATGAGATTCTCCTGCACGCGCAGAAAGTCGTCCGCGCTCCAGGCCTGCAGCAGCATCAGCTGACGCCCGCCGAAGTCAGCCTGCATATCGCCGGCAAGCTGAGTGGTATAATAGGTCTGCAGCGGCTGTTGTACCACAATCTCAATGGCTTTTTCAACGCCGCTGAGATTTGCGGCCAACGGAAACGGCTGCGGTTGCCAGAATACGGCTTCGCCGGCAGTCCGGGTGATGCACGGCGAGGGCACGCCGTACAGCGCTTCGCTGCGCGGATCGGTGCCGTATTGCTGCTGCCAGGCGGCGCAATAACGCTGGGTAAAGGCCCTCAGGGCATCTGACGTCTCTGAATCCACGGCTTTCTCTCTCTGGTGCTGTCAGGATAAACTTAGCGCCATAGTCTACCTGCTTTGCAAGAGTGAAACATGTCCTCCTATGAAAACGATCGGGCGCTGTCCGGCCTGACGCTCGGTAAATCAACCGAGTACCGCGATATTTATGACGCCTCGCTGCTGCAGCCGGTGCCCCGCAGCCTGAACCGCGATCCGCTGGGCATTTGCGCCGACCACCTGCCGTTTCACGGCGGCGATATCTGGACCCTGTACGAACTGTCGTGGCTCAATGCCAAAGGGCTGCCGCAGGTCGCCGTCGGCCACGTTGAGTTGAGCGACACCAGCGTCAATCTGGTGGAGTCGAAAAGCTTTAAGCTCTACCTCAACAGCTTCAATCAGACGCGCTTTGCCTCCTGGGACGACGTGCGCAGCACGCTGGAGCGCGATCTGCGCGCCTGCGCGCAGGGCGACGTCAGCGTGGCGCTCTACCGTCTGGATGAAATCGAAGGCCAGCCGGTGGCCCGCTTTCGCGGCACCTGTATCGACGATCAGGATATCGCGATTGACAGCTACGCGTTCAGCGCCGATCACCTGGCGGGCGCGGCGGGCGGCGACGTCGTGGAAGAGACGCTGGTCAGCCACCTGCTGAAGTCCAACTGCCTGATCACCCACCAGCCGGACTGGGGCTCAGTGCAGATCCAGTACCGCGGCCCGCGCATCGATCGCGAAAAGCTGCTGCGCTATCTGGTCTCTTTCCGCCACCACAATGAATTTCACGAGCAGTGCGTCGAGCGCATCTTCTGCGATATCCAGCGCTTCTGCCGACCGGACACGCTAAGCGTTTACGCCCGCTACACCCGCCGCGGCGGTCTGGATATTAATCCGTGGCGCAGCAACGCAGAGTTCACCCCGGCAACCGGCCGCCTGGTTCGCCAGTAAACAGTTCATTGCAATTTAAGCGCGGTGAAGGCCGCGCTTTCCCTTGTCGAAATCCGCAGGGCGAGGCTATTGTAATCAGCAGGGAAGTCAACAATTCGTCCCATAAGGAGTGCACTTGATTACACACGTTAGCCCACTTGGCTCAATGGATCTGCTGTCGCAGCTGGAAGTAGACATGCTGAAAAGCAATGCCAGCAGCGACCTCTATCAACTGTTTCGCAACTGTTCCTTAGCCGTACTGAACTCAGGCAGCCAGACCGACAGCAGCAAAGAGCTGCTTTCCCGCTTTCAGAATTTTGATATCAACGTGCTGCGCCGCGAGCGCGGCGTGAAGCTTGAGCTTATCAACCCGCCGGAAGAGGCGTTCGTTGACGGCCGCATTATCCGCTCCCTGCAGGCCAACCTGTTTGCCGTGCTGCGCGATATCCTGTTCGTTTACGGCCAGCTGCATAACCCCTCGCGTCTGCCGGAACTCGACCAGGAAAGCTCGGTGCATATCACCAACCTGGTGTTCTCTATCCTGCGCAACGCCCGCGCGCTGCACGTCGGCGAAGAGCCGAGCATGGTAGTGTGCTGGGGCGGCCACTCGATTAACGAGAACGAATACCTGTATGCCCGCCGGGTCGGTAACCAGCTCGGCCTGCGCGAGCTGAATATCTGCACCGGCTGCGGCCCGGGCGCGATGGAGGCGCCGATGAAGGGCGCCGCCGTCGGCCACGCCCAGCAGCGCTACAAAGACGGGCGCTTTATCGGCATGACGGAACCCTCGATCATCGCCGCCGAGCCGCCGAACCCGCTGGTGAACGAACTGATCATCATGCCGGATATCGAGAAGCGCCTGGAGGGCTTCGTACGCATCGCCCACGGCATTATCATCTTCCCCGGCGGCGTCGGTACGGCGGAGGAGCTGCTCTATCTGCTGGGGATCCTGATGAACCCGGCCAACAAAAACCAAATTCTGCCGCTGGTGCTGACCGGACCGAAAGAGAGCGCCGACTACTTCCGGGTGCTGGATGATTTTATCGTCCATACGCTCGGGGAAGAGGCCCGCCGCCACTACCGCATCATCATTGGCGATGAGGCCGAAGTAGCCCGCCATATGAAAAAAGCGATGCCGCTGGTGAAAGAGTGCCGCCGCGAAACCGGCGATGCCTACAGCTTCAACTGGTCAATGCGCATTGCGCCGGACCTGCAGCGGCCGTTTGAGCCGACGCATGAAAACATGGCCAACCTCAAGCTCTATCCGGATCAGCCGGTCGAGGTGCTGGCCGCCGATCTGCGCCGCGCCTTCTCGGGCATCGTTGCCGGTAACGTGAAAGAGGTGGGCATTCGCGCCATTGAAGCCCACGGCCCGTATAAAATCCACGGCGACCCGGAAATGATGCGCCGGATGGACAACCTGCTGCAAAGCTTCGTTGCCCAGCACCGCATGAAGCTGCCGGGCTCAGCCTATACGCCCTGCTACGAAATCTGTTCCTGACTCAAGGGCGGCGCATAAGCCGCCCTTCTCTTCTTCTGCCCGCCATGCTTGTTCATGCACAATAAACAACCACGATTAACGCTTTATTTCATGAAGAGATGCCATTTTTACCCCTTTAATTAGCCATTTATCTGCCCGCGCATCCATTAACCTTTAAAAAACATCCTGACAACAAGCCATTATCTGCGCATTAATTCAGCATAAAATAAAAAAAATAGACCAATGAGCCATGAATTAGCATTTAACTGGTGTTTTATTGCATTTGAGATCGCGATCACTGATGCATTGATGACATAAATGTATCTTTCCGGGCCAATGAGAACCGGGGAATAATTGTATGAAAATCCCGTTTTGCATGAATTTATATTACTGCCAGTGATTTAGACCGCGTTTTTGACTAAAAAACTGGCTAATTGCTTCCTCAGGAGAGAAAGAGATGGAAACCACCCAAACCAGTACTCTGGCTACGGCAGACAGCCGCAGCGGATGGCGCAAGACGGATACGATGTGGATGCTGGGCCTTTACGGCACCGCTATCGGCGCAGGCGTCCTGTTCCTGCCAATCAACGCCGGCGTGGGCGGCATGATCCCGCTGATCATCATGGCAATCCTTGCCTTCCCGATGACCTTCTTCGCGCACCGCGGCCTGACCCGCTTCGTGCTGTCCGGTAAAAATCCGGGTGAAGACATCACTGAAGTCGTTGAAGAACACTTCGGCGTTGGCGCGGGTAAAATCATCACCCTGCTCTACTTCTTCGCTATTTACCCGATCCTGCTGGTTTACAGCGTCGGTATCACCAATACCGTTGAGAGCTTCATGACCCACCAGCTGGCCATCACGCCGCCGCCGCGCGCCGTGCTGTCGCTGATTCTGATCGTCGGCATGATGACTATCGTGCGCTTCGGCGAGCAGATGATCGTGAAGGCAATGAGCGTACTGGTATTCCCGTTCGTTGCAGCCCTGATGGTGCTGGCCTGCTACCTGATCCCGCAGTGGAGCGGTGCCGCGCTGGATACTCTCTCTCTGAGCAGCGCAGCCTCTACCGGCAACGGTCTGTGGATGACCCTGTGGCTGGCGATCCCGGTAATGGTCTTCTCCTTCAACCACTCGCCGATCATCTCCTCCTTCGCCGTGGCGAAGCGTGAAGAGTACGGCCAGGGCGCCGAGAAGAAATGCTCCAAAATTCTGGCCTGTGCCCACGTGATGATGGTGCTGACCGTAATGTTCTTCGTCTTCAGCTGCGTCTTCAGCCTCTCTCCGGCAGACCTGGCAGAAGCGAAAGCGCAGAACATCTCCATCCTGTCTTACCTGGCGAACCACTTCAACGCGCCGGTTATCGAGTGGATGGCACCGATCATCGCTATCGTGGCAATCACCAAATCGTTCCTCGGCCACTACCTGGGCGCTCGCGAAGGTTTCAACGGCATGGTGGTTAAATCCCTGCGCGGCAAAGGTAAATCCATCGAAATCAGCAAGCTGAACAAATTCACTGCGCTGTTTATGCTGGTCACCTGCTGGCTGATCGCTACCCTGAACCCGAGCATCCTCGGCATGATCGAAACCCTGGGCGGCCCGGTTATCGCGGTTATCCTGTTCCTGATGCCGATGTATGCGATTAACAAAGTGCCGGCGATGCGCAAATACAGCGGCCACATCAGCAACGCCTTCGTTGTGGTGATGGGTCTGGTTGCCATCTCCGCCATCTTCTACTCCCTGTACTCTCTGTTCGCCTAATATCCCCGCGCCGCCGACCGGCGGCGCATCTCTACAGAATGGACGCAAGCATGATTAGCGTATTCGATATTTTCAAAATCGGCATTGGCCCCTCCAGCTCCCACACCGTCGGACCAATGAAAGCGGGTAAGCAATTCACGGACGACCTGATTGCGCGCGAAATGCTTCACGACGTCACCCGCGTGGTGGTCGATGTCTACGGCTCCCTCTCCCTGACCGGCAAGGGCCACCACACCGACATCGCGATTATCATGGGTCTGGCGGGAAATCTGCCGGATACCGTTGATATCGACGCCATTCCGGGCTTTATCCAGGACGTCAATACCCACGGTCGCCTGCTGCTGGCCAACGGCGAGCACGAAGTGGAATTCCCGGTAGACCAGTGCATGAACTTCCATGCCGACAACCTCTCCCTGCACGAGAACGGCATGCGCATTACTGCGCTCAGCGGCGACAAGGCCGTCTATAGCCAGACCTATTACTCCATCGGCGGCGGTTTTATCGTCGACGAAGCCCACTTCGGCCAGAGCGAAAGCGCCCCGGTCGCCGTACCCTATCCCTACAAAACCGCCGCCGACCTGCAGCGCCACTGCCAGCAGACGGGCCTCTCCCTTTCCGGGCTGATGATGCAGAACGAGCTTGCCCTGCACAGTAAGGAAGAACTTGAGCGGCACTTCGCCGCGGTGTGGGACGTCATGCGCAGCGGCATTGAGCGCGGTATCACCACCGAAGGCGTCCTGCCCGGCAAGCTGCGGGTGCCGCGCCGCGCCGCCGCGCTGCGCCGGATGCTGGTCAGCCAGGACAAAATCTCCAGCGATCCGATGGCGGTGGTGGACTGGATCAACATGTTCGCGCTGGCGGTCAACGAAGAGAACGCCGCCGGCGGCCGTGTGGTCACCGCCCCGACCAACGGCGCCTGCGGCATCGTGCCGGCGGTGCTGGCCTACTACGACAAGTTCATCCGCGAAGTGAACGCTAACTCCCTGGCCCGCTATCTGCTGGTGGCCAGCGCCGTGGGCTCGCTGTACAAAATGAACGCCTCTATCTCCGGCGCGGAAGTGGGTTGCCAGGGCGAAGTGGGCGTGGCCTGCTCGATGGCGGCGGCCGGCCTGGCGGAGCTGCTCGGCGGTAGCCCGGCGCAGGTGTGCATCGCCGCCGAAATCGGCATGGAGCACAACCTTGGCCTGACCTGCGATCCGGTGGCCGGACAGGTGCAGGTGCCGTGTATCGAGCGCAACGCTATTGCCTCAGTGAAGGCGGTCAACGCCGCGCGGATGGCGCTCCGCCGCACCAGCGAACCGCGCGTCTGCCTCGATAAAGTGATTGAAACAATGTACGAAACCGGCAAGGACATGAACGCCAAGTATCGCGAAACCTCCCGCGGCGGCCTGGCGATGAAAATCGTTGCCTGCGACTAACGCCTCAGGCCCGGCGTCGCCCTGCGCGTCGGGCCACCCTTCTATTGCCGGACAGCGGCAATAGAAACCCGCTTTTGTTATTTATCGGCCCTCTCCTTCATTTGCTACCTTACGGCACATTATCCCAAGGAGAGTTACCATGCCCAGACTGCCGCGCCTTACGATCCTACTGCTACTCGCCCTCTCCGCTTCCGCCGCGGCGAAAGCGCCGGAAACCGTCAATATCGGCTACCAGAAAGCCAATATCTTCGCCCTGCTCAAATACCGGGGCACCCTCGATGAGACCTTTAAAAAACAGGGCATCGCCGTGCGCTGGGTGGAGTTTCCCGCCGGGCCGCAGATGCTTGAAGTCCTGAACGTGGGAAGCATCGATCTGGCCGCCACCGGCGATGCGCCGCCGGCCTTCGCCCAGGCGGCAAAGGCCGATCTGGTCTATCTCGGCCACTCGCCCGCCAACCCCAAAACCGAGGCCATCGTGGTGCCGGAGAACTCGGCCATTAAGACGGTCGCCGATCTGAAGGGCAAGCGCGTGGGGCTCAATAAAGGCTCCGACGTCAACTACCTGCTGGTGAAGGCGCTGGAGGAAGCCGGGCTGACCTACAAGGATATTACGCCGGTCTACCTGCCGCCCGCCGATGCCCGGGCCGCCTTCCAGCGCGGGGCCATCGACGCGTGGGTCATCTGGGATCCTTATCTCGCCGAGGTAGAAACCAACGCCCGCGCCAGGCTGATCCGCAACGCCGAAGGGCTGGTGCCGCACTACACCTTCTACCTCGCCAGCCGCAAATTTGCCGAAACCGCGCCGGACGCGGCGAAGCAGGTGCTGGATGAACTGGGCAAATTAAGCGACTGGGCCAACGCCCATCAGCAGGATGCCGCCGGCATTCTTTCTTCATCAACCGGGCTGGATAAAGGCATCTGGCAGAAGGCCATCGCCCGCTCGCCCTACGGCGCAGAACGCATGACGCCGGAGGTGTACGACCAGCAGCAGGCGCTGGCGGACACCTTTACCGGCATCGGTCTGCTGCCGGTGAAGGTGGACGTGCGCAGCGCCACCTGGTCGCTGGATAAACAATAAGACCCGGCTGACATCAGCCAGACGCCCGGCGGCGCTGCGCTTGCCGGGCCGACAGAGGACCGTCGAACCGTAGCCCGGTGCAAAAGCAGCGCCTGCCGGGGATCGTAGGCCGGTGCAAGCGCAGCGCCGTCCGGCAAAAGGGCAGCGCCATCCTGGCGCTTTCCCTCTGCCCCATCGATTACTTCCCGCTCTGTTCACCTTCCCCGATCCGCCACTTAAAGGTCGGCGGCGTGCCGTTCACCAGCCAGCCGCCGACGTTGCGCGCCTTGTAGATAACCGGATTATGGGACGCCACGGTACGGGCGTTGCGCCAGTGGCGGTCAAGCGCCTTACCGGTGCGGGTATCGGAGGCCCCCAGCGCGCTGAACAGCGCCGTCGCCGCGCGCGGGATAAGTTCGCTTGCCACCACCTGCGCCCGGGCAGACTCAATTTCCGCCACCTCATTCAGCTGCGCCAGCCGCGCGTCATCCGCCCCGGCGTGCGCCTCGTAGGCCAGCTGCAGCGCCCGGGCGGCCTGCAGGGCGGTGGCTTTTACCGCCTGCGCCCAGCTGCTTATTTCGCCCACCACCTGCAGCACCTGGGGATCGTCGCGGGAGACGGCGGCGTTGCCGTGGCTGTACATTCGGGTACGCTTTTTGACGCCTTCGGCGGCATCGCGCTCTACTGCCAGACCTATTCCCACCAGCGTTGCCAGCAGGACGTGCTGATAAAATGCGGTCTGGTAACGAAAGCGGGTGGCGAAATCGTAAACGTGCGCCCGCTCGACCCGCGCCTGCGTGAAGCGGGTGGTGCCGCTGCCGGTGAGCCGCTGGCCGAAGCCGTCCCAGTCGTCCAGCCGCTCAACGGCATCCTGCCGGGTGCTGACCAGGGCAATGACGTCCTGCTGGGTATCATTGCGGCGGGCGAAGACGTCAATCCAGTCGGCGTACAGCGCGCCGGTGCTGTAGAACTTCTCACCGTCCAGCCGCCAGCCTTCCGCCTGCGGCGTGAGCCGGGTCAGCACCTCTCCCAGCTTCACGCTCCCGGTTTCGGTCCAGCCGTTGCCCACCAGCTCGCCGTCGAGGAAGCGGCGGAACCAGCGGTCCCGATCCGGCGAGTCGGGCTGGTTAAGCCGGTCCTCGACAAAGGCGAAGTGGCCCCGCAGGGCCTGGGGAATGTTGGAGTCCGCCGCCGCCAGCTCGGCCAGCAGGGTCACCAGCTGCGGCAGCGACGCGCCCCAGCCGCCCTTCTCCTTAGGGATGCGCAGGGTGCCGAACCCGGCCTCCTTCAGCCAGCGGATCGGCTCTACGGGCAGGGTACGACTCAATTCCCGGCTCACCGCCCCGTCGGCGATGCGGGCGAAAATGGGCCGGAAGGCGGCGGCCAGCTGCGCATCGTCAGCGCCGGTAGAGAGTAGCGTCATGGTCAGCTCCTTAATGTTGGATGTCGTCAACGTCGTGCTGTGTCGGTTCGTGGCGGACCGCCAGCAGGAAGAAAATCGGAATGATGGCGGCAAGCGACACCACCCAGAACATCTGCGTGCCGAGGGCCGCACGCAGTTGCGGCAGCACGAACAGCGCCAGCGCGCTGCCGATGCCGGAGAGCGCCCGGCTGAAGCCCACTCCGGTGGCGCGGATGGCGGTCGGATAGGAGAGCGCGGGATAGATCATCAGCTGCGCGCCCGGCCCGAAGCCTTCTGCAAACAGCCACAGACCGAGCATCGCGATTGCCAGCGCGACCCCGGCCGCCGCCTGCGGCTGGCCCACCAGCGCGAGGGCAATCAGGGCGATAAACTGCAGCGCAAACCCCGCGATCGCCACGTGGCGCGAGGGGTACTTCCACGCCAGGTGCATTCCCAGCAGGCCGCCGGTGAAGGCAAACAGCGCGTTGAGGCCCAGCGACGCGGAGATGGTTTCAAACACCCCGGCGCCGAGGAACTGCGCCAGGATCGACGGCAGGAAAAAGGCGATGGCGGTGTACTCAAAGGAGATACAGATATTCATCACCCCGGCGACCATCGTCCGCTCGCGGTAAGGCTTCTCGAACAGCACCCGGAAACTCACCTTCGGCGGCTTCGCCGGGCGCGCGGCGGGCGCCGCGTGGGCCGCAATGCCGTAAGAGTCGCGCAGAATGCGCACCGCCGAATGAAGATCGCCATGGCTTGCCGCCCACAGCGGCGACTCGTTCATAAAGCGGCTGCGCACCGCGATAATCAGCAGCGCGGGTACCGCGCCGAACAGCAGCGAGGCGCGCCACAGCCAGTCGAGATGCTCTTCTGGCAGCAGAAAGTAGAGGCCGAAGATAATCAGAAAGCAAACGGTGGAGGCGGCGTACCACATCGGGCACCAGGCCGCGAGGCGGGCCGCCTTGTTGGCTTTGCCGCTGAAGCGGGAAAACTCCGCGAGGTAGGACATCGCCACCGGCAGATCGATACCGACGCCGATGCCCATCAGAAAGCGCGCGCCGATCAGCACCCAGACGTTGGGCGCCAGCCCGGCGGCAATCGCCGATACCACGAAAAAGAGCATATCGGCCATAAACACCGAGTAGCGGCCATATTTATCGGTCAGCCAGCCGCCGATGAGATTGCCGATAATGGTCCCCACCATAATTGACGACGTCACCAGCCCGGTGAGCAGCGGCGACAGGCGGAACTCGCGCACCACGTCGTCAATGCCGTAAGAGAGCGTGGTCAGATCGTAGGCGTCGAGAAACACGCCACCGAGCGCAAGCAACACAATCATGCGGGCATATTTCGCCTGCTCCCTGCCGGAATTGATCAGGCGGGCCACGTCGCCCGCGCCGCTGACCGGCGAAGAGGCGCGGCTGAGATCGTCTACGGAAAGCGTACTCATTATTGTTATCCTCAAATTATTGCGCGGAAACCGGGACCAGAACGCCCTTCACCAGCGGGTCGTCGGTGGTTTTCAGCCACGCCGGCGCCGCTGGGACCGACGACGGCGGTAACAGAGCGGGCGGGCACCTGCAGGGAGAGGCCCCTGAGCACCTCGCTATGGCCGCCGTCTGCCGTGCGGTAGCCCTTGTGCAGCCGATCGATGTCTATCATGCGACCTTCTCCCCGCGACCGGCCCCGACCGCCGCCCCGCGCCGGTAGCCCGCCCCCGGATGCGGCGCCTCCAGCCGCGGACCTGCGCCAAACAGCTTCTCGCGCAGGGTGCCCGGCTGATACTCCTTCTTGTAAACGCCGCGCTTCTGCAGCTCCGGCACCAGCAGCTCCACCACGTCGGTGAAGGTCTCGTGGGTCAGGGCGTAGGCGAGGTTAAAGCCGTCAACGTCGGTCTCCTCCACCCACGCCTGTATCTCGTCGGCTACCGTCTGCGGGCTGCCGACCAGCAGCGGCCCAAAGCCGCCGATGCCCACCCAGTCGGCCAGGCCCTGTACCGTCCACTGGCGGTTCGGATCGGCGGTGGAGAAGGCCTCAACCGCCGACTGGATCGCGTTGGTGTGCAGATACTTGAGCACCTGATCCGGCTGGTACTGCGCGAAGTCGATGCCGGTCCAGCCGGAGATCAGCGCCAGCGCCCCCTCGTAGCTGACGTACTGCTTATACTCCTGCCATTTCGCCTGCGCCTCGCGGTCAGTCTCGCCGAGGATGGTGGTTAGCTTGCTGAAAATCAGGATGCTGCGCGGATCGCGCCCCGCCTCTTCCGCCCGGCGGCGGATGTCGGCCACGGTTTTCTTCAGCAGCGCCTTCGACGGCGGCGCAACGAAGACGCACTCGGCGTGCGCAGCGGCAAACTGCTTGCCCCGGCTGGAGGCCCCGGCCTGGTAGAGCACCGGCGTGCGCTGGGGCGATGGCTCGCAGAGGTGTATGCCCGGCACCGAGAAGAAGGTGCCGCGATGGTCGATCGGGTGGATCTTGCTGGGGTCGCTGAAGATCCGCCGCTCGCGGTCGCGCAGCACCGCGCCCTCCTCCCAGCTGCCCTCCAGCAGCTTATAGACCACCTCCAGATACTCGTCGGCGTAGTCGTAGCGGGCATCGTGATCTTTTTGCGCCTGCTGGCCGATGTTGCGCGCCCCGCTCTCCAGATAAGAGGTGACGATATTCCAGCCGACGCGCCCCCTGGTCAGATGGTCGAGGGTCGACAGGCGGCGGGCGAAGGGATACGGATGCTCAAACGACAGCGAGGCGGTCAGACCGAAGCCGAGATGTTCGGTCATCAGCGCCATCGGCGTCACCAGCGCCAGCGGATCGTTGACCGGCACCTGGGCGGCCTGGCGCAGGGCGGCATCGCCGCTGCCGTTATACACGTCGTAGATGCCCAGCACGTCGGCAATAAACAGGCCGTCGAACTTGCCGCGCTCCAGCAGCTTCGCGAGGTCAACCCAGTACTCAAGATCCTTATACTGCCAGGAGCGGTCCCGGGGATGAGCCCACAGGCCCGGCGACTGGTGGCCGACGCAGTTCATGTCAAAGGCGTTGAGGCGAATTTCACGTTGTGAGGGCATAGCAATCTCCACGGCGCGGCCCGCGAGGGCTGCGCGCATTATTAGTGAATAAAAAGGTGAAATTAAGGCGTCAGGTCAGGAGACGGGACATCGTGCCGGTTTCAGAGTCTTAAGGCTGCTCAGCGCTTCGGCGGCAACCGCTGCGGCGTGGTCGGCCACCTGCGGCAGGCCCATCAGTTCGCCAAAGTAGCCGCGGGCTGCCGGGCCGGCGACGAAAATCGGCGGCGCATCGTCGCGCCGCAGGCCGGTGGCCCGGGAGCGGGCGTCTACGTCGATGCCCAGGTTCAGCGCATCGGCGCGGATCAGATCCCGCCCGGCCAGGTCGCGCAGGAAGGGATGGCCGTCGATAAGGCCCGCGTGGGCGGGGCCGGTAGTGACGATCAGGTGGCTGACCTCAAGCGTTTCTTGCCCGCCGCGGCGAACATCGAGCGACAGGCGCAGGCGATTACCACCGGCGTCAAGGGCCGCGAGCCTCGCGGCCAGCACCCGCAGGCTGCCCGCCTCCCGGCGCTGGTTCAGCACGTCCGACACCTGGGGCGCCACGCGGTAGCGGTGCACGTCCCAGAAGCTGCGCAGGTGGCGCAGAAAGCGCAGGCGATCGGCGATGCTCAGCCCCCGCCAGCTCTCCTGCCCCTGATTGCGCACGGCGTCCAGCACTACCTGCCATCCCAGCCCCTGTTCTGCCGCAGCGGCTACGTCGGCGCGGATCCGGCGCAGGCGATGGCGCAGATTGCCGGTCAGGTACTCGCCGGGCCATTCGACTTTTTCACCCCTCAGGTTATCGCGGGAGAGCAGCCCCCGGCGCGAAAAGGCGGTAATGGGCCCCCGGTGCCCCAGCCGGGTCAGGGTCGCCACGGTATCGGCCATCGTCAGGGCGGTGCCGATAATTGCCACCGCCGCATCCGGGGCGATAGTGCTCAGTTTTTCCGTCTGCCAGGGATTGGCAATCAGGCCCGGATGCGCCTGCCAGGGGCGCGCCAGGGGCGGGATCGAAGGCGGCGGATGGCTGACCGCCAGTACCAGCAGATCGGGCGACAGGCGGCGTCCGCTATCGGTCACTACCTCGCCCTCCTCAAAGGCCGCGGCGCTCTCCTGCAGGTGGACCAGCCGCCCGCCGCTGGCCCGCGCCGCATCGGCAAAGCGCCCGGCGACGTACAGGCCGAACTGGCCGCGCTGGGGAAAGACCGCGCCGTCGTCGCGCAGGGCGGCCGGATCGTCGAGAAAGGCGGGCTGGCTGCGATACCAGCGGTCAAAGGCACCCTCTTCATCGCCGGCAAGCTGCATCCGCGCGGCGGGGACATTAATGCGGTGGGTCGGTTCGCTGGTCGAGTAGGCGACGCCCGCGCCGGGCACCGGGCGCGGCTCCAGCAGCGTTATCCGCACGCCTTCCGGCGCCAGGCGCTGCAGGGCGATAGCCGTCGCCGCGCCGCTGAAGCCGCCGCCGACAATCACTACGTGAAGATCGCTTTTCATTGTGCCTCCTCCGGTTCACGGACCACCATCAGCTGGCGCTCGCCTGCCTGACCGGGCGCTTATCGCCGCCGATCGTCTCGCCGAACGGCCCGGTATTGACGCTGCGCGACGCCGGCTG
Organism: Pluralibacter gergoviae ATCC 33028 = NBRC 105706; assembly: GCF_001598855.1. GTDB lineage: Bacteria > Pseudomonadota > Gammaproteobacteria > Enterobacterales > Enterobacteriaceae > Pluralibacter > Pluralibacter gergoviae. The sequence goes on along the minus strand of NZ_BCZS01000009.1, from coordinate 55,292 downwards.
CTGGCGGTTGACCGGCAGCAGCGGCATCACCAGCTCCGCAAAGCGGTGCGCCTCTTCAAGATGAGGATAGCCGGAGAAAATAAAGTTGCTGATACCGAGCGCCTGATATTCGCGAATGCGCGCCGCCACCTGCTGCGGGTTGCCCACCAGCGCGGTGCCCGCGCCGCCGCGCACCAGCCCCACGCCCGCCCACAGGTTCGGCGCGATGCGCAGGTTATCGCGGGAGCCGCCGTGCAGGGCGCTCATCCGCGCCTGGCCGCTGGAGTCCATGCGGGAGAAGATCTTCTGCGCCTGGGCAATGGTGTCGTCGTCGAGGTGGGCAATCAGCCTGTCGGCGGCGGCCCACGCCTCTTCTTCGGTTTCGCGCACGATGACGTGCAGGCGAATGCCGTACTCCAGCGTCCTGCCCCGCTGCGCCGCCCGCTCGCGCACCGTCGCCAGCTTCTGCGCCACCTGCTCAGGCGGCTCGCCCCAGGTCAGGTAGGTGTCTATCTGCTCCGCCGCCACGTCGATGGCTTCCTCCGACGAGCCGCCGAAGTAGAGCGGCGGGCCGTTCTCCTGCACCGGCGGAAACAGCACCTCGGCGCCCTCGACGCGAATGTGCTCCCCGCGATAGTCCACTTTTTCGCCCTTCATCAGCCGGGTATAGACGTCGAGAAACTCGCGGGTCACCCGATAGCGCTCCGCGTGATCGAGGAAAATACCGTCGCCGCGGTTCTCAACCGGGTCGCCGCCGGTGACGACATTTATCAGCAGCCGCCCTTCGGACAGCCGGTCAAGGGTCGCCGCCATCCGCGCCGCCAGCGTCGGCGGCTGCAGGCCGGGGCGCACCGCCACCAGATAGCGCAGGCGCCGGGTCAGCGGCGCCAGCGCCGACGCCACCAGCCAGCTGTCCTCGCAGCTCTTTCCGGTGGGGATCAGCACACCGTAGTAGCCCAGGCTGTCCGCCGCCAGCACCACCTGCTGCAGGTAGGGCAGATCGACCGGCCTGCCGCCCTCGGTAGTGCCGAGATAGCGGCCGTCGCCGTGGGTGGGCAGAAACCAGAACAGATTGATGTTGTCTTCAGCTTGCCGGGTCATTATCACTTTCCTATATAACCATATCTGTAATTTGTCGAAGATATGTTTTTGTTTGGTTATATGACCATTAGCGAGATCCGTGCCAGCTCGGCATAAAAAAATTATCAATAATAATCATTAAGTTAAAAAATTAAGGTTCTGCGCAAACTGTTGCAAACGCGGCAGACGCTGCCCACCGTCTGTCACTTTTGCAACAGGCTAGCCGCTGCGGCCTCTGGTTTCCGGGCGCGGCGCAGGATAAGTTCAGATCTCCTGTTACCGGAGGTCCGCCATGCTGAATGCTGAACCCGTTCTTATCGATCCCGCCTCCCGGGCGTTTCAGAGCCTGCTGGACAAGCTGGCCCCTACCGATGCCACCGTGCTGATCGTCGGCGAGACCGGCACCGGCAAAGAGGTGGTTGCCCGCTATCTGCACCACCACAGCCCGCGCCGCCAGCAGCCGTTTCTGGCGGTCAACTGCGGGGCGCTCACCGAAAGCCTGGCCGAAGCGGAGCTGTTCGGCCACGAGAAAGGCGCCTTTACCGGCGCGCTGAAGGGACATCCCGGCTGGTTTGAAGCCGCCGAAGGCGGCACCCTGCTGCTCGATGAGATAGGCGAGCTGAGCCTGCCCCTGCAGGTTAAGCTGCTGCGGGTGCTGCAGGAGCGGGAAATCACCCGCGTCGGATCGCGCCGCCCGCTGAAGGTCAACGTCAGGGTCATCGCCGCCACCCACGTCGATCTGGCCCAGGCCATCCGCGAGAAGCGCTTTCGCGAAGACCTCTACTACCGGCTCAATATCGCCGTGGTGCCGCTGCCGCCGCTGCGCCAGCGCCAGCAGGATATTCCGCTGCTGGCCAACCACTTCCTGTCGCTATACGCCCGCAGGCTGGGACGCCCGGCCCGGCGGCTGGCGCCGGAAGCGCTGGCCCGCCTGATGGCCTACCCGTGGCCCGGCAATATTCGCGAACTGGAAAATACCCTGCACAACGCGGTGCTGCTGAGTAAAGAGGAGGAGCTCGGTCCCGCCCAGCTGCGCCTGGCACCGCGCGCCGGGCTGCCGTCAGCCGGCGGCGACGGTAGCGGTGACGACGACCTGGACGATTTTATCGCCCGCCAGCTGACCCAGCCGGGAGACGGTCTGTGGCAGCGGGTGACCGGCGCCCTGGTGCGCGGGGCGATGGCCCACTGCGACGATAACCAGAGCCAGGCCGCCGCCCTGCTGGGTATCAGCCGCCACAGCCTGCGCACCCAGCTGGCCAATATCGGAGTGATTAAAGGCCGCCGCCAGGCCGCGCCGCGCCGGGAAGCGGCGGCAGGCCGCGGCGGCGACCGGGAGCTGCGCATCGGCTACCAGCGCTTCGGCAATCTCGGCATTCTTAAGGCCCGCCAGAGCCTGGAGCGGGCGTTTGCCGGTCTCGGGGTCAACGTGCTGTGGAGCGAGTTTCCCGCCGGACCGCAGCTGCTGCACGCCCTCGCCTGCCGCGACATCGACTTCGGCACCACCGGCGAAGCGCCGCCGGTATTCGCCCAAGCGGGCAACAGCGATCTGCTGTACGTCGCCTGGGAGCCGCCCGCGCCGCAGAGCGTGGCGATGGTGGTGCCGCACAATAGCGATATTCGCAACACCGCCGACCTGCGCGGCAGGCGCATCGCGCTGAATAAGGGTTCAAACGTCCACTGGCTGCTGGTGCAGATCCTCGAAGAGGCTGGCCTGACGCTGGATGACGTGAAGGTGATTTATACGCCGCCGAAATACCCGCTCACCGCCAGCGACTATCTGGCGGTGGACGCGTGGATGATGTGGGATCCGCTGCTGAGCGACGCCGAACTGCGCGGCGAACTGCGGGTGGTCGCCAGCGGCGAAGGCCGGGTCAGTAACCATCAGTTTTACCTTGCGCGGCGGGAATACGCCACGCAGCACCGGGACGTTATCGCCCTACTGCTTGAGGAACTGACGCAGACCGGGCGCTTTATCGACAGCCAGCGGGCCGAAGCCGCCAGGCTACTCTCCGCCGAACTGGGCATCGATCCGCTCTCGCTGGAGCAGGCGCTGGGCCGCCACAGCCACTGCCCGCGGCCGATGGATCTGCCGACGATCCGCGCCCAGCAGCGCATTGCCGATCGCTTTTACGCTTTAGGGCTGCTGAACCGGCCTATCGCGGTGCGCGACGCGGTGTGGTATGAGGAGGCGGCCAGCGAGGCGGGGGTGCCGCTGGGGGCGTGCTGAGAGGTGCACCGCCGCCTGCTGTCGGGTGGCGCTGCGCTTACCCGACCTACATTTTTGCACTGCACTTATGACGTCTGAGGGGGTATAAGTCCGGCTTAAAATCGCCTCAGATCATTACGGATGGCCGGGGCAGCCCGCAGGGACGCGGGCTGAGGCGAAACGAGACAGGATGTCGAGTCGAGCCGTACCCGAAAAGCCAGTAGTAATAATCTGAGGTTCCGCGCAGCGGCGATTTTTGTTGCCGGGAGCCGAGAGTGCAGAGAGGGCGGCGGCGAGCCCTCTCTGCACGTTCACCGCAGAAAACCCGACAGAGAAGCAGAGTGCTGCGAGTGAACGGAACTGTTCCACGATCCTGTACAGAATGGGATTTTATATTTGCAGCCCATAACAGTATCTACGGCAGATGCCCGTAGGCCCGGCAAGCGAAGCGCCGCCGGGCGTGTCTTTTACAGCGCCGCCTTCAGCCTGCTCACCGCCTCCACCAGCTGTTCATCGGTCGCCGTCGCGTAGGAGAAGCGCAGCGTGCGCCGGTCCGGGTTGTCGCTGAAGAAGAACTCGCCGGGGACGTAAACCACGCCCTTCGCCAGGGTCTGCTGCAGCCAGGCGGTGGTGTCGCGCGCCTCGCGAAAGGTGGCCCACAGGAACATGCCGCCTTCGGGCTGATTAAACGTCAGGTGCTCGCCAAGCTCCTCGGTCAGCAGCTGCGACAGGCGCAGGCACTTCTGCTGATAGGCGTCGCGGATAAGGGCTATCTGCGGCGCCAGGCGATCCAGCGACAGGTAGGCGCTGACCAGCGACTGGGCAAAGGCGTTGGCGTGCAGGTCGGTGGCCTGCTTGATGATGGCGACCTTCTGCTTCATCCACTCCGGCAGGATTATCCAGCCGACGCGCAGGCCGGGGGCGAGAATTTTCGAAAAGGTCGAGGTATAGGCCACGTGCGCTTCGCAGCCCAGTTCGGTAGCCACCTGCAGCAGCGGCTTCTCGCGGCGATCGGTGAAGGCGATTTCGCCATAGGGATCGTCCTCGATAATCATAAAGCTGTGCTCGACCGCCAGCCTGACCAGCTTCTCGCGGCGCTCGCCGCTGAGGGTCGTGCCGCTGGGGTTGCCGAAGGTCGGGACCACGTAGACGCACTTGATGCGGGTGGTCTGCAGCAGTTCTTCCAGCTCGTCAACGATCATCCCGTGTTCGTCACTGCCGACCGACTTCACCGTTGCCCCAGTAAGGCCGAGGATCTGCAGGGTCGCGAGGTAGGTGGGGCGTTCAACGACGAAGACGTCGCCCTCATCGGCGAGCGCGCGGATCAGCAGATCCAGCGCCTGCTGGGAGCCGGAGGTGATCAGTAGACGGTCGCTCTGAGTTTCAATTCCGCGCTGGCGGCACAGCCCCACCAGCTGCTCGCGCAGGGCAGAGTTGCCCTCCGTCAGGCCATACTGAAAGGCGTCGTTAAACCGGGATTCGACCACGCTTTGCGTCGCCAGCGCCAGGCCCTCTTTATCGAACAGGTCCGCCGACGGAATACCGCCAGCCAGGGAGATAACGCCGGGCATTTTGCTGTGCTTGAGGAGTTCACGGATAGCGGAGGGTTGCAGGTCCTGAATACGCTGCGCGAGGTGCATACGGTTGCTCATTGTTACTGTCTCTTTTATGGTTTGTTAAAAATATACATAGCAACCTAACAAAATTTCAATGGCTTTCCGGTGGCGAGCGCTATTTTGCGAGGCGCTTTCCCGAATATGCACATCCATTTGGCCCGCTCTGGCGGTAAATGGTAGGGTATGCGCATCTGGTGACGGGGAACTTTCCGATGGCTATTCACTTACTTATCGTCGACGCGCTCAATCTGATCCGCCGCATTCACGCGGTGCAGGGGTCCCCCTGCGCCGACGCCTGCCGCCACGCGCTGGAGCAGTTGATCGTTCACAGCCAGCCGACCCACGCGGTAGCGGTCTTTGACGACGAGGCGCGCAATCAGGGCTGGCGGCACCAGCGGCTGCCGGACTACAAGGCCGGGCGGGCGCCAATGCCGGACGATCTGCACGCGGAGATGAACAATATCCGCCGCGCGTTTGAACAGCGCGGGGTCTGCTGCTGGTCCTGTGCCGGCAGCGAGGCCGACGATCTGGCGGCGACGCTGGCGGTCAAAGTGGCGGCGGCCGGGCAGCAGGCAACCATCGTCTCTACCGACAAGGGCTACTGCCAGCTGCTGTCGCCCACTATCCAGATCCGCGACTACTTTCAGAAGCGCTGGCTGGATGCACCCTTTATTGCCGGCGAATTTGGCGTGCGCCCCGAACAGCTGCCCGACTACTGGGGGCTGGCAGGCATCAGCAGCTCAAAGGTGCCCGGCGTGGCCGGCATCGGCCCGAAAAGCGCCGCCGAGCTGCTGACGCAGTTTCCGACGCTGGAGGCGCTCTATCAGCAGCTGGAGGCGGTGCCGGAGAAGTGGCGCAAGAAGCTGGAGGCCCACCGCGAGATGGCCTTTATCTGCCGGGAGGTGGCGACCCTGCAAACGGATCTGCGCCTCGACGGCAACCTGCAGCAGCTGCGGCTGGAAAGATAGCCCTCACTTAGCGCGAGGGCGCTGGGATCATCGTTCGTCGCGGCGTCCGCCGACCGCAGCCCACAGGCGGCGGACGTGTACCGTCACCTCTTCGCGGTCGTGATACAGCTGGCGGGCCTGGATCTGGGCATTAATGCCGTGCTCGTCGAGCTGGGCCTGAATGTAGGCCAGATTCTGCGACACCTCTTCGTAGCGCTTTTTCATCGGCAGCTTGAGGTTAAAGATAGTTTCGCGGCACCAGCCGTTGACCAGCCACTGGGCCATCAGGGCGGCCACCTTCGCCGGCTTCTCGACCATGTCGCACACCATCCACGAGATGTTGTTGCGGTTGGGTCGATAGCGGAAGCCGTCTTCGCGCAGCCAACTGACCTGGCCGGTGTCCATCAGGCTCTGGGCCATCGGGCCGTTGTCGACAGAGGCGACCCACATGTTGCGCTTCACCAGCTGATAGGTCCAGCCGCCGGGGCAGGCCCCGAGATCGACCGCGTGCATACCGTTTGCCAGGCGCTCGTCCCATTCGTCGGCCGGAATAAAGATGTGGAACGCCTCTTCAAGCTTAAGGGTGGAGCGGCTCGGCGCATCGGACGGAAACTTGAGGCGCGGAATGCCCATGTAGAACGGCGAGTTGTTAGTGGTCAGCGAGTAGCCGGTATAGCAGCAGCCCGGCGCAATAAAGAAGACGTGGACCACCGGACGCTTCGCCGTCTCGTAGGATGTCAGCACTTTCGCCTCGCGCAGGGCGGCGCGCAGCGGCACGGTAAACTTACGGCAGAACTTCAGCAGCTCTTTGCTTTCGTTGGTGTCGGCCACCTCAACCCTCAGATCGCCGCCCTTCTCGACCACGCCCTGCAGCATGCAGACAATCGGGCTTATCCTGTCCTCCGGGGACAGATCCTGCAGCAGCTCCCCGGCAACGAACATCTGGCGGGCGAAAATCAGCGAATCGAAGGGCAGATCGCGAATAAGCTTTTCGGCATCGCCCTCCTGATAGCATTCGAAAATCACGTAGCCGGAGTGCTCTTTCACCCGCGCAAAGCCGTACACCTCAAGGCGGGCGGCCTTGTCCGTAATCTCAGCGGCGCACTCTTTTTCAAATCCCTGGCGGCTGTAGAGAATAACCTTATTCATGGGAACCACCGCGACGCTTGGCGCGGATAGCGCCTATCAGCAGCAGCACCCAGCCGGCGAGGAAGCTCACGCCGCCAACCGGGGTCACGAACGCCCACAGGCGTAAATGGGAGAGCGCGAGGCAGTAAAGGCTGCCGCTGAACAGCACCGTGCCCAGCGCGAGGAACACGCTGCTCCAGTAGAACCAGATGCTGATCCGGCGCTGCATCGCCACCGCCAGCCCGAGGATAGCCAGAGTATGAAAACCCTGATACTCCAGGCCGGTCTGGATCCAGCCCATCTCCACCACGCCCAAAGACTTGCTCAGCACGTGGGCGCCAAAGGCGCCGAGTGCGACAAAAATAAAACCGCTCACCGCGGCAAAAATCAGCATGAAACGACCGGTCATGTCATTATCCTAAAAGGAGAACCCCGCTGTTCGGGGCCCTATTGTTCATATCGGAAGCGAAACTTTTCCTGTTCACTTGCCGCTTTTGCCAGAATCCACTGGCGAAAGGCGGCTATTTTACCCAGTTCTGCCTGGCTGTCATGGCAAACCAGATAAAAGGCATTTTTACTGACCAGCACATCATTGAACGGGCAGACGAGGCGGCCGGCTTCAATTTCAGTCTGAGCCATCACGTTATTGGCAAGGGCAATGCCCTGACCGTGGATCGCCGCCTGCAGCACCATCGCGCTGTGGCTGAAGATCGGCCCCTGCTGGACGTTAATATGGGTCAGGCCGAGCTGGCGCGTGTAGGTCTGCCAATCGCGGCGGGAGGCATCGTGCAGTAGCGTATGTTGCGCCAGATCGGCCGGCGTTTTCAATGCCTTCTCGCCGGTGAGCAGCAGCGGCGAGCAGACCGGCAGCAGATATTCGGCGTACAGTTTTTCTACCCGCAGCCCCGGCCAGTTGCCGCGGCCGTAAAAAATCGCCACGTCAACATCGTCCGCCAGCTTATCCTCTTCGCGGTCCACGGCCTGGATCCTGACGTCAATTCCCGGATAAGCTGAGTTAAAGCTTGCCAGCCGCGGCACCAGCCAATGGATGGCGAAGCTTGGCAATAAACTGACCGTCAGCGCCCCTTTTGCGCTTCGGGCCTGAAGTTTACGCGTTGCGTCGGTTAAATGCGAAAAGATCTCTTTAATGTCGAGGAAATAGCTCTGCCCCTCTTCGGTGAGCAGCAGGGAGCGGTTGCGGCGGCGAAACAGCTTCAGGCCAAGGAAATCCTCAAGAGACTTGATTTGGTGGCTGACGGCGGCCTGGGTGACAAACAGCTCATCTGCCGCGCGGGTAAAGCTCAGGTGGCGGGCCGCAGCATCAAATACACGTAATGCATTCAGGGGTGGTAATCGCTTCGACATGGTTGTTCTGGCTTAGATGTTAACTGCAATTAACAATTAGATTACATCATGTAACCTATTAGTTTTTTTTATCTGAGCCATTATAAATTGTCCGTTGAGCTTGCGCCAGCAAATACCTATAGTGGCGGCACTTCCTGAGCCGGAACGAAAAGCGTCGTTGGAATGCGTGTTCTGATGGGCTTTTGGCTTACGGTTGTGATGTTGTGTTGTTGTGTTTGCAATTGGTCTGGAGTTCAGACCTGGGTAGCAAGACTACCGCTTTTCACTTCCTGTACATTTACCCTGTCTGTCCATAGTGATTAATGTAGCACCGCAAAATTGCGGTGCTTTTTTTTACTTAAAATTCAGCGCTTAGTTACCAAGCTCGACCATCTCTTTTACGTCAGACCGGTTGATCTGCTGCTTGTTACCGTTGGCGTCTTTATAAGAGATCATGCCGGTATCGTTGTCAGTCTGAGGTTTGCCATCGGAAACGATGGTGCGGCCATCAGTGGTGTGCAGCGCGTAGTTTGATGAGCATGCGCTCAGAGCAAAGGTCAGCATACAGGCAGAAATAATTGCGGCAGTCTTCTTCATGGTCTACTCCTTGTTTCCATTGTTTGTTGTTTGAAGCCAGGCCGGAGAGAGATTTTTAGCAATTAATGCTATAGAAATCTCGTATACTTACGAACTCACATATTGACCTGACAATATTTAGCATAACGCACTCTCCCGGAGCTGCCATAAATCCCGGAAGATTCTGAACGTTAGCCTCCGCTTGCCCTTCTTTGCAAAGTGCGCGACGATCTGCGCAAATCCATGAGGAAAGCTATGAACGTTTTTAATCCGGCGCACTTTCGCGCGCAGTTCCCGGCGCTGGCGGATGCCGGCATCTACCTCGACAGCGCGGCCACTGCGCTGAAACCACAGGCGGTCATTGACGCCACCCAACAGTTTTATAGCCTCAGCGCCGGTAACGTCCACCGCAGCCAGTTTGCGGCGGCGCAGGCGCTGACCGAACGCTACGAAGCGGCCCGCGATCGCGTGGCAGCGCTGATTAATGCCCCCGAGGGAAAGAATATCGTCTGGACGCGCGGCACCACCGAGGCCATCAATATGGTGGCCCAGAGTTACGCCCGCCCGCGCCTGAAGGCGGGAGATGAGATTATCGTCAGCGTTGCCGAGCACCACGCCAACCTGGTGCCCTGGCTGATGGTGGCCGAACAGACCGGTGCGCGGATTGTGAAGCTACCGCTCGGCGCCGACGGTCTGCCGGACGTCGCCCAGCTCGCAACGCTGATTACCGAGCGCAGTCGGATCCTCGCCCTGGGGCAGATGTCCAACGTCACCGGCGGCTGCCCGGATCTTGAGCGCGCCATTGCGCAGGCCCACGCCGCCGGGATGGTAGTGATGGTCGACGGCGCTCAGGGCGCGGTCCACTGCCCGGCGGACGTGCAGGCGCTGGATATCGACTTCTACGCCTTTTCCGGCCACAAGCTGTACGGCCCGACCGGCATCGGCGCGCTGTACGGCAAGGGCGAACTGCTGGACGCCATGAGCCCGTGGCTCGGCGGCGGCAAGATGATTACCGAAGTGACTTTCGACGGCTTCAAAACCCAGCCGGTGCCCTACCGGCTGGAGGCGGGCACGCCGAACGTCGCCGGGGTGATTGGCCTCAGCGCCGCCCTGGAGTGGCTGACGGAGACCGACATTGCCCAGGCCGAGCGCTGGAGCCGCAGCCTGGCAACCCTTGCCGAAGAAGAACTGGCGAAGCGCCCCGGTTTTCGCTCCTTCCGGGCCCAGGAGAGCAGCCTGCTGGCCTTTGATTTTGCCGGCGTTCACCACGGCGATATGGTGACCCTGCTGTCGGAGTACGGCATCGCCCTGCGCGCCGGTCAGCACTGCGCCCAGCCGCTGCTGGCGGCGCTCGGGGTCAGCGGCACGCTGCGCGCCTCTTTTGCGCCCTATAATACGCAGGAAGACGTGCACGCGCTGGTCAGCGCCGTTGACCGCGCGCTTGAAATACTGGTGGATTAAATGACGGAACCGGCACTGCATCCCTTCGGTACAACGCTGACTGAGCAGACGCTGCGCGAGACCTTCGCGCCGCTCGGCCAGTGGGAAGATAAATACCGCCAGCTGATCCTGCTCGGCAGGCGGCTGCCCCCCCTGCCCGACGTCGCTAAGGCGCAGGCCCGCGAGATTGCGGGCTGTGAAAATCGCGTCTGGCTCGGCTGGACCCGCGACGGCGAAGGCCGCATGCACTTCTTCGGCGACAGCGAAGGGCGGATCGTTAAGGGATTACTGGCGGTGCTGCTGACCGCCGTGGAGGGCAAGCGCCCTGAACAGCTGCTGGCCGCCGATCCGCTGGCGCTGTTTGACGAGCTGGGCCTGCGCGGCCAGCTCAGCGCCTCGCGCGGCCAGGGTCTGGCGGCGCTGGGCGACGCGGTGCTCGCCGCCGCCCACGAGGCTCAGGCCTGACGCGCGGCTTTTGCCATCATTTTCTTCAGGGCGTGAGAAACGGCGACAAAGCCAAAGGTGGCGGTGACCATGGTCGCCGCCCCAAAGCCGGCGGCGCAGTCCATCCGCTTCGGCCCCTCCGCCGTACTCTTCATGGCGCACACCGAGCCGTCCGACTGCGGATAGACCAGCGCTTCGGTGGAGAAGACGCAGTCCACGCCCAGCTTGCCCTTACTGTTCTTCACCACCCCGAAATCGCTTTTCAGCCGCTCGCGCAGCTTTGCCGCCAGCGGATCCTGAATGGTTTTCGCCAGGTCGGCGACCTGAATCTGCGTCGGATCGGTCTGCCCGCCCGCGCCGCCGGTGGTCACCAGCGGCACCTTATAGCGGCGGCAGTATGAAATCAGCGCCGCTTTTGGCCGCACGCTGTCGATGGCGTCGATCACGTAGCTGAACCCGCCGCCCAGATACTCCGCGACGTTATCCGGCGTGACGAAGTCGTCCACCACCGTCACCCGGCATTCGGGGTTGATGAGGCGAATGCGCTCCGCCATCACCTCCGCCTTCGCCAGGCCAACGTTGCCGCCGAGGGCGTGGACCTGGCGGTTGGTGTTGGTGACGCAGACGTCGTCCATATCAATAAGGGTGATGGCGCCGATGCCGGTGCGCGCCAGCGCCTCCGCGGCCCAGGAGCCGACCCCGCCAATACCGACCACGCAGACGTGGGCATCGGCAAACAGCTGCAGCGCCTTCTCGCCGTACAGGCGCGCCGTACCGCCAAACCGCTGGCGCCAGGCGTCGCTGATTACTACTGACATAACTTACTCACTAAGATCCATCCCATTAGGGCTAATTTACTTGCCATTTTAGTCCCGGGCAGTGCTCGAAATCCTCACGTACTTCAGTACGCTCCGGTTTCTCCGCGCTGGACGGGACTAAACTGGCTGCGACATATACGCCTACTGGGATAGGCTCATCCGCTAAACACATTGCCGTTGCCGGCGCCCGGCGCGCTGCGCAGCACCCAAACGCGGCCATAATGATTGTACCAGCCGGCGCGGTGTCCGGCCTCCGGGCCAATGCCCTGATAGATGTCGAAGTGCTGGCCTTTAATCGCCCCGCCGACGTCCAGCGCCACCATCAGACGCAGCTCGTAGTGGCCGTTAAACTTGCCGTTGTTATCCAGCAGCGGCACTTCCGCCAGCAGGGTGGTGCCCGCCGGGACAATGCTGCGATCGGACGCTACCGACGCGCGGCCAACCAGCGGCACGGCGCTGGCGCCTTTCACCGGCGCAAAGGACTGGGGCTTAAAGAAGACAAAGGACGGGTTAGCCTCCAGAAGCGCGCGGACTTCCGCCTCGCTGTGGGTTTCGCCCCAGTGGCGGATCGCCTGCATCGACATATCTTCGCGCTTCACTTCGCCGCGATCGATAAGCACCTTGCCGATGCTGCGGTACGGCCAGCCGTTCTTACCGGCGTAGCTGAAGAAGTTGAGCGGCGAGCCGTCGCCGAAATCAATGTAGCCGCTGCCCTGAACGTCCATGATGAAGTTGTCCATCAGCGAGTTGCTGTACGCCAGCACATAGTTGTCGCTCAGCGCCCCGGCGTAAATGCTGGCCCGCGACGGCAGCTTGCCGCGCTTGGGCGGCATGCGGTAGATAGGATACTGGAACTCGCCCTGCCGGGTGTGGCGGGCCTCCACCACCGGCGTGTAGTAGCCGGTAAACTGCACGTTGCCATAATTATCGGCGCCCTGCATCTGCCAGGCGTCAAGGCCATACTGCTTCAGGGTGCGGGTATCGCCCCCGGCGCGCAGCCACTGCTGCACGGCATTAAACACGCCGCTCTGGCTGCCGTACAGGCGCGGCGACGCGTTGCGAATTTCATTAATCTGCTGGGCGAAATCACCGCCGTTAATCGGGGCGCCTACCGCATCAGGCTGATTTACGAGGGAAAAAGGCTGATGAAACTTACCGTCATTATACTGCTGACCGCGATCGGTCGGCTTTGACGAACAGGCCGCCAGCAGCGCCGCCAGCGCGCCCGTTGCCACTATTTTTGCCCAACGTCCTTTCATGGTATCTCGTCTTCTTTATACATAAGGGAATGCGTGATGAAGATAACAAACCACCGGAGCTAATGAAATGCGCGCGGCGGCTCCCGGGCAAGTTTTGCCTAAAAATTAACGTGTCGCTTCATTTTTACTCAGTTATTTGAAAAATTGGCACATGAGTGGAAAAAAGGGTTGCATAGAAACGTGAGCCGAGTATAGTGCGCTTCCACGGACGCGGGGTGGAGCAGCCTGGTAGCTCGTCGGGCTCATAACCCGAAGGTCGTCGGTTCAAATCCGGCCCCCGCAACCAATTAAAATGTGAAGAGAAATATTTACCGGTTCAAAAGGTAAATGACGGACGCGGGGTGGAGCAGCCTGGTAGCTCGTCGGGCTCATAACCCGAAGGTCGTCGGTTCAAATCCGGCCCCCGCAACCAATCACATATGAAGAGAAAGATTCACCGGTTTAAAAGGTGAATGACGGACGCGGGGTGGAGCAGCCTGGTAGCTCGTCGGGCTCATAACCCGAAGGTCGTCGGTTCAAATCCGGCCCCCGCAACCACTTCAAAAAAACAGACACCCCGACGGGTGTTTTTTTTTGCCTGCGATTTGCCTCGTCAAAAACGGCGCCCCGCGGCGCCGTTCGTTAACTGCGTCGCGCCAGCGTCGCGCCGTCGGAGAAGTAGGCCTTAATGCCCGCCAGAATCGACTCGGCAACCTCCTGCTGAAACTTCGCCGTTTTCAGCTTGCGCTCCTCTGCTACGTTACTGATAAACGCGGTCTCTACCAGAATCGACGGAATATCCGGCGCCTTCAGCACCGCAAACCCGGCCTGCTCGACGTGATTCTTATGCAGCTTATTGACCCGCCCAAGCTTGCCGAGGACCGCCTTGCCGAACTTCAGGCTGTCGTTGATGGTCAGCGACTGGACCATATCGAACATGGTGTGATCAACGTAGCGGTCGCCGCTCTTGCTGACGCCGCCGATCAGATCCGAGGCGTTCTGAGTCTGGGCGAGATATTTCGCCGCCGTACTGGTGGCGCCTTTGGTGGAGAGCGCAAACACCGAGGAGCCGTGCGGTTGACGGCTGGTGAAGGCGTCTGCATGAATTGAGACAAAGAGGTCGGCGCGCTGCTTCTGCGCCTTCGCCACCCGCACTTTGAGCGGAATAAAGACGTCTTCATTGCGGGTCATATAGGCCTTCATGGTGCGATCTTTGTCGATCAGCGCCTTCAGGCGGCGGGCGATTTTCAGCACCACGTCCTTTTCGCGGGTGTGATACTTGCCGATAGCGCCGGAATCCTCCCCGCCGTGGCCGGGGTCGAGCATGATAACGATAGGCCTGTCGCGCCCCGCTCTGCCGGGCTGCGGCCCGCTCTGCGCCGGGGGCACCTGCTTTTCCAGATCGCCCTTGTTGTAATCCTCCAGCAGCGCCAGCAGCGGATCCTGCACGTCGGTGGCGTTGGCCGGATAGAGGTCCAGCACCAGGCGCTCTTTAAATCCGGCCACCGGCGCGAGGGCAAACATCTGCGGCTTAACGTTCTGCTTAAGCTCAAACACCATGCGCACCGTCTGCGGATCGAACTGGCCCACGCGGGCGGACTTAATGTAGGGGTCATCGGCGCGGATCTGCGCCCCCATCCCCTTAAGCACCGAATTAAGGTTAACGCCCTCGATATCGACGACCAGCCGATCGGGGTTGCTCAGGGCAAACTGCTTATACTTCAGCACCCGGTTGGACTCCACCGTGACGCGGGTATAGGTTGACGCCGGCCAGATGCGGACCGCTATCACATGACTGGCCGCGGCCAGCCCCACCTGGCTTACGCTGAGCAACCACATCGCCCCGGCGCCCTGCAGCAGGCGGCGGCGGCTTAATCCTGACTGACTTCCCGACATGCATCTCCCAAGCAAAAATCTGGTTTCACTTATGTAACAATCAACTGGACCGAAAACTGTACCCAAAGGCGCATAAGCTGTCATCTATAAAAGGGTAAACATTATGGAGTTACGCGCTTTTCACGCAATTAATTAAGCAGCATTGGTTAAAATTGTTGCTTGCACTTGTTACCAAAACAGAATAAAAATACATTTATTGCGAATAAACATTCATGAGAGGCAGGCTGTGGTGAAGGAGCGTAAAACCGAACTGGTTGAGGGATTTCGTCATTCTGTTCCCTATATTAACGCCCATCGCGGGAAAACATTTGTCATCATGCTCGGCGGCGAGGCCATTGAGCACGATAACTTTTCCAGTATCGTCAACGACATTGGCCTGCTGCACAGCTTAGGCATCCGCCTGGTGCTGGTCTACGGCGCGCGCCCGCAGATTGACGCTAACCTTGCCGCGCACCACCATGAGCCGGTCTATCACAAGCACACCCGCGTGACCGACGCCAAAACCCTTGAGCTGGTGAAGCAGGCGGCGGGCACGCTGCAGCTGGATATCACCGCCCGGCTGTCGATGAGCCTCAGCAACACGCCGCTGCAGGGCGCGCACATTAACGTGGTCAGCGGCAACTTTATCATCGCCCAGCCGCTGGGCGTCGACGACGGCGTCGACTACTGCCACAGCGGCCGCATCCGCCGCATCGACGAAGAGGCGATCCACCGCCAGCTCGACAGCGGCGCGATTGTGCTGATGGGCCCGGTGGCGGTCTCGGTGACCGGCGAGAGCTTTAATCTCACCTCCGAAGAGATAGCCACCCAGCTCGCCATTAAGCTAAAGGCGGAGAAAATGATCGGCTTCTGCTCCTCGCAGGGCGTGTACAACGAGCAGGGCGAAATCGTCTCCGAGCTGTTCCCCAACGAGGCGCAGGCCCGCGTTGAATCGCTGGAGGCCGAGGGCGACAGCTACTCCGGTACCGTGCGCTTCCTGCGCGGAGCGATCAAAGCCTGCCGCAGCGGCGTGCGCCGCTGCCACCTGATAAGCTACCAGGAGAACGGCACCCTGCTGCAGGAGCTGTTCTCTCGCGACGGCATCGGCACGCAGATCGTGATGGAGAGCGCCGAACAGATCCGCCGCGCCACCATCAACGACATCGGCGGCATTCTGGAGCTGATTGAGCCGCTGGAGCAGCAGGGCATTCTGGTGCGCCGCTCCCGCGAGCAACTCGAGATGGAAATCGACAAGTTCACCGTCATCCAGCGCGACGGCACCACCATCGCCTGCGCGGCGCTCTACCCCTTCCCGGAAGAGCGGATCGGCGAAATGGCCTGCGTAGCGGTCCATCCCGACTACCGCAGCTCGGCGCGCGGCGAAGTGCTGCTGGAGCGCGTCGCCGCCCAGGCACGCCAGATGGGCCTCGACAAGCTGTTCGTGCTGACCACCCGCAGCATCCACTGGTTCCAGGAGCGCGGCTTCACGCCGGTGGAGATAGACCTGCTGCCGGAGAGCAAAAAGCAGATGTACAACTATCAGCGCCGATCTAAGGTACTGATGGCGGATTTGGCATAAATGCCTCAGACCGGGCGGCAGCTCCGCCCGGTCTTCTTACCCACTCCCCCCTCTGCTCCCCCGCCATAAAACTCATGCTATTATTGAATCTCAATAATATTTATTGAGGATCGAGTCATGGCTGATATGCGTACTATCACAGCTCCCCTGCCGATTGAGATGGCTGAAAGCGTCGATCGCTGGGCTGAAAAGCACGGCCGCACCCGCTCATGGTTAGTCAGAGAAGCCGTTGGCCAATTTCTTGCGCGTGAAAATGAGCGCGATCGGCTGATACGCGAGGCGCTTGACGCCGTCGATGCCGGACAGCTTATTTCTCATGAAGATATGGTCGCCTGGGCCGAATCACTCGGCACAGATAAGCCGCTCCCACCGCCGGAGCCGCGTAAATGAGGTTTCAGTGGAGCGTACCAGCCAGAAACGATGTTGTCCGTCTGCACCAGTTTCTGGCCGATAAGAATGAGGCCGCAACAGCAAATGTGGTCAGATCTCTGATTAACGCTCCCGCCACCCTACTGCTCAACCCTCGACGGGGAGAGAAAATAGAGGGGTTTGAACCTCGCGAAGTGCGGCGCGCCATCATCGGCAGCTATGAAATGCATTATGAGCTGCAGAATGATGTATTAATTGTTCTGCGCATCTGGCACCAGCGCGAGGATCGTTAACGCCTCTACACTCCCGCAAACAGCGCCGCCAGCCCGCTTCGCCGCTCGGTGCGCAGGGTGATCGCCTGCGCCAGCAGCTTCTCGTCGGCGTACATCGACAGCCGCTGCTTAGCGCGGGTGATGGCGGTATAGACCAGCTCGCGGGTGACCACCGGCACGCTGCGGTTGGGCAGCACCAGCGCCGCGTGGTTAAACTCAGAGCCCTGCGATTTATGCACCGTCATCGCCCAGGCCGTCTCGTGCTCCGGCAGGCGGCTCGGCTGTACCGACTTGAGGGTGCCGTCCGGCATTGGAAACCAGACCCGCCGCCCGTTGCCCCTGTCCAACGCAATGCCGATATCGCCGTTGTACAGCCCCAGGGCGCTGTCGTTGCGCGAGATCATCACCGGCCGCCCTTCGTACCAGCGCGCCTGCGCCGGGCGGGCGATGCGCCCCCGGCGCACCAGCAGCTGCTCCAGCTGCGCATTGAGGCCGCTGACGCCGTAGGGGCCCTCGCGCAGGGCGCACAGCAGCCGATAGCGGCTGAACGCCTGCAGAACCTCCTCCGGCGCGGCCTGCGCCTTCAGCAGCCGCAAATAGTCGCCGTAGCCCGCCAGCGCGTCACCGAGCATTGCCTCGTAATCCTCGCCGGTTGAGAGCGGCTGGAGCGCGATATCGTCGAAGCCGTGATGCAGCGCCGCCCTGACGGCGGCGCGGTCGCCGCGATTCACCGCCAGCGCCAGCTGGCCGATGCCGGAGTCGCTGCCGAAGCGGTAGCTTTTTTGCAGCAGGCACAGGCTGTCGCGCAGCGCGCCCGCCTGCGTGCCCTCCCCCGCCGGCACCGGCGCGCCGGTCAGGCGGCTCAGCTCGGCGGCGCGTTCGGCGGTGTAGCCGGCATTGACCCAGGCGCAGATATCGCCCAGCACCGCCCCGGCCTCCACGGAGGCGAGCTGATCGCGGTCGCCGAGGAAAATCACCCGCGCCTGCGGCGGCAGGGCGTCAATCAGCCGCGCCATCATCGGCAGGTCAATCATTGAGGCTTCGTCCACCACCAGCACGTCCAGGTGCAGCGGGTTGCCCGCATGGTAGCGGCCGCGCTGGCTGCCGGGCTGAATGCCCAGCAGGCGGTGCAGGGTGCTGGCCTCGGCGGGCAGCAGCGCCTTTTGCGCATCGCTAAGCGGCAGCTGGCCCAGCGCCAGTCCCAGGGACTCGGTCAGCCGCGCCGCCGCCTTGCCGGTGGGAGCGGCCAGGTGAATGCGGCACTTCGCCTCGCTGCGGGTCTGGATCAGCGCCGCCAGCAGCTTCGCCACGGTGGTGGTTTTGCCGGTGCCCGGCCCGCCTGAAATCACTGAAATGCGCCGGGTCAGGGCGACGGCGGCCGCCACCTTCTGCCAGTCCACTTCGTCCGAGGGCGGAAAGAGTGCGCCGAGCGCCGCCGCCAGCTGTCCTTCGTCCTCGCGCAGCGGCTGCCCGTCGACCTGGCTGAAGAAGCGCGCCACGCTGAGTTCGCTGCGCCACATCCGGTTGAGGTAGAGCCGCCCTTCGCTGAGCACCAGCGGCGTCGCGGCCTCGCCGCCGCTGACCGCCGGCGAGCGCTGCAGGTGCGCCAGGATGTCATCGGCACTCCCGGCCCGGACAAACAGCTGCTGCCAGATATCGCGCTCCCGGCCGGTGGCCTGCTCGTCTTCACACAGGCGGGAGAGCGGCAGGCAGACGTGGCCCTCGCCGACGTCGCGGCTGAGCAGCGCCGCCGCCAGCAGGACCGCCGGGGCATCATCGTGCGCCACCATCAGGGCAAACTGCACGTCCAGCGGGCGCAACAGCTTCGCCCCGGCCGCCTGGTTTAACAGTGACTCCATGCTCATGACGCGACCTCCTGCTGCGTACCGGCGAAGAGCGCGTCCAGCCCTTCAACCAGCGCCCGCGCCGGGCGGGTGCTGAAAATGCCCTGCCCGCCGTCGCCGTCGACGCCGCGCAGAAAAAGATAGATAACGCCGCCGAAGTGGCGGTCGTAGTCGTAGTCCGCCAGCCGGTGGCGCAGATAGCGGTGCAGCGCCAGGCTGTAGAGCTGGTACTGCAGATCGTAGCGGTGGGCCTGCATGGCCTGGGCCATCGCCTCCGGGGTGTAGGCCTGCGCGCTGTCGCCCAGCCAGTTGGACTTGTAGTCCAGCAGGTAGTAGCGGCCGTCGCGGCGGAACACCAGGTCGATAAAGCCCTTCAACATGCCGCTGACCCGGCGGAAGTCCAGCGACGGGCAGCCCGCCGACAGCGGATCGTACCGGCGCATCAGCGCGTCGAGCGATTCCGGAGCCAGCGGCCGCTCGATGGGCAGATAAAACTCCAGTTCCACCTGGCGGTCGGCGGCGGCAAGCGCGCTGAGCGGCACCTCCGCGCCGGGTAGCGGTGTCCCGAGCACGGCGGTGAGCCAGCGGGTCAGCACCGGCGCCCAGGCCGCATCAAAGCCGCCGCGCTCCAGCTGTAGCTGCACCTCGCTTTCATCTACCGGCCGGGTAAAGTCGATGGTTTCAAACAGGCCGTGCAGGAAGGTCCCCGGAGAGGCGCCGCGCGGGAAGCTGTGCGGCGTCAGTTCGGGCTCTTCTGTCGTTCCCTCGCCAACGCCCGCCGCGTCGATATCGAGCCTCGGCAGCAGATCCAGGGCCACGCCGTGGCCGCGCTGCTGCAGCCCGGAGTAGCTGGTGACCCGCCACTCGTCGCTGATGCGCCGCCGCATTTCGCGCGCCTGCAGGGCTGGCATCTCCGGGGCCAGCGGCTGCCAGCGTTCGGCGGCGCCTGCTTCGGCGACGGAGAGCGCAATATCGCCGGTACAGAGCGCGCGCAGGCAGGCCGCCAGGCCGTCGGCATCTTTCGGCTCGCCGCCCTGCACCAGCCGGCCAATGGCGCTGTGGTGCAGTTCGCTCTCTGCCGCTTTATCGCTGCGCCGGGCGCTGAGCGGCGCGATGCCGAGGCTGCAGTGCCAGACGGCGCGGGTCAGCGCCACGTAGAGCAGGCGCAGATCTTCCGCCAGCCGTTCGGCCTCCGCCAGCGCCAGGCTCTCTTCTCCCTTGTGCAGGTCGAGGACGGCGGAGAAGGTGCTGCGGTCGTGATAGAAGGCCTGATCCTGCTTGCGGTAGCGGGCGATAAACGGCAGCCACACCAGGGAGTACTCCAGCCCTTTCGATTTGTGGATGGTGACAATCTGCACCAGGTGCTTATCGCTCTCCAGGCGCATCTGCTGCCCGGAGCCGCCGCCCTCCGCCCCGGCTATCTGCTGCGCCAGCCAGCGCACCAGCGCGTGCTCGCTCTCAAGCTGACCGGCGGCCTCCTGCAGCAATTCGCTGAGATGCAGAATATCGGTCAGCCGGCGCTCGCCGCCGCGGGTCGCCAGCAGGTTTTCGGCGATATTGCGGGCGCTCATCAGGGCGCGCAGCATGGTCATTACGCCGCGCTGCTGCCACAGCTGGCGGTAGCCGGTAAACTCCTCCACCAGCGCGTCCCACGCGGGTTCGTCGAGATTGAGCGCCTCAATCTGCTGCGCGTTAAGGCCAAATAGCGCGCAGGCCAGGGCGCTGCGCAGGCCGCTCTCATGCTCGGGAGCCAGTACCGCCTGCAGCAGCCACAGCAGATCCTGCGCCTCGGGCGTTTCGAAAACGCTGTCGCGGTTCGAGAGATAGACCGAGGGAATGCCCAGCGCGTTGAGGGCGTCGCGCACCAGGCTTGCCTCCTGGCGGTTGCGCACCAGCACGGTAATATCCGAGGCCCGCACCGGCCGCGACGTTTCGCCGCGCCACAGCAGCGCGTCGCCGCGCTGCCCGCCGCTCAGCCAGGCGCGGATCTCCCCGGCGCACAGGCCCGCCATCTGATTCTGATAGTCGCCCGCGCCGACGCCGTTGCCGGGCATCAGCCAGAAGCGCATCGCCGGCTGCGCGTCGCCGTTCAGCGTAAAGCGCAGGCCGCGGTTCTTCTCCGCGGGCTTCACCGGCAGGAAGGGAATGTCGCGAAACATAAACGGGTTGTCGACGGCGCTGAACAGGCGGTTGACGCTCTCTACCACGCCCGGCGCCGAGCGCCAGTTGGTATCGAGCGTGTAGTGCGCCGCCACGTCGCCGCGGGCGCGCATGTAGGTGAAGATATCCGCTCCGCGAAAGGCGTAAATCGCCTGCTTGGGATCGCCGATCAGCAGCAGGGCGGTCTCCGGCTGCTGCCGCCAGATGCGGCGAAAGATCCGGTACTGCTGCGGATCGGTATCCTGAAATTCGTCGATCATCGCGACCGGAAAGCGCTGGCGAATGGCCGCCGCCAGCGCATCGCCGCCGTCGCCCCGCAGGGCGTCGTCGAGGCGGCTCAGCATATCGTCAAAGCCCATCTCGCCCCGGCGGCGCTTCTCCTGCGCTACCGCGTCGCGGATCTCCGCCATCGCGCGGGCGATCACCAGGTCATTGAGCGACGGCGGCGCGGCGGTTATCGCCTCTATCTCGGCAAACAGCGGGTGACGCGGCGCGTCGCCGCCCTCTTTGGTCCGCGAGAGCAAAAAGGCCTGAGCAAACTTCTCCAGCGCGTCCGGCAGCGCGTAGCCGGTCGTTTCTTCCTGAGCCCAGGCGCTAACCTTCTCAAGCCACTTGCCCTGATTGCCGCGGTTGAACTTGCGGCGGTCGAGGTCTGAACCTTCGAGGATCGCCGGGATCTCGTCGGTGGCCGCCAGCCAGCGGACCTTGAGCGCGTTAATCTGCTCAAGGATCTGCTGATGGCGGGCGATCAGCGTTTGGTCCGCCGGCGGAGTTTTTAACTGCGGCGCCTCGCCCTGCAGGTAGCGGTCGATAGACTTCAGCAGATCCTGCGGCCCCTTCCAGCTGGCGTGAACCATCTCCGCGACGTCGCGCGGCAGCGGGTAGCAGTGGCGGCGCCAGAAGTCGGCGCAGGCGCGAAAACGCAGCCGCGACTCGTCCTCGATGAGTGTCTGCTCAAAAAGCATCCCGGACTCAAAGGCGTTGAGGCTCAGCATCCGCTGGCAGAAGCCGTGGATGGTGAAGACGGCGGCCTCGTCCATCTGCCGCTCCGCCAGCAGCAGTACCCGGGCCGCCTCGCGCCTGTCGGCAATCTCCGCCAGCAAGCTGGCGTAGAGCGGATTGTCGGGCTCCTCTTCTTCACGCAGGCAGGCGATGCGCAGCTCGTGAATGTTGCTGCGGATGCGCCCGCGCAGCTCTTCGGTGGCGGCCTCGGTAAAGGTCACCACCAGCAGCTCTTCGACGTTAACCGGCCGGACAAAGGCGGCATCGCCGCCGAGCCCGAGCAACAGCCGCAGGTAGAGCGCGGCGATGGTGTAGGTTTTTCCGGTGCCCGCAGAGGCTTCAATCAGGCGCTCGCCAATCAGCGGCAGGCGCAGGGGATTTAACGTCTCGGCGGTCTCGGTCATTCACTCTCTCTCATCAACGGCATGGACTGCTGCAGGGCGCTGATGCTGTTCCACACTTTCCAGCCCTGCGGGTGCGCGTACTCTGCCTTCCCGCCCTGGCTTCCGGAAATCTGTGAAAGCAGCGTCATCCCCTGCGGCTCCACTACCGTCTGATGAAAGAAATCGGCAAGCTTCGCCGGGGTCAGCAGCTTAATCTGGGCCACTACTTTATCACGTGAATCAAAGCGCATATTACCGCGATCGAAATCTTTGCTCAGCGCCGAGGCCTCTTCGCTCAGAGTCTGCGGCGGCTGCATCAGCTGAGCGATGACCGCCTGCTGAATTTGCGCGAACTCCTCCGGCTTCATGGCCCGCAGCTTCTGCTCCGCCGTCGGGAAGAAGGCCTTAAAGCGCTCCCAGAGGAAGGCGGGCTGCTTGTCGCTGCTCTGCAACAGGAAGCCCAGCCCCCACTGGCGGCCAACGTTCATCGGGAAGGCAAATACCGCGTAGCCCAGCTGCTCTTCGGTGCGCAGCTGGTTGTAGAACCACGGCTGGATAATCTGCCCCAGCAGCTCGGCGGCGGCGGAGCTGCTGTATTCATCGACGTTCGCCGGGGCAAACACCGCGCCCAGCGCCGAGTCGCTGCTGCTGCCGGCTTTTTCAAAGATGGCGTTCTGCTGCTTTGTCACCGCCACGTCCGGATTGCGGCACCAGGTATCGCCTTTGGTGGCCAGCTGCTTCTGCACGCGGCGGGCGAGCGCCGTGGACTGCTCCGGCGTCATGTTGCCGACCACCAGAAACTCCGGGCGCGCGCCCGTCTTAAGCTTCTCGCGCCACGCCATGACCTCCTTCAGAGTGATGGAGGGCAGCAGCGCCCGGCGCGCTTCGCGCTGGAAATACGGCACCTGGGAGATCATCTGCAGCGGCATGATGGCCTGCTCGTAGGCTTTGCCTTTATCGGCAGAATCCATCATCTGCGCATACCAGGATTTGGCCTGCTCGAGCTGCGCCTCGGTAGGCTGATAGCTGAAGTAGCCCTTGAGCAGGGCATCAAACAGTTCTGGCAGACGCTGGGTGTAGCCGTTGGCGTTCACCAGCAGGCCGCTGTTGGCGCCCGTTGAGAAGCTGATGCCGCCGACCGCTGCCTGGTTGCTGAGCTGGTCGAGGGCAATCCCCGCCAGATAGTCATTGAGGGCAAAAATCACCTGGTGGCGGGCGCTATCCATTACCTGCGGGTTGCGCAGCACCAGCGTGACGTCGGCCTTCGGCTCGCTGGCAAAGTAGCGCCCGGGACTGTAGACCACCCGCAGCTGCGGCTCGTCAACGATAAGCTTCGGCTTGTCGGCCGCGCCATCGGGCTTAATCAGCGTGAAATCATCCGGGATGTAGGGATTCAGCGTCGGCAGCTGCAGGGCTAGCTTTCCGCCCTCCTGCCGCCACTGCTCCAGCGTCCGGTCGCTGATTTTATTCACCTGATAGGGCGCCCCGACAAAGTAGGCGGTCTTGTTGTGCGGCTCCTTGTCGCTGATGTACCAGATGCGCGCGTTTTGCGGAGTCATCATCGCCAGCCGCGACTCAATCGCCTTCTCGTCAAAGCGATCGGCAATGTTCACCACGTCCAGGGTATGCTCCACCGGCACGCGGATCATCACGTCCGCCAGCCACTCAACGTAGTCCATATTGCGGTTGATGGAGGGGTAGCGAAAATCGAGATCCAGCACGTGGGCCAGCTCGTCGAAATAGCGCTTATCAACGCCCTTCTCGCGCAGCATGTTGAGATAGCTGAAGATGGCGGCAACCACCTGGTCGCGGTTAGCCAGGCCTTTGTCGGTCAGGCTGGCCGAGATTGCCAGCACGCCGCTGTTGCCGGTCACCACCGGATCGGAGTCGGCGCGAATGCCCTCCACCAGCCCCTGGCGCTGCAGCCAGTCGGAGAGCGTGCCGGGGCTGCGGTTGCCGATAAGGTAAGTGATCAGCTCATCGGTTTTGCTGCGAAACTGCGGCGAGTTGTTATCAATGCGAAACTCCACCCGCAGCACCTTGCGCGGAATGGCCGGCACGTAGTGGATGATGATGCCCTTCTGAGCATCGGTCACCACCGGTACATCAATCTGCGGCCGCTGAATGTTGTGATTGGCGACCCGCCCCCAGGTGCGGGCGGCCATCTCCGCCAGCGCCGGCAGCGGCTTGTTGCTGTAAATCACCGCCTTCATGATGTTGGCCGAGTAGTACTTATCGCGGAAGGCGTGCAGGGCGTCGAGCACCGGGCTGCCGGGCTTATCGCTGAGCGTTTCCAGGTTACCGCCGGAGAAGCGCGACGCCGGGTGCGCCGGGTTGATGGTTTCGGCGCTCACCTGCGCCATGCGCATGCCGTCCCGGCTGCGGGCCATGGTCAGCTCGGCGTTAACGGCGTTGCGCTCGCGGTCGGCGTATTTCTTATCCAGCAGCGGCGCGGCGATGGCGTCCGCCAGCCTGTCGACGGCGCCCTCAAGGGCGTCGTTTTCGACTTCCAGATAGAAGGCGGTGCGGTACGGCGCGGTGCTGGCGTTGTGGCTGCCGCCGTGCAGCTTGAGGTACTCCGCCAGATTATCGGGCTGGGGATACATTTTTGAGCCCATCAGGGTCATATGCTCAAGAAAGTGCGCCAGTCCCGGATGCGAATCGGGATCCTGAAGGGAACCGACGGGCACCACCAGCGCCGACAGCGACTTTACCGCCTGCGGGTCAGAGACCAGCAGCACGGTCATGCCGTTATCGAGGGTGATAGCCTGATACTGGCGCGGATCCTTCTCGCTTTTACGAATCGTCTCTTTAACGGGCTGCCATCCGCCGTCTGCCTGACTCAGCGGCGCCCACAGGGCGAGGAAAACAATTACTACGCGGAAAAACCATTTGCTGCCGGGCATTCACGAACCTCATCATTAACAAACATTTGCCGCACTGAACAGGCAGCTTTTTTATGCACTTTATCGCTCAGGAGGCCTGCGACGGCCCCGCTCTCAGTGATCTGGTACATAACAACATCAGTCCGTGACACTTTTTACGCATCATAAAGGAACCCTTTGCGGTGCGCAATTTTCGTACAGATACGACATTCTGCGGCGATCAGCTGCGGCTGAAGCGGAGCATCGGCAGCAGAAAGCGCTCGGCCTCTGCGGTAATTGCCTGATAGTGCTCCGGTTCCAGCGCCCGCCAGAGCCGCTGATACCATACGTCGGCCCCTTCCCCGCCGACCATCACGCCCCCCTCCCAGGCCTGAATAAATTTGCTGCGCGCTTTAACCTGCGCCTCCTCGTCCCTGACGATGACATCATTTTCAGCGTCATAACATGATTTCAGCCAGGCTCCGCCGCTTTCCGGCGCAAACAGCAGCGGCCGGGTCATGCCCTCGCGGTAGCCCGCCACCAGCTGCGACAGATGCGCCATCGCCTCCTCCGCCGACAGCGGCGCGAAGCGCCACTCGCCCTCTTTGCGCAGCAGCAGCCGGCTTTCGCCGCCGCCGCCGCTGGCGCAGTAGACCAGGTGCTCCAGCCAGAGCTGCATCCCCTGCGCGAAGCTCTGCAATGACGGACGCCAGCGCAGCAGGCCGTCTGACTGTACCTGCGCCAGCCAGCCGGTGATACGGATGCCGTCACACTCCAGATCAATTTCGCGCTGCTCGTCCGGCTGGCGGCTGGCAATCACCCGGTCGGCCAGAGCCTGCATCTCCTGACACTGGTCATCCCAGGCAATTTCGCCGAAGGCCCCGTAGGGCAGCTCCCCGGCGGCGCGGAAGCGGCGGAACATCGCCGCCGCGTCCTGCTGCTCGATAAGCGTATTCACCAGCTGCTGGTTGAGCTGATAGCGGGTCAGGGTATCCAGCGTAAAGGGCTCCGTTTCCGGGATATCACTCTCCTCCTGGCGGAAGCTGACCCGCAGGCGCATCTGGAAAAAGGCGCGCACCGGATGCAGCCAGAAGCGCTGCAGCTGGTCGAAGGGCAGTTCGTCAACCACCAGCGGCGGCAGCGGCTGGATAAACTCCCCCTGCGGCTCGCCCTGCTGTCCGGCGGCGGCCAGCCATTCGCGGGCGTAGCTCTGCTGCTCGCCGGGGATAAAGTTGTCGGCATCAAACGGCATGCGGGTGTGAAGGTGGGTAATGTGCGCCTTGATCCGCACTTCGCTCTCGTCGCAGTTCAGCGCCTCATCGCCGATCAGGCAGTGGCTCTGCCCCACGTAGTCAATCAGCTCCTGCACCAGCACGGAGGGATAGCGTTCGCTGTTGTCCTGAATCGAGCGGCCGATGTAGCTGATATAGAGCGTCTGCTCCGCCGACATCAGCGCCTCAAGGAACAGATAACGGTCGTCGTCGCGGCGGCTGCGGTCGCCGCGCACCGGCTTCTGGCTCATCAGATCGAAGCCGAGCGGCGCGAGGGCGCGGGGATAGACGCCGTCGTTCATCCCCAGCAGGCAGACCACTTTGAACGGGATTGAGCGCATTGGCATCAGGGTACAGATATTGACCGGCCCGGCGAGGAAGCGCTGGCTGATGCGCGCCTGGTCCAGGCGCTGGGCCAGCTCGTCGCGCAGCAGCGACAGCGGCACCGCGTGCGGATAGCGGGCATCGAGCCCCTGGTCAATGATTGCCTGCCACTGCTCCTCAACCAGCGCCAGCGCCGCTTCGGTATCGGCATCCGGCAGGAAGAAGTCGCCGAGCATCTCGCGGCATACCGGCAGCCACTCCGCCAGCGGACGCGCCTCGGCAAGCGCCAGCCGCCAGCGGTGCAGCTGGCTCAGGAGCGAAGCAAGATGCCCCACCAGAGCGGCAATCAGGCCGCTGGAGGCGTCGTAGGGCAGGACGTCGCGCCATTCGCCCTGGCTGCTCTCCATCGCGTAGCCCAGCAGCATGCGGGTAAGACCAAAGCGCCAGGTGTGCTGCCCGGTAGCCGGAAGATCCCACTCGCGGACGTTGTCATCATCCAGCCCCCAGCGGATGCCGGACTCGTTCACCCACTGGCGCAGGTAGCGCAGCCCCTCTTCATCAATGCTGAAGCGCGCCGCCAGCACCGGAACGTCCAGCAGCGCCAGGACGTCTTCACTGACGAAGCGGCTGTCGGGCAGGGAGAGCAGCGTGATAAAGGCCTCCAGCGCCGGGTGCGCCTGGCGCGCGCGGCGGTCCGATATTGCCCAGGGCACGTAGCGGTCGCCGGCGGCGCTGCCGAATACCGCCTGAATAAACGGGCTGTAGCTGTCGATATCGGCCACCATCACGATCACGTCGCGCGGCGTGAGGGTCGGATCTTCGTCGAACATCGCCAGCAGGCGGTCGTGAAGCACCTCCACTTCGCGCTGCGGGCTGTGGCAGACGTGCACCGTCAGGCTGCGGTCGGCGGGATCGAGAGGCCGCTTACCGACGCTGCTTCTGAACTCCTCCGCCGTCTGCCCGGTAACCGCGCTGCTGCGCAGCTCCAGAATGTCGTGCTGCAGGTTGTGCAGCAGGTTGTCCGGGTCGATGTCAACAAAGGCGTCCAGTTCCTGATAGTGCTCCAGCCCCGCCAGCAGGTAGATGTAGTCGCGCCCCAGCTTGCCCCAGGAAGCCAGCATCGGGTTACCGACGTCCTGCTCGCCGTCATCGTTAAACAGCCCCGGCGCCCGGTCGCTGTCGCGAAACAGCGGCAGCTCGCGCTCTTCGCGGTGGTGGTGGCGCTGGCGGGCCATCAGCCTGGCGAGAAACGCCGGGTCTTTTATATCGCCCCAGTAGTAGCGGCAGGGATTGGTGAACAGTACGTAAACGTCGATGTGCCTGCCCAGGGCCTGCAGCGCCTGCAGGTAGACCGGCGGCAGGGCCGAGATGCCGCAGATAAACACCCGCGGGGGCAATTCAGCGGCCAGCGGCTCGCCGGACTCCAGAGCATTGATAAAGGTCTGATAGAGGTTAGCGCGGTGCCACTTCGGCTGCCCCAGCGCCGCCGTGTGTTCGACCAGCGCCTTCCACAGCGGCGCCTGCCACGCCTGGGCGCCATCCAGACCGTCAACGCGCTCATCGGCCTCCCAGCGGGTCAGCCACTCCGGACGGTATACCAGGTACTGGTCATAGAGATCGGCGATGCGGGAAGCCAGCTGGAAGCACTTGCGGCTGTCGCCGTCGTCGGCCAGATAGTGGCGCAGCGGCGCAAATGCCTCCAGCTCCAGCATCTGCGGCAGCAGCGTCATCAGCTTCCAGCGCATGCTCTGCTTGCTAAACGCACTCTCTTTCGGGATCTCTTTATCCTTCAGCACGCGGACAAACATGTCCCAGATGAAGCTTGCCGGCAGCGGGAATTCGATATTGGCGGCGATGCCGAAGCGCTTAGAGAGCGTCATCTGCAGCCACTGGGCCATGCCGGTACTCTGCACCAGCACTCTTTCAGCCTCAAACGGGTCGCTCAGCCGCTCCTGCTCGACGATAAACTCCATCAGCGCTTCCAGCACGTCGAGACGGTTAGAGTGGTAGACCCGTAGCATAGCTTCTCCCGGTGAAGTAACAGTAGCGCCGCTAGCGCGGCGGGCAGTGCAGGCGGGACATCCGCCCCTCCCTGCCCGACGGCGCGACAATGGTAACCGTGATGCTGACACATCTTTGCCGCATTGTCTGCACGCGCTGCATCTTCCAACCCGTCGGCAGCGCGGGCGGCAGCGGCCCGGCGGCATCCCACGCCGTGCGCCAAAGCTGGCGGTACTGGGCAAGCTGCTGCAGACTATTGCCGAGCCTGCTCTGCAGGGCACTGGTGGAGGTGGTGACCAGCACCAGCAGCACCATGCCGATCAGCACCTCCGGCAGGCTGAATCCGCGCGCCCGGCTTACGGTATCTCGCATTCGCCTGCCTCCCTGCGCGGGCAGAAGTCGCTCCAGCCGCGGGGGCTGAAGTGCACGCGGCCCTCCGTGACCGTAGCGGACTGCCAGCGCCGCTGCTCGCCGCTGCGGGCAGTCAGCAGAGCCGAGCCATCGGCGAAGATCCGCAGGCAGAGCGTGCCCGGCGCGGCGTCCGCCTGCCGGCACTGCACAGCAGGCAGCGGCTGCCACGGGATCTGCCGGCCCCACTGCAGCAGCGATTCGGCTTGCGCGCTGTGCATCAGGGCGCGGCTCTCAAAGGTGACCTGCGCCAGCAGGGTTTCATACTGGCGGCGGGTCCCCTGCAGCAGCGCGCTGGCCATCACGAAGAGCAGCAGGACCAGCAGCAGAGAGGAGGCCCCGCGCTGGCGGTTCACAGGTTATACGCCGTGACGCTGAAGCTCGCCCGCAGCGCTTCGCGACCCTCTCCTCCGCTGCGGGCCGCCAGCGTGACCGTCAGCAGCGGCGCGCTGCCGGGGATCTCATGGCGGCTTACCGTAAACGCTTCGACGATCAGCGCATCCGGATCGGTCATTCTCTCCCAGCCTTTTCCCGCGCAGCTTTCCGCGCCGCGCAGAGTTTCCAGCGCGCCGTCGCGCAGCCTGAACCCGGTGACGTCGGCGTTGGCAACGGCCTTTTCGCCCCGCGCGAGCGTAAGCCGCGTGTCCCAGCGGATCAGGGCGCAGCCCGGCGCGAGATGCAGAGGATTACCGGCGCAGCGCCGGCTGGCGCAGTAGCCCGCCCGCTGCAGATGGCGGGAGATAACGTACACCCGCTGCCACACCTCTTCTGCCAGCATCTGCGCCCGGTACTGCTGCAGGGCGCCGCGCTGCAGCGCCGGCAGGTAGCGCGCGCTCCCCAGCAGCAGCACGCTGCTGATGGCGATGGCGATAAGCGTCTCGGCCAGCGAAAAACCGCGTTCGGTTAAGGACATTCCTGGCCCCTACCCGCTTCGCACAGGCGAATGCGGCCCCAGACGGAAACCACCACCCGCCAGCGCCCGGCGGGGCTGCGCAGGACGACGTGTCCCGGCCAGGCGGTGCTGCGCAGGCCGTAGAAACCGAGCGAGGGCGTCAACTCCTCAAGCGTCACTTCCGGCCAGGCGGGAAGCAGTACGAAAGGCGTATCGGCCGGGCACGGCGGATGGTTCTCTTCACGGGCGTCAAGACACCAGCCCCCTGTTCCTTGCCGCACTTCAGGCAGGCGATCGCGCCGGTGCCAGCTGGCGTCGCTGCGCAGCAGCGCCAGGTAGTCCCGCACCTGGACGGCAACCTGCCAGAGGCGCTCGCGCTGCTGCCAGCGCTGCCAGCTCCACGCCCCGGCGCCCGCCAGAATCATCATCAGCGCCATCGCCACCAGCATTTCGGTAAGGGTGTAACCCTGCTCTCGTTTCATGGCGGGGAGTATGGCGGGCGTGAAAAAAGCGGGCCAGCAGCTGTCGCGCGATTTACGCGCATGATTCAGAGGAAATTGTGATATTGCAGGTCGTTGCAGAAAAACCAGAGGCGGTATTCAGAAAAGAGAAACCGGCCGCGGGGGCCGGTTGATTTCAGATGATTTAAATCGCTACCGGAGCTTTAATGCCGGGGTGCGGATCGTAGCCTTCAATTTCGAAATCTTCGAAACGGTAGTCGAAGATGGAGTCAGGCTTACGCTTGATAACCAGCTTCGGCAGCGCGCGCGGCTCGCGGCTGAGCTGCAGGTGCGTCTGCTCCATGTGGTTACTGTAAAGGTGCGTGTCGCCGCCGGTCCAGACGAAGTCGCCCACCTCCAGATCGCACTGCTGGGCCATCATATGCACCAGCAGCGCGTAGCTGGCGATATTGAACGGCAGGCCGAGGAACACATCGCAGGAGCGCTGATAAAGCTGGCAGGAGAGCTTGCCGTCCGCCACGTAGAACTGGAAGAAGGCGTGGCACGGGGCCAGCGCCATTTTGTCCAGCTCGCCGACGTTCCAGGCGGAAACGATAATCCGACGCGAGTCCGGGTCGTTTTTCAGCTGGTTCATAACGGTGGTTATCTGGTCGATATGGCGGCCATCCGGGGTCGGCCAGGCGCGCCACTGCTTGCCGTAAACCGGGCCAAGATTGCCCTGCTCGTCGGCCCATTCGTCCCAGATGGAGACGTTATTCTCATGCAGATAAGCTACGTTGGTATCGCCGTTGAGGAACCACAGCAGCTCGTGAATGATGGAGCGCAGATGGCAGCGTTTGGTGGTGACCAGCGGAAACCCCTGCTGCAGATTAAAGCGCATCTGGTGGCCAAAAATCGACAGCGTGCCGGTGCCGGTGCGGTCATTTTTTTGGGTGCCCTCATCGAGCACCTTCTGCATCAGTTCAAGATACTGTTTCATGATTCCTCAGGAGACTTGTTGCTGCGGATGGCGGCGGTATGCCCAGACCATCATAATGATACCGGCCAGCACCATCGGGATGGAGAGGATCTGCCCCATGCTGATGTACTGGACCCACGCGCCGGTGAACTGGGCGTCCGGCTGGCGGAAGAATTCCACGATGATGCGGAACAGGCCGTAGCCGATCAGGAACAGGCCGGAGACCGAGCCGGTCGGGCGCGGCTTGCGAATAAACAGATTGAGGATGATAAACAGCACTACGCCTTCCAGCGCCAGCTCATAGAGCTGCGAGGCGTGGCGCGGCAGCACGCCGTACTTATCAAACAGCGACTGCCACTCAGGGTGCGTCGGCAGCAGCGCCAGGTCTTCCGCGCGCGAGCCCGGAAAGAGCATGGAGAAGCGGAAGTTCGGGTCAACGCGGCCCCACAGCTCGCCGTTGATAAAGTTACCGAGCCGCCCGCAGCCGAGGCCGAACGGGATCAGCGGAGCGATAAAATCAGAGACCTGGAAGAAGGTACGTTTGGTGCGCTTCGCGAAGACGATCATCACCACGATGACGCCAATCAGGCCGCCGTGGAACGACATGCCGCCGTCCCAGACGCGGAACAGATAGAGCGGATCCTGCAGGAACAGCGGCAGATTATAAAACAGCACGTAGCCGATGCGGCCGCCGAGGAATACGCCGAGGAAACCGGCATACAGCAGGTTCTCGACCTCGTTTTTGGTCCAGCCGCTGCCGGGACGGTTAGCGCGGCGGGTGGCAAGCCACATGGCAAACACAAAGCCCACCAGATACATCAGGCCATACCAGTGAAGCGCAACCGGTCCGATGGAGAAAATTACCGGATCAAACTCCGGGAAATGCAGATACCCACTATTCATCTGTCACCACAAGTTCTTGTTATTCCGCCGAAAGTGGACAGCGGTAGAGATGTGCGGCCCGCAGGCCGCGCCGAAGGTGCGAATGATAGCACAAGGTGAGTTTGAGGCACGCAGGTAAAGATGTAAAAGGTCTGTAATGGCGGGGCAGCTGCGGCCTACCGGCCGCCGCGAATCAGGCCGCCCATGCCGCGCCGCTCCATAAAGGCCGCCACCTGGTGGCGCACCTCCGTTGCCATCTGCGCCTCAAGGCTTCGCCGGGCAAGGGTCTGCGCCTCTTCGAGATCGACGTGGCGCAGCAGATACTTGACCCGCGCCACCGAGCGCCCGTTCATCGACAGATGGCGGAAGCCGAGGCCAACCAGCAGCGTCACGCACATCGGGTCCCCGGCCATCTCGCCGCACAGGCGCAGATCGAGATCGTAGCGATCCGCATCCTGAGCGATCATCGACAGCGCCCGCAGCACCGCCGGATGCAAACTGTCGTAAATGTTCGCCACCCGGGTATTGTTACGATCCACCGCCAGCAGATACTGGGTCAGATCGTTGGTACCGACGGAGATAAAGTCGATCCGGTTTGCCAGGTGCGGCAGCAGGAAGACCATCGACGGCACCTCCAGCATTACGCCAATGCGCGGACGCGGGATCTCGTAGCCGATCATCTCCTCCACTTCGCGGGCCGCGCGTTCGATCAGCCGCTTAGCTTCGTCGATCTCTTCGATACTGGTCACCATCGGCAGCAGGATGCTGAGATTGCCGGTGGCCGCATTGGCGCGCATCATGGCGCGCACCTGGATCAGAAAGATCTCCGGCTGATCGAGCGTGATGCGGATCCCGCGCCATCCCAGGCAGGGGTTCTCTTCGCTGATCGGCATGTACGGCAGCTGCTTGTCGGCGCCGATGTCCAGCGTACGCAGCGTCACCGGCTTGTCGTTAAACATCTGCAGCATGCCCTGATACTGAGCGACCTGCTCCTCTTCCGAGGGAAAGCCGCTTTGCAGCATAAAGGGTATTTCGGTGCGATACAGGCCGATGCCGTCGATGCGGCTGCCGAGCTTCTGCTCGTGCTCCGGACTGAGGCCGGCGTTGAGCATCACTTTGATCCGCTCGCCGCTCTTCAGCGCCGCCGGGCGCTCGACGTCATCTTCCGCCAGCCGGCTGAGCTCGTTCTCTTCGCTGATGAGGCGCTGGTACTCGTGGAGCAGCACCGGCTCAGGATCGACGAGGACTTCGCCCCGGTAGCCGTCCACCACCAGCATCCGCCCGTGCAGTACGGAGGGCTGAATCTCAGCGCCGATAACCGTCGGAATACCGAGCGCCCGCACCATGATCGCGGCGTGCGAATTGGCCGCGCCGTCGCGCACCACCACGCCGGCGAGCCGGTCCTGCGGCAACTCGGCAAGCGTGGTGGCCGACAGCTCGTCGCCCACCAGCACAAAGCGCTCGGGCCAGGTGTCCGCCGCCTGCGTCGTGTCATCGAGATGAAACAGCAGCCGCTGCCCGAGCGCGCGCAGATCGCCGGCGCGCTCTTTAAGATAGCCGTCGGTCAGGGCCGCGAACTGGGCGGCAAACTTTTCAATGACGGTTTTGACCGCCCATTCGGCGACAAAGCCCTTATCAACCTCTTCAAACAGCTCCTTGCGCAGCCGCGGATCGGAGAGCAGGTGGGAGTAGAGGTCAAAAATCGCCGCCGTCTCTTTCTGCGCCCCGGCAGCAAAGCGTTTGCTGTAGCGGCGAAACTCGCTGGAAGCCTCTTCCAGCGCGCCGGTCAGCCGCTCGCGCTCAAGGGCGGTGTCGAGGGTGGAGGCTTCGTAGACCTGCTCCATCAGCGGCAGCGTGGCGTCCATCCAGCCTTCGGCAATGCCGACCCCGGAGGAGGCCGCCAGCGCGCGAATGCGCGTCTGCCGGTACTGGCCGAACAGCGCGGTAAGCTGGGAAAGAGAAAGAATGGCGGCCATCTGAGTGGCAAGCGTGACGAGGAACGACTCTTCGCTTTCGTCAAACTGGCGCAGCTCGCGCTGCTGAACCACCAGTACGCCAAGAAGCTGGCGACGCTGGATAATCGGCACGCCGAGGAAAGCGCGGTACTTCTCCTCTTTTACCGAGGGGATGTATTTAAAGCTGGGGTGCTTCTGCGCGTCCGCGAGGTTAATCGGCTCTGCCAGCCGCCCGACCAGGCCGACGATCCCTTCGTCAAAGGCCAGCGTGATGGTGCGCCCGCGCGGCTTTTTCAGGCCGCGGGTCGCCATCAGGTAGTAGCAGCGCCTGTCGTGATCGGCCAGGTAGACCGAGCACACCTCGGTCTCCATCGCTTTGCAAATTTCGGTAACCAGAATGTCCAGCGCCTCGTTCAGACGCGGGGCGCTGGCTACTTTCTCGACGATCTCTCGCAACCGGGTGAGCATAATGTGCGTGGCTTAACCTCTTTTACGTCTGTGCGCAGGCGCGCTGTTCTGCTGCCTGGGCGTATTATCCGCCAGGGCCAGCACCACGCCCACAAACTCCTTCATGACCCGACGATAAACGTCGCGCTTAAACGACACCACCTGACGCACGGGATACCAGTAACTGACCCAGCGCCAGCCGTCGAACTCAGGAGTGCTGCTGGTTTGCATATTGATTTCAGCATCGTTGCTCATCAGCTGCAAAAGAAACCATTTCTGTTTCTGGCCGATGCAAACCGGCTTCGTGTCCCAACGCACCAAACGTTTTGGTAATTTGTAGCGCAGCCAGTTACGGGTAGAAGCAAGGATCCGCACATCTTTACGGCTTAATCCAACTTCTTCGAACAGCTCCCTGTACATCGCCTGCTCGGCAGATTCACCGGGGTTGATGCCGCCCTGCGGAAACTGCCAGGAGTGCTGACCATAGCGTCTGGCCCACATCACCTGTCCCTGACGATTACAAATTACAATACCAACATTTGGGCGGTAGCCATCGTCATCAATCACCGGACTACCTCAAGATAATCTTCAATGTGAATGATTGTTTCACACTCGCCGGAAACGGTAAACCACTCTGTGTGGTGCAGTGATCCGGATAACATTTGAATAACTCACAGTATTCATCGAAGTTATAAACAGAAGATCGGCAGCAGGGGCCATTTTATTCACTTTTTCTGTGGATAGAGTTGTGCAGAAGTACGGAATTAATGCGGGAAAACCCTGAACAGGTCAAAACCCCTCTGAATGAGGATAGTAAAAAAATCGCTATTTTTTATAAAGTTAATATCAAAAACATCGTCAAAAAGCAGATAAACGTGATGTCCATCACACTGACGATCCTCCGGCTGATGAAAGATCGACCAATGTCGTTTTTATCCACAGATTGTGTCACTAACTTAGGCATTTTTTGTGTGAAAATTGGATTTTCGTCGCACGTCAAGGCTGTAAATGGAAACAGTAGTGGGCGTTTTCCCCAGTTATCCCATTTTTCTGTGGATAACATGGTGTAAGATCCTGTTTATTGTCGGTGACCAGTTTTGAAAAACATTTTTTTTCGACTATAAGGGCGCCGCAGGAAAAATAAAAAAGTAAGCAAAATCACATAATTGGATTAGTTTTCCCGAAAGCGCTAAACTTCATCCACAGAGAGGGAAAACCTCGTTCACTTTTTCACCAAGGATCTCGCTATGTCATCGTTATCGCCGCTGCGCCATCCGCCACAGTCCGAAGCCGAGCTTCTGGGCCAGGCGCAGGCCCTCGCCGGCTTTTCGCTGGGAGAGCTGGCGACGATGGCCGGGCTGCCGATACCGAAAGATTTGAAGCGCGATAAAGGCTGGACCGGTCTGCTGCTTGAAACGTGGCTGGGCGCCAGCGCGGGCAGCAAGCCCGAGCAGGATTTTGCCGCTCTCGGCGTGGAGCTAAAAACCATCCCCATTGACCGCGCAGGCAAACCGCTGGAAACCACCTTTGTCTGCGTTGCGCCGCTGACCGGCAATAGCGGCGTCATCTGGGAGACCAGCCACGTTCGCCACAAGCTCAGACGCGTCCTGTGGGTGCCGGTCGAGGGCGAACGCAGCATACCGCTCGCCGGGCGCCGGGTTGGCGCGCCCCTGCTGTGGAGCCCTGACGAGGAGGAGGAGCGGCAGCTGCGCCTCGACTGGGAGGAGCTGATGGATCTTATCGTTCTCGGCCAGGTTGAGCGCATCACCGCCCGCCACGGCGAAGTGCTGCAGCTGCGTCCCAAGGCCGCCAACAGCAAGGCGCTGACGGAGGCCGTCGGCATCCACGGCGAGCCTATCCTGACGCTGCCGCGCGGTTTCTATCTGAAGAAAAATTTCACCGCCAGGCTGCTGGCCCGCCACTTCCTGCTCTGATACTTTCTCTGTTTTCCGCTCACGCTAGCGCCTATAATCAACGTTTTGCATTTTTGGCAGGACTTACAATGTTTGCATGGATAACCGATCCCAACGCCTGGATGGCGCTTGGCACCCTGACGATCCTTGAGATCGTTCTCGGCATCGACAATATTATTTTTCTCTCGCTGGTGGTGGCGAAGCTGCCTGCCGCGCAGCGCAACGCCGCGCGCAGACTCGGCCTGCTGGGGGCGATGATCATGCGCCTGGCGCTGCTGGCCTCGATTGCCTGGGTGGCGAAACTGACCACGCCGCTGTTTTCTCTCTTCGGCCACGCCTTTTCCGCACGCGATCTGATCCTGCTGCTGGGCGGGCTGTTTCTTATCTGGAAAGCCTGTAAGGAAATACACGAGACAATCGAAGGTGAAGAAGAGGGAATGGAAACCAACGTTCACTCATTTCTCGGCGCCATCGTCCAGATTATGCTGCTGGATATTATTTTCAGCCTCGACTCGGTTATTACCGCCGTGGGTCTCTCCGACCATCTGTTTATTATGATGGCGGCAGTAGTGATCGCCGTGGGGATAATGATGTTTGCCGCCCGCCCTATCGGCGAGTTCGTTGACCGCCACCCGTCGGTGAAGATGCTGGCGCTGGCGTTCCTGATCCTGGTGGGCTTTACGCTTATCCTCGAAAGCTACGGCATCCACGTGCCGAAAGGCTATATCTATTTTGCGATGTTCTTCTCTATTGTGGTTGAGAGCCTCAACCTGCTGCGAAACAAAAAGAATCCTCTGTAAACACTTTGTAGCCCTTATTTGAGGGCTACTGCACACTCTTTTCAGATTTTGCCCCTTTTTACTTATCGCTCAGTACGGTATTACTAGTATATAAAGAAGGCGCGGCGCTATTTTACAGAGGTATAACGATGAAAAAATGGGGAGTATTAATTTCTGCAGTAGGACTGGCCTTCGCGGTTTCAGGTTGCAGCAGCGACTACGTGATGGCGACGAAAGACGGTCGCATGATCCTTACCGACGGCAAACCCGAAGTTGACGATGATACCGGGCTGATTAGCTACGAAGACCAGCAGGGCAATACCCTGCAGATCAACCGGGATGAAGTGTCGCAAATCATTAAACGCTAAAACGGAAATAAGGTCAGCCACGCTGGCCTTTTTTATCATTTCTGCTTCCGCTTTCTCTACGCATCTGCCATGTTTATAGTCCTTTGTCGGACGCCTGAGCGCCTGACGTTGTTGATATAAATAAGGATAAGGAAGGCGGCTATGCACTATCACCGTATCCCCCACAGCTCGCTGGAAATCAGCACTCTCGGGCTTGGCACTATGACGTTTGGTGAACAAAACAGCGAAGCCGACGCCCACGCCCAGCTTGATTACGCGGTATCTGAAGGCATTAACCTGATTGATGTCGCCGAGATGTATCCCGTCCCGCCGCGCCCGGAAACCCAGGGGCTGACGGAAACCTACGTCGGCAACTGGCTGGCGAAGCGCGGCAGCCGCGAAAAGCTGGTTATCGCCTCGAAGGTCAGCGGCCCGTCGCGTAATAACGATGCCGGCATTCGCCCCAATCAGGCGCTGGACAGAAAAAACATCCGCGACGCCCTGCACAGCAGCCTGACGCGCCTGCAGACCGATTATCTCGATCTCTATCAGGTGCACTGGCCGCAGCGAGCCACCAACTGCTTCGGCAAGCTGGGCTATGAGTGGACCGAATCGCAGCCGGTGATCACCCTTCTGGAGACCCTGGAAGCGCTGGCGGAATTTCAGCGGGCGGGAAAAATCCGCTACATCGGCGTATCAAACGAGACCGCCTTCGGCGTGATGCGCTATCTGCACCTCGCGGACAAGCACGATCTGCCGCGCATCGTCACCATTCAGAACCCCTACAGCCTGCTGAACCGCAGCTATGAGGTCGGCCTGGCCGAGGTGAGTCAGTATGAAGGCGTGGAGCTGCTGGCCTACTCCTGCCTGGCCTTCGGCGCCCTGACCGGGAAATACCTCAACGGCGCGAAGCCCGCGGGCGCGCGCAACACGCTGTTCAGCCGCTTCACCCGCTACAGCAGCGAGCAGTCGCAGAAGGCGGTGGCCGCCTATGTCGAGATTGCAAATCGCCACGGCCTCGATCCGGCGCAGATGGCGCTGGCCTTCGTCCGCCGCCAGCCGTTTGTCGCCAGCACCCTGCTGGGAGCGACGACGATGGCGCAACTGAAGACCAACGTTGAGAGCCTGCACCTGACGTTAAGCGAAGAGGTGCTGGCAGAGATAGAGGCGGCGCACCGGATTTATACGTATCCGGCGCCATAGCCCTTCTCCTTATCTCCATCTTTCCCGCAACTCGCCCTGCGCGAGTTGCGGACTCCACGCAGTCCATTCCCACCCGCAGAATGTCCTCCGGCAGGTTCTACAACCGCGATCACACTATTAACTAAAACCTATCCAGTATGGCGATAATCGCACAGAGTTTCGATTACCGCCATTGACCATTTACATATGCATAACATATCGTCAAACAAAAGCTAACTAATAGTCACTATAGAAATTAACATCCAGCACTATCCACCTCAGAATATGAAGAGGTTGTTCATGATCGCCACATCACGATGGAAAAAGCGCCCTGCAGGATCTAACTGGGGAGAATTCGGTCCCGACGATCAGCTCGGATGCCTTAACTATCTATCCCCGGATAAAGTTCTTCAGGGCATCGCTGAAGTCTGCGCCGGATTGAGTTTCTCTCTGAGCATTCCGCTAAATTACCCCGGCGGAAATACGCTGAACCCCAATAGAAACCCGCCAATACTGCGCCCTCTGCTGCGTCATGGTGAGGTTAATTACAACTGTGAAATGCACAAATTAGAGGTGGGTGCCACGGATGTGCTGAGCGACGATCTGGCCATCATTTCGCTACAGTACTCCACCCAGTGGGATGGCCTTGCCCATGCGGGCTCTCTTTTTGACACTGAGGGCGACGGCATTCCAAAAGCGGTGTATTACAACGGTTTTGCCGCCGGAAAAGATATTGTCGGCCCGGAGCGCATTGAAGATACCGGTATTCCAAAAACGCTCGACCACGGCAGCACGGCTTCGGCGTATGCGCTGGGCATTGAACATATGGCGCGTACCGCCGTCCAGAGCCGGGGTGTCATGATTGACCTGCGTGCCCACTTTGGCGATGCGCGCACAC
Organism: Pluralibacter gergoviae ATCC 33028 = NBRC 105706; assembly: GCF_001598855.1. Lineage (GTDB taxonomy): Bacteria > Pseudomonadota > Gammaproteobacteria > Enterobacterales > Enterobacteriaceae > Pluralibacter > Pluralibacter gergoviae. The sequence goes on along the minus strand of NZ_BCZS01000009.1, from coordinate 15,410 downwards.
TTATCGGCTATAACGAGCTGATGTCCGTGCTGGAAAAAGATCGCATAGAAGTCACGCCAGGGGATATTGTCTGCCTGCACACCGGCTTTGCCGATCTCGTCCTTTCTATGAAGGGAAACCCCGATAAAGAGAGACTGGACGCCAGCTGTGCAGCGCTGGATGGTTCCGATCCGCATCTGCTGCAGTGGCTGACCGAAAGCAAAATTGCCGCCCTGGCCGCAGATAATTATGCCGTGGAAGCCTTTCCTGCCCGCAGCGGAGGCCACAGCTGTGCGGTACTCCCCCTTCACGAACACTGCCTGTTCAAAATCGGCCTCCATCTGGGAGAACTCTGGAATCTGACCCCACTGGCAAACTGGCTGCGAGCTCATGGCCGCTACCGCTTTTTGCTTACCGCGCCCCCGCTCGATCTTCCGGGTGCGATTGCATCGCCCCTGAATCCTGTCGCAACAGTGTAAGGAAGATAAAAAATGAAAAGTAAACCGCGCGTTTTAATTACCGGCGGCGCTAGCGGAATAGGCGCGGCCATCGCGGCGCGCTCAGCCAATGACGGTTATGAGCCCGTCATTATTGATAAAACGGGAGACGGCATTATCGCCGACCTTTCCTGCCCCAGACAAACGGCCGATGCGCTAAATAAAGCACTTGCTGACGGCCCGATTACTCGCCTGGTTAATAATGTCGGCATCGTCTGCCCTGCCCGCGCAGAAGAGCAGACCCTGGACGAACTGGAGCTCACGCTCTCGCTGAATCTTCGCTGTGCTATGCAGTGTATGCAGGCTCTTCTTCCCTCAATGCAAGAAGCGGGGTTCGGGCGCATAGTGAATATGTCGTCACGCGCTTCGCTGGGTAAAGAATTGCGTACGGCCTACGCAGCAACGAAAGCCGGTCTGATTGGCATGACCCGCGTTTGGGCGCTGGAGCTGGGAAAGCATGGCATAACAGCTAATGCCATCGGCCCTGGTCCCATTCGAACAGAGCTTTTCGATCGCGCTAACCCGCCGGATGCCCCGCAAACAAAAGCCATCATCAGCGCAGTTCCGGTCAAACGCATCGGGACCCCTGATGACGTCGCGCACGCCGTCTCCTGGATGCTGGACGTGCGCAGCGGATTTGTCACCGGCCAGATACTGTACGTCTGCGGCGGAATGACTATTGGCGCTGCGGGGGTATAAACAGCATGAATAATAACAGACCTGTCGCGATTATTGGTGCAGGCAGCATCGGCATCGCCTTTGCCCTCGTTTTTGCCCGCGCCGGATTTACGGTACATATTTACGATCCGGATGAAATAATGCGCAATAAAGCGCTGCCATCGCTACTCGCCCGTCTTGGCGATCTTGAGACCTTCTCCCTCCTCGATGAAAAGGTGGAAAGCGTGGCCGCGCGCGTGGCCGTCTTTGAAGACCAATCCCTGGCAGTGGCTTCATCCCAACTGGTCATGGAGTGCGCGCCTGAGAAAGTAGAGGTTAAGCGGCATATCTTCAGCCAGCTCGATCTTCAGACACCGGCAGATTGTATTCTCGCCAGTGCCTCCTCGGCTATTCCCGCCTCTCATTTTACAGCCTCGCTTCAGGGGCGGGAGCGCTGCCTTATCGCACATCCGGGAAATCCTCCCTACCTGATCCCCGTCATCGAGATTGTTCCTGCACCCTGGACCTCTGTACAAACCATCCGGGAAGCCATAGCACGCTTTAAAACTGCGCTGATGCATCCAGTACTGGTTCAGAAGGAGGTTGAGGGATTTATTTTTAATCGTCTGCAAGGTGCCGTATTACGCGAGGCGTACAGCCTGATACGCGACGGCGTCGCCTCTGTTGAGGATATCGATACGGTAATGACAAACGGCCTCGGGCTAAGGTGGTCAGTCATTGGGCCATTCGAAACTGCAGATCTAAATACCCGTGGTGGCATCGTGTCACATGCAGAAAAAATGGGCCCAGCCTACATGCGCATCGGCGCCGAGCGCGGAGATCGCAGCACATGGCCACCGGAGTTGGTCGCCACTGTCAACAGCGCCCGGCGCCGGGTTTTACCGCTGGAAAACTGGGAGTCGCGGGTGGCCTGGCGCGATCGTCAACTCATGGCACTTCTGCAGTTTCGAAAAAATAACAAAACCAGATAGCGAAATACATTGATGTAATTTCCAAACCATCCCCTACGCAATATCGTTTAAGGTACTTAATGTATGACAAAAATAACAAATTTTTTTACCGAATTAATGCGGCGATATTTACCCGATCCCTTTGTCTTCGCTATTCTGTTGACGCTGCTGACGATGATTCTGGCATTTGTGGTCGAGGGAGTTTCGCCGCTGCAGATTACCATGGACTGGGGCGACGGCTTCTGGAAGCTGCTAAGCTTTACTACCCAAATGGCGGTTATTCTGGCTATGGGCTATGTTCTTGCCGCTGCGCCGCTGGTAGATCGTCTACTGAACCTGATCGTCGATCGCGTGCACACTCCGCGAAAAGCCATCATTGTTGCGACCTTAATCGGCGCCGTTGGCAGCTATCTCAATTGGGGCTTTGGTCTGGTAATAGGCGGCATTGTGGCAAAAAAACTGGCCCGCAGCGTACCCGGCGTCCACTACCCCCTGATCATCGCCGCTGCCTACAGCGGGTTTACCTTTTATGGACTCGGCTTATCCGCAACGATCCCGGTGCTGATCTCTACGGAAGGACATTCGCTCCAGTCACAGATGGGGATTATTTCACTGCGAGAAACCATTTTTTCAACGCCTATCCTACTGACCTCGCTAGCGGTATTGATTACGCTGCCACTCATCAACGCCGCGCTTCATCCAAAAGCTGGCGAGAAAATTATTCCGTATAAAGAGCCTGAACAGGTGAATACACGGCGGGATAGCGTTCTGGATGCACTGCATGGAAAAAATAACTTTGCCGCCAGACTCAATCACAGTAGGGTCATTAGCTATCTTATAGGAGCACTCGGGATCGCCTATGTTATCGGACATTTTATGCAAGGTGGCGCGCTGGACTTAAATATCATCAATTACTTTATTCTGTTCCTCGGAATTATTCTGCTCGGCACGCCAATTAATTACGTCGAGAAACTCAATGAAGGCATTAAAACGATTGGCGGGATTATTCTGCAGTTTCCTTTCTATGCCGGTATAATGGCGATAATGGCGGCCTCCGGGCTAGTTAAAACAATTGCAGAGATTTTTGTCAATATATCAACCCCTGATACGCTGCCGTTCTGGGGGCTAATCAGCTCATTTTTTATCAATTTCTTTGCCCCTTCGGGTGGAGGCCACTGGGTGGTTCAGGGGCCCTTTATGATCGACGCAGCCCACTCCATGAACGCATCTCTGGCGCAAACCTCGATGTCAGTGATGCTGGGAAATGCCTGGAATGACCTTGTGCAACCCTTCTGGATCCTGCCTGCGCTAGCGATTTCAAGGCTGAAGCTACAGGACATAATGGGTTACACGGTGGTAATGATGGGATGGGTAGGAATGATATACATGGCCGCAGTCCTCATCTGGCCCCACGTAATCTGACTGATAAGCGTTGCCCCCAGAGCCTTATCCGGGGGCAATGCGCTTTACCGCCGCCCCCACCACCACAGCGCCGCAATCGCCAGCGCGAACAGTGCGCCGAAGCCGATGCCGACGCCGACTACCGGGATACCGACCATCACCGCCAGCGAGTAAAGGCCGAGCATAATCAGCATGGCGCTGTTTTCGCCGAGGTTCTGCACCGCGATGGCGTTGCCGGCGCCGACGCTGCGCTTGCCGCGCTCCTGCAGCAGGGCGTTGAGCGGCACCACGAAGAAGCCGCCGCAGACACCCAGCAGGAACAGCAGCGCGTAGGCCGGCAGCAGGGCGTGCTGTAGCGCAAAGATAATGACCACTACGCCGAGCAGGATCCCCGCCGGCATGCAGCGGGCAACGGTTTCCAGGCGAATGAGCTTCGCCGCCGCGCCTGCGCCCGCCACGATGCCGACCGCCACCATCGCGTTGAGGTAGGTCGGCGTGGCGTTATCGGTAATGCCCAGCGCCACCGGCACCCACAGCACCAGCAGGAAGCGCAGGGTCACGCCCGCGCCCCAGAACAGGCTGGTGCCCACCAGCGAGAAGCGGGTCTCCGGGTTGTACCACAGGGTTTTACAGGCGGCGAAAAAGCGGCCGGTCATCGCGCTAAACCGCCAGGACTGGCCGGGGCGCGCCGCCGGCAGCGGCGTGATAAACAGGTTGGCCACCACGGCGCCGGCGTAAACCACGGCGCAGACCACCAGCGCCGCCAGCACGTGCCAGTCGGCCAGCACGCCGCCCGCCATCGAGCCGATCAGGATGGCGGCGATGGTGGAGGACTCCATCAGGCCGTTGGCTTTCACCAGCTTGTCGCCAGTGGTCAGCTCCCCGAGGATACCGTACTTGGCGGGCGAGTAGGCCGCCGCGCCGATGCCGACCAGGATATAGCCGATAAATGGGTTAATGCCGACGCAGATCGCCGCCGCGCCTATCAGCTTCATGACGTTGGCGACCATCATCACTCTGCCTTTCGCAAAGCTGTCGGCGAACTGGCCGACAAAGGGCGCCAGGACGATGTAAGCGCCCACAAACACCATTTGCAGCACCGGCTGGCTCCAGTTGGGGTAGAACTGGGCCTTCATCAGCGCCAGGATGGCGAACAGCAGGGCATTATCGCCAAAGGCCGACAGGAACTGGGCGCAAATCACCGCCAGCATCCCCTTCGACCACAGCGAATCGTCAGTGAGTGCTAACTTACGCATCAGACTTTTCTCCCTCATCGACCATCCCCTTCAGGGTCACAAAGTCGGGCTTGCCGCTGCCCAGCAGCGGCATCTGCTTGAGGAAGCGGATATCGCGCGGTACCGCCAGCTCCGGCACGCCGCCGGCGCGCGCCTTCTGCAGCAGCTGCTCGCGGGTCAGCTCCGCGTCGGTTGTAAACAGCACCAGCGCCTCGCCTTTGCTGGCGTCCTGCTTGATCGCCGTGGCGTGCATTTTGTCCGGCGATACCGCCAGCGCCAGCTGTTCGACGGTTTCCAGCGACACCATTTCGCCGGCGATTTTGGCAAAGCGTTTGGCGCGGCCCTGGATCTGCACGAAGCCCTGCTCGTCAAAGGCCACGATATCGCCGGTATCGTACCAGCCAGCCTCCAGCTGGCCCTGCGGGTTTTCCGCCGCCGGGGCCTCAAGCACGCCGGGCTTCTCGACCCGCAGGTAGCCGTTCATGATGTTCGGCCCCTTAAGCTGCAGGCGACCGCCCTGCTCAATGCCGGGCACCGCCATCAGGCGGGCGTCCATACCGGGCAGGATGCGACCAACGGTGCCCGGCTTCGCCGCCATCGGCACGTTAATGGAGACCACCGGCGCGCATTCGGTAACGCCGTAGCCTTCGAGGATGCGCAGGCCGAACTTGTCCTGCCACAGCTGCTTCGTGCTCTCCTGCAGCTTCTCGGCGCCGGCCACCACGTAGCGCACTTTGAAGAAGTCGTAGGGATTGGCGAAGCGGGCGTAGTTGCCGAGGAAGGTTGAGGTGCCGAACAGCACGGTGCAGTTGCGGTCATAGACCAGCTCCGGGACGATGCGGTAGTGCAGCGGGCTCGGGTAGAGGAATACCTGCGCGCCGGTGAACAGCGGCGTGAACAGACCGACCGTCAGGCCAAAGGAGTGGAACAGCGGCAGGGCCGACATAAAGCGGTCCGCGGCGGTGAAGTCGGCAATGGTTTTGATCTGCTCGACGTTGGCGAGAATACTTTTATGACTGTGAACCACGCCCTTCGGATGGCCTTCCGAGCCGGAAGTGAAGAGGATAATGGCGTCATCTTCCGGCCGCTGCGGCACCTGCGCCAGGTGCGGCATCAGCAGATGGCCGAAAATCCACAGCTTGTCGGCGGCGGTGACATCGCCCTTGAGATCTTCGAGAAACACCCAGCGCACCTGGGTCAGCTGCTCCGGCAGGTGCCAGAGCTTGCCTTTATCGAGAAAGGTGCGGGAGGTAAAGATGGTTTTAATCTCAGCGGCGGTAATGGCGCTGGAGAGCCCCTTCACGCCGGCGGTATAGTTCATCATCGCCGGAATGCGGCGGCGGGCGACGGCGCCGAAAATTACCGCCGCGCTGATGCCGGCATTGGGCAGCATCAGGCCGATGCGCTCGCCGGGCTGGCTGTACTTCTCAAGAATACGCGCCACGAACAGGGTTTTGGTCAGCAGCTTGCGGTAGCTGTCCGGCTGGAAGTTGATGTCTTCGACGCAGGGCTTGCGATCGCCGAAGCGGTACTGGGCCGACAGCAGCGCTTCGTACAGCGTCTCGCGCGGGCGCACCGCCATCCGGGCTTCCATCATAATCTGGTGCAGCATTTCGCCGGCGATGCGGCGGCGGTCCCTGGCGCGGGGCGCATCCGGCATCGGCAGCTGGGTCGGAGGCAGTAAATGCAGGGAGATGCGCGGGAACAGGCGGCGCTTGACCAGCCCCTTGAGGCGGCTGGCGAAGGTCAGCTCGGCGCCTTCAATACGCAGCGGCACGACGGTCGCCTGCGATTTCGCCGCCACAAAGGCGGCGCCGTCATAAATTTTCATCAGCGAGCCGGAAACCGTAATGCGCCCTTCCGGGAAAATCACCACCGGGCGCCCCTGGTCCACCAGCCGCACCAGGTGCTTGATAGACATCGGCTTAGTCGGATCGAGCGGGACGAAATCAATCAGCGGCTTTACTGCCCGCATAAACCACTTCTCGCTGATTGAGGTATAGACCGCAAACACCGGGCGGCCGGGCAGGAACAGCGCCAGCAGCATCCCGTCAAGAAAGGAGACGTGGTTGGGGGTAATCAGGACTTTCGGCAGCCTGAGCGCATCCGTATCGCCCGTGAGCCTGACGCGGAACATGGCTTTGAAAAGCAATCGAAAAAATCCAATAAGCATATCAACTCCGTTTGGCGTAAAGAGAGTTGAGGCAGAGTACATGAGATAACGGGGGAAAGCAGTGCAAACACAGATTTTTCAGACAAAAAAAACCTGCGCATCTGCGCAGGTCGGTGTAAGTGAAAGTACGGCAGCCGTACCTGAGAAATTCACCTATCAATACCTCTGGGACCTTGATTGTGGCGGCTCGCGTCGGCAACGACCAGCCTGAAAACGCAAAGGAGTGAAGCGAAATGCAACGGCGTATTTCGAAAGCGGACAGTTGTTACATCCCTGAATTTCAGGCAAAAAAAACCTGCGCATCTGCGCAGGTTGGTGTAATTGTGGTTGTCACCCCATCTGGAGGACATCACCTATCAATACCTCTGGGATAATCAGAGTAACAACCTGGCAACTTTCGCCTCCAGCGAACATTCGCAACAGCCCTTCGCAAAGTGTAACCAAAGGTTTGGATTCACCTTTTTCATTATTACTTTTTCGGGTAACGGCAGTGTAACGACCCCGCGTCAGGACGTACACCTCATCACAAAAGCGTAAACAGGTTGCGCGACAAGCCTTGAACAGCGCGGGCTTTTGCCTGAAACTATATTTGTGTAAACGTTTTCCCCTGACGAAGAAGGCAACGATGGCGACGATTAAGGATGTAGCGCGACTGGCGGGCGTTTCGGTGGCAACCGTATCCCGGGTGATCAACCACTCCCCCAAGGCCAGCGACGCATCACGCCAGGCCGTATTCTCGGCGATGGCGTCGCTCAACTACCATCCCAACGCCAACGCCCGGGCGCTGGCCCAGCAGTCCACCGAAACCGTTGGCCTGATTGTCGGCGACGTCTCCGATCCTTTCTTCGGCGCAATGGTCAAGGCCGTCGAGCAGGTGGCCTACAATACGGGCAATTTTTTGCTGATCGGCAACGGCTATCACAGCGAACACAAAGAGCGCCAGGCCATTGAACAGCTGATCCGCCACCGCTGCGCGGCGCTGGTGGTGCACGCCAAAGTCATGGCCGATGATGAGCTGGCGGGGCTGATGAAGCAGATCCCCGGCATGGTGCTGATCAACCGCATCCTGCCGGGCTTTGAGAAGCGCTGCGTCGCGCTGGACGACCGCTACGGCGCGTGGCTTGCCACCCGCCACCTGATTCAGCAGGGACACACGCGCATCGGCTACCTCTGCTCGAACCACGCCATCTCCGATGCCGAAGACCGGCTACAGGGCTACTACGACGCGCTAAAAGAGAGCGGCCTGCCCTGCAACGAGCGGCTGGTGACCTTTGCCGAACCCGACGAGAGCGGCGGCGAACAGGCGATGACCGAACTGCTGGGGCGCGGCAAAAACTTCACCGCGGTGGCCTGCTACAACGACTCCATGGCCGCAGGCGCGATGGGCGTGCTTAACGATAACGGCATCGACGTGCCGGGCGAGATCTCGCTGATTGGCTTCGATGACGTGCTGATCTCGCGCTATGTGCGTCCGCGCCTGACCACCGTGCGCTATCCGATCGTTACCATGGCGACCCAGGCCGCCGAGCTGGCGCTGGCGCTGGCAGAGAACCGCCCGCTGCCCGAGGTCACTCATCTCTTTAGCCCGACGCTGGTGCGCCGCCACTCGGTAAGCGCCCTGGCCGACGATCAGAGCGCGCAGCGGTAGAGGTGCACCCGGGTGGCGGGAAACTCAATGCCGTCGCCGATGTGCTGCCAGCCGAAGCGCTCATAAAACCCCACGCAGGCGGAGTAGAGATGCAGCGACGGGTAGCCCTTCTCCCGGGCATACTGCTTAACGTGCTCCTGGAGCATCCCCGCCAGCCCCTGCCCGCGCGCCGCTTCTTCAACGTAAAGGGCCGCCAGCCAGGGATAGAGATCCTGACGGCTTATCAGATCGCAGCGCCACAGCCCGACGGTGGCCAGCGCCCGCTCCCCGTCGGTCAATACAAAAGTCAGCGGCAGCGCATCGGGGCACTGGCTGTGCTCAACGATGCTGGCAAAAAATTCGCGCGGCATGGCGACGCCGCCAAACGCCTGCCAGAGCCAGTCCGTGATCTGTCTGGCGTGGTGGGGAACTTCATACAGCGGTTGGATCTTCACATCTAATTTCTCTGAATAGGCAGGCGAACATTTTTTCGGCGGCGAGAATATAGCAAAGTTTGCCCCCCGGCTGGAATACCGCAGTTTGTAGGCCTTTTCGGGGCTTTCTCCACAAATCGTGATCGCCGCGATTATTTGACGTCAACGCCGCCGGATATGCCCTTGAATCTCTGTGATAAACTGCAGTTATTATCTGACATCAGGAAATGACAATGGCAACTATGCTCGATGTTTCACTGCGCGCCGGCGTCTCAAAAGCCACTGTCTCCCGCGTGCTCAACGGAACCGGCCAGGTTAAGGAGAGCACCCGAAAGCAGGTATTTAAGGCGATGGAGGAGCTGGGATACCGGCCCAATTTTCTCGCCCGCTCGCTGGCGAACCGCACCAGCAACAGCATCGGCCTGGTGGTCTCCACCTTTGACGGCTTCTACTTTGGCCGCCTGCTGCAGCAGGCGTCGCGCCAGACCGAGAGCTACGGCAAGCAGCTGATCGTGACCGACGGCCACGACATTCCCGGGCACGAAGAGCGGGCAGTGCAGATGCTCGCCGACCGCCAGTGCGACGCTATCGTGCTCTACACCCGCTTTATGAGCGAAAAGGCGATCATGGCGCTGATTGACGCCGTGCCGATGCCGCTGGTGGTGATCAACCGCGACGTCAGCCAGGCCCGCGAGCGCTGCGTATTTTTCGAGCAGCAGGATGCCGCATTTCAGGCCGTGGAGTACCTGATTAGCCAGGGCCACCGCGATATCGCCTGCCTGACCGTGCCGATTCATACGCCCACCGGCAAGGCGCGCCTGGCGGGCTACCGCCAGGCGCTGGAGAAACACGGCATCACGTGGGATCCGCGCAGAGTCAAATATGGCGATGCCGGAATGACCCGCGGGTATGAGCTGTGCAAAGAGCTGCTGCGGGAGAAGGTCCGCTTTAGCGCGCTGTTTGCCTGCAATGACGATATGGCGCTGGGCGCCTCAAAGGCGCTGTACCGGGCGGGGCTGCGTATTCCGCAGGACGTGTCGCTGTTCGGCTTTGACGACGCCCCCAGCGCCCGGTGGCTGGAGCCGGGGCTGTCGTCGGTCTATCTGCCCATCGACAGCATGATAACCACCGCCATCGATCAGGCCATTAAGCTTGCTTCAGGTGAGGCTATCGAGGCCATTCCCCCTTTTACCGGCAAGCTGGTGCTGCGCGAATCGGTCACCCGCGGGCCGTTTTATCAGAACAGCTCCAGCGACAGCAGTTCCTGAATGGTCTGGCGGCGGCGGATAAGCCGCGCCTTGCCGCCGTCAAACAGCACTTCCGGCAGCAGCGGGCGGCTGTTGTAGTTAGAGGACATTGACGCCCCGTAGGCGCCGGTATCGTGCAGCACCAGATAGTCTCCCGGCACCACCGGCGGCAGGGTGCGCGTTTCCACGGTGCCGCCCTCCAGCTGAGTGAAGACGTCCCCGGACTCGCACAGCGGCCCGGCCACCACGCACTCCACCGCCGGTTCCCCGTCCAGATCGCGCCCGTCGCCCGCCAGGGCGCTGATGTGGTGATAGCTGCCGTACATCGCCGGACGCATCAGGTCGTTAAACCCGGCGTCGATCAGCACGAAGCGGCGGCTGCCCATCGCCTTGACGCTGCGCACCTGGGCGACCAGCACGCCGGACTCCGCCACCAGAAAGCGCCCCGGTTCAATTTCCAGCTTCACCGGATGACCGAGGTGCTTCGCCACCTGCTCGCGCGCCGCGTTCCACAGGCCGTAGTAGTGATCGGTATTGATCGCCTCCTCGCCGTAGCGGTAGGGGATCGACAGCCCGCCGCCCGCCGAGATCGCCTCAAGATCCTGGCCAAACTCCACCACCTGGCGCACCATCGCGCCGCACACCTGCTCAAGGTGGCCGTAATCTACGCCGGAGCCGATGTGCATATGGATCCCCACCAGCCGCTGGCCGTAGCGCTGCATCACCGCCAGGGCAGCGGGCAGATCGCTGTGCCAGATGCCGTGCTTGCTGTTTTCGCCGCCGGTATTGGTCTTCTGGCTGTGGCCGTGGCCGAAGCCGGGGTTGACCCGCAGCCAGACGCGGTGGCCCGGCGAGACGGCGCCGAGCTGGGCCAGCATATCGACCGAACCGGCGTTGACCGCAATATTCAGCTCTTTCACCCTGGCAATCGTCGCGTCATCAATCAGGTCGGCGGTAAAGACGATATCGTCCGGATGATTCAGCGGATCGTAGCCCGCCGCCAGCGCGCGCTCAATTTCCCCCAGCGATACCGAATCGACCTTCACGCCCTGCTCGCGCATCAGGCGCAGAATGTGGATATTGGAGCACGCCTTCTGGGCGAAGCGCACCACCTCGAACTGCGCCAGTTTGGCAATCTGCTGGCGGATGATCTGCGCATCGTAGACCCACACCGGGCAGCCGAATTCGGCGGGCAGGCGCAGCAGGTTGGCGGCGTTGAGATCGGTATCGGTACTGTCGAGCGGGCGTGGCATGGTGAACTCCGGTTATCAGGCTTTTGTCTGATTACGCCACAGCGCGCAGCGAATAAAAAATATCGTTTTATTGCCACTTCATGCAAAATTGATATAGATAACCCGACAAAAGGATCTGCTATGCCCGCGGTGAACCTGCGCCAGATAGAGATTTTCCACGCGGTCATGACCACCGGCAACGTCACTGCCGCCGCCGCAATGCTCAACACCTCCCAGCCCACCGTCAGCCGGGAGCTGGCGCGCTTTGAGAAGCTGCTGGGGCTGACGCTGTTTGAGCGCAGCCGGGGCCGCCTGCATCCGACAGTGCAGGGGCTGCGGCTGTTTGAGGAGGTACAGCGATCCTGGTACGGCCTGGACCGCATCGTCAGCGCGGCGCAGGGGCTGCGCGAGTTTCGCCAGGGCGAGCTGTCGGTGGTCTGCCTGCCGGTATTTTCACAGTCGTTTCTGCCCGCTCTGCTGCCGCCGTTCCTCGCCCGCTATCCCGACGTCAGCCTGCAGGTTGTGCCCCAGGAGTCGCCGCTGCTGGAGGAGTGGCTCTCCGCCCAGCGCCACGATCTGGGGCTGACCGAGACCCAGCATACGCCGCCGGGCACCGAGCGCACGCCGCTGCTGGCGCTCAATGAAGTGTGCGTCCTGCCCGAGGGGCATCCGCTGGCGCACAAGGCGGTGCTGACGCCGCAGGATTTCGAAGGTGAGCGCTACATCAGCCTGTCGCGCACCGACAGCTACCGCCAGCTTCTGGACGGGCTGTTCAGCGAGCACGGCGTGAAAAGAAGGCTGGCGATTGAGACCCACAGCGCGGCGTCGATCTGCGCGATGGTGCGGGCCGGGGCCGGCATATCGGTGGTGAATCCCTTTACCGCCCTCGACTACGCCGGCAGCGGCGTCGCCGTCCGCCGCTTCAGCATCGACGTGCCGTTTACCGTCAGCCTCATCCGCCCCCTGCACCGGCCGGCCTCGGCGCTGGTGGACGCCTTTGCCGCCCACCTGCAGGCGAGTCTTCCGATCATTACCCAACCGCTGGAGGCGATACTCAACGCGGTCAGGAGAGCATAAAGTCCACCGCGTCGGCGGCGTGCAGCGCGGCGGTATCAAACACCGGCAGCGGGCTCATCTCTGCCGGCACCAGCAGGCCGATTTCGGTACAGCCGAAAATCACGCCCTCAGCGCCCTGCGCCGCCAGCCGGGAGATCACCTGCAGGTAATAATCGCGGGACGTATCGCTGAAGGTGCCGAGGCACAGCTCGTCAAAGATTATCTGGTTGATGCGGGCCCTGTCGCCGGCGTCGGGGATCGGGCTGCTGATGCCAAACTGCTGCTCCAGCCGCCCGCGGTAAAAATCCTGCTCCATGGTATAGCGGGTGCCCAGCAGCGCGACGTTTTTTAGGCCCTGCTTCTCAATAGCCCGCCCGGTCGCGTCGGCGATGTGCAGAAACGGCACCCGGCAGCGGGCCTCAATCGGCGCCGCCACTTTGTGCATGGTGTTGGTACAGAGCACGATCCCCTCGGCACCGATGCGTTCAAGATCCGCCGCCGCCTGCGCGAGGATTTCGCCCGCTTTATCCCACTCGCCCGAGGCCTGGCAGGCCTCAATTTCGTGGAAGTCGACGCTGTGCAGCAGGATTTTTGCCGAGTGCAGCCCGCCCAGGCGCTGCTTAATGCCTTCGTTAATCAGCCGGTAGTAGGGGATGGTGGATTCCCAGCTCATGCCGCCAAGTAAACCGATCGTTTTCATGCTCTCTGCTCCGCAATAAGGTTTTTCTACAGTGAAACAGAGATGAGCGGCATTTACTACCCGCCGGTGGCGTCAGCGGGCCAGCCAGCCGCCGTCGACGGCAATGGTGTAACCGTTGACGTAATCGGATGCAGCAGAGGCCAGAAAGACGATCGGACCTTTCAGATCGTCCGGCACTCCCCAGCGCCCGGCCGGAATGCGGTCGAGGATCTCCGCGCTGCGCTGCTCGTCGGCGCGCAGCTGCTCGGTGTTGTTAGTGGTCATATAGCCCGGCGCGATGGCGTTGACGTTGATGCCGTGCTGCGCCCACTCGTTGGCCAAAAGCCGGGTAAGGCCCATCACGCCGCTTTTCGATGTCGTATAGGAGGGCACGCGGATGCCGCCCTGGAACGAGAGCATTGAGGCGATATTAATGATTTTGCCGCCGCTGCCCTGTTTAATGAACTGCTTCGCCACCGCCTGGGAGAGGAAGAACAGGGTCTTCACGTTGACGTTCATGACGTCGTCCCAGTCCGCTTCGCTAAACTCCAGCGCATCCTGGCGGCGGATCAGCCCGGCGTTGTTGACCAGGATATCAATATGGCCGAACTCATCCACCGCCTGCTTCAGCAGCTGCGGGATGCCGTCCGTACTGCGCAGATCGGCGCTGAGGCTCAGAAAGCGGCGGCCCAGCGCCTCGACTTTTGCAGCGGTTTCCGCCGGCTCAGAGCGGTTAATGCCTACGATATCGCAACCCGCCTCCGCCAGGCCGACGGCCATCCCCTGCCCCAGCCCGGTATTGCATCCGGTGACCACCGCGACTTTACCCGCCAGAGAAAATGCATCGAGGATCATAGTCATTCCTTATTGAGTTGGCGCCCGCGCGCGGCGGGCGGGTAACGAAGTGAGCGCCGCTAGCGAATATCCTTAACGGCAACGTGATCCATGTCGTCGAACACCTGGTTTTCACCGACCATGCCCCAGATAAAGGTATAGGCCTTGGTGCCGACGCCGGAGTGAATCGACCAGCTCGGGGAGATTGCCGCCTGCTCGTTGCGCATCACGATATGGCGCGTCTCCTGCGGCTGCCCCATCATGTGGAAGACGCAGGCGTCTTCGTCCATGTTGAAGTAGAAGTAGACCTCCATGCGGCGCTCGTGGGTGTGGCACGGCATGGTATTCCACAGATTGCCCGGCGCCAGTTCGGTCAGGCCCATGCTGAGCTGACAGGTCTCCAGCACGTCCGGGACAAAGTACTTATTGATGGTGCGGCGGTTGCTGGTGAGATTGTCGCCGAGCGTCACTGGCGCCACGTCGGCGGGCGTCACTTTTTTGGTCGGATAGGTGCTGTGCGCCGGGGCGCAGTTGTAGTAGAACTTCGCCGGTTTTGCGGGATCGACGCTGGCAAAAACCACCTCTTTCGCCGCCTTGCCGACGTACAGCGCATCCCGGTGGCCTATCTCATAACACTGGCCGTCAACGGTAATGCTGCCCGGCCCGCCGATATTGATAATCCCCAGCTCGCGGCGCTCCAAAAAGTAGCTGACGCCCAGCTGTTTGCCCACTTCGCCGCCGACGGCTACGGTCTTGCTCACCGGCATGACGCCGCCGACGATAATGCGGTCGATATGGCTGTAGACCATAGTATAGGTATCGGCCTCGAAGACCTTCTCCACCAGAAACTCGCGGCGCAGCCCCTGAGTGTCGAGGGCCTTTGCGTGCTCGCTATGAATGCTCTGTCTGACTTCCACGGTCACCTCCGGTCGTCATCGGATTAAAATGAAAAGCTGTTTTGGTTTTATCGTTTTCATCTTAATCGCTCACCTTCTGGCTTTCAATTAAAAATAAAACGCCGTTTTGATTATTTTACAATTCTGTATTGCTCAGCCCACCGCAGAAGGTTTAACAAAACCTGTTGCCTGACCCGCTCAAATAAAAGACAATTCACACACAAATAGTATGCCTACGATATTCCATTATTCACCAGGGCCAACATCAATGCAGAAGGACACTGCTTTCCCCGGGGACAACACCCCGCTCTCCCGCTACCGGCTCGACATCAACAACTCTTCCGTGGTCCCCGACGTCCTGCGCTTTCGCGGCCGCGACGCCCTGAGCGAGCCCTTCCGCTGGGAGATTGAGTTCACCACCGCGCAGGACAGCATCCCGCCTGAGCAGGTGCTGATGAAGTACGCCACCCTGCAGATGCGCGACGGCCGGGC
>NZ_BCZS01000008.1 GCF_001598855.1 Pluralibacter gergoviae ATCC 33028 = NBRC 105706 | reverse complement strand
ACGGAAGGTCAGGCGGATATTCTCTTCCCGGCCGTCGCCGGCGAGAGTATTTTCCACGGTGAGATTAACCTGCGGAGAATAATCTGAAAGCACTGCATCAAAGTTGTTTTTATTTATATTTACCTTCTCTCTCTCCGAGAGCGGCGCGTGATCCTGCCCGTTACTGAAGTCGCCGGTTAGCAGCAGTTTGAGTGGTAATTCTGTTTTCTTGCTTGCCCCGCCCGTATGCAGGTCAAGTTTAAGGTTGATGCGTGCCTTGGGCACCTCATTCTGAAAGCTTGAGGCCATTTCAATATCCTTCTGCTATTGCCATATGAAACTTTTGGGTGAGATTTACGCGAATACGATAATAGAACTATTATCCATTCAATATCAAACAAAAAGATCAAAAAACTACCACAAGAAAAATCCTAGAATTTTATACCAAAACAAGGTCAGGAAAATCCGGGAGAGGCAGGATAAAAACCCATGCCACTATTAAAAAAATAAATATCGTGCTCATTTAAACATTCAAGCAAAAATAAAAACAAGACTTAGAGAAAAGATGATATTAATCAATGAAATTATTCATTTTAAAAAACCTGACCGCAAATAAATTCACTCACCTTATATTTAGAAATCAATCAATCAAAATGACCAATAAACATCAGGTAAGATACTGCCGATGAAGTGGCATATCAGTGCATGAGTTTACGAAAAAAAACTGCACTTAAGAAAATCAGAAGAGTGATTGACTATAGAGTGCCTCCTCTCTCACTTTACGAAAAAAAAACAGAAAATACTTTTCAAAGGCTTCACTGCCTGCCCGGTACAATGAGTATGGACTCGAGTCAATGAACCACGATCAGGCTATCGCCCGATCCACTTATTACTGACAGGGTTAATGAGACTGCCACAGCCTGGGTATCCAGGGGTGAAATTGCCCTGAGAATTGAGGAGCTTTTTTACCTGTAGTTAACATCGGAGAAGCAATCGCCGTTCCTCTTCCCCACCCCCTCCCCTGCGCGTAGAATCCCCCCATGCATTTTAAAGAAGGATTGATCCATGAATGATGGGACGAATTTCCGCGCCATTCTCGCGGCGGAAACGCCGATTATCGACGTCCGCGCGCCGGTCGAATTTGCCCAAGGCGCCGTGCCCGGCGCCATCAACCTGCCGCTGATGGACGACGACGAACGGGCGGCGGTCGGGACCTGCTATAAGCAGCAGGGCGCCGATGCCGCCCTCGCCCTCGGCCACACCCTGGTGAACGGCGAGCTTCGCGCCCGCCGCACGGCGGCCTGGCGCGAGGCGCTTCGCCAGCATCCGCAGGCTTATCTCTGCTGCGCCCGCGGCGGGCAGCGCTCGCATATCGTACAGCAGTGGCTGCGCGAGGCGGGCGTGGACGCGCCGCTGATCGTCGGCGGCTATAAGTCCCTGCGCCAGGCGGCAATAGCGGCCATTGATGCCTGCGCGGAGCGTCCGGTAGTGCTGGTGGGCGGCTGCACCGGCAACGGTAAAACTCTGCTGGTGCGCGAACGCGCCGATGGGATCGATCTCGAAGGGCTCGCCCACCACCGCGGCTCTTCCTTTGGCCGCACGCTCAGGCAGCAGCGCTCCCAGGCAAGCTTTGAAAATGGGCTGGCGGTGAAGCTTTTGCAGCAGCCGGGACGGCTGGTGCTGGAAGACGAGGGTACGACCATCGGTGCCAATCACCTGCCCGAACCGCTGCGCCGCCGCATGGCGCAGGCCGGCGTAGCGGTGATTGAGGATCCGCTGGCGATCCGCCTTGAGCGCCTGCGGGAAGAGTACTTCACCGGCATGCAGCGCGAGTTTGAGGCCGCCTGCGGCGAGGAGCACGGCTGGCAGGCATACGCGGAGTATCTGCGCCACGGCCTGTTCGCTATCCGCCGCCGCCTGGGGCTGGAGCGCTTCGCGCAGTTCAGCGACAAACTGGAGCATGCGCTGGAGGTTCAGCACAGAAGCGGCGATACCGACGCGCACTTCGACTGGCTGCGGCCGCTGCTGGAGGCCTACTACGATCCGATGTACCGCTATCAGCTGGAGAAAAAGGCCGGATTGATTCTGTTTCGCGGCCGCTGGCAGGAAGTGGCCGACTGGCTGGAGGGGTAGCCTGATGCGCTGCCGGACGGACATCTCCGCCCGGCAGCGGCGGGCCGTCAGAAGTCGTAGCGCACGCGAACGTAGTTCATATCGCCGAGGTTGTCGGTACTGGAGGTGAACATGTGTTCATACTCTATCTGGAAGCCGGGCTGGAACTTGAAGGTCAGGCCCACACCGTTGTCGATACGCTTGTAGTTGCTGCCGTTGATATACTCCAGGCGGTCGCCCATGAAATAGGGCATGATCGCCTTCAGGCCGTACTGAGCAACCGGGAAAGAGTAACCCGCCAGATATTCCACGCCCCACGCATCGCCGGCGAAGTAGTTATTCACCGTTTTATCGCTCTGCTTGCGCACCAGGAAATTTTTATACCAGCCGCCGCCGGCGGTCAGAGTCCAGTTGCCCGGCTTCCAGCTCAGGGCAGTACCGACAATGTGCTGATCCCAGGTTTTGCTCTCGTTCAGCCCCGGATACCGCATATCGGCCCGGGTGTAGTTCCACGCAGTGCCCCAGAGCAGATCTTTGGTGATGTGGTAATCCACGCCCAGAGAGCCGCCGCCCTTACGCTTGTAGCTAAAGCCGTTGTAATTCTTACCGCTGTGCACGCGATAGTTGCTGTCCTCAAACAGATAGGATGCATACAGGTCAACGTTATCCACTTTCTTCATGTATTTCAGCGAGTCGCGGGCGTGATAGGTGCCGTCATAATCCCCCTGAATACCCACGCCAGGCGCCTGTGCCAGCATATCGTAGCCCCAGATATCGGTTTTCACGCCGATAACGTTGTAGTAAATGCTGTTCTGCTTACCGTAGGTGAGCGTGCCCCAGGTATCACTCTTCAGGCCGGTGTAGAGGTGGCGCAGCTGGGTATTGAAAGCGCCAGACGCATAGTGGTTATCCCAGTTGAGTATTTTCGGCAGGTTTACGCCAATTTCGTAGAAGCTGGTCCAGCTAATGTCGTCAAACAGATAGTAGTCAGCGGTGAAGCGGAAACGCGTTCCTCCGTCAAAGCCGTTGCGCTTATAGCCATTGGCGCCGTCATCGCCGGTCATGTTGTTCATCTGCGGACGAATGCTGCCGCCCACCTGAAAAGTCAGGCGGCTGAGCGGATCATTCGGCTGCGGATCGGCCTGGATAAGCGTTATCTCAGCGAATGTAGGGACAGACGCCAACAGAAGTGCTGCGCCCGTCGCTAAGGTGAGCGCATTGATTTTATTTTTCATTTTAATCCCCGGTTATTGGTACTTATTTACTGATAAAGAGTTACGTTCTGGCACTGTTATTTTAATAATCCACACATTACAGATATTTTTTTAAAAAACCATTTCATAAAAACAAAAATTACGTTTTTGTGCTATTGATCAAAAAAAATACCGTGCCGTAGCGGGGAGTTACATATAAACGCTGCAAATTGCACAGTTCGTCAGGGGTGGCCGTTGGAGAGAAAAACAGGGATATTCAAATAATTACTGGACGTTATAAATGGAAGTCGCTGCGGCGTAGTACGGGGAATAGTACGGTTAAAAACAAAAAAGCCCTGCGTTAGCAGGGCCTTTGAATAAGATCGTTGCCGATTAGAAATCGTAGCGCACGCGGACCAGGTTCATATCGCCCAGGTTATCGGTGCTGGAGGTGAAGACGTGTTCGTAATCAACGCGGAAGCCGTAATCCAGCTGGAAGGTAATACCCACGCCGTTATCAATACGCTTATAGTTGCTGCCGTTGATATACTCCATGCGGTCACCCATGAAGTAAGGCATGATGGATTTCAGCGCATACTGGCCCACCGGAATGGTATAACCGGCCAGATATTCAATACCCCACGCGTCGCCGGCGAAGTAGTTATCCACCGTTTTCGCCTTCTTGGTCACCAGGTAGTTCTGATACCAGCCGCCGCCGGCAGTGAAGGTCCACTGCTCCGGTTTCCAGCTGAAGGAGGTACCGACGATGTTCTGGTTGAAGGTGTTGTCTTCACCGGTATTGTAGTTCTTCATTTTGGCGCGGGTGTAGTTCCAGGCCGTACCCCAGGTCAGGTCTTTGGTGATGTGGTAATCAACACCGATGGAGCCGCCGCCCTTACGGTCGTAGCTAAAGCCGTTATAGACTTTGCCGCTGCGCACGTTATAGTCGCTTTCATTGAACAGGTAAGCGAGGTACAGATCGGCATCGCCAACCGTTTTCTTGTACTTCAGCATATTACGTGAACGGTAGGAGCCGTCGTAGTCGCCGTTGATACCGTTGCCCGGCGCCTGACCCAGCATATCGTAATCCCAGATATCGGTCTTAACGCCCACCACATCGTAGTACACGCTGTTCTGCTTACCGTAGGTCAGCGTACCCCAGGTGTTGCTCTTAAGACCGGTGTACAGCATACGGCGATCGGTGTCGGTTGCGCCTTTCTGGTAGTGGTTGTCCCAGTTAAACAGCGCCGGAATGTTGACGCCCAGTTCGTAGTAGCTTATCCAGCTAATGTCATCGAACAGATAGTAATCGGCAGCGAAGCGGAAACGGGTACCGCCGTCGAAACCGTTACGTTTGTAGGAACCTTTATCGCCATCGCCTGTCATATTATTGAACTGCGGACGAATACTACCACCGACGGTAAAATTGAGACGGCTCAGCGGGTCGCCGGCCTGCGGATCTTGCTTAAGTACGGTAATTTCTGCATGGGAAGCCAGCGAAGTCAGCGCCACGGCTGCGCCGACGGCCACTGCCAGCGCGTTAATTTTAATTTTCATTTACAATCCTTGGAAAAAAGATTTTATTTTGTTTGTTTCTGTACGGCGGTCATTAACGCACGGCTTCGTTACAGTCCAATGAACGCGTTTTTACACTTTTTTTTACGCACATTTACAGTGGGGATAGTACCGTTTTCACCACACTTTTTGCTAATCCATTTTTATTAAAAAGTGCGATTAAAAATGAAAAATTATTATTTTGTGCTCAATTCAAAAGAAAAGTGATGGATAAATACCCACCACTTTCCCACCTTACCGTGTCCTGTTAGCGCGCAAGCTGACGAAAAAGCCCCGTCCCCTTCAGCAAGCGGCTCCCCAGCCAGCTGCCGCAGGCGGCGAGCAGTATCGCGCCGCACAGCGGCAGCGTGACCCACAGCCGCCAGTCCGGCTGCCAGCTAAAATCAAACACCTGCCGCTGCAGCAGCCCAAGGGCCGCTTCAGCCCCGGCGGCGGCCACCAGCCCGGAAACGCCCCCCAGCAGCGCGAACTCCGCCAGCAGCGAGCGGCGCAGCAGGGCCTTTCCTGCGCCCAGCGTGCGCCATACCACCAGCTCCTGATGGCGCTGACGCATGCCAACCTGCACCTGCGCCATCAGCAGCAGCAGGCCGCACAGAGTCACCAGCACAACCATCACTTCCAGGGCGCGGCTGACCTGGCGCAGCACGTCGCCAACCTGGCGGAGAATGGCGCCGATGTCGAGCAAGCCTACGGTCGGAAACTCGCGGTTCAGCGCCGTCAGCAGTCCGCTGCCGCCGTTCCAGCGAAAGCTGGTCAGCCAGCTCTGCGGCTGATCGTCGAGCGCCCCCGGCGGGAAAATAAAGAAGAAGTTGGGCCGCAGGCTCTCCCAGTCGACCTGGCGCACGCTGCTGATGGTCGCGCTGAACGCCTGAGTATCGCCGCTAAAGGTGACCTTATCGCCCGGCCCTAAACCCAGCCGTTTCGCCACGCCCTCCTCTATCGACACTTCGCCCGCTTTCGGCGGCCAGGTTCCGGCGACCAGCGGGTTGTGCTGCGGCCGCTCGCGCAGCCACGTCAGGTTCAGCTCGCGGTTAAGCGCCTCATCGGGATTGCCGGCGGTGCTCCTGTCATTAATCGCCGTCAGCCTGGCGCGCACCACCGGATAAAAGGTCGATGGCGTAAGGCCGTGCCCGGCAAGAAAGTCCTTCACCGGCTCCGCCTGCTCCGGGGCAATATTTATCAGGAAATAGTTCGGACTCTCCGGCGGCAGCTGCTGCTGCCAGCGGTCGAGCAGATCGCCGCGCAGCACCAGCAGCAGAGCCAGCAGCATGAAGGAGAGCGAAAAGGCCGCCAGCTGGCTCAGGGTTGCCCACGGCTGGCGCAGCAGGCGGCTCACCGCCAGGCGCAGCGGCAGCGAGGTGAGCGTCAGCCGCCGCAGCGCGCGCAGCAGCAGCCAGCCGACCGCCCCGCACAGCGCGGCCAGCACCACCGCGCCGGCGAGTACCGCCCACAGCAGCATCGAACCGCCCATCAGCAGCGCCAGCAACAGCACCACGATGGCGCACATAGCCGGAATGTAGATTTTCAGCGGCCAGACGCTGGCCACCGCGTCGCGGCGCAGCACCCGCAGCGGCCGGGTGGCCAGCAGCAGGCGCCACGGCCGTACGCCCACCAGCAGCGAGATAATCACCATCGCGCCGACGGCCCACAGCCACGGCCAGAGGCTGGCGGCGGGCAGCGCCGCCGGCAGCACCGGGCGCAGCAGTATCAGCAGGACCTGCTCAAACAGCAGCCCCATCGCGCCGCCGGTAATCAGCGAAAGCAGCAACAGCATCGACCACTGGCCGATAATCAGCCTGCGCAGCTGCGTCCTGCCCGCCCCCAGCGTCTTCAGCACCGCCACCAGATCGTAGCGGCTGCGGCAGTAGTGGTTCATCGCCACCGCCACGGCGGCCACCGCCAGCAGCAGCGTCAGCAGGGCCGACAGCAGCAGGAACTGGCGGGAGCGCTCGAGGGATTTGCCCAGCGCGCCTTCGTCGCTCTCCGGGCTGCTCCAGCGCTGGTCTTCGCCCAGCTGCGGCAAAAGCCACTTCTCATAGGCGGTCATTTGCGGCGGCGCGCCGGCAAACTTATAGCGCCAGGTAACGCGGCTGCCGGGCTGCACGGCGCCGGTTTTTGCCACGTCGGCGCGGTTCATCATCAGCCTCGGGGCTATCTGAAAGGGATTAAAGCCGGCGTCCGGCTCCTGCAGCACTTCGCCGGCCACCTTCAGGGTGGCATCGCCCACGTCGATGCTGTCGCCGGTTTTCAGGTTCAGCAGCGCCTGGAGCCTCGGCGAAAGCAGGACGGTACCGGGCTGAGGCTTGAGCTCCGGCGGGCGGGTCTGCAGCTCGCCGTACAGCGGATAGACGTCATCGACCGCCTTAACGCTGGCCAGCTGCGGCGTGTCGCCCGCGTAGGTCATGGTCGGGAAACTCAGCTGTACGCCGACCCGGAGACCCAGCTCGCGGGCCTTCGCAAGCCATTCGGGCGCAACCTCTTTCGACGTGCGCAGCGCCCGGTCGCCCGCCAGAAAGTCGCGGCTCTGCTGGGTGAGGCCCTTCTCCATGCGATCGCTGATGCTGCCCAGGGCCAGCACGCAGGCCACCGCCAGGCTCAGCGCCAGCCAGACGATCAGCAGCGACGGCGTGCGCCATTCGCGCCAGAACCAGCGGGCTATCATGCTTCCTCCCGCAGCGTCCCGTCCACCAGCCGCAGGCGCCGATCGCAGCGCGCCGCCAGCTGGGGATCGTGAGTCACCAGGATCAGCGTTGTGCCGTGCTCTTTGTTGAGCGCAAACAGCAGGTCGGCAATGCGGTCGCCGGTCTGGCGGTCGAGGTTGCCGGTCGGCTCATCGGCAAACAGCAGCGCCGGCTGGCCGTTAAAGGCGCGGGCCAGAGCCACCCGCTGCTGCTCGCCGCCGGAAAGCTGCGCCGGAAGGTGGTGCAGACGCTTGCCCAGCCCCAGCTGCTCCAGCAGGGCTTTCGCCTGGCTGCGGCCCTGGCGGTCGCTTTCGCCGCGCAGCAGCGCGGGCAGTTCGACGTTCTCCAGCGCGTTGAGCGTCGGTACCAGCATAAAGGACTGAAAGACGAAGCCGACGTGGCGGGCGCGCAGGGCCGCCCTCGCCTCTTCGTCCAGCCGGTGCAGCGGTTGACCGAGCAGGTTAACTTCGCCGCTGCTGCCGTCGTCCAGCCCGGCGAGGATCGCCAGCAGGGTCGATTTGCCCGAGCCCGACTCGCCAATCAGGGCGATGCTCTGCCCCGGTTTGACAAGCAGCTCAACTCCGGTAAGGATGGACAGCTCCTGCTCCCCCTGACCGACGGATTTCTTAAGATGATGAACTTCAAGTATGTTTTCCGCTGGCATCTGCCTTTCCTGTTTTTGGTCCTGGTCACCTGCCGCGCGGCGGCGGCAG
Source organism: Pluralibacter gergoviae ATCC 33028 = NBRC 105706 (assembly GCF_001598855.1). GTDB lineage: Bacteria > Pseudomonadota > Gammaproteobacteria > Enterobacterales > Enterobacteriaceae > Pluralibacter > Pluralibacter gergoviae. The sequence goes on along the minus strand of NZ_BCZS01000008.1, from coordinate 189,098 downwards.
ATACGCTGCTGGTGCTGGGCGACAGCCTGAGCGCCGGCTATCGCATGGCGGCGAGCGCGGCGTGGCCCGCCCTGCTTAATGAAAAGTGGCAGCCGGATACCGCCGTTGTCAACGGCAGCATCAGCGGCGATACCTCGCAGCAGGGGCTGGCGCGCCTGCCTGCCCTGCTGAAAAAGCACCAGCCGCGCTGGGTGCTGGTGGAGCTTGGCGGCAACGACGGCCTGCGGGGCTTTGCGCCGCAGCAGACCAAAGAGACCCTGCAGGCGATTATCCGCGCCGTGAAGGCCGCCAACGCCGAGCCGCTGCTGATGCAAATTCGCCTGCCCGCCAACTACGGCCGCCGCTACACCGAATCGTTCAGCGCTATTTATCCGCAGCTGGCCGACGCGTTTTCGATTCCGCTGGTGCCGTTTTTCATGGAAGAGGTCTATCTGAAGCCGCAGTGGATGCAGGACGACGGTATTCACCCCAACCGCGATGCCCAGCCGTTTATTGCCGACTGGATGGCGTCCCGGCTGGCCCCTTTAGTTAAACACGGCGGCTGATAATCGGCCGCCGTCACCAGGTAAAGTTATGCAAAAAACGGTGTTAGTGACCGGCTGTTCCAGCGGTATCGGTCTGGAGAGCGCGATTGAACTCCAGCGTCAGGGTTTCCGGGTGCTGGCCGCCTGCCGCCGCCCGGATGACGTGGCGCGAATGGCGACGCTTGGCCTGACCGGCATCGCGCTGGACGTCGATTCGCCAGAGAGCGTGGAGCGCGCCGCCAGGGAGGTGATTGCCCTGACCGACAACCGGCTGTACGGCATTTTTAACAACGCGGGCTTTGGTCTCTACGGACCGCTGACCACCCTGAGCCGCGCGCAGATGGAGCAGCAGCTCTCAACCAACTTTTTTGGCGTCCACCAGCTCACCATGCTGCTGCTGCCCGCCATGCTGCCGCACCGCGAAGGGCGGATCGTGATGACTTCGTCGGTGATGGGGCTTATCTCGACGCCGGGACGCGGCGCCTACGCGGCGAGTAAATACGCCCTTGAGGCGTGGTCAGACGCCCTGCGCATGGAGCTGCGCCACAGCGGCATTTGCGTCAGCCTGATCGAACCGGGGCCAATTCGCACCCGCTTTACCGATAACGTCACCCAGGGCGAAGCGGACAGGCCGGTGAAGAATCCGGGCATTGCCGCCCGCTTTACGCTGGGGCCGGAGGCGGTCGTGGAAAAGGTGCGCCACGCCTTTACCAGCCCGCGGCCGAAAGTGCGCTATCCGGTGACGATGGTCACCCACGCGGTCAGGCTGCTCAAGCGCCTGCTGCCGGACCGGCTGATGGACAAAATTCTGCAGGGCTGAGTTGAAGCGCCGCGCTTTGCCCCCATGTAGAACCTAAACTGACTAACGAGAATCCCTATGTCTGCACAGAATATCGTCAACATTACTGAAGCTAACCTGCACCAGACCCTGGACCAGTCGATGACCGTCCCGGTGCTGTTTTATTTCTGGTCTGCCCGCAGCCAGCACTGCCAGGAGCTCGACCCGGTACTCGACAAGCTGGCCGCCCAGTACAACGGCCAGTTTATTCTGGCCAAAGTGGACTGCGACGCCGAGCAGATGATCGCCTCCCAGTTCGGCCTGCGCGCCATTCCGACCGTCTATCTTTTCCAGAACGGTCAGCCGGTTGACGGCTTCCAGGGGCCGCAGCCGGAAGAGGCCATCCGCGCGCTGCTGGATAAAGTGCTGCCCCGCGAAGAGGAGCTGAAGGCCCAGGAAGCGATGGCGCTGATGCAGGAGGGCAAGCACGCCGAAGCGCTGCCGCTGCTGAAGGAGGCCTGGCAGCTGTCGAATCAGGAGAGCCAGATTGGCCTGCTGCTGGCGGAAACCCAGATCGCCCTCAACCGCTCTGAAGAGGCTGAAGCAACGCTGAAAACCATCCCGCTGCAGGATCAGGACACCCGCTACCAGGGCCTGGTGGCGCAGATTGAGCTGCTGAAGCAAGCGGCGGACACGCCGGAAATCCAGCAGCTGCAGCAGCAGGTTGCCGCCAGCCCGGACGATGCCGCCCTCGCCTCGCAGCTGGCGCTGCAGCTGCACCAGGTGGGCCGCAATGAAGAGGCGCTGGAGCTGCTGTTCAGCCACCTGCGCAAAGATCTCGGCGCCGCCGACGGCCAGGCCCGCAAGATGCTGCAGGAGATCCTCGCCGCGCTCGGCACCGGCGACGCGCTGGCGTCAAAATACCGCCGCCAGCTCTACTCTCTGCTGTACTGACAGGCGTTAGCGCAGATCGTCAAGCCTTCTCCCCGCGAGAAGGCTTTTTTATGGGCAGTATCCGGACGTTCACCCGGTGGTGGATAAAAGTTATACTGCCCGCCGTAGCCCGGTACGCCCGCCGTGCGCTGAAGCAAAAAACAGGAGGTTTTTGGTGCTTATCTTTATCCCCGTATTAATTTTTGTTGCCCTGGTCGTCGTCGCTGCCGGGGTCAAGATTGTCCCGCAGGGATTCCAGTGGACGGTTGAGCGCTTCGGGCGCTTCACCGCCACCCTGCAGCCGGGTCTCAATCTGGTGGTGCCGTTTATGGATCGCATCGGCCGCAAGATCAATATGATGGAGCAGGTGCTGGATATACCCTCTCAGGAGGTGATTTCCAAAGATAACGCCAACGTCACCATCGACGCGGTGTGCTTCATCCAGGTCATCGACGCGCCGAAGGCCGCCTACGAGGTCAGCAACCTCGAGCTGGCAATCATTAACCTGACCATGACCAATATCCGCACCGTACTGGGTTCGATGGAGCTGGACGAAATGCTCTCCCAGCGCGACAGCATCAACACCCGCCTGCTGCACATCGTCGATGAAGCGACCAATCCGTGGGGCATTAAGGTTACCCGCATCGAGATCCGCGACGTGCGCCCGCCGGCCGAGCTTATCGCCTCGATGAACGCCCAGATGAAGGCCGAGCGCACCAAGCGCGCCTACATCCTGGAAGCGGAGGGCGTGCGCCAGGCGGAGATCCTGAAGGCGGAAGGTGAAAAGCAGTCGCAGATCCTCAAGGCGGAAGGCGACCGCCAGTCGGCGTTTTTACAGGCCGAGGCGCGCGAGCGCTCCGCCGAGGCGGAGGCCCGGGCGACGCAGATGGTCTCCGAGGCGATTGCCGCCGGCGATATTCAGGCCGTTAACTACTTCGTGGCGCAGAAGTACACTGACGCGCTGCAGAAGATTGGCTCCGCCAACAACAGCAAAGTCGTGATGATGCCGCTGGACGCCAGCAGCCTGATGGGCTCCATCGCCGGCATCAGCGAACTGATTAACACCAGCAGCGGCGAGCGGAAAAAACCATGACAGAGGCAATTCTCGCCCATCCGCATATTTTCTGGCTGAGCCTCGGCGGCCTGCTGCTGGCGGCGGAGATGCTTGGCGGTAGCGGCTACCTGCTGTGGAGCGGCGTTGCCGCGATCGTCACCGGCCTGCTCATCTGGCTGCTGCCGCTCGGCTGGGAGTGGCAGGGCGCGCTATTTGCCGCGCTGACGCTGGTTGCCACCTGGCTGTGGTGGCGCTGGCTGAGCCTGCGGGTAAAGCGCCAGCCCGGCGCCCACGACCTGCTTAATCAGCGGGGGCAGCAACTGGTGGGTCAGACGTTTACCCTTGACAGCGCGCTCGTTAACGGCCGCGGACATATGCGGATAGGAGACGGCACCTGGCGGGTGGTTGCCGACAGCGACCTGCCGGCCGGCAGCTGCGTGGAGGTCCTCGCCGTGGAGGGGATTACGCTGCGGATCGGGGCGAGCGCGCATTAGCCAGAGCACATATCCCCCTTTTCTTCAGTCCCTGGAGAAAGGGGACGCTTTTTCTGCGCTTATCCTTCAGACAGCCCCTGCATCGGCTGCGAGCGCCCCGCTTCATCCACACGCTCCGTTCTGATGCACTCTGAATTTTCTGTTTATTTATCGGTAGCAGGCTAATTAGATAGCCCGCTATTAATAATTTTAACAAAAATAGCCTCAGCGCGTCCCCATCAATCAGTATGGAATAGGAATATTCCTCCTCAAAATGATTTTCTTCCCGACGTCAACGAGAAGTAAAAAATTGGCAAAAAATCTTTATCTCATGACAATTCCTAAAAACAACCGGCCATGTTTTAAATATGTTGCAAAACGCTTGCCGCCCACACCTTATGTTTACCGGTATCATAACGGGTGATTATACTTTCCGGCGATTAATTGTTACATATTAGTTAAAAACAAATGATGGTAAAATAAAAAACCACAATCAATGTATATAACAACATGTAATGTCACAAAATGGCGTAAAACGAATTTTAACACCTAAAATAAACAAAACATAAATAAAATCCAGATAGATCATCCACAAAAAAGTGGCTCTTCAGCAGATGTAACCACACCAAAGATACGGGTAACATTCAAATTAACTTGAACATATTATAAATCATGCAGTTGCACTCAATCTCGTCACATAAATACGTTAATTGACAGCTTTAGTCACTTTTTTTAAAAATAAGCCCGCCTGACTTTGATGCGTTAACAATAAGCATCCCCGTCAACTGATTTATAAAAAATAATGACAAAGTAATTACGTTCCGGCAGCAGCATGCACCGCGCTGTTGTACCCGCATTCTGCCGCTATTTGACTTAAACAATAACGAAGAGGTTTTATTATGAAGGTTTCAGCATGCGCCATAGCCATACTCTCAGGAGTAGTGTTCGCCGGAACGGCGGCGGCGGCAAAAGATGAGGGCCACGGGATTATTCATTTTAAAGGCGCAATTATTGATGCCCCCTGCTCTATCAACCCGGACTCTGAAGAACAGACCGTCAAGCTCGGCGCAATATCCAGCGCTACGCTGATAAATAGCGGCACATCTACACCAACCAGTTTCTCTATCAATCTGGAAAAGTGCGCCTTAACAACGGCTAAAAATGTCGAAATTACCTTTACCGGTATCGGGACGGAAAGCAACCCCGACCAGTTGGGGATTTCTGGCTCGGCAAAGGGGGCAACGATCGCGCTCACCGACGCCGCAGGTACGCCAATAAAACTGGGCACAGCCTATAGCGCCCCCGCGCTGCACGACGGTTCGAACCAGCTGCGCTTTGCCGCTTATCTCCAGGGGGACGGCTCTTCTGCGGTTACGCCCGGGGACTTTACCTCCATCGCTAACTTTACCCTGGCTTACAACTAATAAGCTCAGCCGGGCGCAATAAGGAAAGCGCGTCGGCCGATCCCGTTAACCATCGCACAACGCCCCGTCCCAGGAGGCACGGATGCTTCCACACTGAAAAAGCGCCTGCTGCGCTACTTCTGAAAAAAGCAGGCCAGCGGGTTATTTATTTTGAGCACATTGATGCTGTTTTTCGCCTGGAAAAGGTTGTTTCGTCGTGATGTCGAATATGTTCTGTTTACGTCAACGTCAGAGAGAGAATCATCGTCGCCGGCGCGCCGTTCTCGCGCCGCCGGTTGCCGCAACCCTGCTTATACTTATCGCCGGACAGGCTAACGGGGCCGGGCGCGGCGGCTACGTTCAATTCAATGCTGACATTCTGGATGTGAAAGACCGCAGCCATATCAATCTTGGGCAATTTTCCCGGGCCGGCTACCTGATGCCGGGCCTGTATCAGCTCACCGTCAGAATAAACCAGGCGGAGCTGCCGGAACGTTCGATAACGTTTATGCCGCCAGACGACGCTCCTCAGGGCTCTTCCCCCTGCCTGACGCAGGATCTGGTGTCTGCCATCGGCCTGACCGCACGCGCGATGGGCCAGCTCAGGTGGTGGCATAAAGGGGCGTGTCTGGACATAAAAAGCCTGCCGGGTATGCAGACTCGCGCCGATCTGGGCAGCGGAACGCTTTACATTAGCGTGCCCCGCAAGTGGCTCGAATATACCTCAGATAACTGGGATCCTCCGTCCCGCTGGGATGATGGCGTCCCCGGCATACTGGCGGATTATGATATCAACGCCCTGTCCATGCGCAGCGCCTCGGATAATGCTACCCAGTCCGCCAGTGGAAATGGCACCGTTGGCGTTAATGCCGGTCCGTGGCGATTGCGGGCCGACTGGCAGGCGCAGTATCAGCACCGCGCAGGCCGCGCGCGTCAGAACTGGCGGTGGAGCCGCTACTACCTTTTCCGCGCGATCACCTCGTTAAGCGCAAAACTGGTACTGGGCGAAAACTATCTTGATTCCACCCTATTTGACAGCTTTCTCTTTACCGGGGCCAGTCTGGCCTCCGACGATGCCCAGCTGCCGCCAAACCTGCGCGGCTACGCCCCTGAGGTGAGCGGCGTGGCGAAAACCAATGCCAAAGTTACCGTCAGCCAGCGGGGGCGCGTCCTCTATGAAACCACCGTTGCCGCCGGGCCTTTTCGCATCCAGGATCTTAATGATGCATTCACCGGGACGCTTGATGTCAGGGTCGAGGAGCAGGACGGCTCGGTGCACACTTTTCAGGTCGAAACCGCCAATATTCCCTATCTGACGCGACCGGGAACCGTGCGTTATAAGATTTCATCCGGCAAACCGTCAGATTACGATCGCCGCAGCCGGGGCCCGCTATTTACGGCCGGTGAATTCTCCTGGGGCATCAACAACGGCTGGTCGCTCTATGGCGGCGGGCTGGGAGCTGAAGGCTATACCAGCGAAGCGCTGGGGATCGGGCGCGATCTGCTCGCATTCGGCGCGGTCTCTGCAGACGTCACCTACGCCCGGGCCACCCTTCCACAGGGAGAGATCCGCCAGGGCAGCGCCTGGCGTCTGAGTTACGCCAAACGGTTTGCCGACTACGACAGCCAGATCACCTTCGCGGGCTATCGTTTCTCAGAGCGCCGCTATATGACGGTGCCGCAGTTTCTCAGCGCACGCTATCAGCACAGCGCCGATCCCGGGAGCAGCAAGCAGCGCTACACCCTCTCCTTTAATAAACAGTTTCGCGCGCTCAACCTCTCGACCTACATCACTTATAGCCATCAAAGCTACTGGGATCGGCCTGCCAGCGATACGTGGAACGTCTCCCTCTCCGACTATTTCTCCGCTGGCAATATCAAGGATGTCAGCCTGACGCTGTCGGGATACCGATCGCAATATGAAGGGAAAAATGATGACGGTCTTTATCTCAGCCTGACTATCCCCTGGGGAAGCGGCAGCACCCTCAGCTATAGCGGCCAGTTCGGGGCCGGGGAGAGCCAGCATGACGTCCGTTATTTCGCCCGTCCCGACAGCAATAATGATTACAGCCTCTCAGCGGGTACCACCAGCCGGGGGAAAAGCACCGCCAGCGCCTGGATAACGCACGAGGGCGATATTGCCGAAATTTCCGCGAATGCCAGCGCCACCGGCGGCCGCTACAGTGCCATCGGCTTTTCGCTGCACGGCGGACTCACCGCGACCGCGCAGGGCGCGGCGCTGCACCGAACCGTCAGTCCCGGCGGCTCGCGAATGATGGTCGATACCGGCGGCGTGAGCGGCGTACCGGTGCGCGGTAGCGCGGCCTTAACCCGCTCCAATATGTTCGGCAAAGCCGTCATCAGCGATATCAGCAGCTACTACCGCAGCAGTATCAATATCGACCTGAACAGGCTCCCCGACAACATGGAGGCGACCCGCTCGGTGGTACAGGACACGCTCACCGAAGGCGCCATTGGCTATCGCCGCTTCGGCGTACTGTCAGGCCGAAAATCGATGGCCGTCATCCGGCTTGCTGACGGCGGCGTTCCCCCCTTTGGCGCGGCGATCGCCAATCGCGATGGCATCCAGACCGGCATTGTCGGCGATGACGGGACCGTATGGCTCGCGGGGATCGTCCCGGACGCCTCCATGAACGTCCGGTGGGATGAAACAACAAAATGCCGTATCCGGCTACCCAGGGTACTCCCCCCCAGTCCGCTACGGTTGGTCTGCAGAGCGTGAGGGCCGGCATCGGGCGACGTATCAGGGCTATTAAGGTTTTTCCGCACAATACCTGGAGCAAGAGAATGAAGCTATATCCGATTTATCAGGCCATTGCGCTGTCGGCAGCGCTGCTGGCTAACGCGCATCCGGCTTCGGCCGCCATCGCGTTAGACCGCACGCGCGCCGTCTTCGATGCAAAGAACCGGTCTGAAACCTTCAGCATCAGCAATCAGAACAAAACGCTGCCCTATCTGGCCCAGGCGTGGCTTGAAGACAGTACGGGCCAGAAAACCGATACGCCGTTTGCCATCCAGCCGCCCCTGCAGCGCGTAGAACCCGGCGAGCAGAGTCAGATAAAAATTCAGGACACCGGAGCGGCATCCGCACTCCCCCGGGACAGGGAGTCCCTGTTCTATTTTAATCTGCGGGAGATCCCGCCGGTTAGCAGCAGGCCCAATACGCTGCAAATTGCGCTGCAGACGCGCATCAAACTGTTCTATCGCCCGTCGGCGCTGGCCTTCAAAGAGGGCGGGCGCGACATTCCCCAGAGCAAACTCACCCTGCGCAAAGAGGGCGACCGCTTTCAGCTTCACAACCCAACCGGCTATTACGTCACGATTGTTGAGGCCGCTGCGGGCATTAATCGCCCGGCGTTCAGCGACTTTAAGCCGGTGATGATCGCGCCGCAGAGCAGCCAGCCGCTAACGCTGCGGCCGGCGGCGGCCGGAAGCCATCCGGTCCTGACTTACATTAACGACTATGGCGGGCGGCCAAAGCTTATCTTTAGCTGCACCGGGCAGCAGTGTGCCGTTAGCGCAGTAAAAGCGGGCTGACGATTTGAACCATGCAGACAGGATCATATTCAGTGGAACGTCCCCGATATCCGCATAATCCAGCGCCACCTTGCGGTAACAAAAGTGATGCCCGGCGCCTGCTTGGCGCACGACTCATTATCGCCGCGCTCCTGATCGCCCGCGCCGGCTGCGGGCTGGCGCTGGAAAATAACCTGCAGATAGCCGGCAGTCTGGTGTCTCAGCCCTGCCGCCTCGATCCTGATTCCGCAGAACAGGTGGTGGACTTCAAATCAGTGCTGACCAAAGCGCTGTATAGCGAGACGCGAACCCGCGGAGTGCCGTTTACCCTCGTACTGAAAGATTGCGATATCAGCCGGGGCAGCAGCGCCACGCTGACATTTATCGGTACGGAGAGCGGGCAGTTACCCGGCATGCTGGCCGCATCCGGAGAAGGGGGAGCCAATATCGCCATCGGGATTGAGCAGAAAAATGGGGTCTATCTGCCGGTCAATACGCCAACCCCCGCATACCGCCTTACGGCGGGCGTCAACCGGATTGAGCTACAGGCGTTTGTTCAGGCCGACTCACGGGCAATCGTGCACCAGACGCTGCGACCGGGCGAGTTCTCGGCAACGGCCACATTTGCAGTGAGCTACCCCTGATGGCAACGGAGAAACGGATGAAAAGTAAGCGAATACGCATGGTTTACGCCGGGCTGATTGCGGGCCTGGCAGCGGGGGGCATCAACCTGCAGACGCTGGCCAGCGAAAGTAATCAGTACCAGATGAACCTAAATATTAGTGGCGCTATCACCGCCAATGGCAACTGCAACTTTGTGCAGAGTTACGACGATGATATCCGCTTTGGTGAGGTCAAATTTAAAACCATCGACGGCCAAAATACGCTTGAAGGAGATTATCAGCAGACCCTGAGTAGCGATATGAACTGCAGCGATGATATCGATGAAAATACGCAAATGATATTAAAACCGCAATCGGGCGTGGCGATGACCTGGCAAGGAGGAAAGCTGTTAGCCGTGCAGAATGCCGCCGGCGAAGCCATGCCCTCGCTGGGCATTCAACTGCTGGTAAACGGGCACCGGCAGGATATCGATACCTGGTTTGACGTGGATATGGATGCCCAGCCGAGTATTATCGCGAAGCTGGTCCAGACCGGCGATGGCGCGGAATTCCGCAGCGGAGAGACCTTCTCGGCCAGCGCAACGCTTACAATGGCTTTTAATTAAAGGTGGCTTCCGTGTTCAGATTCAGGCTCCGCTTGTGTACCGCTATTTTCTGTTTATCGACCGCGGCCGGCAGCGTTGCCGCCGGAAACGGCGACACTCTCACCGTGCTGTTTAGCGGCCATCTGCTGCGGCTTAATAAGCCCTGTACGGTAAATGATAATAAAGAGATCCGCATTGAATTTGGCAAGGTCGGTATTCATAACATCGCTGACGGGGAATATATCAGAGATATTTCTTACGCGCTTAAATGCAGCGGTATTGGCGATAACAGCCGGGTGTACATGACGATTAATGCCCCGACCACCGGAGATGATGCGCTCACCATGCGGTCTGATACTTCGGGCCTCGGCGTCAGGATCCTCCGGGAGGGGCAACCGCTAGCGCTCAATACCGCAATCGAGATTAATCCCGCAGCCCCGCCGCACCTTCAGGCGCAGCTGGTGGCCGACCCGAAAGCGCCGCTGGTACCAAAGGCGTTTACCGCCTCGGGCTCGCTGATTGTTGAGTATCTGTAATCACCAGCAGGCTGACAGAATATTTTCAGGGGAATCTGCATGTTTATACCAGTAATCGTACAACAATATCGCCGGCTTATTTATCTGTGCTGCACGCTTTTACTATTGATTATCTGCTCTTTTCCTTTGCGGACGTTCGCGGCTGGCATCAGGGGGGTGCCGACGCCGGCCACCTGTGAACAAGCGATAGGCTGGCGCGTTTATACCCAGACCAGCTGTTGGTGGCAGGGTAATGCGCAGAAAACCGGGATCAATTTTATAAAAAATGCCACAACCTTTACCGCATCCATTGCTGAGATGGAGGTTCAGTTCGATACCTCTTTCGTCCCGCAAAGCGGAATGTGGTTTCTCAGAACCTATATTTGTCCGGCTAACCAGGCGATCCGCTGCACGATAGCAAACAGTTCCGGCCACGTTAATAGCCTCCGCGGCGCTTATCTGAGCAGCGCTGAAAATATTCCGCAGCAGGATCCTGATTTTAATGGCGCCAGCGGCATTATTCCTGCGGGCAGCAGCCTCTGCTACACCTTTTTCGACGCCACGGCCCCGGACGTGGACTGGGCTACGCCCGCCCCCCGCACCTGCAGCGACGGGCAGATACTTCCGGAAACACCGGCCTCCTGCGTCCTGAACAATGGTGACGATATGGATATTGATCTGGGCATTCTTGAGCGCAAATTTTTATCCACCGGGCTGGACGCGAATGACCAGGAAAACGTCATAAAGTCGCTATCCGTATCGTGCACCCGCGATGCCGGATCGTCAGTCAGCATCCAGTTTCGCTACACGCCGGTGACGCTGAACGGCAGCGAGGTCATTAGCACCACCACCGACAATGTGGGGGTAGCCCTCTTCTACGAGGATAAGGCGATGTCGCCGGCAGATACCATTGCAGCAACATTTAAGAACGGCACCACTCAGGTAAAGCTTATCTTTCAGCCCGTTCGTGAAGGCAGCGTTGCGCTGAAAGCCATCAAGACCGGCGGCTTTTCAGCTCATGCGGTCATGGTGATGACGGAGCTATGATGTCGTTCCCCGCCCGTCGACCTCTCTCCCTGACCTTCCGGGGTACCTTCACGCTGCTGGGCGTCTGGCTCTGTATCGGCCTGCTCTTCTATCTCCCCAATAGCGGCGGGCACGGCCTCTCCCTGCCGGTCAACATCATCACCTGGGGAGTCATGGCCGCGTGCGGCATGTGGACCGCCATGACGCTTCCGGGAGTAGCGCAGGGGCGCGCCCCCGACGGCGCATTTCGGCTAATCTGCATCGGCGCGGGGTTATGGTCCCTGCCGCTGCTGTGGACGACCTCCGGCAGCGTCCCATACGCTGGCCTGCCGCGCGTGGCCGGGCTGTGGGGAATGATCGCCTTTTTATGGCTGCTGAGGCGCACCGGGCTCACCCGCGATGGCATCCGGCTGATTTTGCAGATGCTGTGGCTGGCCGCGCTGATGCAGGCGCTGTTCGGCTTTTTACAGGTGCTGGTCTTTAAGCATATGGTCATGGCGGACGGCTCTCCCGGCTTTAGCGGTTCGCGTCCCTGGGGGATTTTTCAGCAGCCCAATCTTCTGGCCTCGTTTGTTGCCACGGGCCTGCTGTGCCTGCTCGCCAGCAACAACCGGGGCAAGTTGGCCTCCGGGGCGCTGTTTTTCTTCCCCTTTATGCTGGTGCTGATCCAGAGCCGGGCCGCCTGGATTGGGGCTATTGCGGGCTGCGGCCTGCTGTTCTGTTCATCAATTCAGGTCAGGCGACGGGCAGCGGTATTGCTGATGCTGGGAGGCGTTGCGCTGGCCCTCGCGTGGCAATGGGGCGCGCATCTGCCCGACGCGTTCTCCGCCATCGATAAGCGCGGCTCCACCCACGAGCGCTGGCTTATTCTTAAAACCACCTGGGCGTTGATCGCCCGTCATCCGTGGGCCGGATGGGGTTACGGCAGCTTTGAGGCGGCGTTTTCCCGCCAGGCGCAGATAAGCGGCGGTCCGTTTGTGGTTACGCTGATCCATCCGCATAACGAACTGCTTTATGCCTGGGCGGAGGGGGGCATCGTGGCCGTCGCCGGTCTGCTGCTGATGGCGGCGGGGATCCTGCGCGGATTATGGCAACCGGGCGGCTGGCGCTGGACCGGCATCGCCCTGCTGCTGCCGCTCATCAGTCATATCAACCTGGAATATCCCCTGTATCAGTCGGCGCCACACTGCCTGATGCTGACGCTGCTGCTTGCCCTTATTATGCCGCCGGTTATGCCTGAGACAGCCGGTACCGGATCGCGGTGGATGCGCCTGGTGATTGCAGCGGCAAGTCTGCCGATCCTGCTGTTTATGGCCAGCGCGCTCGTTACCCAGCAGAGGCTAACGGCCATCGAACGCCGCGGACTCGCCCCGCTGGCGACGGACGCAACCGATAGCGAACTGGGATTAATCAACCCATACGGCCAGCGGCTCAGACTGGATTACGATCGGCACATCGCCCTGTTGATTCGCTATAACACTCTCCGCGATCCGCAGCTGCTTGCCCGGTTTACCCGCTGGGCGGATAGCTACCAGCGGCATCATAACGATCCTAACGTAATGGCCAGCCGGCTGGCCATTATTGGGGCAACTCAACCCGATCTGCTCAACGGTGCCTGTCTTCAGGCCCGGCGGCGCTGGCCGCAGGATCGCCGCTTTCTCTGCAGAAATGCTACTGGATTGAATAAGAAATAAAACTTTTTGATTTCATCTTAATAAGACAAGGACAACGATCGTTCATGAAAATAAAAAATCAGGTGAATATGTCGCCCCTTGCAGGCAATCTGCACGGTTTTGTATTACCCGATCACTTTCCAGGGGAGCGCTTACCCGACTCGACGATCAGCATCGTCAAAGAGTCCGCCACCGGCGAGTGGGTATTAAGCGATCCCGTAAAAAATATCACCCAGACGTGGCAGCACGTTGCGGTCGTTTCCGGCAATTTTTTATTTACCTCCGGCATTCGCTGGCTGCTGGGCGAATATGCGCCGCTGCGGCTCAAGGTATACCGTCACATAGAGGATTTGCAAAAGCAGCTGCTGGAGGAGGCGCGCTTTACGCCAGATGTGGTGATCTGGCTGGATATTAAACCCGGCTACAGTAAGGAACTGACCGCAACCGTTATCAGATTATGCCAGCGATTTCCGGCGCTCCGGCAGTTGGCGGTGTCTGACAGGATCCCGCAGCAGTTCTGGCTATTGCCGCGGGGCGTGAGCATCGCCTCGCCGTGCGCGACGCTGTCTGAGCTGCGTAAGAAACTGCGCGGTATGTTTAGCGGCCGGAATGACACCCACGATCCGCTTTTCCATAGCGAAGGCATAACGTATCGCCAGTGGTACAGCATCCGGCTGCATATCGCGGGCTATTCCATCAAGGAGATCGCCTGTCAGATGCAGATGAGCACTAAGCGGGTGTATAGCCTGCACGCCGAAGTGATGCGGTTACTGAATCTCCGGGGGCCGCTTCATAAAGCGTGGCTCTATCGCAGTATTCAGGAGGCGCTGACCGCCCTCGGTCTGGAGCAGATCGTTACCTGTAGAAGCGGTAAGCCGGCGCTTACTTAACCTTTTTGCCGACAGCAGCCCGAAAGATTATCAATGATCGGACAGTGAGCGCCGTCATCGCCCGGGCAGGATGCCGCCAGGCTGAGCAGCTGCTGGCGCATCGCCTGCAGCTGCTCAATGTGGCTCTCGATCTCCGCCACCTTCTTCAGCGTGCGCGCCTTAACGTCGGCGCTGTGGCGGGCGGGATCGTTGAACAGGTGCACCAGCTCCCGGCACTCTTCCAGATTAAAGCCCACCAGCCGCGCCTGGCGCAGCAGCGTCAGCTCATCAAGATGCTTTTGCGTATAATTGCGGTAACCGTTATCGCTGCGCATCGGCGCCGTTACCAGTCCCTTCTCTTCATAAAAGCGGATAGCCTTGCTGGTCAGGCCGGTTTTTTTTGCCACGTCGCTGATATTCACGCTGCCCCCTTGACCTTCCCCTTGATGGAAGGTTTAACCTTAGTCACTGTAAGAAGAAGCGCCGCGCCGGTCAACGGCGGCGATCACTATTTACGGAGGAACTATGTCTCAAACCATTACCCTTGCGCTGGACGGCCTCTCCTGCGGCCACTGCGTAAAGCGCGTTAAAGAGAGCCTGGAGCAGCGCCCGGACGTTGAACAGGCGGACGTTACCATTACCGAAGCCAAAGTCACCGGCAGCGCCAGCGCCGATCAGCTGATCGCCACGGTCAAAGAGGCCGGCTACGGCGCGGAGGTCGGCCACCCAAAAACTGAGCCGCTGACAGAGACGTCAATCCCGTCGGAAGCACTGACAGCGGTCACTCCTGAGCTTCCGGCAGCGGATGATGCCGACGACAGCAGGCAGCTGCTGATCGGCGGCATGAGCTGCGCCAGCTGCGTGTCCCGGGTTCAAAACGCGCTTGCTGCCGTTCCCGGCGTCAGCCAGGCACGGGTAAACCTGGCGGAGCGCACGGCCCTGGTGATGGGCAGCGCCTCCGCCGCTGATTTAGTGCAGGCGGTGGAGAAAGCCGGCTACAGCGCAGAGGCCATCGACGATGACCAGAAGCGCCGGGAGCGCCAGCAGGAGACCGCCGTTGCCACCATGAAGCGCTTCCGCTGGCAGGCGATTGTCGCCCTGCTGGTGGGCGTGCCGGTAATGGTATGGGGCATGATCGGCGACAACATGATGGTCACCGACGCCAACCGCGCGCTGTGGCTGGCTATCGGCCTCGTCACCCTCGCGGTGATGGTCTTTGCCGGCGGCCACTTCTACACCAGCGCCTGGAAAAGCCTGAAGAACGGCACCGCCACCATGGATACGCTGGTGGCGCTGGGCACCGGCGTGGCCTGGCTCTATTCAATGAGCGTTAACCTCTGGCCGCAGTGGTTCCCGCCGGAGGCGCGCCACCTCTATTACGAAGCCAGCGCGATGATTATCGGCCTGATTAACCTCGGCCATATGCTGGAGGCCCGCGCCCGCCAGCGGTCCTCGAAAGCGCTGGAAAAACTGCTGGATCTGACGCCGCCCACCGCCCGCGTGGTGACGGAGAGCGGCGAGAAGTCGGTGCCGCTGGCCGAGGTGCAGCCCGGCGCTATCCTGCGTCTGACCACCGGCGATCGGGTGCCGGTTGACGGCGAGATCACCGAAGGCGAAGCCTGGCTCGACGAGGCGATGCTTACCGGCGAGCCGGTGCCGCAGCAGAAAGGCAGCGGCGACGGCGTCCACGCCGGGACCGTGGTGCAGGACGGCAGCGTACTGTTCCGCGCCAGCGCCGTCGGCAGCCACACGACGCTGTCGCGCATTATTCGCATGGTGCACCAGGCCCAGAGCAGCAAACCGGAAATCGGCCAGCTGGCGGACCGCATCTCCGCCGTCTTTGTGCCAGTGGTGGTCGCTATCGCCGTTATCAGCGCCGGGATCTGGTTCTTCTTCGGCCCGGCGCCGCAGATTGTCTACACCCTGGTGATCGCCACCACGGTGCTGATTATCGCCTGTCCGTGCGCCCTGGGGCTGGCGACGCCGATGTCGATCATCGCCGGCGTCGGCCGGGCGGCGGAGTACGGCGTGCTGGTGCGCGACGCCGACGCCCTGCAGCGGGCCAGCGAACTCGATACGCTGGTGTTCGATAAAACCGGCACGCTCACGGAGGGCAAGCCGCAGGTGGTGGCAGTTAAAACCTTTGGCGAACTTGACGAAGCGCAGGCCCTGCGGCTGGCCGCCGCGCTTGAACAGGGATCCAGCCATCCGCTGGCCCGGGCGATCGTCGATAAGGCGGGCGAGACTTCCCTGCCGCAGATCGGCGGCTTCCGCACCCTGCGCGGGCTGGGCGTCAGCGGCGAAGCGGAGGGCCACGCGCTGCTGCTGGGCAATACGGCGCTGCTGAACGAGCAGCGCGTCAATACCGGCGCCGCCGCGCAGGAAGTGGAGTCGCAGGCGTCCGCAGGCGCCACGCCGGTGCTGCTGGCGGTTGACGGTCAGGTTTCCGCGCTGTTTGCGATCCGCGATCCGCTGCGCGACGACAGCGTGGCCGCTCTGAAGCGCCTGCGCGGCGAGGGCTACCGCCTGGTGATGCTTACCGGCGACAACCCGACGACGGCTAACGCCATCGCCAAAGAGGCGGGCATTGACGAAGTCATCGCCGGCGTGCTGCCGGACGGCAAGGCCGAGGCAATCCAAAAACTGCAGGCGGAAGGCCGTAAAGTGGCGATGGTCGGCGACGGCATCAACGACGCCCCGGCGCTGGCGCAGGCCGAGGTGGGTATCGCCATGGGCGGCGGCAGCGACGTCGCTATCGAAACGGCGGCCATCACCCTGATGCGCCACAGCCTCACCGGCGTTGCCGACGCGCTGGCCATTTCGCGGGCGACGCTGCGCAACATGAAGCAGAACCTGCTGGGCGCCTTTATCTACAATTCGATCGGCATTCCGGTCGCCGCAGGCATCCTGTGGCCCTTTACCGGCACGCTGCTCAATCCGGTAGTGGCGGGCGCCGCTATGGCGCTGTCGTCAATTACCGTGGTCAGCAACGCCAATCGCCTGCTGCGGTTTAAGCCGAAGGCGTAATCCAGTTGAGCCCCTGGCCCCAACGCGCTAGCATGGCCTTTTGTTTCGGGAGCGCGTATGGGGCTGTTTCAACAACTAAAATCATCACTTCGCTCTCTGCTGTCGGGCCGCTATCCCTGGCCCGGCATGGACGTGACGCTCAAGGGCGGCCAGCAGCTGCATCTGGTGGGCAGCATCCATATGGGGACCCGCGATATGGCCCCCCTGCCCGCCGGGCTGCTTAAAAAGCTGCAGCAGGCCGATGCGCTGATCGTCGAGGCCGACATCAGCGGCAGCGAAACGCCGTTCAATAATCTGCCGAGCTACCCGCCGCTGCGGGAGCGCCTGAGCGAAACCCTGTATCAGCAGCTTGAAGCGCGCGCCGGCGAGCAGGGCCTGTCGCTGGCGCCGTTTGACAACCAGCCGCTGTGGCAGGTGGCGATGGTGCTGCAGGCGACTAACGCGCAAAAGCTGGGCCTGCGCCCGAATTACGGCATTGATTACCAGCTGCTGCACAGCGCCAGAGCGCTATCGAAGCCGGTGATTGAGCTGGAGGGCGCGGACAGTCAGGTGGCGCTGCTGCTCAACCTGCCGGATAACGGCTTCGACTTGCTAAGCGATACGCTGACCCAATGGCACACCAATGCCAGACTGCTGCAGGTGATGATCGGCTGGTGGATAACGCAGCCGTCGGGCGAAACGCCGACGCTGCCCAATACCTTCAGCCAGTCGCTGTACGATGTGCTGATGCAGCAGCGCAATCTGGCCTGGCGCGACAGGCTGCTGGCGCTGCCGCCGGGGCGCTACGTTGTAGCGGTGGGGGCTCTGCATCTGTATGGCGAAGGTAACCTGCCGTCGATGCTGAAATAAAAAAATGGCCAATATCGCTATTGGCCCGTCAAAGAGGAATTTCATCGTTATTATTATTCCCGGCTTATGTCGGGATCCCTCGATTGTCGCTCAAAGTTGGCCTCTTCGCCAACAGAAATGCGCAAGATAGTACTATTTTTTCCGCGCCATCCGGGCGTATGCTTAGTCCACTTTGTCCAGATGTAATAAGGTTTGCCATGACGCCCGCCGTTAAGCTACTCGAAAAAAACAAGGTTCCTTTTCAGATCCACACCTACGATCACGACCCGAACGAAACCAACTTTGGCGATGAAGTGGTGCGCAAGCTGGGGCTCAATGCCGACCAGGTCTACAAGACGCTGCTGGTAGCGGTCAATGGCGATATGAAACACCTTGCGGTGGCGGTTACGCCGGTGGCGACGCAGCTGGATCTCAAAAAGGTGGCAAAGGCGCTGGGCGCCAAGAAAGTGGATATGGCCGACCCGCTGGTGGCCCAGCGCACCACCGGCTATCTGGTGGGCGGCATCAGCCCGCTGGGGCAGAAAAAGCGCCTGCCGACCATCGTCGACGCCCCGGCGCAGACGTTCAGCACCATTTACGTCTCCGGCGGCAGGCGCGGGCTGGATATTGAGCTGGCGGCGGCGGATCTGGCGAAGCTGCTTGACGCCCGCTTCGCCGATATCGCCCGTCGGGACTGATTCACCGCCTCTGACGAGCAGAGGCGCTGCGTCCTACTGCCAGCTGACCTCGCCTTTCGGTTCATAAGCACTCACGTCCAGCGGCGAGTTCTGCTGGATATACTGCTTGAGCACTTCGGCGTCGATAAAGCCGGTATTCACGTAGCCGGGCCGGTTGTCGATGTGCGGATAGCCGTCGCCGCCGGTGGCGTTGAAGTTAAGCGTCGCCAGGCGGTAGGTTTTGTTCATATCGACCGGTTCACCCTTGATTTTCAGGTCGCTGAGCTTGCCGTCCTTCGCCACGAAGCTGACGTTGGCGAACTGCGGATAGGCCCCGGAATCGGGCTTCATCTTCGCCACGGCGGTCAGGTACTCCACCGCCTCTTTCCCGCTCATGTCGGCATAGACCACCACGTTGCCAAACGGCTGCACCTTCAGCACGTCTTTGTAGGTGATAGTCCCGGCCTCAATCGAGTCGCGAATGCCGCCGCCGCTCATCACGCCGAAGTCCGCGCCGGTGCGCGCCATCTGGGCGCTGAGCAGCAGATGGCCCATGTTGGTCTGTACAAAGCGCACTTTACTGCGATCCCCTTCCAGATGGCCGTTCACCTCGCCAATCTTCACGCCAAGCTGGGCGCGCCCCTTATTCTGGAACGGCGTCAGCAGGGAGAGCATCTGCGGATTTTCAGGGATTTGCGGGGCGTAGAGTATGCGCTCACTTTTGCCGTTGTCCCAGGTCACTTTTTTCTTCAGGTTGACCGGGATCAGCTTATAGTGCACCAGCTTCATCTCGCCGTTGCGAAACTCAAAGTCGGCGCGTCCCACGTACTTGCCCCACTCGTGGGCCTGCACGATCCAGATACCGTTCTGCCGGTCCGGCGCGCAGGGCGTGCCGGGCACGTAGTCGACCTGCTTCTTGTTTTCCGAGGCCATGCAAACCGGGTCCTGCGAGTGACCGCCCACAATCATCGCCAGCGAACCGGCGGGCAGGCTGCGGGCCATTTCCACATCGCCTGGCGCGTTGGAGCCGTGGTTACCGTTATCGTAGTGCCCCATGTGGGTCGCCGCGAGAATGACGTCCGGCTTTTCGTTCTGCTGCAGTTCCTGAATCACCAGCTTCGCCTCGTCCGCCGGCTTGCGAAATTCGATATCGGTGAAGTTTTCCGGATTGCCGATTTTCGCCGTGTCGTCGGTGGTTAAGCCGATCACCGCAATCTTCAGGCCGCCGCGATTAAACAGCGCCCAGGGCTTAAACAGGCGCTCGCCGGTACTCTTCTGATAGATATTGGCGGAGAGAAACGGGAATTTTGCCCACTTCTCCTGCTGGCGCAGAACGCTGAGCGGATTGTCGAATTCGTGGTTGCCGACGGCCATCGCATCGTAGCCCACCAGGTTCATGCCGCGAAAATCCGGCTCGGCATCCTGCAGATCTGACTCCGGCACGCCGGTATTGATATCGCCGCCGGAAAGCAGCAGCACGCTGCCGCCGTCGGCCGCCACCTCGCGGCGAATGCCGTCCACCAGCGTTTTCTGCGCCGCCAGGCCGTACTCGCCGTACTCGCTGCGCCAGAAATGGCCGTGGTGATCGTTCGTGTGCAGGATGGTAATTTTATAGGTTTTATCCCGCTCATAAGCCTGCGCCTGCAGGCTGGTGAGTGACACTGCCGCCAGCATGGTCAGCGCCATGCCGCGTTTAATAAACTTCATTTTTCTCTCCCTGACATCATCAACAGCGCTGAAATTACAATAAGTAACAAGCATAGACAAAAATGTTTTCAGATTTGAGACTTTCTTCCGACGTGTTAGACGGTTATCTTAGGCAGATAATTATTAGACTCCCCAATTACTCCAACATCGCAACCAGACTTTTTGAGTGAACCCTATGGCAATCAGTGAAACCAGCCCGGCCGCGCCGGGAAACGCCGCGCCCCAGCGCAAGGCCGGAACCTCTTTCCGCATCCTCGGCGCCATCAGCCTTTCTCACCTGCTTAATGACATGATCCAGTCGCTGATTCTGGCGATCTATCCTCTGCTGCAGTCCGAGTTTTCGCTGACCTTTGTGCAGATCGGTATGATAACCCTCACCTTCCAGCTGACCTCTTCTCTGCTACAGCCGGTAGTCGGCTACTGGACCGATAAGTATCCGATGCCGTGGTCGCTGCCGATTGGCATGTGCTTTACCCTCAGCGGGCTGGTGCTGCTGGCGCTGGCGGGCAGTTTCGGCACCGTGGTGCTGGCCGCGGCGCTGGTCGGCACGGGTTCATCGGTGTTTCACCCGGAGTCATCGCGGGTGGCGCGCATGGCCTCGGGCGGCCGCCACGGCCTCGCCCAGTCGCTGTTCCAGGTCGGCGGCAACTTCGGCAGCTCTATGGGCCCGCTGCTGGCGGCGCTGATCATAGCGCCCTATGGCCGGGGCAACGTCGGCTGGTTTGTTCTCGCGGCGCTGCTGGCTATCGTGGTACTGGCTCAGGTCAGCCGCTGGTACGCCGCTCAGCACAGAATGAATAAAGGGAAGCCTAAAGCCGCCGTCGTCAGCCCGCTGCCGCGTAATAAGGTGGTACTGGCGGTCTGCGTGCTGCTGGTGCTGATTTTCTCGAAATATTTCTATATGGCGAGTATCAGCAGCTACTACACCTTTTATCTGATGCATAAATTTGGGTTATCGGTGCAAAATGCGCAGATCCACCTGTTTACCTTCCTGTTTGCCGTCGCGGCCGGTACGGTGATTGGCGGGCCCGTCGGCGATAAAATCGGCCGTAAATATGTCATTTGGGGCTCCATCCTCGGCGTTGCGCCCTTTACGCTTATTTTGCCTTATGCAACGCTCGAATGGACGGGCATTCTGACGGTGATCATTGGTTTTATCCTTGCTTCCGCCTTTTCGGCCATTCTGGTCTACGCTCAGGAGCTTTTACCGGGAAGGATCGGCATGGTTTCCGGGCTTTTCTTCGGCTTCGCTTTCGGTATGGGCGGCCTGGGAGCCGCGGTGCTTGGCGTCGTTGCCGACCATACCAGCATCGAGTATGTGTATAAAATCTGCGCCTTCCTGCCGCTGCTGGGCATGTTGACGATATTTCTGCCTGATAATCGCCATAAAGCCTAATCTGACGGCTGCCAGAGTCGCAACCTGGCAGCCGTAACCTCCTTGTTTTACCTCACAATCCCTCTCTTTAACTGCCATTATCTCCATAACGCCCCGATTCAGGTTCAAATCTCATTTTTATTCACCCTTCAACACATTTTAATAAACAAAGTCGATAAAATTGTCATAAACTATTACCAGGATTTTTGACTTCCGACAGCAACGGATCGCTGCCACGGCAAAGGAGACGCAATGCACCACGCCACACCGCTCATCACCACCATCGTCGGCGGGCTCGTCCTCGCTTTTATTCTCGGCATGATCGCCAATAAACTTCGTATTTCTCCGCTGGTGGGTTATTTGTTAGCGGGCGTGCTCTCCGGTCCCTTTACGCCGGGCTTTGTTGCCGATACGCAGCTGGCCCCCGAGCTGGCGGAACTGGGCGTTATTTTGCTGATGTTCGGCGTTGGCCTGCACTTCTCGCTCAAGGATCTGATGGCGGTAAAGAAAATCGCCATTCCCGGCGCGATTGCGCAGATAGCCGTGGCCACCCTGCTGGGCATGGGACTGTCTGCCATGCTCGGCTGGTCGCTGATGACCGGCATCGTCTTTGGCCTGTGCCTGTCAACGGCAAGCACCGTGGTGCTGCTGCGCGCGCTGGAAGAGCGGCAGCTGATTGATACCCAGCGCGGGCAAATCGCCATCGGCTGGCTGATTGTCGAAGACCTGGTGATGGTGCTGACGCTGGTGCTGCTGCCCGCGGTGGCAGGGATGCTGGATAAGGGCGACGTCGGGCTGGCCAGCCTGAGCCTCGATATGGGGCTGACCATCGGCAAAGTTATCGCCTTTATCGCCATTATGATGGTCGTCGGACGCCGCCTGGTGCCGTGGATCCTTGCCCGCAGCGCGGCCACCGGTTCACGAGAACTGTTTACGCTGTCGGTACTGGCCCTGGCGCTGGGCATCGCCTTCGGCGCCGTCGAACTGTTCGACGTCTCCTTTGCGCTGGGCGCCTTCTTTGCGGGCATGGTGCTGAATGAATCCGAGCTGAGCCACAGGGCTGCCAGCGACACCCTGCCGCTGCGCGACGCGTTCGCCGTGCTGTTCTTTGTCTCCGTCGGTATGCTGTTTGATCCGATGATTCTGATTGAGCAGCCGTTTGCGGTGCTCGGCGTGCTGGCTATTATCCTTTTCGGCAAGTCGGCGGCGGCGTTTATGCTGGTGCGCCTGTTCGGCCACTCCCAGCGCACGGCGCTGACCATCGCCGCAAGCCTGGCGCAGATCGGCGAATTTGCCTTTATTCTGGCGGGCCTCGGCATGGCGCTGGATCTGCTGCCGCAGGCCGGACAGAATCTGGTGCTGGCGGGCGCTATCCTCTCCATTATGCTCAATCCGGTGCTGTTTGCGCTGCTGGAGAAGTACCTCGAAAAAACGGAAACCCTCGACGAGCAGACGCTGGAAGAGGCCATCGAGGAGGAGAAGCAGATCCCGGTGGATATCTGCGACCATATCCTGCTGGTCGGCTACGGCCGGGTCGGCAGCCTGCTCGGCGAGAAGCTTATCGCGCAGAATATTCCGCTGGTGGTCATTGAAACATCGCGCACCCGCGTCGATGAACTGCGCAACCGCGGCGTTCGCGCCGTGCTGGGCAACGCCGCCAGCGAAGAGGTGATGAACCTGGCGCACCTCGACTGCGCCCGCTTCCTGCTGCTGACCATCCCCAACGGCTATGAGGCCGGCGAGATTGTCGCCGCCGCCCGCGAGAAGAATCCGCATATCGAGATTATTGCCCGCGCCCACTACGATGATGAGGTGGACTACATCACCGAGCGCGGCGCCAATGAGGTGGTAATGGGCGAGCGCGAGATTGCTAATACCATGCTGGCGCTGCTGACCACGCCGGCGTCAGAGCCGGCGGGAGTTTAAAGGATAAAGGGCCGGAGTGGCCCTTTTTACACCATCAGGCGTTTGGCGGCTTTACTGACGCCGAGAAAGATTGCTTCACTGATGTGCTGCGGAAAATCCTTGGGAAGCAAACGCGCGGCCTCGGCTAAAACTCGCGGCGTTTGTTCACCAAATTCCCGCAGCAGCTCCACCATGCGCTCTTCACTGAAGCCGCATTTTTTAGCTGTAGCGATAAAGTGGCGAGGAAAAATAGTGCTCCATTCATACTTCTTTCCGCGTCCGGTGGCCGTGAGCGCCATCGCCATCTTAATATCCTGCTTTGCCAGACCGCGGCCGCCAATTAATGGGTAGCAGGACATGATGTCGTAAAGAGGCGTCAGCCGATAGCCGCCTCCCGGAAGAATAGCCACAGAGTAGTTCTTCGCATGACCGTCGCTTGCCGCCAGTAGCCAAAAAAGAATGTGGCTGCGCATAAACGTTTCCCGATCCTGCTCCGCAGCATCAGAGCCCAGTAAAAATCGCATTATCGCCTCAATTCCCGGCCCGCCGTCGCTCTCATATTTTTTTGACGAAGAGACACCAAGCGCCTGACACATATCCTCCTGCGGCAGACGGGCAATCCAGCGTTCACCGTCTACAAAACGGCGATCAAAACGGCGCACGGCTAACGCTTTGGTATTTTGGGTTAACACGATTTCGCAATCTGGGACCTCGAAGCCATATAGCCGGGCGAGCAGCATACTTAGCCACTCATTCTCAACGCTATCGCGCAGGTCAAGCGTAAAACTGTGCCCCTGAATTTCACCAACAGGCAGTTTAAAAATATGGGTCGTTGGCGTAATTCCCTTCGGAACCTGCCAGTCGCCCTGATAGTGAAGGAGTGCCGTTTTCTCCTGGGCCCCTGCGATGGAGATTCGAAAATCCGGTATTTCCTGCTGACGAAAGCGAGTGGTGCTCAGATACCCTGTTAGGATCGCGTCCAGCTGAGCCTCATTCAGACGTTCACTGTAAATATGCTGTATATCCTGGATAGCCTCATCAGGAGGCTGAAGGATCACCGCGCCGACGCAGTCGCGTCCGATCTCATACAAAAGATCGAACGGACGCAGAGAGTCAGCGTGATAGCGGGCGGCAATACGCTCGCGGATTTCGCGACTGTCGGGAAGCAGATTGTCAAAAAAATTAAAGACGACCTCCCCGTCATAGGACCGCTCGCGTAAAGGTAAGGACAGCGATACGGGGCGAGCCTGCGGCGTATTCAGCCAGCTTTGGTGATAGGTAAACAGATTTGCCCCGCCAGGCTCCATGCCCAGCGTGCCGACTAAATAGCCATTCATGTACACCGACAGGCTTTTCATTTACCACTCCTCTTTCCAGCCCTGCTCCGCCTTTTTCGCCTCTCTGGGTTCAAGGTGCAGCTCCATATTTAGCGAGGAGAGGATTTTAAACAGGGTATCAATCTGGCTCTTATCGGGACTGTTCTCAAATTTAGACACCGTGTCCTGACGCAGGCCAACCCGTTCGGCGACGGTGCTCTGCGCCTGCTTCTGCTGCTTTCTGCGGTCCTTGAGGTAGATGGCCAGCTGCGCTGGTGAGGTAATTTTCATGACTGACCTTTTACTGGCAAGTGCGTGTAAAACTCAACTTAACGCCCTTCGCGTGTAAAATCAAATTTAACGCCGATCGCGTGTAAAACGCATTTTAACGCCATTCGCGTGTAAAACTCAGCGCTCCCAGTAGGCCTCCTCCAGGCTGTCCTCGCGCTCGGGCAGGCCGCGGGTCAGGCGCGGGGAGTGCTGGTTGAGCACCTGGTAGCTGACGCGGTTGGCGTATTTGCACACCTGCGCCAGCGAGGAGTAGGTCAGCCAGCCGAGGGCGTGCTTGTCCGAGTTTGGCACCGTGCTGCGGTGGTAGTTATTGGCGGCGATATCGTGCAGCAGCGCCGCCAGCGCGGCGTCGCCCGCGCCGTTGGTGTTCATGATCTTCTCCGGACCGCCCATGTAGGGCGCGATGTGGGAGTAGATGCGCAGCGGCCGATCGCACTCCCGGTAGCGCATGGCGCGGCTGAATTCGTACTGGTTAAACTCGGCGATAGCGCCCGGCAGCAGCGGATGCTGGGTTTCGCGCTTCGCGCTCTCTTCGGTGAAGCCGGCCATATACAGTCCGGCGGGTCCGGCGGTGCAGAGCACCAGATCCACCCAGTCCAGCGCCCTGTCGGCCGCCAGCAGCGGATCGCCGATGCCGGTCAGCGCCTGTGCCTCATCCTCGTTCATCGCCAGGATAGAGACGTTCTCTTTGAGGAATGTCTGCCACCACGCCGGATCGTCGGCAATAATAAATGTCGTCCCGAGGGTCAGCACCACCGGCACGCCGTGCTTTTTGGCGTATGCCACGGCCTGCATCGTCGCCTCGCGCATCGGCTCGCC
Organism: Pluralibacter gergoviae ATCC 33028 = NBRC 105706; assembly: GCF_001598855.1. GTDB lineage: Bacteria > Pseudomonadota > Gammaproteobacteria > Enterobacterales > Enterobacteriaceae > Pluralibacter > Pluralibacter gergoviae. The sequence goes on along the minus strand of NZ_BCZS01000008.1, from coordinate 163,161 downwards.
GGGCCGGCTGCGCAGCAGATAGGCGGTGAGCACCAGCGCCGAGGCGCCGGCAATCACCGCTTCGGGAATACTCGCCGGGCGCAGCTGGTTCATCTGGCCTGGGCTGATGGCAAAGGTGCGCTCGCCGCTGTCGCCTATCAGGGTAAAGCAGCGGCCGATGGCGCCGTCAATGCCCTGGAGATAGTCGAGATCGGTGCGGCTGGAGGTGTTGCACAGATAGCGGTAGGCGTAGCCGCCTATTTCGATATTGCGGCACATCACGCCGAGCAGCACCGAGCGGTCGTCCGCCAGTACGGAGTAGTTGTGCAGGGTATTGCCGATGCTGCCGCCGGCGAACTGGTGGCTGATAAGCCCGCCCTGATGCAGTTCGCGATAGAGCGCCTCCGCAACGTCATCCTCAATCACCAGCGAGTGGCCGACGCTCAGCCCGTAGCGGGCGATAAAGGCGTCGTCCACCTTCGCCTCGATATCCACCAGGGTCTGATCGATGCCCACCACCCACGACGGGCTGGCCTCGCGCTCGGGCGCTGTCGACAGCAGCGGATCGCGGGCGTCGACGGGAAAGTAGTGTTTAAATTTACGCTTGCCGGGAAATTTCATACTCTGCGGTCAGGTTGGGGTAAACGGGCGGAAAGAGTAGCACATCTCCGCCCGTTTCCTCCGACGCAATCAGCGGTAAGGTGCCGTCAGGTTGACCATCATCTCAATATGGTCCGCCGAGGCGTTCAGCGCCGGAATGTAGTGATACTGTTCGCCGCCGGCCTCAAGGAAGAACTCCCGGTTCTGGACGGCTATCTCTTCGAGGGTTTCCAGGCAGTCGGCGGCAAAGCCGGGGCACATCACCTGAATATGCTTCACGCCCTTCTCGCCGAGCATTTTCAGCGTTTCATCGGTATAGGGCGTCAGCCACGGCTCGCGGCCAAAGCGCGACTGGAAGGTCATCATCACCTTCTCCGGCGGGATACCGAGCGCGGATACCAGCTCGCGGGTGGTTCTGCGGCAGCGCTGGGGATAGTCATCGCCCTGGCTGGCGTAGCGCTGGGGAATGCCGTGATAGGAGAGCAGCAGCAGGTCCGGCTCGCCGCGCTCGGCAAAGGAGGCGCGGGCGCTGTTGGCAAGCGCCTGAATATAGTCGCTGTCGTCGGCATAGTCGCGGATAAAGGAGATGCCGGGAATGCGGCGCTTGTTGACCAGGATACGCCCGAGCTCGTCCCAGACGGCGGCAACGGTTGAGCAGGAGTACTGCGGATAGAGCGGCAGCACCACGATGTGGTCCACCTCCTGATCCAGCAGCGCCTGCACGCCGCTCTCCAGCGACGGCGAGCCGTAGCTCATACCCAGCGCCACTGGCGTATCGGGCAGGCGCTCGCGCAGGGCCTGCTCCTGCTGGCGGCTGTAGACCATCAGCGGGGAGCCGCCCTCCAGCCAGACAGACTGATACAGCTTTGCGACTCTGGGCGATCGCAGCGGCAGGATCACGCCGCGCAGCAGCGGCCACCACAGCAGGCGCGGCGTATCAACCACGCGCCGGTCGCTAAGGAACTGGCGCAGATAGCGCTTCACCGCCGCAGGCGTAGGGGCTTCAGGAGTGCCAAGATTGACTAACAGAATGCCGGTTTTCGTCTGACGCATTACCGCCTCGTATTCGTTTAACTGGCTGAGAATTATAGCTGAAACGTTGCTGAGTAGTATCTATTGATACAAGAGGTAGAAATGAGATGTTTTCTCACCCGGAGGGTCCGGGTGAGAGAGAAGTCGCGCTTAGCCGAGGATTTTTTCCAGCTCGGCGCGCACGTCGGCCACCGGCTTAGTGCCGTCAACTTTGGCGTATTTAGTGTTGCCCGCCTGCGCTTCTTTCGAGTAGTAGCCGATAAGCGGCGCGGTCATCTGGTGGTACTCGACCAGGCGCTTGCGCACGGTCTCTTCCTGATCGTCTTTACGAGTGGTCAGTTCTTCGCCGGTCACGTCATCTTTGCCTTCTACCTTCGGCGGATTGAATTTGACGTGGTATACGCGGCCGGAGGCGGCGTGTACGCGGCGGCCCACGATACGGTCAACGATAAGCTCGTCCGGTACATCAAATTCCAGCACGTAGTCGACCTTAATGCCCGCTTCTTTCATGGCATCGGCCTGCGGAATGGTGCGCGGGAAACCGTCGAGCAGGAAGCCGTTGCGGCAGTCTTCCTGCGCAATGCGCTCTTTGACCAGGGCGATAACCAGCTCATCGGTCACCAGCTTGCCGGCGTCCATAATGTCTTTTGCCTGTTTGCCAAGCTCAGAACCTGATTTTACGGCAGCGCGCAGCATGTCGCCGGTGGAGATCTGCGGAATACCGTACTTCTCCATAATGAACTGCGCCTGAGTTCCTTTACCTGCGCCAGGAGCGCCAAGCAGAATAATACGCATTGCGAAAATCCCCTCAAATGTCGTTTCAATTTTTCAAAAGCGCTAAACGATACCACCAGAAGGCAGATCGCTCAAGGAAGGCGGGGCGGCTGAAACGGTTAATGGCGGGAAATAGTGCGAAGCAGATAAAAAAGCCCCTCTCCGGGAGGAGAGAGGCCGTAAAGCCGCGTTAAGAAACCAGCAGCTGGTTCATGCGCTTGATAAACAGGTTCGGGTCTTCCAGCGTACCGCGCTCGGCCAGCAGGGCCTGATCCAGCAGCAGCTCAACCCACTCGCCGAATTTCGCCTCGTCCTGCGTGTCCGCGGCGCGTTTCACCAGCGCGTGCTCCGGATTCAGTTCGAAGATGTACTTCACTTCCGGCACGCTCTGGCCCGCAGCGGCGAACAGCTTCGCCATCTGAGTGCTCATTTCGTCCGCTTCGGTGGTGACGATTGCCGGGGTGTCGGTCAGGCGATGGGTCAGACGTACCTCTTTCACGCGGTCGCCGAGCAGGGTTTTCACGCGCTCGATGAACGGCGTCAGCGCCTTTTCCGCCTCTTTGGTGGACTCGTCCACTTCATCCGCCAGCTTGTCCAGCGATTCGTCGGCTTTCGCCACCGACTGGAAGGACTTGCCGTCGAACTCGGTCAGGTAGCTCATCATCCACTCGTCGATGCGATCGGAGAGCAGCAGCACTTCGATGCCCTTCTTGCGCAGCAGCTCCAGGTGCGGGCTGCTCTTCGCCGCCGCGTAGCTGTCGGCGGTGATGTAGTAGATCTTCTCCTGGCCTTCCTTCATGCGCGACACGTAGTCTTCCAGCGAGACGGTCTGCTCGGACGAGTCGGTGTGGGTTGAGGCAAAGCGCAGCAGCTTGGCAATCGCCTGCTGGTTGGCGCTGTCTTCCGCCGGGCCCTCTTTCAGCACCAGGCCGAACTGCTTCCAGAAGGTCTGGTATTTTTCCGCGTCGTCTTTCGCCAGGCGCTCCAGCATCTGCAGCACGCGCTTGGTCAGGGCGCTGCGCAGGCTGCGGGTGACGCTGCTGTCCTGCAGAATTTCGCGGGAGACGTTGAGCGGCAGATCGTTGGAGTCTATCAGGCCGCGCACGAAGCGCAGGTAGTTCGGCATAAACTGCTCGGCGTCGTCCATGATGAAGACGCGCTGGACGTACAGCTTCAGGCCGTGCTTGTGATCGCGGTTCCACATGTCCCACGGCGCCTGCGCCGGGATGTAGAGCAGGCTGGTGTACTCCTGCTTGCCCTCAACGCGGTTGTGGCTCCAGGAGAGCGGATCGGTGAAGTCGTGGGCGATGTGCTTGTAGAACTCTTTGTACTCGTCGTCGGAGATCTCCGCCTTGTTGCGGGTCCACAGGGCCTGGGCCTTGTTGATCTTCTCCCAGGAGATAACGGTTTCGCCGTCTTTCTCTTCCTGCTTCTCAATTTCTACCGGCAGGGCGATATGATCGGAGTATTTGCTGATGATCGAGCGCACGCGCCAGTCGTCGAGGAACTCGTCCTCGCCTTCGCGCAGGTGCAGGGTGATCTCGGTACCGCGATCTTCTTTGGTGATGTCGGCAACGGTGTATTCGCCTTCGCCTTCCGATTCCCAGAACACGCCTTTGTCGGCGGCGTCGCCCGCGGCGCGGGTGCGCACGGTGACTTTATCGGCAACGATAAACGCCGAGTAGAAGCCGACCCCGAACTGGCCGATCAGCTGGCTGTCTTTCGCCTGGTCGGAGCCCATCGATTCGAGGAAGGCTTTGGTACCGGACTTGGCGATGGTCCCCAGATGGTCAACCACTTCGTCGCGGTTCATGCCGATACCGTTATCGGCAATGGTCAGGGTACGCTTCTCTTTATCAAAAGAGACGCGCACGCGCAGCTCGCCGTCGCCTTCGTACAGATCGGCGTTGGACAGCGCGCGGAAGCGCAGCTTGTCCGCCGCGTCGGAGGCGTTGGAAATCAGCTCACGCAGGAAAATTTCTTTATTGGAGTAGAGCGAATGGATCATCAGGTGCAGAAGCTGCTTCACTTCCGACTGGAAACCACGGGTTTCTTGTCCTTTCATGGGAAAATTCCTCAATGCCATATACAGGGTGAAAAAATGCGTTGAGGGTGAAATGGGGCCGGGGGGGAATTTTTCAAGCGGGAGAACGCGATTGTTCTCCCGTTTGCTTAAAAACGAATCTTCTGACGGCCCGCGAGCGAGTGCGACAGCGTGGTGCCGTCCACCATCTCCAGCTCGCCGCCCACCGGCACGCCGTGGGCGATGCGGCTGGCTTCGACGCCGTACTGGCCGCACAGCTCGGCGATATAGTTGGCGGTCGCCTCGCCTTCTACCGTTGGATTAGTGGCGAGGATCACTTCGCTGATTTGTTCGCGCTCAAGCCGCTGTTCCAGCCGGTCGAGGCCGATATCGTTCGGCCCGATGCCGTCCAGCGGCGACAGGTGCCCCATCAGCACAAAGTAGCGGCCGGAGTACTGGCCGGTCTGTTCGATGGCGTGGATATCCGCCGGGCTCTCCACCACGCAAATCTGGCCGTTTTCCCGGCGGCGCGGATTGGCGCAGATATTACACACCTCCTGCTCGGTAAAGGTGCGGCAGTCGGCGCAGTGGCCAATTTCGGACATCGCCCGGGTGAGGGCCTGGGCGAGGCGCATCCCGCCGCTGCGGTCCCGCTGCAGGAGCGTAAAGGCCATGCGCTGGGCCGACTTGGGGCCAACGCCCGGCAGGGACCGAAGCGCTTCCATCAGCGCGGTAAGGAGTGGACTGGTTTGCATTGATTGAAGGTACTTCAGGTAAAAAAAGTGGGCTATAGCCTACCATCAGCCCGGCGGGCGGGAACAGAAAAAAATGTTCCCCGGCGAAAGCCGGGGAACGGGCTGAGGATTAATCCGCGTAGGTCATCTCTTTGCCGAAGCGGCCCTGGTTGAAATCATCGATCGCCTGATGGATCTCTTCCCGGGTGTTCATCACGAACGGGCCGTAGCCGACAATAGGCTCATCAATTGGCTCACCGGTCAGCAGCAGAACGGTAGCGTCATTGTTTGCTTCAAGCGTGACGCTATCGCCTTTCGCATCCAGCACCACCAGCTGCGCTTCGCGGACCACCTCTTCGCCGTTGACCAGCACGGTGCCTTTCAGCACCACCAGCGCGGTGTTCCAGCCGTCGTTGAGATCCAGTCGGGTGATGCCGCTGGCGTTCAGGCGCAGATCGACAATGCTCATCGGCGTAAAGGTGTTCGCCGGGCCTTTATGGTCGCCAAACTCACCGGCGATCACCCGGGCGTGACCGGCATCGTCCGCCAGCGGCACGACCGGGATGTCGCTATCGAGGATGCCCTGATAGTTCGGCGCGGTCATTTTGTCTTTCGCCGGCAGGTTAACCCACAGCTGCACCATCTCCAGCGTACCGCCGGACTCGCTGAAAGCCGGAGAGTGGTACTCTTCGTGCAGAATACCGCTGCCCGCGGTCATCCACTGCACGTCGCCGGTGCCGATAATGCCGCCGTTGCCGGCGTTGTCGCGGTGCGCCAGTTCGCCCTTATAGACGATGGTCACCGTTTCAAAGCCGCGGTGCGGGTGCTGATCGACGCCGCGCTGGCCTTTACGGCTCGGCTTAAAGTCCGCCGGGCCGGCGTAGTCCAGCAGCAGGAACGGGCTGAGCTGCTGGGCCATCTGAGAATAAGAGAACATTGACCGCACCGGGAAACCGTCGCCCACCCAGTGAGATGCCGGAGCTGAATATACGCCAAGAATGGATTTCATGTTGCTTCCCCTTACGAGTTGTTTCGATGGGATAGAGCTTACAGGTAAGACGATAAGTGCGGTAGAGTGCTAAAATGAACTCAGTGTTCCAATAGCAGGACAATAGTATGCAGGATTTAAACGATTTGGCCTGGTTCGTTCAGGTGGTCGATCACGGCGGCTTCTCGGCGGCCAGCCGGGCGACCGGCATTCCCAAGTCGCGCCTGAGTCGCCGCATCGCGCAGCTTGAGGAGCGGCTGGAGACCCGGCTGCTGCAGCGCTCGACGCGCAGCTTTACGGTGACCGAGGCCGGGCAGATCTTCTATCGCCACTGTAAGGCGATGCTGATTGAGGCCGAGTCGGCCCAGGAGGCCATTGACAGCCTGCGCGCCGAACCGCGCGGGATAGTCCGCCTGACCTGCCCTATCGCCCTGCTGCACGTCCACGTCGGCGAGATGCTGACGCAGTTTATGGTCAAATACCCGCAGGTGGTGATTCAGCTGGAGGAGACCAACCGACGCGTTGACGTGCTCAATGAGAATATCGACCTGGCGATCCGCGTGCGCCCGCTGCCGCTCGACGACAGCGATCTGGTGATGCGCCAGTTCGCGACCCGCAGCATGTGCCTGGTGGCCAGCCCGGCGCTGATCGAACGGTTCGGCCGGCCCGCCTCTCCCGCCGACCTGCACGGCTGGCCGAGCCTGGCGCTCAGCCGTCCGCAGCAGATTTACCGCTGGACGCTGTTTGGCCCGGACCGGCAGGAGGCCGTCGTCCGCCACCAGCCGCGTTTTATCACTACCGACATGATTGCCCTGCGCGCCGCGGCGGTAGCGGGCGTCGGCGTGGTGCAGCTGCCGCTGCTGATGCTCGATGAGCAGATAAAAAAAGGCGAGCTGGTGCACCTGCTGCCCGACTGGCGGGCGCGGCCGGAGATTATCCACGCGGTATTTCCGTCCCGGCGCGGGCAGTTGCCGGCGGTCAGGGCGCTGATCGATTTTCTGGCGGAGCGTTATGGGGAGCTTGAGGAGAAGTAAAGGTAGCGGCCGCCCTCATGCCGGATGCGCTACGCTTATCCGGCCTACAGGTCCGGCAAGCGAAGCGCCGCCGGGCAATACCGGCGGCCTGTCAATCAGAACGGCATCTTAAAGCCCGGCGGCAGCTGCATACCGGAGGAGACGGAGGCCATCTTCTCTTTCTGGGTCTCTTCGATGCGGCGGGCGGCGTCGTTGAACGCGGCGGCCACCAGATCTTCCAGCATGTCTTTGTCATCTTCCAGCAGGCTGGGGTCGATCTCCACGCGGCGGCAGTTGTGGGCGCCGTTGATGGTCACTTTGACCAGCCCCGCGCCGGACTCGCCGGTTACTTCCAGCTGCGCGATCTCTTCCTGCATCTTCTGCATTTTGTCCTGCATCTGCTGGGCCTGCTTCATCAGGTTACCCAGACCGCCTTTTCCACCAAACATAGGCTTCTCTCTTAGATCAAGTCATCGTTAAATAAAGATCGCCACCGGGCGATCAAAGGGGGCGAATGCTCTCCTCATCCAGGTCGGCGTCGAAGAACCGGCGCAGGGTCTGGATGTTGCTATCCGCAATCACTGCCTCGCGCGCCTGCGCGAGCTTTTCTTCATAAATGGCCTGACGCCACTCCAGCGGCGTGCGCACCGCAGGATTATCATCTTCTACGATGGTCAGTTCAACCGCTGACCCCGCGAATTGGCTCATCGCCTCGGTGAGCGCCTTCAGCGCGCCGGGGTTATTGAGATGACGCTGGGAGGGGCGCAGGTGCAGACACACGCGGCTGCCCTCCTGCTCGCGCCAGGCGTTGAGCGCCACCTGTTCTACCAGTTTAGGCAATTTTAGCTGCGCGACGTCGGCCGCCCAGGGATCGCGTTCGATAGCCTCTGCCGCAAGCTTCGCCGCCAGCTCCGGCGTCTTCTCATGCTCCAGCGCCTTTTTCAGCGCCTTCGGCGTGGCGACTTCCTCTTTCACTTCCGCCACCGGCGTGGTCGCCTTCCAGCGGTAGGCCTCTTTTTTCTTTGGCTGCGCCTGCGCGGCGGCCGTCGCCGGGCGCGACTGCACGCGCTCGGTGACCGACGCCAGCCGCTCCAGCGCAGCGTTATTCACCGGCCGCGCGCGGGAAGCGGCCGCCGGTTCACTCTTTTTTGCTTTGGGTGCTCCCTGCGCGCGCTGCAGCTGGCTGCGGGCCGCCAGCACCTGGCTGGTGGTATCCGGAAGCGACGCCGGATCGTAGGCGGGCGCGCTCTGCTGCAGCGGTACCTGGGCCGGGCTCATTACCGCCGTGGGCGCGACCGGCGCGAAAGACTGCGGCTCCGGCTCGGGCAGGGGCTGGCGCGGATGAAACGCCAGCGCGCGCAGCAGGGTCATCTCCACGCCCATCCGCCGGTCGGGCGCATAGGGGAGCTCTTTGCGACCCATCAGCAGCGTCTGGTAGTAGAGCTGAATATCGGCCGGCGGCACGGTGCGGGCCAGTTCGCGCATCCGGTGTTCGACGCTTGCCATATCGCTGCCCAGCGCCGACGGCGAGAGCTGGACCATGGCAATGCGGTGCAGCAGGCTCTGCATTTCAACCAGCAGCGCCTCCCACTCGGCGCCCCGGGAGGCGGCGTCGTGCACCTGGCGCATCACCTCTTCGCCGTTGGCGGCCACCAGGGCCTCAATCAGCGACAGCGCCTGGTCGTCGTCGAGGGTGCCGAGCATGGTGCTGACGGTTTCCGCCGTCAGCTGGCCGTCGCCGCTGGCAATCGCCTGATCGGTCAGGCTCAGGGCATCGCGCAGGCTGCCGTCGGCGGCGCGGGCCAGCAGCTGCAGGGCGCGCGGTTCGGCGGCGATCTGCTCGGCGCCGAGAATATGCTCCAGCTGGTGGCGGATCTGATCGACGTCCAGCGCCTTAAGATGGAACTGCAGACAGCGGGAGAGGATCGTCACCGGCAGCTTCTGCGGATCGGTGGTCGCCAGCAGGAATTTGACGTGCGGCGGCGGCTCTTCAAGGGTTTTCAGCAGCGCGTTGAAGCTGTGGCGCGACAGCATGTGCACTTCATCGATCAGATAGACCTTGAAGCGGCCGCGCGCGGGGGCGTACTGCACGTTGTCCAGCAGATCGCGGGTATCTTCAACTTTAGTGCGCGAGGCGGCGTCGATCTCGATAAGATCGACAAAGCGGCCCTGCTCGATTTCGCGACAGTTATCGCAGACGCCGCAGGGCGTGGCGGTAATGCCGGTTTCGCAGTTCAGGCATTTTGCCAGCAGGCGCGCGATAGAGGTTTTACCGACGCCGCGGGTGCCGGAGAACAGATACGCGTGATGGATGCGGCCAGACGTCAGGCCGTTGGCCAGTGCGGTCAGCACATGTTCCTGGCCGACGACGTCAGCAAAGGTTTGTGGGCGCCATTTGCGGGCTAAAACCTGATAACTCATGGGCTGGCTCTGAAACGCTGGAAGGTGGAATACAGGGGGATAATGCTAACACAACCTCACCCGTTGGGCGAGGCTGCGGGAGAGGCCGAATCAGTGGCCGGGGAAGTTGACCAGGCTGTAGCAGTTGATGCCCATCTTCTCCAGACGCTGTTCGCCGCCGATGTCGAACAGGTTGATAACAAACGCCGCGTCGGTGACATCGCCGCCCAGACGGCGGATCAGCTTCACGGTGGCTTCGATGGTGCCGCCGGTGGCCAGCAGATCGTCCACCACCAGCACCTTGTCGCCCGGCTTGATGGCATCAACGTGAATTTCCAGCTGGTCGGTGCCGTACTCCAGCTCGTAGCTTTCGGCGAGGGTTTCGCGCGGCAGCTTACCCGGCTTACGTACCGGAACGAACCCTACGCCCAGCGCCAGCGCGACCGGAGCACCAAACAGAAAGCCGCGCGCCTCGGTACCGACCACTTTGGTGATCCCGGCGTCTTTATAGCGTCCGGTCAGCAGTTCAATGCTGAGCGCATAGGCTTTCGGGTCTTCCAGCAAACTGGTGACATCGCGGAAAAGAATGCCAGGCTTCGGATAGTCCTGGATGCTTTTGATGCTGTTTTTCAGAAATTCAAGCTGCTGTGCAGTTGCGGTCATAGGTGTATGCCTGATTAAAACGGTGTTACTCACAAGGCGCTAACGTGCGGTCAGGGTCAGAGAAGTTTAACCTTTAACCAGCGGCGCCCGTGCTCGAAAACGCCAGAATGTACTGGCAGTCCGCCATAATTGCAATAACCATTACGGTCATTGCTCTTTTTGTTGCTCTGTATCAACCACCGGGATCCGCCAGAGGAAAAACAGCAGGCAGACCAGCATCACCAGCAGCAGAATGCGTACCCACAAGATCTTCACCAGCCACAGCGAGAGGGCAAAGGTGATAATAATCACCGCGATAGCGCGCGGCCTGGCCCCCGGCGGCATCGCTTTATGCTGCTGCCAGTGGCGCAGATAGGGACCAAACCACGATCGATGAAGCAACCAATGGTGAAAGCGCGGCGAGGAGCGCGAGAAGCACCAGGCCGCCAGCAGGATGAACGGCGTGGTGGGCAGCAGCGGCAAAAACACGCCCAGCGTACCCAGCACTATCGCCAGCCAGCCGATGATGATTAGAATAGTCCGTTTCATAGCGAGAATCGTTACCAAACTGAACGGCAAATGTAGCACAGCTTATTCCCGTTCAGCGGAGAAAACATGAAAACCGATACGCTACTGCAATCGCTGGACGCCCAGCTGTCGCGGCTCGAAGCGGAAATCGCTCCGGTGGCGCAGCACGCCACCCTCGGCGCGCGCTTTGATCGCCAGCTGTTTACCACCCGCAGTCCCCGGCTGCAGGCCTGCGCCGAGGAGGCGCGCGCTAATCTGCGGTCGCTCGAACGAGCCGTTGCCCAGCAGCAACCTGCCCAGGTTCAGTGGCTGGCGGAGCGGCTGGCGGCGCAGCTGGAGGCCATCGCCCGCGAGAGCAAGGCCTGGATGCTGCGCGGTTGGGACAGCGGCTCTCCTGGCCTCACCCGCTGGCAGCGCAGGCGCCTGCAGCATCAGGAGTACGAGCGTCGCCTGCTGGAGATGACCCAGGCGCGCAGGCAGATGCTGGCGCAGGCGACTACGCTTGACGAGCAGCAGCGCCTCAGCCGGGAAGTGGAGGCCTGCGCCGCGCGCCTGGCCCGCTGCCGGGCGGCGCTGGAAAAAATCGAAAACGTACTGGCGCGCATGACGCGCTAATGAGGAGAGAAAATGTCGCTGGAAAACGCCCCGGATGAAGTCAAGCTGGCCGTAGATTTGATTATGCTGCTGGAGGAGAACGGCGTGGCGCCGCAGACGGTACTGGGCGCGCTGGCGATCGTGACGCGGGATTTTGAGCGCAAGGTGCGAGAGGGGGGCGTGCCGCCGGATGCCCTCCCTCCCGTCCCCTCTCCCTGCGGGAGAGGGGAGAAAACCTGAGTTTCCCGCCGCCGGCGCTAGGCCCGCGTCGGATCGTCTCCCTTCAGCTCGCGCTTAACCTCCGTGACCTCATCGCCCTTCTCATTGTGCAGATGCACCTCAAGCTGGTTGAAGGCGATATCGATATTGTTTTCACGGCACAGCCTGTCGATGGCCCGGTTCAGCTCGTCGACGGTATAGCTGCGATCGCGCAGTTCGCGCACGTAGAGGCGCAGCTCGTGGTCGAGGGTGCTGGCGCCGAAGGTGGTGAAGAACACCGCCGGAGCCGGATCGTGCATCACTTTCGGATGCTCTTTCGCCGCCTGCAGCAGCACCTCTTTCACCTTATCGAGATCGGAGCCGTAGGCCACGCCGAGGCTGATCACCAGCCGGGTGACGGTATCGCTCAGCGACCAGTTGATCAGGCGCTCGGTAACGAAGGCCTTATTGGGAATGATCACCTCTTTGCGATCGAAGTCGGTAATGGTGGTCGCGCGGATGCGGATCTTGCTGACGGAACCCGAGAAGCTGCCGATGGTGATGGTGTCGCCGATGCGCACCGGGCGCTCAAACAGAATAATCAGACCCGAGACGAAGTTACCGAAGATCTCCTGCAGGCCAAAGCCGAGGCCCACCGACAGCGCCGCCGCCAGCCACTGCAGCTTATCCCACGAGACGCCGAGCGATCCGAGAACGGTGGTGGCGCCGACGGCGATAATCACGTAGTTGAGAATGGTGGTTATCGCGTAGGAGGCCCCCTGACGCATATTGAGCCGCGAGAGCACCAGCACCTCAAGCAGGCCGGGCAGGTTGCGGATCAGCGCCCAGGCCACCACCAGGATAACCAGCGCAAACAGCAGGCTGCCGAGGGTCACGCTGCGCATCACGCTGCTGCCCGCCTCCGTCACGCTATAGGTCCACAGGGTAATGCTGTCGAGATAGGCAAAGACTGAAATTAAGTCAGACCAGATGGCCCAGAAAACCACGGCAAACAGGGCAAACATCACCAGCATGGTGATGCGCAGCGTCTGCTGGTTAACCTCATCGAGGCCGATGGCCGGCTCCTCCAGCGGTTCGGCGCCCTCCGCGCCCTCTTTAACGAGGTGCTGGCGGCGGGCAAGCGCGCGGCGATAGGCAATGCGCCGGGCGGCAACGCTGAGGCCGCGCATCACCGTATGCCAGAGCAGGTTCCAGAGGATAACGAGGTAAACGGTTTCAATCCAGCGTCCGGCAAGGCGCAGCGTAGTATAGAAATAGCCGGTGGCGGTCAGCACCATTAGCGCCACCGGCACGATGGCCAGCACGGTAATGGTCGCCAGCCGGAGGCCGTGGGACTCTTTGTCGCGCCAGCTTTCGCGGCACATCGGCCAGGTAAGAATAGCGATGACCAGCAGGTTGAGGAAAATAACAAACTGGCCGATGGCGTCGTCCATCAGGTGCAGCGGCGACAGCTCCGCCGCGACCGACCAGAAGTGCAGCGGCAGCAGCGCCAGGCTGATGCGGACAATCTGCCGCCGCCAGTGGCTGGTGAGCTGCGGCGGCATATTGAAGTGCCGCACGGCGACGCCGTCTTTTTCCAGCACCTTCCAGCAGAGGCCAAACACCAGCCAGAATACCGCCAGCTTCTTGCTAAAGGCCCACAGCAGATCGCTGATGTTCAGCTGCATGGTAAGCAGCACCAGCCCCACCGCCAGAATAATCAGCACCACCGGCAGGGCGCGGATCAGGTCAATGAGCAGCGCCTTCGGGGTATGCAGCTGGCTGTCGTTGCGCAGTTGCCCCACCTCAGAAGCGAGCGTCGCCTGGTAGTGTTTAAGCCACGCCAGCCGCCAGCGGATCAGGCCGCCAATCAGCAGCAGCGGCAGTCCGGCGAGAAACGCCAGGAACACCGCCGGCCAGGCCTTCTCCCAGTTAACGGTGATCTTCATTTTGCTGAACTGGTCCTGCACCGCCGATGGAAAGGCTTTAAACCACTCCCAGTCCATTGGCTTGTTGCTGTTCACCCAGAAGATCTGCTGAGTGAGGATATCGCGCAGACTCCTGGAGACGCTAACCAATTGCTGCTGGTTAATCTGCAGATTGATGGCCATCATCAGCTGGTTGCCGAGCTGCTTGTTCATCTGGTCCAGCAGCTCGCGGCGCATGTCGATAACCTGCTCCAGCGCATCGGTCACGTCGTCGTTGACTTCGCTTTCATGGCCCACTTCCAGCTTCGACACATAGTCATCGCTCTGGAAAAGCGCGTCGCGCTGCTGGTTGATTTCAAACTGCTCAAGGCGCAGATCGGCGATGCGCGAGGTCATGTCCTCCAGCTCATCGGCCGACGGAATGCGCTGCTGCTCCTGATAGAGGATCCTTGAGAGCAGTAGGCTGCCCTTGAGCATCGAGATCTGCTCTTTGATATTGCGCTCGGACTGCAAGGCGCGGTCGAGCCACGTCTTGATGCGGATATTTTGCTGGAACAGCTGGTTTCCGCTCTGGGTCGCGGCAATCAGCCGCTCGCTGAGCTGATGATTAGTTTCAAGCTCCTGCTTCACCAGCGGGTTGGCCTGAATGCGCGCCGTATCATCCGGCGTAATGGCCTCTTTCGCCGTCTGCTCGGTCAGCGTCAGCCGCTTGTTGTTCAGCGCCGACTGCAGCAGCTCGAGCTGGTGCTCCAGCCGGTTGCTGTTGGCCGTAACGTAATCCCGCTGTTTCTGCAGCGCATCCTGCAGCACGGTGTTGCCGGAGAGGCTTTTACGCTGCTGCTCAAGCTCGGCGATGAGCAATGCCTGCTGGGCAAGAAGCTGAGTCTGCTGAGTATCGCGCAGGGCGCCCTCGCCCACGGTGGTACCGTTGAGGCGGCTGCGGATCTGCTGCAACTGCTGCGAGGCGGAGTACATCGCGTTCTGCACCCGCTCGGGCTGGGTCTGCAGCGAGACCAGTTGGCTGTTATAAGAGGCCAGATCGTTCTGCGCCGCCTGCAGCTGTTCAATAACGTCGCTGACCCGGGCCTCAAGCTGGCGCACCGACAGGCGGTCCAGCGTGCGGCGGGTCTCGTCATCATTATCAACGTCGCTCAGGGCAGCAAGACCATCGCTGGCCTGGCGCATTTTTACCGGCGCCTGCTCTATCTGCTGCTTAAGTTGCGCCGTTTCATCCTTAACGCGATCTATTTTATCCAGCGTCTGCAGCGTTTCCGTCAGATCCTGTTCGACCAGCTTATCCTGCGGCGTCAGGTCTTTTTTCTTCCCTAATGCGGTCAGCTGTTTTTGAATGTCAGCGCGATCGGGCAAATCAGTGGTAGACTGCTCTTTCGCCAGCGCGGGCTGCGTTACGGCAAAGAAACAGAACAGTGTGACAATAAGTGCGAAAAGCGATTTTCGCCAGAAGAGAGTCGGCTGCATAGCGTCAGTTGTTAGTGATTTGAGAACCCGTGGTTACAGGGCGTGGAATCTGGCGAAGAATAGCACTTCTCTCCTTCGCCGAATAGCGGGAACCCGCAGGAAAATGTTACCGGTTGACAGATGCGTAAATCAGGAGCTCTCCGCCTGCGGCGCAGCGCGTAGCGTAGGGCAGAATTGATACATTTCCAGCAGAATATTCACGTAGTTACGAGCCTCTTTTTTCAGCTCAAAAGAGTCAGGCGCAAATAGCCAGTTTTCGACAATGCCGGAGATATAGCTGCGCATCAGAATGGCGGCCTGGCGGGTGAGTAAATCCTCCGGCAGCTGACCGGCGGCGATGCACTCATTGAGGATTTGCTCAATGCGGTCGTAGCTTTCGATGCAGAGATTACGCTGCTGGTGCCGTACAGCCGCCATTTCCCCGACAAATTCACATTTATGAAAGATTATCTCCATCAATAAGCGACGACGTTCTTCCATCACAGTAGCTTCAAGAATATAGATCAGTATATTGGTAAGAACAGAGAGCGGATCGCCGGGGAGCTGCGCCCGATATTCAGTCTCTTTATCGGTGATGCAGGATTCAGACAGCTGCCAGATCTCACAGAAGAGGTCGGACTTATTTTTGAAATGCCAGTATATGGCACCGCGCGTGACGCCAGCCGCTTTGGCAATCTCGGCAAGTGACGTGGATGATACTCCCTG
Source organism: Pluralibacter gergoviae ATCC 33028 = NBRC 105706 (assembly GCF_001598855.1). Lineage (GTDB taxonomy): Bacteria > Pseudomonadota > Gammaproteobacteria > Enterobacterales > Enterobacteriaceae > Pluralibacter > Pluralibacter gergoviae. The sequence goes on along the minus strand of NZ_BCZS01000008.1, from coordinate 147,544 downwards.
CTGAGAGAAAAGACGCAGGGCGACATCTAAAATATGTTGCCGCGTTTCCATCGCCTGTTGTTTGGTTTTTCGTGCCATAGGTTGGTGAATTTACAGAGGTTAGATTTACATACATTTGTGAATGTATGTACCATAGTAAGATCAAAATATAAAGCAGCAATGGGTTTGTGGACATTTGTCCATCCAACATTTGAAATCGGACATTCGAGGTTTACATATGAACAAAAACAGAGGGTTAACGCCTCTGGCGGTCGTTCTGATGCTCTCGGGCAGCTTAGCGCTTACAGGATGTGATGACAAAGAGGCCAAGCAGCAGCAGCAGGTGCCAGAAGTGGGTGTCGTAACGCTCAAAACCGAACCTCTCCAAATCACCACCGAATTACCTGGCCGGACCAATGCCTTTCGCGTAGCGGAAGTGCGTCCCCAGGTGAGCGGTATTATTCTGAAACGAAACTTTACGGAAGGCAGCGATGTTGTCGCCGGCGTTTCCCTTTATCAGATAGATCCTGCCACCTATCAGGCCGCTTACAGCAGCGCAAAAGGCGATCTGGCGAAAGCCGAAGCGGCGGCAAAAATTGCCCAGCTGACGTTGAATCGCTATCAGAAACTGGTGGGAACGCAGTACATCAGCAAGCAGGATTTCGATAGCGCCCAGGCCGACGCCCAGCAGGCAGACGCCGCGGTTCTGGCAGCAAAAGCCGCCGTTGAGACAGCGCGTATCAATCTGGCCTACACCAAGGTGACCTCCCCGATCAGCGGACGCATCGGGAAATCGGCGGTAACCGAAGGGGCGCTGGTGCAAAACGGCCAGGCCAACGCGCTGGCCACCGTTCAACAGCTCGATCCTATCTACGTTGACGTCACCCAGTCCAGCAACGACTTCCTGCGCCTGAAACAGGAGCTGGATAACGGCACGCTGAAGCAGAAGGACGGCAAAGCCAAAGTCGATCTGATCACCCAGGACGGTATCAGCTACCCGCAGAGCGGCTCGCTGCAGTTCTCCGACGTGACCGTCGATCAGACCACCGGCTCCATCACCCTGCGCGCCATCTTCCCGAACCCGAATCATACCCTGCTGCCGGGCATGTTCGTGCGCGCGAAGCTTGAAGAGGGTATAAACCCGAATGCGCTGCTGGTTCCGCAGCAGGGCGTGACCCGCAACCCGCGCGGTGATGCCACGGCGATGGTGGTTGACGGCGACAATAAAGTCGCGGTGCGCCAGATAACCGCAAGCCAGGCGATTGGCGATAAGTGGCTGGTGACCGACGGCCTGAAGGCCGGTGATAAAGTGATCATCACCGGCCTGCAGAAGGTGAAGCCAGGGGCGCAGGTTAAAGCCCAGGAAGTGAATCCTGACGACAAAAAACAGCAAAACGCTCAGTCAGAACAACCTCAGTCTTAACTTAAACAGGAGACGTTAAGACATGTCGAATTTCTTCATCGATCGCCCCATTTTTGCCTGGGTGATTGCGCTGGTGCTGATGCTGGCCGGGGGGCTTTCCATACTCAAGCTCCCGGTTGCGCAGTACCCGACTATCGCCCCGCCGTCGGTTGAGATAACCGCCAGCTACCCGGGCGCGGATGCCAAGACGGTACAGGATACGGTTACCCAGGTGATTGAACAGAACATGAACGGCATTGATAACCTGCTGTACATGTCCTCCACCAGTGACTCAACCGGTACCGTTCAGATAACCGTGACCTTTGACTCCGGTACTAACGCCGATATCGCTCAGGTACAGGTACAGAACAAACTGCAGCTGGCGATGCCGCTGCTGCCGCAGGAAGTTCAGCAGCAGGGCGTTAACGTCAAGAAGTCCTCCAGCTCCTTCCTGATGGTACTCGGGATGATCAGCACCGATGGCTCCATGACTCAGGACGATATCGCCGACTACGTGGGGGCGACCATTAAGGACCCGGTCAGCCGTACCCGCGGCGTGGGTGACGTCCAGCTGTTCGGCGCCCAGTACGCAATGCGCATCTGGATGGATCCCACCAAACTCAACAACTACCAGCTGACGCCGGTAGACGTCATTGCCGCTATCAAAACGCAGAACGCCCAGGTCGCCGCCGGCCAGCTCGGCGGTACGCCGCCGGTGAAAGGCCAGCAGCTTAACGCGTCGATCATTGCCCAGACGCGACTGACCTCTACCGATGAGTTCGGCAAGATCCTGCTGAAGGTTAACCAGGACGGCTCCCAGGTGCGGCTGCGCGACGTGGCGCAGATTGCGCTGGGCGGCGAAAACTATGACGTTATCGCCCGCTATAACGGTAAACCGGCTGCGGGCCTGGGTATTAAGCTTGCGACCGGCGCTAACGCGCTGGATACCGCAAAAGCCGTTCGCGCCACAATTGCCAAGCTGGAGCCCTACTTCCCGCACGGTCTTAAGGTCGTTTATCCATACGACACCACACCGTTTGTGAAGGTCTCCATTTTCGAAGTGGTCAAAACGCTGATTGAAGGTATCGTCCTCGTCTTTATCGTTATGTACCTGTTCCTGCAGAACTTCCGCGCGACGCTGATCCCGACGATCGCTGTACCGGTCGTTCTGATGGGGACCTTCGCGATACTGGCCGCCTTCGGCTTCTCGATAAACACCCTGACGATGTTCGGGATGGTGCTCGCCATCGGCCTGCTGGTGGATGACGCCATCGTAGTGGTCGAAAACGTCGAGCGCGTGATGGTCGAAGAGGGCCTGCCGCCCAAAGAGGCTACCCGGAAATCGATGGGGCAGATTCAGGGCGCGCTGGTCGGTATCGCCCTCGTGCTCTCGGCGGTATTCGTGCCGATGGCCTTTTTCGGCGGCGCAACCGGGGCAATTTACCGCCAGTTCTCGATAACCATCGTTTCTGCGATGGTGCTGTCGGTGCTGGTGGCAATGATCCTCACCCCTGCCCTCTGCGCCACGATGCTGAAACCGGTCGCTAAAGGCGATCACGGTGAAGGCAAGAAGGGCTTTTTCGGCTGGTTTAACCGCATGTTCGATAAGAGCACCGAGCACTACACCAGCAGCGTAGGCAATATTCTGCGCAGCACCGGTCGCTATCTCGTGCTCTATATTCTTATCGTCGTTGGCATGGCCTATCTGTTCATGCGTCTGCCAAGCTCCTTCCTGCCTGACGAAGACCAGGGCGTGCTTCTGACCATGGCACAGCTTCCCGCTGGCGCCACCCAGGAGCGTACTCAGAAGGTGCTGGATGAGATAAGCCACTACTATCTGACCAAAGAGAAGGACAACGTTAACTCGGTATTTACCGTCAACGGCTTTGGCTTCTCGGGCCGCGGTCAGAACGTCGGCCTCGCCTTCGTGTCGATGAAAGACTGGGAAGAGCGCCCGGGCAAGGAGAATAAAGTGCCGGCCATCGCCAGCCGCGCCAGCGCGCAGTTCTCCTCTATCAAAGATGCGGTGGTGTTCGCCTTTAACCTGCCGGCCATTATCGAGCTGGGTACGGCTACCGGCTTTGACTTTGAGCTTATCGACCAGGCTAACCTCGGCCACGATGCCCTGACTCAGGCGCGTAACCAGCTGTTTGGCGAAATCGCCAAGCATCCTGACGTGCTGGTGGGCGTGCGTCCAAACGGCATGGAAGATACGCCGCAATTCAAGGTTAATATCGATCAGGAGAAAGCACAGGCGCTGGGCGTGTCGATCAGCGACATCAATACGACGCTGGGCGCCGCCTGGGGCAGTAGCTACGTCAACGACTTCATCGACCGCGGTCGCGTGAAGAAGGTGTACGTGATGTCTGAGGCGAAATACCGCATGCTGCCGGAAGATATCAACAACTGGTATGTGCGCGGCAGTAACGGCCAGATGGTGCCTTTTGCGGCCTTCTCTACCGCCCACTGGGAGTACGGTTCGCCGCGTCTGGAGCGCTATAACGGCCTGCCGTCGATGGAAATCCTCGGTGAAGCCGCGCCGGGTAAGAGTACCGGTGATGCGATGGCGCTGATGGAACAGCTGGTCGGCAAGCTGCCGAGCGGTATCGGCTATGACTGGACCGGCATGTCCTACCAGGAACGCCTCTCCGGCAACCAGGCGCCGTCGCTGTACGCTATCTCGCTGATCGTGGTATTCCTCTGCCTGGCGGCGCTGTACGAGAGCTGGTCAATACCGTTCTCCGTTATGCTGGTGGTTCCGCTGGGGGTTATCGGGGCGCTGTTAGCCGCAACGTTCCGCGGAATGAACAACGACGTCTACTTCCAGGTTGGCCTGCTGACCACCATCGGGATATCGGCGAAGAACGCCATACTTATCGTTGAATTTGCCAAGGATTTGATGGAGAAAGAGGGGCAGGGTCTGATCGAGGCAACGCTGAACGCCGTACGCATGCGTCTGCGTCCGATTCTGATGACCTCTCTGGCCTTTATCCTCGGCGTACTGCCGCTGGCGCTCAGCACCGGCGCGGGCTCCGGCGCACAGAATGCGGTCGGTACCGGCGTCGTCGGCGGTATGGCCACGGCAACGATACTGGCTATCTTCTTAGTACCGGTGTTCTTTGTAGTCGTACGCCGCCGCTTTAGTAAAAAGAGCGATGACCTTGAGCACAGCCATAAGGTTGAGCACCATTAATCAACTCTCGGGTTGACAGAAACAAGGGCCACAGCCAAACTGTGGCCCTTTCTTTCATCTGCTGAAAGCGGCGTCAGACGTGTGATTTAATTTAACGCTTTTTTTAGGTTATATAAGCGCCGGCATATCGCTAATGCCAATCGCAGTAATTGGCCCAACTGTTGGTTAAGAATGCTCTCAATTTTAAGCGGGTGCGAGGAAGGAAGCTTTACGCCAACCGTCGATGTGCTTTACTTAACCCTATGAAAAATAAGAAGCATTGCTGTAGTATTTCACTTATTGTCTGAATTAAACATTAAATACAGTACCTTATTTATAAATCGATCTGCGGCGAATAGCGCTAATTGTAATTTTTCGTAATAGCGCGGTGAAATCTTTTTCGGAGTATATTATAGTTAGAACATCAGTTTTACAGCGTTTGTTCCCGGTCAGACAGCAGTATCCATCCCACACCGTGTTTACGACTTAATGATAAGGGGATGCGTTATGGACGAATATTCGCCAAAAAGACATGATCTCGCACAGCTTAAATTTCTCTGTGAAACCCTGTATCATGACTGCCTTGTTAACCTTGAAGAGAACGGTGCAGGCTGGGTCAATGACCCTACGGCCGCAATCAACCTTCAACTTAACGAATTGATTGAACACATTGCTACCTTCGCACTTAATTACAAAATTAAGTATAACGAAGACGATAAATTGATCGCACAAATTGATGAGTATCTGGACGACACCTTTATGCTGTTCAGTAACTATGGCATTAATGCTGATGATTTACAGAAATGGCGAAAATCTGGAAACCGACTTTTCCGCTGTTTCATAAACGCCAGCCGTGCTAATCCTGTTAGTCTCTCTTGTTGAAAAATATGATAAATGGAAGGTGAAGTTATGTCAGATAAAGCTTTAACGAAAACGGATTATCTGATGCGTTTAAGGCGCTGTCAGAGTATTGATACGCTTGAACGCGTCATCGAAAAAAATAAGTATGAACTTTCCGATAATGAACTGGCGGTTTTTTACTCAGCAGCCGATCACCGCCTTGCGGAGCTGACGATGAATAAACTCTATGACAAGATCCCAACGTCGGTATGGAAATTTATACGTTAACGCTCCCCACCCGGTTCCTCCCCTCTGAGACAGTATGTGGAAAGTACGAGATTGAAGCTCTGTGATGGCGATCACGTCGCCATAGAGGGAACGTTACCCGTTCAGCCCGGAAGGGCTAAAGTGATCTCCCGCTAAGAGGAGAGTCACATGAGTCAGGAAAAAGAGAAGATGATCGCCGGTGAGCCTTATAACCCGGGCGATGAAGTGTTGCGCGCCGATCGGCTGCGGGCAAGGCAAATTATTCACCAGTACAACCATTCTGCTCCACACGAGAAAGCGCTGCGCGTAACGCTGCTTCAAGAGCTTCTTGGCCAGGGTGAGGGAAGCTATATTGAGCCAGCATTCCGCTGCGACTACGGCTACAACATATTCCTCGGGAAAAACTTCTACGCTAATTTTGACTGCGTCATGCTCGACGTCTGCCCTATTCGCATTGGCGACAACTGCATGCTGGCCCCCGGCGTGCACATCTATACCGCCACGCATCCGCTTGAGGCCCAGGCGCGCATCAGCGGCGTTGAGTACGGCAAGCCTGTCACCCTCGGCAACAACGTTTGGGTAGGCGGTCGGGCGGTCATTAACCCCGGCGTCACGATTGGCGATAATGCGGTTATCGCCTCCGGTGCAGTGGTCGTGAAAGACGTCCCGGCAAACGCCGTGGTCGGCGGAAATCCGGCCCGGGTACTGAAAATGCTGGCGTGACTGTTATGCTTTTCTGTTACCTGACTGTTACTTTTCGCTCCCTCTTGCGCAACGTAAAATGGCGGCTCCTGTATTCCGCTTTTACAGAGGATAACCATGAGCGAGATCCGGCGGCTGCTGACCGACACCATTGACGAACTGAACCTCCGCGAAAAGCGCGACAATCGCCCACGCTTTAGCATCAGCTTTCTTCGCCGCTTTCCGTGGCTCTGCCTTGCCATGTACCTGGGGTTTCTGGCGACGTTCATCGTGATGCAGCGTTCCGAAACCCTTGAAGACTCCGTCTGGCTTTTAGTGGTGCTGTTTATCCTGCTGAACGGCTTTTTCTTTTTTGACGTCGCCCCGCGCTATCGCTATGAAGATATCGACGTGCTGGACCTGCGCGTATGCTACAACGGTGAGTGGTACAACACACGCTTTGTGCCCCCGGCCCTCATTGACACCATACTCGACTCACCGCGCGTGGCGCAGGCGCAAAAGGCGCAGCTGCGCAAAATGATCGCGAGTAAAGGCGAGCTGTCGTTTTACGATATCTTTACCCTCGCCCGCGCCGAAAACGCCTGATCAAAAAGCGCGTGCACCTTCCGTGTTACTATCAAAACAGTTCACGTGAGGAGACAGCGATGAGTGAAGTCAATCCATTCGGGCAGCCCGTGGGGCCTCTATTGCCGGACTGGCAGCCGCGCCCACGCCCGCAGCGCATTATTCTTGAGGGGCAGCGGTGCCGCCTCGAACCTCTCAGCAGTAAACACGCTCTGGCGCTGTTTCAGGCCTATCAGCTCGCCGCGGATAGCCGCGGCTGGACCTGGCTGCCGCGGGAGGCCGACACGCGGCCGGAAACCTACCTCGCATGGGTCAAAAGCGTAGAGGCGCTTGAGGACCCCGTTCATTATGCGGTGATTGATCTGCAGACCCAGCGGCCGGTGGGTTCTCTGTCGCTGATGCGTATCGATCCCGCAAATGGCGTTATTGAAGTGGGCTATGTCCACTTTTCGCCGCTGATGAGCGGTACAGCGCTCTCTACCGAAGCGCACTGGCTGCTGATGCGCTACGCCTTCGACACGCTGGGCTATCGCCGCTACGAGTGGAAGTGCGACGCGCTGAATGAACCTTCCCGCCGCGCCGCGCTGCGCCTCGGCTTTCAGTATGAAGGGCGCTTTCGTCAGGCCGTGGTAGTTAAGGGACGCAGCCGCGACACCGACTGGTTTTCAATTCTCGACGGCGAATGGCCGCAGGTGGATAGCGCAATGAGGAAATGGCTTGCCGTCGATAATTTTGACAGCGACGGCAAGCAGAGGACAACCCTGGAAAGTTGGCGAAAGCAGGCCCGTTAGCGCCGTTTTTTACGCCCCTGAACGGCCTTAAAGCGGGGATTAGTCTTGCAGATAACGTACAGGCGGCCTTTGCGCCTGACGATCTGGCAGTCCGGATGACGATTTTTTGCCGTTTTGAGAGAATTCAGCACCTGCATGATTAGCTCCGCTTCGCGTTAAGGAAACCGCCAAAGCGCGCTTTAAATCGCGCGGCGCTGCCTTCGGTGGCGAAGGTTTTCTGTTTCCCGGTGTAGTAAGGGTGTGACTGGGAAGAGACATCGAGAGTTACATAGGGATAGGTCTCCCCTTCGAACTCAATGACGCGCTCGGTTTTAATGGTCGATCCGATTTTGAAATAGACGTCCGCGCTGGTGTCGTGAAACACCACCGGACGGTATTCCGGATGGATACCCGGTTTCATGGCTTACCTCAATTGTTACTGTATAACATTGCGATAATATAATCCCGGGCGCGGCAAACTGCAACCCCCTCCCGCCCTTAGCCCGCGGCTTTTGCTCTCTCCGCCCGCCCGTTCGCCGCGCGGCCGGCGGTGAACCAGGGCAGGAAGAACTGGATCAGCGGCCCGATAGCCAGAGCATAAATCAGGGTGCCGATCCCCACCGGCCCGCCCAGCAGAAAGCCCACCGCCAGCACCGCCACTTCGATGGCCGTCCGAATAAGCCGGATGGACCAGCCGGTTCTCGCGTGCAGCCCGGTCATCAGCCCGTCGCGCGGACCGGGACCGAAACCCGCCCCGATGTACATCGCGGTGGCCAGCGCATTCAGCACTACCGCCGCCAGCAGCAGGAGGGCCTGGAAAATCAGGGCCGAAGCCTGGGGCAGCACCGCGAGCGTCGCATCTGCCGCCAGTCCCAGCACAATGACGTTGCTGACCGTGCCCAGCCCCGGCTTTTGCCGCATCGGGATCCACAGCAGCAGCACCAGCGCGCCGGTGACGATCAGCACCGCGCCGACGCTCAGAGCCATGTGGTTAGCCACGCCAATGTGAAAAACGTCCCAGGGATCGGCGCCGAGGCTGGCGCGGATATACATCGCGATAGAGATACCGTACAGGCACAGGCCAGCATAGAGTTGAACCAGACGACGCAGCATAGAAACCTCATTAACCGTTGCGGATAAGCACATCATCGTTAAAAATGGACTTATAATTAATGGCCAGTTATATAAAAGTGGACTGAACATGGTATTACGCCGATCCGGATCCCAATCGCTGGTGAGCCTGCTGGGCCACTGGCAGGAAACGAACGCCCGCACGCCGCGCTGGCGCCAGCTCGCCGACGCGCTGCGCCTGCTGGTCCTCGACGGCAGGCTGGCTATCGACAGCCGCCTGCCCGGCGAACGCGAGCTGTCTACCGCGCTGGGCGTAAGCCGGACGACGGTGGCCAGCGCGCTGGGCCATCTGCGGGATGAGGGCTTTATTACCAGCCGCCAGGGCAGCGGATCGCGGATCGTTCTGCCGGCCCGCCAGCAGATACCAACCCGAATGACGGCAGGCGATATGCTCGATCTCTCTACCGCCGCGCTGAGCGCCGGTCCGGAGGTCCATCAGGCCTATTCCCACGCCCTGACGCTGCTGCCAGGCCACCTGGCCAGCACCGGCTACGATCCTCAGGGCCTCCCCGCCCTGCGGGAGGCGATTGCCCGCCGCTACGCCGGACGCGGGCTGCCGACAGGTCCTGAGGAGATCATGGTGGTCAACGGCGCCGTCAGCGGTCTGGCGCTGATCCTGCGCCTGATGACCGGCCCCGGCGACCGCGCCGTAGTGGAGAATCCGACCTATCCGCTGGCGATCGCCGCCATTGAAGGCGCATCGTGCCGGCCGGTCGGCGTGCCGCTGTCGCCCACGGGCTGGGATGTTGATGGCCTGACGGCAGCGTTTGCCCAGACGTCGCCGCGGCTGGCCTACCTGATGCCGGATTTTCACAATCCGACCGGCCGCTGTATGGATGCCGCCACCCGCCAGCGGGTTGCCGATCTGGCGGCCCGCACGCGAACCGCGCTGGTGATTGACGAGACGATGGTCGATCTGTGGTACAGCGCCCCCCCGCCGCCGCCGCTGGCGGCCTTTAACCCCCAGGCGCCGATCGTGACGCTGGGATCGTGCGGCAAGAGTTTCTGGGGCGGCCTGCGGCTGGGCTGGATCCGCGCCTCAGCCCGGACCATCGCCGCGCTGGTACAGGCCCGGGACACGCTGGATCTGGGGTCGCCGCTGCTGGAGCAGCTGGCTGCCTGCTGGCTGCTGGATAATGCCGAAGGGCTGCTGCCCGCCAGGCGGAAAATGCTGGCAGGCCGCCGGGATATGTGCAGCGCGCTGATGGCGGAATATTTCCCCGAGTGGCGCTACGTGGTGCCCGAGGGCGGCCTCTCTTTCTGGGTGGAGCTGCCGGATATGCTGGCAACGCGGTTTGCCGCCAGGGCCGAAAGTGCGGGCATTCATCTCGGTACCGGCACGCGGTTTGGCCTCTCCGGCGCCTTTGACCGCTGGCTGCGCCTTCCCTTTACCCAGCACGATATTGATCTGCGGTCAGCGTTTACCACCCTGCGACCGGTCTGGGAATCACTGACCGGTCAGCAGAATAATTTACGGACAAGGAAGATAATATAATAAACCGCCGGCTCACGGCTGGCGGGGAACAGGAAATCCTTTCAGTGAGATAATAAAGTTATTGCCCTGCTTTTTGATTCTGGCGCCGGTATCGCCCCAGTCCGAGACCAGGCGAAATAGCTCGTCGCTGCCAATATCCCAGTTAAGCAGAACATGCTTGACCTGCCCCGATCTGAGCAGCTCGCAGGCTTCGGCGTAGCTGCCGGCAACGCTCTGCGGCTGCTTCATCGTTTTTTCTTCAGCAATTTGCGAACGGCCTTCAGCTCTTTCGCCGTCAGCGGTGCGGTGTCTTCTTCCGTATGCTGACTGTCGATGTCGCCCGTTGCAACAACGTCACCGGCGGCGCCGTCGAGCGCGTGGCGCAGCAGAGCCTCTACGCTCACGCTGAGCGTCTGGCTGCGCGCTTCGGCGTACTGCCGCAGCGCATCTTTAAGCTCACTTTCAATTTTGACATTTAATACTGTCGTACTCATCACGTAACGTCCTGCGTTATAAATCGGCTAAACCGTAAAAAGCGCTATTACTTCTGGCCGTCACGCGGCCATGAAAACTATGACTTTTTTATGTGACAAAACGATGACATTCTGGTGACAGTGCCCGTGATGCAGTGCCTGCGACAATAACATTCCGCGCAGGCTACCGCGATGGCGAAGGTGCCATGAGCCTGCCGTTCACAGGGGCGCTGTAGGTTTAGCAGATGGAATTGATTTACACCGCGGGGCCGAAATTTATTTAAACAGCGAATGCGCATTTAATGCGCTCGCGATATTGTGCCGGACGCCGATAAATAGCGCCTTGATAACTAGAGGGACAGTAATGTTGCTGTCGGCCCGTTTTACTTGATCTCCGCGTATGTTATATTGCGCAAAATTTATCAATGCGTGGAGCGAAACTAACGGCCCCAGATACATTCATACATTGTCAAACTTATTGTTGTGAATGTAATATTTTTGTTGTGCGCTTATTGCAGATAAGAAAAATCAGAGAGTAAGACTATTCCATCATTCTATTGATGAATTTTTGCAACGTTCTGAATGCTTCTTATGCGCCAGCAATACCCGAAAACACATGAATATTTCATCCGAATAACATTATGACTTTATTTGTTAAGAAAAAAGGATTTGGCAATATCGGCCTAAAGTACGATTACAGACTTTTTGGTCTCTCAATATTTAAGATAACCCGCCATATTGGTTATGACCGCGTAACGCTGCTCTCTTTTTTGACGTTCAGGATCAAAAAAAGCAACACCAAAAAGCATATTTTTAACAACGATGCAGCATTATGCACCCTCTCCGAATCCGCGTCTAAAAAAATTGTCTTTGTGATAAAAGATCTGCAGGCGACCGGCGGTGTGGAAAGCCGGCTGTATAAGTTGTCCAGATACTTAAAGAAATTTAATTATTTACCTGTATTTATTACGCAGAGTAACGATCACTGCCAGTTAAGGCATGAGGTTAATCTGTACTGCAACTTATCCCTGCCTGAATCTGCCGGAGATCTCTGTCAGCTGCTGGCCGTCGTAAAGCCCGATGTGGTTGAGTTTCAATTTAAATCAACAAAGCTCTTTCACGATTTAAGCGACGATTTTTTTACCGCGGATTTCCTTACCGGCATCTGTATTCATGAAGAAGTTGAATTTGAGCCAGCGCAGGTTAACAAGGTCGATTACGTTATCTCCAGCACGGAAAGGCGCTGCCTGGCGACCATCGCTAATTACCGCATAATCCCGAACTGGCTCTCTTTCCCTGCGTCCCCCGTATGGTCATATAAAAATCAGCAAAAAGCGTTAATCGTCTCCCGCTTATCCAAAGACAAACTGCCGACAATTATTAACTTTGTTGATTTATGTAACTTCATGGGGATAACCTATGAAATCGCCGGAAACTTCAAGGATGAAGTGAGCGCCAGCATCGTTGATTTCCTCGTCAAAAAGGGCGTCGCCCTCAGCGCGTTTATCGGCGAAATAGAAACGATCAAATTTTTGAAAAAGAACACCGATAAATATCTGTTCGTTGCAGGAGTTGGCCAGGTCGCCATCGAGGCATCCGCCATTGGCTATCCTTTTGCCGTCACGCCGCATCACGGCGGCTACGAAAACACCATTTTTCTGGAAGAGAAAAACACCGAAACGCTGCTGGAGACCAATTTCACCATTAAAGATGGCTCCCTGAGCACGCATCGTAATAAAGAGCACTGCCCCTGTAAAAAAACCTCGCGTAACGCCATTTTTAAGAAAATGAACCAGTACTGCGGCGAGCATGTACTGGATGACTATATGCGCATCATTGCTCAGGCACCGCAGCGAAAGAGATAACCGCATAAGAATGCACAGAGGGCGTCTGCCATTGCTGGCGCATTGAGAGGATATACAGCGGAGAAGGCCCCGGAATTGGGTGGGGGCCCTGCCAGCTACATCCCGGCACCCACGTCGTCTGCCCTGGCTGCTTCCTTCCGGACCTGACCTGGTGAACAGAGTAGCGTTGCGGGAGAACCAACAGAGCCCCCATTGAGAGCGTTGTTAACCAACGCGCAGGCGCATTATCCCTGCGCGGGGCGGCAATTGCAACCCGCCGTCGCGCGTATGGCGGTTTATTGCGCACTGTTCGGGATTTCGCTGCCTTCACATCGGCCTGCGCCTGGCTTATCCTTAGCCTTTTGACGCGCGGAGAGGCTATGCAATCCAGTGATTCTTTCCCCCAGCGGGTCTGGCAAATCGTCGCCGCCATCCCTGAAGGCTGCGTCACCACCTACGGCGAGGTGGCCCGACTGGCCGGCTCACCGCGCGCGGCGCGTCAGGTGGGCGGCGTGCTGAAGCGTCTGCCGGAAGGGTCATCGCTGCCCTGGCATCGCGTCGTTAACCGCAGCGGAACCATTTCGCTGAGCGGGCCGGATCTCCAGCGCCAGCGCCAGGCGCTGCTGTCGGAGGGCGTTCAGGTGTCGGGGAGCGGAAAAATCGATATGCAGCGCTATTGCTGGCGCTATGAATAATCCCCTCTCCGGGCGGAGAGGGGATGCGGCTATCAGGGAACCTGAGTCGGCGCAGGGACGGCCGAAGACGGCGTCACTTTGGTCGGCGATGTTGACGGTACCGTCGTTACCGCGCCGCCGCTGGCCGCCATCGGCACGGCGGTCTGCTGGACCGGAACCAGAGTCAGATCGGCTTTGCGGCCACCGTCGTTGATCACCGTCTGGACGGTATCGGTAATAAACATCAGCTTGTTGTCCACGGCGATCGCCGCGCTCAGCAGGATCCGCGCGTTCGGCTTAATATCGGCCGGCTTAAACGGCAGCACGAAGCTGAACGGCGCCTGTTTGCCGTTGGTGCGCATCACTTTCTGCGACAGCACCTTAGACGGCGCGTCCGCAATGGAAGCATCGGACAGGGTAACGGTCAGCACCGCATTAGGCGGCAGGGCCACGCGCTGGCGGATCCACACCGTACCGGAAACATTAGGCTGCTGAATAGTAGACTGAGCGGCTGAGATCGACGTATTCGGACTCGGCGCCGGAACGGCAATGTCTGCGCTTTTATCCGCACAGGCGGACAGAGCAACGGCCATCGCAATACCACTTAACAGATACACGCATTTCATTTTATTCTCCTTACCATCCATGCTCCCGCAGCAAGTTTGTCTGCGAGAGTGAGTTGTTAAAATGTCAGAAACAGTTTAAGTGTGGCACAGATCTCAGATATTCGCCTGGAAAGGAACCGTTATTCAGACTATTGCACCCATCGGACCACTTCCGAAACTGCGTTATACTGACGCCATCCCCCGCGCCCGCGCGCGTTTTTTTGTTGAGGACATTTATGAGTCAGGCTCTCGCTAATCTGCTTTCCCTGCTGAATCTGGAAAAAATCGAAGAGGGGTTATTCCGGGGCCAGAGCGAAGATCTGGGACTGCGCCAGGTTTTCGGCGGCCAGGTCGTCGGCCAGGCGCTGTACGCGGCAAAAGAGACCGTCCCCGAGGATCGTCTGGTCCACTCCTTCCACAGCTACTTTCTGCGTCCCGGCGACAGCCTGAAGCCTATCGTTTACGATGTGGAGGTCCTGCGCGACGGCAACAGCTTCAGCGCCCGCCGGGTGGCCGCCATCCAGAACGGCAAGCCTATTTTCTATATGACCGCCTCCTTCCAGGCGCCGGAATCCGGCTACGAGCATCAGAAAAGTATGCCCGAAGCCCCTTCGCCCGACGGCCTGCCCTCCGAGCTTGAAATTGCCCACAAGCTATCGCACCTGCTGCCGCAGCCGCTTAGGGAGAAGTTCCTGCGCGACAAGCCGCTGGAAATCCGTCCGGTCGAGTTTCACAATCCGATGAAGGGACACGTAGCGCCGCCCGCGCGCCAGGTGTGGATCCGCGCCAACGGCCGGGTCGCCGACGATCTGCGCGTCCATCAGTCGCTGCTGGGCTATGCGTCCGATTTTAACTTCCTGGTAGTGGCGCTACAGCCCCACGGCGTCGGCTTCCTCGAGCCGGGAATGCAGGTCGCGACCATTGACCACTCGATGTGGTTCCACCGGCCGTTCGACATGAACGAGTGGCTGCTGTACAGCGTGGAGAGTACCTCGGCGTCGAGCGCGCGCGGCTTTGTTCGCGGTGAGTTTTATACCCAGGATGGCGTGCTGGTGGCGTCAACGGTGCAGGAAGGGGTGATGCGCAAGCGGAGCTAAAGCAAAGCCCTCTCCGCGCGGAGAGGGCGGTAATCTATCAGGAGTTGTAGGCGTTTTCGCCGTGGCTGTTGACGTCCAGGCCTTCGCGCTCCTGCTCTTCCGGCACCCGCAGCCCGACGGTTACGTCAGCCAGCTTGTAGGCGATGAAGGCAACAACGGCAGACCAGACGATCGTCACGCCAATGCTCTCCAGCTGGACCATCACCTGATGACCCATGGTGACGCCTTCGGCGTAGCCGACGCCGCCGAGAGAGGTGGAGGCAAAGATACCGGTCAGGATGCAGCCCACGATACCGCAGACGCCGTGGACGCCGAAGACGTCGCAGGGGTCGTCAACGCGCAGCACGCGCTTCAGCGTGGTCACGCCCCACAGGCCAGCCAGGCCTGCGATTATGCCGAGAAGCAGCGAACCGCCGACACCAATATAACCGCAGGCCGGGGTAATACCCACCAGGCCAGCAATCGCACCGGAACAGGCTCCGAGCAGAGAAGGCTTACCGCGTACCGCCCACTCGCCAAATACCCAGGCGAGGATAGCCGCCGCCGTAGCCACCACAGTGTTAACGAATGCCAGCGCGGAAATCTCATTTGCCGAGCTCGCGGAGCCTGCGTTGAAGCCAAACCAGCCTACGTAGAGGATAGCCGTGCCGGTGAAGACCATCGGCAGGTTGTGCGGTTTGAATGCCTCTTTGCCAAAACCTACCCGTTTGCCAATGAGGTACGCCCCCACCAGGCCCGCCACCGCTGCGTTAATGTGCACAACAGTGCCGCCTGCAAAGTCCAGCGCGCCGTGCGTTGCCAGCAAGCCGCCGCCCCAGACCATATGCGCAATTGGCACATAGGAGAAAGTCAGCCATACCACCACAAAAATCAGCACTGCAGAAAAGCGGATACGCTCAGCCAGGGAGCCGACAATAAGGCCCACGGTAATACAGGCGAAAGACCCCTGAAAAGCCACATGAATATACTGATAAAACGTGCCCATCAGCGCCTTGAGTTCGATACCTTTGAGCATCACCCAGTCAAAGCTGCCGAAGAAGTTGCCGCCGGTGCCGAAGGCGAGGGTATAGCCGTAAACCACCCACAGTACGCACACCAGCGCGAAAGTGACCGTGACCTGGGTCAGCATGGAGAGGACGTTTTTGCCGCGGATCAGGCCGCCGTAGAACAGGGCAATACCCGGAATACTCATGAACAGCACCAGCGCGGTGCAGATCATCATAAAGCCGTTATCTGCTTTGTCGGCTTCGGCAGGGGCCGCCATTGCCAGGGCAGGCAGCAGCGCCAGAAGACCAGGGGCAGTTTTTAACAGTATTTTTCTCATTGTTTCGATCCTAATCACTGTGTGCAGGTATTACAGCGCGGCTTCGTCGGCTTCGCCGGTGCGAATGCGGATAACGCGCTGCAGTTCGGCGACAAAAATCTTGCCGTCGCCAATTTTTCCGGTGTAGGCCGCCTTGCTGACCACGTCGATCACTTCGTCGAGCTGATCGTCGGCGATAGCCACGTCAATTTTCACCTTCGGCAAAAAGTTGACGCTGTATTCGGCGCCGCGATAGAGCTCGGCGTGGCCTTTCTGACGTCCAAAGCCTTTTACCTCGGTAACGGTCAGCCCCTGAATACCAATTGAAGACAGCGCCTCGCGGACGTCTTCGAGTTTGAATGGTTTAATTACCACGGTAACCAGCTTCATAGATCCCCTCCAGTCAGAATTCGCCAACGGCAGCAGCAGATACATGTCTGCTAAAGCAATCGGCGTGCCAGAAATAAAATCAGAGCGGATATCAGAGGGATACGGCGCGCAGATGCGCCGCGGCCTGAGCAGGTGCAGGGGAAAAGAAAATCATGGCGATCCCGGCCGGGCGGAATACGCACCGCTTTGGTGCGCATCGCCTGTCGCGACTGCACCAGGGTGCGGTGGTGTTATCAGATTGCCTGATTTTGGTGCATCAGGCGGGAAGACTCTCTTTCTGCGCGCAGGCGGCCAGCTCTTCGCCCGCCAGCTGCAGCTGATACATCTGCCAGTAGCGCCCTTTTGCGGCCAGCAGCTGCTGATGGGCGCCGCGCTCGACGATCTGCCCGCGCTGCAGGACCAGGATGGTGTCCGCATCAACAATCGTGGACAGTCGGTGGGCGATAACCACCAGCGTCGTGTGCTGGCGCACCTTCGCCAGCGCCTGCTGGATGGCGCGCTCGGTACCGGAGTCAATATTGGCGGTGGCCTCATCGAGAATGAGGATCTGCGGCGTATCGACCAGCACGCGGGCCAGGGCCAGCAGCTGCTTCTGGCCGACGGAGAGATTATTGCCCTGCTCGCCAAGCGTGGTGTAGATACCGTCGGCCATGCCGCGAGCCAGTTCGGCCAGCTGTACGGTCTCCAGCGCCTGCCAGACCTGCGCCTCGCTGATATCGCGGCCGAGGGTCACGTTAGCGAAGAAGGTATCCGCCAGCACCACCGGGTCCTGCTGCACCATCGCTACACCCTGGCGCAGCGCGCCGTGGCTGAGCGACGAAAGCGGGCGCCCGTCGAGGCGGATCTCGCCGCGGGTCAGCGGATAGTAGCCCATCAGCAGGCTGGCAAGGGTACTCTTACCGCTGCCGGTATGGCCGACCAGCGCCACAAAGCTGCGGGAGGGCACCTGCAGATTAATGTCCTTCACCACCAGCCGGTCGTCCCGGTAGGCGAAAGCGACGTTATCGAACTCAACGCTGCCGCTGGCAAGCGGCCTGTCGTCATCGCCCCACGCCTGCTGCGGCTTATCCATCAGCTCGAAAACCCGCTCGCCGGCCACCACCGCCTGCTGCAGCATCGACTGCTGGGTGGTCAGTTCGATCAGCGGCTCGTTAAGGCGGCCGAGGTAGCTGATAAAGGCGTACAGCACGCCGACCTCAATGGTGCCTTTGGCGGTGAGGCCAAACAGCATCAGCAGCCCGCAGAGAATAAGCGAAGAGAAAAGACTCAGCAGCGGGCGCAGCAGGAAGCCGTCGAGGCGCAGGGTCTGCATCCGCGCCGCATAGTGCGCCCGGCTCGCCGCCCCCAGCCGCTCGCCGAAGCGCGCCTGCTGGCGAAACTGCTGCAGCACGGTCATGCCGTTAATCACTTCATTAAAGCCGTCGTTGATGTCCGCCAGCCAGGCGCGAACCCGCCGCACAATGGGCGTACTGAAGCGCTGATAGATAATCATCACCGCGATGACCGCCGGGAAAATGGCGATGGCCACCAGCGCCATGCGCCAGTCGAGGCTGAACATCGCCACCAGCATGGCGCCAATCAGCGCCGCGCTGCGCAGCACCGTCGAGACCACGGTAACGTACAGATCGCGGATCACTTCGGTATCGTTGGTGACTCTGGAAATCAGCTGCCCCACCGGCTGGACGTCAAACTCGCTCAGGGGCTGGCGCAGGGCGGCGTCCATCACATCGGTGCGCAGCTGCTGCACCACGCCGACGGCGGCGCGGTTGAACAGCAGCGCCTGCGCGTAATGCAGCGAGGCGGCCAGCAGCTGTAGCCCCACGTAGGCCGCCGCCAGGCCGGCGATCGTCCCCCACGGCAGGTGGCTTTTCGCCACCATATTATCGATGAAGTAGCTTATCAGCAGCGGACCGGAGACTTCGGCCCCGGCGGCAATCCACATCAGCACCATGCCGATGCCCAGCGGTTTGCGCCACGGCGAGCCGTAGGCCAGCAGGCGCTTAAGGGTCGGCCACAGCTGTTTAAAGTTATGCATCGGCGGCCTCCTCCAGCGCTTCCGGCGCCTCATCGAGGGCCGCTTCCAGCTGCTGATAGCGGTACATATCGCGATACCAGCCCGCATCGGCTACCAGCTGCTCGTGCTGGCCCCGCTGGGCCACGCGCCCGCTCTGCATCACGATGATCTCGCTGGCCTCGGTCAGCGCCGAGAGACGGTGGGCGCTGATGATCACCGTCCGCCCCTCGCCCCACTGGCGCAGGTTATGCAGGATCTGATGCTCGGTGCGGCCGTCGACCGCCGACAGGGCATCGTCGAGGATCAGGATCTCGGCGTCGAGCAGCAGCGCCCGGGCAATAGAGATACGCTGCTTCTGGCCGCCGGAGAGCATCACGCCGCGCTCGCCGACTTCCGTCTCATAGCCGTCGGGCAGGCGCAAAATATCGTCGTGGACGCTGGCGAGCCGCGCCGCCTGCTCTATCTCCTCCCGGGAGGCGTCGGGCTTGCCCAGCGCAATGTTGCTGGCGACGGAGTCGGAGAAGAGGAACGGCGTCTGGTTCACCACCGCCAGGCGCCCGCGCCAGGCGTCCAGCCGCAGCCGTGTCAGGGGCAGATCCTGAAAGCGGATCTCCCCTTCGGTGATATCGAAGTGGCGCTGGATAAGCGCCAGAATGGTGGTTTTCCCCGAGCCCGTCGGGCCGCAGAGCCCAAGCATCTGCCCGGGCCGGAGGGTGAAGTGGACGTCAGACAGGGTCGGCTTCGCCGCCTGCGGATAGCAGAAGCTATCGATGTTCACCGCCAGCGTCCCGCGCCCGGCTGAAAGCGTCGCGTCGCCGTCCTGCACGACCGGCGCCTCGGCGAGCAGGCTGCGGATGCGCCCATAGGCGGCGCTGCCGCGCTCGACGATATTAAACATCCACGCCAGCGCCAGCATCGGCCAGATCATCAGGCCCAGATACATCATAAAGCTGGTGAGCTGGCCCAGCGTCAGGCTGCCCTGCACCACCATCCAGCTGCCGCCGGCGATCGCCAGCAGGTTCGCCATGCCGATGGCGATATAGATAGTCGGATCGAAGCGGGCGTCAATGCGCGCCACGCGCATGTTCTTCGCGCCGGTGTCCGCCGCATCGGCGGCAAACTGCGCCGACTGGCGCTCCTCCAGGCCGAAGGCTTTAATCATGCGAATACTGGTCAGGCTCTCCTGGGTGCGGTCGTTGAGACTGGAGAAGGCGGCCTGCGCCAGCTTGAAACGCTCGTGCAGCACGTCGCCGTTGTGTTTGATCATCAGCGCCATAATCGGCATCGGGATTAGCGCCAGCAGGGTTAGCTGCCAGCTGAGCTGAGTGGACATAATAATCAGCACCGCGCAGCCCATCACCATCGAGTCGACCAGGGTCAGTACGCCCTCGCCGGCGGCAAACACCACCCGGTCAACGTCGTTGGTAGCGCGGGCAATCAGGTCGCCGGTGCGGTGGCGCAGATAAAACTGCGGATGCTGGCGGCTGAGCTGGCGGTAAAAATCTTCCCGCAGTTCGACCGCCAGCCGGTAGGCGGCGCCGAACAGCAGCACGCGCCAGACGTAGCGCAACAGGTAGACCATCACCGCGACCAGCGCCAGGGCGCCGACCCACAGCATCACGCGGCCAGCGGTATAGTGCTCCCGGATAACGCCGTCCACCACGTAGCCCACCGCCTTCGGCGGAATAAGCTGCAGAACGGCAATGATCATCAACAGCCCTACCGCGCCGAGGTAGCGTCGCCATTCGCGGCGGAAGAACCAGCCTAGTTGTACAAATAATCGCACGCAGAAATATCCAGAGAATTATGAAATGGGCAGCGCCGTGGTGTATTTAATCTGCTCCATCGCGAAGCTTGAGGTCACATCGCTGAGCCCGGGAACGCTGTTCACCAGCCTTTTGTAAAATTCGTCATAGCGCTTCATGTCGGCGACCTGCACCCGCATCAGGTAGTCGTATTCACCCGCCATGCGCCAGAAGCCAAGCACCTCCGGCATGCCGGTGACTTGTGAAACGAAGCGATTATACCAGTCGCTGCTGTGGTGCTGGGTTTTTATTAACACAAAGGCGGTCAGCCCCAGCCCGAGCTTTTCGGCGTCCAGCAGCGCGACCCTGCCGAGCAAAATGCCCTCATCTTCAAGCCGCTTCAGCCGTTTCCAGCACGGCGTGGTGGTCAGGTTAACGGCATCCGCCAGCGCCTGCAAAGAGAGCGTGCAGTCCTCCTGCAGCAGCGAAAGCAGCTTACGGTCAATTTTATCTATCATGTGCCTTCCTGAGAGAAAATCTTTCTCCAGCAAGTCTATTTTAAAGTCTTATTAGCAACAATTTTTTCCGGCCTTTTCGCTAAGCTGGGCACAAAATAACAAACAGGAAACTATGATGAACAGCCGCTGGATCACTCACGCGATTAGCGAAATTAACGCCGACTATCAGCGCTCCGCTGACACCCACCTGATTCGCCTGACGCTGCCCGCCTTTCCCGGCGTGTCGCTCTACCTGAAAGATGAGAGCACCCATCCTACCGGCAGCCTGAAGCACCGCCTCGCCCGTTCGCTGTTTCTCTACGGCCTGTGCAACGGCTGGATCAAAGAGGGAACGACGATTATCGAAGCCTCCTCCGGCTCCACCGCCGTCTCCGAGGCCTACTTTGCCCGTCTGCTGGGGCTGCCGTTTATCGCGGTGATGCCCGCCTGCACCGCGAAGCGCAAGGTGGAACAGATTGAATTCTACGGCGGACGCTGCCACTTCGTGCAGAGCGCCTGCGAAATTTATGAAGCCTCGGAGCAACTGGCCCGCGAACTGAACGGCCACTATATGGATCAGTTCACCTACGCCGAGCGCGCCACCGACTGGCGCGGCAATAACAATATCGCCGACAGCATCTATCACCAGATGCAGCACGAGCCGCACCCGATCCCGGCCCACATCGTCATGAGCGCCGGCACCGGCGGCACCTCGGCAACGATTGGCCGCTATATTCGCTGCAAGGGACATCCGACGCAGCTGACGGTGGTCGATCCGGAAAACTCGGTGTTCTTTGATTTCTGGCAGCAGCGCGACGCCGCCCTGCGCAGCGTCTGCGGCAGCAAAATCGAGGGCATCGGCCGCCCCCGCGTCGAGCCGTCGTTTATTCCTGACGTGGTGGATGAGATGCTGCGGGTGCCGGACGCCGCCAGCGTCGCCACCGCCCGCTGGCTGGAGAGCCAGCTCGGGCGCAAGGTAGGCGCCTCGACCGGTACCAATATGTGGGGGGCCCTGCAGCTGGCGGCGCGCATGCGCCGCGACGGACAGAGCGGCGCCATTGTGACGCTGCTGTGCGACAGCGGCGAACGCTATCTCGATACCTACTATAACGACGCGTGGGTCGCGGCGAATATTGGCGATTTAGGGCCGTGGCGGACCAAACAGGCTGAACTGCTTGCCGACTGAGTTACCGGTGACGCGCCGTCCTACTGGCCCAGAAGCAGCAGGCAGGAGAGGTCGTCACCGCTGTTAATCATATCCAGCGCCTCATTAAGCTCGATACCGATGACGCTGGAGTGCATTGTTTTTTCCGCAAAGCTGGCAATGGTTTTCAGCACGACCTCCTCGGTGAGCGGTTCATTCAGCGACCTGACGGCGATCAGCTGTTTAATATAGAAGTAGTCCAGCACCAGCAGGCTGAACTGGCGCAGCAGGGTCGCCAGTGAATTTTGCGGAAAATTGCTGTGATAAATCTTATACAGCAGATAGTTGCGCAGCACGTGCGGCGCGCTAAGACAGGAGCTGCCGCACAGCGTTTGCCACTGCGCCTCGATGCGGGAAAACTTCTCCTCCAGCGCAGCAGCGCTGGAGGTAGGCTGCGGATCGATAAATTCAGCCAGCAGGCGGTGTCCTTCGCGAATATAGCGGCTACGGTTATCCCGCGATGCGACATATTTCCCCAGTACCGAAAGGGATTTAATTTTCAGCACTACCGACTCGGCGGTGTGCTGCGGCGCGAGCAGCGTTTCCTCTGCGCGCAGGGTATCCAGCAGCCCATGATAATAAGCCTCAATGTCGTCCAGACGGCGATAGACATCAAATTCAATACGCTGAAGATAGAGAATGAAATGCGCCAGCGCCATCAAATTTTCTTCAACGCGAAGAGAGGGAGATTTAATAATATTCCAGGCGAAGAGGTGGATAATCTGGCTGCGCTCGTCGTCGCGCACCCGCTGCTCGGGCCGGTTTTTCCGGGTCCACGCCTTCAGGCTGGCGCGCTCCTCCAGCAGCATGCTCTGCGGATCAAACAGCACCAGGCGCACGACCTCCGGACAGGAAAGCGTCATCGAGTGGCGCGTGGCATTTAAGTACTCTTTTTTGATGCGGGGATATACTGAGCAGGTTTTCGATAATGCTTTCGCCCCCATCTCACGCTGGATTGAGCAGAGCCGCTGTTCATCGACGAAGGGACACAGGCCCTGGTCGTTAAATTTGACGACCGAATAGTGGTTTTTCCCTTTGCGGGTTAACAGCAGATGTTCTTTCGCACTAGCGGCAATAACATCGTTACTGGCGTTTACGTAGCTGAGGTGCGTCTTTTTATCGATATAAATATTCCAGCCCTGACAGCAGGTCATTGGGCAATCGGTACCTTTACAGCTGAACTGATTAACAAAACGGGGAGCGATCTCTTTATAAATTTGCATATCACTGTCTACATGCCAAAAAAAGAGAAAAATAGCACAGTGAGGATCCAGCTTATAACCGCATAACCGCGCACTTGAGAAGGCTATTCGTCATCTAGTGGCGGGCATGAAAAAAGGCCCGGCTTCACCAGAAGCCGGGCCTGCCGGAAGGGTCTCTTTATTCGGGGGAATAAGGAAGATGTGGAGTATCCAGCCAATGGTTTAAATAGTGGGCGACCGCCTGCCCGCGGCAGTGGCCGATAACCGGCAGGTGCGGCAGCGCGGCTCTGAGTTGCGGCATGGCGTTGCCCATAATCAGGCCTCTGCCGACCGCGCCCAGCATTTCGCTGTCGTTCATCGCATCGCCGAAGGCCATGCACTCATCGAGACTCACGCCGAGATGCTCGCCGAGCTTCGCCAGCGCGCTCCCTTTATTACAGCCGGCCGGCAGTATCTCCAGACAGTCCACGGCGGAGAAGCAGATATCCGCCCGGCCGCCGATGGCGTCGTTCAGCTGAATGCGCAGGCGGGTCAGCGCCTCGCGATCGCCGCAGAAGCAGATTTTGGTGACCTCATGGGCCGGGATCGCTTTAAGCGGGCGCAGCTGGTAGCGAAAATCGCTGAAACCGTGGGCCTCCAGCAGCGCGGGCGCCGCCCGGTCGGTAAACCAGCCGTCATCGTTAAAAACGTGGAGCGTGGCCGGGGTATCCCAGCGGCTGTGGAGCACGGCTTCAGCCACGTCGGGGGCGAGATCGCAGCGGTGAAGCACCGCGCCGTCGCGGGCGTGAACGCGGGTGCCGTTGCCGGCAATCAGGTAGGCGTCGAGATCGAGATCGCGCATCAGGTAGCGCATCTCAAGGGTGTGGCGGCCGGTGGCGAACGCCAGAGTGACGCCGCTCGCCTGCAGCCTTCCCAGGGCGCGCAGCGTCTGCTCCCCCAGCCGGTGGTCCGGCATCAGCAGGGTCCCATCCATATCAAATGCCGCCAGTTTTGCCATGCTCTCCCCCGGAGTGTGATGAATGTCGCTTGCGGAAAAGTATCTCCCGGGATATACGGAAGGAATAGTGATTAGATAACTTTTATTGTTCCGGGTTTATTGCACGATGCGCCAGCTCAACCGCCTCAACCAGTTCCAGCGCCTGTGGCAGCCCTCCTCCGGCGCGCCGCAGCAGACCACCATCGCCGAGCTGGCCGCACGCTGCTTCTGCAGCGAACGCCACGTCCGCACCCTGCTGCGCCAGGCCAGCGAGGCCGGATGGCTGCGCTGGCAGGCGCAGGCCGGGCGCGGCAGGCGGGGCACCCTCACCTTCCTGGTCGATCCGGAGCAGCTGCGCAATACGATGATGGAGCAGGCGCTGGAGAGCGGCCAGCAGCAGAGCGCGCTGGCGCTGGCCCAGCTGGCGCCGGTCGCGCTGCGCGCCCTGCTGCAGCCCATTCTCGGCGGGCGCTGGCAGAACAATACAGCCACCCTGCGCATTCCCTACTACCGGCCGCTGGAACCCCTGCGCCCCGGTTTCATGCCGGGCCGGGCCGAGCAGCACCTCAGCGGACAGATCTTCTCCGGACTGACGCGCTTTAACTCCCGCGCGGACGAACCCGAGGGCGATCTGGCCCACCACTGGCGGATCGGCGACGGCGGTCTGCGCTGGCACTTCTATATCCGCTCAACCCTCCGCTGGCATAACGGCGATCCGGTCCACGCCGCGCAGCTGGCGGAGAGGCTTGAGATGCTGCTCGCCCTGCCCCCGCTGCGCAGGCTGTTTGCCAGCGTGCGGCGTATAGAAGCCACGCCCGGCCAGGGTCTGACTTTTATCCTCTCCCGCCCGGACTACTGGCTGGCCCACCGGCTGGCGAGCTACTGCAGCCGGCTGGCGCATCCGCGGCAGCCGGAAACCGGCACCGGCCCTTTCCGCCTGCAAAGGTTCGGGCCAGAGCTGATTCGCCTGGAGAATCACGATCGCTATCACCTGAGCCACCCGCTGATACAGGCTATCGAGTACTGGATAACGCCGGGCCTGTTCGGCCAGGATCTCGGCACCAGCTGCCGCCATCCGGTGCAGATAGCCATCGGCGCGCCGGAGGAGCTTTCCAGCCTGCAGATGGTAAGCCGCAGCATCAGCCTCGGCTTTTGCTATCTGGCGCTGCGCAGGAGCCGCCGCCTGAGCCGGGCCCAGGCCGGGAGGATAATCAACCTCATCCACCGCACTCCGCTGCTGCAGAACCTGCCGCTGGATGACGATCTGATCGCCCCCAGCCGCGATCTGCTGCCGGGCTGGGCGATCCCGCTTGCCGATGACGATCCGGGGGTGGCCCTGCCCGCGCGGCTGACGCTGGTCTACCACCTGCCGGTAGAGCTGCATACGATGGCCGAACGGCTGCGCGACCTGCTGGCCGAACAGGGATGCACCCTGACGGTGGTTTTCCACAATGCAAAAAGCTGGGACGACTGCCCGGCGCTGGCCGATGCCGATCTGCTGATGGGCGACCGCCTGATCGGCGAGGCGCCGGAATATGTGCTTGAGCAGTGGCTGCGCTGCGATCCGCTGTGGCCCCGGGTGCTCGGCCGCGTGGGCTATACCCGGCTTGGCGAGACGCTGGACGCCGTGCAGGCAAAAGAGGATGCAGACGTCCGCCACGCGGCGCTGCGCGAGGTTTTCCACCGGCTGATGGCAGACGGTACCCTGACGCCGCTGTTCAACTATCAGTACAAAATCAGCGCGCCGCCGGGCGTTAACGGCATCGCGCTTAACGCCCTGGGCTGGTTTGACTTTACCCGGGCCTGGCTGCCCGCAGCGGGCGGCGAGTGAGGCTGGTGGTCCTCGCCCGGAGGCGCTACCATAGGCCTCTTCGTTTTTTTTGACAGGATTTGCTATGAAACGCGCCGTTGTGGTGTTCAGCGGGGGCCAGGACTCCACTACCTGCCTGATTCAGGCTCTGCAGCAGTACGATGAAGTTCACTGCGTCACCTTCGACTACGGCCAGCGCCACCGGGCGGAAATAGACGTTGCCCGCCAGCTGGCGAAGAAGCTCGGCGCCCGCGCCCACAAAGTGCTGGACGTCAATCTGCTCGGCGAGCTGGCAGTCAGCAGCCTGACCCGCGACAGCATTCCGGTGCCCGATTATGCGCCCGACGCCAGCGGCATACCCAACACCTTCGTGCCCGGTCGCAATATCCTTTTTCTGACCCTGACCGCCATTTACGCTTACCAGGTGCAGGCAGAAGCGGTAATAACCGGCGTGTGCGAAACCGACTTCTCCGGCTACCCGGACTGCCGGGACGAGTTTGTGAAGGCGCTGAACCACGCTGTGAATCTGGGCATGGCGAAAGAAGTTCGCTTTGAGACGCCGCTGATGTGGCTGGATAAGGCAGAGACCTGGGCGCTGGCGGACTACTGGGGCCAGCTTGATCTGGTGCGCCACGAGACGCTCACCTGCTACAACGGTATTAAAGGCGACGGCTGCGGTCAGTGCGCCGCCTGCAACCTGCGCGCTAACGGCCTGAATCACTATCTGGCCGATAAGACGGGCGTGACGGCGGCGATGAAGGAAAAAGCGGGTCTGCAATAAGCGACTCTCCCGGCAGCCGCGGCTGCCGGGCGGGAATTCATCAGGCGACCATCGCCTCCACCTGCTCCCGCAGTTCGCCCTCCAGCGGCAGCGATTTTTGCGTTTTAAGATCGATACAGACGAAGGTTATCTGCGCATCGGCGACCACGTCGCCCTCCGCGCCTCGGGTAATGACCTGGCTCAGGATGCCGCTTTTGCCGTTAAGCTGCTTCAGTTCGCTGCTGACGGTCAGCAGATCGCCCAGCACCGCCGGCCGGCGGTAGTTAATATTGATGTTGACCACCACGAAGGCGATGTTGTGCCGCATCATCCACTGGAAGCTGGCGCTGTTCTCCAGCCCGTCCCAGCGGGCCTCTTCCAGAAACTCAAGATAGCGGGCGTTGTTGACGTGCTGATAGACGTCAAGATGAAAACCACGGACTTTAATTTGTGTCTGCATAGCGCAATAGCCTTATTTTTTATATAGAGTCAGAGGTCGCACACTGGTACGACCTCCTCAGTCTGGCATTTTTTCAGGTCGATGCAAACTCCGCGTTTGCTTAAAGCATCAGATGCGCCAGGTTGCGCTCCACCAGCGCGCCGCCCATGCCCGGCACCTGCCGCAGGTCGTCAAGGGTCTTGAAGGGACCAAACTCCTCCCGGTGATTCACGATCGCCTGCGCTTTTTTTAGCCCGACGCCGTTCATCACCCGCGCCAGTTCTTCCGCGCTGGCAGTGTTGATGTTCACCTTATCCGCGGCGGCCACCTGCCCCGCCGCCGCGGGCTCCGGTGAGGCTTTGACCGCAGACGGCGAGGCCGTGGCTACCGCGCTTGCGCCAAACCAGGCCAGTGAGAGGCTCAGAAGGACGGCTTTCATTCCTGCATTCATGCTGTTATCTCCTTGTTTGTTGACAGCGGGATAACCATACTCAGCGGCAGATACAGAAACAAAAGCGAAAATGCAGAAATGGAAAAGGCCGCGAAAGCGGCCTTCAGGTATTGCAGAGAGGGACAAAAATCTGCGAGCAGTATCGGAAATTACTGCTGCTGCGCCACGTCACCGAGCTTGATTTTCGCCTCTTTGCGCAGGC
The DNA here is from genome assembly GCF_001598855.1 of Pluralibacter gergoviae ATCC 33028 = NBRC 105706. Classification (GTDB taxonomy): domain Bacteria; phylum Pseudomonadota; class Gammaproteobacteria; order Enterobacterales; family Enterobacteriaceae; genus Pluralibacter; species Pluralibacter gergoviae. The sequence goes on along the minus strand of NZ_BCZS01000008.1, from coordinate 119,557 downwards.
TGGACATCAGGGCTTCGAAGGCAATCTGCGCATTGTTCTGGGTAATGCGCTGGACCATCACCTGCTTCTGCGTTTCCGGCATGGTGCCGTCTTTGACTTCATCCAGCGCCACCAGCACCACGTTACCCTGCATATCGGAGCCGATACCGTAGTTGGCTTTCCCCTTCTCAGGAAGCGCCAGGCTGAACGCGGTCTGGCTCAGCGGATCCTGGCCGGTGCGGCTCAGGGTCTGCGGTGCGCCAAAGCTCAGCCCCGCGTCTTTCATCGCCGCATCGCCTTTACCGCTCTTCAGCGCGGCCAGCACTTTTTCTGCATCCAGGCGCGCCTGTTGTTCGGCCTTGTTGTGCTTAACGATGTCCGTGACCTGCGCTTTGACCTCGGCCAGCGGCTTCGTGCTCTGCGGCTTGTGCTCGCTGATGCGCAGCACGAAGGCGCGGTCGCCGTCGACGGTGATGATGTCAGAGTTGCTGCCCGGCGTGCCGTTCTCGCCGACCAGGCCGCCGTTGAAGATGGCATCTGCCACCGGCTTGAAGTTCAGCTCTGCCGGCAGGCTGTCGCGGCCAAACCAGCCGGTCTCAACGGCCTTCACGCCGGCAACCTGTTCGGCGCCCGCCAGGGATTCGTTGTCGTTGCTGGCGGCATCGCTGACCTTCTGCTGCAGGGCGTAGTAGGCATCCAGCGCTTTATCCTGCTTCACCTTAGCCGCAATCTCATCCTTCACGTCGGCCAGCGGTTTAGTTTTCGCCGGCTGAATATCGTCCAGGCGCGCGACCAGGAAGCCAACGCTGGATTTGATCACCCCGGAGAGCTGACCCTTCTCTTTCAGACCGGCGTTTTTCAGCTCGTCCGGCGTGGTGGAGGCCTCAAGCCAGCCCATATCGCCGCCATTTTTCGCCGAAATAATGTCGGTGGATTTGGCTTTCGCCACGGCGGCAAAATCGGCGCCTTTGTTCAGCTCGTCGAGGGCGGCTTTGGCGTCGGCTTCGGTTTTGGTCTGAATCACGCTGTAGCGCACGCGCTCAGGCTGGGTGAACTGCTCCTGGTGCTGATCGTAGTAAGACTGGATATCCTGGTCAGTGGCGTTTTCCGCCATGCCTGCCGCATCCATCTTGATGTAGCTGACGCGGAACTGCTCCGGCGCGAGGAACTGGTCTTTGTGCTGCTCGTAGTAGCCGTTAATTTCGGCATCGCTGACCGTCTGTTTCGCCGCCAGGGCGTTAACGTCGATGGTCGCTTCGCGCACCACGCGCTGCTGGGAAACCAGGGCCGCCAGCTGATTGGTTTCGCCCGGCAGCATGAATTCTGAACCCAGCACGGCGTTGACCAGCTGCTGGGTGGTCAGCTGACGGCGCAGCGCCTGAGCGTACTGATCGGTAGACATGCCCATCTGGTTGACGATGCCGGTAAAGCGCTGATTGTCGAATTTACCGTTAGCCTGGAAAGCCTGGGTCTGGAAAATCGCCTGCTTAACCTGATCGTCGCTGATGGCGAGGCCGAGACTTTTGGCGTACTGATCGAGCAGCGCTTCGTCCACCAGCTGGCTCAGCACCTGCTGGCGCATGGCTTTCATAAAGTTTTCATCGCCGGCCATTTCGGAGAAGCGTTCGCGGTCCTGCTGCTGCAGGCGGTTGCGCTCGCTGGCAACGGCGTTTTCGAACTGTCCGCGGCTGATCTCCTGACCGTTTACTTTTGCGGCATAGTTGTTGTTACCGCCAATCAGGTAGCTGCTCACGCCCGTCAGGATGAAAGACGCGATAATAACCCCGAAAATGATTTTGAGTACGAGGCTGTTGGCCGCCGTACGTAAGCTGTCCATCATGGTTTAACAACGCTCCGCTGTAGATGACTATTTCACGCACGGCAGACAACGAGGAATGCGGCGCGAGGGGGAGCTATTGTGACAAGAAAAGGCAGTGGTTGTCAGCCCTCAGGGCCGGGGAAATGTCAGAAATTAGGGCATATAAACGAAAAAAGGCACATCGGTTGATGCGCCCTTGTACTTTTAAGCTCCCCTGGAGGGAAAGCGATCAGTTTACCGCGTCTTTCAGTGCCTTACCTGCACGGAAACCCGGAACTTTCGCGGCAGCGATGGTGATCTCTTTACCTGTCTGCGGGTTGCGACCAGTACGGGCAGCACGCTCTTTAACAGCAAAGGTTCCAAACCCTACCAGCGCAACATCGTCCCCGGCCTGCAGAGATTCGGTAACGGAAGCAATTAAAGCATCTAACGCACGTCCAGCGGCAGCTTTAGAGATATCCGCACCTGCAGCAATTTTGTCAATCAGTTGAGATTTATTCACTGTTCTCTTCCTCTCGTTATAATTTATATCGCGCTGGAATCCTTCGCAGCGCGACGGCGCAGCAGTTATATCAGGAGTGTCATGCCCTTACAACACCCGTTGTATATGGCTGGGACATCCAGCAATCTAAATTAGCTATACAAAAAAAGGCTGGCAAGTGACAAATCACTTCCCAGCCCTGTTTTTATTGACGCTCTTTGCGCGAGGTCACTATTTTGCGCTAACCACCTGCATGCCGTAAGGCGCATTCTGCAAGGCGAGAGTCAGAACTTCCTCAATACTCTTAACGGGATGGATATCCAGATCGGCAATCACGTTGTCCGGGATCTCTTCCAGATCGCGCTTGTTGTCGTCGGGGATAAGAACAGTCTTAATTCCACCGCGATGCGCCGCCAGTAGCTTCTCTTTCAGCCCGCCGATAGGCAGCACCTGCCCGCGCAGGGTGATTTCGCCGGTCATGGCCACATCAGAGCGCACCGGGTTACCGGTCAGGCAGGAAACCAGCGCCGTGCACATAGCGATACCGGCGCTTGGGCCGTCCTTCGGCGTTGCCCCTTCCGGCACGTGCACGTGGATGTCACGCTTCTCGTAGAAGTCGCCGTTAATGCCGAGCTTCTCGGCGCGGGCGCGAACCACGGTCAGCGCGGCCTGAATGGACTCCTGCATCACCTCGCCCAGCGAGCCGGTGTATGTCAGCTTGCCCTTGCCAGGCACGCAGGCGGTTTCGATGGTCAGCAGATCGCCGCCCACTTCCGTCCACGCCAGGCCGGTCACCTGACCCACGCGGTTTTCGCTGTCGGCGCGGCCGTAGTCGAAGCGCTGAACGCCGAGATAGTCGTGCAGGTTATCGCCGTTGATGTCGATATGCTTGCGCGTCTTATCCAGCAGCAGCTGCTTGACCGCCTTGCGGCACAGCTTGGAGATTTCGCGCTCCAGGCTACGCACGCCCGCTTCGCGGGTGTAGTAGCGGATAATGCCGATGATGGCGCTGTCGTCGACCGTCAGCTCGCCCTTCTTCAGCGCGTTGCGCTCAATCTGCTTCGGCAGCAGATGCTGCTTCGCGATATTGAGTTTTTCGTCCTCGGTGTAACCGGAGAGGCGGATCACTTCCATACGGTCAAGCAGCGGCGCCGGAATGTTCATGGAGTTAGAGGTCGCCACAAACATCACGTCGCTGAGATCGTAATCCACTTCCAGATAGTGATCGTTGAAGGTCACGTTCTGTTCCGGATCCAGCACTTCCAGCAGGGCCGAGGCCGGATCGCCGCGCATGTCGGAAGACATCTTGTCGATCTCATCCAGCAGGAACAGCGGGTTTTTGACGCCCACTTTCGCCATCTTCTGAATCAGCTTGCCCGGCATAGAGCCGATGTAGGTCCGGCGATGGCCGCGGATTTCCGCTTCATCGCGCACGCCGCCCAGCGCCATGCGGACGTACTTGCGCCCGGTCGCTTTGGCGATGGACTGGCCCAGCGAGGTTTTACCCACCCCCGGCGGTCCCACCAGGCACAGAATCGGCCCCTTCAGCTTGTTCACCCGGCTCTGCACCGCGAGGTACTCAAGGATGCGGTCTTTGACGCGCTCCAGGCCGTAGTGGTCGGTGTCGAGGATTTCCTGCGCCTGGCGCAGGTCTTTTTTGACCTTGCTGCGCGCATTCCACGGCACCTGCACCATCCAGTCGATGTAGCCGCGCACCACGGTGGCTTCCGCCGACATGGGCGACATCATCTTCAGCTTCTGCAGCTCGGCTTCGGCCTTCTCTTTGGCCTCTTTCGGCATTTTGGCCGCGTCGATTTTGCGCTTCAGGGCTTCGTTTTCGTCCGGCGCGTCGTCCATCTCGCCGAGCTCTTTCTGAATCGCCTTCATCTGCTCGTTGAGGTAGTACTCGCGCTGGGATTTCTCCATCTGCTTTTTGACGCGGTTGCGGATGCGCTTTTCAACCTGCAGCAGGTCGATTTCCGATTCCATCATCGCCATCAGATATTCCAGACGCTCGTTAACGTCGGACATCTCCAGTACGGACTGCTTGTCTGACAGCTTCAGCGGCATGTGCGCGGCGATGGTATCCGCCAGGCGCGCCGGGTCATCAATGCTGTTCAGGGAGGTCAGCACTTCCGGCGGGATTTTTTTGTTGAGCTTGATGTAGCCTTCAAACTGGCTGATGGCGGTGCGGACCAGCACCTCCTGCTCGCGCTCTTCGATAGCCGGCGATTCGAGATACTCCGCTTTCGCCGAAAAGTATTCGCCGTTGTCAGAAAGCGCGGAAATGCGCGCGCGCTGCAGGCCTTCCACCAGCACTTTAACGGTACCGTCAGGCAGCTTGAGCATCTGCAGAATAGAGGCCACGGTCCCAACGGTGAAAAGATCGTTTACACCCGGCTCATCCGTTGACGCGTCTTTCTGAGCGACCAGCATGATTTTTTTATCATGGTCCATAGCCGCTTCGAGACAACGGATAGATTTTTCCCGCCCTACAAACAAGGGGATGACCATATGCGGATAAACCACCACATCGCGCAACGGCAATACGGGGATTTCAATGCGTTCAGAACGCTCAGGATTCATAGAGCTCTCTCTTAAGTTTAAAGTCCGCCAGGTAGTCAGTAGCGCGATACAGCGCCCGCGCCACCGTAACATGTAGTTCAGTATATGGGGATGTTTCCCACACATTCAACGGCAGGAATAGCGGAAAAGTAAAAGGGGGATAAAATATCCCCCTTTTGGCTAATTGCTTGAACAAACTGGTTAATTATTCACCAGATGCCTGCTGGGTATCGGATTTTCCGTAGATCAGCAGCGGCTTGGTCTGCCCGGCGATCACCGACTCATCGATAACCACTTTTTCGACGTCTTCCATGGAAGGCAGGTCGTACATGGTATCGAGCAGCGAGGCTTCAACGATGGAGCGCAGGCCGCGGGCACCGGTTTTACGGGCCATCGCCTTCTTGGCGATAGCGTCCAGCGCCTCTTCGCGGAACTCCAGATCGACGCCTTCAAGATTAAACAGCGCCTGGTACTGCTTGGTCAGGGCGTTTTTCGGCTCTTTGAGGATCTGAATCAGCGCTTCTTCGCTCAGCTCGTTGAGGGTTGCCACCACCGGCAGACGGCCGATGAATTCGGGGATCAGACCAAACTTGATCAGATCTTCCGGCTCGACCTGCTCCAGCAGCTGCCCTTCGCTGGCTTTTTCCGATTTACCTTTCACCGTCGCGCCAAAGCCGATGCCGGAGCCGGTTTCAACGCGGTTGGCGATCACTTTATCCAGGCCGGCAAAGGCGCCGCCGCAAATAAAGAGGATCTTCGAAGTATCGACCTGCAGGAACTCCTGCTGCGGATGCTTACGCCCGCCCTGCGGCGGTACCGCCGCCACGGTGCCTTCAATCAGCTTCAGCAGCGCCTGCTGCACGCCTTCACCGGAGACGTCGCGGGTAATCGACGGGTTATCCGACTTGCGGGAAATTTTGTCGATCTCATCGATATAGACGATGCCGCGCTGCGCTTTCTGCACATCGTAGTCGCACTTCTGCAGCAGCTTCTGGATGATGTTCTCAACGTCTTCACCGACGTAGCCCGCTTCGGTCAGCGTGGTGGCATCCGCCATGGTGAACGGCACGTCCAGCAGACGCGCCAGCGTTTCCGCCAGCAGGGTTTTACCGGAGCCGGTTGGGCCAATCAGCAGAATGTTGCTTTTACCCAGCTCGACGCCGTTGCTGGTATCGCCGTTGCGCAGGCGCTTGTAGTGGTTATATACCGCAACCGCCAGCACTTTTTTCGCCCGCTCCTGGCCGATGACGTAGTCATCCAGGTGGTGGCGAATTTCGTGCGGCGTCGGCAGCGCGCTGCGCTCGCGGTGCGGCGCGACCTCTTTAATCTCTTCGCGAATGATGTCGTTACATAAGTCAACGCATTCGTCGCAGATATACACGGATGGGCCGGCGATGAGCTTACGCACTTCATGCTGGCTTTTGCCGCAAAAAGAGCAGTACAACAGTTTGCCCGAACCATCTTTGCGTTTATCTGTCATGACCAAACCTCTTTCTAAGTTCTTTGTGCCGCATATGACGACGCAAATGCCAGTCGTATAACGTGCCGCCCAATAGACAGTATAGCGGCACCCCACTCACCGGCATTAATTACGATGGGTCAAAATCGAGTCTACCAGACCGTACTCAACCGCCTCTGGTGCAGAGAGGAAGCGATCGCGCTCGGTATCGCGCTCAATCTGCTCAAGGGATTGACCCGTGTGCTGCGCCATAAGTTCATTCATGCGCGCTTTAACTTTCAGGATCTCTTTGGCGTGGATTTCGATGTCCGTCGCCTGTCCCTGATAGCCGCCCAGCGGCTGGTGAATCATCACCCGGGAGTTCGGCAGGCAGAAACGCTTGCCCTTAGCCCCCGCCGTCAGCAGGAATGCGCCCATGGAAGCCGCCTGCCCCATACAAATCGTGCTGACGTCCGGCTTGATAAACTGCATGGTGTCGTAGATGGACATTCCCGCGGTGATCACGCCGCCCGGCGAGTTGATGTACAGGTAAATATCTTTTTCCGGGTTTTCCGCTTCCAGAAACAGCATCTGCGCGACGATCAGGTTTGCCATGTGGTCTTCCACCTGGCCGGTCAGAAAGATAACGCGCTCCTTGAGCAGACGGGAGTAGATATCAAAAGAGCGCTCACCGCGTGAGGTCTGCTCAATAACCATCGGCACCAGGGCCATATGGGGTGCATTTTCTCGTTCGCCACTGTATGACATATCCGTCTCCTGGATAAGAATTAAAATACCTGCTGTACTGATTGTAACCTTGCGGACGGAGTATCAGCCAGTCTGAATGTTCATCCCCTTCATATGGGGACGACCATGCTCTGGTTCAAGCATAACAATCTTTTGCTGTTACGCTAACCCCGAAACGCCGTTTTGGCACGCTTCGTCACCAGGTTATGCAATAAAAAAACCCGTTGCCGGAGGGCAACGGGTTTTTTGCTCAAACTTTAAACGCGCGGGGCGATAATTACGCCTGCTGGTTCATCAGTTCGTTGAAGGAGGTTGCTTTTTCAGACACTTTCGCCTGGTTGAGAACGGCTTCAACCGCCTGTTCTTCCAGAGCGACATTGCGCATGTTGTCCATCAGCTCTTTGTTTTTGCCGTAGAACTCAACAACTTCTTTCGGATCTTCGTAAGCGGAAGCCATCTCTTCGATCAGCGCTTTCACGCGATCTTCGTCAGCTTTCAGCTCGTTGGTGCGGATCACTTCGCCCAGCAGCAGGCCGACAACCACGCGGCGCTTAGCCTGCTCTTCGAACAGTTCGCGCGGCAGCTCCATTGCCTGCTTGGCGTTGCCGCCGAAGCGCTGAGCCGCCTGCTGGCGCAGAACGTCGATTTCGCTGTCGATCAGGGCAGCCGGCACGTCGATGTCATTGGCATTCACCAGACCGTCGATAGCCTGAGCTTTGATGCGGTTACGTACCGCGCCTTTCAGCTCGCGCTCCATGTTTTTACGCACTTCTGCGCGCAGGCCGTCAACGGAGCCATCTTCAACGCCAAAGCGGCTGATGAATTCAGCGGTCAGTTCCGGCAGTTCGCGCTCTTCCACTTTCTTCAGGTTGATAGCGAACTTAGCGGCTTTACCCTTCAGGTTTTCAGCGTGGTAGTCTTCCGGGAAGGTCACGTCGATGGTGAACTCTTCGCCCGCTTTGTGACCTTTGATACCGTCTTCGAAGCCCGGGATCATGCGGCCCTGGCCCATGGCCAGAACGAAATCAGTGGCTTTGCCGCCTTCGAACTCTTCGCCGTCGATAGAGCCGGTGAAGTCCACGGTCACGCGATCTTCTGCGTCAACGGCGCCTTCTTTATCTTTCCAGGTCGCCTGCTGCTTGCGCAGGGTGTCCAGCATGCCGTCAACGTCAGCGTCGGTGACTTCAACAACCGGCTTTTCCACTTCGATGGTGTCGAGGCCTTTCAGCTCGACTTCCGGGTAAACTTCAAACTCTACTGCGTAGGTGAAATCTTCACCCAGCTTGTATTCGCCCGGAACGTAGTTCGGGGCACCGGCCGGATTGATTTTCTCTTTGATGATCGCGTCAACGAAGTTGCGGCTCATCAGGTCGCCCAGCACGTCCTGGCGAACAGAGGCGCCATAACGCTGAGCAACAACATTCATTGGTACTTTGCCCTTACGGAAACCGTCGATGCGAACTTTTTTCGCAACGTTGACCAGCTCGCTTTTTACAGCGTTTTCGATGCTGTCAGCAGCGATAGTAATCGTTACACGGCGGCCAAGGCCCTGAGTGGTTTCAACTGAAACTTGCATCTTGTTACCTCAAAAAAATCACAATGCCCGGTCAACTCTGAATTCGACTGCGCGGTCGCGGGATGTGGCAAAATCACCGTCCCTGTCGCCAGAATCATCCCGAAGACGTTCCTAAATAAGACGCAGCATTATAGCGGCATCACTGTGGTGAGTCGAGAACGGGAATGGTGCATCGGTGCGCCACTTTTCACAACTCTGAGGCAATTCTGAGCTGAAAATCGCCTTTACTGCTCAAATTCCGCGCAAAACAAAACGGCCCGCAGGCCGTTTTCACATAATCGGTACGCAACATACTGGAAAAGCTCCGGCTGTTGCAAATGTCAATTCACGCCAGGCTTCCGGCACCTCGACAGGGCGGCGAGGCGAAGACCGTGTCCTGCAGGCCTTCCCACTCCTTTACGGTATAAGTGTGCAGCGCCAGAGCGTGTACGGTTGTGGACAACTCTGCAGTTAACGTGCTGTAAATCATACGATGGCGGTTGAGAAAACGTTCTCCGGCAAAGCGATCGCTGACCAGCACAACCTTGAAATGGCTTTCAGAGCCTGCCGGGACGTTATGGCGATAGCTTTCATCGGTGACTTCGAGGAATAAGGGTTCAAACGCGGCCCTTAATTTTTCTTCTATCTGTTCACGTATCATCATGAATTTACTCCTCCGACAACGCTAAGATGCCGTCTTCCCTTTAGATATTAGCCGCTTTTACCGTTTCTATTACATAAAAACAACAAAAAATTAGCTTTTGTTGCGATTTATTGCTTGAGGCAGGACTTTATAACATTTGCCATCCGAATTGTCGGAAATGGCCGGTAAGCGCCTCTGCCAGGAAAAAGCCTCAAGATGATGAATTTACCTGCGCCGCCTACTTCCCCTCGCCGTTGGCGATGATATGATGGCGGGAATTTTTCGCTTACTGAATACCAGGAACGTTGAGAGCCTCACCATGCTAAAGAAAATTCTCTTCCCGTTGGTTGCGATGTTTATGCTGGCAGGCTGCGCCAAGCCGCAGACGACCATTGAGGTGTCGCCCAAAATTACGCTGCCGTCTCAGGATCCGAGCCTGATGGGCGTCACCGTCAGCATTAACGGCGCCGACCAGCGTCAGGATCAGGCGCTGGCAAAAGTGACCCGTGATAATGAACTGGTCACACTGACCGCCTCCCGCGACCTGCGCTTCCTGCTGCAGGAAGTGCTTGAGAAACAGATGACCGCGCGCGGCTACATGATTGGCCCGAACGGCGCTGTCGATCTGCAGATCATTGTAAACAACCTCTATGCCGACGTGTCTCAGGGCAGCGTGCGCTACAACATTGCTACGAAGGCCGATATCGCCATCATCGCTACCGCTCAGAGCGGCAACAAGATGACCAAAAACTATCGCGCCAGCTACTCGGTTGAAGGCGCCTTCCAGGCCTCTAATAAAAACATTGCCGATGCGGTTAACAGCGTGCTGACGGATACCATCGCCGACATGGCGCAGGACACCAGCATTCACGACTTCATTAAACAGAACGCCCGTTAAGGCAGTGGGACCCGGCCAAACCGCCGGGTCCGCGACTTATTGTCTATGCCCAACCGCTACCTGCAATTTTTCCAGCAGCCAAAGTCCTTCATTCTCCTGATGCTGGGCTTTGCCTCCGGCCTGCCGCTGGCCCTGACATCGGGCACGCTGCAGGCGTGGATGACCGTCGAAAATATCGATCTCAAAACTATCGGCTTCTTTTCGCTGGTCGGCCAGGCCTACGTCTTTAAGTTCCTCTGGTCGCCGATGATGGACCGCTATACACCGCCGTTTCTCGGCCGCCGCCGGGGCTGGCTGCTGACGACGCAGATACTCCTGCTGGCGGCTATCGCGGCAATGGGCTTCCTGGAGCCGACGTCGCAGCTGCGCTGGATGGCAGCGCTGGCGGTGATTATCGCCTTCTGCTCAGCCTCGCAGGATATCGTTTTTGACGCCTGGAAAACCGACGTCCTGCCGCCGGAAGAGCGCGGCAGCGGCGCGGCGATCAGCGTGCTCGGCTACCGGCTGGCGATGCTGGTCTCCGGCGGGCTGGCGCTGTGGCTGGCAGACCGGTGGCTCGGCTGGCAGGGCATGTACTGGCTGATGGCGGCGCTGATGGTGCCGTGCATTATCGCTACCCTACTGGCGCCGGAGCCCAGCGATGCCATACCGGTGCCGAAGACCCTCGAGCAGGCGGTGGTCGCGCCGCTGCGCGACTTTTTTGGCCGCAACAACGCGTGGCTTATTCTGCTGCTCATCGTGCTTTATAAGCTGGGCGATGCTTTCGCCATGAGTCTGACCACCACCTTTCTTATCCGCGGCGTTGGCTTTGACGCCGGCGACGTCGGGGTGGTGAACAAAACGCTCGGCCTGTTTGCCACTATTATCGGCGCGCTGTACGGCGGCGTGCTGATGCAGCGGCTGTCGCTGTTCCGCGCTCTGCTCATCTTCGGCATTCTGCAGGGGGCGTCGAACGCCGGCTACTGGCTGCTGTCGGTAAGTGACAAAAATATTCTGACGATGGGCGCGGCGGTCTTCTTCGAGAATCTCTGCGGCGGCATGGGAACCTCGGCATTTGTTGCCCTGCTGATGACGCTGTGCAACAAGTCCTTTTCCGCCACCCAGTTTGCCCTGCTGTCGGCGCTTTCGGCCGTTGGCCGCGTCTACGTTGGCCCGGTAGCGGGCTGGTTTGTCGAAGCCCACGGCTGGCCAACTTTCTATTTATTTTCCGTATTTGCCGCCGTCCCCGGTATTCTGCTGCTGTTGCTATGCCGGCAAACGCTGGAGTACAGTTGGCAGAGCGAGGACTTTATGCCGCGGGTGCATTACCGGAACGCCTATTCGCTGGCGATAAAAATTCTCGGGGCGGGTGTCCTGCTGCTGGGGATCTGGCTGGTGCTGCTCATCCTTAATGCGCTGAGCCTTGCCCACTTCGGCTTCCTCAACGCGCTGCTGGAATGCGGTGCGCTTATCGCTATCGCCGGAGTGCTGCTGGGCGCACTGCTGGACGCCCTGGCGACGCGCAAAGCCATCTTCAGGCAGACTTAAATGTCACACAGGGTGCTAATTACTATTCGCAATTATTTCTTCTGTTGTTTATTCATGTTTTTCGATTGATCATTTGTGCTTTACAATTTATCGGAAATTATAGGTAACCGCCGAAAATATCATTTCGCTGTTAACCGATTCAGCTATGCTTAAATATTTTAATATTGTTCCAATTGTCTCTTTATTGATACTTAATTGTTAATTTTTTGTACCTTTTACTTTTCAGTTATACCTCTTTTCGGCTATCCCCTCCTATGGCACACGGTTTTGTTATAAAACTGCTGCAAAAGCCGCCACCCCTGACTTTCGATACAATCCGCAACATCTGAGACATCAGCCGCCGGACCCGGTAACAGCACAAAGACACTTCTGTATTCATGTTTACAGTAATGTAACCTTACCGTAAAATGCCCCCACACTTTAAACGCCACCCGATCCCGTGGAATTGAGGTCGTTACATGAGACTCAGGAAATACAATAAAAGTTTGGGATGGATGTCATTAATCGCAGGATCTGTATTACTCAGCGGCTGTGATTCGGCACTCCTTGACCCCAAAGGACAGATTGGACTGGAGCAACGTTCTTTGATTCTGACGGCCTTTGGCCTGATGATGATTGTCGTTATTCCCGCCATCTTGATGGCTGTTGGTTTCGCCTGGAAGTATCGTGCGAGCAATAAAGATGCGAAGTATAGCCCCAACTGGTCACACTCCAATAAAGTGGAAGCTGTGGTCTGGACGGTGCCGATTCTGATCATCCTGTTCCTTGCCGTTCTCACCTGGAAAACTACCCACGCTCTCGAACCCAGCAAACCGCTGGTCCATGACGAGAAGCCAGTGACCATAGAAGTTGTTTCTATGGACTGGAAGTGGTTCTTCATCTATCCGGAGCAGGGCATTGCTACCGTTAACGAAATTGCCTTCCCGGCAAACGTTCCGGTGCACTTCAAAGTGACCTCCAACTCCGTGATGAACTCGTTGTTTATTCCGCGTCTGGGCAGTCAGATTTACGCGATGGCTGGTATGCAAACCAACCTGAACCTGATCGCCAACGAAGCGGGCACCTACGACGGTATCTCCGCCAGCTATAGCGGCCCGGGCTTCTCCGGCATGAAATTCAAAGCTATTGCTACTCCGGATCGCGCCACCTTTGATCAGTGGGTCGCTAAGGTTAAACAGTCGCAGAGCAGCATCAGCGATATGGCAGCCTACGACAAGCTGGCCGCGCCTAGCGAGTACAACAAGGTGGAATACTTCTCCAGCGTGAAACCCAATTTGTTTACCGATGTTATCAACAAATTTATGGGTCATGGCCACATGAACATGAGCCAGCCTGCCGGCGAGCACAGCTCGCATGACGGGATGGAAGGCATGGACATGAGCCACGCGGAAACCGCTCACTAAGGGGCCGAGGAAGAAAACGATGTTCGGAAAATTAACACTGGATGCAGTGCCCTACCATGAACCGATTGTCATGGTTACGGTGGGCGCGATTATCGTCGGGGGTCTGGCGCTGCTGGCGCTTATCACTTACCTCGGTAAGTGGGGCTACCTGTGGAAAGAGTGGCTGACTTCGGTTGACCACAAAAAGCTGGGCGTCATGTACTGCATCGTCGGTATCGTGATGCTGGTTCGTGGCTTCTCTGATGCCATTATGATGCGTAGCCAGCAGGCGCTGGCATCCGCCGGTGAAGCAGGCTACCTGCCGCCGCACCACTACGACCAGATCTTTACCGCACACGGCGTTATCATGATCTTCTTCGTGGCGATGCCGCTGGTAATCGGCCTGATGAACGTGGTGATCCCGCTGCAGATCGGCGCACGCGACGTTGCGTTCCCGTTCCTCAATAACCTGAGCTTCTGGTTCACCGTTGTCGGCGTGATTCTGGTAAACCTGTCTCTCGGCGTGGGCGAGTTTGCCCAGACCGGCTGGCTGGCCTATCCGCCGCTATCGGGCATTGAGTACAGTCCCGGCGTCGGGGTCGATTACTGGATATGGGCGCTTCAGCTCTCCGGTATCGGTACTACCCTGACCGGTATTAACTTCTTTGTGACCATTATCAAGATGCGTGCGCCTGGCATGACCATGTTCAAGATGCCGGTTTTCACCTGGGCCTCTCTGTGCGCTAACATCCTGATTATCGCTTCGTTCCCGATCCTGACCGTCACTATCGCGCTGCTGACCCTTGACCGCTACCTGGGTACCCATTTCTTCACCAACGAAATGGGCGGCAACATGATGATGTACATCAACCTGATCTGGGCCTGGGGCCATCCGGAAGTTTACATCCTGGTACTGCCGGTGTTCGGCGTGTTCTCAGAAATTTCGGCGACCTTCTCCCGCAAGCGCCTGTTTGGCTATACCTCGCTGGTGTGGGCGACCGTGTGTATTACCGTCCTGTCGTTTATCGTCTGGCTGCACCACTTCTTCACCATGGGTGCCGGCGCGAACGTTAACGCCTTCTTCGGTATTGCCACCATGATTATCGCCATCCCGACCGGGGTGAAGATCTTCAACTGGCTGTTCACCATGTACCAGGGCCGCATTGTCTTCCACTCAGCAATGCTGTGGACCATCGGCTTTATCGTCACCTTCTCGGTTGGCGGGATGACCGGCGTACTGCTGGCGGTACCGGGCGCTGACTTCGTGCTGCACAACAGCCTGTTCCTGATCGCCCACTTCCACAACGTTATCATCGGCGGCGTGGTCTTCGGCTGCTTCGCAGGCGTGACCTACTGGTGGCCGAAAGCGTTTGGCTTCACCCTGAATGAAAAATGGGGCAAGCGCGCGTTCTGGTTCTGGATCATCGGCTTCTTCGTGGCGTTTATGCCGCTGTATGTCCTGGGCTTCATGGGTATGACCCGTCGCCTGAGCCAGCACATCGATCCGCAGTTCCATCCGATGCTGATGATTGCTGCTGGCGGTGCGGTGCTGATTGCCTGCGGTATTGCCTGCCAGTTCATTCAGTACTACGTCTCTATCCGCGACCGTCACCTGAATCGCGACCTGACCGGTGACCCGTGGGGTGGCCGTACGCTGGAGTGGTCAACTTCCTCTCCTGCGCCGTTCTACAACTTTGCCCACGTGCCGCACGTTCACGAGCGTGATGCCTTCTGGGAAATGAAAGAGAAAGGCGAAGCGTATAAAAAGCCGGCCAGCTATGAAGAGATCCACATGCCGAAGAACAGCGGCGCGGGCATCATCATTGCGGCGTTCGCCACGGTCTTTGGTTTCGCCATGATCTGGCATATCTGGTGGATGGCGATTGTCGGCTTCGGCGGCATGATCATCTCCTGGATTGTGAAGAGCTTCGACGAGGACGTGGATTACTACGTGCCGGTGGCCGAAGTCGAAAAACTGGAAAACCAGCATTTCGATGAGATTTCTAAAGCAGGGCTGAAAAATGGCAACTGATACTCTGACTAACGCGCACGCCCACGACGCGCATGACCATGGGCATCACGATACCGGACCGATGAAAGTCTTCGGCTTCTGGATCTACCTGATGAGCGACTGCATTCTGTTCTCGATCCTGTTCGCAACCTACGCGGTGCTGGTAAACAACACCGCAGGTGGCCCGTCAGGTAAGGACATTTTTGAGCTGCCGTTCGTGCTGGTGGAAACCGCGCTGCTGCTGTTCAGCTCCATCACCTACGGCATGGCGGCGATCGCCATGTACAAAAACAACAAGAGCCAGGTTGTCTCCTGGCTCGCCCTGACCTGGCTGTTCGGTGCAGGGTTCATCGCGATGGAAGTCTATGAGTTCCATCACCTGATTGCTGAAGGTATGGGTCCGGATCGCAGCGGCTTCCTGTCATCGTTCTTTGCGCTGGTAGGAACACACGGTCTGCACGTAACTTCTGGTCTTATCTGGATGGCGGTACTGATGTTCCAGATTAGCCGTCGCGGCCTGACCAGCACCAACCGCACCCGTATCCTGTGCCTGAGCCTGTTCTGGCACTTCCTGGACGTAGTGTGGATCTGCGTGTTCTCTGTAGTCTATCTGATGGGGGCGATGTAATGAGTCATTCAACCGATCACGGCGCTTCCCACGGTAGCGTAAAAACCTACATGACAGGTTTTATCCTGTCGATCATCCTGACGGTGATCCCGTTCTGGATGGTGATGAACGGTTCAGCCTCTCATGCAGCACTGATTGGAACAGTACTGGTGACGGCGGTGGTACAGATTCTGGTTCACCTGGTGTGCTTCCTGCACATGAACAGTAAATCAGATGAAGGATGGAACTTGACTGCATTCGTCTTTACCGTCCTGATCATCGCGATCGTAGTGATAGGTTCTATCTGGATTATGTGGAACCTCAACTACAACATGATGATTCGATAAGAGCGGCGAGTATGTTTAAGCAATACCTGCAAGTGACAAAACCGGGCATCATCTTCGGTAACCTGATCTCGGTAATCGGCGGTTTCCTGCTGGCTTCTAAAGGCAGCATCGATTATCTGTTGTTCCTGTATACGCTGATCGGCGTGTCGCTGGTCGTCGCAAGCGGCTGCGTATTCAACAACTATATCGACCGGGATATCGATAAAAAGATGGAGCGGACCAAGAATCGGGTGCTGGTTAAAGGCCTGATTTCCCCAACCGTTTCGCTGGTGTACGCCACCCTGCTGGGTATTGCTGGCTTCATGCTGCTGTGGTTCGGCGCCAACCCGCTGGCCTGCTGGCTGAGCGTGATGGGCTTCGTGGTTTACGTGGGCATCTACAGCCTGTACATGAAGCGCCACTCGGTTTACGGCACGCTGATTGGCTCTCTCTCCGGCGCAGCGCCGCCGGTGATTGGCTACTGCGCGGTGACCAACGAGTTTGATAGCGGCGCACTGATCCTGCTGGCAATTTTCAGCCTCTGGCAGATGCCCCACTCCTACGCCATCGCGATTTTCCGCTTTAAGGATTATCAGGCGGCAAACATCCCGGTTCTGCCGGTGGTGAAGGGGATCTCGGTGGCCAAGAACCACATTACGCTCTACATCATCGCCTTTGCCGTGGCGACCCTGATGCTCTCCCTTGGCGGCTACGCCGGATATAAATATCTGGTGGTCGCGGCGGCGGTCAGCGTCTGGTGGCTCGGCATGGCCCTGCGCGGCTATAAAGTGGAAGATGATAAAGTGTGGGCGCGCAAGCTGTTCGTCTTCTCTATCGTCGCCATTACCTCGCTGTCGGTGATGATGTCCGTCGATTTTATGGTGCCGGACTCACATAATCTGATGGCCGCTATCTGGTAAACTACCGAATGGCTAAAAGGGTGCTTCGGCACCCTTTTTTATTTGTGTTATCAGCGCGATAGCAATGTAATATTTGTTAAAAAACTGCATGTTTACCCTGCCCTCCCCCGCCTTTACACTGTACGCGGCTTTTAATTTGAGGTGGCAATGAACGATTTTAAAATGACGCCGGGCGAGCTGCGCGCCACCTGGGGTCTGGGGACGGTTTTCTCCCTGCGCATGCTCGGCATGTTTATGGTTCTGCCCGTTCTGACCACGTACGGCATGGCGCTGCAGGGCGCCAGCGAAGCGCTTATTGGTCTGGCGATCGGCATTTACGGCCTGGCGCAGGCCATATTTCAAATTCCTTTCGGGCTGCTCTCTGACCGCATCGGCCGCAAGCCGCTGATCGTCGGCGGCCTGCTGGTGTTTGTGCTCGGCAGCGTTATCGCCGCGCTGTCCGACTCTATCTGGGGCATTATCCTCGGCCGCGCGCTGCAGGGCTCCGGGGCGATTGCCGCCGCCGTGATGGCGCTCCTGTCTGATCTTACCCGCGAGCAGAACCGCACCAAGGCAATGGCCTTTATCGGCGTCAGCTTTGGCGTTACGTTTGCTATTGCGATGGTGCTGGGCCCGATTATTACCCACCGGCTCGGCCTGCACGCCCTGTTCTGGATGATTGCCGGCCTGGCAACGCTCGGCATCCTGATTACCCTGCTGGTGGTGCCGGACAGCAAAAGCCACGTGCTCAACCGCGACTCTGGCATGGTCAGGGGCTGCTTTAGTAAGGTGCTGATGGCGCCGCGCCTGCTGAAGCTCAACTTCGGCATCATGTGCCTGCACATCCTGCTGATGTCCACCTTCGTTGCCCTGCCCGGCCAGCTGGAATCCGCCGGCTTTGCGGCGGCGCAGCACTGGAAAATCTATCTGGTGACCATGCTGGTCTCTTTTGTCTCCGTCATTCCCTTCATTATTTACGCCGAAGCGAAGCGGCGCATGAAGCAGGTCTTTATTCTCTGCGTCGCGCTGCTGGTGATCGCCGAAATCGTCCTCTGGGGCGCCGGGCCGCACTTCTGGGAGCTGGTCATCGGCGTGCAGATCTTCTTCCTCGCCTTTAATCTGATGGAGGCCCTGCTGCCGTCGCTGATCAGTAAAGAGGCCCCGGCGGGCTATAAAGGCACGGCGATGGGCATCTACTCCACCAGCCAGTTTCTCGGCGTGGCGATTGGCGGTTCGCTCGGCGGCTGGCTGGACGGCTACTTTGATTCGCAGACGGTCTTTCTGATGGGTGCGCTACTGGCTACCATCTGGCTGCTGGTGGCGATGACCATGCAGGAGCCGCCCTACCTGCGCAGCCTGCGCATCGAACTGCCTGACGATATTGCTGCCGATGAGCGCCTCAGGACGCGGCTGCTGGCAGAGGAAGGGATTCAGGAGGTGCTGGTGGTGCCGGAGGAGCGCTCCGCCTATGTCAAAATCGACAGCAAAGTCACCAACCGCGTCAACGTCGAACAGGCCATCGCGCGGGCGTAAAAAAAGCGGAGAATCTCCGCTTTTTGTGTCGGGGCGGCGCTGCTCTCAGTCGCGGAAGTTCTTAAACTGGAACGGCTGCCCCAGATTACCGCCGCGCACCAGCGCCATGACCGCCTGCAGGTCGTCGCGGGATTTTCCGGTCACGCGGATCTCTTCGCCCTGGATCTGCGCCTGCACCTTCAGCTTGCTGTCTTTAATCAGCTTAACGATTTTCTTCTGCACCGCGCTTTCGATGCCGGTTTTCAGCTTCGCTTCCACAAACCAGGTTTTTCCGCTGTGGACAAACTCCTCCGGCACCTCGATAGAGTTACCTTCAATGCCGCGCTTGAGCAGCTTGGCGCGCAGGATATCCAGCAGCTGGTTGACCTGGAAATCTGACTCGCTGAGCACCTTGATGGTCTCATTTTTGTCGTTCAGCTCAATGGTGGCCTCAACGCCGCGAAAATCGAAGCGTGACTCGACTTCGCGGGCCGCATTGTCGACGGCATTCTTCGCTTCCTGAAGATCGACCTCAGAGACGATATCGAAAGATGGCATAGTTTATTCTCCCTCGCGTTATGTTGCGTTGCATAATACCGCCAGCGCCAGAGAACACAACCCGTTATGCCTTAACGGAGTTCGGGCAGTCAGGGCTATAATAGGCAGATAACGCCCAATCCCCCAGCAGGTGAGGAAAAAGAATGAAAGTTACCGTGCTCGGATGCGGCGCTCTTGGACAATTATGGCTGACGGCGCTGCATCGACAAGGACATGAAGTACAGGGATGGCTGCGCGTGCCCCAGCCGTGGTGCAGCGTTAACCTGCAGGAGACCGACGGCGCCATCTACAATGAGCTGCTCACCGCCAACGATCCGCAGTTTCTCGCCCACAGCGATCTGCTGCTGGTGACGCTCAAGGCCTGGCAGGTCTCCGGCGCCGTCAAAAACCTGGCGGAGATGCTGCCGGTCGGTAGTCCGGTACTGCTGATCCACAACGGCATGGGCACCCTCGATGAGCTGCAGTCGCTGCGCCAGCCGCTGCTGATGGGCATGACGACCCAGGCCGCGCGCCGAGACGGTAATCTGATTATTCACGTCGCCAACGGCACGACCCACATCGGCCCCGCGCGCCCGCTTAACGCGGACTACAGCGGGCTTGCCGACGCGCTCCACGCCGTGCTGCCCGACGTGGCCTGGCATAACAATATGGGCGCATCCAGCTGGCGCAAGCTGGCGGTTAACTGCGTCATCAACCCGCTGACGGCGATTTACAACTGCCCTAACGGCGCGCTTCGCCTCTATCCGCGCCAGGTGGAGCTTATCTGCGGCGAGGTGGCCGCGGTGATGCAGCGCGAGGGCTACCACTCCTCGCCGGAGGATCTGCTCGCCTACGTCTGGGAGATAGTGGACTCCACCGCCGCCAACATCTCATCCATGCTGCAGGACGTCCGCGCCGTGCGTCACACCGAAATCGACTACATCAACGGCTACCTGCTGCGGCGCGCCCGCGCCCACGGCATCAACGTGCCGGAAAACGCCCGGCTGTATGAACTGATTAAGAATAAGGAGAATGAGTATGAGCGCATCGGCGCTGGTTTGTCTCGCCCCTGGTAGTGAAGAAACGGAAGCGGTCACCACCATCGATCTGCTGGTGCGCGGCGGTATTCGCGTCACCACCGCCAGCGTCGCCAGCGACGGCGGGCTGACCATCACCTGCTCGCGCGGCGTGAAGCTGCTGGCCGATGCGCCGCTGGTGCAGGTGGCCGACGGCGACTTCGACATTATCGTCCTGCCCGGTGGCCTGAAGGGCGCGGAGTGCTTTCGCGACAGCCCGCTGCTGGTCGAGACGGTGAAGCAGTTTCACCGTTCCGGACGCATCGTCGCCGCCATCTGCGCGGCGGCCGGCACGGTGCTGGTGCCGCACGATATCTTTCCGATCGGCAACATGACCGGCTTTCCCGGCCTCAAGGATACTATCCCGGAAAATCAGTGGCAGGACAGGCGCGTGGTGTGGGATCCGCGGGTTAACCTGCTGACCAGCCAGGGACCGGGAACCAGCATCGACTTCGGACTGAAGATTATCGACCTGCTGGTCGGGCGCGAGAAAGCGCACGAAGTGGCATCGCAGCTGGTGATGGCGGCGGGGATTTATAACTTTTACGAGTAGCTTTGCGCCGGAGGCCCGGCTCGGCGGTTGCGCCCGGCGGCGCTTCGCTTGCACGGGCCTACGCATGACGCCGGCTCCGCCGGGAGCGTAGGCCGGGCAAGGCGCAGCCGCCGCCCGGCATGAAAGCGGCTACAGCGCGCGATAATACTGTTTCACCTTCTCCCAGTCCGCCTTCGGGATCGGATCGAGATACTTCTCCAGCTGGCGGAAGTCGTGGCTGACGGCCTTCTCGCGCACCCAGCGGCGGCGGCTCTTCTCCAGATCGAGGAACCCCGCCAGCTCCTGGCCGTCGGTGCGCACGTAGATGTGGCGCACGTAGCAGCAGCCGTGCTGGCGGTTAATGCTGTGCATCGCCTTAAACGCCTTCGCCACCGCCCGCAGCATACCTTCGCGCTGGGCGTCCGGGAACGGCGTCTGCTGGTGCAGCTTGTACCAGTCGGCGATGCAGATAAAGCCGGACATATCCTCCGTCACCAGCAGGGCGCGCCATTCGCCGTCGATCTTCATCGCCTTACCGTAGACGATTTTCGGTACGATAACGCCCGCCTTCGCCATCTCATTGATGACCTGGATTTCGCGCACGATGGTCGGACGGCCAAGCGGATAGCGCAGCGAGTGGAACAGATGCTGCGTCATCCGTTTGACATACAGGACTTTACCGTCGCGTTCAATTCGCTGCACGCCGCTCATGCCCTTGCGGCGCTGGTTCGGCTCCTCAACCCAGTCGCCTTCCGTTGCCCACCAGCGGTCAAACTGCTCTCTCTCCTGTCGGGATGCCATTGCTTACCTTAATTTTATGCAAATGAGTGTATGGTAACGATTTTAAAGCCTGCGGGGCGGAATGCTTACTGTTTCGTGGTAAAAATGCGGGATTGAACGCGCCGCCGGACGGCGGCGCGGGCGATTACGGACGATAAACCTTCACATTACTGAAGCCCTGCTCGCGCAGGTAGAGCGCCTGCAGGCGGCTCATGACGCCGCGCTCGCACCACAGCAGCCAGGTTTTGCTCTGGTCGAGGTTGCCGAACTGGGTGCTCAGCTTGTAGAACGGCAGCGATACCACTTCAACGCCGTCAAGCTTCAGCGGGCGGTCGTCCTGCTCGTCCACCGAACGAATATCGAGGACGGCGTCGTTGGCGCCAAAGCCGCTGACGGTCTCAACTTCCACCACATCCTGCTGCGTCTGCTGGGCGATATCGCGGATATCAATGTTGTTCGCCTCGGCAACCACCTTATCGAGGATTGCAAAGTCGAAATGGCTCTCTTCCTCTTCGATCTTCGCCTTCACCGCCTTCACGGTCGGGCTCTTCGAGATCACGCCGCAGTACTCCGGCATGGTGCGGGCGAAGTCTTCGGTGCCAATTTCGCGCGCCAGATCGATAATGTGCTCCTTGTCCCAAGAGATAAGCGGGCGCAGCACCAGGGTATCGGAGACGTTGTCGATCAGCCGCAGGTTAGTCAGCGTCTGGCTGGAGACCTGGCCCAATGCTTCACCGGTGACCAGCGCCTGCACGCCGTAGCGCTCGGCAATCTGCGAAGCGGCGCGCACCATCATGCGCTTGAGCACCACGCCCATCTGACCGTCGTCCACTTTTTCGAGGATCTCGCCGACCACCGGCTCGAAGTTGATCGCCACAAAGCGCACCCGGTGCGAGCTGCCGAAGCGGTTCCACAGATAGTGGGCCACCTGGCGTACGCCGATTTCGTGCGCCGCGCCGCCGAGGTTGAAGAAGCAGTAGTGCACGCGGCAGCCGCGGCGCAGCAGCATATAGCTGGAAACGCCGGAATCGAAGCCGCCGGAAATCAGCGACAGCACGTCTTCCTGGGTGCCTATCGGATAGCCGCCAATACCCTCATAGCGCCCCTTCACCAGCAGCAGCCTGTCGTTCTCAATCTCCAGATTGACCGTCACGTCAGGGTTGGTCAGCTTCACTTTCGCCGTTTCGATGTGCTGATTCAGGCCGCCGCCCACGTAGCGTTCAACTTCAATTGAGGTGAACTCGTGCTTGCCGCGGCGCTTGACGCGCACGCAGAAGGTTTTGCCTTCAAGCGTTTCCCGCCACAGCGGCAGCGTCTGCTCAAAGATATCGTGCAGCGAGGTGAACGGCACGTCCTCTACTTCCAGGATGTGGTGAATACCCGGAATGCGGGTCAGCGCGTCGCGAATAATCGGCCCCTGGCTCTCATCCTTGGCGCGCACTTCGATATTATCCCAGTGGCGGACGATGGCGATGGTTTCGCTGTACTCTTTAAGGACGTTGCGAATGTTACCGGTGAGCATTTTTATAAAGCGCAACCGCACAGATTGGCTTTTGATGGTGATTTCCGGGAACAATTTAATGATAAACTTCATGGCGGCAATGGTTCGTTGGCGGACCCGCAGAGGTCGCTGGACAAAAATTTGCCGCCGGATAAACCCGACGGCACCAGGCGCGGGAGTATACCATCATCGCGCTCAGCCTGCGCGTTACCATTGTGCGTTATTTGCTTCACGGTCCGACTCCGCTACCATAGATGGGTCGCGACACAACAAGAGCCAGACATTCACTATGCCAAAAAAAAATGAAGCGCCAGCCAGTTTCGAGAGCGCCCTGACCGAGCTTGAACAAATTGTATCCCGCCTCGAAAACGGCGACCTGCCGCTGGAAGCGGCGCTGGGCGAATTCGAGCGCGGCGTACAGCTCGCCCGTCAGGGGCAGCAGAAACTGCAGCAGGCCGAACAGCGGGTACAGATCCTGCTTGCCGATAACGAAGATGCCCCGCTGACCCCACTCACGCCGGACGCCGAGTAAATGGATTTTAGCCAACAGCTACAGGCCTGCGTTACCCAGGCCAACGAGGCCCTGCGCCGCTTTATCGAGCCGCAGCCCTTTCAGAACACTCCGCTGGTTGAGGCGATGCACTACGGGGCATTATTAGGCGGTAAGCGCCTGCGCCCGTTTCTGGTATACGCAACCGGGCGCATGTTCAGCGTCAGCCAGAGCACGCTGGACGCGCCGGCGGCAGCGGTGGAGTGCATTCACGCCTATTCGCTGATCCACGACGATCTGCCGGCGATGGACGATGACGACCTGCGCCGCGGTCAGCCTACCTGCCACATTAAGTACGGTGAGGCCAATGCGATCCTCGCCGGCGACGCGCTGCAGACGCTGGCTTTCTCTATTTTAAGCGAAGCGCCGATGCCGGAAGTCTCTGACCGCGATCGGCTGGCGATGATCGCCGAGCTGGCCCAGGCCAGCGGCGTTGCCGGCATGTGCGGCGGCCAGGCGCTGGACCTGGAGGCCGAAGGCCAGCAGGTTGATTTGGCGGCCCTTGAGCGGATCCACCGCCACAAAACCGGGGCGCTCATCCGCGCCGCCGTGCGGCTGGGCGCGCTGAGCGCCGGCGAGCGCGGCCGCGCGGCGCTGCCGGTTCTGGATAATTACGCCCAGTGCATAGGTCTTGCCTTTCAGGTGCAGGATGACATCCTGGATGTGGTGGGCGATACTGCCACTCTTGGCAAACGCCAGGGTGCCGACCAGCAGCTCGGCAAAAGTACCTATCCTGCCCTGCTGGGACTCGAACAAGCGCGTATAAAAGCGCATGATTTAATTGATGATGCCCACCGCTCGCTGTCCCTGCTGGCCGCGCAGTCCCTGGACACCTCTGCCCTTGTAGCGCTGGCGAACTATATTATTCAGCGCGATAAATAGAACACCTTAAATGAGTCTCTGATGAGTTTTGATATTGCCAAATACCCGACGCTGGCGCTGGTGGAATCCACCCAGGAGCTGCGTCAGCTGCCGAAAGAGAGCCTGCCGAAGCTGTGCGACGAACTGCGTCGCTACCTGCTCGACAGCGTGAGCCGCTCCAGCGGACACTTCGCCTCCGGACTTGGCACGGTGGAACTCACCGTGGCGCTGCACTACGTCTACAACACCCCGTTTGACCAGCTCATCTGGGACGTTGGCCACCAGGCCTATCCGCACAAAATCCTCACCGGCCGCCGGGACCGCATCGACACCATCCGGCAAAAGGGCGGCCTGCATCCGTTCCCGTGGCGCGGCGAGAGCGAGTACGACGTGCTGAGCGTTGGCCACTCATCCACCTCCATCTCAGCCGGGATCGGCATCGCCGTCGCCGCTGAAAAAGAGGACAAGCAGCGCCGCACGGTCTGCGTGATTGGCGACGGCGCGATTACCGCCGGGATGGCCTTTGAGGCGATGAACCACGCGGGCGATATTCGTCCCGATATGCTGGTAGTGCTCAACGACAACGAAATGTCGATCTCCGAGAACGTCGGCGCGCTGAACAACCATCTGGCCCAGCTGCTGTCGGGCAAGCTCTACTCAACCCTGCGCGAAGGCGGCAAGAAGGTCTTCTCCGGCGTGCCGCCTATCAAGGAGCTGCTCAAGCGCACCGAAGAACACATTAAAGGCATGGTAGTGCCGGGCACGCTGTTTGAAGAGCTGGGCTTTAACTATATCGGCCCGGTGGACGGCCACGATGTGCTCGGGCTGGTTAACACGCTGAAGAACATGCGCGACCTGAAGGGCCCGCAGTTTCTGCACATCATGACTAAGAAGGGCCGCGGCTACGAGCCGGCGGAAAAAGATCCGATCACCTTTCACGCGGTACCGAAGTTCGACCACACCAGCGGCGTGCTGCCGAAGAGCAGCGGCGGTCTGCCGAGCTATTCAAAAATCTTCGGCGACTGGCTGTGCGAAACGGCGGCAAAAGACGGCAAGCTGATGGGCATCACGCCGGCGATGCGCGAAGGCTCCGGGATGGTCGAGTTCTCGAAAAAATATCCGGACCAGTATTTCGACGTGGCGATCGCCGAACAGCACGCGGTAACCTTCGCGGCGGGCCTCGCCATCGGCGGCTATAAGCCGGTAGTGGCCATCTACTCCACCTTCCTGCAGCGCGCCTACGATCAGGTTATTCACGACGTGGCGATCCAGAAGCTGCCGGTGCTGTTCGCCATCGACCGCGCCGGCATCGTCGGCGCCGACGGGCAGACGCACCAGGGCGCGTTCGACCTCTCCTTCCTGCGCTGCGTGCCGGATCTGGTTATTATGGCACCGAGCGACGAAAACGAATGCCGCCAGATGCTCTACACCGGCTACCACTACGCCGACGGCCCCAGCGCCGTGCGCTACCCGCGCGGTACCGGAACCGGCGCAGCGCTCGAACCGCTGGCCTCGCTGCCGATCGGTAAGGGCGTGGTGAAACGCCGGGGCGAGAAAATCGCTATCCTCAGCTTCGGCACCCTGCTGGCGGACGCCGCCATCGTGGCGGACAAGCTCAACGCCACGCTGGTGGATATGCGCTTCGTCAAGCCGCTGGATGAGGCGCTGATCCTCGAGCTGGCCGCCGGCCACGACGCGCTGGTGACCGTGGAAGAGAACGCCGTCATGGGCGGCGCGGGCAGCGGCGTTAACGAAGTGCTGATGGCCAATCGTCGCCCGGTGCCGGTGCTTAACCTCGGCCTGCCTGATAGGTTTATCCCGCAGGGCACTCAGGAAGAGGCCCGGGCCGAAATCGGCCTCGACGCCGCGGGCATAGAAGCACGTATTACCACCTGGCTTGCCTGATCCCCCTTTCGCTCCTGCTATGCTTAGAGTAGTCAGCCACTAGCAGGAGCGAAACGTGCAATATACAACACTTGGCACTACCGACCTTACGATCTCCCGCCTGAGCCTGGGGTGTATGACCTTCGGCGAACCGGACCGGGGCAATCACGCCTGGACGCTGCCCGAAGAGAGCAGCCGACCGCTGATCCAGCGCGCCCTTGAGGGCGGCATTACCTTTTTCGACACCGCCAACAGCTACTCCGACGGCAGCAGCGAAGAGATCGTCGGCCGCGCCCTGCGCGACTTTGCCCGCCGCGATGAGGTGGTGGTCGCCACCAAGGTTTATCATCAGACGCAGGGATTATCCCAGGGTCTCTCCCGGGCGCAGATCCTGCAG
The DNA here is from genome assembly GCF_001598855.1 of Pluralibacter gergoviae ATCC 33028 = NBRC 105706. Lineage (GTDB taxonomy): Bacteria > Pseudomonadota > Gammaproteobacteria > Enterobacterales > Enterobacteriaceae > Pluralibacter > Pluralibacter gergoviae. Next base: position 93,050 of record NZ_BCZS01000008.1, on the reverse strand, counting down.
TCCATCGACGACAGCCTGCGCCGCCTCGGCATGGAGTATGTCGATCTCCTGCAGATCCACCGCTGGGACTATGAAACGCCGATAGAAGAAACCCTTGAAGCGCTCAACGACGTGGTGAAATCCGGCAAGGCCCGCTACATCGGCGCCTCCTCAATGCACGCCGCGCAGTTTGCCCAGGCGCTCAGCCTGCAGAAGCAGCACGGCTGGGCGCGTTTCGTCACCATGCAGGATCACTACAATCTGATCTATCGCGAAGAGGAGCGGGAGATGCTGCCGCTCTGCTGGCAGGAAGAGGTGGCGGTCATTCCCTGGAGCCCGCTGGCGCGCGGCCGCCTGACCCGTCCCTGGGGCGAGACCACCGCCCGGGTGGTGTCCGATGAGTTTGGCAAAACCCTCTACAGCACTACCGAAGAGAACGACGCGCAGATAGCCGAACGGCTGGCGGGCGTCGCCGAAGAGCTGGGCGCCACCCGCGCCCAGACCGCGCTGGCGTGGCTGCTCGGCAAGCGTGGCGTTGCGGCGCCTATCATCGGCGCATCCCGCGAAGAACAGCTCGACGAGCTGCTGGCGGCAGTCGATCTTACCCTCACGCCGGAGCAGGCAGCCGAGCTGGAAACCCCCTACCAGCCGCACCCGGTGGTGGGCTTTAAGTAATTTGCAGACAACCAGGCCGGATCCTATCCGGCCTGGATAATCCCCAGCGGCCAGTGGTTGCCTACCAGATACAGCACCCCGGCGGAGATCACGCCGGCGACGATATCGTCGATCATGATCCCCATGCCGCCGTGGACGTTGCGATCGAACCAGCGGATTGGCCACGGCTTCCACATATCGAAAAAGCGGAAAATCACGAAGCCCACCAGCACCCACTGCCAGTCGTCGGTCGGGATCGCCATCAGGGTGATCCACATACCGATAAACTCGTCCCAGACGATGCTGCCGTGATCGTGAACGCCCATATCTTTGGCGGTGCGGTGGCAGAGATACACCCCGATGCAGATGCCCAGCAGCACCACCAGATAATAGAGCTGCAGCGGCAGAAAGGTCATCAGGTACCAGAACGGGATCGCCGCCAGGGAGCCCATGGTTCCCGGAACAACCGGGCTCAGGCCGCTGCCGAAGCCGGTCGCCAGCAGGTGCCACGGATTGAGCATGCTCAGGCGGGCTTTCGCCTCATCTTTTTTACGCAAAATGGTCATATCCCTTCATGTCGAGCGTAACCGGCTTGCCGCCGCGCGTAAATTGCATCCCTTGTACATCGGCCGCGATCTGTCCGATGCAGGTACAGGCCATATTCAGGTGCCCCACCGCCACCTCCAGCGCACCGCGGTTGAGCTCCGGTACGGTGAAGCATAGCTCATAGTCCTCGCCGCCGGAGAGCGCCCAGACCAGCGCCTGCTCGGGATCCGCGCTGCGGCGCAGGGCATCGGAGCGCGGCAGCAGATCAAGATCGATACGCGCCCCGTAGCCGCTGGCAGCGAGAATATGGCCAAGATCGGAAATCAGGCCGTCGGAAAGATCGATAGCCGCGTGGGCCAGTCCGCGTATCGCCTGCCCGGTAAGCAGCCGCGGCGACGGATTGAGGTGGCGCTTAACCAGGTATTCCGCGTCAGCGCTGTCGCGCACCTGCAGACGCTGCTGCAAAATAGCCAGCCCCGCCGCGCTGTCGCCAGGCGTGCCGGTGACAAAGATCCAGTCTCCCGGCTTCGCCCCCGAGCGCTTAAGCGCCCGGCCGTGCGGCACGAAGCCGTGAATGCCGAGCGTCATCGACAGCGGCCCTTTGGTGGTATCGCCGCCGATAAGCTGCATATCGTAGTAGTTGAGCCGCTCAAACAGGCTGTCGCTAAACGCCTGCAGCCACGTCTCGTCCGCCGAGGGCAGCGTCAGGGCCAGCGTCAGCCAGGCCGGCTCCGCGCCCATCGCCGCCAGATCGCTTAAGTTGACCGCCAGCGCCTTGCGGGCCAGATCGGCAGGATCGATATCGGGGAGGAAGTGGGTGCCGCAGACCAGCGTATCGGTGCTGATGGCGAGGGTTTGCTTATCCGGCACGTTGAGCAAGGCGCAGTCATCGCCGATGCCGGTCTCCACGTCACGGCGGGAGCTTCTGACGCGATCGAAATAACGGGAAATGAGAGAAAATTCGCCGCATGCCATAGGTTATGCCTCGAATTAAAAAAGAGAAGGCCGCGGCGGGCGAACGGGTTCGCCAGCGCCCCGGCCAGCAGATTACTTCTTGCGGGGACGGATAACCGGCGCGGCTTTGTCCAGCACGCCGTTGACGAATTTGTGGCTGTCTTCAGCGCCGAAGGTTTTCGCCAGTTCGATACCTTCGTTGATGGCAACTTTGTACGGCACGTCGTCACGCTTTGAAAGCTCGAACAGCGCGATGCGCAGGACGGCTTTCTCTACCTGGCCCAGCTCTTCGAGCTGGCGGGACAGGTACGGCTTCATCAGACCGTCGAGGTACGCGCTGTTGGTCGCCACTCCCGACAGCAGTTCACGGAAGTACGGGACGTCGACGTCTTTGACGTCCTGTTCCGCCAGGAACTGGTATTCGACATCGGCAATGTCGTTATGGGACAACTGCCAGGAGTAGAGCGCCTGGACGGCGCACTCGCGGGCGCGGCGACGAGCAGCAGGTTTCACGGAATTCCCCTTACTAAAAAATCAGGCCTTGATGGCTTTCAATACATTGATCATTTCAAGCGCGGTCAGGGCAGCTTCCGCCCCTTTATTACCGGCTTTGGTGCCAGCGCGTTCGATGGCTTGTTCGATGCTTTCGGTGGTCAGTACGCCGAAGGCAACCGGGATTTCGCTCTCCTGAGCGACGTGCGCAAGACCATTGCTTGCGCCACCGGCGACGTATTCAAAGTGCGCAGTGCCGCCGCGGATCACCGTACCCAGCGCGATAACCGCGTCATATTTGCCGGTTTTCGCCAGCGCGCCTGCCGCCAGCGGCAGCTCATAGGCGCCCGGCACCCAGACTACGGTGATGTTCTCGTCTTTCACCTGGCCCACGCGCTTGAGGGCGTCAATCGCGCCGTTCAGCAGGCTGTCGTTGATGAAGTTGTTGAAGCGCGCAATGGTGATGGCAACGCGGGCGTCCGGGGCAGCAACGTTAGCTTCGATAATGTTCATACTCTTCCTTTTGGGATCTGACTTACCCCGAGGGGGGCGGATTTTATCATAATAATTCGCGCACGGCTTACCTATTTCAGGAATGCCTCACGCGGGTGTTAAATGCAGGCAGAGATCCGGCCCAACGCGCCGCACCTCGCCGAAGTTAAGTTGGGGAGCCTCGGCCAGTTTCTCAAGCCCCGGCAGCGTACAGAGTCCCCGGGCGGCGTCACCTAACAGTTTAGGCGCAAGATAGACAATAAGCTCATCCACCAGCCCCGCATGCAGCAGCGCGCCGGCAAGCGTCGGCCCGGCCTCAACCCAGAGGCTGTTAATCTGCTGCTTACCCAGCTGCATCATCAGCAGCACCAGATCGAGATGGCCGTTATGAGCCGGAATGTTAATCGTGCGCACGCTCTCCGGCCACTGGCGCCCGTCTTCGGCGGTGCGGGCAAACCACGTCTCTCCGGGTTGCTGCACGATGCGGTGCGCCGGCGTCACCCGGTTCTGGCTGTCGATAACGATGCGCACCGGCTGGCGCAGGTTCTCCTGCGGGTAGCGCGCCTGCACGTCGGGAGAGAGTTCCTCCCAGCGCACGGTGAGCGCCGGATCGTCGGCCAGCACCGTGGCGCTGCTGGTTAAAATAGCGTGGCTCTGCGCGCGCAGACGCTGCACGTCGCGCCGCGCCTGCGGCGAAGTTATCCACTGGCTTTCACCGCTGGCCATCGCCGTGCGGCCGTCCAGCGAGGCGCCGAGCTTGAGCTGAATATACGGAAAGCCGGTGCGCATTCGCTTGAGAAAGCCTTTATTAATGGCCTCCGCTTCGGCCATCATCACGCCGTGGCTGACCTCGATACCGTGCTGCTGAAGATGGTACAGGCCGCGCCCCGCCACCTGCGGGTTCGGATCCTGCATTGCGGCCACCACGCGGCTGACGCCCGCGCGGCTCAGGGCCTCGCAGCAGGGCGGCGTGCGCCCGTGGTGGCTGCACGGCTCAAGGGTAACGTAGGCGGTGGCGCCACGGGCGTTCTCACCCGCCATGCGCAGGGCGTGCACTTCGGCGTGCGGCTCCCCGGCGCGGTAGTGAAAACCTTCGCCAACGATAACGCCGTCTTTCACGATGACGCAGCCGACGCGGGGATTGGGATGCGTGGTAAAGCGCCCACGCTTCGCCAGGGTCAGCGCGCGGGCCATGTAGATTTCATCTTGCATCAATCAGTCCTGTAGGCGGGCGATCTCTTCGCCGAACTCTTTAATATCCTCGAAGCTGCGGTAGACGGAGGCGAAGCGGATATAGGCTACCTTATCCAGCTTCTTCAGCTGCTCCATCACCAGGTTGCCGATCATTTTGCTCGGCACTTCGCGCTCGCCGGTGGCGCGCAGCTGGGACTTGATGTGGCTCAGGGCCATCTCCACGTCGTCAGAGCTGACCGGCCGCTTCTCCAGCGCCCGCTGCATACCGCTGCGCAGCTTGTCTTCATTGAACGGCTCGCGGACATCGTTGCTCTTCACCACTCGCGGCATTACCAGCTCGGCCACTTCAAAGGTGGTGAAGCGCTCATGACAGACCAGGCACTGGCGGCGGCGGCGTACGGAAGAGCCTTCGCTGACCAGGCGGGAGTCGATCACTTTGGTATCTACGGCGAAACAGAATGGGCAATGCATGGCGCGTCCTGATGGTGAAAAGTCACATGCCACTACTTTACCATGACACGTAAGGCGGCGTCATTTTGAGACAATGCCTCAGTGGCGCGATGTGCAATACTGTTAGCATTAAACGCCTCTGGAACCAGTAAGGAAAAACCCGCCATGACAAGACGTTATCTGCGCCTGCTGGCGCTCGGCAGTGCGCTGACCCTCAGCGCCTGCGCCCAGCAGGGTGAAGTAAAACAGATGAAGCAGGACGTGCGCACGCTGAACAAGGCGATGAGCCAGCTGAATCAGGAAACGGTGAAAATAACCCAGCAGAACGCGCTGAATGCAAAATCCGCCAGCGGCGTTTATCTGCTGCCCAGCGCCAATACCCCGGCGCGGCTGCAGAGCCAAATCGGCATGCTGCGCATGTCGCTGGTGAACATCAGCAAATCCGACGACGGCATGCGGGCGACGCTGCGTATCGAAGGCGAGTCCAGCGCCCCCCTGCCGGCGTTCAGCGCCACCGTCGAGTGGGGCCGCATTGTCGGTACGACCCGCAGCTATGAAGAGGTTGACGTTCAGCGCCGGCTGATTAACGCCCCGAAAAGCGCGCTGTCGCCGTCCGACATCAGCATCCCGCTGCAGCTGAGCGGCATCGATCCCGCCCAGCACGTATTCGTTCGCGTGCACGATATCCAGCCCACCGACGCGCCTTAACCCTCTTCCCTGGAGCGGGCCGCCGCGGTCCGCACCGCAATCTCTCGCTGTAGCAAAAGTTCATCTTCTTAGCCTGCTTTTTCAGCATTATTACCATTAAATGCGCTAAAGCGTGAACGCAATCGATTACGCGAATGATAAAAATGCGACAAAATGCGTATTTTTGTGAGCATTGATTCTTATAATAGGCTCCGCATAAAACATACAGATACCCAAAAATGCGCCCGTGCGTCCTTTTACGCAATTTCGTGACTTTTAATCAGTGGCAAAGAACATGAAAAAAACGCTTCTTGCAGCCGGTGCTGCACTGACTTTTGCAACTTCTTTTACGGCAGGCGCTGCCGAAACGGCCAAAGCGGACGGCCCGCAGTACCTCTCCGACTGGTGGCACCAGAGCGTCAACGTCGTGGGCAGCTATCACACCCGCTTCGGGCCGCTGCTGCGCAACGACACCTATCTTGAGTACGAAGCCTTTGCCAAAAAGGACTGGTTTGATTTTTACGGCTATATGGACGCCCCGGTGTTCTTCGGCGGTAACACCGACGCCAAGGGTATCTGGAACCACGGTTCACCCATGTTTATGGAAATCGAGCCGCGCTTCTCTATCGACAAGCTGACCAACACCAGCCTGGCGTTTGGCCCGTTCAAAGAGTGGTACTTCGCCAACAACTACATCTACGACATGGGCCGTAACAAAGACGGCCGCCAGAGCACCTGGTATATGGGTCTGGGTACCGACGTCGATACCGGCCTGCCGATGAGCCTCTCCCTCAACGTCTATGCCAAATACCAGTGGCAGAACTACGGCGCGGCGAACGAGAACGAGTGGGACGGCTACCGCTTTAAGGTGAAATACTTTGTGCCAATTACCTCCCTGTGGGGCGGCCAGCTGGGCTACATCGGCTTCACCAACTTTGACTGGGGCTCGGATCTCGATAACAAAGACTTCCGCGATAACAGCGGCCGCAAGGCGCGTACCGATAACTCCATCACCTCCACGCACATTCTGTCGCTCAACTACGACCACTGGCACTACGCGCTGGTCGCCCGTTACTGGCACAACGGCGGCCAGTGGCGCGATGACGCCAGCCTCAACTTCGGCGACGGCGACTTCAACGCCCGCACCACCGGCTGGGGCGGCTATGCGATTATCGGCTATAACTTCTGATAAGCCCTATCTGTAACAACGAAAGCCAGCTTTAACGCTGGCTTTTTTATGCGCCGGGAATGGCTTTGCGGACGTGCGACAGGCAAAAAAAATCCCGACCAGCAGATCGGGATTTCTGTTTTGGACGCGCTATCCGCTTACGGCAGAATCGAAGGCTGGTCGGCCCCCTCTTTCTCCACCTTCTGCTGGATCAGATGCTCGCGCTTCATCCCGAGCTTCAGCGCCAGCGCCGAGGCTACGTAGATAGACGAACCGGTACCGATGGTGACACCGATAAGCATGGTCAGCGAGAAGCCTTCCAGCACCGGACCGCCGAAGAGGTACAGCATCAGGATCACCAGCAAGGTGGTACCTGAGGTTATCAGGGTACGGTGCAGCGTCTGGGTCAGGGAGACGTTAAAGATTTCGTAAGGCGTGCCGCGGCGAATTTTGCGGAAGTTCTCACGAATACGGTCCGAGACCACGATACTGTCGTTGAGCGAGTAGCCGATAACCGACATCAGCGAGGCGACAATGGTCAGATCGATTTCGATACGGAACAGCGACAGCACGCCCATGGTGATCACCACGTCGTGCGCCAGGGCGATAACCACCCCCGCCGCCAGGCGCCACTCGAAGCGGAAGCCAACGTAAACCAGAATCGAGATCAGCGCCGCCAGCAGCGCCATCGCGCCGCTGGTCGCCAGATCGGCACCGACGCTTGGCCCGACGAACTCAATACGCTTCACTGCCGCGTGCTGGTTGGTCGATTCATTAATGACGTTCAGTACCTTGCTGCCCAGCTCCTGGCCGCCGGTTTCGCCCTCCGCGGGCGGCATGCGTACCATGATGTCGTGGCTGCTGCCGAAGTTCTGCAGCTGCGGCTCGTCAAAGCCCGCCTTCTGCAGCGCCTCGCGCATCTGGTCCAGATTGGCGGTTTTTTCAAGGGTGATTTCAATGACGGTACCGCCGGTGAAGTCCAGACCCCAGTTAAAGCCGCGCACGCCGATAACGATAATGGACAGCACCAGCAGCAGGCCCGAGATGCCGAAGGCCCAGTAGTCCCAGCGCATAAAGTCGTAGACTTTACGGCCGTGGTTCAATTGTTCAACACTATATTCCTGTGCCACAACGCACTCCTCAGATAGACAGCTTGTTGATGCGTTTGCCGCCGTACAACAGGTTTACGATGGCGCGGGTGCCGACGATTGCGGTAAACATGGACGTTGCAACGCCGATACCGGTAGTGATAGCGAAGCCTTTAATGGCGCCGGTACCGACCGCGTACAGAATGATAACTTTAATCAGCGTGGTGATGTTGGCATCGAAGATGGAGCTGAACGCCCCGCGATAGCCTTCATCGATCGACTGCTGAACGGAGCGCCCGTTGCTGAGCTCTTCCTTAATACGTTCGTTTATCAGTACGTTGGCGTCCACCGCCACCGCAAGGCTCAGCACGATACCGGCGATACCCGGCATACTGAGCGTCGCGCCCGGCAGCAGCGACATGATGCCGACAATCAGCACCAGGTTCGCCAGCAGCGCCGTGGTGGCGATCAGGCCGAACTTCTTATAGAAGAAGATCATAAACAGGATGGAGATACCGAGACCCGCGAGACAGGCTTCCAGACCCTGCTTGATGTTCTGCATACCCAGGGTCGGGCCGATGGTGCGCTCTTCAACAATCTGAATCGGCGCAATCAGCGCACCGGCGCGCAGCAGCAGCGACAGCTGGCGGGCTTCGTTGGGGTTGCCGATACCGGTAATGCGGAAGCTGTTGCCGAGGCGAGACTGGATGTTGGCAATGTTAATTACCTCTTCCTGCTTCACCAGCACCGCGCGATCGTTGGCGTCTTTCTTACCGCTGTCCTTGTACTCCACAAACAGGGTCGCCATCGGCTTACCGATGTTGTCCTTGGTGAAGTTGGACATGATGTTACCGCCCGCGCTGTCCAGCGAGATATTGACCTGCGGCTGGTTGTACTCATCCTGGCTGGAGGTGGAGTCGGTGATGTGGTCCCCGGTGAGGATCACGCGCTTATAAAGCGCGACCGGCTGCCCTTCGCGGGTCGGCTTCACTTCCGTGTCGCCCGGCACGCGGCCAGCGGCAATCGCGGAGGGATCGACATTAGTGTTGACCAGGCGGAACTCCAGCGTCGCCGTCGCGCCGAGGATCTCTTTGGCACGCGCTGTATCCTGGATACCCGGCAGCTCAACCACGATGCGATCGGCACCCTGACGCTGCACCACCGGCTCGGCAACGCCCAGCTGGTTAACGCGGTTACGCAGGATGTTGATGTTCTGCTGCACCGCATACTCGCGCGCCTCTTTCATGCGCTCGTCGCTCATCACGGCGCGCAGCTGATTGCTGCCCTGACCGGAAAGCACCAGATCGCGATGGCGCGGCGCGAGATAGTCCAGCGCCTGCTTGCGTGCGGCTTCGTCGCGGAAGGTGATGCTCAGGCCGTAGTTGGCCTCTTTACGTACGGTAGTATACGGAATGCCTTTTTCACGCAGATCGCTGCGCAGGCTATCAATGTTCTGTTCCTGGAGTTTGCCAAGGGCGGTGTCCATATCCACTTCCATCAGGAAGTGAACGCCGCCGCGCAGGTCGAGGCCGAGCTTCATTGGTTCGGCATTGAGCGCCGCGAGCCAGCGAGGCGTAGCCGGAGCAAGGTTTAACGCCACGACGAACTTGTCACCCAGCTGGCTGACCAGCGCTTCGCGCGCGTGCAGCTGCGTGTCGGTGGAGTCGAAGCGAGCAAGAATTGCGCCCTCTTCCAGTGCCACAGACTTCGCGTTAATTTTTTCTTCTTTTAAGGTGTTCTGGACCTGGATCAGCGTTTGCTCACTGGCGGCGACGCCGCGCACGCCAGTGATTTGAACAGCCGGATCCTCACCATAGAGGTTGGGAAGTGCGTAAAGCAGGCCGACGAGAATCACGACGACCAGCATAATGTACTTCCACAAAGGATAACGGTTTAACACGGCAGTTCCCTTTGGGAAAACGAAAAATTACAGCGCCTTCATGGTGCCTTTCGGCAGAACGGCGGCTACGAAGTCACGTTTGATAACCACTTCAGTGGTGTCGTTCAGGGCGATAGCAATGTAGCCGGTTTCCGCTACTTTGGTTACGCGACCTACCAGGCCACCGTTCGTCAGCACTTCATCGCCTTTGGCGATGGAGTTCATCAGGTTCTTATGCTCTTTGGTACGCTTCTGCTGCGGGCGCAGGATCATAAAATAGAAAATCAGACCGAACACCACCAGCATCAGGATCAGCGACATCGGGCTGCTCTGTCCGGCTGCACCAGGGGCGGCAATCGCATCAGAAATAAAAAAGCTCATTCAAATTCCCTCATTATTAAAATTAATCAACGTTTAACGGCGGAACAGGTCGACCCTGACGTTGGTAAAACTCCGTCACGAAGCCCTCTAATTTACCCTCTTCGATAGCCTTGCGTAAACCAGCCATTAAGCGCTGATAGTAGCGAAGGTTATGAATCGTGTTGAGACGGGCGCCCAGAATCTCATTACAGCGATCAAGATGATGCAAATAGGCGCGCGAATAGTGCTTACAGGTATAGCAGTCGCACTCCGCATCCAGCGGAGCGGTATCGCTCTTGTGCTTCGCGTTGCGGATTTTCACTACGCCGTCGGTGACAAAAAGGTGTCCATTGCGGGCGTTGCGCGTCGGCATCACGCAGTCAAACATATCAATGCCGCGGCGCACGCCTTCCACCAGGTCTTCCGGTTTGCCCACGCCCATCAGGTAGCGCGGTTTATCTGCCGGGATCTGCGGGCAGACGTGCTCCAGAATGCGGTGCATATCTTCTTTCGGCTCGCCGACAGCCAAACCGCCGACAGCGTAGCCATCAAAGCCTATCTCTACCAGACCTTTGACCGAGATATCACGTAAATCTTCGTAAACGCTGCCCTGGATAATGCCGAACAGCGCGTTTTTGTTGCCCAGCCCGTCAAAGCGGTCGCGGCTGCGCTTCGCCCAGCGCAGGGACATCTCCATCGAGCGCCTGGCGTAGTCCCAGTCCGCCGGGTACGGCGTACATTCGTCGAAGATCATCACGATGTCGGAGCCGAGGTCGTACTGGATCTCCATCGACTTTTCCGGATCGAGGAAAATCGGATCGCCGTTGATCGGGTTGCGGAAGTGCACGCCCTGTTCGGTAATTTTGCGGATATCGCCGAGGCTGAACACCTGGAAACCGCCGGAATCGGTGAGGATCGGCCCTTTCCACTGCATAAAGTCGTGGAGATCGCCGTGCAGCTTCATGATCTCCTGCCCCGGACGCAGCCACAGGTGGAAGGTATTGCCGAGAATAATTTGCGCGCCGGTGGCTTCAACCTCTTCCGGGGTCATGCCTTTAACGGTGCCGTAGGTGCCCACAGGCATAAAAGCCGGCGTTTCCACTACGCCGCGGTCAAACACCAGCCGGCCGCGGCGGGCGCGTCCGTCGGTGGTATCCAGTTCGAATTTCATTTTTACTCCTGCGTCAGAAAGACAGTCTGACGTCAAAAACCAGCGCCGCGGACCTACTCCCCGACGCGCTCACAAATTGCCGCCGGATTGTACGTGATGAACATGGCATCCCCGTAGCTAAAAAAGCGATATTTTTGCTCTACCGCAGACTTATAGGCGTTCATGGTGTGCTGATAGCCGGCAAAGGCCGACACCAGCATAATCAGCGTCGATTCCGGCAGGTGGAAGTTGGTCACCAGGCAGTCGATAACCTGATATTTATAGCCCGGATAGATAAAGATCTGCGTGTCGCCAAAGAACGGCGCAATCAGCGCGTTTTTCGCCGCCTGCGCCGCGCTCTCCAGCGAGCGCACGGACGTCGTGCCCACCGCAATCACGCGGTTGCCGCGCGCCTTCGCCGCCAGCACCGCATCGACCACCTCCTGCGGCACTTCGGCATATTCGGAATGCATAATATGATCTTCGATGCTGTCCACCCGCACCGGCTGGAAAGTGCCCGCCCCGACGTGCAGGGTGACGAACGCCATCTCAATACCTTTCTCGCGCAGGCGCGCCAGCAGCGGATCGTCGAAGTGAAGGCCCGCCGTCGGCGCGGCCACGGCGCCCGGCTTTTCGCTGTAGACGGTCTGGTACAGCTCGCGGTCAGCGTCTTCATCCGGGCGGTCGATGTACGGCGGCAGCGGCATGTGGCCGATGGCGTTGAGAATGTCCAGCACGCTGCGCTCGTCGTTAAACTGTACTTCGAACAGCGCGTCGTGGCGGGCCACCATCGTGGCGTTAATGCTCTCATCGTCGCCCAGCAGCAGTTCGGCACCCGGCTTCGGCGCTTTGGAGGCGCGGATGTGGGCCAGAATGCGCTTGTCGTCGAGCATTCGCTCCACCAGCACTTCAATCTTGCCGCCGCTGGCTTTGCGGCCAAACAGGCGGGCCGGGATCACCCGGGTATTATTAAAGACCAGAAGGTCGCCGGGGTTGAGCTTATCGAGCAGATCGGTGAAAGTACCGTGCGTCAGCGCGCCCGTCGGTCCGTCCAGCGACAGCAGGCGGCAGCTGCTGCGCTCCGGCTGCGGATAGTGGGCTATCAGGGATTCGGGTAGTTCAAAAGAGAAATCGGCAACGCGCATGGCAGAGACTCGTGACGTAAAAACAGGCGGCTTAGTCTAGTGCTGACGCCCCTTCGCTGCAACAACTAGCCGTATCGGGAACCCAAAACGCATGAATTTCCTTGCCCATCTTCATCTGGCCCACCTCGCCGACAGCTCGCTGGCGGGCAATTTGCTGGCCGACTTTGTGCGCGGTAACCCGGAAGAGCACTACGCGCCCGAGGTGGTCTCCGGCATCCATATGCACCGCCGCGTTGACGTGATGACTGATAAGCTGCCGCAGGTCAGGACCGCCCTCGGCTGGTTCCGGCCCGAGACCCGCCGCGTCGCCCCGATAACCCTCGACGTGATGTGGGACCACTTTCTCTCCCGCCACTGGCAGACGCTCTCCCCCGACCAGCCGCTGGCCGATTTCGTCGGCTACGCCCGCCGGCAGGTCGCGCCGATCCTGCCGGCCTCGCCGGCGGGTTTTCAGGAACTCAACGATCACCTGTGGCCGGAGCGCTGGCTGGAGCGCTACCGGGAGATGGATTTTATCCGGCGCGTGCTGGGCGGTATGGCCAATCGCCGCCCGCGCCTCGGCTCCCTGCGCGACTCGTGGCAGGATCTGGACAGCCACTATCCGGCGCTTGAGGAGCTCTTCTGGCAGTTCTATCCGCAGATGATGGCCCGGGCACAGGCCCAGGAACTGTAAAAAACTTGCGCGGTTTGGCGTTTTGGCTAATCTGATAGAGCTACAGTGATAAAAATCGATAGGTAAAACCTTTAATATTAATTATCAGATTGTCAGACCCTTTTGGTGTTATCCTCTGCCTCTACCTAAACTGGTCCGCATTGCGCTCCATTCACTGATCCTATTCAGAGGAGAACCTCATGGTTCTGGTCACTCGTCCGGCCCCGGATTTCACAGCGGCAGCCGTACTCGGCAGCGGCGAAATCGTTGAAAAATTCAACTTCAAACAGCACACCAGCGGTAAACCTGCCGTCATCTTCTTCTGGCCGATGGACTTCACCTTCGTCTGCCCGTCCGAACTTATCGCTTTCGATCACCGCTATGAAGAGTTTCAGAAGCGCGGCGTAGAAGTGGTCGGCGTCTCCTTCGACTCTGAGTTTGTCCACAACGCGTGGCGCAACACCCCGGTGGAAAAAGGCGGTATCGGCCCGGTGAAATACGCCATGGTCGCCGACGTTAAGCGCGAAATTCAGAAGGCATACGGTATTGAGCACCCGGATGAGGGCGTTGCCCTGCGCGGCTCTTTCCTGATTGACGCCAACGGCATCGTGCGCCACCAGGTGGTTAACGATCTGGCGCTGGGCCGCAACATCGATGAGATGCTGCGCATGGTTGACGCCCTGCAGTTTACCGAAGAGCACGGCGAAGTCTGCCCGGCCCAGTGGGAAAAAGGTCAGGAAGGCATGAATGCCTCTCCGGACGGCGTTGCTAAGTATCTGACCGATAACGCGTCTAAGCTGTAATCAGCGCGCTATTCGCCGCAGAAAAGACAAAACCCCACGACCGCGTGGGGTTTCTTTTTTCAGCCTACCTTCAGATACTCAGGCCCGCTTTTGAGCGACAGCAGGTAATCCATCTCCTGCAGACGCGCCGCCTGGCGAATCACCTGCTCCTGCGTTTTGCGCAGCTCATCGAGCAGGGTTTCAATCGCGACTGAGGCGCTGCTTGCCACCTCGGTGATAGCTTGGGTGGTCTTAATCTGGACACCATCACCGTAGGATGAGGTGATTGAAAACGCGTCGTTCTCAATCTGGCTATCCGCCAGCTGGCGCAGTTGATGTGCAGCATCTTCAGAAATCGCCAGCAAAAGCTCGTTGCTCTCAAGTGAAAAGGTCGTATACGTGGTCATGCGGCATCTCCTCTCGCAAGAATCTTTCTTGGATTTACTGAATCTTGTTATCTATTGTGCCTGTCATTTCTTACCGTTTTCTTAAACCTTATCGCGTAGCGCTCATATTCAGGTGATAAAGATCATAAATTTTGCTGAACTCCGGTTTTAGCGCGACTTAATGTGACGACGCTCCACTCTTCGCTTCGCGCCACAGCCGCCAGGCCATCCCCGCCAGCGCCAGAACGCCAGTAATCAATATGGCCCAAACCAGCAGGGTTTGCCACCGGCTGCGCTGCGCCTCTTCTGAGGTTGCACCCAGCCGCGCTTCGCCGCCGAGGGTAACCGGCGCCACCGGCGCGGCCTCGGGCAGAGCCTCGATGTCGTGAGATTGACGCAGCGACTCGGGGATCAGCTCGTCCAGCGGCAGCGACGCCGGGCGGGCGGCGCCGTTGCCCCACGCCAGAATATACGGCCCTTTACCCTGGGCATTGAATATCAGCTGATAGCCATCGCGCAGGCCCAGCACCTTTGGCAGGACCGCAGGCAAGCGGGCGCTTATCGGCACCATGCGGATCGCCTGCACCCGCTGCCCTGACATCGCAATGGTGCCGGAAGCCTGTCCGTTAAGCTGATATATCAGCGTTCTTGTCAGCGTCTGCCACGCGGCGTCCGCATCCGGTCGCCACGCAACGATAACCGGCAACGTCCCCTCCTCAGCCAACGCAATCTGCAAAGCGGTCAATGGCTGAGGCCGCGCCCATGACCAGATCGCCTCTTTATCGGAAACGCGCCGGGCGTCAGGCGTAATACTCACCGGCGCGACCCGCGCCTCCTCCTCGCCGGGCACGGCGGACACGCCGGTTAAGCGGGGGGCTTTTCCTTTGACGTTAAGCAGCAGATAGCGCGTCCCGTCCCGGGACAGCGTCGCATTCAGCTGAATCCTGTCAATTTTAAGACGATCGTCTCCGCTTCTCAGGTCCATCAGCGGAACATCCTCTTTTAGCGAATACCAGGTCTGAGAACGTTCAGGATTATTGATAGCCCATATCGATACGCGTCCCTGCCAGCTGCTCTGCGGCTTCTCCCAGGTAAACTGTAGCTGCCTGATATCCGTCATCTCCGCCAGCGACTCGGGAAGGGCCAGCAGATAACTGCTGCCCAGACCGTCCACCATCTCTCCTTCAAGGCGGATCTCAACGCCGTTTTTCGACTGCAGCAGCAGGCGCCCCGTCCAGCCATCGTCCATTACCGCACCGGGAACGGGCGATATATCCATCGGGAAGATCCGCAGCGCCACCGGCGCATTAACCGGCGGCGTAACCTTACGCAGTTCAAGACTGAACGGGACACTCTCCCCCTGGCGATCGAATACCCGTACATCGCGCAAATCACCTGAAGTTGCCTGCCGGTAAACCGCCTCCGGCAGCGCCAGGCGATACCAGGGAGAATGCCCTGGCGCATCCAGCGTCTCGCCAAAAGCGTAATCCTGGATTGATTCCGCCCTTAGCTCGCCGCCGAACGTCGCTGATGCGATACATACCAGCGCCAGCAGCGCCCCTTTCATCCCTCTCATTTCTCTTCTCCCGGTTGCGCTGCCGGAGTCTCTTTCGGCGGCAGCGGCGAAAAATAACCAATAATCAGAACCAGTACCGCGACGCCGATAAAGGCCACCGCCCGCGCCAGGCCGCCGCCCCCGGCGCTGTCCACCAGCATTAGCTTGACAATAACCGCGCCGAGCAGCGCCGCGCCGGCAAACCACTGCCGCCGCGATGCGGCCTTCGTCGCCCGCAGCATCAGGGCCAGGGCCGCCAGCATCCAGAACAGCGCGAAGCTGGTCTGCACCAGCCGGGAGTGCCACAGCGCCTGCGCGCTCCAGACAATATCGCCGTACCAGGCCAGCGCGCGCATCAGCATGCCGTTAAGCCACCAGAACAGCAGCCCGCCCAGCGCCAGCGGCCGACACGGGCGAAGCCGCAGTCCGACCCGCGGCAGCGCGCGGCCGAAGAAGTACCACAGCGCCAGCAGCGCAAAGCCGGCGCCCTCCTCCAGCGGATTGACCAGCGGCAGATAGCCCCAGCCCGCCGTCGCCCCCTCTTCGAGGTTGGCAAACAGCAGCATCAGCGCCAGCACCGGCACCACCGGCGCGACGCCGATCGCGTTGTACAGCGCGGGCCAGCGGCTGAAGGGCCACAGGCCGCGCGCGCAGAACAGCGAGGTCGCGCCGATAGCCGCTGCGCCGGCGGCCATCACCAGCCCGCTGCGCCAGGCCTCCATGCCCCACGGCAGGGCGGCCACGAACCACCACAGCTCCGCGCCCAGCGCCAGCAGGATCAGCCAGAACAGCGTCAGGTGCAGGCCCTGCTCCGCCCGCCGGGCCAGTCCGCCGCTCTCCCGGCGCAGCAGCAGCAGCGCGGAGGGCAGCGCCGCGCACCAGGCCAGGTTATCCAGCCCGGCGGCAAACAGGCGGCCATCGGCAATCTGCATCAGCAGCACCAGCGCCATCGCGGGCCACAGCAGCCAAGCCGCGTGGCCCACTTCCGGCCACGCCAGCCGGCGGGCGGCGTAGCGCCAGCTCCACGCCGACAGCGCCAGCAGACCCAGGACGACAAACGGCGTATGGCGATTATCGCCCGCTAACAGCAGCGCCGCGCCGTGCAGCGCCGCCAGCCAGAACACGATCCCGCCGCACAGCAGCGGCAGGCTCAGCGGCAGCGCATCGCCGCGCCACAGCCGCCCGGCGGCCAGCCAGCACAGGCTGAGCACGGCAGAAACCATCAGCTGGGTCAAAGGATCTGCGGCATCGCTGTACGCCCAGCCGCCGCCGGCCACCGCCAGCAGCAGGAGCGCCGTGCCGCTGTAGCGCATCCGCCGCTGCTGCTGCTGCACGCCGAGCCAGAGCACGCCCAGCCCCTCCACGGCCCAGGCCATCGCCGTCCAGCGGGCGGAGAGCGCCAGCGGAATAGCAAGCGTGGTAAAGGCGCCGCCCAGCGCCAGGCTCGCCAGCATCGCCGTGCGGCCAAGGGAGGGGAAGCGCCGCAATGCCAGCCAGGCAAGCGCGATATAGAAGGCGCCGTAGCCCAGCGCGCTGAGCGCCGGTCCCCAGGGCATATCGCGGGTTATCGCATACTGCATGGCGAAGCCCGCCAGCGGCGGGGCAAAGAGCAGCACGCCGTCCACGATGCGCCTGCCTTTCTCCTGCGCCCGCAGCGACAGCGCCACGCTGAGGACGCCGAACAGGATGATGTTGGCGACCAGAAACAGCTGGCAGCTGAGATAGTACTCCGGCCGGTAGTCGTCGAGTCCCCACAGGGCGCCAACGCCGAAGGTGAACACCAGGCCGAGCAGATTCAGTTCGCGCCAGTGCTGGCGGGCGCTGACGGCGAGGATGCCGACGGAGAGCAGCAGATAAAAGGAGAACAGCGCCACGTGGCTGCCGCCGCCGGTGGCGAGCAGCAGCGGCGCCAGATAGCCGCCGAGGCTCGCCAGCATTGCCAGGCTGAGCGCCTTTTGCAGCACCGCCAGCCCGACGCTGGCCGCGCAGATAGCCACCAGCAGCGCAAAAGCGAGGCCCGGCGGCAGCATCTGCCACAGCCGGAAGGCGCCGAACACCGTCAGGTAGAGTACGCCGGTAGCGCCGCCCTGCAGGATCAGGGCGTACACCCGCTGGCGGTGGCGCAGCCGCCAGCCCACGGCGAGCAGCACTATGGCCGCGATGCCGGCGGCGGCCAGCCTCAGCTCCAGCGGCAGCAGGGCGTGCTCGACGCTATAGCGCAGCAGGAAAGAGAGACCGAGGAACAGCAGCAGAATGCCGAGCTTCGCCAGCGGATTGCCCTGCATAAACCAGCGCACCAGCGAGGAGATAACGCCGCCGAAAGCGGATGGCTCCGAAGTGGCCGCGGGTTTGCGGGCGGTTTTAGTTTTGGCCGGACGCGGGCGCCAGCCGTTGTCCACGGCGAGAGGCTGCTGTACCGGAGCCGCTAGCGGCGGCGGCTCAACCTTCGTCACCTCCGGCGCAGGTGCGGCGACGGCCGGTTCAGGCTGCACCGCCCGCGCCTCAAGCGCCTCAAGCCGCAGGCGCAGCCGCGCCAACTCGTCGCGCAGCGATGCGGTGCGGTTAATTGCCACGATGGCAAGGATCGGCACTACCACCAGCGCCAGGAAAAGAACTATGCAGCCAAAGACCAGCAGCTCATCCATGTGTTCACCTGTATTAACGATACGTTAAACAGATTGACACAAATTGAAGCAATTGCGGTATGACTTTTACGTACTCTTCTCCTAAAGCGGCAGACACTGCAGGTGGCCGTGCCGCACGCCGCGCTGGGCGGTAACGCCGTCGGCGAAGTGGCGGATCTCGTGCATGTTGCCCTTCAGCACGGCGACCTCCAGGCAGTCGTCGCGATTGATGTGTACGTGCAGGGTGGAGACCGACAGGTCGTGATGGTGGTGCTGGGTCGCCACGATGCGGCTCGCCAGATCGCGCTTTTCATGCTCGTAGACGTAGGAGAGCACGGCAAACCCTTCGCTCTCCTGCGCCTGCGCCGTTTCCAGGGCGAGGGCGTCGCGCAGCGTATCGCGGATCGCCTCCGAGCGGTTGTGGTAGCCCCGGCGCTGGCTCAGTTGGTCGAGGGCATCGAGTAAATCATCATCAAGGGTGATGGTAATGCGCTGCATGTCAGATCCTATTCTCTGCCGCGCCGGGGCGCGGGATACGCGGGAAGTACCGCCTGTTGTAGCACACGACCGGCCGCCGAGGAAAACTGCAGCGGTCCGCGGATATCGCAGGTTTCGACCAGCCTGCCCTCCTCCATCACCATCACCCGCTGGCAGAAGCGCTCCACCAGCCTTAAGTCGTGGGTGATAAACAGGCAGGCGGTGCCGAACTGCTGCTGGAGCCGGGCCAGCAGCCGCATAACGCCGGCCTGCAGTACCAGATCGAGATTCGATACCGCCTCGTCGAGGATCAGCAGCGACGGCTCAACCACCAGCGCCCGCGCCAGGCAGACCCGCTGCAGCTGCCCGCCGCTGAGCTGCGCGGGCAGCTTGTCCAGCACGTCCTCGTCCAGTTCGACGGCCCGCAGCATCTCTGCGGCGCGGGCCACCTGCTGCGCTTTCGTCAGCGACAGCAGGTGGCGCATCGGCTCGCGCAGGATCGCCAGCACGGTCCTGCGGCCGTTGACGGCGCTGGCGGCGTCCTGAAATACCATCTGAATATCGCGGCGAAAGGCCTTTTTCTTCGCCCGACAGAGGCCGGAGATCGCCTCGCCGCGCCAGCTCACGCGGCCTTCGGCAGGCGTTTCAAGCCCCACCAGCAGGCGCGCAAGCGTACTTTTCCCGCAGCCGCTGCGCCCCAGCAGCGCCGCCGTCTCGCCGGGATTGAGCTGCAGCGAGATGTCCTGCAGCACCGCATGCTGCGCGTAATGATGGGAGACGCCGGTCACGCTGAGCAGGTTCACAGGCTGAGCTCCTCGCCGTAGAGCGCCAGATGGGCGGCAATCAGGCTGCGCGTTACCGGATGCTGCGGCGTGCGAAACAGCGCCGCGACGTCGCGCTGTTCGACGATGCGGCCTTCGTGCATCACCGCCACATCGTCCGCCAGCCGGGCGACCACGCCCATATCGTGGGTCACCAGCAGCAGGCCGGGGCGCTGCCTGTGCATAATGGCGTCCAGCAGGTCGAGGATCCGCGCCTGCGCCACCGCGTCCAGATCGGTGGTCGGCTCATCGGCAATCATAAAGGGCGCCTCCGCCAGCAGGGCAACGGCAATCATCACCCGCTGCAGCATGCCGCCGCTCATCTCGAATGGGTAGCACTTCAGCACCCGGCCGGCCTGCTCCAGCCCGACCGCCGCCAGCGCGTGCCGTAAGGTAGCGTCATCCGCCGGTCGCCCCAGCGCCCGGCAGGTTTCCCGCAGGTGGGCGGCCATGGTCAGCAGCGGATTAAAGGCGCTGCGCGGGTTCTGCATAATGGTCGCTATCGCCGTCCCGCGAAGACGCTGCGGGCTGGCTGCCGCGCCGTCGGCCAGGATCTGGCCGCCGGTCTGGCGAACCCCGGCGGGCAGCGTGCCGGTCAGCGCGGCGCAGGTCAGCGACTTGCCGCTGCCGCTGCCGCCCACCAGCGCCAGCGTCCGGCCGCGCCTCAGGGTCAGCGACACGCCGTGCACCAGCGGGCGCCCGGCCTCCAGAATAATGTTGTCCAGTGCTATCTGCCGGATCATCAGTGGGCGTGCTCCGCAATCAGGTGGGGATCGAGGCGATCGCGCAGGGCGTCGCCGATCAGGTTAAAGGCCATGACGCTGATAAACAGCGCCAGCCCCGGCCACAGCATCTGCAGCGGCTGGGTCCAGATCAGCTGCCGGGCGTCGCTTATCATCACGCCCCACTCCGGGGTCGGCGCGGTGACGCCGAGGCCGAGGAACGACATCCCGGCGACGTGCAGCATCATGTGGCCGATATCGAGCGTCGCCAGCACCAGCAGCGGCGGCACGGCGGCGCCGGCCAGGTGGTCGGTAAAGACCCGCAGGTGGCTGGCGCCGCTGAGACGGGCGGCGTGAATAAACTCCCGCTGGCGCAGGGAGATCACCAGGCTGCGCACCATCCGCGCGTACCACGCCCAGTGGGAGAGCGCGATAGCGATAATGACGTTGGTCAGCCCGGTGCCGAGCACCCCGACCATAAAGAACGACAGTACCGAGGTGGGAAACGTCATAAAGATGTCCGCCAGCCGCATGGTGGCCCGATCGACGCGGCCGCCGAGCAGCCCGGCGCTGCCGCCGATCAAAAGCCCGAGGGTCAGCACCAGCAGCAGGCAGAGCATCACCGAGCCAAGCGACACCGAGGTGGCCGCCAGCAGGCGGGAGAAGATATCCCGCCCCAGATGATCGGTGCCCAGCCAGTGCCGCGCGCCGGGCGGCTGCAGGCGCGCGGCGAGATCGACCGCCAGCGGATCCCAGGGCAGCCACCAGCGGCTGGTCAACGCGATCAGCAGCAGCAGCGCCAGGATGACCATCGCCAGCCGCACCGGCCAGCGGCAGCTCAGAAAGAAGCTCATAGCGACACCTCTTCATGGCGGCGGATGCGCGGATCGAGGGCCGCGTTAACCAGATCCACCAGCAGGTTACAGAGCGCGAAGACCACCACCATGATCAGCGTAAAGCACTGAATCACCGGATAGTCGCGGTTGAAGATCGCCGATACCGCGTAGCGCCCGACGCCGGGCCAGGCGAAGATATTTTCGATAATCATCGTGCCGCCAATCAGCTCCCCGACGTGCATGCCGATTGCCGTCACCACCGGCAGGGAGGCGTTGCGTAAAATGTGGCGACGTTCGACCTGCCGGGCGCTCAGGCCGCGCAGCCGCGCCCAGGTGACGTGGCGCTGCCCGGCCACCTCCAGCATACTGGCGCGCAGCAGGCGGGCATTGATGGCCAGCGACATAAAGGCGATCGACACCGCGGGCAGGATCAGGTGGGCAAAGGTGCCGTAGCCCATCGCCGGCAGCCACTGCAGCCACACCGAAAAGCACATCACCAGCAGAAAGGCGAGCCAGAAGTTGGGCATCGAGACGCCGAGAAAAGCAATCAGCCGCACGATAAAGTCCGGCAGGCGGTCGCGGTGGCGGGCGGCCCAAACGCCGAGCGGCACCGAGGTGACCAGGATCAGCACCAGCGCGCTGCCCGCCAGCAGCAGCGTGGCGGGCAGGAAGCTGAGAATGTCGTCGAGCACCGGCCGCTGAGTGGCAAACGAGATGCCGAAATCCAGGTGCAGGGCGCGCCACAGCCAGTGCCCATACTGCACCGCCAGCGGCCTGTCGAGGCCGAGCAGGGTCCGGGTGGAGGCAATCATCTCCGATGTCGGCGGCAGGTTCGAGAGCCGCAGGTAGTCGAGGGCCGGATCGCCGGTGCCGAGGCGCAGCAGCAGGAAGATTATCAGCGACGCGGCCAGCACCATCGGCACCAGCAGCAGCACGCGCCGCAGAGCGTAGGTCAGCATCAGGGGGTTACCGGTACAATCTGTTCAAAAGGAATATCCGAGGCTATCGGCGCGAACGGAATGCGCCCCAGCCGCGGCGTCGCTACCGCCATCGTCGAGACGTAGCTTATCGGCAGGTAGACCGCCTCGCGGTGCAGGCGGGTAAGGATATCGCGATACAGCGCCCGGCGGCGGGTAACGTCAACGGTAGTCAACACCTCGCCAATCTCTTTGTCGATGAGCGGCTTATCCGCCAGCCCCTGCTGGGCCTGAAAATCGGCGTGCGACGGCACGCGCATCGAACTCATAAAAGCGTGCGGATCGTAGGGCGCGCCCCAGGTGCGGCTGAAGATCATGCCGAAGCGGCCGTCGCGCTGGCGGGCATAGATGCTGCTCTCCTCCTCGCCCTGCAGGGCAACGTCGACGCCAACCCTGCGCGCGTCGGCCTGAATCACCTCCGCCATCGACTTGCTCAGGGCGTCGGTGCCGATAAACGACAGCGCCACCCGCAGCGGCTGGCCGTTCTTCTCGCGAATGGCCTTCCCGGCGGGCAGCGTCCAGCCCGCCTTCTCCAGCAGGGCGGCGGCGCGGGCGGGATCGTAGCCGCGCGCTTCAAGGCCAATGTCGGCGTAGGGCACCGACGGCGCAAACAGGGTATCGGCCACCTGCTGGGTGCCGTAGAGCACGTTATCAATCAGCGATTTTTTATCCACGGCGTAGTTCAGCGCCTCGCGCACCGCCAGCTCATCGGTGGGCGCCTTGCCGGTGTTCAGGGCCAGCATCACGGTTTCCACCGGGCGCGACAGTTCGGTGTGCAGCGCCGGATTGTGGCTGAAGCGCTCGAAGGTATCCAGCGGCAGCAGGCCTTCGTTGCCGTAGAGCAAATCCAGTTCGCCGGTCTCAAAGGCCACCGCCCGGGTGGTCGGGTCCGGAATAACCTTGATGGTTATCTGCCGGATAGCCGGCTTATCGCCCCAGTAGCGCTCGTTGCGCACCAGCACGTCGTCCTGGTTCAGCCGGCTGCTTTTCAGCACCCACGGCCCGGTACCGATCGGCGCCTTAATACCGCGCATCGTTCCGCCGTCCTTAAACTGCGACGGGGCGATAAAGCGGAACGGGCGCGGCAGCGCCAGCTCCTGCAGGAACGGATAGTAGGCGCTTTTCAGCACCACCTGCAGCTGATACGGGCCGGGCGCGGTGACGCTGACTATCTGATTGGTCAGCTCAAGCCAGGCGTGGCGCTGGCGGTTGTCCAGCACGGCGCGGAAGTTCTCCACCGCAGCTTCGGCGTTGAAGGGCTCGCCGTTGGAGAAGGTGACATCGTCGCGGAGCGTAAATAGCCAGGTTTTACCCTCGGCGGAATGGGTCCAGCTTTTCGCCAGCCACGGCGCTACCGAACCGTCCTGCCGGTACTTGACCAGCGGCTCATAAACCATGCTCTGGGCGAACATCTGGTTTGGCGTATAGAGGTGGGGATTGAGGGGGCCGACGTTAACCGGCCATGCGGTAGTGATTTCATCGCCGGCTGCTGCGGCCTGCGCCAGAAACGGGGCGCAGGCCAGCAGGGCGAATAGCGTACTGCGGAGTGTGAACAAAATAGCCGTCCGTAAGAATAAAGTATGATGATTTTATAAAATCATCATACTTTTGCCCTGCCCTGGATCAAAGGAAGGCGGACGCGGCGTGCCAAAGTAGATGAAAATCCTATGGTTTAAATTTCAACC
Organism: Pluralibacter gergoviae ATCC 33028 = NBRC 105706; assembly: GCF_001598855.1. GTDB lineage: Bacteria > Pseudomonadota > Gammaproteobacteria > Enterobacterales > Enterobacteriaceae > Pluralibacter > Pluralibacter gergoviae. Next base: position 69,295 of record NZ_BCZS01000008.1, on the reverse strand, counting down.
ATAGGATTAACCCGGCATCAGAAGGCGAAGCAGGAGCAGCCCAGCACGCCCCAGAAGGCCTGTTCGTCGGAGACGGGAATCGACGATTTGCGCGCAATATCATGCTGATGACCGTGCACGCCGCAGCTGCCGCAGCACTGGTGCATCTGCACCATCGCACCGACTTTCGCTGCGGCCGGCGGCGCTGCGCGGTAGTGGCCGGGCACCTTCACCACCGGAGACCAGTCCGGCAGCACGGGGATCGCCGGCGGGGCGAAAGGCGTGAAGTGTCCGGCCGCGTAGACCACTTTGCCGTCAACCACCGTCAGCACCGACTCAATGCCCTTGATCTCCTCTTCCGCCACGCGGAAGTAGTCTTTCGACAGTACGACCAGGTCAGCGAGCTGTCCGGCGGCCAGGCGGCCTTTCTTGCCCTGCTCGCTGGAGAACCAGGCGCTGCCCGCCGTCCACAGCTCCAGGGCGACATCGCGCGGCAGGCGGTTGCTGTCGTCATACATCGCCATACCGCCCACGGTGCGCCCGGAAACCAGCCAGTAGAGCGCGGTCCACGGGTTGTAGCTGGCGACGCGGGTGGCGTCGGTGCCCAGCCCTACCGGAAGCTCCATCTCCAGCATTTTCGCCACCGGCGGCGTGTGCTTGACGGCCTCTTTGCCGTAGCGGTCAACAAAGTATTCTCCCTGAAACGCCATCCGGTGCTGCACCGCGATCCCGCCGCCCAGCGCCTTGACGCGCTCAATGTTGCGCTCGGTGATGGTCTCCGCGTGGTCAAAGAACCAGTGCAGGCCGTTAAAGGGAATATCGCGGTTCACCTTCTCGAAGACGTCCAGCATCCGGCTAATTGATTCATTGTAGGTGGCGTGCAGGCGGAACGGCCAGCGGTGCTCCACCAGGTGGCGCACGACGCGCTCCAGCTCATCCTCCATGCCTTCCGGCAGGTCCGGGCGCGGCTGCAGAAAATCTTCAAAGTCCGCCGCCGAGAAGACCAGCATCTCTCCGGCGCCGTTGGCGCGGTAGAAGTCGGTACCCTGCCCCGGCTTGAGCATGTCGGTCCAGCGCTCGAAATCCTCCAGCTCGTGGGCCGGGCGCTGGGTAAAGAGGTTATAGGCGATGCGCACGGTCATCTGGCCGCTGGCGTGCAGCCTCTCCACCACTTCGTAGTCGTCGGGATAGTTCTGGAAGCCGCCGCCCGCGTCGATAGCGCTGGTCAGCCCCAGGCGATTGAGCTCGCGCATAAACTGCCGGGTCGAGTTGACCTGCATCTCCAGGGGCAGCTTCGGCCCTTTCGCCAGAGTAGCGTAGAGGATCATGGCGTTAGGTTTGGCGATCAGCATCCCGGTCGGGTTGCCGAACTTGTCGCGAACGATCTCGCCGCCGGCGGGATCGGGGGTCTCTTTGGTATAACCTACCGCCTTCAGCGCCGCGCGGTTCAGCAGGGCGCGATCGTAGAGGTGCAGAACAAACACCGGCGTATCCGGCGCCGCCTCGTTCAGCTCCTCAACGGTCGGCATTCTGCGCTCGGCGAACTGAAACTCGCTCCAGCCGCCCACCACCCGCACCCACTGCGGCGACGGCGTGCGGTCGGCCTGGGCCTTCAGCATTCTCAGGGCATCGGCCAGGGAGGGCACGCCCTCCCAGCGCAGTTCGAGGTTGTAGTTCAGGCCGCCGCGGATCAGGTGCAGGTGGGAGTCGTTGAGTCCCGGGATGACCGTGTGCCCTTTTAAATCAATAATCTGCGTACCTTCAGCGGCGTAGCGCATAACGTCATCGTGACTGCCCGCAGCCAGGATCTTACCGTCGGCAACGGCAACGGCCTGGGCGAGCGGATTTTGCTTATCCAGCGTGTGAATATCACCGTGGGTCAGGATCAGTGTGGCATGTTGAGACATAGGAACTCCTCGACAGGAGAGGGTCAGGCTTTTTTCAGCCAGCCCGCGAAAATTTGGGTAACTATTGGCATCCAGAGCCAGACCACCAGCGCTACCACGCAGGCATCATTGATCAGATGCAGCAGCAGGCTTCCCTTCAGCATCGGCAGCAGCGCGCCCGTGACCGCCGGGACAAGGTTGGTGCTGGGAAAGATAACCATCAGCGTTATCAGAAACTGCTTCCAGCGCGCGGGCTGGCGAACGTGCGGCTCCGCAGGCGTGAACCAGAAGGCGGACTCCGTGTGGACCTCGGTTCTGTCACCTTCGCTGAGCAGCGGCGTGATTTCCACCATCAGCTGCTTGCGGACCTCAGACTGCATCCAGCCGTACAGATGCTCCAGGGAATCAAAGCGAATAATCACATTCCAGTTGCCCTGGCCGTGAACCGGGCGGATGACGCTGGCGCCGAGATGACCCGGAGAGGCCGCAGCAACCGGCATGATCCTGCTAAGCCAGGCCTCGTAAATATCACCGTCCTCAGGCCTGAGCACGTGGGAAATCACCAGCGTTACATGTTTTTGCTGCGCCATCTCAGGGGCTCCTTGGGGCGGCGTCGGGGGGACGACGCCGCCGGGGGTTATGCTTTGCGCGCAGGGGCACCGTGAACCATAGTATAGGCGTAGTCCACGCCAATGCCGTATGCGCCGCTGTGCTCGCGCACCAGATCCATCACCGCGTCATAGGTTTCTTTGCGGGCCCAGTCGCGCTGGTACTCCAGCAGCACCTGCTGCCAGGTCACCGGCACCGCACCCGCCTGCACCATGCGCTCAACGGCGCGCTCGTGGGCATCTGCCGACGTGCCGCCGGAGGTATCCGTTACCACATACACCTCAAAACCTTCGTCGAGGGCCATCAGCGCCGGGAAAGTCAGGCAGACTTCGGTCCACAACGCGGAGATGATCAGTTTCTTACGCCCGGTCGCTTTCACGGCCTTGACGAAGGCCGCATCTTCCCAGGAGTTCATCGAGGTGCGTTCAATCGGCGTAACGTCCGGATGCACGGCCAGCAGCTCGGGCCAGATGTAGCCGCTGAAGCTCCTGGTTTCCACGGAGGTATAGATCACCGGCACCGAGAAAATTTTGCCCGCTTTCGCCAGGGCGACGGTGTTGTTTTTCAACGTCTGACGATCGATGTTCGCCACGCCGAATGCCATTTGCGGCTGATGATCGATAAAAATGAGCGCTGAGTTGGAGGGGTCAAGCAGTTCGCGGATAGCCATATCGCACCTTCAGGGTTGGTTAAATAAGCAGCAACGTGCTGCCATTGATGGCCCGCATAGTGAAGGGAGATATCCGTTAAAGATAGGCGGTTATTTCTAATAACTCATTTAAGAAATTTACCTTCAGAAATGCTTACCGATCGCGGTGAAATAAGTCAGTCAAAATCTTGCACCGTGGCGTTCTAATTATTTCGCTGTTCGCCGTCGGTGCCTTTCGGTACAACGTACGCACACAACTCAACGGGGTATTATGCCTGTGCGATTAAATCTTGAAGCGCTCCAGATCCTCGATGCGCTGGAAAAACACGGATCCTTTGCGACCGCAGCAGCATCGCTTTTTAAAACACCCGCGGCGCTGAGCTATATGATCCAGAAGCTGGAGAGCGATCTGAATATCGTCATTCTCGACCGCTCCGGGCATCGGGCAAAATTTACCGAAACCGGGCGCATGGTGCTGAAAAAGGGGCGGCTGCTGCTGAGCGCCGCCCGGGACCTGGAAAAGCAGGCCGAGCAGGTCCAGGCGGGCTGGGAAAAAGAGCTGACCATCGTGCTGGATGCCGCCTTTCCTTTCGAAACGCTGCTGCCCGCCGTCGGCCGGTTCCACGAACTCAATACCCCTACCCGGCTCAACTTCAGCCACCATACGCTGGCGGGCGCCTGGGAGGCGCTGACCCACTGCGGCGCCGATATTGTCCTGGGCGCCATTGATACCCCGCCAACCTCGGCGGCGTGGTCCTATAAAATGCTGGGAACCCTGGACAATATCTTTGTGGTGGCGCCCGGGCATCCGCTGGCGGCCGCGCAGGGGCCGCTGAGCAATGAGCAGATCTGCCGGCACCGCGGCGTGGTCATTAAAGACAGCGCCCGCAGCTGTCCGCCCATCAACAGCAACCTGCTGGAAGAACAGCCGCAGATGGTGGTCGATAACTTTCACGCCAAGGTCGCCCTGCTGCGCGCCGGGCTGGCCTGCGGCTTTCTGCCGCGCCACATTGCCCGGCAGTGGCTCAGCCGCGGCGAGCTGGTAGAAAAAGCCGTCTCGTCATGCCGCGAGAAAGATGTTGCCTACATGGCCTGGCGCGATAATCACGAGGGCCTGGCGCTGCGCTGGTGGCGCGAAGCGCTGCTCAGCAGCCACGCCTCCTGCGACCTCTACCGCTAGCGGCCAAACCACACGGACGCAGAAACGCCGGGCAGTGTCAGGACGTTATCCTGCAGCGTCGCGCTCCCCACTTTCCGCGTCCAGCGCGCCACATTCAGCAGCACCGTATCCTCCAGCACCGCTTCGCAGGCCTCGCTGCGGTTGATGGCCACCAGCACGCGCTGCTGCCCCAGCCCCCGCACAAAGACCACTACGTTATCTTCGGCGTAGATAACCTGACAGCCGCCGCGCCTCAGGGCCTGGCTGCGCTTGCGCAGCGCCGCCATCTGCCGGTACAGCGCGAGGAGCGCCCTATCCTGCAGCTCTTCGCGCCACGGAAAGGGCTTGCGGCAGAAGGGATCGTTGGCGCCGTCGAGTCCCACTTCGTCGCCATAATAAATGCAGGGCACGCCCGGCCAGCAGAACAGCCACACCACCGCCAGAGGCAGCCGGGCAACGTCTTTGCCCAGCAGGGTTTTAAAGCGCGCGGTGTCGTGGCTGTCGAGCTGGTTAAACATCCTCAGCTGCTGCTGGTGGGAGAGCCCGGCGCGGTAGTTGTCCATCCACGCCGCGCAGGTTTGCGCATCAATGCGCTGCGGATCGTATGAAATATCGGTATTGGCGAGGAAGCCCCACAGCGGGAAGGTAAAGCCGCGATAGTTCATCGCCGCATCCTCCGCGTCCGCCTGCAGCCACTGGCGGGCGTCGCCGAAGTGCTCACCGAGGATATAGGCCTCCGGCTGCGTCTCCTTCGCCGCGCGGGTCATGCCGCCCACGTGCTGTAAATTGTTCTTCGCCCCGCCCTCCTCGCCGAGCATGTGCACCACGTCCAGCCGCCAGCCGTCCATGCTCCACGGCGCCTTCAGCCAGTGGCGCACGATGCTCTGCTCGCCGCGGTAGATCTCGTCCACCAGCGCACCGGCGCGGAAGTCGAGCTTCGGCAGGCTGGCATAGCCGAGCCAGTCCAGCGCCTGCCCCTCGGGCGAGAAGCTGTACCACGTCCGCCAGCGGGAGTCCGGATTATGGCAGGCGCCGCCCTCTCCGCGCCGGTGCCTGTCGAACCAGGCGTGGGAGTCGCCGCTGTGGTTGAACACCCCGTCGAGGATCAGGCGCATGTCCAGCTGCCGGGTGGCCTGGCGCAGGCGCAGCAGCGCGGCGTCGCCGCCGAACTGCGGATCGACGCGGCGGTAGTCTTCGGTGTCGTACTTGTGCACGCTGGGGGCGACGAATACCGGATTGAGGTACAGCGCGGTGACGCCGAGCTTTTTGAGATACGGCAGTTTCTCACAGATGCCGTCGAGATCGCCGCCGTAAAAGGTCGAACCGCCCGCCTCGGCGGTCAGCGGTTCGTCCCAGCCTTTGCGCACGATATCGCGACCGGCGGCGTGATGGTGGTAAATACTGTCCTGCTCCGGCGCGCGGCGGGCGCTGCGGGCAAAGCGGTCGGGAAAGATCTGGTAAAAGATCTGGTCCGCCACCCACGCGGGCCCGCCGTCGGGGGCATCGACCGCGAACTGCTCCAGTCGGGCGGGCGGAAAGTCGCAGAGGCCCTGAGGCGTAAACCAGCGCTGGCGGTCCTGCCACAGCAGCTTAAAGGCATAGCGGCGGCGCGGCTGGCCGCCGTCCAGAGCGATCTCCGCCCGCCAGGCCCGGACGCCCGGCGCAGGCGCGGCCCGCAGGCGGCGCATCGCCAGGGAGATCTCTTCGTTATCCCGCTCCGCCCGCAGCGTCACGCGCGCAGGCGGCGCCTCGCTCTTTACCCACAGCGTAATGATGAGATTGTCATCCTGCTGCCTGACGAATGGCGCAGCCGGAAGGTGCCAGACTTTCAACATGGTAATGCTCCCCCGCAAAGTTTCCGTCACCATGCCACAGCGCGCCCGGGGATGGCTCATCATTTTTCACCGCCAAGGGGGAGGAGCCAGGGGGAGGAGCGGACTTGTTTAATATGATTATTTTATGTTCATATTTAGACAAAAAGGAATATCCTATGAAATATGTTGATATACAAATATTTACATTTAATTATTTAATAAAAACGCTAATTAACATTACTCTCGGGATATCAAGCCTGCAGCCATATATTCGACAGGTATTGCTTTTAAGCACTTTAATTATTACTTTTTATCAGATTGAACACACTTATTAAAAAACCATAAAAAACAATAGCAAAACACATACATCACGAGGGAAACAATGCGATACGCTTATTTAGCGGCAATCGGCAGCGGATTATTTTCCGCTATCGCCCCAGGCCTGGCTCACGCCGAAATAACCATTCTCGATAAAGACAAACAGGGTGACAGACTGTTAGCACCGCTTAGCGTCAGCGTCGGTGGCAGTATTCGTCCGGAGTGGATCTGGACCAACGGCCCTAATCCAAATAAGTCCGACAGCCGCGGCCACGACGGTGGAACGCGCTTTCGTTTTAATACCGATTATGCGCTCAGCGACCGGACGTCGATTATTGCCCAGTACGAGTGGGGCGTCGATATCGCCCACGCCCTGGGGATGCGCGGCAACTATGTGCCCGGCAGCGACCGGGACCGCCAGCGCAAGCTGTGGGCGGGGATTAAGGATGCGCGCTACGGCACCCTGACCTACGGCCACCAGTACGGGGTCTACTATTCGGTTGTCGGGATCAAGAGCGACGTCTGGGATAACGACGGCCACGCGGGGGCTACGGCTATCGGCTTCAACGGCGACTACGACGGCGCCAACCGGCCGAAGAACAGCATCATGTATAAGAATACCTTCGGGCCGGTGACGCTGTACGCCAACTACCTGCTGCCGGAGGACGATGCCCACGACGGCAGCGGCTACGACTACCGCCGCAACCACGGAGCGGGTATCGGCTTTGACTACGCCATCACGCCAACGCTGGTGTGGGGCGCCGCCTTCAGCAATACCGAAGCGACCATCAAGCGCGATCCCGAGCAGAAAAAGTCGCAGCAGCAGGTGTCGGGCACGGCGCTGACCTGGCAGCCGGGCAACTGGTATCTGAACAGTACCGCCAGCTACTATAAGGACTTCGTGCCCTCAACCCGGGAACGCAGCGTGGATCGCTATTTTGCCGGCAGCGGCTACGGCCTGGAGGCCTTCGGCGGCTATACCTTCAATATTGATAAGCCGTTCCTGAAGGCCATTCAGCCCTACGTGGCGGCGGATACGCTGCGCCTGAAAAGCGACGAGAACTACCAGGTTAACCACGTTTATCTCGGCGCCGGGACGACGATCACTAAGCGCCTGTCGGTCTACATCGAGCGGACAATTGCCTCCAGCGAAGAGGCCGACAGCACCTGGATGACCTTCTTCTACGACTTCTGAGTCTCTACCGGCCGGTCTGCGCGCGCAGGCCGGCCCGCCTTCCCTTCACCCACCAGCCGATCAGCAGCAGGGCTATCCACGCAAAGCCGACGTACAGCGAGATGCGGGTCTCCGGATGCCAGCCGATAAGCGCAATGATAAAGACCAGGAACAACAGGCCCACGGTGGTGGTCGCCACGCCGCCCGGCACTTTAAACTTCAGCGCCTTCGCCTCTTCCGGCGGCAGACGGCGGCGGAAGGCTATCTGCGACAGCAGGATCATGATCCACACCCAGACGGTGGCGAAGGTCGCCAGCGAGGCGATCACCAGGAAGACGTTTTCCGGCATGATGTAGTTGAGATAAACGGCAAACAGCAGCGCCACGGTCATCACCACCACGGTAACCCACGGAATGCCCCGCTTCGAGGTTCTGGCGAAGATCTTCGGCGCGCTCCCCTGCTCCGCCATGCCGTGCAGCATCCGGCCAACGCCGAACACGTCGGAGTTAATGGCGGACAGCGAGGCGGTCAGCACCACGAAGTTGAGGATGCTGGCGGCAAAGGTAATGCCCAGATGCTGGAAGGTCAGCACGAACGGGCTGCCGGCGGTGCCCACCTGGTTCCACGGGTAGATAGACATGATCACAAACAGCGTGCCGACGTAGAACACCAGGATACGCATCGGCACCGAATTGATGGCGCGCGGAATGGACTTCTCCGGATCCTTTGCCTCGCCGGCGGTGATGCCGATAATTTCAATGCCGCCGTAGGCGAACATCACCATCTGCAGCGACATGACCATCCCCAGCCAGCCGTGGCTGAAGAAGCCGCCGTTGCTCCACAGGTTATGAATTCCCGTCGGCTCTCCGCCGTTGCCGATGCCCCAGATAATGATGCCGAAACCGGCGACGATCATAATGATGATGGTGGCTACTTTAAAGAACGAGAACCAGAACTCCAGCTCTCCGAACACCTTGACGCTCATCAGGTTAATGGCGCAGATGAGCAGCACCACACTCAGCACCCAGATCCAGTGCGGCACGGTCGGAAACCAGACGCCCATGTAAATGCCGAAGGCGGTGACGTCGGCGATGGCGACAATCAGGATCTCAAAGCAGTAGGTCCAGCCGGTAATGTAGCCCGCCAGCGGCCCGAGGTTCTCCTGGGCATAGCGCGAAAAGGAGCTGGCGGAGGGGTTGTGCACCGACATCTCGCCCAGCGCGCGCATGATGATATAGGCGACGGCGCCGCCGATGATGTAGGCCAGCAGCACGCTCGGGCCGGCCATTTTGATGGCGTCTGCCGAGCCATAAAAAAGGCCCGTGCCGATGGCCGACCCCAGCGCCATAAAGCGAATGTGGCGGGCGCTCAGGCCACGCTTCAGCTTATTTGTCGTTTCCATTAATTAACATCTTTCCCGTGCCATACAAAAAACAAAACCACGGGGCCCAGCGGCCCCGTGGTTAAAAACCTGTTCGCGTCGATTAATGCGCGTTAGAGGTGACCTGACGGCCCGCCGCGCGATCCCAGACGACCGCCAGCACGGTGGCAATGACGGTTGGCATCAGCCAGGCCAGACCCTGCTCCGCAAGCGGCAGGTGGGTGCTCCAGGCCGGAAGTATACCAGCGAAGGCCGAGGCTTTAATACCGTCCAGCAGGCCAAATACCAGGCTGATGAACATCGCCGGGGCGATAATCCGCGACGAGTTGTGCCACCAGCCGCGGGTAAAGCTCAGCAGCACCAGCACGATACACGGCGGATAGATAGCGGTCAGCACCGGGATCGACACCTGAATCAGATGGCTCAGACCGAGGTTGGAGACCACCATCGAGAACAGGCCGAGGATAAAGACCAGCGTGCGATAGGAGAGCGGCAGGTACTGGGAGAAGAACTCGGCGCAGGCGGTGGTCAGGCCCACGGCGGTCACCATGCAGGCGATAAAGATCAGCGCCGCCAGCATAAAGCTGCCCGCACCGCCGAAGGTGTGCTGGACGTAGGCGTGGAGGATCGCCGCACCGTTAGCGCTCTGCTCAATCAGCGAACCGCTGTCGGAGCCGAGGCGGAACAGCGCCAGGTAAAGCAGCGTCAGGCCGACGCCCGCCATCAGTCCGGCCCACACGGTATAGCGGGTCAGCAGACGCGCTTCGGTCACGCCGCGGGAGCGGGCGGCGTTGACGATAACGATGCCGAATACCATCGCGCCGAGGGTATCCATCGTCAGGTAACCGTTGACGAAGCCGTTGGAGAACGGCGCGGTCCGGTAGGCCTCAAGCGCATTGCTGAGCGTGCCGGCAGGCCACATGATGGCCGCCACCGACAGCACGGTCAGGGCCAGAATTTTCAGCGGCGCAAGGAAGTTGCCGACGGTATCCAGCAGCTTGCCTGGGTAGAGCGAGACGAGGATAACCAGCGCAAAGTAGACCAGGCTGTAGATAAACAGCGGCAGCGGGCCCTCGCCGGTCAGCGGCGCAATGCCCATTTCAAAAGAGACGGTCGCGGTACGCGGGGTAGCGAACAGCGGCCCCACGGCCAGGTAGCACACCACCGCCAGCAGAAGACCGGCCACTTTGCCAATCGGCGTGCTCAGGCTATCCACGCCGCCGCCGACTTTCGCCAGCGCGACGACCGTCAGCACCGGCAGACCGACTGCGGTGATAAGAAAGCCGACCGCCGCCGTCCAGACGTGCTCACCGGCCTGCAGGCCAACCATGGGAGGGAATATGATGTTACCGGCGCCAACGAACAGCGCAAAGGTCATAAAGCCCAGAGCGATGATGTCGCGAGATTTCAACTGATGGGTCATAAACGCTTTACTGCCTGTGGATGTGGTGTTGAAAACAAAACGTCGCGTAGCGCATTGTAAAATCGGGCTATCGCTTGCGTACTTATGAAGCAGGAAATGCTTCGTTTGTTTGCGTGCAAAGAATTGTTATTGGGTTTGTCACGCATATGCAGATTTTATGTGGCTGCATGGGGGGCAATTTAAACGCTTATAACGTTTCAAAGCAACAAGGGATCGTAAAACCAGAGGAATATTCTGGTAATCAGTTTTGCTCAGGAGTTATCAACCGGCCATTAGAAAAATGAATGGATAATAATGCGAACAAAAAAGCATCAGACGTTGGATTGTTATTCGGCCGCACATTGACATTAGCGCCCAAAAACCCGCCAGAGCGGGCTGTTGTCAAGCTGGCATTACAGCCGGCGGCCAAACGCGCCTAACCGGCAAGCAAACGTTCCGGCAGCAGAAAGCTAAAGCGCGTGTGCCCCGGCTCGCTGCTTATCTCCAGGCGGCTATCGTGGTGGCTGACGGCGTGCTTGACGATAGCCAGCCCCAGCCCGCTGCCGCCGGTCTGCCGCGATCGCGCTTTGTCCACGCGATAGAAGCGTTCTGTGAGGCGCGGAATGTGCTGCGGCGCAATCCCCGGCCCGTCGTCCTCGACGCTGAACAGCGCTCCGCCGGGGGCGCGCTGCCAGCGCACCGTAATGGCGGTTCCTTCCGGCGTGTGGTTGACTGCGTTGTACACCAGATTGGACACCGCGCTGCGCAGCTGCTCTTCGCTGCCGAAGACCTTTAATCCCTGCTCCACCTCAAAGTGCAGCGGCTGCCGGCCGCGGCTCAGGGCCAGCGCCTCCTGCTCAACGACCCGCAGCATCAGCGGCACATCCACCGTCTCGCGCAGCGGCCCCTGCGGCGAAGCCTCGATCCGCGACAGCGTCAGCAGCTGATTGACCAGGCTCTCCATGCGCTGGGTCTGCTCGCGCATGGTGTGCAGCGCCTTCTCCTGGGCGCTGCCCTCCAGCTGATCCATCATCTCCATATAGCCCTTCAGCACCGTCAGCGGCGTGCGCAGCTCGTGGCTGACGTTAGCAAAAAAGCTGCGCCGCGCCCCCTCAAGCTGGTGCATCTGGGTCACGTCGCGGGCCACCATCAGCAGCTGCTTTTTGCTGTAGGGCATCACCCGCAGTTCAAGATGGCGACCGCTGTTGAGCACCAGGTTGAGCGGGCGGCTGAAGTCGCGGACGCTAAGATAGTGGGAAAATTCGGGATAGCGCAGCAGGTTGAGGATATTCTGCCCGTTATCGTCCGGCCAGCGCAGGTTCAGCAGCTGCTGGGCCAGGCCGTTGCACCAGAAAATCGCCCCCTCTTCGGTAATAAGCACCACCGCGTCCGGCAGCGACTCCGCGCCGCTGCGAAAGCGCTTAATGAGGTTGCCCAGCTCTTTGCGGCGCTTTTTATTGCGCATCTGCATCTGGTGCAGGCCGTAAAGCAGCGGCTCCCAGCTGCCGCGGCCGGGCGGCGGCGTCATACTGCGGTCAACCCACAGCCACCAGGAGAGGCGCAGTAAATTCCAGAAGTGCCAGGCCAGCAGCCCGGTCACGGCGGCCAGTAAAAACCACGGCAGCCGGCCAAAGATAAGCCCGAGGATCAGGGCCGGAATACAGCAGAGGATCAGCTCAAAAACCAGTCTTTTCCACGACAGCCGTTCAAGCACGCGGTGATACTCCAGTCAGTTGTCAGAAGCGGGCCGAAAAACGGTAGCCCGTACCGCGCACGGTTTGCACCATCCGGTCATGCCCGCTGTGCTCCAGCGCCTTGCGCAGGCGACGGATATGCACATCTACCGTCCGGTCCTCGACGTAGACGTTGGTGCCCCAGACGTTGTTCAGCAGCTGCTCCCGGCTGTAGACCCGCTCCGGGTGGGTCATAAAGAAGTGCAGCAGCTTAAACTCCGTCGGTCCCATATCCAGCGGCGCTTCGCCGGTCATCACCCGGTGTGAAGAGGGATCGAGGCTCAGCCCCTGCATCTCTATCACCTCCTCCACCGCCATCGGCGAGATGCGGCGCATCACGGCCTTAATGCGCGCCACCAGCTCTTTTGGCGAGAAGGGTTTGGTAATGTAGTCGTCCGCGCCGGTCTCCAGACCGCGCACCCGGTCTTCCTCTTCGCCGCGCGCCGTCAGCATCACCACCGGAATATCGCGGGTCAGCGCTTCGCGCTTGAGATGCTTGATAAACTGCAGTCCCGAACCGCCGGGCAGCATCCAGTCGAGCAGGATAAGCTCGGGCCAGGGCTCGTTGAGCTGATTCACGGCGCTGTCATAATCTTCCGCCTCAATCGGCTGAAAGCCATTTTGCTCCAGAACAAAGCACACCATTTCGCGAATGGGTGCTTCATCCTCTACCACCAGAATGCGTCTCGCCATGCGTAGTCCCGTTAAACTGTTACCCAAAGATGAGGCGTCGCCATTATGCGTCAGTTTTATGACAAATTTATGAAAAAACTGACGCTTTGTTGCACTGCCGTAACGCGGTAAAAATCCGGCCATCGCCCTGTTATCTTTAAGCGTTTATACTGGTCGCCTTCTTTTACCGCCGCGGAAATCCTATGCGCATTCTCCACACCTCCGACTGGCACCTCGGCCAGAACTTTTACAGCAAGAGCCGGGCCGCCGAACATGAAGCCTTTCTCGACTGGCTGCTGGCAACGGCGGACGCGCAGCGGGTCGATGCCATCATTGTGGCGGGTGACATTTTCGATACCGGCGCGCCGCCGAGCTACGCCCGCGAGCTGTACAACCGTTTTGTTGTCAAATTACAGCAAACCGGCTGTCATCTGGTAGTGCTGGCGGGCAACCACGACTCGGTGGCAACCCTGAATGAGTCCCGCGATATTCTGGCGTTTCTTAACACCACCGTGGTGGCGGGCAGCGGCGCGCAGCCCTGCGAGCTGAAGCAGCGCGACGGCGCGCCCGGCGCCATTTTCTGTCCGGTGCCCTTCCTGCGCCCGCGCGACGTTACGGTCAGCCAGGCGGGCGCCTCGGCGGGCGAGAAGCAGCAAACGCTGCTGCAGGCCATTACCGATTACTATCAGCAGCAGTACCGGCAGGCTCTGACCCTGCGCGGCGAGCGGGCGCTGCCGATTATTGCCAGCGGCCACCTCACTACCGTCGGCGCCAGCAAAAGCGACGCGGTGCGCGATATCTATATTGGCACGCTCGACGCGTTCCCGGCGCAAAATTTTCCCCCGGCGGACTATATCGCCCTCGGCCACATCCACCGGGCGCAGAAAGTCGGCGGCAGCGAGCATATCCGCTACTGCGGATCGCCGATTGCGCTCAGCTTTGATGAGACCGGCAGGGAGAAGATCGTCAATCTGGTGACCTTTGCCGACGGAAAGTTACAGGAGGTGACGCCGCTGGCTGTGCCGGTAACCCGGCCGCTGGCGGTGCTCAAGGGCAACTTTGCCGCCATCAGCGAACAGCTGGCGCAGTGGCGGGATGCCCCGGCCGACCCCGTTACCTGGCTCGATATCGAAATAACCAGCGACGAGTACCTGCACGATATCCAGCGTAAAATTCAGACCCTGACCGAAGACCTCCCCGTCGAGGTGCTGCTGGTGCGCCGCAGCCGCGAACAGAGGCAGCGCATCATGGCCAGCAGCCGGCGGGAAACCCTCAGCGAACTAAAAGTGGAAGAGGTATTTGCGCGCCGGCTGGCGCTGGAGACGCTCGAAGAGCCGCATCAGCAGCGGCTCAGGCAGCTATTTAATCAAGCCATTCAGGCGCTGGCCGAGGAGAAGCCGTCGTGAAAATTCTGAGCCTGCGCTTAAAAAACCTTAACTCGCTGAAGGGCGAGTGGAAAATTGACTTCACCGCCGAGCCGTTCGCCAGCAGCGGGCTGTTCGCTATTACCGGTCCTACGGGGGCGGGCAAAACCACCCTGCTCGACGCCATCTGTCTCGCCCTGTACCACGAAACACCGCGCCTGAGCACCCTTTCGCAGTCGCAGAACGATCTGATGACCCGCGACACCGCCGAGTGCCTGGCGGAGGTGGAGTTTGAAGTCAGGGGCGTGGCCTACCGTGCCTTCTGGAGCCAGAATCGCGCCCGCAACCAGCCGGACGGCAATCTGCAGGCGCCGCGCGTGGAGCTGGCCCGCTGCGAGGATGGCAAAATCCTCGCCGAGAAGGTGAAGGATAAGCTGGAGCTGACGGCCTCCCTCACCGGGCTGGACTACGGCCGCTTTACGCGATCCATGCTGCTGTCGCAGGGGCAATTTGCCGCCTTCCTCAACGCCAAGCCGAAAGAGCGCGCCGAACTGCTGGAGGAGCTCACCGGCACTGAAATTTACGGCCACATCTCGGCGATGGTGTTTGAAAAACATAAAGAGGCCAAAGCCGCCCTCGACGCGCTGCAGGCGCAGGCCTCCGGCGTGCTGCTGCTCGACGACGCCCAGCAGCAGGCGCTGCGCGAGCGTTTGCAGGCGCTCACTGACGAAGAGAAGCGGCTGCTTGAGGAGCAAGCACAAGCGCAGGCCTGGCAGCAGTGGCTGCAGCAGGATGGCGAAAAATCTGCCGCCCAGACCCGGGCGCACAGCGCGCAGGCCGCGGCGCGGCAGGCGCTTACCGACTCCGGACCAACGCTGGCGGCGCTGGCGCTGGCCGCGCCCGCCGACAGGCTGCGCCCGCTGTGGCTGCGCCTGCAGGACCAGACGGCGACGCTGGCGCAAACCGACGCGCAGGTAGAAAAAGTAAATACTCGCTTACGCCAGCAGCTGGCCCTGCGCGACCGGGTGCGCCTCAGCGCCCTGGCGGAACATCGGCGGCTCACCGCCGGACAGCAGCAGATTGACAGCTGGCTGGCGGCGCATCCGCACTACCGGCAGTGGCAGCAGGAGCTGGCGGGCTGGCGGGCACTGTTCACCCAGCAGCGCCGGGACCGGTCGCAGCTCGATAACCTCGGCAAACGCCGCGCCACCCTCGCGGCCGAGCTGGCGGCGCTGCCCGCCACCGGTCTCTCGCTCGATGCCGCGGCGGTGGCGCAGGCCATCGAACAGCACGACGCCCGCCGCCCGCTGCGCCAGCAGCTTAACCAACTGCAGGGCCGCTTTCAGCCGCTGCGCGCCAGGCGAAACCAGCTGCAGACGCTGGCGGTCAGCCGCCAGCGGGAGCTTGCGGAAAGCGAGGCGTCGCTTGCCGCTCTGCGGCTGCGCTATAAGGAGAAGCAGCAGCAATTTACCGACGTCAGCACGCTGTGCGAGCAGGAGAAGATCATTGCCGGCCTGAGCGCCGAGCGCGACCGCCTGCAGCCCGGCGCACCCTGCCCGCTGTGCGGCGCCACGGAGCATCCTGCGGTAGCGGCCTATCAGGCGCTGAAGCCGGGAGCCAACGAGGCCCGCCGCGAGGCGCTGAAAAAAGAGGTCGAACAGCTGGCCGAATCCGGCGCCGCCCTGCGCGGCCAGCGGGAGGCGCTGAACCGGCAGCACCAGACCGAACAGAGCGAGCTCGCAGGCCTGTCTGCGCAGGAGCAAGCGCTCACCCTCGACTGGCAGCGCGTTGCGCAAAGCCTGCAGATAAACCTGACGCCGGACGATGACATCAGCGGCTGGCTCGACGAGCAGGAAAACATCGGACAGCGGCTGTGGCAGCACGGCCAGCGGCTCGGCCTGGAGGCGCAGACAGCGGCGCTGGACGCCGAAGTAAAAACGCTGGAGCAGGAGCTTGCCGACCGCCAGCGGACGCTGGCCGACGCGCTGGCGTCTCTGGGCCTGACCGCCCCGGCGCCGGACGAAGAGCAGGCGTGGCTCAGGCAGCGCGAAACCGAAAGTCAACAGTGGCAGGCGCACAGCGACGAACAGCTGCAGGTGCAGCAGCAGCTTGCCCGACTGCAGCCGCTGCTGGATACCCTGCCGGAAGCGTCGCCCGACGCCGATCCCGGCCCGGCGCCGCTTGAGGGCTGGCAGCCGCTGCACGACGAGTGCGTGTCACTGCAAAGCCAGTGGCAGACCCTGGCTCATCAGCAGGCCCGGGAGCGCGAGCGCCTCGACGCGGCCGGGCGGGCGTTCAGCGACGGCCTGAGCGCCAGCGAGTTCAGCACCCGGGAAGCATTTCTCGCCGCCCTGCTGGACGACGATACCCGCCGCCGGCTCGAGGCGCTGAAGCAGGAACTGGAAAATCAGTGCCAGCAGCAGCAGGCCCTGGCCGCTCAGGCCGACGCCGCGCTGGCGCAGCATCGCGAAAACAGGCCCGGCGCGCTTGCGCCGACGGCTGAACTTAGCGCTATCGCAGAGCAGCTGGCGTCGATCACCCGCCGCCTGCGCGACGGCAGCGCCGCCCAGGGCGAAATCCACCAGCAGCTCAGGCAGGACGGCGAAAACCGCCTGCGCCAGCAGGCGCTCGCGGCGCAGATAGCGCGCGCCGCGCAGACCCTGGAGGACTGGAGCTGGCTCAACGGGCTGATCGGCTCGAAAGAGGGCGACAAGTTCCGCAAGTTCGCCCAGGGGCTGACGCTGGATAATCTGGTGTGGTTGGCGAACGAGCAGCTCTCGCGCCTGCACGGCCGCTATCTGCTGCAGCGCAAGGCCAGCGAAGCGCTCGAGCTGGAGGTGGTCGATACCTGGCAGGCCGACGCGGTGCGCGATACCCGCACCCTCTCCGGCGGCGAGAGCTTCCTCGTCAGCCTCGCGCTGGCGCTGGCGCTGTCGGACCTGGTGAGCCACCGCACGCGCATTGACTCCCTGTTCCTCGACGAGGGCTTCGGCACGCTGGACAGCGAAACGCTGGACACCGCCCTGGATGCGCTGGACGCGCTTAACGCCAGCGGCAAAATCATCGGCGTCATCAGCCACGTGGAGGCGATGAAAGAGCGTATTCCGGTGCAGATCCGGGTGCGCAAAATCAACGGCCTGGGCTACAGCAGGCTGGATAAAGGGTTTGCGGTGACAGGTTAACGTCAGTGGAAAATGCCCGGCGGCGCTTCGCTTGCCGGGCCTACGTTATCTCTATCTATTCGCACAATATCCATACACTCTGAGGGTGTTAACGTCCGGCTAAAAATCGCCTCAGATTCTGACGTCTGGCCGGGGCAGCCCGCAGGGATGCGGGCTGAGGGCGCGACTTACAGGGATGTTGCATCGCGCCCGTACCCGAAAGCCAGACGTCAGAATCTGAGGTTCCGCGCAGCGGCGATTTTTGTTGCCGGGAGCCGAGATTGTTAAGAGGGCGGCGGCGAGCCCTCTTAACACGTTCACCGCAGAAAGCCCAACAGAGGAGCAGAGTGCTACGAGTGAACGGAACCATTCCACGATCCCCGGCAGAATAGGATTGAAGACGTGCAATAAACGACTACATCGGCCACAGCCACGCCGCGCCCCTGACGCCGCTGGAGTCGCCGTGCACCGCCTTGCGCACCGGCGTTGCGCACTCGCCGCCGAACACAAATTGTTTGATCAGCGGCGGCACCGTTTTGTACAGCCGGTCGACGTTGCTCATCCCGCCGCCGAGGACGATGACCTCCGGGTCGAGAATATTGATGACGTGGGCCAGCGACTTGGCCAGCCGCAGTTCGTAGCGCGTCAGCGCCAGTCCGGCGAGCGGATCCTGCTCGTCGGCGAGGCGGATAATTTCGCTGCCCTCCCGCGCCTGGCCGCTGAGGCGCTGATAGTCAGTGGCAAAACCGGTCCCGGAGATAAAGGTTTCAATGCAGCCCTGCCTGCCGCAGTAGCACGGCACCTCTTCCCGATAGCGCAGTTCGTCTTCATCCATCCACGGCAGCGGGTTGTGTCCCCACTCGCCCGCGGTAGCGTTACCGCCGATGTGCGCCCGGCCGCCCAGCGCCACGCCCGCGCCGCAGCCGGTGCCAATAATCACCGCAAAGACCGTCTGCGCCCCTGCCGCCGCGCCGTCCACCGCCTCAGAGACCGCCAGGCAGTTGGCGTCGTTAGCGATCCGCACCTCGCGATCCAGCCGCCGGCTGAGGTCTTTATCAAACGGCTGGCCGTTAAGCCAGGTTGAGTTAGCGTTCTTTACCCGCCCACTGAGCGGCGAAATGGCGCCGGGAATGCCGACGCCGACGCTGCCGCGCTGTCCGGTCTCTTTCTCTGCCGCCTCGACCAGCCGGGCAATCACCTCAATCGTTTGCCGGTAGTCGTCGCGCGGCGTCGGTAGCCGATGACGATAAAGCGCTTCCCCCCGGCCACTGAGCGCAATGACCTCCGTTTTTGTCCCACCCAAATCGATACCTATTCGCACGCGCGCCTCTTTTATTCCGGATTAGAAATGCAAGCCCAGGGACAATTCGCTATTATGCCCGCCTGGATTTAACGACAATGCCGTGGAAATTATCATGCTGTGGTTCAAAAATTTAATGGTTTATCGTCTTAGCCGCGATATCGCCCTGCGCGCGGACGAGATGGAAAAACAGTTAGCCGGACTGGCATTCACGCCCTGCGGCAGTCAGGATATGGCAAAAACCGGCTGGGTGCCGCCTATGGGCTCGCACAGCGACGCGTTCACCCACGAAGCGAACGGGCAGATCATCATCTGCGCCCGCAAAGAGGAGAAGATCCTGCCGTCGCCGGTGGTGAAGCAGGCGCTGGAAGCCAAAATTCAGAAGCTTGAAGCCGATCAGGGCCGCAAATTAAAGAAAACCGAAAAAGACGCCCTGAAGGATGAGGTGCTCCACTCCCTGCTGCCGCGCGCCTTCAGCCGCTTCAGCCAGACCATGCTGTGGATTGATACCGTCAATGGCCTGATCATGGTCGACAGCGCCAGCGCCAAGAAGTCAGAAGATATTCTCGCCCTGCTGCGTAAAACCCTCGGCTCGCTGCCGGTGGTGCCGCTGGCGCTGGAGAATCCTATCGAGCTGACGCTCACCGAATGGGTGCGCTCCGGCACCGTGGCCCAGGGCTTTCAGCTGCTCGATGAGGCAGAGCTGAAGGCTCTCCTGGAAGACGGCGGCGTGATCCGCGCCAAAAAGCAGGATCTGGTCAGCGACGAGATCGCCGTGCACATCGAAGCGGGCAAAGTGGTGACCAAGCTTGCCCTCGACTGGCAGCAGCGTATTCAGTTTGTGATGTGCGATGACGCCTCTATCAAGCGCCTGAAGTTCAGCGACGAGCTGCGGGATCAGAATGAAGATATTGAGCGGGAAAATGTCGATCAGCGCTTTGACGCCGACTTTATCCTGATGACCGGCGAGCTGGCGGCGCTGGTCGCGGCGCTGGTTGAAGGGCTGGGCGGAGAGGCCCAGCGCTAAGTCACAACAGCCTTCCCGCCGCGGCGGGAAGGCTAAAAATCACAGGTAGCGGCACAGATAGGCGCTGGGCTCCGCCACCTGCAGATGAAACTCGCTGTGACCCGGGACGTTAAAGGCCTGACCCGGGGTAAATGTCCGCCATTCAACCTCGCCCGGCAGCAGCACGCGCAGCGCGCCGCTGACGACGGTCATCTCTTCCGGCTGCGCCGTCCCGAACGTGTACTCCCCTTCTGCCATCACGCCAACGCTGGCGCGACCTGTACTGCTGCTCTCATAACCGATGGACTTCACTTTCCCGTCAAAATATTCGTTGCTTTGAAGCATAACTGGCCCTTATTGGTTTCATTGTTGTGTTGCAATCCAATATAGGGGGGACGGTCACAGCCTGTCACGTAAAAATACTCACATCAGCAGCTCGACCGTCAGCCTCGCCAGCAGCGCGTTGGACAACAGCACCGGTACGCCCAGCGCCTTTTGCAGCAACTGGAGGTGGTGCAGATGAAAACCCTGGCTGTCGAGCATCAGGACATCGGCGCCATCATCCAGCAGCTGCCGGGCGGCAGAGATCAGCTCATCATCGCTGACGTCCAGGGGATTCGCCAGCGCGTAGCACGGCGGCGTTGGCAGCTTAAGCCAGTTATTGCGCTGGGTATTCAGTAATTCAGGAACGGGAACAATAACCCCCATCTGGTGACCGTGAACAATAGAGGAGACCAGCGGCGGGATCACCCGCTGCGGCTCCAGCAAAACCGCGTTGCGCGCAGTAAGTCCGTTCAGCGGTGCTGAGCTCATCAGCAGGATAACGTCGAATCCCTGGTTATCAAGCACTTCAATAACCGCCTGGATATCGCGCTCAATTTTAGCCTTCGAAACCTCAATGAGCTGGTTATCGTTAAGCAGGGCTATGATGCGCTCTTCACCACTTGTCGGGGTATACTCTTCTTCAACATC
Source organism: Pluralibacter gergoviae ATCC 33028 = NBRC 105706 (assembly GCF_001598855.1). Classification (GTDB taxonomy): domain Bacteria; phylum Pseudomonadota; class Gammaproteobacteria; order Enterobacterales; family Enterobacteriaceae; genus Pluralibacter; species Pluralibacter gergoviae. The sequence continues at coordinate 48,716 of NZ_BCZS01000008.1, read as the reverse complement.
TTCGCGGCTTAATTTTCCGAGTAAATTCACGTAGGTAATCTGATCTTCCCTGATGTGCTCAGTTAACAGGGGCAATATCTCCCCCAGAGAAACCACGCCGATGGTAAGAATGGCCAGCGTCGTACTCATCATGTTTACCTTGTTATAACTTCTGAAATATCACGCAGGCTTGGCGCCGCCCCCCATTGGCTAAAATTCAACCTTGTAAAAGCTTAGCAGCCTCATGACCATTTGGTTTGTAAATATTACGGCGCCAGGCCGCTTTCAAGGGGGAGCGCGGACGTATCGTCAGTGGATAAAAAGTCCCGGCAGTCAGGACTTGCCGGGGTCCTCGTAACGCTTCTGCGCATCCAGCGCTTCTTCACGGGTGGGGTGTTCACTAATAAGAGAGTCCGGTTTCGGATGATCGGCCCGCAACTCGTACCAGGTCACCGGCTTCCCGGCATCACCCTTTTCGACTGCAACAACGCGGGATTCACGCGGGTAAGGGGGTTTATTCGGCATAGCGCCTCCTTTAATAGAAACAGCACCTTAATTATAGGCGCTGTCCGACCGGCGCTGATTTTTTAGGAGTTGTGGAAATCGCCCCCGGCAGCGCAATTGCCAGAATTTGCGCGACCACGGCGTCGGGGTCGCGGGCGGCGTCCACCGCGAAATGCGCGGCCTCGCGGTAAAGGGCTTCGCGCTGGGCCAGCACTTCACGCACCTCTTCGTCAATGGGCTTTCCGGTCAGGGTCGGACGCTGATCCTCTTCCGGCGAGACCTCAAGCCGGCGGGCAAGAACAGAAACCGGCGCCTGAAGGTAAAACACGCTGCCGCTGGCGCGCATGAAGGCGCGATTTTCAGCGGCAAGGATCGCTCCGCCGCCGGTAGCAATTATCGACGCTGGCCGGGTCACCGCGCGCAGCGTCTCGGCCTCCAGCGCCCGGAAAGCGTCCCAGCCCTCAAGCGCAACGATATCCGCAATACTCTTTCCCGCGCGCTCCTGCAGCATCCGATCGCTATCAACAAAGGCAAAACCGCACGCCAGCGCCAGCTTTTGACCCACCGTTGTTTTACCGCAGCCACGGGCGCCAATGAGAAAAATGGGCTCTGTGCTCACCTGAACATCCTCTTTCTACTGCGGCATAGCCGAGCGTATGGTTGAGTGCGTAGCAATAGCATGCGCAGCGCATACTGACTGTACATTAAACATTACAACTTCATTTCACCTTCGCTGTAACTACTGCTACAGCTGGATTTATAAGAATCAGGGAGTGTAAAGAAATAATGTCACTAAAATTTTGGGCCACCATACCTGAAAGCGGTGGGTTTTGACAAGCCCTCATCTGCTGCAAACCGTAACACAATTGTATACAGCTTTACGCGCGGTATATTTACAAAAGAAAGGAATGATACACACTAGGTTAATTCATCCCAGCACCAATGAGGAGTGCCCATGCAATCTGAAGAACAGCGCCTGATAGACGGGCTCTTTTCGCGCCTTAAGCAGGCGGAAGCACAAAGCGCGCCGCGCGATGCCGGCGCCGAGAAAGTCATTGCTCAGTATGTAGCAGCCCAGCCCGCCGCCCCCTACTATATGGCGCAAACCGTGCTTATTCAGGAAGCGGCCATCAAGCAGCTAAACCAGCGCATTCAGGCGCTGGAGAGCGAGGTCTCGCAGCTGCAGTCCACCCGTCAGAGCAGCGGCGGCTTTCTCGCCGGCCTGTTTGGCGGCGGCAATAGCGGCGCGAACGCCGGCAGCAGCGCGAACGCCAGCGGCGGCGGCCCGATTCCCGGCGCCCAGAACTACGCCCGCCAGGCCCCGCAGCAGCCGGGCTATGCCCAGCCCCAGGCGCCGGGATATGCACCCGCGCGCAGCGGCGGCGGCTTTATGTCCGGCGCCCTGCAGACGGCGGCCGGCGTCGCCGGCGGCGTGGTGCTCGGCAATATGCTGATGAACATGTTTTCCGGCTCTCATCCCCAGGAGATCGTCAATATTATCGAAGAGACGCCGCAGCCCGCCGCCGATGATTTGACGCCCGCCGCAGACAGCCAGTTCCTGCCGCAGGACGACGGCAACGGCGCCGACTTCCAGAATACCGGCTGGGATAACGGCGATGTCGGCGGCGGGGATTTCGGTAATGACGATTTCGGCGGTGACGATTTCGGTGGTGACGACGACGGCTGGATCTAGCCTTCTGCCCGCTGCACCGCCAGCAGCCACTTGTCGAGCTCTGCGGCAAACTGCTGGCGGTCGCGCTGGGACAGTGAATCAGGGCCACCGGTCTGAATACCGCTGGCCCGCAGAGTATCCATAAAGTCGCGCATCGTCAGCCGCTCGCGAATGGTGGCCTCGCTATAGCGTTCACCGCGCGGATTCAGCGCCGCCCCGCCCTTCGCCAGCACTTCAGCCGCCAGCGGAATATCCGCCGTAATCACCAGGTCGCCCGCCTGACACTGGCGGACTATCTCATTATCCGCCACGTCAAACCCCGACGGCACCCGCAGCGTGCGGATGAACATCGACGGCGGCACCCGCAAATTCTGATTGGCTACCAGCGTCAGCGGCGTTCGGGTTCTCTCTGCCGCCCGGTAGAGGATCTCTTTAATCACTTTCGGACAGGCATCCGCGTCCACCCATATAGCCATAACCCCTCCTCTCTGTTTACATCGCCATTGTCGCCTGCTTTCTGCCTCCGGCAAAGTCGTAAAACAGTGGTAAGCTATGGGGTGACTAAATCAGATACTGAGGGAGCGTCAAAGTGGATAAGAAAATTGGTTTTATCGGCTGCGGTAACATGGGTAAAGCGATTCTCGGCGGGCTGATTGCCAGCGGCCTGGTGCAGCCGGGCCAGATCTGGGTCTATACGCCGTCTTCTGAGAAAGTCGCCGCGCTGAGCGAACAGTACGGAATTAATGCCGCGGAGAGCGCGCAGGAAGTGGCGCAGATTGCAGATATCGTCTTCGGCGCAGTCAAGCCCGGAATGATGGTCAAAGTGTTAAGCGAAGTGGCGTCAAGCCTGCACAAAGAGTCTCTGGTTATCTCTATTGCCGCCGGCATCACCCTCGATCAGCTGGCAGGCGCGCTGGGCCATGACCGCAAGATTATCCGCGCCATGCCGAACACGCCGGCGCTGGTTAATGCCGGGATGACCTCCGTGACGCCAAACGCACTGGCCACCTCAGAAGATATTGCCGAGGTGGTAACCATTTTCCGCAGCTTTGGCGAAGCCGAAGTGATCGCCGAACCGATGATCCATCCGGTTGTCGGCGTCAGCGGCTCGGCACCGGCCTATGTCTTTATGTTTATCGAAGCGATGGCGGATGCGGCCGTGCTGGGCGGCATGCCCCGCGCGCAGGCCTATAAATTTGCCGCTCAGGCGGTCATGGGCTCGGCAAAAATGGTAATGGAATCGGGAAGTCATCCCGGTGAACTGAAAGATATGGTCTGCTCCCCGGGCGGCACCACTATTGAAGCCGTGCGCGTGCTGGAGCAGAAGGGGTTCCGCGCGGCGGTCATTGAAGCCATGGCCGCGTGCATGGAGAAATCAGAAGCGCTAAGTAAATCCTGAAGACAGGGTGAGCCTTTTCGGCTCACCCACGCCCGTTATGCGGTTTTTTTCAGGCAGGCGCTCATAAATTTCTTACGATCGGCGCCCTTCAGCGACTGCTGCGTCGCGGTCGCATTACACTCGCGCATCTTTTGCTGCTGCGGCGTCAGGCTCTTTCCATCGGATTGCGTGCCGCTGCCCTTCAGGCAGCTGCTCATAAAGCTCTTTCTTTCATCCCCCTTTAACGCTTTTGCTGTCGCCTGCTGATTACAGGTCGTCATCCGCTGCTGCTGCGGTGTTTTTTCTGCTGCGTTAGCCGCCGTCATAAATACCAGGCTAGCCGCCAAAGTCACCATTAACGTTATTTTCATAGCACAGTCCATCTTTGAGGTTAACTTCATAAGTCTGGCTCCAGGCACGAAAAAAGTCACCCCGTAATCATAAAAATAGATACAGGTAGTACTAAATAACGTTTAATTTTTACTCGCGTTCAGCAATTAAGGCGGTAGCGGCTGCTCAGTATCGTTGCTGTAACATTAGCGGTAAGACGAATGTAAAATCTTCTCTATATGCCAGTATAGCAGCTCGCGGTCGCCGTCATTCACCAGCGGCCCATGCATGAGGTCCGTCAGGGTCGATTCCACCTCGGTAGTTACTGTCAGCCGCCTGGCCTGTTTCATCTGGCGAAGAAGTGTTGTCAATACGATTTCAAGCGCCTCAACACGAATTGTCAATTTTTTTGACTCCTCTTCTTTTTCCGCAAGCGTAATCAATAATTGTGCAATGAGATTCTTCATATCGATATTTCCTTATGTGAGAGCCTGACTGGATTTCTCTATCATCCAATCAGCTCTCGATAGCGGATTTTAGTATTGCGATCTGACCATATCGCCGCTGAGAAAACGGCCGCAGGGTACACTTGCCACGTCCCCCTACAGCCCGCATTCTACAGAGCCCATTAAGCGTGGGCCAAAAGTACAGGGGGAGCAAATTATTATCTATTACGAATTTAGATGTATTACCTCGCTGCTGCCGCACGATCGCACCGGCGGAGCATAAATGCCAACTGGATGAGGTTAATAAACACGACGATTGCCGTGGCAATAAATACCCAGCGGAATCCTGCCATTGCCGATACCGATGCACCAAGCAGCGGGCCGGCCACATTCCCGAGATACATAAATGATTGGTTATAGCCAAAAATACGCCCGGTAACTCTGTCGCTGACATATTTCAGCAGCAGCGTCTGTACGGCGGGTAACATCGCGCCGTCGGCAAAACCCAGTAAAAATCGCAGTACCCCAAGCTGAAAAGGCGTTGTGACAAACGACATCGCAAAGAACATGATTACCGCACAAAAAAGCGTTGCCAGCAGGATCCGATGCGTGCCAATACGGTCTCCGAGTTTGCCCAGCCTGGGTGCGGAAATCAGCGCAGAAATGCCGGGCACTGCCGCAATCATTCCCGCCAGAAAGGCTATGTTACCGCTCTGCGGAGACATTGATTTGATAAACAGGGCCAGAATCGGACTTATCGAACCGTTACACAGTTGAATAACCAGCGTAGTAAAAAACAGGCTGATCACCAACCCAGGATACGGCAGAGAGGCAAAGACCGCTTTACCGCTGAGCCTGTCGGCTTTACTGACCTGCGGGCGCACGCCCTCTTTGATTAAAAAAAGCGTTACCAGGAAGCTGATGATAAGCAGGACCGCGGTGATGAAAAATACCGTCCGCAGGCCGACATGGTCGGCCAGAAAGCCGCCGAGCAGCGGGCCGCCAATGACGCCGCTGATTTGCGCCGTAGACAGCGTGCTCAGCGCCCAGCCGCTGCGCTCGCGGGGAACCTGTGAAGCCACCAGCGCCATCGCATTGGGAATATAGCCGGAGGTTAAGCCCATCACCGCCCGCAGCGTAAATAGCTGCCAGACATTGGTGGCAAACGCCTGCAGCAGAATGGCTACCGCCATGCCGAGGGAGGCACGAAGCAGCATCAGCTTGCGCCCCCGGCGATCGGCCAGGCTGCCCCACATCGGCGACACGATGGCCGAAACAAGAAACGTCACGCTGAAGGTGAGCCCGGACCACATGGAGAGCGCCTGGTGCGAGGTGACGCCAAGCTGGGCAACGTACAGAGGCAAAAAGGGCAGGATCTGACTGATCGCGAGGCCGGTAAAAAAGCAGCCAAACCAGACGGAGATAAGATTTACTTTCCAGGATTCCATAACTAAATGTAATGACTCATTTTCATCATATTTATCAGCATAACAAGATGCCTGTGGCCCTGCGCAGCGCGAGATGCGCTGTTATCTTAGTTTAGTGTTTTATCGCAAATTCACAGAAAATCGTGATAAACATCACAGATAAAACCCTGCTCCGCAGAATGTTATTCTCAGCGGCACACGCCGTAACCGCGCATCCCTAAATGAAAGTGGTTGCCGTGGGCTGCGTTATACGCCGGCCCCAGCCCGTTGCCGTAGTAGCCGCAGCTCGCCGACAGCAGCGCGCGCAGCCAGGGACCGCTGTCGGACGCCTGCCAGCCGCGGGCGACGGTAATACGCCGGCCATCGGCGAGGCGAAAACCGCTGATGTCCAGCGCATCCGCCGTCGCGTGCTCGCTGCGCCGGGCGTTCTCGCGATGATAAATATTACGGCAGGCAAAGCTGCCGAGGTGGTCAACCTGGCGCAGTTCGCTGTTCATCAGCGTCAGCGTCAGCGGCTTCGCCCGCTGCTGAATAAACAGAGCGCTGCTGAGCGCCAGCGGGCAGCTGGCCAGAAAACTGCTGCTGAGGCGCACCGAGCCAAAAGCGAAAACGCGCACGGCGCCGGTAAGCGGGCAAGGACCGCCGCTGTCGGCAACCGGGCGGCTGGAGAGCCAGCCGCGCCGGTTCGCGTCTTCCAGCAGCGTCGCGCATTGGGCGGGCGTGAGGCGGTGCAGCTTAAACCGGGCGATCCGCCCGGCGGGATCGTCGAGCGAAAGCGGGCTAAAAGGGTTGTAGTACCGGGGCAGCAGCAGCCAGCCCGCGTAGCCCGCGCCGAGAATGACCAGCAGCAGAATTGCTGTTTTCCCCTTCATGACGCCTCCCAAACGCAAAAATAAGATTATGGCAGAAGCGTCGCAGGTGTCGTGATAAGGTATCGGCCTTGTGTATTTCTCTGGATGGAATTTGAAATGGCTAAGTTGCGGGTTGGGGTCGTCTTCGGCGGTAAATCAGCGGAGCATGAGGTGTCGCTGCAGTCGGCGAAAAACATCGTTGACGCAATTGATAAAACGCGTTTCGACGTCACGCTGCTGGGGATTGATAAGCAGGGGCAGTGGCACGTCAGCGACGCCGACAACTATCTGATCAACCCGCAGGATCCTGCCCGTATCGCCCTGCGCCCGTCGGCGGTCACCCTGGCGCAAATTCCGGGCAGTACCACGCAGCAGCTGATTGATGCCCGGACCCGCGAGGCGCTGCCGAATATCGATGTTATCTTTCCCATCGTCCACGGCACGCTCGGCGAAGACGGCTCGCTGCAGGGTCTGCTGCGGGTGGCCAATCTGCCGTTCGTCGGCTCGGACGTGCTCAGCTCCGCCGCCTGCATGGACAAAGACGTCACCAAGCGCCTGCTGCGCGACGCCGGCCTGGCGGTAGCGCCTTTCATCACCCTGACCCGGGCCAATCGCAGTTCGATCGGCTTCGCCGATATTGAGGCCCGCCTCGGCCTGCCGCTGTTCGTGAAGCCGGCCAATCAGGGCTCTTCGGTGGGCGTCAGCAAAGTCAAAAACGCCGAACAGTATGAGGCCGCGGTCGCGCTGGCCTTTGAATTCGATCATAAGGTGATTGTCGAACAGGGCATCCAGGGCCGCGAAATCGAGTGCGCGGTGCTCGGCAACGACGAGCCGCAGGCCAGCACCTGCGGTGAGATAGTGCTTAACAGCGAATTTTACGCCTACGACACCAAGTATATAGACGATCGGGGCGCCAGCGTGGTGGTTCCCGCCGACCTGCCCGCCGCAATCAACGACCGGATCCGCGATATAGCCGTCGCCGCCTATCAGACGCTGGGGTGCAGCGGCATGGCGCGGGTTGACGTCTTCCTGACGCCGGACAATAACGTGGTGATTAACGAGATAAACACCCTGCCGGGCTTTACCAATATCAGCATGTATCCCAAGCTGTGGCAGGCCAGCGGGCTTGACTATACCAGTCTGATAACCCGCCTGATTGAGCTGGCGCTGGAGCGCCATCGGGCGAATATGGCCCTGAAAACAACGGTCTGATAACGGGCCGGGCGTCGCCGCCCGGCTCGCTTATTCCGCCGGCTGCTCCGCCGGACGTCGGCGGATAATCTTCCCGGCAAGCCAGAAACTCACCACCCACGTCACCAGCCCAACCGCCCAGCTCTGCCAGCCTTTTGCCTCAAAGCCCGCCACGCCGATGATCCCGTTTAAGATGAAGATGAGCCCGATAGCAAAGGCGTAATAGTGCCAGTCGCGGCGAAGTTTATCCGGCAAATTCATACAGGCTCCAGAGATGAAAAAGTTAAGCATCGCATATGGCGCCGGCGGCGTCTGCGCGCCGGTTAGCAAATCCGCCATCGCATTAATATGGCGGGGAAAAAGCTGTGATCCGTTTGGGATAATAAACAAATCGGAGCATTCCCTAACGGAAATTCCCATAAATCCGATATTGACAATCGGCGGCAGCTGCCAGACTTACGGCTAATATTCTCGCTGGCCTCCGCCGGCGCTGAACAGGTTTGGAGCTTTCTTTATGACTGAATTCACTTTCTCCAGGCCGCTTACCGCCCGGAAAAATAAGGACTCTTCCGTGCCGGGTAACGTGGCCTACGCGCTGTTTGTGCTGCTCTGTTTCTGGGCAGGCGCCCAGCTGCTGAATATGCTGGTGCACGCCCCGGGTATTTTTGAACACCTGATGCAGCAGCAGGACAGCGGCCGCCCGCAAATAGAGATGGATCTTGCGGTCTGCACGCTGTTCGGCCTCGTCCCCTTTCTGCTGGGCGCCGCCCTGCTCGGCGCCGTTGCGCTGTTTCTGCGCTGGCGTCGCTACCTCTGACCGAGCGCCATGCAGCGCGCGCGCCGCTCATCAACGCGTTTGGCAAACCAGGCCGTGGTGAGATTTCGGGTGATCTTCGGGCTCTCCAGCTGGATGCCCGGCAGCATCTCTCTCGGTAACGTCCTGCCGCTTTTGGCCTCTGCCAGCTTATAAACGCCTTTGTACACCGCCGTCTCCTCAAACGCCTGGCTGTCGCCCTTCTGCAGCTGGCGGTGTATCGCATCGTCGCTGAGCGAAAGCTTATCCGCCAGCCTGCGCACCGCCAGTTCAGTTTTGCCCGGCTTATCGCTGCCGTAGAGCACGGCATCGCCGTCCAGGGCCAGCTTGACGCCGCTGGCTTTGCTGACCGCATTCTGGAAAGCGGCATTGCGGCTGGCGTACCAGCCGGCGTTGAAATCGGCAAAACGGTAGAGCGGCGCGCTGTAGCTGGCCGGATAGTTCAGCAGATGATAGGTCCCGAACCACAGGCCGCCGCGCAGGGAGAAGACCTCCTGACGCACGGTGCCCTCTATCTTCCACGGATAGCCGCGCTCGTGCGCCTCGGCGAAGGCGATGCTGACCTGCATCGGCCCGCCGGTGTGGACCGGGTTCAGGGAACCAAACAGGGTCTGGCCCATAGGCACCATGCCGATAAAGTCGTCGAAAATGGCGCTGAGCTGCTTCTCGGTCTTCACCGTATCGAGCCGCTCGCTGTAGGATTTGCCGTTCGGCGAGGTGATTTTCAGCGCGGTATGCACTAAAAATGCCGGGACGTGGACCCGCTCCGCCCGGCGGTCAATCTCCTGCCAGGCGATTTTGCTCAGGCCCGGCACCGCCGGATCTGCCTGATAGTTCGACTCCTGCTGGGCTACCGCCAGCACGGAGCAGACGTTCTCCTCCGTGGGCGCCAGCTTCTGGCTCTCGAACGCTTTGGCGATGCTGTGCGCCCATTCGTCGCGGTCCTTAACGCTTGCCGGCATCTTCTGCCGCACAACCTGCGCGACGTCCACCGGCTTCTCGCCTTTCTTCAGTACCGGCTCTTTGCTGCTGCAGCCCGCGACGATCGCGATGGCGAGCAGCGTCAAGGTGCGTTGTCTTTTCCCCGTCACCGCATGTTCCCTGTATTAGCTGTAAGACTGCCTGGGCTCCGCCGCCGGCTCGTCATCGAGCACGCGCTCGAAGCTGCGCAGACGTTTGTAGATGGACATCAGCTCCACCAGCGTCGTCCACGAGCTTATCAGATACTGGAAGGATCCGCGCACCTGGCCAAAGGCGTTACTCACCTGCGACATGATGCCAAGCGTAATGGTGCCGGCCACAATCGACGGGAACATCAGCACCAGTCCGAAAACATTATCCGCCTGCAAATAGAGAATGCGCGCGATGTTGAAGTAGGTGTAGTGAAAATAGAGGCGGAAGTAGTTGCGGCGCACGGCGGTGAACAGCTCTTTGACGGTCGGCGGCGTGGCGCGATCCGCGTGGTCCTCGCCGTATACCAACTCCTTACGGTAGGCGGCCTCGACGCGCTGGTTTTTAAAGTTCAGGCCGGGGAGCTTGATGCCCACCACCGCCAGCAGTCCGGTACCGACAATTGACCAGATAATGGCGGCCCAGACCAGGCCATAGGGCACCGCGCCGACCACGGGAAGCTCCTTGATGTGAGGCGAGAGCGAAACCAGCACCGGCAGGAAGGCAATCAGCGTCATCATGGCGTTGATAAAGCCGACGCCGACGTCCTCAAGCGTCGAGGAAAAACGCATGGTGTCCTCCTGTACGCGCTGCGCGGCGCCCTCAATATGCCGCAGCTTCGACCAGTGGGCCATATAGTGGTCGTTCATCGCGGTGCGCCAGCGGAAGACGTAGTGACTGACGAAGAAATTGGTCAATACGCCAATCACCACGGCAATCAGCGCGATATAGAGAAAGACGCAGATCTCCTGGTAGAACTGGGTTATCTGGATCTTGTGCGGCGAGGCCAGAGCTTCCTGAATCAGGTTATAGAACGGGCCGTACCAGGCGTTGATGGCCACGCCAACCTCAACCTGAAACCAGGTCACGAAGATAATGGCCGCCGAGCCGAGCACCGACCAGAGCTGCCACGGGTGCGGGCTGTAGAGAAACCAGAACAGGGCAAAGGCGCCAACGACGACGAAATAGTAGGCGTAGAACACCAGATAACTGGGCGCGATAAACTGCGACGCCCCCACCGGTACATCGCTTTTTGCCCCCGCCAGGTGCAGCAGCCACTTGCCGCCGTCGGCCTGCCAGAAAATGACGGCGATCAGCGCCCAAATTGCCGCCGAGATGAAAAAAGGCCCCGGCCTGGGGAAAAAAGACTTAAACATACTGCACTCCTGCTTCGTTCTTATGCTTTGCGGCTGCGGACAACAAAAACCCGGCGCGACGGGCGTCGCGTCCGTGAGTCCGGCTTAATCAACAGGTTAATGAGACCAGATGCACGGGGGTTAGTTCGCCCGCCACTGTGTAACAATTGTATCGACGGATTTCACCACAACCGGGTTGCCGGGCACCGTGAGGTTGCGCCAGACATCGTTATGATGGGCTATCAGCACCGGGGCATCGGCCGCGGGGCGGTTAGCGGTGGTGTGGGCATCTTCGGCCACGGTAATGCGGTAGCCTTTGCTGGCGCCGACTCTTAAGGTGGTATCCACGCAGTAGTCGGTGGCGCAGCCGCAGATAACGAAAGCGCGAATGTCGTGCTGCGCCAGTACCTGCTCAAGGTCGGTGCGATAGAACGCGTCGCAGGCGGTTTTGGTCACATACAGCGCGCCGGACGGCTGTTCAAGCTCGGGGAGCAGCGCAAAGCCCTCGCTCCCCTCCTCCAGACCACCGGCCTGCGCGTGGCGGATAAAGATGACAAGGTCGGCTTGCCGGGTAAGGCGATTGATCTGCCTCACGCAGGCGTCACGCTGGTAGCGCGGCGTCGCAAAAACGCCATTTTGCATATCAACAACCATTACAACCCGCGGCTCAGTCATTTTCGCTCCGTAACCGTTTGTGAAAGAGGGACTATCATACCTGCCCGCGCCCGGGCGGAGGTAGTGACCGCCGGGAAAAAAAGTTTTTACCCCGCGTTACGCTTTTGTTTCAGAAATAGCAATCAATGCCGCTTGGCAGGTCGCGGATTAATAGTATAAATACCTTATACCACTCTCCCATTTGTTCACGGACGCGCTCTTGAAATTTCGTCAGCTTCTCCTTGCGGCATTTTGCCTTGCCGCGCTGCCCGCTGCGGCAGCACAAACCTCGCCGGATCCCATTTTTGCTTCAGACATTGTCGAGCGCTATGCCGACCATATCTTCTACGGCAGCGGCGCTACCGGCATGGCGCTGGTGGTTATCGACGGCAACCAGCGGGTATTTCGCAGTTTTGGCGCCACGCGGCCGGGCAGCAACGTCCGGCCCCAGCTCGACTCGGTTATTCGAATCGCTTCGCTCTCCAAGCTGATGACCAGCGAAGTGCTGGTGAAGCTGCTCGACCAGGGCGTGGTGAAGCTCAACGACCCGCTGAGTAAATATGCGCCGCCGGGGGCCAGGGTGCCGAGCTACCAGGGCTCGCCTATTCGCCTGGTTAACCTCGCCACCCACACCAGCGGGCTTCCCCGCGAACAGCCCGGCGGCGCGGCCCATCGCCCGGTGTTTGTCTGGCCGACGAAAAATCAGCGCTGGAGCTGGCTCAGTACCGCCAAACTGACTAAAGCCCCCGGCACCCAGGCCGCCTACTCTAATCTGGCTTTCGACCTGCTGGCCGATGCGCTCAGCAATGCGGCCGGGAAACCCTATCCCCAGCTGCTTGAGCAGTTGGTAACCCGCCCGCTGGGGATGAAGGACACCACCTTCACGCCATCACCGGATCAATGTAAACGCTTGATGGTGGCGGAAAAAGGCGCCAGCCCGTGCAACAACACGCTGGCGGCAATTGGCAGCGGCGGGGTTTACTCCACGCCGGGCGATATGATGCGCTGGATGCAGCAGTTTCTCTCTTCCGATTTCTACTCGCGCAACCAGCAGTCAGACAGAATGCAGACGCTCATCTATCAGCGTAGCCAGCTGACGCGGGTTATCGGCATGGACGTTCCCGGCAGGGCCGACGCGCTGGGGCTGGGCTGGGTCTATATGGCACCGAAGGACGGCCGCCCGGGCATTATTCAGAAAACCGGCGGCGGCGGCGGCTTTATTACCTACATGGCGATGATCCCCCAGCAGAACATCGGGGCCTTCGTGGTGGTGACGCGTTCGCCGCTTACCCGCTTCACCAGTATGAGCGACGGGGTTAATAATCTGGTCACGGAGCTGAGCGGCAATAAGCCGCTGGCGGTGCCCTCGTCCTGAGGAGCTCAATATTCAAGGGGCAGGCGGTTTACGGAAAGCAGCTTGCCCTTTGACATTTCGATATAGTTTCCCGCCCGCAGGGCCGCCAGTACCTCGGCAATGACGGAGCGTGAAATATGCGTGCGCTGCTGAATATAGTTAATCACCCCAACCTTCGCCCGCAGCGATTCATTCCAGTTGGCCATCAGCTGTAGCGAGGCTCTTATCTGCTTGTAGGTGCTCTGCCCCACCAGCTGCGTGTCGCGCATCTCCAGCGCGTGAAACTGCCAGCTGACCCACTGAAAAGCTTCTTTCCACAGACGATGCTTATCCAGAATAGCCCAGCAGGTCTTCACATCCAGCTGGTACATCTCGCAGGGCGTCAACGCCGTCAGCTGCCTGTCAACCTCGCTGGTGACGCAGATATCCGGCAGGCCAATAATCAGCGGAATGGTGGTGATACTCATTAAGATATCGTCCGGCTGACGCGTTATTTTCAAGGTGCCGCTACGCACTACGGTGACCTTGCGTTCGTTAGCGCCCAGCACAATAGACGCCTGCGCCAACAGGGTAAAGGGATTCGATTTCGGCAGGAAATGCTCGTCCATAACAGCAAAGAAAGGTAATGGGTTAACCGCTAACATGCGTTAGTCACATCCAGTGCTAATTTATGTTAAAAGGCAGGGAACAGGCTCCCTGCCTTTACTTTTACAAGGTCTTACCAGGTGTATTTAACACCTACGTTCGCCCCCCAATCCTGATCGACGTCGCCGCCGCCAAGGTAGTTCACATCAGTGTAGGCACCAAAGTTTTTAGTGAAGCTAAACTGCGTACCCGCACCCACGCGCACGGCAGAGCCTTTCTGACCGTTGCGGATCTTATCGCCGTTAACTTTGGCATGGTTGCCGGCATCGTCGTAGACATACGCCAGCTTGAAGAACGGCGTCAGCGCCTGATCGTTGCCGTAGCTGAAGGTATAGCCGGTATCAACGCCAAGCTCGTAGCGCATGCTGTCATAGGACTGGCCGCCAACGCGCATGTCGTTGCTCAGACGATAGCTGTCGCCATTCTGGAACAGGCCGCTGATAGCGCCGTAAGGCGTCACATAACCAGCTTCATTGTATTTCCAGTCATAACCAAGCTTCAGGCCAAAGCCCCAGGCATTGTCGCGGTCCTTGCCATCAACGTATTCGCCGTTGCTCATATTGGCAGACAGATCGTTGTCGAAGTGGCTGTAGCTCAGGTTACCGTCGAGGAAAACGTCGTTGGCGAAGCGGGCAGACGAGTAGAGGAACGCGGACTGCGCGTCCTGATCCACTTTGCCGCTGCGTTTCTTGACGTCGGCCTTGCCGAAGCCTGCGGCCGCACCCAGCAACCAGTTGGCGTAGTTACCCTGAACCTGCTTGTCCAGACCGACCATGATGCCGTTAACGTCCTGCTTATAGTCAACTTTGCCGCCGTCGCCTTTGAAGTGGCCACCGAAGTAGCTTACCCAGGCACCGCCGCCGTCAGCCAGGCCGTGGCGGGCATTGGCGAGGCGCGTTGACAGGGTATCCTGCTGCAGATGCCAGATGTTGGTATTGGCAGACGGAATGCTCAGCGCCATGTTGGCGTAGTCGGTCAGGCGATCCTGACGCAGCACCACCGTGTCGCCCTGCTGCTGAGCCTCATAGGTGTACGCACCCAGGTCGGCGCGATTGGCCGCCGAGAAGGTCGCCGACGTATCCGCATTCTGATCGTACAGGCGAATAAGCTCTTTGCCCTTATAGTCGCCAATCGATCCTTTACCGGTTGCGTTATCCACGCGTACCTTATAGTTACCGGCGACGTCGCCGTTAACCGCCAGGTGGCCGTCAGAGTTCATCGCGATCACGCCATAGCCGTAGTTCGCCTGGTGAACGTCATTGGTGTGGCCGTTGGTCAGGTTGGCGTTCAGCGTGTAGTCGCGGCTGTTGAGATCGAAAGTACCGCCGTTGGTCAGATGGACATCGGCAACGTCAAGCGTGCCGGTTCCCAGGCTCAACTGCGCGTTGCTATCAACGTTAAGCGTGTTGGTATACAGCTCGCCGTGCTCCTGGGTCAGCGCCAGCAGGCTGTTGCTGTTCAGGTTTACGCTATCGGCAGCCACCCAGCCGTCATCACCGATGTTCATCACAGAACCGGTGTTGAGGGTGATGCTGTCAGAGACCAGGCTGGAGTCATTGACGGTGACCAGAGAGCCGTTATTCACGGAGAGAGAGTCAATCAGCGACTCTTTGCGGGTTTCCCATGATGAGCCGTGATCCAGCGTGACGTTGAACAGGCCGCTCTGGTAAACCTCATTCCCGACGACGTGGGTGCCTTCACCAAATTGCGTATCGGTATTATCA
Organism: Pluralibacter gergoviae ATCC 33028 = NBRC 105706; assembly: GCF_001598855.1. Taxonomy (GTDB): domain Bacteria; phylum Pseudomonadota; class Gammaproteobacteria; order Enterobacterales; family Enterobacteriaceae; genus Pluralibacter; species Pluralibacter gergoviae. Next base: position 33,441 of record NZ_BCZS01000008.1, on the reverse strand, counting down.
ACGCCATAGACGGAGTTCGGCCACAGGCTGTTTGCCGCAACGTCGTAAAGGCTTGAGGTGGCGTCAGTGCCCGGCGCATAGGTGACGGCACCGGTATCCGGATTCACGACCTGATGAACAGACATCGCCGCACCGACCCACTTGCTGCCGTTATCCAGGGTCAGATCCAGGCGATCGGTCCCGTCCCAGCCGTTAGTATCAATGGCGCCATTGACACTCTTCCAGGAGGCCGTGCCATCGGGGAAGAAGTTATGATCGAAGTTGCTGGAGAAAACCACGTCGCCGGTCAGCGTTGAGTGGTTAAACGTTGCCGTGGTTTGCATCGCATTGTCGGCATCCGGGTTAGCAATAACCGCTAACGCAACGTCGTCGAAGTTGATCGCGCCAAGACCGCCGGTATTGTCATAATCACTGGCGCTATCAGAACGTCCAAACCATCCGTGTGTCCCTTCATCACTCCACGAGCCCGAGGTGACGGCGGAATCATTAACGTTAATGGTGTTAGTAAAGACATGACTGTTGTTAACTCCGGTACTGACGGTCACATCGTCGGTATCCGGCCAGTGGTAGCCCTGAGTCAGAGTAATACCGGCCACCCGCGAATTATTGCGAATTGCCAGATCGACTTCCTGATCCAGCGTAATTGCCGTACCCAGATTATAGACATCGACAACGTGTGAATCCGGCGTGCCGTCGGCATTTACGCCGTTATAGGTATAGTGCTCATAATTGTCATCAATGGTTGAGCGATCGATAGTCAGCGCCAGGCGGTCATAAACATAGCCGCTTGTGCGGTTGGCATCATCAGCACACTCTGTTGTCATACAGGCTGATGTAATCATGCCGTGAATGGTACTGTTGCTGATCGTTAAACTGTTCGGATTCGTATTTGACGCGAGGCCATTATCCAGATAGTAGGTAGAAATAACGCCGTTGACGACAGCATTATTGATAACAGGATAGATATCACCGTTATACAGGCTGTCCGTGCCGTAGTTATTCCAGCCCACGTATCCTTTATAGTATACGCCGTCGGCGGTGATACCGTCGTTGATGTGCTCAAAGGTAAGGTACTTACCGTTAGAGACATCAATACTAGCATTAGCCTGAGAGGCGATTGCTAAAGCGCATGCTATTGTTAGTTTTGATACAGCCAGTTTATTTTTCCACGATTGCATTCGGCATCCCTCCTCAGGGACATAATTATGTTGGTCCATCAATACACAAATTGCAGTGGAATTATGCTGTGCTATTGCGGGAAAGTTCAATTAATCCATACAAAAAGTCCGGATGCGCACATATTAATAACGAGAAGGTTTTTTATCCGCGACGCATGTCAAAATAAAAATCATTTAATTAAAGAATAGTCTTTCTTAAATCATATTAAATATAAATACATCAAGGCACTATTCTTACTATAAGGGACTGCAGTCATATTAAATATTTTAAATACTCTCTCAAGTTTACTAAATTCCGACAGCGTATAATTCTGCAGTAATTGAGATTCAACGGCGTATTTTCTCCTCACCATGCGGGGCCACCTCTTGGGCCAGTCCCTTGCCGGAAAACATTAGCACAACTTTAGTGAAACATTAGGCAGCGGAATACGGTAAACTGATGCGTAATGTCCCACTCATATCAGGCCTATCATGACAGATTTGATCACTCGCCCCCGCCGCCTGCGTAAATCTCCCGCACTGCGCGCCATGTTTGAAGAGACAACCCTGACCTTAAACGATCTGGTGCTGCCCATCTTTGTTGAAGAAGAGATTAGTGACTACAAAGCTATCGAAGCGATGCCCGGCGTCATGCGCATCCCGGAAAGGCACCTTGCCCGCGAGATCGAGCGCATTGCCCGCGCCGGCATTCGCTCGGTAATGACCTTCGGTATCTCGCACCACACCGATGCTACCGGCAGCGATGCCTGGAAAGAGGACGGCCTGGTCGCCCGCATGTCGCGCATCTGTAAAGACGCCGTGCCGGAGATGATCGTCATGTCCGACACCTGCTTCTGCGAATATACCTCGCACGGCCACTGCGGCGTGCTGTGCGATCACGGCGTCGATAACGATGCGACCCTGGAGAACCTCGGCAAGCAGGCCGTGGTCGCCGCCGCTGCCGGCGCTGATTTTATCGCCCCCTCCGCGGCGATGGACGGCCAGGTACAGGCGATCCGCCGGGCGCTGGATGCCGCAGGCTTCACCGACACGGCGATCATGTCCTACTCCACCAAGTTCGCCTCCTCCTTCTATGGTCCGTTCCGCGAAGCCGCGGGCACGGCCCTGAAGGGCGATCGCAAAACCTATCAGATGAACCCGATGAACCGCCGGGAGGCGATCCGCGAATCGCTGCTCGACGAAGCCCAGGGCGCAGATGCGCTGATGGTTAAACCGGCGGGCCCTTATCTGGACGTGCTGCGCGAGATCCGCGAGCGTACGGAACTGCCGATCGGCGCCTATCAGGTCAGCGGTGAATACGCGATGATCAAATTTGCCGCCCTGGCGGGCGCCATCGACGAAGAGAAGGTTGTGCTGGAAAGCCTGGGCGCCATCAAGCGCGCGGGTGCCGATCTTATCTTCAGCTATTTTGCGCTCGATCTGGCCGAGAAGCAGATCCTCCGCTAGTCCCCTCGCCCGGCGGCAGCGCCGCCGGGCTACTACTACCTAACCAGCCCGATAAAACGGCCTGTCGCCGAGGATCGTCGCCCGGTGCATGATCCGCCGCTGCGGCATGTAGTCGGCGTTGGCATAGTGCTGCGTCACCCGATTGTCCCAGATAGCCAGATCCCCCTCCCGCCAGCGCCAGCGTACCTGAAACTCCGGCTTGACCGCGTGCTCCAGCAGAAAGCCCAGCAGCGCCTCGCTCTCTTTTTCCGCCAGATCGACAATTCGCGTGGTAAAGCCATTATTGACGAACAGCGCCTGCCTGCCGGTGACCGGATGGGTGCGCACCACCGGATGCAGCACCGGCGGATTTTTTTCCACCGCCGCCAGCCAGCGCCGGTGCTCCTCTTGCGTATTGCGGTATTTCCACTCCGGGAAGGATTTGCGGAAATCGTGCTCGGCGCGCAGGCCGCCCAGCAGCGCCTTAAGCGGCGCGGAGAGCGTCTCCCAGGCGGCGATACCGCTGGTCCACAGCGTATCGCCGCCAACCTCCGGCAGCTGTTTTGCCGCCAGGATCGCCCCAGCGGGCGGCGTGTCGATAAAGGTGACGTCGGTGTGCCAGTTGTCGTTATCCGGCGGATTGTCGTTGTGGGTATCCAGCACGATGATCTCCTCCACCTCCTTAACGTGCGGATAGATCGGATGGATATGCAGATCGCCGAAGCGCCGGGCCAGGTCGCGCTGCTGCTGCGGGGTGATATCCTGCCCGCGCAGGAACACCACCTGGTGGCGCAGCTGGGCGTGATACAACTGCTCAAACTGGTTATCGCTCAGGGGGCGGGTCAAATCGAGGCCGGAAATCTCGGCGCCGATGTAAGGTCCCAGTGGGGTAACAGTAATGCGTTCGCTCATGAAATCTCTCCATACCACGGCGTCAGGCGGCGCTGCAGCGCCCGCAGACCCAGTTCTAACGTAAAGGCAATCACCGCAATCACCGCGATCCCCGCCAGCACCACGTCGGTGGCGAGGAATTCACCGGCTGACTGCACCATAAATCCGAGGCCGCGCGTCGCCGCAATCAGCTCCGCCGCCACCAGCGTCGACCAGCCGACGCCCAGCCCGATGCGCAGGCCGGTAAGAATGTCCGGCAGCGCGCCGGGCAGGATCACAAACCACAGGATCTGCCCCCGGCTGGCGCCCAGCGACTGCGCCGCCCTGACGCGCACCTGCTGCACGCTCTTTACGCCGGCAAGCGTCGCCATCGCCACCGGGGCAAAAATCGCCAGATAGATCAGCAGGATCTTCGAGGTTTCGCCGATACCAAACCAGATAACCATCAGCGGCAGGTAGGCCAGCGGCGGCACCGGGCGATAAAGCTCGATCAGCGGATCGAGAATGCCGCGCGCCGTCGGGCTCAGTCCCATGGCGATACCGACCGGAATGCCAATCAGCACCGCCGCCGCCAGCGCAATTAAAATTCGCGTCAGGCTGGCCGCCAGGTGCTGCCACAGCGTGGCGTCCATAAAGCCCTGCGGGCCGGCAATGGTCAGCAGCTTGTCCAGCACCGCCCCCGGCGGCGGCAGAAACAGCGGCGCAATCAGCCCAAGCCGCGTCACCGCCCACCACAGCGCGAACAGCGCCGTCAGGGTCAGCAGGCTCAGCGTCAGCTGGCGGGAGAGCGGCCAGCGCCAGCTCGCGCGCAGCCGCTTCGGCTTATCGTTGACGATGGCACTCATGAGAAAGCCTCCCGGTGCTCAAAGACCCGGCCCAGCACGTACTCGCGCCGGGCGATAAACTCAGGATCGGATTTAATGCTGCGGCTCGACTCGCCCGCCACGAAGCGGCGGGCAAAATCGAGCGACAGGCGCTCGCTGACGCGCCCCGGCCCGGCGGAAAGCAGCACCAGCTCGGTGGCCATAAACACCGCCTCTTCAATATCGTGGGTGATGAGCAGCACCTGCTTGCCGGTCTCGTGCCACAGGTTGAGCAGCAGAGTCTGCATCTGATCGCGGGTAAAGGCATCCAGCGCGCCGAAGGGCTCATCCAGCAGCAAAAGCTGAGGATCGTTCGCCAGCGCCCGGGCGATACCAACGCGCTGGCGCTGGCCGCCGGACAGCTGCCAGATGGCGCGCTTTTCCGCGCCCTCAAGCCCGACTCGCTTCAAGAGACGCCCGGCAATCTGCTGCCTCTCGACTTTGCTTTTCCCGGCAAGCTGCGGCCCGAAAGCGACGTTATCGAGCACGTTGCGCCAGGGCAGCAGCCCTTCGTTCTGAAACACCACCCCGCGATCGGCGCCCGGCCCCGTGACTCTGGCGCCGTTGAGCGTAATGCTGCCGGAGCCATAGGGGAGAAAGCCGGCCACCAGGTTCAGCAGCGTGGTTTTGCCGCAGCCCGAGGGTCCCAGCACCACCAGCAGCTCGCCGCGATCGACGCTCAGCGTAATGTCGTCCAGCACCTTTTTGTCGCCGTAGCCCGCGCTAAGGTTAGATATCTGCAGCATGCTGCCTCCCCGCTATTTGACGAATTTATCGGTCACGTACTGGCCGTAGTCCGCGGCGACGGCAGGCACTTTGCCCTGCTCCTTCAGAAACGCCGCCGTATCGACGATGGCCTTATTGACCGGGCCGTTGAGCTGCCGGGCCTGCTGTTCGGCGGTAAGATAGGTGTTGCCCTTCACCAGCCCCGGCACATCGGCCTCGGGCACGCCGCTCAGCCGGGAGAGCTTTTGCAGATTTTCCGGCTGCTTCAGCCAGCCGTCGGGATCGTCGAGGTACGCCTTCTGCGCGGCGAGCGCGCTGCGGGCAAAGGCCTTCACGATATCCGGATGCTGCTCCGCGAAATCTTTTCGCACCACCCACACGTCCAGCGTCGGCGAGCCCCACTCGCCCACTTTCGATGAGTCGGTCAGCACAGCGCCGTCTTTCTCCAGCTCATTAACCGCGGGCGCCCAGACGTAGGCGCCGTCAATATCGCCCCGCTGCCAGGCGGCAATAATGGCCGGCGGCTGCAAATTCACTATCTGCACCTGACCGGGCTTAATTCCCCAGTGCTTCAGCGCCGCCAGCAGGCTGTAGTGGGTGGTAGAGATAAAGGGAACCGCGATGCGCTTGCCAATGAGATCGTCCGGCTTGCTAATGCTCTTTTTGACGACCAGCGCTTCCGAGCTGCCCAGCTGCGAAGCCAGCAGAAAGACCTCAATCGGCACCTGCTGGCTGGCGGCCACCGCCAGCGGGCTGGAGCCGATATTGCCAATCTGCACATCGCCGGAGGCCAGCGCGCGCACTACGCTTGAGCCGCTGTCGAACTTGCGCCAGTCAACGCTGGCGCCGCTCTCTTTAGCAAAGGTATCGTCGGCCTGCGCCACTTTCGCGGGCTCCGCCGAGGTCTGATAAGCAATCGTGACGTTAACCGCCTGCGCCTGAAAGGTGATAAAGGCCAGCGCGGCGAAAAGTGAAAGAGGCGTTCTGCGACCCATTGAATCTGCTCCCGTTGTTATGATGGGAGCAGTATTTACGGCAGGCCGGCGTTGATAAAGGAATTAAAACGCATGGCTAATAGCGAACCGTTTTTAGAAAAAAAGCGGTAAAGCTTAGCGATTTACTCGCTTAGCCGTGCGCTAAACAGAGCGTTAAAGCGTATCCCCGTAGTAAATCTGATAGCCCAGATCGATGCGGTCCGCCGCCTCCCCGCCGCTCAGGCGCTTAATCAGCGCATCGCCCGCCGCGCGACCTATCTCATAGCGCGGGGTAACGACGCTCGCCAGCTTCTCCAGCCGCGCCCGCCCGAGCTCCAGGCCGTGAAATCCGGCGATGGCAATCTCCTGCGGTACGGCAATCCGCTGCGACTGGCACTCCAGCAGTACCCCTACCGCCAGATCGTCGTTGGTGCAAAAGATAGCGTCGGTCTCCGGGTGCGACTGGCGCAGCTGCTGGAAAAGCTGGCGGCCGAGCGCGACAGACGAGATGGCGTGCGGCACGATGTGCACAGGCGTAAGCCCCCGAACCGCCAGCGCCCGCTCAACGCCGCGAAAGCGGCTAATATCGCGGGGATCGTCCATCGAGCCGAAGAAAGCAATATGCCGCTTACCGCTATCAATGAAGGCGTTGGTCATCTCCATTGCCGCCTGTTCATTATCAAACCCGACCTGAATATCAATCGGCTCACCGCCGAGATCCATCAGCTCCGCCACCGGGATCCCGCTGGCGCGCACGTACTGGATCAGGCGTTCGGTGTGGTTGCGGCTGGTGAGGATCAGGCCGTCAATATTGTAAGAGAGCAGATTGAGCACTTCGCGCTCTTCGCGGGCGGGATCGTACTCGTAGTTGGCGATCAGCGTCTGATACTGATGGGCGGACGCGGCCGACTCCACGCCGGCCAGCAGATCGGCGAAGATCTGATTGCGAAAGGAGGGGATCAGCACGCCGAGGGTTTTACTGCGGGCATTGAGCAGGATCTCCGGTGCCCGGTTGGGGATATAGTTATTCTCCTCCATCACTCTGGAGATGAGTTCCCGACTGCGCTGCGACACCTGGGCCGGGTCGCGCAGATAGCGGCTCACCGTCATCTTATTCAACCCGGCCAGGTTAGCGATATCCTGCAATGTCATCCTGCTGTTTTTCATCGGCTTCTCTGCGGCAAGCGTACGTGCGTCGTCCGCACCATACCACGCAGCGCAGGTTCTGTTAACCCGCCGCGGCGCCGCCCACCGCCGGGGCCGTCGGCCGCGCACTGCCGGCGCGTACGTTATACATCAGCACCACCGAGGCCAGCAGGGCGATAGCCATAAAGGTATAGGAAGCCCCCGGTCCGCCGGTGACGCCGTTGAGGTAGCCCACCAGCCACGCGCCGAGGAACGCGCCCAGCGCGCCGAAGCTGTTGATAAGGCCCATCGACACGCCGGAAACGTTGCGCGGCAGCAGCTCGGGGATCAGGGCAAAGAAAGGTCCGTAGGGCGCGTACATGCAGGCGGCGGCCACCACCAGCAGAGCGTAGGAGACCCAGAACGCCTGATTGCCCAGCAGCCACGAGCAGAAGAAGGCCACCGCGGCGACCAGCAGCAGCGGCCAGACGAACAGCTTGCGGTTCTGCAGCTTATCGGAAAGCCACGACACGGTCAGCATCAGGCAGATAGCCGCCAGGTAAGGCACGGCCGCCAGCCAGCCCACCGCGACGATATCCATCTGCGCGGCGCTCTTGAGAATAGAGGGCATCCACATCATGAAGCCGTAAACCCCGATGCTCCACAGGGCGTGCACGGCGCAGAGCATGATGACGTTGCGCGAACGCAGCGCCTCGCCGTAGTTGCGCACCGGCTTAATGTTGCCCTGCTCGCTGTCCATCGCCTGCTGCAGGACGCGCTTCTCCTCGCCGCTGAGCCAGTCAACGTCAGCAGGCTTGTCCCGCACCAGCAGCCACCAGCATATCGCCCACAGCACGGCGGGCACGCCTTCGATGATAAACATCTCCCTCCAGCCGAAGGACTGGATCAGATAGCCGGATACAATCGACATCCACAGCACGGTGACCGGGTTACCGAGGATCAGGAAGGTGTTGGCCCGCGAGCGCTCGGTTTTGGTAAACCAGTTGCTGATGTAGATGAGCATCGCCGGCATCACTGCGGCCTCCACGACCCCCAGCGTAAAGCGGATCGCCATCAGCATCGGAATATTGCTGACAAAGCCGGTCGCCGTCGCGCACAGCCCCCAGAGGATCAGGCTGCAAAAGATCATTTTACGCACGCTGCGCTTGACGGCATAAATAGCGCCGGGCACCTGAAAAAAGAAATAGCCGAGAAAAAAGAGTGCGCCAATTAATGATGCGGTGCCTTTGGTAATACCTAAATCATTTTCAATGCCTGCCGCTGCCGCAAAGCCATAATTTGCGCGGTCGAGATAGGCCAGGCTATAGGTAATAAAAATAATGGGCATTAAATACCACCAGCGGCGTGCCGGTAATTTCGCGAGCGTTTGCATAATTAATCCTCAGAGGACGGTATTACTTTTATAATCCGGCGATAACGATTCATTCTCAGCTATCGCCGGAGACACGGTTATACGGCGGCAAGCATCCCACCGTCGACGAACAGCAGATGGCCATTAACAAAATCGGCGGCCGCCGAGGCGAGGAAAACCGCCGATCCGATAAGCTCCTCCGGCTTGCCCCAGCGGGCGGCCGGCGTGCGCTGGTAGAGCCAGGACGAGAACGCCTCGTCATTGACCAGCGCCTCAGTCATGTCCGTGGCAAAATAGCCCGGCGCAATAGCGTTAACCTGAATATTATATTCAGCGAGCTCCGCGCACATGCCGCGGGTGAGCATTTTCACCGCGCCTTTCGACGCCGCGTAGGGCGTAATGGTTTTACGGCCCAATTCACTCTGCATCGAACCAATATTAATAATTTTCCCGGCACGGCGCGCCATCATATATTTGGCGACCTGCTGCGACACAATAAAAACGCCCTTCTGATTAACGTCGATAACCTCATCCCACTCCTGCTCGGGAAATTCGGTAAACGGATGGCGGCGCTGGATCCCGGCGTTATTGATCAGAATATCGATTGGGCCGATATCATTCTCGATATGGGCAATCGCGGCACTCACTTCGGCAGATTTAGTCACATCAAACGCCACGCCCCCGGCGCGGTAGCCTTTATCCCTCAGCGCCTGCGCCGCCGCATCGGCCTTCTCCTGGCGGCGATCGTTAATGAGCACATGCGCACCGTACTCCGCCAGCCCCCCGGCCAGCAGGTTGCCAATGCCCCGCGCCGAACCGGTGATCAGCGCCCGCTTCCCCGTCAAATCGAATAAATTTTTCATACGACCTCTTTTTTCACTGCTGTTACGCGTAACTGTATACGCGTAACAGTGAACTTTAGAAGAGGGGAAAAGAGAAAAATGGTTAATTTGTGATCTGGGAGTGGTTTAGGGGGTATAGCGGGATGTTCACTTGCACAGCAAACGGGCTTGCCGTGACTTTTCAATAGTCCCTCTAAGAAGTGAGCCTTACCGCGAAAGCTATGCGCCTGCGACCAAACATATTCATGACTCTGAGGATCACATCAGAAGCCTCGCGGTTGAACCAGAAAGCACTTTTGCTTTTCGTGCTGCCCTCATCTCCAGGTGCTCTGGATTACCAAGCAGATATAAAATAATACATCGACCACCAGGTGGAAATAAAATTTTCCGCTTAACAAATTTTCCAAATCCCCCGTATGGGTTGACTAACACAAATTCCGTAGCTCGCTCATAAAAATATATCACGCGCAATATCATTTTATTTCAACACAGCACGAATGCTTAATCGCACACTTACTTATAAATTAATTTTATCTTTATCTATCAGCAAGTTAAATTTTTCACACACTTAAAACCATTGAATGAAATACACAAACAACTCACAATTGGTGTATAGTGGTTAACATTGCTGCCTTATTTTGAACACACATAGAATCGTCGCAATTTTATTTGTGATTACAGTTTATGTTCCCACAACGATGTATTGCGTGAAAAATCTTAATAGCGTAAAATCGAATCCCTGATGAGAGAAACTACAGATGATATCCGGATCAACAGTTCTCAGGCCAATCCTTTAGCCTTTTTATCTGGACATCCTCATTGTTCTGTTCTTTCTGATATAACCCCTTAATATCGCCGAGATATATCATGATTATTTCGTGCGCACGCACATCTTTACAAACGCGTTGCATCAAGGCAGCAGCCGGACTCGTCCAGGCAAGTTTGACCTCTGTGAACGACTGGTCGAGGGATGACTTGCGGCAGAGAGGCAAGCAAAAATGTGTACAGAGCCAAATTGTGCCCCCATATTTTTGACGAGATGAGTGGTACTGCAATAATGAAGAAACGTTATGGCTCCGTGAATAATTGGCTAGTCGATCTCTCCTCTGGTTCTATACTCCACTTGATCACCGGTGAGCGCCGGCGGCTCGGTGAATATCAGATTAAGCTACTGAATGTACTAGTGCAGGAAGCTGGCAGAATACTCACCCGCGATGAACTCACCCAGCTGGTATGGGAGCGCCGGGTTATCGGCAACAATAGCCTCCCTAACGCCATTCATGCGCTACGTGCTGCACTTGAGGATGACGGTAAGCAGCAGAAGATAATCAAAACCATCCCCCGCAAAGGCTATTTGATGGAGCCGGAATACTGCGGTTTTGTCGATAGAGAAGAAGAAGAGATCGACGCAGAACTGCATCAGTACGACTCTGAGACTGAATCTGAGAATCAAATGGATGAAACTCCAGAAACGGAAAAGACAGTCGCATCTTCTGCTGAGAACCCCACCACTACTATCCTGCGAGCCCCTGCTCCCGAAATAAGCCGAAGTCGTTACCGCCCTCTGATCGTAGCAGGACTGCTAGTCGTACTGACGGCCTTTCTCAGCATTACGCTGGGTGGTCAACTGGCAAAAAATTATGAAGGCGATGCCCTGCACGTACAAGAAACTCAGCCCGGCGTCTATAGCAATATTCGCCTCTTCGCCCTCCACCATGCCGGTAACCCTGCCTGGCTACAGGACAATCCTTATAACAAACTCAAAGATTCATTCTACATCCTTAACCAGCGTCTGCAGGCAGATTCCGTCAAGATGAACCTTTTTTACCTGAGCGAGAACCAGACCCTCAACTACACCTTTTCGCTCACGAATGCCTGCGACAAAAAACAGTTGGTAATGACCGTCTACCACTGGCGCATTGATGTGCAGCGGCTTAACAATCTCATCGTCCACGAGACCCGGAGAAAACTTGATGAAATGGCTACTTGCAAAGCACATTAACGCATTGATCGCGGTACTCAGTCTTCTGGTTATCGCCGCAGGCTATAGCACGTGGAAAACCTTCTCTCCACAGGAACCCCAAGTCACGTTTAATGCCAAAGGCAGCTTTGAGATAGGTTTTTACGATCTGATGTCGGGGGACAAAGAGATTTACGACTCAGAAATGCGCGTCGCGAATACGACCCTCTTTTCAACCATCACCAGTCCGGAGGACAACCGATTTATCTTTAAGGGTAAATTTGCTCAGACTCTGGCCCGCCACGGCAAACATTACTATACGCTATCGCCGATTTACTACAGCACGCCGCAAAGAGGACTGATGATCGACGGACTGATGGATCTTCTGATGCAAACCCGCTTCTGGATAATGCCGCTACAAACCAACGTCGAGTCGCTGGTGGTCGCCCAGACCGGCGCGATCATCATCTACCCACCGCGCCTGACGACTGACCTCAGCCCAGCAGACTCCTTACCGCCGCCGGATGAAGATTAAATGCCAGCGGCATCGGTATAAGCAGCCCCGCCAGTAGCCTACTCAGCGCCTGCTGCTCGCCAACTTAATCGCAAACAGCAGAAACAGGCAGCCCGTAGCCCTGTCCATCCACTGCACGACGCCCGGCTTTTTCAGCGCGCCGGGCGGCGAAGATCGGGATCAGTGACCAGAGCGCAGCGTGAAAGGATGTGCGGCCACCTTCGGCGGCGGCGGTGCGCATATCAGGGATGTCTCGACAATGCCCTGAGTCAGGCAATGATAGCCTGCGGACCACTGTTGTGCAGCCGCTGCCACTCCGCAAGACCGGCGCCCGCGGCGTCGGTGATAACCATATCAATGTCCGGCGTCGGGGCATAAATCACCCGGCTGGTAACGCCAATCTTGCTGCTATCGGCGAGGATAATGCGCGTTTTGGCGCAGGCCACCATTGCGCCGGCGACAGCCGCTTCGCGGTGGGCGAAACTGCTGGCGCCGTCGCGGGCGCTGACGCCCACCGGCGACAGCAGGGCGACGTCCGCCCGGTAGCGGTTAATTTCGCTGACGGTCAGCTCGCCGCAGGTGGCCTGCTGCGACGGCCCCATGCTGCCGCCGAGCAGGATCACCTCATGCTCAAGGGTGGTTTCTGCGCCGCTGAGCTTGAGGGCAACGTTAAGGCTGTTGGTGATGATGGTCAGGCCGGGCATCGACAGCAGCTCGTCGGCCAGCAGCGAGGTGGTGCTCCCGGCGTCGATAAACAGCGTCTGCCCCGGCGTCAGCAGTTGCACCGCCGCGCGGGCGATATCGCGCTTCTCTTTCTCGCGCACCGTATTGCGCACCGACAGCGGCGGCTCGGCCTGCTGGGCGGTGGAAACAATGCCGCCGTGCACCCGCCGCAGCGCGCCCATCGCCTCCAACTTCAGCACGTCCCGGCGCACCGTTTCGCGGGAAACGCCCAGGTGCTGGACAATCTGCTCGGTGCTGACCCGGTTGAGGGTGGAAAGCAGCGCGCAGATGCGGTGGAGGCGGGTCTCTTCTAACATGAATAGCGGTTCTCTATCGGCGCTTGCCGGTTAACAGATGTAGGGCCAGCGCCATTATAGCGACAATCCCCATGATGCACGTAGAAAAAGCCGCCGCCTGAGAGGTGAAGCCCGCCTCGTCAAGGCGCATCACCGTCACTGCCCCGAGCGGCAGCGCGGGCGTGACGAGGAAAATCACCGCCGAGAGCGTGACCATCGAGCGCATAAACAGGAACATCGCCACCGAGATAAGCGTCACCCGCATCGCCGGCAGGTAGACGTCGCGCAGGATGCGCCCTGTCCCGCCGCCGAGCACGCTGGTGGCGTCCTCCATGGCGCCGGGCACCTGGCGCATCCCCAGAATCATGGTGGTGAAGCCCTGGGTGTGATAGTGGTAGTAGTTGCACAGCGCCACCAGCAGCGCGGTGCCGTAGAGCATGCCCCAGGGCAGATCGGCGCTGTTGAAGGTGAAGACGTAGGCCAGCCCCAGCACTAGCCCCGGTACGCCCACCGGCAGGGCGCTGAGCAGCGTGGCGAAGTCGGCGGCGCGTCCCGGCTGGCGGCGAATGCCGAAGGTAAGCAGGAACAGCAGCAGCGTGCCGACAATCGCCGCCAGGGCCGAGATCCAGATGGAGGTCCACAGCGGCGCGTAGCCCCCGGCGAGATCGATGTTGTAGTGCTTAAAGGTCAGGTCCAGCCTGTAGGGCCAGAGCCGGATCAGACTGGCGACGACCACCGTAGCGATGGTGGCGACGATCGCCAGGGCAATCAGCATATTCAGCAGCCAGAACAGGAGATCGCGCGTTCGCTGCGGCGCCGGGACGTAGGGCAGCGCCGCGGCGGTGCCGATGGTCTTCTGTCGCCGGGCCGCCGCCCGTTCGATCCAGATCGCCGCCGCCGCCGGGAGCAGCAGCAGGATGCCGACCACCGCACCCATGCCAAACTTCATCTGCCCGCTGACCTGGCTGTAGATCTCGGTCGCCAGCACCGGGAAGTCGCCGCCGATCACCACCGCGTTGCCGAAATCAGTAATGGTGATGGTGAACACCACGAACCCGGCGCTCATCAGGCCGAAGCGCACGCCCGGCAGGGTAATATCGAGAAACTGCCGCCAGCCGCCGGCCCCCAGCACGCCGGCCGCCTCATACTGGCGGGCGTCGCTGTGGCGCAGCGCGGCCTGGATAATCAGCACCGCCTGCGGCAGGGCGTAGAGCACGTCGGCGATCAGCAGGCCGTGAAAGCCGTAGATGTCCAGCCGCACGCCGAGCATATTGCCGACGATGCCGTTGCGGCCGAGCAAAAAAATCAGCCCCAGCCCGAGCACCAGCGAGGGCGCCAGCACCGGCAGCGCGGTGGCGAAGGCGATAAAGCGCTTCGCGGGCATCGCGGTGAACTGCAGGCCGTAGGCGACGATAAAACCCAGCAGCAGCGTAATAAGGGTGGTCGCAGTGCCCAGCAGCAGGCTATTGCCGAGCGCGCGCCAGACACCGGGGGCGTCAAACAGGGTTACATAGTTGGCGAGGCCGACGGCGCCGCTGCGGTCATCCACCAGGCTGTGCCAGAGGATGCTGAGCATCGGCCCACCGAAGAAGGCCAGCAGCGCCAGCAGCGGCAGCCAGAGGCACAGGCGCGACAGCCAGCGGTCTGCCGCCGATTGCGGAGGAAGCAGAGCGCGGCTCATGCCTGCACCCACGCGCAGTCCTGCGCGGCAAAAGAGAGGTCAACCCGGTCGCCCGCCGCCAGCCCGACGGCGCTGCTGGTTTCCACCAGCAGCGGCTGGGCGCGCCACAGCACCTCTACCCGCTGAATGCTGCCGAGGAAGCTGGTGCTGACCACCTCCCCTTCCGCATCCTGCGCCCGACGAATATCGATGCGCTCCGGGCGGATAAACAGCTCGGCGCCCTCCGGCTGCCCGCCGCCGAGCAGATCCGGCATCCAGCGCTTCACCACCGACTGCGGCAGCAGGTTGCTGTGGCCCATAAATTCGGCCACGAAGCGGGTGCGCGGCGCGGTGTACAGCTCGCGCGGCGTGCCCTCCTGCATAATGCAGCCGCCCTGCATGCAGACGATTTTGTCCGCCATACTCATTGCCTCTTCCTGATCGTGGGTCACCATCAGCGTCGGGATGCCGAGGCGCTGCTGCACCTCGCGCAGCTCCTGTCGCAGCCCGGCGCGCACCCGCGCGTCCAGCGCGGAGAGCGGCTCGTCGAGCAGCAGCAGCGAGGGATTGACCGCCAGCGCGCGGGCGATGGCCACCCGCTGCTGCTGGCCGCCCGATAGCTGGGCCGGATAGCGGTGGCCGAAGCCGGCGAGCTTCACCATCGCCAGCAGCTCGCTGACCCGCACCTCAACGTCGGCGGCGGGCGTATTGCGGATCTTCAGACCGTAGCCGATGTTCTGGGCAATGGTCATGTGCGGAAACAGCGAATAGGACTGGAAGACAATGCCAAACCCGCGGTCGCGGGCCGGGACGTTGACCAGGTCCCGGCCGTCGAGGCTGATTTTGCCGCCGTCCGCCGCGAGCAGACCGGCGATAATGCGCAGCAGCGTCGTCTTGCCGCAGCCGCTGGGGCCGAGCAGGCAGACAAACTCCGCCTTATCGACCGTCAGGTTGATGCGGTCCAGCGCAGCGTAGCCTTCAAAGGTTTTGTAGAGATTTTCAATGACCAGCGCCATAGCGTCCCCTCTGCGTCTCTTAGCGGCCGATGGTTTTCTGCCAGGTGGCGAGGATCGCATCGCGCGCTTTGGCGCTTTTGGCGAAGTCCACCGGATAGAGTACCTTCGAGAGATCTGCCGGCAGGCCCGCGGCCTTCGCGGCCTGCGACTGCGGCACGCCCGGGATGGTGACGATCTCTTTATATTTGGTGTATTGCGCGGCGGCGCTGCTGGAAAGCGTCCAGTCGAGGAAGCGCTTAGCGTCGGCCTTATTTTTCGACGCCGCCATCAGGCCCGAGGCCTCCAGCTCGTAGCCGGCGCCGTCTTTGGGGATCACCATCTCAACCGGATAGCCCTCTTCAATGGACTGCATCGCGGCAAAGGCCAGCGACACGCCGATAGCGTACTCGCCGGTGCGCGCCGCTTTGCAGGGGCGGGAGCCGGACTTGGTGTACTGGGCAATATTGCCGTCCAGCGACTTCAGAAACGCCCAGCCCTTCTCATCGCCCTTCGACTGCAGCAGAGCCGCAATCTGCAGGTAGCCGGTGCCGGAGGAGACCGGGTTGGGCATCACCACTTCGCCTTTATAAATCGGGTTGGTCAGATCCTGCCAGGTCTTCGGCACCGGCAGATTCTTCGCCTTCAGCGCCTCGGTATTAACGCAGAACGCGGCCATATAGCCGGTGGCGGCAAACCATTTGTTGTCCGGCGCGCGGTAGCTGGCGTCGAGCCTGTCGCTGCCCTTCGCGGCATAGGGTTCGAGCAGCCCCTCAATGCGCGGATCCATGACGTTGGTCAGCGCCCAGCCCCAGATAACGTCGTTCTGCGGATTTTTGGCTTCCGCGAGGATGCGCGGACCCAGATCGCCGGTGGAGAGGCGCAGCACGTTAATGGTCAGATCCGGCATATCCTTCTTCGCCTGATCGACGTAATCCTTAATTTCATCCTCTTCCAGCGAGGTGTAAACCGTAATGGTGCCCGCGTGCGCCGCTCCGGCGAGCGCGGCGAGCGCACAGGCGGCCATCAGGCCGGTGCGGCGAAATGAAAAGCGTTTCATTGAACTCCCCCTAAATGCGGTTAACGATGATGGTGCGCTGCGCCCTGCGCGGCGGTGAGTTTTTTTGTGCATTCATTGATTACCGGCATTTGCATAAATGCGGCCTTGTGGATTTGATAGCAGTTATCGTGCCAGGCCAGTCACGCCAGAGTAAAATCAATTAAAACACAAATAAAACAATAAAATAAAAACATTCCCTCACAAGCAGCATCTATCATCACATGCTTTTATGTGGCTTTTATTGCACTTTTTTGGCGTTTTTATGTCACCACAAGAGTGCATTAAAATGTATTTGTGTATTTTATTGCATTACTCTCTTCACCGCGTGTAGGCTATAGCCCATGCACTACACCAGCGAGTCAACTCAAATCGGGAGTTATCATGGCGACACGTTCCACCATCATGGATACCAACAGCTTTCGCGCCGAGCACGCGGATGCGCTGGATGCCCGGACCCGCAGCCTGACCGACAGGCGCGGCCAGCTGCTGGGCGAATCCTACCGCCTGTTTTACCGCAATCCGGTGCACCTGGTGCGCGGCGAAGGGCAGTATCTCTGGGATGCGGCGGGAGAGAAGTACCTCGACGTTTACAATAACGTCGCCAGCATCGGCCACTGCCACCCGGCGGTCATTGCCGCCGTACACGAGCAGATGAGCCAGCTCAATACCCACACCCGCTATCTGCACGAGCGCATCCTCGACTACACCGCCGACCTGCTGACCACCGTGCCTGACGCCATCAATAAGGCGATGTACATGTGTACCGGGTCGGAGGCCAACGACCTGGCGATCCGCATTGCCAAAGCGTGGAGCGGCGGTAGCGGGATCATCGTGACGCAGGAGGCCTATCACGGCACCAGCGAACTGACCTCCGGCGCGTCTCCGGCGCTCGGCAGCGGCCAGCCGCTGGCGCCCACCACCCGGCTGGTGCCGCCGCCTGACCGCTATCGGGTGGATGCGCCCGACCTCGGCGCCTGGTGGGCGCAGGAGATCCAGAAGCAGATCGACGATATGGCCGCCCACGGTATCAAGTTCGCCGGCCTGCTGGTGGACTCCATCTTCTCCTCCGACGGCGTCCTGCCCGGCCCGCAGGGCTTTCTGAAGCCGGCTCTCGAGGTGGTCCACGCCAACGGCGGGATCTTTATCGCCGATGAAGTGCAGCCTGGCTTTACCCGCACCGGCGACAGCTTCTGGGGCTTCGGCCGCCACGGCATCGTGCCGGACGTCGTGACGCTCGGGAAACCGATGGGCAACGGCATCCCGGTCTCCGGGCTGCTGGCAAAGGCCAACGTGCTGGCCGCCTTCAGCGACGATATTCCCTACTTCAACACCTTCGGCGGTAACCCGGTGTCGATGGCCGCCGCCCAGGCGGTGCTGCAGGTGATCCGCGAAGAGAAGCTGCAGGAACACAGCCTCAAGGTCGGTGGACAGCTGCGCAACGAGCTGGCGCTGCTGGCCGATCGCCATCCGAGCGTCGGCGATGTGCGCGGAGCGGGCCTGTTTACCGGCTTCGAGCTGGTGAGCGATCGCGAGAACAAAACGCCGGATAAGGCGCTGGCGCTGGACGTAATCGAACGGCTGCGCGCCGAGCGGGTGCTGACCTCCGTTGCCGGGCCCTACGGCAACGTGCTGAAGCTGCGTCCGCCGCTGGCGTTTCAGGTCGAAGATATCGACTGGCTGGTAGGCTCCCTGGATAAAGTGCTGACGGCGTGCGCAGTAAAATAACGCGCAGCGCGGATGCACAAAGAAACGGGCCGGAGCGAAAAGCGCGGCCCGTTTTTTTATGCGTCTCCGTCTGGTGGAGGCGGCACTAATTGTTAATAATAAAGTTACTGTTCCCGGGATTAATGATTACAATTATTTAAATTTTTCGCACTTATCCCCCCACCCGGGATTTTTTTTCAGGTTTGCATTGATTGAGCGTTAACGGACTGCCCGACGGCAGTCGGTATGTAATTGATAATACGGATACTATCTATGCCTGATACAACATCATCTTCTTCATCATCCCGGCGCCCTTTCTTCCGCCGCCTGCTGGTCAAAACCGGCAAGCGCTTTCTGCGCTGGAACGGCGAGTTTCAGTCCCGCCACTCACTGGTCTCTACCACGCCGCAGATTGGTAACCACGAGTTCGACTGGGTTGAACGCCTGGAGGCCAGCTGGCCCGCTATCCGCGAGGAGCTGGACCATATTCTACAGCACCCCGAAGATATTCCCTCTTTTCACCAGATCTCGCCGGACCAGAAGCGCATCTCAAAGGGCGATAACTGGAAAACCTTCGGCATGTACGTTTACGGCCAGCGGGTAGAAGAGAACTGCGCCATCTGCCCGCGCACCGCGCAGGTAGTCAGCTCCATCCCCGGCATGCGCACGGCGATGTTTTCGATCCTCAAGCCCCACTACCATATTCCGCCGCACAAAGGGCCGACCCGGGCGGTAGTGCGCGCGCATCTCGGGCTTATCGTCCCGAAAGAGAAAGAGAAGCTGTGGATCCGCGTTGACGATCAGATCCTGCACTGGGACGAAGGCAAAGTTATTCTGTTTGATGACTCCTACGAGCACGAGGTGCGCAACGACACCGACGAACTGCGCGCAGTGCTGTTCCTCGATATCGACAGACCGATGGATAAAGTCGGCACCGCGGTGAATAACCTGCTGTTCAGCCTGATCAAGGCCAGCCCCTACGTCAAGCAGCCCCTGCAGAATCTGGCGAAGTGGAACAAGCGGAATAAATAGCGATTGTCGGGAATCATCACGACACCGTAAAACGGGGATACCCATCCCCGTTTATTTTCAATGGCAGCGTAACGGGCATTCAGGCGGGATAAATTCAGCATGAACAGCTATGTTTTTTATATTAATGATATCTCCGTCAACGTGTATCAAAAAAAACGCCTCACGCCCGAGCTAAAAAAGGCGCTGAGAGAAGACGGATTTCACAAAATGCCTTTTGAAGCCCCGGCGGAGAACGAATCTGCCGCGACCGATCTTATGTTGCGGCACTTTAAAGATAACGCGGATATGCTGAAAGTCTTTGCAGAGGACAATGCCATTTCGCATACCATCTTTGCCACGCTCTACGCGTCATCTTCATGAGTGCAGGCGACTGGCGCGGGTTATACCGCATCAGGACGCGCTTCATCTTTGCGCTGGCGGCAACAGCCGCCATTAACCTCTCGCCGCATTCTCTCCACCCAGCGTCTGCCTGACGTAATCCCGGGCGATAGCGCAGGCCAGCCCGATATCAAAACCTCCTCCGGCCAGGCTGCCGCGCAGCCACAGGCCGTCGATCATCGCCGCCACGCCCATTGCCGCCTTGCGCGCCTGGGCGACGGGAAGCCGGCGCTTAAACTGACAGCAGAGATTGGAGTAGAGCCTGCGGTCGTTGATGCGCTGCAGGCGGCGCAGATCGGCGCTGTGCATGCTGGCAGCCCAGAAGTCGAGCCACGCCCGCATGGTGGTTTCGCTGGTCTGGCTGGGAGCAAAGTTGCCGTCGATGATGGCAAAAATCTGCGCCTGAGCGTCCGGCGCAGCGCGGGCGCGGCAGTCGGCCACCGTATCGTGGAGGTCGCCCAGCACTTTACGCATCGTCGCCAGCAGCAGACCATCCTTATCGCCAAAATAGTGGCTGACGATACCCGTAGACATACCCGCTTCTTTCGCGACCTGCGACAGCGTTATCCCCGCCAGCCCCACTTCGCCGATGGTTTCGAAAGCAGCGCTGATGAGCTGCTCCCTACGCTGCTCAGGGATATTCTTGCGTAACATCTCATTTCTCCTCGCTTTTTTACCGCCGACCGATCAATTGATTGAACGACCAATCAATAACGCATATGCTGCAAAAATGTCAAAATAAAGTTAAATCATTACATTTTATTCACATTAACCATACAAAATCCACGCCTATTTGCGGTAGCCAGGTGAACTATCATGACAGAGATGCGTCATTCTGCTGAAGAGAGCCTTCAGCCCATTGAAGGCCTTCAGCCCGTTAAGAGCCTTCAGCCCGTTAAGAGCCATCCGCCCGTTCGGGTCAATCTGCCCGTCTTTCTTGGTTCCGCCTCAGTGATCCTGCTGCTGGGGCTGCTGACGGTACTGTTCCCCCAGGGCAGCCAGCGGTGGCTGAGCCACGCCCAGAGCTGGGTATCGGATGTGTTTGGCTGGTATTACATGCTGCTGATGGTGGCGTGCATGCTGTTTGTCTTCTGGCTGGCGATGTCGCGCTACGGCCGGCTGCGGCTGGGGCACGATGACGAGAGCCCGGCCTTCTCCTATCTCTCGTGGGTGACCATGCTTTTTTCCGCAGGCATCGGCATCGCGCTGGTCTATTACGGCGCCTATGAGCCGCTGGACCACTTCCTGCGCCCGCCGGAAGGCCCCGGCGGCACCGTTGAGGCAGCCCGCCAGGCGATGGCGATCACCTTCCTGCACTGGGGCCTCCACGGCTGGGCGCTGTACGCGCTGATTGCCACCGCGCTCGGCTGGTTCGCCTACCGCCGCGATCAGCCTCTGGCGCTGCGCTCCGCCCTCTATCCGCTGTTCGGGGAGCGCATCCGCGGCGGCATCGGCCACCTGGTGGACGCGTTCGGCATCCTGGTGACCGTTATCTCGATGGTGACCAACCTGGGGATCGGCGCCCTGCTGGTCAACTCCGGGCTTAACTATCTGTTCCACGTTCCGCAGACCACGCAGCTGCTGATGGCGATCATCGTGGTGATGATGATCGTCGCCACCCTCGCGGCGGTGACCGGCATTGAGAAAGGGATCGCCATGCTCTCTAACATCAACGTCGGCTTCCTCTGCCTACTGCTGCTGTTTATCTTCGTCGCCGGGCCCACTCTGAACCTGATTAACGGCCTGCTGCAGAACACCGGCGACTACCTGACGACGATTATCGGCAGAAGCTTCGACGTCTATCTGTACGGCAAGGCGCGCCAGTGGCAGGGCGCGTGGACGCTCTTCTACTGGGCCTGGTGGGTCGCGTGGGCGCCGTTCGTCGGCCTGTTTATCGCCCGCATCTCGCGGGGACGCACCATTCGCGAACTGATCCTGGGCGTGATGCTCATCCCGCTCGGCTTCACCCTCGCGTGGCTGTCGCTGTTCGGCAATACCGCCATCAGCCTGGTGCTGGAGCACGGCCAGACGCTGCTGGGCAAAGTGGCGCTGGCCGATCCGCCGATGGCGGTCTACAAGCTGCTGGAGTATCTGCCGGGGATTAACATCACCGCGGCCCTGACCATCATCCTGAGCTTCGTCCTGTTCCTGACCCCGGTGGACTCCGGGACGCTGATGATTGCCAACCTCTCAAGCGTCGGCGGCACGGTCAGCGACGACGCCCCGGCTTGGCTGCGCGTCTTCTGGGCGGTGGTCACCACGGTGGTGTGCGCCGGGCTGCTGCTGGCGGGCAACTTCAGCGCCATGCAGACGGCGGTGGTGCTCTGCGGTCTGCCCTTTTCGCTGGTGATCGTGCTCTATATGTTCAGCCTGCTCAAAGATCTGCGGCAGACGGACGCCGCCGGCGCGGACCCGCACCGGCGCGCGAGCCTCAGTTAAGCCTACAGGAGCCGACGCCGGCGCCCGGCAGGCGACCGGCGTCGGCGATAGGGGGCTCGCGGATGGCGCAGGAGAAGGTCAATCCCGCCCTGCGAAGTAGCGCCGCCGCCGGAAAAATCTAATTGCAGTACGTTTATCTCTCGTTTCACTAAATCTTACGGGAATTAAGAATTCGTTAAGACATGACTGCCAGAATAGGCACTACAGAACGAATGGCTGAACTATTCGCCCCTGACTACCCACAGCAAGCTGCACTGTCATGAGGCAAAGCAATCAGCTTAACTCCCGTATCGCCGCCGTCACTACAGATAAAAAAATAATTACTGTAAACGTCGGGTTAAAATAGAGTGAAAAGTATGAGCGAACTCACTACTGCAGCCCGTAAAAATGCTTTTTATGATGATAGCAAAATAGCCAATTCCGGCCCCGGTTATGTCAATTTCGGTAAATCAATCAGCGATGCTGAACGACGCCTGTTTATCGCTATTGATGAAGACGACATTGCCGACAAGCAGGTCAGCCTGCCGCAACGCATTGATTTATCATGCAGCGCGGCGCGGATTAAGGAAAACTATGACCTGTGCCTTAAGTACTGGGAAGACGGCGTCAGCCGCCAGGCGCTGCTTGCGCTAATTAATAAGCAGCTGACCACCGGCGAATTGTCAGAGGACGAACGAAAGGAATACAAATATATACGTTCGCGCTACAAACATTTACGTTTTGCGCTGATGCTATATACCAAAACTCATAAGGTACCGTTTCTCTTCAGAAAGACCACGGTATATCTCGGGCGATTCCAGGATGCATTTCGCAATAATAATGCCGCTATGACCGCCCGCTGGGGAAAATTGCTTAAGGTACTGCTCAGCGCACCGGTGTGGAATATGGTGAACTATTCCCTGCGCCATGCTCACCTGGTCAGCGCGGATAAATTTATAACCTATCGCCAGGAGCAAATGCGCAAATTGCAGGAGATGATCTCCCGCCAGCTGCTGACCGGGCGCGAATTTCACGACGTGCGTAAAATCATCAGCCAGCAGGTCTCTTTTTACGATACCCTGCGCTCGATTAACCCCGGCAACGGGCAGGCTTATCAGGTTTCGCGCTTTATGGCGGCCATCAACGGCATGATGGGCGACAAGCACGATGAGCTGGTGGCGGACGATCTGGCGGGCGTGAGGGCCTACAGTGAAAAGGCGCCGCTGGATGCCGACATCCGCTGGCGGCTGGAGATGCTGCTGGAGCGGTACCCGGCTTACTAAAGCATCCGCCCGGCCTGCGCCGGGCGTTTTTTTATCAGTCGCCCAGCAGGCCGCTCACCAGCGCAACATGCGCCTTCACGCCCACCGCCAGGGCGTCTTCATCAATGCGGAAGTTGGGGTTGTGCAGCCCCCACGTCGCGCCCTTCTCTTCGTTCCCGCAGCCGATAAACAGAAACGCCCCCGGCACCTTCTGCTGATAGGAGGAGAAATCCTCGCTGCCGAACAGCGGAGCGTCGGCCATCGTCAGCGTCCCGTCGGCAAAGTGGCGATGGATCGCGTCGATAGCGATGCCGCAGGCCTCTGGATGGTTATTGCCCACGGCATACCCCTCCTGCCAGCGGATGTCGCAGCCGGCACCGTGCGCCGCAGCCACGCCGGAGAGAATGCGCTGCATCAGGTGCTGCACCTGCTCCCGCACCTGCGCATCGTGGGTGCGCACCGTCCCGGCAAGCCGGGCGCTGTCCGGGATCACATTGTAGCTATCACCCGCCTGGAAAGTCGCGACGGTCAGCACCGGCGCCTTCAGCGGATCGATATTGCGGGCTACCACGTTTTGCAGGGCCATCACCATTTCGGCACCGATAACCAGCGGGTCAATACACAGGTGCGGAACCGAACCGTGCCCGCCGCGCCCGGAAATGGTGATATCGAAGTTATCGCTGGAGGCGACGTAGACGCCCTCTTTGAGGACGATTTTGCCGGTCGGAAAGTTGGGCGCCATATGCAGACCGAAAATATGCTCGACGTCATCCACAACGCCGCCCGCCACCAGCTCGCGGGCACCGCCCGGCGGTACTTCCTCTGCGGGCTGGAAGATAAACTTAATGCTGCCCCGCAGCCGATCGCGCAGCCTGCACAGTACGCTGGCCGCCCCCATCAGCATGGCAGCGTGGGCATCGTGCCCGCAGGCGTGCATGACGCCAGGCTTACCTGAAGCGAACGCTTCACCGCTGGTCTCCTGCAGCGGCAGGGCGTCAATATCGGCCCTCAGCGCCCAGGTCGGGCCGGGATAGTCGCCCTTCAGCAGCGCCACCACGCTGTTCTCCAGCGGCCGGGTTATTTCCAGCCCCGGAAACCGGGCCAGCTCGGCGGCGATATAGTCCGCCGTCGGCTTTTCATGGAACGAAAGATCGGGACTGGCGTGGATGTGCCTGCGCCAGCGGATAACGTCGCCGTGCGCGTCGCCGATCATCGTCTGAATGTCGTTATTCATGCTGCTCTCCTTTAATCAATAGCGGGTACAGAAGGCGCCGCCTTCTGCCGCATTAGCGGTAAAATAGCCAGCCCGGCGCAGAGCATCGCCAGGGCAAGGAAGATAAAGGTGCTCTGATAGCCGCCGCCCTGGCCGAGCAGGAAGCCAATCACAATCGGTGAGACAAAACCGCCCAGCGTACCGCCGGTATTAATGAATCCCATCGCGGCGCCCATAATATTTTCCGGCAGCCGCTTCATCGGCAGCGTAAAGGCGGTCACGAAGGTGGCCATCAGGAAAACTTCGCCGATAAACAGCAGCACCCCGGCAGCCAGCGCCGTGGTGGTATAAAAAAGGGCGAGGATCGCCGCCGCGCTCACTGCCGCACAGACGAGGATCACCTGCGGCTCGCGGCCGAAAAAGTATTTGCCCACCAGCCAGCCGGTACACAGGGAAGAAATCCAGATCCCGGCGCCGCCAACGGCGAAAATGTAGCCCGAGATATCCATCGACATCCCGCGGCCGTCTACCAGAAAGCGCGGCAGCCAGCTCATCAGCCCGTAGCTGGGGACGTTGACGCAGAAGATGGCGATAAACAGCAGCAGCACGGTTGGGTTGCGCCACAGCGCCGGCGCGCTTCGCTGCACCTGCACCTTCTCAACCTGCGCGGGCGCGGGCACCCGCAGCCAGATAAGCACCGCCATCGCGCAGGCCGCGACGCCGAGAACGGTAAAGGCGCTGTGCCAGCCGAGTTTCTCCAGCGCCATTACGGCGACAATCGGCCCGGCGGTCATCGCCAGTCCCGCCGAGGAGAGCAGCACCGACTGGGCAAAAGTGCGTTTCTCAACGCTGAAGTTGCTGACCACCGCCTTCGCGCAGGAGCAGGGATAGCCCGAGTGGCCGATCCCGGCGAGGAAGCGAAACAGCAGCAGCAGGCCGAAGCTCAAGCCGAGCGCGCCGAAGAAAATGGCGCACAGTCCGAGACAAGTCAGCGAGAGGATCAGCATAGTTTTGTAACCGATGCGGTCGTTCAGCCAGCCCGCCGGCACCTGAAACAGCGAATAGGCGAGGAAGAACACGCCGGTAATCAGCCCCAGCTGCGAGGTGCTGAGGCCGAACTCCTTTTCAATCGGCAGCAGCGCGAAGCCGGTCACCGTTTTGTCGAGGTAAACGAACACGTAACCAATAAAGAGCAATAAAATCATCTGCGGCTGGCTTTTCATTCTTCGCATCCTGAGGCAAGGGAAAGGAACGGTTGCGCATAGCAGCAAAAAGATTATGGCTTTACCCGGATCGCGGGAAGATGTAGTTTTTTTATAGGCGATGCATTTTTGTTATAGGGAAAAGGATGAAATATTTACCCAAAACGGCGCAATTGCAGGCGTTCAGAGCCGTAGCCCGCAGAGGCAGCGTACGCTCGGCGGCGAGGGAGCTCGGCGTCACTCAGCCCGGGTTAAGCCGCACGCTGCGTGAGCTGGAGCAAACTTTAGGCACGCAGCTTTTTTTGCGCAGCAGCGAAGGTGTGACGCTGACCGAAGCCGGGCTGGCCTTCTCCCGCCGCACTGAATGGATCATGGAGGAGCTGCGCCGGGCCGCCGAAGAGGTGGAGCAGATAAATTACTTCACCCACGGTCGCCTGACCGTCGGCCTGTCGTCGCTTATCTCGCTGACGGTATTTCCGCAGATCGCGCAAACCTATAAGAGTGCGCTGCCCCAGGTGACGCTGACGGTCAGGGAGGGACAGCTCAACTCCCTGCTGCCCGGCATCCGCAGCGGCGAAACCGATCTGGCTATCGGCAGCATCGATCCGATGCGGCCGCCGGAGGGCGTAATGATCGAGCCGCTGTTTACCGCCCCCTTCTGCGTGATCGCCCGCAAAGGTCACCCACACGCGCAGGAGCGCGATCTGTTCGCGCTGAAAGATGCCAGATGGCTGCTGCCGGAGTCCACGGAGGGCTACTACCATCATCTGCAAAACGAGCTGGCGCACTTTTACCGGCAGATTTCGGTGACGCC
Organism: Pluralibacter gergoviae ATCC 33028 = NBRC 105706; assembly: GCF_001598855.1. GTDB lineage: Bacteria > Pseudomonadota > Gammaproteobacteria > Enterobacterales > Enterobacteriaceae > Pluralibacter > Pluralibacter gergoviae. Next base: position 6,817 of record NZ_BCZS01000008.1, on the reverse strand, counting down.
GCTGCGCACCGACTCGGTGATAACAGGAATGAATATGGTGCTGGGTTCCGATTATCTGACCATCGTCGCCCGCGCCGCGGCAAGCCCGCTGCAGATGGCGGACAAACTGGTGACGCTGCCCATCAGCCAGCTTCCCGCCGCCCAGTACTGCGCGGTGTGGTCGCAGAAGTCGGCGATGACCACTAACGCCCGCCGGTTCCTGGACCTGCTGCGCGAAGCGTGCCGGAGCTACGCGTGGTAGCTCCGGTATCTTTTGGCTATTTCCGGGGCTATAGTAGATTTTCACGTTTTTGACACTCTGACCCGCGAGGCACTTATGGACGAGCCCACCTTTTCAATCGGCGAAAACAGTCTGCAGTTTAGCCAGCCGGCCATCGCCCTGCCGATAGGCTACGCCGCGATCGCCGGGCACTATTTCCGCCACCCGCCGCGCCCCACGCCCTATGAAGTCGAGCTGGCGATCGCCGCCGTTGAAGACTGCATCCAGGCAACCCCGGCGCTGCACGGCGTGAGTGAACGCTTCACCTGCGCCGACGACACCCTGCGCGAGATCGCCCGCATCGCCGGAGCGGAAGGGACGCTGACGCAGTGCCGGCTAGAGGATCTCTTTAACCGGGTGGCGGACGTTATTTCCGGCAGCCCGCTGCGCGAGGGAGAGTTTGCCGACGATCCGCACTTTTACGGCTACCTGATTATCCTGCGCGAGATGGCGCACCATTTGGGGATTGAGGAGATTGAGGTGGGGTGAGTACGATGATAAGCCGGTATCCGCGAGGGGTCAGATACCGGCATGGCCCTTATGCCGGGCGGCGCTTCGCTTGCGCCGGCCGCAGCAACCGGGCGTTTGATGCCGCTTACCGCCTGAGGAGCACGTTTTACGCCTTAAGTATCCAATGCGTTCTGGCGAACTCTTAAGATGTTTTTCGCACCGTATGAACAATCTTCGCAATAATGCTAACCAGTATGAACCCCGCGATACCATTAATAATCAGCGCGGTGACCAGCAGCGCTGAATTGTAATCGCTGCCGGTACATTGCATGGATAAAGTCCTGCACGTCCGATCGATAGAGACGAGTATTTCATCAGCCACGCCGAGCAGGATTCGGCTTCTGATCAGACAAAGCGTGATGACAACCCAAAGCAGCGGATAGAGGCGTTTTTTACCTGACATAACATGGCCCCGTAACTGAACCTTTTACCGTCACTATTCCATATGCCATCAAATTTGTACCATTAACCTTGCACTTCTGTATCCTGAGTAAGGAATTGCGAAATGCGCTGAACTCGATACTTCGGAAGAAGGTAATACAGCCCCACGACGTACCGGAGCCATCCGGCCTTAGAGGATGTATCCTGACGTTTGAGCGCCGTACACCGCTGATAAAAATATAATCATCAATACTTCCATCATCCCTGTACAGACCAAACCAGTTCGTTAGCCAGAGCCTGCCACTCTTTTTCATCCATAATTAACCTGGTTTTGACGTTAAATCGAACATAGCAAATTCAGGCAATGACGCAAATTTGTGTGCAGGCTCTCAGCCTCAGTCCTCCCGTTAATGCCCTACTGCCACGCATTCATCGCCAGCAGGGCGGGTGCCAGACCGGCTGCGGAACAGTTCAGCGTTATCTGCGGGCCGTTGTGCAGCATTCTGACCCGGGTTCTGATCTCGCCAATTTCGCTAAGGCTGTTAAACAGCGGCTGGGGGAGATCCAGAATACTCAGACAGCCTTCGGCGTCGCAGCGGCTGACGCTCAGTTGCTTACTGCCTTCCGTTTTCCGACCCAGCAGGGTAAATATCACTCCGGACTGAACGTCAATTCCCAGCGGCAATCGCAGCATCAGCTTCGCGCCGTGCGGATTGGGGACCAGCGTAATGTTGCCCAGCGTCCGGCCCTGCTCCACGAGGGAAGCGGAGACCTCACAGGGTGCGCTCTCCGGGCCGCGGGAGGCGCAGTTCAGGTGCCAGGATTGATAGCGGGCATCGAGCGCGTCCGGGCGATTGGCCTTCGGCGCCGCAGTCTGCACGCTCGCGACGGGCGCAGCGGATCTGCTCAAGGCGTAGCCTGCGAGACATCCTATCACCAGCGCCACCGGCAGCAGCGCAACTCCCCCTATTCCTTTCATTGCTCAGTTCCCGATGCGTGACGCTCAAAGTGACGCTGGGCCATCGTCAGCGCAGCAGATAATCCCTTCAGATTCAGGGAAAAATTGACGGGCGTCTGCCCCTGCAGATAGCGAATATCCATGCTGGTCAGGCCCTCGACCGCCCGGGCTCCGTCAATGTTAGCCTCGGCGAGGCACCCCTCATGGAGACAGCCGCTGAAAGGGAGTACCGTAGGCAGGAGGTTGTGATCCGGCGTAAAGGCCACGCCGTTCTCCAGATTCACGCCCAACGGCGTCCCGACGATCATGCGCACTTTTTTCATGCCGGAGGGGACAAATTTGACCAGCAGCGCGCGCCTGCCGGTGTCGGTGCGGGTCAACTCCTGAAAGACCTGGCAAGGCTGCTGCGCACCGGTACAGTCCAGTACCCAGGACTCAATCTGCAAGGGCCTCTCGCGCGCCTGAGCAATACTCCAGTGCTCATGCGAAGCACCTTGTGCAGTGGTCAGCAGAGTGCCCGCGGCTATCAGCAGCGCTGACAGTACGTATTGCCATTGCGGCATGTTATTACTCCGTAAATACCCTGGTGGTTGCATTGTGCGGATAACGCTATGTATTTGAGGGTTCAGCAGGCACTTACATATTATTTAAAATACTGTAATCCGCCATTCGCCACTGTTTATTCAGAAAGATAAAAACAACTGCCTCTTTACGCGTTTTTTTTTCATTGCTGAACTGCGTCAAATAATTCACGGTAATATACTGCCCGGCAGGGATATCGGCGGTACCGGGAAAGTTTTTATAAAGCGTATTCACGTACTGGCGATTGACCAGACTGCCTAACTCCTGATGTATCGCAGTTACGCTATTAATAAATGTATTGCGGGGCAGGTTCCTTTTAGCAAGATCAGAGGCGGCGTCCCAAACCTGGCCGATTTTAACCGGGTCATAAGTATCAATATCATGGACCACATTGTCAGCTACCTGATGAATTTGCAGGGTAATATCCTCCAGCTTCGCCTCCGGGAAAGGCGTATTGTCTGGGGCGGCCGCCTCGGCAGTGGTCGCCTGTGCTGAAGGTTGCGTATAATAGTGGTTGACCCCATATCCCGCGCAGGCCAAAAGCACCAGTGCAGCCATACCGGCCACGATTTTCAGGGATTTATTCATAACGACTCACTTAATTAACAAAAAGTAGTGCGCGTGGACCGCAGGGCCCACGCTCAGGTCATCGCAGCAGGAATATATTCTGCACCGCTACGATTCAGTTATGCGGACAGAGAGTCCTTACATCGCTTTTTTGACAAATACGCTGCAGGCCTCATCCCTCCAGTAATAATGCTGTGCGAGATAATCCTTATCAAACACCACCTTAAACTGACAGGTACGCACAAGGCCATTGCTCGGGAAGTGGAAGATATAGTCCCACTCGCGCACGAAATAGAACCCCTCTTTAAAGTGCGGCGACCCAATGAGCTGGCGCACCTGGGCTTTGGTCATGCCCGGGCGCAGTTTGGCCAGCGCCGCACCGTCCGGATAGCTCCCCTCTTTTTGCCCCATGGCGACTTTGCTGTCCGGATCGGGATAAATGATCTGTTCCGGCTTGCCGCTGTCGCTGATGTTGCGGCTGGTGTGCATGGTGCAGCCGGCCATCAGCAGGCATGCGCCGAGCGTCAGGGTCAGCCGGCGAAAATGTGTTGTTTTCATAAATACTCTCACTCCAGTTAAGGCCGCAGACTTACCACTGATACCCGATACCAATGGTGGCGCCCGTATCATCGCGGGTGTTAGTGCTGGCAGCGGCTTTATAGATCCACTTACCGTTGTCCGACGCGGTGGAATAGCCCATCGACATCGCCGACTCGCCCGCATAGGTGCCGCCACTCATGCTGAACATGCTGGCGCCCGGCTGATAGGCCTGAGGCAGACCGGCCATCGCCATCGCACTGGCAACGCCAGCCCGCAGTTTGTTCTGGACATGGTCAATGTGGCTCATCGCCTGACCAAAGCGGTTGTCGGTGTAGTTGGTGGCCGCCGCAACGCCGGCTTTGAGCTGAGCAACGTTCGCCGCATCATCATCGTTACGCCCCGGCGCCACGCCGCTGAGGGTCCGGGAGCCGATATTCACCTCGCCAAGCGAGCTGCTCTGGCCGACAAACGCCGCCTGATAGTTGCTCTGGGCACCCTCGCGGGTACGGGACCCGGCACCCAGCGCGACGCTGTTCGCATGGGTGGCCTGCGCACCGTAGCCCACCGCCAGCGCGCTCTCCGCGCTGGCCTGGGCGCGGTTGCCCACGGCAGTGGCGTTATTGGCGGTGGCCCGGCTGTCGTTACCCACCGCCAGCGTGTTGTCGCCGCTGGCCAGCGCGTTAGCGCCGCCCGCAGCCGCGTTGTGCCCGGGAACGGTTGGCCGCCTGGATTTGGCTGGCGTATCGACCTGGAAGAAGCCCGACTCAGTCTGCAGATTCGCCACCCGCTGATTGGTCTGATAGAGCTGGGAGCCATTCACGACGTCCTGACTGTCGGCAGTGAGCTGGCCGCCGCTGACGTGAGTGATTTTATTCCCACCGTTATCCAGCCCCTTATCCGTCAGGGTAACCGTCGAGGTGTCTCCGGTAATGGTGACACCGCCGTTGTTCACCGTGGTCGATCCGGCGGTAAGGGTATCTGCCGTGACGCTGCCGACCTTCAGATCGTTGCTCAACGCAATCTGCACCACACCGTTATTGTCCTTGCCGGTCTGGGTCACTTTGATGTTGTCATCCGCGCCGGTGAACTGCACTGAACCGTTATTGGCAATTTTGGCGTCGCTGCCGGATTGCGCTTTTACGGTCCAGCCGGAGTTGTTGACCGCCTCATTGACCTGACCGATCGCCTGGCTGAGCTGATCTTCCGTTGCCGCCTGACCGCTGGTCGCGGTGCCGGTCCAGGTGGTATTGGCGAGCCCGCCGATTGTATTGGTGCTGCCATCAACGTGAACATTGCCGACGGTGACATCCCCGGCATTGACCGTGGTTGACGGACCGCTGCCGTTGGAGACCGTCATACCGGAGGCGGAGACCTCCGTGGCGTGCCCCGCATCGTCTTTCACCGCCACGCCGCCGGTGTTCACCGTCGTATTGCCGGTGGTGACGCTGTCCGCTGTGAGGTTCGGCGCCAGACCGAAGGTCAGATCGGTGCCGCCCTGCTCGTCGCGCTGCTGCACGATGCTCAGGTTGCCGTCTGTGTTGATCACGGTCAGCCCGCTGGTCGGCGAGACCTGGGCGCTGGCGCGCGCGCCGCGAGTGGTTTGGGTGGAGATATTCCAGCCGCTGTCGGTGACATTTTTGATGTTGCTGACGTCCTGGCTGACCTTGTACAGCTGGCTACCGTTTACCGCGTCGGCGCTGTTTTCGCTCAGCTCCCCGGCCGCGACGTTAATGATTTTGTTACCGCCGTTGTTAAGGCCCGCGCCGCTTAAGATAACGGTTCCCACACCGCCGCCAATGGTCAGACCGCCGTTATTCAGCACGCTGCTGCCGGTGGTGATGCTGCTGAAGGTGGCATCCTTCGCCAGCTCGATGGTCAGCCCGTCATCGGTGGTTTTGGTGATGACGTTTTCACCTGACGTTTCACCGCTGCCCTGATAGGCACCCGTTACCGCCAGCGTCGTGCCGAGATCTTTATGCACCGGCGCGCCGGTATTGGCGGTGAAGTTCAGCCCCTTACTCTCGGTATTGCTCACCAGGCTGCTGATTTGTCCGCCGTTAACCGCGTCCTTGCTGTTGGCGGCAATGTCGCCGTCCGCCACATTAGTGACTTTATGGCCACCGTTGTTCAGGCCGCCGCTGCTCAGGCTGACGGCCCCCTCTCCGCTACCGATGACGACGCCGCCGTCGCTTATCACCGTACCGCCGGTGGTGAGGCTGCCTGCGGTGAGATCTTTTGCCAGGCCAAAGGTCAGCTCGGTATTGCCACTGGCATCAGCGGTGGGGGTCACGGTCAGGTTGCCATCGCGATTGGCAAACTGCACCTCGCTGCCCGGAGCCACCTGCTGCGCGGCGGTGACTGCGTCGCCGCTGCGGGTGCTCAGGTTCCAGCCTTTGCCCGCCACGGTTTTCACCTCATTCAGCTGGCCGCCGTTAACCGCATCGGTGCTGCCCTCTCCAACCTTACCGTCGGCCACATTGGTGATTTTGTTCCCACCGTTGTCGAGGCCGCTGCCGGTCACTTTCACACTGGAGCCCGACGCGGGATTGGTCACAGACAGCCCGCCATCATTGATGGTGGTATTGCCGGTTTTCACGCTGTCAAAGTTCGCGTCGCTGGCAAGCTCAATGCTCAGACCGTCCGCCGTGGTGCGGGTGATGACATTCTGGCCGGAGCTGGCCTTGTCTGCATCCAGACCGCCTTTAATCGCCAGGGTGTCGCCGAGTTTGCGCGTTACCGCGTCGCCGCTGTTCCCGGCAAAGGTCATGCCTTTATCGACCTGGGTCTGCACGGTGTTGAGCTGCCCGCCGTTCACTGCGTCGGTGCTGCCCGCGCCGACCTTACCGTCGGCGACGTTGGTGATGGTGTTGCCGCCGTTGTCGAGGCCGTCTTTGGTCAGGGTTACCGGCTTATCGCCGCCGCTCACGGTCACGCCGCCGTCGCTGACGGTGGTGGTGCCGGTGGTCAGGCTGCCTGCGGTGAGATCTTTCGCCAGGCCAAAGGTCAGCGCCGTTTTACCC